>NZ_CP060139.1:2137500-3337500 GCF_014524565.1 Croceimicrobium hydrocarbonivorans | reverse complement strand
GCTCAACCCAACCACTTACAATAGAAATAGATACAGATGGATCCAATTTAGGTTTAACAGTTACTGCATTATGGTCTGTAAGTCCCCCAAAAAATCCAACAGTTTAAAAGTGTGTAAATTTAAACTGTTGACTATGAAAAAATCAAGATTTAGTGAAAGCCAGATCAGCCAGGCTTTAAAGGAGCATGAGGCTGGTAAGAAAGTACAGGATATCTGCAAGGAGTTAGGTATAAGCGCCAATACTTTTTATATCTGGCGCAAGAAGTACGGGGGCATGGATTCAGCAATGCTACGCAAGTACAAGGAGTTAGAGCGAGAAAACACGAAGCTAAAGCAGATGTATGCGGATTTGAGCTTAGACCACAGGATCCTTAAGGATGTGGTGGAAAAAAAGCTCTAGGGCTCTGTCAGAAGAGGTTTTTAGCAAAGCAGATTAAAGCGGATTACGCTGTCAGTACTGCCAGGGCCTGTAAAATCATTAGCCTTGAGCGCTCTGGATATTACTATATATCCAAGCGAGACGATAAGGAGGTAGAGGAAAAGCTACGCTGGTACGCGGAGCATTATCCTGCGCGTGGCTGCCCATTTTATACCAAGCGTATTCGTAAAGAGGGTTATGCCTGGAACAAGAAACGTATCCGCAGGGTGTACATCAAACTGGGGATGAACAAGCGCAAGAGGAAATGGAAGCGACGTATTCCTAACCCTGACAAAGAGGTGTTGCTGCAGCCTTTAGCTCCTAACCTATGTTGGAGTGCCGACTTCATGCAGGACCGCTTAGAGAATGGTGTGAAAATGCGTGTGCTCAACATTATTGACGACTACAACCGCGAAGCTTTGGCTTGCAAGGTATCCAGCAGTTTCCCTTCCGAACATGTAGTAGAGCAATTTGAGCAGCTAATAGAGTGGCACGGTAAGCCATTTACCATAAGAACTGATAACGGAACAGAGTTTATGGCAGAAGCCTTTCAAAAGTTTTGCAAACGACATCAGATAAAACACTTAAGAATACAGAAAGGAAAACCTATGCAGAATGGCTTTTGTGAACGCTTTAACCGCACCCTGAGAGAAGACGTGCTCAACGCTTATCTCTTTGAAACGAAGACGCAGATGCAAGAGTTAATCAATCATTGGATGGAAGACTACAATCAAAACCATCCGCATTCTTCTCTTGGAGACATGTCTCCAAGAGAATTTAAACAAAGGCTTATTGCCTAAAATCGATAATTTAGACCTGTTGGAATAATGGGGGACTTACAGGTCTTGACTCCTGCACTTTTCATAGCTTAAAATCTTTTGTCCACCTATCTCATAGGACCCATTGTAAACTAATCCGGTCCCTGATAATTCTAAATCATGAGGGTTATACTGAGCAAATGCCGTAAATGAAAAAACTAACAATAAAAGCGAAGCAATTTTTTTCAATTTGGTAAAATTTAAGTTTAATAAATTATTTACCACAAATATAAACTTAACCATAAACTTTCACCTCCTTACTATTCAAATATTTCCGACAACGCACACAAAAATTCACTTCGATCGTATCACCTTGACATCAACTCTTTCTTTAAATAAAATAAGACTTTAATAGCAAAAGACCCATTTGAACCGAAATAAATAAAAATTTGGTCACCCTAAAATCTTCAAGTAATAAATGAGACTATTTTAAATCATTAATATAAGGTTTACAAAACTCAGAAAAATGGAGCGAGATTAGGCCCAAGCATTATTAAATAACTGAAAGTCAACTAAACTCCTCCATACACTACTTCTCATTGCCCTATTTGTAATTTTAGAAAGTAATAATCCTCCGGTTGGTACTTTCCTGCCCCCACTAGATAATCATTTACAGACAGCACTTTCAAAATCAGCGTACTATCACTTTGCCAAACAAAACTTTCTGGAACCCAAGATTTTTGATCAATTTCGAGGAACTTCCTTATAGAGACGGTATCCTGTGGATTAGCAGAACTTCTTGCTAGGGACCAAAGCTGAATCCCATTAGGCAAGCCTTCCAAACCATAGGCCAAGGATAAGTCTGCAAGGTATTTAGCTTGAGGAGAAAGGCTGGGTTTGGTCCAAAGGCTTGTAAGATGGCCCGTCTCTTTGTTGATAAGGTAGCATTCGTCATGCTCCCAAAAGCTAGCCCTCACGAGGTAGAATCCGATATCGGGAAATTGCCCTATATATTGATACACTATATTCTCGGTTTCTAATGTATCGGAAATCTTATCCTTAAAGCTTAGCGAGGCATTCTGCTTCCCTTCAATTGGCAATTTTACTTCACCGGCTACCTTCATAAAAGCAGTAGTATCAAAGAGCGTTTTATCTTCATAGCGGGAGATTGCTCTTTCAAATTCATCCTCAGAAGTTTCAATGAGGGTATAGGTTTTCTCATCTTGCCGAAGAGCATTTTCTTCTGCTGCTTCGCTACTTTCTTCCGAATTACAGTTTGCAGCGCAAGTGGAAAGCAGGATGATTAGGGCAAAAAATTCAGCTTTTATCATTTCCGATCTTTAAGGCTTTTAGCATTAGATTCCTCACATTGCCATTCCAATTGTTCCCGGTTGGAAGATCCGGCTTTCACTATATCTTGATTTCTTCAGAGAAAACGACTTAAATCCTTGACTTTTAAACTTTTGAATTTTTGGCAGGATTTCCACAAATACATCTCGACAAAACATCGCTAATCAGAGTTTTTCTACTACTAAAAAGAAAATCAAGTTCCATTAGGGGTACTACTTTATAGACATACCTTAATGCTCACAAAAAGTTTCTATCAAGGTAAACTTAAATGGACAGGTATCGAAATAATTAACCTATCGCTTTCAAATCGCCTTTGAACCTCATACTGACTAGACTTAAAAACTAAATCCTCAAATACCGTATCAAAATCCAAGTTCTCAATGCTCCCCTTGCACATATTTCTAGTTTTAAAATATCTAAAAGTTGATATGCCGTCAACCTGCTCCTTAAATTCCAAATAAAGCAATAAGGAACAGCCTTGTTTCACAACATTCTCCTCCTTTTGAATAGCTCCATAAACAATTTCAGAAACATTATACTCTGAATAAAACACCACAGAATCGGTGGAAGTATATTCAAAATAATCATTTTGCACATTGACTAAACTTGATGAACAAGCCCAGTTGAAATAAAGCATTAAAGAAATCAAACTAAAACTGATATAATTTTGCACTCGCCTTCATTATTAGTGTTAAAAATTTCATTACGGGCCTCTGGTTCAGCATTTGGTTGCCTCACCCACCTTTTAAGATCAGATCACTTACAATATGGTAAAAATCAGCATGAAAAGACTTTAGTATCCAAAGCTTAAGTGGCTATAGATTCCTCACATTGCCAATCCAATTAATCCAAGATGGTCGATCTGCTTTCATTTAATCTAGATTTCCTCTAAGTCAACAGTTTAAATTCACACATTCTTAAATTGTTGGAGTTCTAGGAGGACTTACACTGTCTTGACTTCAAATAAGTCTCCTAATTTAATTCTTGTCATTTCTATTAAGCTATTGATTTCAATAAATCATCTCCCCCCTCTTTGAAGTTATTGACCTTAAATAGATCTGTTAGGTGAAATACTATTTATCTAATAAAGTAAGCGGGGATTTACAGTTAAAAGAGCAGCACTGCCATTTAGAAAACAGTTTTCATACTATTCAAATAAGTTACGAAGGTTTAAATGAGATGCTGTTGCTTTAGCCTAGCTGACTTTCTATTCAAAGTACCTTCCTCATTGCCCCTTCCCTGTAAAAGGATGATGGCTCATCCTAAATCCAAGCAGGCTAAAAAGCCAGGCCTTATCCCAGCACCTCATCTAAAGCAAGTTAGTCTTAGTCTTCCTCCGATGGTTCCTTATAAATGACAAGCATTGTCTCTAAAAAAAGGGCTCTTTGCCTCAGTAATTCTAAAAGCTCATCTGCAACCATATTACTATACCTTGACCCACTTCGCTCTTCAGTAAGATTGGCGATAAATTCTGATTCTTGCTTGTAATATTCCTTCCAGGATTCGTCTGATAACTTCAGCTTTTCCTGTCCTTCGCTAGAAACAAGTGTTTTTAATTCGGAGGTTAAAGTGTCGATGAGCATTTGGTATTCCATAATGGCCTCATAAACACAGCGCCTCCTATCCATTTGTGTTCTTAGGGAGCTATCTTCAAGGCAAATTGTCAATCTACCCTCAATTCCATCCCTTTCTGTTTCTTGGGCCAGAAGAAAGCTAGTCGAAAGGATGAATGTCAAAACTGTTAAAAACCTGATGGTCACGTTTTTCATATTGGCATCTGGCATTTGATGTAAGCTCGTAGCAATTTAGCTGGACTGATTCTTTTACCTAATCATTTTCCAAATTAAGAAGGTGATAAGCATTAAGCCAAGTCCAATTCCTACATATAGCAGAGTATTTGCTTCATGACTTTGAATTTCCGTATTCACAAGACTATCTACCTCTGCTTTGGTCTCTGTAAATGTTTCATGAATTTCGTAGGCTTCAGTGATAAACTCCTCTGATTGAGGATCGAATCCTCTTAAGCCATTTGCCAAAAGCACATTTGTTATTTGCTTAACATCCTTATTTATTCCAGCATTACTGTTTTCATCCCAGTAGGGCAATGAAATAGCTATTTGACTATTAAACATTGAAACTTGATAGCTTGGGAAATTCAATTCAAAGTAGTCTTCATCCTTTCCTACAAAAACTTCAAATACCAAACCTTCTGATTTCAGCTCTTCTATCAAAGATTTCATAAAGTCCTTAGACAGGAAAATCTCATTATCGGATTTTAAATCACTTATTTCCAAAATGTCGTAAACATTATCAGAATTCAAGTCTTTTCCTTTAACGAAGTATAAATCGTAACTCATTCTTGGATCTTATTTTCAATGTATCATTAGGTCCAGAAGATGGTTTATACATTTAGTACGGTAGCATACCCTACCCGGCGTATTACCCTCCATCATTTTTAGCTTTAAACAACTACCACAACCTTATCTCTAATCTCTGAATTGTCAACCATTCCCAAGCACTGCTCAGCCCGACCTCATTATAAGCTTGTTTGGAATCTCCATTGGATCGATAATAGAGGAAGACTTGAATTTACATAAAGCCAGCTTGAATTTAGCATCCGCATTTTTCATTCATAATCCGGTATAATTCTAGAATCAAATACTTCAATGTATTCTTTAGAAAAACCTTGCTTAATGGGCATTAGCCAAATCGACTCTAAAGAGTTCTCGTACTTGTACATATAGCCATAACCATTGACAGCCTTTCCATTTCGACTAAATGAAAACATAGCCGAAACTTCTTCTTCATCAGCCATAAAAAATTCTAGGTCCACATGCTCTAGGTCTACTTTCATTTGACTGAGCGTTCCTTCCAATTGGTACGAAAAAGCATTTGCTAGGGAAAAGGTATCAACTCTGATTTTAGTCTTTAATAAGGCGACGATTCTATCCTCTCCCTCATCAGTATAGAGTTTCAATTCACTGTAAAACCATTTTGCTGACTCTGGAATCTCGCTTGATTGTAGTTTTAATTCACTTGGCGAATCGAATTCTACCTTCCCTATTTTCTGCCTAAGCCATTCCTGGTCCAAAATCTCTTCATCGCTTGGTTTTGAGATGAGAAAATATAGGGCCAATCCACTGACTACTAAGATGGCTATGCTTGCCAGGATTTTGCTAATCCTGCCTTTATCCTTGACCATGTAGTTGATTGCAAAACCAAAGCCTGCTCCGATACCACCTAATAAAGCTCCAAATAATACTCGATTAAGACTATCATCTGTAAGTTCCCTTCCGACATTCCCTAATAGCATCATGGGGAGGATAGTCATGACCAAAGTCCAAATCTGGTCCTCGTTTAATTTTTTCTTTTCAGTCATTTTTTTATTTGGGGCTAGGCAGCTTAAGGCAAGCAGACCTTATGGAATTTGCTCTAAAATTATGTTGATGAATGTTTACACTTTCCAATCCAGGAATCGATCTGCTAAAATCTTTTAAAATGAAGACTTCTCTATTTGGAAACAGCTCATTCTTAAAAAAATTTTCAATCTCTTGTTCTGCCCTACTATGCTTATAAGGCCACAACAATGTTAACACTGATATTCAATTGCGATATCTAGTTGATTTGGATGAGAAATGTGCTGCCAAAGAAAATTTCAAGAATAGAACTAAGTCCGGTTAAGGATAGTCTGCAAACATCAATGCTTCGTTTGTTAAAAAGGGAAATGATCAGCCCAAAGAACTAAAATTCTTTAAACCAGATAGCCACTGGCAGACACCCGCGCAATTTGTCCAGTTTTCAAGCTAATAAACTGGACATTTTATGTAATTTCGGGAAAAATTCAAATCATGAAGGTAACTGAATACGTGAAATATAAAATAAACAACCTCCCTAAAGGCTACGTATTCACCTATGAGGATTTTTTAGCTGAGGCCAATAAGCAAGAAGCAGTGATAAAAGCTTTAAATCGATTGGTTGATTCTGGGAAAATAAGCAAACTTTCAAAAGGCAAATTTTATAAACCTGAGCAAAGCCCTTTTGGTGAACTTTTACCAGATGAATACCAGATAGTTAAAGATTTCTTAGAGAAGGACGGTAAGCTTATTGGCTATATCACTGGCCCTACCATTTATAACCGGCTGGGACTAACAACTCAGATAAGTACGCTTATTCAAATTGGCTGCGGCAACGTGAGACCGGCTACCACACGTGGCAAATACACTATTTCTTTCGTTCGACAAAAAAACAACATTAGCAAGGATAACATTCCTTTACTCCAAATACTAGATGCCATAAAGAACATTAAAAAAATACCTGACACTGCGATTGACACTTCTTGCAGGAGGCTAATGGCAATTATCAGTGAATTAAGCTCCGAGAACATTAACACCATACTAAGATTAGCTCAAAAATACCCTCCTTCAACACGAGCCCTTTTAGGGGCAATTATAGATCAGGTAAAGCCCGAAGTTGGAACAACAGCTTTATCAGATAGCCTAAACCCTATTAGCTCCTACAAAATTGGAATTAGCAATAATGTGTTGGCTAACTCTTCAAAATGGAACATTGTATGAGACTACATGAAAACAGAAAACTATTTGAACAGTCCATACGCTTTACCGCACAGTATAGAGGTATAAAAGATATCTACATTGAAAAAGACTACTGGGTAACACTTGCACTTAAAGCTATATTTAATAGCGACGCTTCGAAATACGCAGTATTCAAAGGGGGCACGGCGCTTTCAAAATGCTATGGAATCATCGATAGGTTTTCAGAAGATATTGACATAGTGGTATTGAATGAGGATGGGGATTCTGGAAACAAACTAAAAAACAAGCTAAAATCAATATCCTTGGCAATTGAACCAGTTCTTCCTGAAATTTCTCTTGAAGGAGTTACCAATAAGCTAGGAATGATCCGGAAAACCGCCCACTCCTACTCCAAACAATTTAAAGGCAACTATGGCCAAATTCGTGATGTGTTAATCTTGGAATCATCCTGGCTGGGCTGCCATGAACCTTATACAAGCAAAGAGCTAAGCTCATACATATATAACATGATGATGAGTATGGGTCAACAAGATTTAGCTAAGGAATACGATCTTTTGCCATTTCAAGTAAGAGTACTTTCTGTTACCCGAACCTTTTGTGAAAAGTTGATGAGCTTGGTGCGCTTCTCCCACTCTAAACAAGCTATTGAAGACTTAAAATTAAAGATTCGACACATTTATGACCTGCATCAACTCCTAAACTTGGACGAAGTGGCTGAGTTTTTTGACTCTTCAGCTTTTGAGGAAATGCTGCATAAGGTAGGCTACGACGATGTTCATGGATACAAAAATGGAAATGAATGGCTAGCATTGCATCCTATAGAAGCAATACTATTCCAAGACCTTGAAAACACATGGAAACATCTTAAGGGAGTTTATTTCAGCTCTTTTTCTGAAATGGTTTATGGAACATTGGCAAGCGAAGAAGACATACTACAAACACTCTACAGGATTAAAGAACGCCTCAAAACCATTGATTGGACCATTAAGCCTACGAACAAATCCTAATGAAATTTACTATGAAGGCTTCACAGGCTCTCAATACTCCACTCATTCTCCCGAATCATCTTCTGAAGATCCAAAAAATGCCCAATTTCTTTAAGGAGGGCAAATAGTTTGTGCACGCGAAGTATCATTAAGACATGCCCTACACCTGTCATTATCTCCTCTTTTACCACTTCCTTAGTCTGTGTGTCCTTTAAACTCTATTTTGAACAATTTGTCCTCTTTGAATTTAAAGTCAAGCCATTCCAGACCTTCCACGTCTTGCAGTCGAATAAAGTCTGGGATATTCTCGCTTAATTTCAGCTGATCTCTAAGTTCCGACTTTGTCATCCCAATACGAATACCTGGTCCGACTGGAAAACGATCAGACTTAATAGCCGCAGCGGTCAGCCAACTTTTAAAAGCGGATTTATAAATATTAAAATACAATGAAATTCCACATAACTACTAAAGCCTTACACCATTCTTGAAAAGAAGTGAAATTCAAACATTTAGCATTTTAAATTGAATACCTAAATCATCATTTATAAAATCTTTCTTATATTTTTAATAAATTTAAACAACTTAAAACACCCCAGTTAAGCAGCACTATTTACGAATATTTCAATTCAAAATATTCCTTAATATCACCTCCTGATCCAAATCAGGTGCACCTTGTCTTGAATAGTAATATGAAAATCTTGCGATAATATCCTTAACAAACGCTCCATTAATCTGAGCTATTCTATCAAACCCACCTCGAAGTTCTTTCACCTTTATTGACTTTAATTTCTGAAAATTAATAAGCCCAGTTTCCATTAAATTACTTCCGGGCACTAAATGATATTTTGGCCATCGGTTCCTGATTACTTCTTGAAGCCTATCTTTCGCAGCGTCAACTTTTTTCGCATCTTCATAGCTCTTTGGCTCCTTCTTAGCTAAGGAAATAAAATCCCTTAACGTTCCTTCTTCAGATTTCAATTCAATTTTAGCCAACAAAATACTTCTTGCTTTTTCTTGTGCCATATCGCACGCAGGTGTAAGTATAACAAAGTATTCTTCAGTAGATTTATCTCGCACAATTTCCCCAGTATAAGGAGTTTTCTTGATAACAGGAGTTAGGAGGAATTCGGTAGCCTCATAATATAGAAAGCCCCCAGAATTTTCATCCAAATCTAAATACTCCTGAAGGTGAGCCAGTGTATATCTTAAAAGTATCTGTTCTTTATAATTGGAGTCTTTACCACTATTTAAAAGAAAGTCAAAGGAATTAGACAAATGCTTCCAAAATATCTCATCTAGACGTTTTTCTACCTGACCTCGCTTACCCAATATTTTAGTAACTCCTGTTTCATATATGGATAAAATTTCCCGATATATTTCGATAAAATCCTTTTCACCTCTTGTTATTACTTTTAGAAATAGATTGTCAGATGGCAGATTTTTATCAATATCTCCTGGTGTACCAGTAACTACGAATACCGGAAATCTTAAACTATCATAAATAGTCATAATTAGATTGTTTCCTTCTCTTTTACCTGCTGCAATCCCCGATAAGTTTAAATCTATAATTGCACCGCAAAAATCATTTTGAAACTTAGCCAAATTTTCCCGACCATCTTCTTCAGTTCTGCACATTATGGCCTCAATAGAATAAGTCCCATTGTACTCTTGATTGAAGGTTTTAATAGCATCCTTATAGGTTTGCAGTTCTGAATCATCATCTTCTGCAATAAGTATCTTCAGAATCTCCATGTATTTATTTTTTCAATTCTAACGTAAAATATGCCCCTGAATCTGAATAATGAGCCAATATGCTTCCTCCTAACCTTTCCATTGCTTCTCCTGCAATTGGCAAACCTAAACCTGTACCATGCAATTTTTTTGAAAACCCAGGCTCAAAGATTGCTCCACTCTCTATACTATCTTCATCAATTCCCGAACCATTGTCACGATAATGAATAATTATATCTTCTCCATTCTCAACAACAATAGATATAGCTTTATCATCACTTTTTGATTCATTTAGCCAGTATACACTATTCTCAACCAGATTAGTGACTGCAATAATAATATCTTCTTCCCATCCTTTAATTTCAATAGAATCATCGCATTCTAACCTAAAGTCAATTTGAGATTCGATCAAAGTTGCATCAAAGATTGAAACTGCCTTATTTATGGCATTTTTAAGACTAAAAAATCTCCGCTCTCCTTTATTTTGTTTAGCTAATGGATCAAGCCTTTTAAAGAGCTGAGACAAATGTTCACTCTGATCTCTAAAAGTTTGGAGTCTTTCTGTAATATCATCAAAAAGATTATCATTCCAATCTTTTTTAGCCTTGTAGTGTTCTAGCCATCTAACAAGATTTGGTGACTGTTGCTTAAAATAACTTACAGGTTTCCGCCCTTCATGCAAGAGCACTGTTACAATTTTCCCTAAAGTAGCCTGACCTTGATAAATGGCAATTGTGCTTTGAATATTCTCTAAAAGCTTGGTCTTAATTTCAGCCTCTTTCTGGATAATTGCTGCAACTTCATTAATGGTTTTATCCTCTGCATTTGTGAAGCTGAGTTTCTTCTTTATCTGTTCTGTAAGACTTGTGTAATCAAAGAGCTCATTAAGTTCCTGCCTTACACTTTTCACATGCCTCCCTTTACCTGTGTTTCGTCGATAAATATATCTGCGTTCCTCCAATCTTGCTAAAACAGATTTCAGCAATCGTACTAATCCGAAATAATAAGTATTTTCTTTGAATCCATCTCGAGCGCTTTTTTCTATTAAATGAGATAACTCTTCTGGCTTAACATTGATAAACCCGACAACTTGATTATTCCCAACTCTCACAGATGGGTTTTGGATTCGATCTTTATCCAAATCCAACCAGTCAATTCCTCCATTTCCGTATGGTCTTACTCTAAAGCCTTCTCGATAAAGGTTAACGCCATATACTTCATTAAGTAGCCTTTTGGCCTCCGTTTTCCCAATGGCATTTTTCGAAATCGGGTCAATAAGACCCTTATTTATTAGATTTTCAACAGCCTCTTTATCACGATCAAATACCCTAAAGTCGAATTCCACAGGGCCAGGATAGTTCAATTCTATAGGTAGCGAGATATCAAACTCTAAAGTTTCTGATGGAAGATTCTGCTCAGACTGGTTCTCATAAGTGCATATAACCTTCCCATTCTTACCTATTGATCCGCTAATCCTGTAGTCAAACAATTTAATTATTGGAAATGCCTCAATCTCAAACACCTGATCGTTATATTCATCAAACGGGCAATTAAAAAATGCCAAATTAATATTGAACTTATCCTTTGTGTGAGACTCAAAAGGAGATTTTAACTTTCTTAATTCTTTAGTTAATGAAGCCAATTCAGGTTTACGCCACTGATCAAGTTTGTGACCAGTAGCTGTAATATGAAGGACAGTTCCAGGAGATTTGTTAACATTTTTACGTTCAACAACGACCTCAACATCTTCTAGAAATTCAATCTCTTCAAA
This sequence comes from Croceimicrobium hydrocarbonivorans, assembly GCF_014524565.1. Taxonomy (NCBI): domain Bacteria; kingdom Pseudomonadati; phylum Bacteroidota; class Flavobacteriia; order Flavobacteriales; family Owenweeksiaceae; genus Croceimicrobium; species Croceimicrobium hydrocarbonivorans. Next base: position 3,325,933 of record NZ_CP060139.1, on the reverse strand, counting down.
TAATTGCCAATCTATATAAACCTGTGTTTGAGTATTATTTTGATCAACCGTCTCTAACAGTAATTCCTGACCTAAAATTGCAGCCGCATATCTTCCAATTCCTTTCCGTCCTTGAAACAACCGCCCATTCGGACTGGTTCGCCTATCTAATTTATCCTTTGTTGCAGGAACCAACCATTTATTTAAAACAACCTCAGTCGTCATTCCATGCCCATCATCCTTTATTTCGATTTTGAGGACTGGATTCCCATCCATTTCCGTATAATCAAAAACAATCTCCACATAACTAGCATCCGCATCATATGCGTTTTTCACAAGCTCCACTATCGCGGCATATGAATCTCCGACTAGGTCCTCACCTATTGTCGATATTATCCTTGCTGCAGGTCTTATTCTTGTTATTTCCTTATAATCTTCCATTAATTAAATTATATCAATTCCTGTTGCAGTTTCTTAGTCTTTGAAGCCTCAATTTGGTCTATATTATTAAACAACTCTTTCACAACTTCTGCAATCTGAAATGCTAACAAGGGAGGTACCGCATTTCCAACTTGATGAAATTGACTAGTCCGGCTTCCACAAAAAAGATAATTGTCTGGAAACGTCTGCACTCGAGCAGCTTCCCGAACTGTAAAACTTCTACATTGCGATGTATCATAGTGGATGAAGTAATGTCCGTCTTTTGAAATATGACTAGTAATGGTCGTTGCTGGTTCCTCAGGTAACTGAACTCGGAATCGGTCAGTAAATTTGCCTGATTCAGCATTCTCATGGTCTGGCAATAACTCCTTGCCATGAGCAGCATAGTCGGCCATTCGTGGGAATTTTCCATATTTTAAAGTATACAAGCCCGCAAAGAGGTAGCGTTTCAAGTCTTGTACCAAATGGCTTCGTGACTGATGGTTTGCAGCTCCCTTCAATCGTTTATCGACATACCAATCAAAAAGAGGATTGGTTGCTTTTGGAGTTATACAAGGCACGAATTCATCACCAGTACCACCATCTAAAAGCCAAATATTTTTAAAGTCTATATCATGAGCAAATCCATTCATCGATATTATTTCAGCATGGAATTTTTGAATAACCTGCTTCCAGCTTTCATTAGAATCGATCTCGTTCTGGTAATATCGTTTAGTTTTAATGCTTCCATCTTCATTTTTCAATTGTTCAGCCCTCACAAAAGAACGATTGATACTACTTCTCAAAGAAGGAAGGTCTCCAATAACATCTTTTAAACTAACTGGCTCTGTTCTATTCAATACATTTGGTTGCACATCAATATCAGCTCGGACTCCAAAAAGTATAACACGATGCCGTTTTTGTGGAACTCCGAAATTCTCAGCTTGAATTAGATAGTCATAATCATTTTTATAAACTGGATGACCATTTTCATCATATGCTTCGGGTTTTGTGGTTAGAGAATAAATTTTATACTCCGGAGCATTGAACTTTCTAAACACCCTGCCCGGCTTACGTAAATCACTCAGAATTTTGGGAAAGATTTTTTCTCCGCCCAAATTCGACGATAATAAACCTTTAACATTTTCCATCACAAAAGCAGTTGGATGATGCGTAGCAATTATTCGGAGATACTCCTTGTAAAGGTGAACACGGTGATCATCAGGGTTTAGGCCTGTTTCTCCTTCTTGTCTTCTTGAGCGCCCTACTAAAGAATAAGCTTGACAAGGAGGCCCTCCAATTAAAATCCAATCCTTTGCTCCATTTAAAGCATTAGTTATTCTTTCATTCACCTTTTCAGGAGGGAATTCATCGCTACCAAGGGTACATTGCCAAGCTTCAGTTTTCGCTTGCAAATATTGTTCTGGAAAATCCTTGTATAGTTGCTGTTTTAATTGCTCACGCATATTTAAATCAGCTTCTCGCATTACTTGGTAATAGGCTTCGGGTAATTTATTCCGCTCAAACTGTCTTACAAAACTTCTCAACTCTAAGGTCCGGTGTTCATTCGCCTCCTTTTCTATAGACAAGCGAATATCGAAAGCCCTTCCACCATCTAGCGATGAAAAGCCTTCTGCAAGTCCTCCGGGACCAGCAAAAATGTCAATTACTGGGATTGCCATTATCCTTGGTTACCTCTTATATTCAATTTTATACTTATTAACATTCCTCAGGAATCATTCCAAATTCGCACCTATTTTGTTAGCAATAACCGGGTTCCTTAACTAGAGAAAGTACACTTTCATCATTAATTATTGTCCTATTAATTATCGCTTTTACCCTCAAGTTTGACTCCTTAGAACAACGGTATTATTAGTGCGTATAGATAATTGCTGGGGTTTAATCTTTCTTAAGGGGTTCTATTAAATCACATACATCTACATTAAGCAGATTTGCGATTTTCCTTAAATCCTTAAGATGTGGCTGTGACTTATTTATACACCAATTTGAAATTGTGTGCTCATTTTTATCAAGCTTTAGCGCTAACTCTTTCTGACTGACCCCCAGCCTAACCAGAACTTCTTTTAGTCGATTTATTTTTTCGCTCATGAAGCAAATATTGACGTATAAAAAATTCATTCATGCGGTTTTTTTCTCAACACACGAAATACATGTGACAAAAAATCACATTTATGTAATTTTGATTTACATTGCAGGCATTCTGCTATCTAATTTATCAAATCTTTAAACCTATCAACCATGAAGCGATACACCAAAGCCGATTTAGAACAAATTGTATTCACCCAATTGGAAAATCTAAACGCCATGAACGACCTGCTGCGCATCATGAAAACCCAAAACGAACTCCTGGAAAAGGCTAACAAAAAACTAAGTCGCGAGATATCGGACTTCAAAGTGCGCTGCTACACAAGTGGAAAGATGATTAAACCTTAAAAATTGGTACTCGCTTTAATGAAGGAAAACACCCTAATATCAGCGTATTTGATTTAAATGGAAGAATTGTATATTCAAAGCAAGCAAAGGCTAATCAAGTCGAAATCAACATTGAGTCTTTATCACTAGGCACTTACATCGTGAAGGCTGATGAACAAGCATTTAAGCTAATTAAATCATGAGATTAGTCTCATTACTAATGATTTTCATACTCACCAGCTTTGGGCTTTCTGGCCAGGGCTGGCTTACTTTTCTTCCCGATATCCCTAATACCCCAAGCCTCATTGATCGAATAGGCTTTACTGGCTTTAAGGTCAATCAGGATTCCAATTATGCTATGGTGACTTATGAGTATGGTGCCGCCAGTACGAGGAGGGACTATGTAGTGATTCACGGGAAGGATGGACAGCTTCTGGATTACTACTCAACACCCACGATCGAAAATAAAGACCTTGCTATTGATGCCCAATTCCTTTTCACTTCAGACCACCTTGCGATTCACACCTTTTATACCAAATGGGAGCAGAAAGAGATTGTAGAATGCGTAAATCTAAAAACGAAAAATGTGCTGTGGTCCAAAAAGGACTTGACCTTGGTAGACTGCGTAAGTGACTTCCAAAGCACCTACTCCGACATTTTTTGTAAATCCTCCACTAATGGAGACTATGTTTTTCTAGATAAAAATACGGGTGCCGTTCTAAATACCTTTAGCGCTGATTCGATGAGTAACTTGATTGCTTCTTTTGGTCAACGAGATTCGGTATTTGAAATTTCCAGAATCGCTGGAAATGATTCTATTCAATTCTTTAGGGGCTTTGTACCAAAACCAAATGGTGACATTAATTTGGTCCATGCTAAATATGAAAAATCATGTGCTTGCATAACAGATGACTTTGAATTTCCCCGGTTCCAGTCTATAGGCTTTCAAAGTGGCTTTGAGCAACCTTTATATACCTCATATAAGCTAGATCACCAAGTAGGAGACTCAACCGTGAATGCTTCCATTCGCATGTTCAATTTCGATTCGGACACTATTATAAGCGAGGACATTATTATTCCGGCAACTAAAGGTGTGGATAGCACTTGGACCAAACCTAGAGTAAGACTAGTACGTGGCTTTGATGGCTCCTTTATGATTGATTCGGATATCCTTAGGGACGGCCTGCAAAATGGTCGACCTGAATTACAAGGCGGTAAAAGATTCCAATTTCATAATGCTGCGGGCGATTTGATTTATGTTACCGAGGCATTTCTTTTAAGAGCTTTCGATTCAAGAAGCGTTCTTGCCCAAAATAGAGGCCAATCTAGCTTTGTTCTCAGACCAGATTCCACCGCCACTGTGGCTTTCCGAACTTCCAGAACAGGCTTTGCTGTTATTGGTTATGTTAACTTTAGTAAAGATGAAATAAGCCCTTCGAAAATTGAAACTCTAGAAATATTTCCGAATCCTTTTGAAAACCAAGTGTCTATTAAACTTGAAAATCCCTCAAATCTTGAAGGCATTGCTATTTACAATATAAATGGACAGTTAATCAAAGAGTTCAAGAATCCTAGTCCTTCTTTTCTACCAGTGGAAGACTTAGCTGCTGGAATCTACTGCTTCGTTATCAATCTAACCGACACCGCACCGATCTCAAAAGTCATGCTGAAAAAATAATAAAAACAATTTCAGCTTTTCTTCCAATTCGAAACATTCTAGCAGTGTATCATTTTGCTCAAGGTAGTCCCAGAACGACTCTACCTCCACCTCCGCAATTCAAAGCAACAGGCAAAGACATCGAAAACCAAGCTCCCTACCCCTTCCTTGCTACTACAAACTATAAAGGAACACCCAAAATGCAATTTGCGGATACTTGCATCCACCTATCCGTATGATTGACTGCAAACATCCGCATGATTGAATCAAAACATCAGCATGCTTGGGTCCAAACATCAGCATGTTTGAGCCCGAACATCAGCATGTTCAAGAAAAAACCCCCTGTACTTTTTAAAAAAGCACGGGAGGTTTTGGCTTATAAGTCTTAGTAGTTTGGATAAAATTGGGGCTCTTAAAATGAAATGCCTGAATGGCGGATCCCGCATACAGATTCGCTGCTTCTAGCTTTGTGTGCTATAAGCGACTGGAAAATTTTGGCTATTCAAGCTTCTTAGTGCTGGCCTGAGAATAATTGAAGGGGCCATGAACCTTAATCAGTCCAATGTTCGGGAAACGGATATCCGCAATTTTATTGGCGCCATGAGTGGCGATACTCGCAAAGGTATTTTCATCACTACTTCTTCTTTTGATGCCAAGGCCATTCAAAAGGCGAAGGAAGCGCATCATTCAATTATTCTGATCGATGGAGCTCGATTGGTAAACCTAATGTATGAATACAATGTGGGCGTGCAAATCAAAGAGACTTACGAGGTTAAAGAAATTGACAATGACTTTTTTGAGGAGGGCGGATAATTCAAACCATTAATTTTCAAGGAAAACGGTCTGAAACTTTAGGGAGGAATAAATTAGCTTCTCCCTAGATTCACGGCTATATTTCTACCTAAATGCTAATTACTAGCTTCTATAATAATTTCCGGTAATTCTATTTTCTTAGGCAGGTTTTCAAAGAAGTCTTCGCTTAATTGTATTTCCTCACCCGAATAATTGGTCACATGATATATCTTTCGAGAATAGGCAAGCGAAGCACCAAATGGATCCTTTTCATCAATCAAAACGGAATAGCTATTTGACTGCCTAAAATTGAACTCCAGTCCCTCCATTGGGTTTTCAATCAATTCGGCAAATTCCAATTCTGTAGTACTTAGCGACATCGAAAAAGGATCTTTAGACTCCTTATCCTTCTTCCATTCGTTTTCAATGTGCTGCTCAACAATTAATATCTGAGTCGAATCATATTCAATTAGTCTAACCCACAGGCCCTCCACATTCTCTAATGGCTCAGTTACATGTAGAATTACTGAATCCGTTTTATATACCTTACCGTTGAACTCAAATAAAAAAGGACCTACCTGAAAATCACCCGTATCATTTACTTGAATATCTCGAGCGTAATTTGAAAAGGCAGAATTGCCCTTTAACTCCAATTCAGGCGCTAAGGTTTCCTTTATATATTCCTCAATAAAATTAAGCTTAAGGGTTATTGTTATACTTTGTCCAAGCCGGGGCTCTGTATAATTTGTCTTTAGGCGTATGCTTTGAGCATTTGCACTCAATAAACCAGCAAAAACTAAAATCGGTAGGTAAAGCTTATTCATGAAACAAAATTGTTGGTTATTTGGGGTTATTTGATTTTCAAGACTTCATCCGCATTAAAATTCTGCATACTCTCAATTATTTGTTTTATTGAAGCTTGGTCCTCTTGATTTACACTTAGGGTATTTAAAAATACCAAAGCTTCCTCCTTCCTCCTCAAATAGCATAAAGTATAAGCCTTATTCATGATTGCATCAAGGTCCCTGATATCTTCCTCCAACCTTTTGTTATAATATACCACCGCTTCCTCCATAAAAGGATCTCCATTTTCCCCAAGCATTTGTGCGGATAAGCCCGCGAACAACAGAAAATATGGGCGATGAGCATGCTTGCTATCTACCTTAGTAAGGGCCATTTGAGCCGTTTTAAAGCACTGATCAAAATTCCCCATCTTAATTTCCGCATCAGCCTTCCAAAGGTAGGCGGTTATGTTTTCAGGGTTTAATAGAACCGCTTCGGCAAAGTATTCTTGAGCCTTTCGATAATCAGGTTCTTCGCCTAATGCCATTATATCAAGGCCTTTTTTAATAGCCTCATCACTTTCTTTGCTTTCAGATTGACAGCCCATACTAATGAGTATCAGAAAAAGTACTATGCTTATTTTATTCATGGTGATATCCATCTTGGGTGCCTACTTGCGGCCTGGTTATGGTGCTTTTTTTATTTTCCTAATTGACCACTGCAGTTCATCCTGTTCGGTATAATACTTAGCAATTTCCCCATATTGAGTAAAAGTCGAAATATTAAAACCTTCTTCAATATCATTGTACCAAATCACATTACTGTCTTTAATGGCCACAACCCAAAATCCATTTCCTTCAGCACCATATTGCAATTCCTTCCATTTAGCCGGTTTAATACTTATCGCTTTCCAAAACTCCCTATCCTCCACTGAAAGTTTAGAAACACCTGCCTCGATTAAGTCCTGAAGTTCAGAGAGGGAAATAGGTTCCCATTTAATAGACTTTAAGCCATTCACATAATCAGAACTCCGTCCATTCCAATAACATTTGGAGCATCGTCCATTTAAAAACTCATGATCACAATTTTTATAGCCGTATAAGTAATGAGAGCAATCAGGACAGAGTTTCATCATCTCTGAAGCGTTTGCGAAATACTCGCTTTCACATTCATCGCAAATTTTTATTTCTCGATTCATTTTTGATTACATCCGTGTTCAAGTTTTTACCTAACGAGAAGGACCTACTTTATACATCTTACCAGGCTATTGTCCTTAACCCATTATTACCAAAACCTACTATCTTATAAAAACTAACCGGAACAGCAGCGGAAAACCACACCTGGTAAAACTATCCAAATGACAACCAAATATAATTGCACGAAATATCCCAATACAACTTCTAATAAAGCCTGGGGACAAAGCTTTTATTTAACTCCCTTGCTTTTAAGGTATAATACAAGGACTTGCCTGCCTCACTTAAAGACTTTCTCCCTGAGTTACCAATTGGTTCATTTACAAACACACTTAACCCCTCGTCCAACAAATTGAAAAGTCTATCTGGTATGTCATCCAATTTTTCCTCTTCCAATCGGAGGAGTTGCTGAATTATACCTTTATCTTCTGATGTATGATTCCTTTCAAAAAATGATTCAACATGATCCAGTGTCCCATCCACCTTTGGCATTGAATACTCATCAATATCATAGGCAGAGTAAATTGCCATTTTCTCAAAATAACTTTGAATTACCCTTTGCGCAAACTGCTTTTCGATTCTATTGATATCAAGCCTTCTGTTTGCTTCTTCTAGCTCATTAGTTACTTTATTTAGATCGTTAGTCAAATCCGCTTTTTGTAACTCCAGAGCTTCCATTTGTTTTCGAAGTTGATTTGCCTCCCTCTCCCCAGATTTAAGCATTGCTACTTCATATTGATGAGAAGCCTCTTCCTTCGATTTTCTTCTTCTTTCTTCATCCCACTTTTCAGAAAGTTGCCCCCTTTTCAACCTCGCAAATTCAACAATCTGATCCTGAAACAATGAAAGGTAGGGTAAAACCAGTCTTACCACCAAAGCCACAATTAATGGATATAAAGTTGTTTTCTCAAACGACACATGTTGTTGAATTAATGCTATCCTTGCCAAAGGTTCTACGCTGGAGAAGAATAGTATTAAAATGTCATAGTTAAGGACTGACCATGAAATAAGGAATGCGCCAATGATTGGGTTCTTAAGCCTTTCCTTTCCAGATTGCCAAAACTCACGGACCAGCTCTGAGATTGTCATATTTTAAAAGTTTATGGCAATTTAGCTCTTCCTTTAATTTAAAGATTTGATTTACAAAATGAATGCTTTAAAACCCAATTGTTTTTTGCCGATTAGTAACAAAAAGCAATATCAAACTTAGTGGGTATACTTCTAAGTGTTCTTCCCTTCTAATTGTGGATAGCCTCTGACTATTTGCAAGTTTCGGGATGATCATAGGGTTAGTTGGGGATTCCTGTGGTCCTTGGCCGTATGGCGTTTCCCCCTGTCTAAGGCAAACACACTTTAAGGTTTAAACCGAATCTCGGGAAATGGAAAAAGGCGTAAAAACTATACCGTCACAAGCTTCAAACCTGGAGGGGTTTAGAAGCAGAGGCTCGCGTTTTAATAAAGGTAGGTACCGTATAGAGGTTGTTTTTAGAAATGGGTTAGCAGTGACCGGCTAATTAAGCATAGGCTTTATTAGCTGTATTTCAAAAGCAAACAACTTATTTATCAGTTATTTTAATAGAAATGTTGGTAATTCGAAAAGCTTTCAATGGTTTCAAGAAACCTATTTCCTATATTAAATCTTCCTCCATCATCAAGGATGGTCAAAATCTTATAAATCCATGATATTTTAAATGGGGCTGATTTATACCAAACCAAAAATTGAAGAATCAAAACCAAAACCGCAGGCCATAGCGAATAAGGGGTTCCCCTACCAATCTCTTGCAGATTCACGAAGATTTGAGGAACTACTCTATGCGGTTGGCCTTGAAAGGATCGAAAACGGAGATTGGAAAAACGTATTTGATGAGATAAGACTTTTGCAAGGAGTTAGAGAACGGGGACGTGATTGTATCATGACTCTCAAAGGTGATACCGTTGCCTTAATTCAGTGTAAACACACTGCTGTTGCAGAACGTGTCTCCTTACCTACAGCAGCCCGAGAGATCATTAAATTTGTTCTTCATTCCATTGTTGAGCCTAAGCTCATACATAACAAAGATCAGTTCACCTATTTTTTTGCTGTTGCTTATGGTTTTACAGAGAACGCATCAAACTTAATCAGCAATTTCAACAGTCAAATAATCGAACATCCAGATTTAGAAACCTGGACGCAAAAAGTTATTTCCGACAATGCCTCTCTCGGCCATTTGGAATATGAACATATTTGTGACGATCTAAAAGACACTCTCAGTCGAATAAGTGTAAAACCTATTCTTCCGCAGGATATTGATAAACTGCTTTTAGAAGAAGGCCGCGAATCAATCATTAAGACTTTCTTCGAGGTCAGGAGTGTGATCGATTCAAAAGTTTCAGATCAAATTTTAGATGATCTCGGACAAATTAAAAGAAGTGTAGAATATCAGCCGACTTCCAAATTACCCCTTGAGGTGATTTTGGGAAAGATTGAGTTTGCATCTTACCAATTAACTAGTTACAATAACTCATTTGAGGGCGTTGAAAATTCTCACTTAGATCGAACTGAAACAAGCCAAATTGTAAGATGGATAAAAGAGCCAATACCGGATAAGCACAAGCCTATTGCTATTTTATCGGGAAATGCCGGATCAGGAAAAACTGTTGTACTTCAAGATGTTTACAACAAGCTTAAAACGGATGGAATACCTGTCATTGGCCTTAAAGCCGATAGACATACAGCCTTATCAATTAAAGAATTAGAAGAGAAATTAAACCTCGAAGACTCTTTCGAAAAGATTATCCGCACACTTTCTGCACACAACGAAAGGGTGGTGATAATAATTGATCAAATTGACGCTCTTTCTCAGTCACTATCAGCGCGCAGGGACTACCTCGACACGTTTAATCACCTTGTTCGAAGCTTAAGCACTATTGCGAAAACTCGAATCGTAATCTCCGCTAGAATATACGATTTGAATTATGACAACGAATTAAAGTTTTATAAAAACCAAAAAGTCTTCAACCTTGGTTTGCTTAACGTTAGCCAAGTGGATCAAATACTATCTCATCTCAAAATCAACAAGGCCACACTAAGCAAATCACTCTATGAACTGCTAAGAACACCTCACCATCTCAACGTATTGTGCAAAGTCCATAATGAAGGCGTCAATTTGAGTACTTTAAAATCTCGGCATGACCTACACGAACAACTTTGGATCAGTAAAATCCTGAAAGTGCCCAACACCTCTAACGCCAAGAAAGAGAAGTGCCAAGAGTTGGTATATCACCTTGCCAAACAAATGCACGATAACCAAGAAATTTTCATCTCAGAGAAGGGCTTGAATGACCAATTTCTTGATGAAATAGACTACTTGAAAAGCGTAGAGATCATAACACAAGGAGATGGTAAAATTCAGTTCTTCCACCAAACCTTCTATGATTTTACCTATGCGCGGCAATTCATCAACAGCAAACAATCCACCCTAGCCTATTTAAAGAGAAATCATCAAGGTTTATTCATTCGGTCAAGTCTGAAAATGATTCTTCAATTTCTGAGAGACCATGACCACAAAGAATACGTCAAAACCATCTCAACTATTCTGATCAGCAGGGCTTATCGATTTCATCTAAGGCTAATGGTCATCAATCTCATAGGATTCGAAACAGAACCAACCGATTCAGAAATATTTCTGGTTAAATCCAAGGTCTTAACGTCTTCCGCATTAAGGCAGCTATTTATTGAATCAGCGTTTGGAGAAACCTGGCTTCAGACATTGATCGAATCTCGTGTGTTGACAGAATTACTTCTTCCAAAAACCTTTTGGTATGACAATCTGCTTAAAATAGACTTCAAAAAGATGAACCCTCTAAAAGAGAGAATCACCCGCAGGATAAATTACAAGCTACCCGAAACCTGGCAAGAGGAAAATCTACAATTATGCCTTCAAACTCTCATAAGGCAATTACCAGAATCAGGAAAACTGGTGTGCAAATTTCTTAGAGAAACTCCAGACTTTCAAGGTCGACCTAGCTTTATCTTTAAAGTGCTGTATTTTCTAAAGGATTGGGACAATGAGGACGCCGTTCGCCTTTTCGAAGAAAATGAAGCGGAAGCGAATAAAGACAGATTTGGCTATTACAAAATTCTGGAAGATGCTGCCCACTTTAAAATGGATTGGGTACTGACAACTTATAAAAAGCTATGCTTTCAAAAAATTGAAGAACCAAGAAAACCCGGATCGACAAGAGACATTTTTAGGCATGACGATGAAGAATTGTTCAAGAAACTTTTTAAAGTAAACCCTGACAAAGCTTTCGATTTTACCTTAAAAGTTACCCAAAAACTAATTGATGATAACAGTTGGCTGGACAAAACAAAATTCTACGGAGACTCTATATACATGTGGTATAGCTATGAGAAGGGCCAGTCCTACTCTAATGAGTTTCTCCTCAATCTACTAATCGATCAACTTAGAAAATTCGCAGAAGACACATCTCCTAAGTTCTTTCAATTCTTTAAAGCGTATAAAAATCACAATTCCGCAACAATGCTCACAGTATTAGCTCACGGCCTTCAAGCCAATGCAGCACATTATAAAAACGAAGAATTCGAGTTCATCCAAATTTTCCATTCAAAAGGAGGTTTCAACGAAGGCACGGAACGTTGTACCTATCAAATCAGACAACTCATAAACCAAAACTATTCAGCATTCAGCTCTGAACAGAAAGATCAGATTGACAAAATGATCTTAGAGCATCAGGACAAAACTGATTTAGAAGTATACGAGGAAAAAGGAGTTAAAAAACACTACCTCCCATACTACGGGCGGGCTCAGTTCATATTCCTGAAATCAATACCAGATAACGAGATTAAAAATAGGCCAGCCCTAAAAAAAAGATATCAAGAACTAGAGCGCAAATTTGGTAGCGTAAGAGATGAAAAGCCACAAGGTTTTGTAACCCGTGGTGTTGGAGCACCACTTACTAAAAGCGCCTATGCTAATATGAAGCATGAAAATTGGGAAGAAACATTTCAGAAATACACAAGAGATTACAAGCCTGATTTTGGCTCTTTTAGAGGCTCCATACTTGAACATTCACGAGCTTTTCAGGAGGAAGTCAAAAAAAGGCCGGACTTCTTCTTTTCCCTTATTGAAAAGATTATTTCCGAGCCTCAAATCCCCAGAGACTACGTTTCCAGCGGCTTAAACGGATTGGTTGAAGGCAAATTTGATTTTATTGAAGTCCAACGGATCTACAAGCAGTACATAAAGACTACACTCGATAGAAATCATACATTATATGCTATTTGGATCACTGATTATTTTCTGGCAAACAAATCGTTAGACACTGAAGTACTTGATTTCTTAATTGACTGTGCACTAAACCATCCCGACCCTTCAAACAACATCATTAGAAACGAACCACTCAATGATGGCATTAACACCGTAAGAGGCGCAGGAGCATCACACCTGAGTAGAACCTTCTTCAACAAGAATTACGAAAACAAAATCTTTGCTTGCCTCAATCAAGTGGCAGACGATCCAAGCTTGGCAGTAAGAGTTGCAGTGCTTCCACGTCTTGCCTTGCTCATGCATCTAAACGAAGAAAAGACTCTGAACCTTTTCTTAAAGCTGGTTTCCAAAAACGAACCGGAAATAATCAAACAGTCGTTTTGGACATCCTCATACCTGCTCAACCACAATTTCGACCGGTTGATACCCTACTTCCAAAGAGCGATTGAAATAGAAGACACGCACGAAAACCTCTCTACCGTTTTGATGCAAGCGTGGCTTAAACACAAACCTAATGCTGAATTACTATTAGATGATCTCGCCAAAGTAAGTGATAAAGCAAAATCAGCCATCATTTACAGTGCAACTCAAAACATGGCTCATTCTCCTGAATTAAAGGAAAAATGTAAGACAAAGCTGATGGCATTTTTGCACTTTAATAGTGATGAGGTAGTTGAGGCCTATTCCCGCGCCTTTCTCCACATACCACAATGCATGTTTGAAGAACTGTTACCATTTCTTCGCCAGTACACCCGCTCTGCTTCTGCCCAAAAATCGCCACACTACTTTTACGAATACCTCCTGAAATCCGCCAAAACTCATCCAATAGAGTGTATAGAACTACTCAAGCACTTTCGCAAATACGACAAACCTGATATTTCCTCCAGCCGACATTACGACAATGACCCGATCAAAGTATTAATTGGCGCATATAATGCACTCTCTATTCAAGAAAACTCTTTGGAACTCAGAAAAGCCATTCAGCTATTTGATGAAATGCTGAAAGACCCTCGTTTTAGGCAAGAAGCAAATAAAGTACTCAACCAGGTTGAAGCATAGAGAATTTAAGGGTGTGCCGCTCGTTCCTCGGGTCGGGCTTTCCGCTATATCTCCCCAAGAGATCGGGGAGGATGCCGCTGCAATCCATCACGCAAAGTTCACGATTTCGTAGAGATTAAGAGTTCTCTAACATCCACATCCATCACCCAAGCAATCTGGAACAGGGTTTCCATAGTAGGTTTCATATCATTAGTGCACCAATGTGAAACTGTTGTTTAACGTATACCAAATACTCCATAGAACGGCTGATTGGCCAAACTTGCTCGTTCCAATTCCAAGGAAAAGCATAGAAACAGAACTAAACTTGAGCGTATCTGGAAAAGGCAATCAAAAACAATTAGGCAATCCCCCCACCTAACTAGTGGCTCAAAAAAAAGGACTCCCTTCAAAAAAGAAGAGAGTCCTAAAATTTCGTCGGGATGACTGTCCATTCGTTACCAATTAAATTAGAATTCTAATTTCCTTTACCTGCTGTTTATTACTAGTGCAATATACTAGCTTACAGTTTCTTATGCTACTTATTGCAGGTTATTACAAGAATCAAAAGTCACTCAATTTTCAGTAAAAAGTTTAACGTTTGGCTTAACGTGCAATAAAAGTTTAACGTTTTTCGCTGTTTTTTGGCGGTCGGGACAATTAACTTTGAACCATCAAAAATTCAGGGGATGAACCACACAAAAATTCGAGCCGACCGCACACAAATAGTTATTCGCTACTCATTTCGGAAAATTCAATTTCGACACCCTACTGGCATCAAAATTGACCCTAAAAAGGCAAGTCGATACAACAAGCTATTTGATAAGAATAACTTCCCAGTAGAATTACAGGAATATATTCCCGCAATCCACAAGCATCAAAAAATGATTGAGGATATAATCCAAAGTCACATTATACAGAAAGGCGAAAAGCCCTATCCTGCATATGTCACAGAACAACTACAAAAAAGTAGAGGCGGAAATAACACATTAATAGGTTACTTCGATCAATTCCTTAAAGTGAAAGAAGAAATTTATAAAAGTGGTACATACTCAATCACCACTTACAAAGACTTTGTGAGTCTTTCAAACGCTCTAAAGGATTTTGAAGATGAACAAAATAGGCAGTTTAAAATATCTCACTTAGATAAGACCTTTATTCTTTCTTTCTATGACTTTTTAAGGCTACCCAGACCATTTACCGCGCGTACGAGGGGTAAGTTAGCTACTAAGACCGTAAAGAAGCGTTTTGATAGCTTAAAAGCCTTCTACAAGTGGTTAGAGGAAGAAGGTGAAGTGATAGGCTATAAAGAGTTCGTAATTACTGTAAATAAAACTATAAACTTTAAGCGAGCAGCCGCGACCGAAAAAAAAACTGATCGTTACGCTCTTGACCGAAATGGGGTAGATGAACTAAAAAAAGCAATTGATTTACCGACTTTAACCAGCAAGCAAAAAGAGGCTTTAGAAATCTTCTTATTTCAGTGCTTAACTGGCACACCCTACGGTGATCTTAAACGAATAGGAAAAGAGCAATTACATAAAGTTGGGGATAAAATACACCTAGTAAGGGGTAGAGGAAAAAGCGGTGTTGATATTAATTTACCTCTTGCCACTACTGCCCACCATATTTTCAAAAAATATGATTATGACCTTGATAGGCAAAGAAATGAGTTGCTGAATAAAAACATAAAAGCCGCCTTGGCAAAAACTGAGTTTTTCAGAGAAACCGAAATGTTTACCGAAAAGCCAAGATACAAGAGAATTTCTAGCCATACGGGAAGGCGTACATTCGTGAGTAGGTTATTAAATGAGTTTAATTTGCCCTTTGCCAAAGTAATGAAAATGACAGGGCATAAAAAAATAGATACCTTAATGAAGTACCTTGATTTTAGCCGCGATGCCTTTGATACCGATCAGCTATAAAAATACAAGAAATGAGCACAGCAAAAGACAGCCTTATTCACCTTGGTAATATTCTAAAGGGAATAGCGAGTGAAGAAATAAGCGAGCAGGATATAATTGATACCTTAGAACTAATAAGCTACCATATAAAGACCGAAAATGCCCGACAGGGCTACATTGAGTTTATGAAATTTGGTAGTATAAGATTGTCTAGTATTATCACTAAGGAATATTTAGAAATACTGAGAAGAGTTAACACCGCAACCGAAGAGGTGAAAGATTTCAAAGAAGCAAACAATATTAATAATGCAGACCCTATTCCGAGGCTTGAAGTAATCCGTAAGCTAGGTATAAGCGAACGGACATTTTCCAACTATGAAGAGCAAGGTTTGAAAACAATTAGAATAGGTAGAAAAGTTTACGTTATGCCTGATGACTTAGACCACTTTATTAAGCGAAGTTAAATTTTCTAATACCTTCTAATAACATAGTATTAAATCGTCTGTATCCCAGTAATAGCTTAAAAGTAGTGTCTAAAAATGATAAGATTTTCAGCCTTATTTGGTCGCTAATCTACATAGATAGACTGGTGACTTCTATTCAATTCTAATACACTGGTCTAATCAACTACTTATAAAGGGACTCTAGTGACCCTCGATTATTTTTTAATACCTTCTAATAACATAGTATTAAATCGTCTGTATCTCAGTAATAGCTTAAAAGTATTGTCTAAAAATAGTCAGTATTACACCTCAGACATCTATAAATATAGATACTGATTATTTTAATCAATATTTGATAATTAAATAATATCGCATTTACCACTTTAAACCACTAAACAAACACCCACACCTTAATATATAAGTAAAATAAGCGTGTGATTTGAAACAAGATAAAATTGTAATAAGTGTAGATAAGTTATATTATTCGTTTAATACATTCTCTGATATTTTAAACGAAGATATTTTAAATATTTTTATTCTAGGTGGTTACCAAATTAAAGACCCGACCCAACAGATTGACCAAAATTATAAAATCCAAAAAATTATCATAAAGAATGATATAGAGTTGGGTACACTTTGTTTAGATTCTCGTTATAAGCCCAATTTAAACACAATAAAATTCTTTAATAAACCTTTATACACTAACAGGAAACAAGTAATTGCTTTAACCAGCTTTATTGACCTAAACTTTAATAAAGATAATTACATTTCTCAATTGGAACTAGCGATTGATACCAATTATAATATAATTAAAAGGTATAACAGATTAATAAATAACAACAACCTAGAATTGACTAAAAATTATATAGGAAGTTATTATGGCATAGAATATACGTCTAATACATATAAAAGGTCTGAAAATAATGAAAGTAAGTATATACTACATAAATCAGACGATTTTAAGAGTGATATAAAAACAGCTAAAAAGCCGCTAATAAGGCTTGAAAACAAGCGAAAACTGCTAAAAAACTCACAAAAAAGGCATTATATCACCGATCATCTAAGTTGTCAAGGGATTGACACAGGGAAGGATTTTTTCAGAATGGAATTAGTTATCCCAAATCATCAATCTTTTTTAGTTTCAAAAAATAAGGAATACATAAACGGTTCTAAATCTATTAGTTCATATCAATATAATAAAATAAATGATATGGAAAAAATGGAATATATGGCAGTTACGTCTAATGGGTATTATGATATAAACATTGATTGCATATTAAATAATTCCGACTATAAATTATCATTATTTTATATATACTTGAATAAGATTATTGTAAACAACGATAAACTTTTAAAAATTAATTATTCATTTATGCCAATATCTAAAATTAAAAATATAAGCAAAAAAAGAAACCCTAAACAGGTGGAAGAATTTGACCCAATAGAAAAGGCACAACAGGGGTATTTGGAAATGTTGCAAAGATTAGGGCATTTGACAACTGATAATATTTATCAAATACAAAGAATGATAAATAAAAATAAGCGTGATGTTAATAAACCTCAGACCGAAATAGGGCTACAAAGCTTATTTACTTAAACATATTTATCAAAAAACAATATATAGTTAAGGCAATTTCACACGCTATATCTATTGCTTACACTATAAAATTAAAGAGGGTTAAATGACCCTCTTTTGTTTTTTTAATACCTTCTAATAACATAGTATTAAATCGTCTGTATCCCAGTAATAGCTCAAAAGTAGTGTCTGATAATGGTCAATATTTCACCCTTATTTTTATTGGTGGTCTACTCAATTACACTGATCTACTCAACTATTCTTAAAGGGGGTAAGGGGGGTTCAATTATTTTCAACTTATTAATAAGTTCCCGCACCAGTTGGATTTACACTTTTTCTGATTTTTAGGAAAAGCCCCAAACAGTTGTTTTCCAAGATTATCAACAATCGAAAGTATTTAAAGGGCTAGCCCGTATCTTTGGCTTAAACCAAAAAATAATTGATTATGAAGTTTATTCACGTTGAAATTTTAACCAAAGACAAATTACAAAAGGATGTCTTTCTTCCCTTATCTGCAATTGGCTCAATCATTTTAACAGAAGATAATATCGATATCACCTTTGATAGTGCGCATCTACCAAACGATTATCATTATATTTCAGTTCCTGTAAGTACAAAAACGGATTTAATGGAAAAGGCTAAACAAGGTGTACTGGATGGCTATCTTGATCTATAAAGTTTAACGTATTTCTAACGTAAAAAGCATAACTATCTAATTTTAAGATGGTTATGCTTTAATTGTGTCGGGATGACTGGACTTGAACCAGCGACCACACGCCCCCCAGACGTGTACTCTACCAACTGAGCTACATCCCGATGCCCGCGTATTTTGCGGGCTGCAAATATAATTAAGGAAATGGAATTGCAAAGCCTTTTTTAGGCCCGAAATCCCCGTCTCCTCTAGCTTATTTAATCGCTACCAATTCCAGATCGAAAATCAGATCTTTTCCCGCTAAAGGAGGATTGGCATCTACAGTAATTGCTTCTTCGCCTACTTCGGTTACAATCAGTGGGATCTGCTGCCCATCAGGAGTTTGAGACACCAATTGCATACCTACTTCAGGCTTAATTTCTTCCGGTAATTGGTTCTTGGGAACTTCCTGCACCAATTCCGCACGATGCTCACCATAGGCCTCAGCGGCAGGAATGTTCACGGTTTTCTTCTCGCTAACTTCCATGTCGATAAGGGCATTCTCAAAACCAGGAATTACCATTCCCTGGCCCAGGCTAATCTCCAGCGGATCGCGACCATTCGAATCATCGAATACCTCACCACTTTCCAGACGGCCTTGGTAATGCACTACAACAGTGTCGTTCGCTTGTACTTTTGACATAATTGAAATATTTTCCCTTCAGGCCGCAAAGGCCCTGCCCTCTTGCCAAATCGGCCGAATTGTCAGGCGCCTAAAATGAACTAAACCCGACTACCAATAAAATCAGCAGTCGGGTTAGCTCTCGTATAGAGGGGTATAGATGGGGACTTATTGAAATATCTTAGTCACCTCGCGGTTGCCTATGGCATCGGTAAACCAATCGGTATTGCTGGCCCCGCCGCTGGTAGCCCAGATTGCGAAGTTTAAGTAGGCTTCATTAATCGGCTGGAATTCGGCCGGATAATCAAAGCTTTCGCTGATATGAATAGCCCAAGGCAATCCATTTGCAGTTTTATAGGTAAAGTTTCCGTTTACATCAGTAGCGTCCGATCCGGTTCCGAAGTCCGACACATTGGCCAGATCCGTTGGCATCTTGTCGGCTAAATGCACTTCCTTAGTACGATCGCCATTTACGAAGATGAATGGATTGTAAGGAGGTAAGCCTACGGTAGCCTGTTGCTGTGGACTAGTAAACACCACTTTATTGCTAACCGTAACCGGACTTTGAGTCGCTTCACCCGGAAGGGTATTGATAAACTGCGTACCCTGATTAGGCATTACATTAAACACATTGTCGAAGGCAATGATAGTAGCTGAGCTTTGTCCACCCTCGGTGCCATTGGCCGAATTGGAAATCAAACCTTCATTCAAATTCTGACCGTTTACACTGCTCACCACATTAGGATTCAAGCCATCGAAGCTCCAACCAAAACCATTGTCGAAACCAGCTCCTACAGCGCGGATAGTCCAATCGGCTTCCACTTCCACTAATAAGTTAGATCCGTTTAAGATGTGATCGATCTCGTAATCCACCACCAAATCGTTAAAGTCGTAGTCACCTTGTGAAGGCCATAAGTCTTCGTAAGCCAAAGTTCCGGTGAAGGTGCTGCGTACCGCGCGACTGGCATCACATGGGAAATCATCACTTTCGTCAGAAACACCATCGTTATCACAATCATCCTCTGGAGTTACAGGAGGAATTCCACCGGTGTTTACGTTCTCCCAAGGGTTAGCCGTTACATAGAATACCAGGTCGTTGAAATCATCATCCGAACCATTATAGCTACGAGTTTGATCTTCGAAGGCATTCAATAAAAGCTGACGACCAATGTCTAATAACTGAACCGTATGCTGACGCTTGCTGCTCTGAGGTTCATTGGTATTGAAGTCGATATTAGAATAGTATTTGGGCTTATTGATGTTTACTCCATAGCCATTCCAACCTTCCTGGATTAATACCCAGCTAATGGTTTTACCACCATCGAAGGTGCCTAATTTCACTTTATCGCCCGAAAGCAATTGGCCACCGCCGTTTAAGAATGAGGCATTCGGGAATACAATGTAAATAGAATCAATATCAGCCGGCGTTGCCGGAGGATTATCCGTGTCAAACACATAATAAGCCAGGCTATTACGATAGGCAGCTCCTTCACTTACGAAGGTTACCCAAACATCACTACGGTCTTCTACCACCACGTCTAATTCATTTCCTACAGTTAAATACTGAGGATTATTGGTAGGCACAGGCATATTCTCGGGTAAAGATGCATTTACATCGTCTAAGAATTGCTGACTGATATTATCGCCAGGGTTTTCTAAATAGAAGGGGAAACCACCGTATTTACCGGTGTAATAGCCACCCATATAATAATAATTGGCTCCGGCAGGGCTTAGAGTTTGCGCACCCGCCATTTTACCGGTTCCAAAATTTCTTTCTTCTGGCTTACCGCCGAAGTCGATCTTAATGTCAGTTAATGAAGAAACCACTTGCTTATTGGCAAAACCATTGGCATGCACCAAAACGGTTACTTCTTCAGTATATGCAGGAACCTGTAAAGGCATATCCAACATACCGGCAGGGTTGGTTACCCCAACGCCTAAAAGAGCAGCTCCCTGATCAGGATCACCCTTATAAAAACTTACACGCTTACCACCTAATGGCTGATCCTTAGATCCCCTTACAGTGATAGAAGCTTGAACTTCGCGAGAAGTTGAAAAATCAAAATTGGAAGGAATCTTTAAATCCTTGATATCCGAAATCACTTGTGGAGAAGCAATATCCTGTACTTCTTTATCTTTTTGACAAGCCACTGCGAAGGCAGCGATTAGGGTTAGAGATAGAACTTTGGTTTTCATAAGGGCTTTGTTCTTATTTACACAGCAAATGTGCTGAGAATGCCCATTGAAGGCCCTTAAAAATCGATGAGCATCCGAGAATTCACGATGAATAGACGAAATGCTTTTTTCAATCGATTATCCGTCTAGTCACTGATTAATAGAGCTTTAAAACACCACTAAATACCTCTTAAAAGTCTAACGGCCGCTTAGCCCCCAAAAAAAGCCCGGCCGAGGATTGCTCCAGGCCGGACTGTTTCTCTGTATAGAGGGGTATAGATAGGGACGTTTTAATAGATCTTCGCAAGATCTCGGTTGCCAATACCGTCGGTAAACCAATCGGCATAACTGCTACCTCCGCTGATTGCCCAGCTAGTAAAATTGAGGTAAGCTTGGTTAATCGGAGTATACTCTACTGGGTAATCAAAGCTTTCGCTGATATTGATCGCCCAAGGTAATCCGTTGGCAGTTTTGTAAGTGTATTCGCTGTTTAAGTCGGTAGCGTCACCTTCTTGTCCAAAGTAATTAGCATCAGCTAAATCGGTAGGCATTTTGTCGGCTAAGTGCACCTCGCGACCACGATCTCCATTTACGAAGATGAAGGCATTGTAAGGAGGTAAACCAACTTGGGACTGAATTTGTGGGCTACTGAAAGTAATTTTCTGGCTCACGGTAACTGGGTTTACAGAAGCTTCGCCAGGCACGGTGTTGATGAACTTAGTACCAGGATTAGGCATTACATCGAACACATTGTCGAAGGCGATAATAGTAGCATCGCTCTGACCCGCTTCTACTCCATTGGAAGCATTGGTGATGATGTTCTTGCTTAAATTATGTCCGTTTACACTGGTGATTACTGAAGGGCTCAAGCCATCGAAGCTGTAGCCAAATCCGTTTTCGTATCCGGCACCAATGGCGCGTACAGTCCAATCGGCTTCAATTTCTACCAATTTGTTGGCTCCGTTTAAGATGTGGTCGATTTCGTAGTCTACCACCATATCGTTGAAGTCGTAGTCACCTTGAGAAGGCCATAAGTCTTCGTAAGCTAAGGTACCAGTGTAGGTATTGCGTACGGCGCGGCTAGCATCGCATGGGAAGTCATCACTTTCGTCAGAAACACCATCATTATCACAGTCGTTTTCTGGAGTTACCGGAGGAATACCACCGATATTTACGTTTTCCCAAGGGTTAGCAGTTACGTAGAATACTAAGTCGTTAAAGTCATTATCAGAACCGTTATTACTACGGGTTTGATCTTCGAAACCATTTAATAAAAGCTGACGGCCGATATCGGCTAATTGTACTGTGTGCTGACGCTTGCTTGGGTCGCTTTCATTGGTATTGAAGTCGATACGTGAATAGTACTTAGGAGCATTCACATTCACACCGGAACCAGTCCAGGCATTTTGGAAAAGTACCCAGCTAATGGTTTTACCACCATCGAAGGTGCCTAATTTCACTTTATCACCGGCATTTAACTTACCACCTGATCCATCTAAGGAAGCATTAGGTAATACCACGAAAATAGAATCGATATCGCCAGGAGTGGCAGGAGGATTGGAAGAATCGAATACATAGTAACCCAAAGCATTGCGGTATCCGGCACCTTCCGAAATAAAGGTTACCCAAACATCACTACGATCGTCGATTACCACGTCTAATTCATTTCCTACGGTTAAGTAAGAAGGATTGTAAACGGGTACTGGAGAGCTTTCAGGTAAAGAAGCATTCACATCATCTAAGAAATCCTGAGTGATCACATCAGCAGGGTTTTCTAAGTAAGAAGGGAATCCAGCTTCTGAACCAGTGGTGAAGCCACCCATATAATAATAGTTTCCAGAAATTGGGGTAACGGCCTGTACGCCACTGGTTTTTCCGAAACCGAAATTGCGAGCTTGAGGCTTACCACCGAAAGTGATATTGAAATCACTCGCTGCTACCACTTGCTGATTAGCAAAACCGGTAGTATGACTAACTACATAAATATCTTTGGTATAAGCAGGAACGCTTAAAGGCATTTCCAACATCCCAGCAGGGTTGGTTACACCTACACCGATTAATTTTCCGCCTTGCTCAGGGTTTCCTTTGTAAAAGCTTACGCGGGTTCCGCCTAAAGGCTGATCATTTAATCCTAAAACCATTACCTGAGCCTCAACCTCACGCGCAGTGCTGAAATTAAAGTCGGATGGGAATTTTACTTCCTTCAAATTGGTTTCAACTGAAGGGTTGAGCACGGCTTGCTGTAAGTCCTCTTTGGAACAAGATGCAAGCGCTAAGGCTACAAGACCGAGGGAAAAGATTTTTTGTTTCATTGTCGTCAATCACTTAGTACACTGCAAAAATGAAACAGTCTAATGATGTGATGCTAAAAAATCGATCAACGAACCAAAATGTGCGATGAATGGTTTTTGATGCCTTTTTGAGGCTTAAATCCTAAGCTGAAACTAGACAATCGGAATCTGCACCACAAAGGCCGATCCCTCTCCCACCTTGGACTCTAGGCCGATCTGACCTCCCAAACCCGATACAATGTTCTTCACCGTTGCCAAACCGATACCCGTACCGGTGCTTCCGCTTAGATCCTTGTTTTGAGTAGTTTCAAAGAGCTTAAATATCCGCTCTTGATCTTCGGGGAGAATGCCCGGACCATTATCGCAAACCTTCAATTCAATCTCATGCCCTATGGCTTCCACCTTCACCTTAATGCGAGGCTCAGGATTATTATTGTACTTAATGGCATTGGCCAATAAATTGATAATGATCTGTTGCCAGGCAGTGCGATTGGAATAGATCTGATTTAATCCTTCAGGATATTTTGCCTTGATGGGACATTGTCCTAAAGGTGCCATCATTTTCATGCAGCCATCCACCAATTCGGGTAATGAGAACCAGCTTTTCTCTTCCAAGATCAACACATTGGAGCGCGAGTGGCGCAGGATTCCTTCGATTAAACTACTCAATTGATCGGAGCTTTGATTGAGCAATTCCATCAAAGACAATTGCTCCTCATCTAAATTTTCAGGTTTGGAAAGAATCATTTGTGAAGCGGCTTTGATACTGGCCAAAGGCGATTTGATATCATGGGCCGCCACTCGAGCAAATTCCTCCAAACTTTTGTTTCGCGCTTCCAATTCTTTCAAGTAGCGGTCTTTCTGCAAGCTGGCTTTATGTAGCTCAAAAAGCTTCACCACCTGATCGGCCAAGATCTTTAGACTTTCCTTCTGTGCATCAGTTAAAACTCTGGGCACCCGGTCTATAACACATAAGGTACCCAAGGCCATATCATTATCGCTAATCAGGGGAACCCCGGCATAGAATACAATATTGGGATCTTCCAGCACTAATGGATTATCATTAAAACGCTCATCCTCTCTGGAATCTGGCACCTCCAGAATTTGCTCTCCCTCCAAAATAGCATGTGCACAAAAAGCTTCATCCCTGCTGGTTTCTCTCGATTCTATTCCAACCCGGGACTTAAACCATTGTCGATTGCGATCGATTAATGAAATCAAACTGATGGGAACATCGCAAAGCAGAGAGGCCATTTTGGTGATTTGATCGTATTCTTCTTCATCCATGGTGTCTAAAAGAGAATACTCATAGAGATTGGCTAATCTCTCCTTTTCATTTGCCGGTAGGGGGGCTTTCAGCATAATGGGGGCTTCAATTGACCCGCAAAAGGTAGGGCAGAAATGCGCTTAAAGCCAAAAAAAATCCCGACGAATCGGGATTTTGGTTTTCTAGAAATTGATTTCTATGGAACCTGTATTGGGGTAATTAGCGCGGTACACAACCTGGATCAATTTACTTTGATCACTGGGATCTACGAAGAGTTCTATTCTCGGATAAGGCTCATCTGGCCAGGGATTCATATCTACGAAAATGGCATCTAAAACCGAAAGGCGATCGGTAACCAAGGCATAGTCTGAAGGACTAAATGCAATTCCATCATCAAAGTCAATGCTACCATCGGCACTAATGCTAAAGGTGCCTCGACTGTGGGTTCCACCATTCACACTATTAACGGTATAGGTACCGGCTAAAGCGCTGATCAAATTCAAATTGGCAGGTCCATCAGGGATTGGGGTCCACTGATTCAAGAAATTGTCTTGCAAGTCAAAAACATTCACCTCATTGAGGCTATCATCCGCGGTAAGCGAAAGCGCATATTTATAACCGCCATTGGCATCTTCCCAAATGTATTCATTGCCCACTAAGGTGGAGCTAGACACGGAAACCTCATTGCCATCATTGGCAGCAGGATTAAAGTCGATCCCCAAACTGCCGGTAGAACCGAAGCTAAACAAGGCTTCTTCTCCTTCTTGATGAGGCGCGCCATTGCTCGCAAAGGAACATTGCAGATTTACCGAAGTTCCGCTAATCGGTCCTGGCAAAGTGGTACCCGGCTCCTGATTCTTATCATCGGAATCATCCGAGCATGCCGTCGTTGCCAGCAAGCCGAATGAGAATAATAAGTACTTAAAGTATCGCATGATTTGGATTTTGTCCAAATATGCCCAGCTAAGCCGCGGAAGTCAATACGACAAATGCCCTATTTAAATTTCTGATACCAGAACTTCATAATTCTGGCCATGGGATCATTGAGGTAAGGCCAATATTTTAATTGCTTGAGCTCTGGCCATTTGAAGCCTAGGAATTGCTTCACAAAGCTTTGTAAGGATAGTTGACTCCCCTCCTTTCTTTGGTAGGAAGGAGCAATTTCATCTACCGTTAATTTGAGCATCAATAATGGAAAGTTCACCCCAGCTTTGGTCATGGAGGCCATCATAGATCCCCAAAAGCGTGCATTAATTTCCAGAAGATAAATTTTGCCCGCCGGATTGCGACGTATATCGATACAGGCCACGCCTTGATAATTCAGAGCCTTAAGCATGGGGCGCATAGTTTCTACCACTGCCGGATCATCCTTAAAGATTAAATCATCATTCTTATTGTAATTGCCCAATTGCTTGGGAGGTGATTCTTGATAGGAATAATGCAGAATATCGCCATCCTTGCAAATCACATTAAAGTTGATATCGTTTCCCTCTACATATTCCTGCAAGTAAAAGCCTTCTTTGTCTACTTCATTTTTAAGTAGATAACTTTCCAAATCCGCCTTAGTGTGCATGGTAACGATACCACTACCAAAGGCGCCTTGGGCAGGCTTCAATAAGGCTGGGAAAGGAAAAGTCTCTAAGCGATTTTCAAAATTAGGGGCATCCAAATCCAGGGTAGCCGACATTAAGGGAAGCTCCTGTTTCAGTAAAAACTGATTGAGGGCTTTCGTATTGGTTGCGATCTTAAAATGCTCAGGATCGGTAAGCGGCATTACCTTACAAAGCTTCTCCAAGGTTTCGCGATTGCGACTCACCTCCAGCGATTCTTTTTCGCCAATGGGCATCAAAACATCAATATCCCATTTACGCAGGCACTCCGGGATCACCCTTTCTAATTCGGAATAATCCTTATAGAAATGCACATCCTTTAAGTAGCGAGACCAACCCGCTGAACTCTTGGCTTTATGCGTTAAAAGATAATAACGGTAACCTGGTTCCTTGCGCAGACAATAGAGGAAGCTCAGGATTAAATGCTCATCATAAGCGATAAGCAATACATTTCGTTGGCTGGAATTCATGCTTTTTTCTAGTCAGCACTAAATAAATCAATATTCAGGAATAAGGCATTTTCTCTAAATGAAGATTTGAGCAGCTTTTTAAACAATAGTCATATCTGGCATTCACCACTTGCCAAGCCTCCCGATCCACGACATTTCCTAATTTGCAGGCCCAATTATGAAAGTACTGCTCCTCCTGCACGGTAAAACCACCCAATCGGCCACCGCCGAATTGGAACAAGAATACTATCAAAGGCTGCAACGTTATTGGCCATTTGAATCCAAAGTGCTGCCTGATTTACGCAACAGCAACAAATTGAGCACACAGGAAGTATCGCAGCAGGAAGGTCAAAAGCTATTGGCCGAATTGCAAGCTGGCGATTGGCTGGTATTATTGGATGAAAAAGGGAAATCGCTCAGCTCCCGGAAATTTGCCAATCAAATTCAGCAGTGGTTTAATCAGAGTCCGCGCCGCTTGATCTTCGTTATTGGTGGTCCTTATGGCTTTTCGCCGGATGTTTATGCCCGCGCTAATTATAAGCTGAGCCTCTCGGCCATGACCTTCTCTCATCAAATTGTGCGTGCCCTCTTTGCCGAGCAATTATACCGAGCGGCTACGATATTAAAGGGCGAACCCTATCATCACGATTAATTACATCAAGAAACCATTCTCCGAGGGAATATGCTTAGGAATACTTTCTAAATCCAGCATTTCCTTAAGATCGATTTCAATTCCACGGGCAATGGAAGTAATGGGCACATCATTATAAGTACCCTCAAAAGGGTTTTCTGAATAATCACCAATCTTTTCCATCAGGAAGAAAATCCAGATTACTAAACCGGAAATCAAAGGACTTAAATAATGAAGCCAAGCATCATGGGCACGGAATACATCCATCATCCCGAAAGGGACAAAAACCGCAAAAACCATGGTAAGCCATAAAGCAGTAGAAGCATACTGACGTGGAAATGGGAAGTTCTTAATTCGCTCTGATTTCCCCTGATCTTCATAAAAGGAAACCATTAATTGATGGAGCTCCATATGGCGGAAATCCTCGATATAGTCTTGATCCTTTAATTCTTGAAGTCGCTCAGCCTGCAAGCGCATTACCTGCGTAGCCACATTGGATTTAGTTTGCAGATAGGCCAGTTCATCCCCACTTAAGAATTCTGAAAGCTCCGAGAAAAGCTTGGCATTATAATCCTCACAAATGGTGGGGCTAAAGCGATTATTAAGGCGCTCATCGGTATGCTCCCATTCGCGACTTAAGCGCAATTGATGACGGAGAGCCGTGAGCCAGGCCAAATGCCGAAAGACCATTTCCTTTTTAATTTCCTTCGCATTATCCCCCTGCACAAAGGCAGTAATGGCAGCAGCAAAACTGCGACTGTTATTAACGATGCTACCCCATATTTTACGAGCTTCCCAGGTGCGATCGTAAGAGCTATTATTCTTAAAACCCAGGTAAAATGCTACCGCAATACCAATTACGGATACCGGCTGCCAGGGAAAGGCCATATTAATCTCAAAAATCTCCGCTAATCCCAGAATCACCACAGCGTAAACTGCTCCTAAAATAAAGGGCATTTTAGACCAACCGAAAGTGATCCAAAAACCATAATGCCTTTTTATATACATATCCTGTTTCTAATTTTTAGGATGATAAACTCCGTAAAAAAGGCTTTGGAGGGCCTGCCCTTTTTCATCTATTAATTGCCAATGCTGTATCAACGTGCTATCCGCCTGGGGTATCCAATGAATCTGATGTTGAAGCATTTTACCTGTTTTAGCCTTAAATGTAGGAGATCGTAAAACCATCGCTCCTTTTTCCAAACCTCCGCTAAGATCGAGGATCGTTCCATCGCCACCTACCCAGAGCTGATGCCAGCAAGAATCGGTGCTGGAATAATAATTCATACTATGACCGCTAACACCACTTTGCCCTTGCCAATGCTCTTGAATAAGGCAGTCTCCTTTAGCCAGAACTATTGAACTAATGCCTAATAGCTAGCCGCTGGTATCTTTTACTTCCCATTCTCCAATCCAGAAATCGAATTGACGAAAAGCTGGTTCGCAGCAAGCACAAGGATTATTTTGCGCCTTTAAACTAACACCTTGAACAAAGATTAAGAAAAGGAAGAATGTAAACTTCATAAGCGCTTATTAAGGTATGCTTACCGGTTCCCCTAAGAACTTGGGATCCACCCCAACTACTAAATCCAGCCACAGCTTAATACGTGCAAAGTACTCCCGCACTTTAGTTTTAAAGCCACTATAAACTTCTACATCCACCGCATTATAGCCATAGGCTTCAATGCCTTTAAAGTCGGCCAATATTAAGGCTCTTTCCACATGGAATTGCTGACTCACAATAAGAATATCATCCTGACCAAAAACTTCTTTAGCGCGCACTACCGAGTCGAGGGTACGGAAACCGGCATAGTCCAAAACAATGCGATTGGCTGGTACGCCTCTTTCAATAAGGGCTTCCTTCATAGCGCTGGGTTCATCATAGTCCTTTTTACTATTATCACCACTCACCAAAACATATTTGATTTTCCCGGCCTTCCACAACCGAGCCACCGCCTCTACCCTAAACTTAAAGTACAAATTGGTGGAGCCATTCTTCAAAAATTCTGAGGTTCCTAAAACTAAGGCCACCTTCTTTTCGGGTACATCATTAATCTCGAAGCTATTTTCTTTACTGGTCAACCAAGAGATCAAGCTGTAATTTAGGATTCCCATAAAAAGCCCCAGAATAAGCAAGTACACAATTTTTCTTCCCAGTCCGCTAAACAGTTTCTTCATTTAATATGGCCTTATAAATTCGTAATTGATCACCCTTTAAATACAAGCGGTCTTTTAAGTCGAAACCGCTTTTCTCCAACATCCGAATAGAAGCTTTATTTCCTTCTTCCACCAAAGCGTGAATTTCCTTACGTCCCCGCTCCAGCGCTAAATATTTGAGACGTTTCAAAATTTCGGTTCCGTAACCTTTACCCCAGGCAGAGCGAGCCAAGTGTACCCCAACATGCTCCAAATTCAGCGCTTCGAAATAATTAAAATTCGCGGTACCAATAAAGACCTCATCTGCAAAAACCGAAAAAAAATAGCCCTGCTCCCTTTGATTATTCTTCACCTTCCCCTCCAAAAAGATTTGGTATTCCTCGGTGGTTTTTTCTCGTAGCGGACGTATGTACTTATTAGAATCGGGTTCCGCATACATCGCTAAAACTGCGGGGAAGTCAATAGTGGAAAGCAAACGAAACTGGCAACGTTCACTCTTTATCATTCGTCATTATCGATATCTGCTTTTTCGCCTTCCCTTAATTTTTGCTCCAATTCGGCATAAGCCTTAAAGTCCTTTAAATACTGCATGCTCTGCTTTTTAAAGGCTCCCGGCATTAAAAAGGCCATCACCTTCATGCCCCAGCTATCAAAGCGGAAATAATGCTCGGTGCGATAAAGTGTCTTTTTAGGACCTTGCTCTATAAAAACATTGAGCACCTCATTATATACCCCTGAGGTCTCATAAGTAGTGGCGTAGCGATCCGGTAAATTGCGTTCAGTTACGGTTTCTACCATCTCCATTTTACGCTTGCCCATTTCAAATTTCAGGCGACTGCGCGATCCTTCCTGACCAGCTTCACCTTCTAAATTCTCTATACTCAGCAAGCCCTTCATCCATTTAGAATAATTTTCGGGCTTATCAAAAAGGGCTACCACCGTTTCTCGGGGCAAGTCAATTGTAATTTCAGACGAATATCGCATATGGGTGTTTCTTTGCTGTGAATTTAGCCAATTTAGGCTTTTGCTTTTTTTCGGCTTTCGCCGGATGCGATTTCAATACTGTATCTTCGCCCCCATGACAGATTCCGATAGCCGATACATTAAACGTTGTATAGAATTATCGTCCCAAAGCTTAGATAAAGGCGATGCTCCTTTTGGTTCTCTGGTGGTGATGTACGATGAGATTATTGCTGAATCTTCCAATTTTGCTGCCCGTCGTGTATCCGATCATGCGGAAGTAATTGCCTTGCATTTGGCGCATGAAAAAGTGGGGCATTCCAATTTAAAAGGCGCTACCCTCTATTCCAATTGCGAACCTTGCCCCATGTGTGCTTTTATGGCTCGTGAATATAAAGTGAGCCGAGTGGTATATGCACTCACCTCCCCCTTTATGGGTGGTCACAGCAAATGGAATATTATGGAGGATACCGAACTCCATCATTTCCCACCTTTCTTTAGTGAGGTGCCCGAAGTACATGGAGGCCTGCATGAAGAAGAAGCCAAAGCCGTTTTTATGCGCAGTGGACTGTGGATGTTTGGCAAAGGCTCTCGCTCCGAATTCGAAGCGAAAGTTAGAGGCGAAAAGGCCTAATCATCCTCCTTTTCAAAAATCAGTAAATCTCCGGGCTGGCAATCTAAGCTAGCGCAAATCGCTGCCAAGGTTTCAAAGCGAACCCCCTTGGCTTTGCCTGTTTTTAAGAGCGATAAATTGGTTACCGAAATTCCGACTTCCGCGGCGAGGTCCTTCAATTTCATTTTACGGCGCGCCAACATTACATCTAATTCAACCCGTATCATACAATCAATTTTTGTTCTTCTGCCAGGCGTTTCCCTTCTTCAAATACAATGGCCAAAACATAGGCTCCCAAGGCAAAGAAGAGAATTGAAAAATTGGCACCCACTTGTATTTCGGTATCGGCCGAGGCCATTCCATCAAAGAAATGAAAGAGATCCAGAAAAAAGATTCCCAAAATTAGGGATCCGATCTTCCGAAAACGAATGGGATTATCGCTGATAAAGGTCTCAAAGCTCACCACCGAATTCAGCACTTTGATTAATTGGGTCCAAACTAAAAACATCAATAGCAATTGAATAGAGATTTGAATCCAGTTGAAATAATACGAAGCCGCTGTTTGGGGAGGATATTCTCCTTCTTCCACAAAATCCATATCGCCACTTAGGCCATACCATTCCCATCGCACAAAATAGTATTCGGGATCAAGGCTATGGCGAATACCATCATACAGCATAAAAGCTAAAGCTATAACACAAAGACCGCGCATGAACTGGAGTACCCAACCGCTTAATCGTAAATAATCTTTTCTTTTCATGTTAAATGTTTTACCCAAAACTATAAAAAATTTAAATAAAACATAAATTTTATAAACCCTAAGGACAAAAAAAATCCCGAATCAGAACACTAAATTCTGACTCGGGATTTTTCGTGTAGCAGCTTAGGCTTATTTAGCCATCATCGTGCTTTTTTCCTTCTCAGGAGTAGTTTTCACCTCTTCGGGCTTCACTACTTTACCTTTAATACGCAAAACCTTAACCGGAGTTTTGGAATTGGAATTAACGGTTACTGATTTGTTAATAGGACCTACACGCTGAGTGTCGTACTTCACCTTAATAACCGCAGACTCACCTGGAGCGATAGGCTCTTTAGGCCAGCTTGGTACGGTACATCCGCAGGATCCACGAGCACTGGTAATGATTAAGGGTTCTTTACCATTGTTGGTAAACTTAAATTCACGCTCGCCATTAGCACCTTTTTCAACGGTTCCGTAATCTACAACCTCGGTTTCAAAATCGATGGTTGCAGCGTTAGGATTCTCAGGCTGTTCTTGGGCCATGGCCGTGAATCCAAAGAATGCTACAGCTAGGGTAGTGATTAGTTGTCTCATTGTACGTTCTTTAATTAGACCTTCAAATTTAGAGAATATTTCAGCTATACTCAAGGCCAATTAGTACGCGAAAATTATACCAAAGTCAAAGCTCTCTCCTCTGAGTGAAATATTACCTTTGCCAGCTTATCATAATTGCTTTCAAAACACAGCTTCATGAGCATTTCTCCCAAGTTTGAGCACCTTACCGCTGAGGACAAGTGGTATGCTTACTGGATGGATCACAAATTTTTCAAATCCGTTCCGGACCAAAGAGAATCCTATACTATCGTCATCCCGCCACCCAATGTGACTGGCGTCTTGCACATGGGGCACATGTTAAACAATACCCTTCAGGATGTTTTAATCCGTCGGGCACGTATGTTGGGCTATAATGCCTGCTGGGTTCCCGGTACGGATCATGCTTCTATCGCCACCGAAGCCAAAGTGGTGCAAAAGCTTAAGGATGATGGAATCGACAAATTTGAGATTGGTCGCGAGGAGTTTTTGAAACATGCCTGGGAATGGACTCATAAGCATGGTGGCATTATTCAACAGCAGCTTAAAAAATTAGGTTGTTCCTTCGATTGGGATCGCGAGGCCTTTACCATGGACGAAGTTCGCTCGGAATCGGTACTTAAGGTATTCATTCACCTTTATGAAAAGGGCTTGATTTACCGCGGTTACCGCATGGTAAACTGGGATCCGCAAGCCAAAACTACCTTATCTGACGAGGAGGTAATTTACAAGGAATTGAATGGTAAGCTCTACCACCTCTCCTATCCTATGGTGGATGGAGAAGGCAGTATTCAGGTTGCTACTACTCGTCCTGAAACCATTTTAGGTGACGTAGCCATTTGCGTAAATCCAAATGATGAACGCTACCAAAATTTGATTGGTAAAAAAGTATTAGTACCCATCGCCAATCGCGAAATCCCCATTATCGCTGATGATTATGTGGATATGGAATTCGGTACCGGTTGCTTAAAGATTACTCCGGCCCACGACATTAATGACTATACCATTGGTAAAAAGCATGACCTCGAAATCATCGATGTATTGGATGAAGAAGGCAAGCTTAATGCCCATGGCTTACATTATGAAGGTCAGGATCGCTTTGTGGTGCGCAAGGCCATCGCCAAAGAATTAGAAGAAAAAGGCTTTTTAGTAAAAGCCGAAGATTATAAAAACAAGGTAGGAACCAGCGAAAGAACCGGGGCGGTAATTGAGCCTCGATTATCAGACCAATGGTTCCTAAAAATGAAGGAATTAGCCCAGCCCGCCATTAAAGCCGTAATGGATGAGGAGGCTGAAATTCAGTTAATTCCTGAAAAGTTCAAGAATACCTACCGCCATTGGATGGAGAATGTGATCGATTGGAACATATCTCGTCAATTATGGTGGGGACATCAAATTCCGGTATGGTACTATAAAGGTGATCGCCAGAAAATTGTGGTGGCCTTAAATGAAGTCGAAGCGCTGGAAAAAGCGCGTCAACAGTTTGGTGATGCTTCCATCAGCACGGAGGACCTACAGCAGGAACCCGATGTATTGGATACCTGGTTCTCATCCTGGTTATGGCCGCTTTCGGTATTTAATGGTGTGCTTGATCCGGAGAATGAAGAAATTAACTATTACTACCCTACCCGCGATTTAATTACCGCTCCCGAAATTCTCTTTTTCTGGGTAGCACGTATGATTATCATCGGCTATGAATTACGCGACACCAAGCCTTTTAGCAATGTATACCTCACCGGTATTGTGCGCGATAAGCAAGGGCGTAAGATGTCTAAATCCCTAGGCAACTCTCCCGACCCTATTGGCTTGATGGAAAAATACAGCACCGATGGTGTTCGCGTAGGTATGTTGCTCACCTCACCCGCCGGTAACGATTTACCTTTTGATGAAGAGCTTTGTGAGCAAGGGCGTAATTTCTCCAATAAGATTTGGAATGCCCAGCGCTTGGTTCTCAATTGGGAAGTAGCTGATAAAGCCCCCTCCGCTTCGGATATTGCCGCTATGCGTTGGTTTGCCGAGAAGAAACTGGATACCCTGGAAAAACTCGAAGCCAGCTTTAATTCGTATCGAATTTCAGAAGCACTCATGACTACCTACAAGTGGGTATGGGATGATTTCTGCAATTGGTATTTAGAGTCCATCAAACCTGCTTACGGCGAAGCAATCTCCAAGGCAGTATACGATCAAACGATTAAATTCTTTGAAGAGGTTACTACCGTTCTTCATCCCTTTATGCCTTTCATTACTGAAGAGATATGGCAAAATCTTCGTCCTCGTAAAGAAGGAGAATCGGTAAGCTTAGGCGAATGGCCTAAAATGCAAAAAGTGGATAGCGCTTATTTAGCGGATTTCGATCAGATGCTGGCCGTAGTAAATGGCGTTCGGAATTTGCGTGCCTCTAAGAGTATGTCACCCAAGGAAAGTCTGGAAATTTTCCTTCCGGCTGAAGAAGCCCTTTCTAGCGAATTACGTGAGCTTGCTTCTAAGTTGGCCAATATTTCAAAAATTGAAATGAAGGCGGAAGAAGCAGGCCCCGGCTTTAGCTTCCTCGCGGGTAAATACGAATTCTTTGTACCTGCCGGTGAGCAAGCCGATTTAGGTGCCGAGAAAGAGCGTATTGAAAAGGAGCTAGACTACCTCAAAGGCTTTTTAAAATCCGTAGAGAAAAAGCTTTCGAACGAGCGCTTCGTAAATAATGCTCCAGAGGCAGTGGTAGCCAATGAAAAAGCCAAGCAGGAAGATGCCCAAAGCAAAATCAAAGCTTTGGAAGAAAGTTTGGCAAGATTGTAATTAGATCGAATTAAAAAAAAGGGCCTGAGAAATCAGGCCCTTTTTTTATTTAATCAAGCTTAACAATTTTTTGAGTACTCCCATTTAATAGCAAGGTGTAGATCCCGGATTTAAGAAAAGTTAAATCAAATTGATTTGGCCCCTCTTTGGCCACTCCTATCCAAAGGAGTTTACCACTAATATCTAACAACCTAACTTCATTTTCTAGACCATGGTTGTACAAGCTAATTTGATTGTCCGTCGGGTTTGGATGAACATTAAAACCTTTTGAAATTTTATGCTCATCTATATTGATACGAGGACCAACTTTAAAACCTATTGCATAAAATGAAGAGGTAAGGTATTCTAAACCGTCGTCTGATATATCCTTTCGAAGTTCAATAAAAAATGATCCCGATGTATCTCCAGGAAAATTTGGAGCAAAATCAAAACCAACAAATTTCGCAGAATTATTAAGAGGTTTGATTGTTAAGGAATACTTCTTCGATGTGCTTAAGAAGGAATTCAAGGCTGCACAGATTTTGGTTTTACCTGTAGATCTTATGGTATCCCTTCGAATTTCTTGACTTCTGTCACTCAGTATAAATTCAATTTCTTGCTGATCGATTGAGAAATTTGGAGTAGCATTTGTGTCAAGCCCAATTATATAAAGACTGTCAACCATTATATCACTTAATACTCTAAACTCTATTTTCCTGTGATCAGCAATATGCACCGTATCAGCGATGGTTTGTAGCGGATTTAAACTTTCCCAAGACTGATATATGAACAAAGTATCTCGATAGAATTCAGGGCAACTAGGAGGTAGCTTAAAATCAATGAAGGTATAGTATCCGGCTCCCATTTTCCAAATAGCATTGTCATTATCTCGATCCGAATAAATTGGCAGAATATCATTATAGAACCAAGCTTCTTGATTAGAACTAATTGGAACATTTGGACGTGGCCAAAAAAGTCCACTATTCATTAATTTAAAGTCTTCCCTAATCAGATTTATATAGATAGAGTCTTTCCGATTCCCATTGGTCTCATTTAAAAAGATCCATCCTGAACTGTCTGCAACAAAAGTGGCCTGCGTATTTGTATTCCTAAATAATTGAACTTTTTCGCTGGACCACAAAGCCAAGCTATTATAGTTACCGCTGGGCAATAATTCAATTGTATCAAATGGGCAAACAAAAAGCGTATCACCAAGGACGTCACCGACTTTATTGGTAATTTTAAGATAGTTACGAATTTTCAGATTGAATTCTATCGTACGTGTCAAGGGCCAAAGACAGGTAGTATCACTAAATGAAAACCGCAGATTTACATTACTTTGATTATCTACTAAATCCCAAGGGTAAAACCTTTGCGTATAAGTAACTCTATTAGAATCCGCTGTTAAAAATGCGCCTTGAGGGTTTAGCGATTGAAATACTCCGCTATCCCTTTGTCCATGACTGCCGAATAATCTTGCTCTAATCAATTCTCCCGACAATGATTGCGTTGCAAACAATTCCACATTAAATGTATCTTGGACTTCAAGCAATAGAGAATAATACTCTGTAGATTGAGATGCTTGATAAGCCGTATCATTAAATAGGGTAAGAACATCTGGCATATTCCTGCTAGAATCTGGAGTACCTAAGAGTAAGGCGCCGTTACTAAATTGACGTATAATTCTATTTCCCCCTTTATAATGATTATACCTAACACCATATAAATACCTACCGGCCTCTGTATTACTTCCCTGAATGTTAAAGTTTAAAAAACCCCGACTGTCCAAGAAATTGACTCCATTTAGTGTATCCTCAGAGGGATCGGGAAAAGGGGCAAATTGATTATATCCATTCTCCCATGTAATTCTCTGACTTTGAGTTAGAAAAGGTTGAGATAAATGATGCACTACAGAATCTATACTATTCTCTTTACTCAAAGGAGCAATGGGTATCTTTTGAGGTGCTCCCGTGGTTCTGTAATGAAATAAGCTTGGAGTTTTAGTGTTGATTGTACCAACTGTTGGCGCAACATAGCTTTGGCTAATTGGATTATATTCTTTAAACAAGGTGCAGCTTATCGTAAAATCCATATTCTGACCACTGTACGAAACATTAGAAAAAGTATCCGTGCAACAGGCGCTTATGGAGAAATTCCACCCAGAATTACCAGGTACACCAACCGTATTAACATCTAAAGAGTATTTATAGACCACCACTGAAAACCCGCATCCGTCGAAAAAAATGGTATCAGTATAACTACTATCCAATGCCATATTTCCACTACCAAGCGGACCGGCTAATTGAATATTTGATGGTGAATAACCAGGCTCGTAATAGATAGTTGCTACAAACTTGTATTGACTTGGATTAACAACATAATAGTCCAAGATACCACCTAAAATGTGCGACGCTTTAAGGTTGGAAAAAGCACTGAGCAAAAGTAAAATGATGAATAATCTACGAAGCATATAAAGTTTTTTCAAAGCTACTGCATTGCTTTTATTAGATCAAAAAAAGCGAAGCAGTGCAGGTCCTTTTTTCATTTGCTTTTAATACAATTTCTAAAAACCAAAAGCATAATACTTTTCGCATCCGTTTGGAAGTACGCCACAGATGATTACTGGTTTATCATGTGGAAGATCTTTTACAAGCGACTTGCTATCCTCTTCCTTCTTAATCGCTTTCTGATTAATCTGGCTAATGAGAAAGCCAAGCAGGATGATGCCCAAAGCAAAATCAAAGCTTTGGAAGAAAGCCTGGCAAGATTGTAAGAACTTCAATTTTACATCATAAAAAAAGCGGCCCCATCCAGGGCCGCTTTTCATTTGCTTTCATCACAATTACTAAAAACCAAAGGCATAATATTTTTCGCGTCCATTCGGAAGTACACCAAAGATGATTACTGGTTTATCACGTGGAAGTTCTTTGCCTACCACATTAATGTCCTCTACCTTCTTAATGGCTTTCTGATTAATCTGGGTAATGATAAAGCCGCGAGGAATATCCTGCTCGGCTAAGATGCCACTCTTCACATCCAAAATCTTAACACCATAAGGAATACGGTAAGCGCGTCGCTCATCTTCATTCACCTCGCGGAAGCTTCCTCCTAATAAGGTCAGGAACTGAAGATCTTCCTTCTTAAAACGTTGCGTAGTGCCATTTACATTGCGCAAGGTTACCTGATAGTCTTTTAAAACATCATCCCGTAAAACGGAAACTATCACCGCTTCTCCAGGGCGCTTGCTGCCAATAATCTCTTGCAACTCGGCTCCTTTGTTCACCTTACGATCATCAACCGCCACAATGATATCCCCTTCTGCCAAACCGGCTTCAGCAGCGGCACCATTTTCACTTAAACCGCCAATATAAACACCGGAGTTCACTTCAAGCTTTAAGTCGGTAGCCAGCCTTGGGGTCACATCCGAAATTTTAACCCCTAAATAAGCACGCTGTACAGTACCAAATTCTTTTAGGTCAGCCACTACCTTTTCTGCCAGATTACTAGGTACGGCAAAGGAGTAACCTTCAAAACTTCCGGTGCGAGTACTAATGGCTGAGTTGATTCCTACTAATTCACCGCGAGTATTTACCAGAGCACCACCACTATTTCCGGGGTTTACCGCCGCATCAGTCTGAATAAAAGACTCAATGGCTGCTTGCTCTGCAATAATACCAATGCTACGTGCTTTGGCCGAAACGATACCCGCGGTAACGGTTGAAGTTAGATTGAAAGGGTTACCCACGGCTAATACCCATTCTCCTACGCGGAGATTATCACTATTGCTAAAATTGAGATAAGGCAATCCACTCACCTCATCTTCTACCTTAATTAAGGCAATATCGGTGGTGGGGTCGGCACCAATTACTTTGGCGGGATATTCTTCTCCACTATTGAGGCTCACCAAAATTTCTTCAGCGCCCTCAATTACGTGGTTATTGGTTACGATATAACCATCCTCACTAATGATTACCCCGGAGCCGGTTCCTAATTGCAATTGACCCTGGCCCTGACCTTGAGGTACGCCAAAGAAAAAGTCTAAAGGAGATTGTGCTACCGGCACTCGAGCACGCACGGCTGTTTTTACGTGTACTACGCTATGAACACTCTTCTCGGCCGCCTCCACAAAATCTTCCGGCGCGGTTCCCGGCACGGCATAACTTACCGGACTATGTTGAACTTGAGCGGGGCTCTCAATAAAAGTTCGGGTGTTCTCCTTCTCAAAGAAGGCTTTATAGAGTCCCAAACTGATCATTCCCCCAAAGGCTGAAATCAAAATGAGCTTTGCAATATTCTTCATGTTATCCTATCTTTTTACTTTGCAACAAATTTTTTCCAATAACTGTTCCAAGTCAAGGCCTAGTATCCTTGAAACACAGCCTTTAACGACATTTTAACTTAGACGTGAATCCGATTACTTTTCACAAATACCAAGGTACCGGAAATGACTTTATTATGATCGATGGACGTCAGGAAATTCCGTCATGGTCTCAAACTGACATCGAGCAATTTTGTCATCGCCGATTTGGCATAGGTGCCGATGGCCTAATCATATTAGCCCCCGCCGAAGGTTTCGACTTCCGCATGATCTATTACAATAGCGACGGACGCGAAAGTACGATGTGCGGCAATGGTGGCCGCTGTATTGCACAATTTGCGCACGATTTAGGGATGGGAAACTCCTTTCGCTTCATTGCGATTGATGGTCCCCACCTGGCAGAAGTAGAAGCAAAACGCGTACGCCTGCAAATGATTGATGTGCCCACTATTGAAGCGCGGGGCACTGACTGGTTTACCGATACCGGCTCTCCGCATCATGTGGTTTTGCATCCCAATCCCGACGAATTGAACATTGTGACTGCCGCACGCGCCATTCGCAATTCAGAACCTTATAAGAAAGCCGGGGTTAACGTAAACTTCATGACTGGTGAAGGCCAGAATTGGGAAATGCGTACCTATGAGCGAGGCGTAGAAGATGAAACCTATAGTTGCGGCACTGGAGTTACCGCCGCTGCTTTGGTGGCCCATTACAGTGGCAAGGCACCCCTCTCTCCCATTCACATGCGTACCAAGGGAGGCAAGCTTAGTCTTTCTTTTGAGCACAGTCCCGAAAAGGGCTATTTCAACATCTGGTTAGAAGGACCAGCAGAGAAAGTATTCGAGGGCTTTGCCAAATGATAAAGCTGCAAAAAGAAGATATCAGCTTAAGGGCTTTGGAGCCCGAAGATCTAAGCCTGCTATTGGCTTGGGAGAACAATCCTGAGTTTTGGACCAGCTCCCAGCAAAGGGTTCCCTATAGCGAATACCTAATGAAGCAATACCTGCAAGAAGTAGGGAAAAGTCCCTATGAAGTGGGACAATTGCGAATGATGATTTGCTATAAAGACCAAAGCATTGGACTGGCTGATTTCTTTGATTTTGATATTGACCATCGCCGCGGAGCCTTGGGTATACTCATCGGTGCGGAGTCCAATCGAGGCCAAGGCCTGGCAGAGGCGGCCCTGAATCTTTTTATAGACTACCTCTTCACCGCCTTTGATTTGCAGCAATTACATGTAAGTATTGCCGATGGAAATGCGGCCAGCTTGCGACTTTTTGAAAAATGCGGCTTTGAAAAATGCGGCTTGCGTAAACAATGGTACCGCCAGGGTGATTCTTTTATAGACGAGCATTTACTGCAATTATTGAAAGGGTCTCGATGAAGAAGTTTTTGAGCTTAAGTGGAATTATAGCCTTGGTGATGCTTTTGGCTTATCAATGTGATCATCCCACAGCCAAAAAACTGAGCGCCGAAAAAGAAGAATCGCTGCAATGGCTCAATCACCATGATACGGTGTCTTATGTTGGCATCGAAACTTGTATGCAGTGTCATAGTGGAATACATCAGACCTTTATCCAAACCGGAATGGGGCAGTCCATTGGCAAGGCCGATACCCTAAAAAGCATTGCCAAGATTGATGGTCAGCAGAAGCTATACGACTCCTATCAAGATTTATACTATCAACCATTTTGGCGAGATAATACCTTAGTCCTGCGCGAGTTTAGGCTTGGCGCCGATGGCGATACGATCCACAATTTAGTACAGCCGATCGATTATGTTATTGGCAGCGGACAGCATACCAATTCACATCTCTGGCAGGAGAATGGCTATTATTTTCAAGCGCCTTTTACCTGGTATGCTCAAGAACAAAAGCTAGACTTCCCTCCTGGCTTTGAGGAGGGAAATAACAGTCGCTTTAACCGACAAATTGGCCTGGAATGTATGGCTTGCCACAATGCCATGCCCACCCAATTTGTAAAGGGTAGCACTCAAAAATTTAGCCGTATCCCGGAAGGAATTAATTGCGAACGCTGCCATGGTCCGGGAGGCGCGCATGTGGCGAAAATTATGCGGGGTGAAATTACCGACACCGCCAAAGAAGCCGATCGCAGTATTGTGAACCCCAAGCGCCTTAGTGCCCAAATGCAATTTGAAATTTGCCAGCGCTGTCACCTTCAAGGCAATGCAGTATTAAAGGAAGGCAAAAGCTTTTTCGACTTTAAACCAGGCATGGAGCTCAAAGAGGTAATGCAGGTCTTTTTACCACGCTATGAGGATTCCGACAATCGCTTTATTATGGCCTCACATGCGGATCGTTTTAAGCTTAGCGCTTGCTATCAGGCTCATCCGGAGACCTTCACCTGTACCTCTTGCCATAACCCTCATGTGTCGGTAAAGAATACGGAGATTGCGAGCTTTAATCAAACTTGTATTGAATGTCATTCGCCTGAGAAGGCCAGCAAACTGTGCTCTGCTCCCCTATCCGAAAGGGAGCTAGTACAAGATAATTGTGTGCAATGCCACATGCCTCCCTCTCAGGCCACCGACATTCCCCATGTTACGGTGCACGATCATTTTATCCGTAAGCCTCAGGAAAATGGAACTCAAGTTTCACCCGAAGCCAGTCGCTTTTTAGCCCTGCTCTCTATCAATGATCCTAAACCCTCAGCGCGCGATAAAGCCCTGGCTTATTTGCAGCAATTTGAACGCTTCGGCGCCAAGCCTGTTTATTTGGATAGTGCGGCCCGCTTCTTAAATGAGGTGCCTAAAACAGCATCGGAGCATTTGTACCTCTGGACCTATTACTTCTTTTTAAGTGGTGATCGCGAAAGCTTGTATCACTTCGGAGCGCAATATGGAATCGACCATCTATTGCGAGAACTCACCGAACTTGATTATGAAAATAAAGATGCTTGGACAGCCTACCGTTTGGCGGAAGCTTATCAGTTTAAAGGTGATAGGGAATCCGCTTTAAAACTATTTGAACGCTCGGTAGAACTGGCTCCCTTTATTGGTGACTTCAAAAATAAATGGGCAGCTTTATTAAATGCCGAAGGACAAAAAGCCAAGGCCGAAAGCTTATGGAAGGAAGTATTACAAGAGGAGCCTTACCATCGGGAATCCCTAAATAATATTGCTTTTTTGATGCTGGAACAAGTCCGTAATACCGAGGCAGCACAATACTTAAAGCTTTGCTTAGAACGCTATCCCGACTATCTTTTAGCTTGGCAAAATGAAGCTCGGCGTGCCATGCAAAGCGAAGATGCCCTAGCTTTGAAGCGCGCTTTGGAAGCTATAATTCGCTTGGACCCGCAGAATATCCAGGCTAAGGAACACTACAGGAAATTCTTTTCATGAAACGAGGTCTACTCATTCTTCTTGGCATCATTGTTTTAGTTGGAGGCTATTTGGGCTATCGAGCCCAACGCATTATTTGGGCTCCTAATGTGGTGAGCTTGGAGCAAAGTCATCATCTTTATATTGAGCCAGGCACTAGCTATGAAGAACTTTTACTTCAGCTAGACACTCTACTTATTCATCGCGAATACTTTGAACTGCTGGCCGAATGGAAGAAATTACCTCATAACATTAAGCCAGGTAAATATGCCATTAGCAGTGGCATGAGTAATAATAGTTTGGTGAATCGTCTTCGCGCAGGAATTCAAGAGCCCGTGCGCCTTACCCTTAATATGGCTTATACCCTGGAAGATTTGGCTGGTCAAGCCGGAGAAGCTCTGGAACCGGATTCGCTGGATTTCCTCAAATATTTGAAGAGCGAAGAGGTTTTGGAAGATTTTAAAATCAGCCGCAAGGAACTGCCGGGCTTCTTCTTATCTAACACCTATGAGTTTTACTGGATTACCAGTCCACATGATTTTGTTCAAAGGATGCTGCGCGAATCGGAGCGCTTTTGGCAGAGTCGTACTGCATTGCTCGAAAAAAGTGGCTTAAGCCGACATGAAGTTATTACCCTGGCCAGCATTGTGGAAAGCGAAACTGCTCGCCCCGATGAAATGCCCATGGTAGCCGGCTTATACCTCAACCGTTTGGAAAAAGGCATCAAATTACAATCGGATCCTACGGTGATTTATGCCATGAAAATAGAAGATCCGGATTTGATCGTGCAAAGAGTGTATACCAAGAACCTGGATATTGACTCTCCCTATAATACTTATTTGCATACAGGCTTACCTCCGGGGCCGATTCGCATTCCCGATCCTCGCAGTATTGATGCCGTTTTAAAAGCGCAGGATCATTCCTACATTTTTATGTGCGCAGATCCCGACCGACCTGGTTACCATTCCTTTGCTCAGAGCCTGCGTCAGCATAATATCAATAAGGCGAAATACCACCGTTGGGCTAACCGCAATGGAATTCGATAATTGACTATCAATAAAATCCCATCCGCCGAAAGGCAAAAAGGCTTGATTAAGCCTTTGATAATTTGTAAATAGTCTACATTTGCAGCGTTTTTTTAAACCCTCTCAAATCACGCTAAAATGGCGCAGACAAACAATTATCAAGAATCTGTTGCTCAGAGAATTCAGCAAGAGAAACTGGCGGTTCAATTCATCAAAAACATCAATGATCTTTACTTAGATAAGGGCATTGAAACCGTGTTGTTCCGCAACCAATTGGTGGATCAACGTCCCAGCGAAGTGCTGAACCTGCATTCTTATGCTCGCAACATTGTAGGACAAAACATTACCATTACCGACACCGTAGCCCTTTTGGACGAATTGGTGCAAATGGATTTAGCTCCCGCCCGTATGGACATTGGCCGTTTGGCTAGTGAGTGGCTGAATGAAGGAAGCAATTTTGCCAGCGTTTCAGAATTCCTGAACAGCAAATTGGCCGACTTTATTGGTCCGGACAATATGGAGCGTACTACTCCTAAAGACGTGGTTCTTTACGGATTTGGTCGTATTGGCCGTTTAGTCGCCCGTGAGTTAATGGCTCAAGAAGGTATGGGCGAGCAATTGCGTTTGCGTGCCGTAGTAAGCCGTGGAGAAACTCCTGAAAGCTTAGAAAAACGCGCTTCCCTTTTACGTGTTGACTCTGTGCATGGTAACTTCCCTGGCACGGTTGAAGCAGACGTAGAGAACATGGCTTTGATCATTAACGGTCGTGAGATCAAATTCATCAATGCAGCCAAACCAGAGGATATCGATTATACCGCTTATGGT
The DNA here is from genome assembly GCF_014524565.1 of Croceimicrobium hydrocarbonivorans. Taxonomy (NCBI): domain Bacteria; kingdom Pseudomonadati; phylum Bacteroidota; class Flavobacteriia; order Flavobacteriales; family Owenweeksiaceae; genus Croceimicrobium; species Croceimicrobium hydrocarbonivorans. Next base: position 3,281,376 of record NZ_CP060139.1, on the reverse strand, counting down.
ATTAATGATGCCTTGATCATTGACAATACCGGTGCTTTCCGCGATGAAGCAGCTTTGAGCCGTCACTTGCAAGCTAAAGGTGCTGCGAAAGTGTTATTAACCGCTCCTGGTAAAGGAGTTCCCAATATTGTACACGGTGTTAACCAAATGGATTTCGATCCTAGTGAGGTGAACATCTTCTCTGCCGCTAGCTGTACTACCAATGCCATTACTCCGGTATTGAAAGTAATCGAAGATGCCTTTGGCGTTGAGCGCGGTCATATTGAAACCGTACACGCTTATACCAATGACCAGAACTTAGTAGACAATATGCACAAGAAATACCGTCGTGGTCGTGCTGCTGCCTTAAACATGGTTATCACTGAAACTGGTGCTGGCGCTGCTGTAGCTAAAGCCCTTCCGGTAATGGCGGGTAAATTAACTTCTAATGCCATTCGTGTTCCTGTTCCTAATGGTTCTTTAGCCATCTTGAACCTGGAAGTTAAAAACGCTACCGATTTAGAAGGTGTAAACAATGCCATGCGCAATGCTGCCCTTAAAGGTGATTTGGTAGAGCAGATTAAGTACTCTATGAGCAACGAACTGGTTTCCAGCGACATTGTAGGTGAGTCTTGTCCTTCTATTTTCGATAGCCCTGCTACCATTGTAGATGCCAATGGCAAAAACATGGTATTATACGTATGGTACGATAATGAGTACGGTTATAGCCGTCAGGTTATTCGTTTGAGCAAGTATATTGCTCAGGTGCGTCGTAAAAGATATTATTAGGATAGACTTTAGATGTTAGACGATAGACTTTAGATCTTAGATCTACACTCTAAATTCTACATTCTAAATTCTACACTCTAAACTCTCTTAAAAATCCATCCCGGTCTCCGCAAGGAGGTCGGGATTTTTTTTGTTCACAAAAAAGCAAATGGCATATCATGCCCGCTCTAAAAGATTTTAATACAAATTAAATTACCTCATAATAGCTATTTATTGATCTTCTAATTTCCCTGATAATTCTTATTCAGAATAATCTCTCATTTCTCCCACACATAGCTACCTCCAGGCTACAAGGCCCTTGCATTATAATTCAAACCATTGTTTTCCAGTATCTTAAGATAAAAATCAAGCCAGACAGGCTATTTTAATCAGATATAATCTACTCCTTTATCGGTCGATTTATTAAATCATTAACTTATAGTAAACATTGATTTTACCCGTATTTAAAGCAATTTAAATCAAGGTAAAAGCATCTGTTTAATGAGACAAAGCAATGATTTACTCAAAGTGACCACTTATGAAGAATAAAGGACCACCCTAGGAATGGAAACAGAGAAGGAATAATCACGGAATCAGAAACGAAGAAGTGGTCAGATCTGCATTTCAATCCGATCGAACTGCTTCTTTTCAAAATCAAATAAAGAAGATGAATAAATTAAAGATTCTCATCGGAATATGGCTTTTAGGACTATCTGCTCTATTAGCCCAAAATGGTCCAACACCTTGTGGTAGTTCCATTAATTATGCTCCTGATCCAGACTATCCTGGATATACCCCTACCAAAAGGCTAAGACTGGTACTACATATCATACAAGAAGCGAATGGTAAAAGCAATTTTACTGCTGTTGATATGGCAGATCAAAGCGGTCATCCCCAAAGTGCTTATTGGCAAAACCTTATAAACTCATTAAATCGGGTTCATGCCAATCTAGCGGAGGAAAGTCGGCAAGATCCCGACCATCCCACGCCACATATGCTTGATAGTAGAATTCGCTTTAGCTTGTCCCCTCAAAATGTTGTTTATGATCGAGATCCCGAATTTCACAAACACTTCACCGATTCAAAAGAGGATCGCTTAAACAGTTTGTACAAACGTTTTGTGACGGACAATCCTAATTTGAATTTTAAAGAAAACGCCTTACATGTCTTTGCCTTTCCCCATCATTCACCCAATAATGAACATTGGGGTAGTTTCAATTCGAATCGACTTATTCTTAATGGATCCTACCAAGATTTTTTAGCAAATGGTATAAGTGCTTGGGCCACTATGACCGGTGCCTTAAATCATGAAATAGCTCATTGCATAGGTCTATTATCGCCCAATAGAGATGCGAACTACAATTGTGATCCTTTTCAGGATGATTTCTGTGATGACACCCCTTCGAGTCAAGCTCTAAATCCCTGCCCTTGTAATAGCAGTCCGGCTGCGGATGGACTTCCTTGTTCCAATAACATGATGGCTTCAAATGCTAGGAAAGATGCCCTTACCCGATGTCAGATTGGGCGATTACATTATGCATTAACCCATAACAATGCCCGGCATTATGTTGACTTTTCTGACTTCTGCAATTATCACGACAGGCCTTTAAGCTTAGCAGGTGGTAGCAATGAAGTATGGGAAAACCCGCGTTATTTAATAGGTGACTTAATTCTTGAGCCCGGCGCTAGCCTAACCCTAAAATGCTATTTATCCCTTCCTGAAAAGGCCGTAATTAAGGTAATGCCTGGTGCAAAACTCATCATTGATGGCGGTCAGGTTGGAAACATCTGCGGAAAATACTTTGATGGAATTTATGTTTTCGGAAATTCTCGCAGTAGTCAATCACCTGCAAATCAAGGCATGGTGATTCTAAAGAACAATGCCATCATCGAAAATGCAGTGGTTGGCTTAAGCTTTATTGGTATCAAAGGCAATTATCAAAATAGAACTTTGGTATGGAGTCAAACCGGTGGCTATGTTTTAGCGGAGAACAGCAGCTTTAAAAATAATTTAAAGGATGTTGAATTCATGAGTTACCACCCTAAAAACAGCCTGGGCAAGGAGGTTAATAATCGTTCCTATTTCGAAAACTGCAATTTTCTAACTACGGATGAGGCCCCACTTTCGGCATCTCAGTTTAAGGACCATATTAGTATGTGGGATGTGAATGGCATTCGTTTTAGTGGATGCAGCTTTAAGGAGGAGCGCAGTGCTATGCCTGCATCCGAATCGCGCACAGGCATCAAGGGTATTCGATCCACTTTCCAAATCGATCACCGTTGTATCAATCCATCGAACTGTATAAATTTTGACCGAAGCGAGTTCCTCGGTTTAAAACAAGCGATTGAAGCTCGGCGTAATGGCAGCAAGGGTTTAATTAAAATAGAACATACTCATATAAGCTGCTATAAAGGTATCTACCTCTTTGGCACCTTCGAAAGTTTAGTCCGTGCCAATACTTTCGAGATCGAGCACATTCCAATTCAGGCGAGCAATTTCACAGAATACCCTTATGGCCTGTACCTTGATGCTTGCGATCAGTTTAATACCGAAGGCAATCAGTTTAATGGTCACGGCAATGCAATGACTGAAGGCGCTGCCGGTTTGGTTATACGAAATGCGGGGGAGACCGATAATGAATTTTACCGATCCCAATTCCACGACTTGCACCTAGGATCTCAGGCTATCGGTATTAATCGACATAGCCAGTACCTAAAGGGTCTTCGCTTTCGTTGCAATAGCTATTTAAATGGATTTACGGATTTAGATATTCGTCAGTCCCCTATGTCGATATCTTCACTATTTGGAATTGCTCGTAACCAAGGCTTTAGGGCAACCCCCGTTCTTCTACCCAATAATGAGTTTAGTAATCTTAGTAGCATTCTCAATTTCAATATAGATAATGAAGGAGCCCAAATAAACTATGTATTCGATGGCCCAGCCAATCGCACTAATTTGAAATACCCCTATTCTATTAGTCCCCGGATACGCAGACTCGCCAAGGCTGGCCCTTCGGTCTGTTCCAATCGCATTTCTACTTATGGTAGTGATGGCACTCAATTAGAAATCGATTTGATGAATGCGAAACCCCTCCTTATTCAAGGCTTAAATCAAATGCAATTGCTTACAGATGGTGGCAATACGGATTATTTCCTGCAATTGATAGAAAGTGCCGTTTCCGGAAATGCTTTACAGGTTTACAATGACCTCCAATCGGCCTCACCCTTTCTCAGTAATTGGGTACTCGCTCAATTGGCTGTTTCTGAATATCCTTTTAGTCAAGAGCAAATTCGGGATCTATTAATGGCAAATCCACATTCGGCTCGCAATCCTACTCTAATCCAAAGCCTCCGGAACCGAAGCGATAATTTCCCGGAAGCCTATATCCTAGATATTGCAGGGACAGGGGAGCAATACAGTCTTCGTGATAGCCTTATGGAAGATTTAGCCAGAGTAGAATTGGAATACACTCAAATTCTAAATGAGTATATAGCAGGCCGAATGTTGGACAGCAATAACAGCACAGAAGCTTTACATTCTTACCTAAAACATCCTAGTCAAGCTTCCTTTCACTACCATTTGGCCGATCGCTATTTCGCCGACAAGAATTTTGTGAAATTCAATCAGGTAAAAGATAGCATCGCTCTAGCCTTCCCTTTAAGAGGGAGGGATTTAGAGTATCATCAAAGTTATGAGCAGTTGTACAGCATGCTATATAATTGGTTTTTACAGGATAGTGTTTTATTTAAAGCCGAAGATCACATCACGGAATTGCAAAACTTTGCTACTAGTCACAATCAATTACCTGCTGAATACTTTGCCCTATTAGCCATGCTTGATCAATTTCCCCTCTTGCATGATGTCTACATGCCCGAATCAGGACTTAGCGCCAAGCATAATCTAAGTTCAGACAGCAATTTGATTAAGGTAGAAGACAATACCCTTAGCTTATATCCAAATCCCGCAAATGAAAAGGTAGAATTGGCTTGGACCGGCAAAGGGCAGCCCTCAAATGTTCAAGTTTTTGAGTCAAGCGGACGAATACTATACCATCGAGAGTGGTCTGGCAAAGAGCCTTTACTCATCAACATTTCCAAATGGCCTAGTGGCACTTATTGGATACAAGTACAAGATGAGAGGCACGGTACCCTGCATCGTTCCTTAATTGTTAGTCATTAAAGTTTAACAGAAATCGTTCAATTCAACTTCAATCCCGGTTCTATATTGAGCCGGGATTTTTCTATTTTCAAAGCAATAATCCAATTCATTAAAGCCTAGAGCGTTTTAATGGAATAATGATCAAGATTTGAGAAGTCAAGAACACAGCATAAGGTCCAGCGGTAAGGCCTATCTCTACTTATCCCTCTTCTTGGTTGTGGCATTAAGCCTTTATGCCATTCTCCCCAAGCTAAATCCGCAATTTAATTGGGCTGGCATAAGTCCTGATCTAAAAGACCTAGTAATTCAAATTGAAAAAAGAGGTATTATTTCGGGGCCTGGCGAAAATGGCTCTTCCGCGCGAAAAGCGCACGATCAACAAAATCAACTAATGGAACATGCCTCTACCTACGAATTGACCTGTTTAAAGCAATATCCAAATGGTGCTATCCGAGGTCTTGCCTATCAAGGATTACTGGCTGCTGCAGACAATCCGAATAAAAGTCAACTCCTAAAAGACGCACTTGTGGATACTCTATATTCGGTGGAATATGTATCCGATTGCTTAGGCTTCGAACTTTCCATTCAGGACTTTTTGCTCAATGTTGTTTTTGAGGAGAAATATGGAAACCTATCCGATCAACAGCAATTATTGGTCAAATATCAAATTCAGCCCAGTGATCTAGATATTCTTCGTCGCTCCGATTACTAAAAAGAATCTTTTACTTTTACCTTCAGGCTTATTCTTTAGCCAATTACCTTAACCTGTTTTAATTTTAGAAAGCTTCAAGCCATTCTAAGCTTCCTTTTTAGACCCAAAATCTGCTTAGAACAGCTTCAATCGTTACTCCTCCTATGCTTTTAAATATTTCGACCACGCATAAGCCTGCTACGGATTTAGGCTTTTTACTTCATAAGCACCCTGATAAATTTCAATCCTTCGAACTGACCATTGGTCAAGCCCATGTTTATTATCCAGAAAGTTCGGAAGATAGATCTACCATTTCCTTATTGTTGGATATCGACCCCATAGATATGGTAAAAAAGGCGCGTCGTTTAAATGGCGCTGAATTCTCCCTAGGCCAATACGTTAATGATCGACCTTATGTGGCCTCCTCCTTTATGAGTGTCGCCATAGCCAAAGCCTTCTCCAGCGCTTTAAATGGCAAGTGTAAGGATAAGCCCGAACTAGTAGAGCAAGCCTTGCCTTTAGAAGTAAGTCTTGCTGTATTACCCGCAGCAAAAGGAGGTGAGAAATTGATTAAAAGCCTTTTCGGACCTTTGGGTTATACACTTGATATCCAGAACCATGCTTTAGATTCTAAATTCGAATCCTGGGGGAAAAGTAAATACTTCACCCTCCGCCTAAAGCATGAAATTCGCCTTCAAGACTTGTTGTCGCATCTCTATGTTTTGATTCCGGTTTTGGATAATGACAAACATTATTTCGTGAATCAAAAGGAAATAGATAAACTCCTGGAAAGAGGCAAGGGTTGGTTGGAAACACATCCTAAAAAGGACCTTATTATTAGTCGATACTTATTCAATTTAAAGTCCTTAACCCGAGAAGCTCTGGATCGACTAGACGATGACAAATCCTTAGAATCGGAAAGTGAAGAAATTGAAAACCCAGAGCTTAATATCAAAAAAGAAAACCTGCATCAACAACGCCTGGCGGCAGTAGTTGAACAGCTACGAGATTCGGGTGCGCAATCGGTTATTGACCTGGGCTGTGGTGAAGGCAAATTACTTCGCTTACTCCTCAAGGAAAAGCAATTTCAAAAAATTACCGGGATGGATGTTTCCTATCAATCCCTCAGTTTTGCCAAAGAGAAATTAGGCTGGGATGAAATGGCACCGGCCCAAAAAGCGCGAATCAATTTGTTTCAAGGGGCCTTAACCTATGAAGACCAGCGATTAAAGAATTTTGATGCCGCCGCCCTGGTAGAAGTAATCGAACACCTCGACGAAAATCGACTAGCTGCCCTTGAGAGAGTAGTCTTTGAAAAGGCTCAACCTCAAACGGTGATTTTAACCACGCCAAATGCCGAATACAATTCGCAGTACGATAGCCTTGACGCTGGCAGCATGCGACATCACGATCATCGCTTTGAGTGGACACGAGCACAGTTTGAAGAATGGGCCCAAAAAGTGGCTTTGAAAAATAATTATAGTGTTGAGTTTTTGCCAATTGGTACTGAAGTAGAAAACCTTGGCGCACCTTCACAAATGGGAATATTCACCTATGGAAATTAAAGTACCTGAATTATCTCTGGTCCTGCTGATCGGTACTTCAGGATCCGGTAAAAGCACCTTTGCCAAAAAGCATTTTAGCAAATTCGAAATTGTCTCCTCGGATGAATGTAGAGGCATTGTTTCTAACGATGAAAATGATCTTGCTGCCACTACAGATGCCTTTGAGCTTTTGCATTATACCGTAGCTAAGCGTTTAAAAAATGGCTTATTAACGGTGGTGGATGCTACCAATATTCAACAAGAAGCTCGCAAAGGCCTCTTGCAATTGGCGCGTGAATACCATTGCCTGCCCATTGCCATAGTTTTAAATATCCCGGAGTCTGTCTGTAAAGAAAGAAATGCTGAACGCGAAGACCGAAACCTGGGTAATCATGTCCTTCGTAAGCAAGGACAAGACTTAAAACGCTCCTTAAAATCCTTAAAGAAAGAAGGATTCAAACAAATCCAAATATTAAACTCGGTTGAAGAGGTAAATCAAGTTGAGGGGATAAGCAGAGCTAAACTCTACAATGATAAAAAAGACATCACCGGACCTTTTGATATCATAGGTGACATTCATGGCTGTTATGATGAATGCCTAGATCTCCTACAAAAACTGGGATATGAAATAAATGAGGTGGCGGATGATGGTCAAAACTTTGGCCTCCAAGTGCAACATCCTCAAAATCGTCAGGTAATATTTCTCGGCGATTTGGTAGATCGTGGTCCCAATTCGCCTGCAGTCCTAAAACTCGTGATGAGTATGGTCCACACCGGTAGTGCCTGGTGTGTACCCGGAAACCATGACATTAAACTTCAGAAAAAACTCAGCGGCAAAAACGTTAATCTGAAGCATGGCTTGGCAGAAACCATGGCGCAAATGGAAAATGAATCCAGCGACTTTCATCAGCAAGTAAAAGAATTCCTTTATAGCCTTATTAGTCACTATGTTTTTGATCATGGAAATTTAGTGGTAGCCCATGCAGGGATTAAGGAAGAAATGCAAGGCAGAGGATCCGGTGCCATTCGTGCCTTTTGCCTTTACGGAGAAAGCACTGGCGAAATTGATGAATTTGGGCTACCAGTGCGCTACAATTGGGCCTCGGAGTATAGAGGAAAAGCCAAAGTGGTGTATGGACATACTCCTGTACCCGAAGCAGAATGGCTCAATAAGACTATTGATATAGATACGGGCTGCGTATTTGGAGGCAAGCTTAGTGCCCTCCGCTATCCGGAAGAAGAACTGATTTCGGTACCGGCTAAAGAAGTGTATTGCGAACCCGTAAAACCATTCTTGGAAGGACCTGAAAGTCAATTGAACAACCAACAAATTGATGACGATCTACTCAATATTGAAGATGTTAGCGGGAAACGAATAGTTCAAACCCGCTTACGGAATAATCTCACCATCCGCGAAGAAAATTCTATCGCTGCCTTGGAGGTGATGAGCCGATTTGCCGTAAATCCCAAATGGCTGATTTACCTCCCCCCTACCATGTCGCCCTGCGAAACAAGTAATCAGGAGGCCTATTTGGAGTTTCCCGAAGAAGCGATTGACTACTATAAAAAACAAGGTCTGAAAAGTCTTATCTGCGAAGAAAAGCACATGGGCTCTCGGGCCGTAATCGTAATTTGTAAAAACGAGGAGGTTGCCAAGGAAAGATTCGGAGTTGAAGGTGAAGGAATTGGAGTTTGTTATACGCGAACCGGTCGAAATTTCTTCAGCCATCCCGACTTAGAAAAGGAATTTTTAGATCGAGTTCAAAAAGCTTTGGAGCACTCTGGTTTTTGGAATAAAATGAACACCGATTGGCTTTGCATGGATACCGAGCTAATGCCCTGGTCTGCCAAAGCCCAATCTCTGATCCAAGATCAATATGCAGCAGTAGGTGCCGCCGCCAGAAATGCATTGGCCGAAGTAGAGAAATCGCTAGGCTTAGCCCAAAAACGCGGCATTGCTGGAATTGATGAACAGCTTCAAAAAATTAAGTCGAAACAAAAAGCCGTATCCAATTACATTCACGCCTATCAGAACTATTGTTGGGAAGTACAAAGTATTGAGGATTACAAACTGGCTCCCTTCCATCTATTAGCCACGGAAGGTGCGGTTCATGTCGATAAAAACCATGAGTGGCACATGGACCAGATTAAGGAAATTTGCCTGGCAGACCCAGCTTTGTTCAAGATCACCCCCTACAAAAAAGTGGACTTGGATGATGAAAGTAAGATCGAGGAGGTAATCAAGTGGTGGATTGAGCTTACCCAAAAAGGTGGAGAAGGTATGGTTGTAAAACCCTATGATTTTCTGGCCTATGGTAAAAAGGGCTTAGTACAACCAGCTATAAAATGCCGGGGTAAGGAATACCTTAGAATCATCTATGGACCGGAATATGATACGGCCTACAATCTCGAAAGGTTGAAGAAGAGAGGACTATCTAAAAAGCGCTCTCTGGCCTTGCGTGAATTTGCTTTGGGTATTGAAAGTTTAGAACGTTTTGTTCGAAAAGAACCCCTACGCCGAACCCATGAAAGTGTTTTTGGGGTATTAGCCCTGGAAAGTGAAGAAGTGGATCCCAGACTTTAATTAAAAACAAACTTTCGATAAGTATAAATAACTTCGCCTTTTAGGGAACCTTATCATTTTCTAGCCCTAAACTCACTGTTAATCATGAGCCTAGGTTGCCATGGAATACCTTTTTGATGGAAATCAAAAAAGCTATTTTCTGCCAGTTTAGATGCTCAACTTGATATAAGGTTAAATCTCCCCTTCCCTAAAAGACAGCTTATTACTTAAATCTAGCTCGAAGCACTTAACCTTCGTTTAAGATTTCTAATCTATACTTCAAGCAGCCTTAACCTTAATCGAACACTAAGGGTGCATTGCCATAGGACTTTTGTGCTTTCCTAAACAATAGATCTATGAAACGAACAATTACTATTACACTTTGCTTATTGAGCAGCCTTATGATTCAGGCTCAAAACCTGATCGACCTTTCTCATTTAGCTAGCTATAAAAGCGGTGCTTTTGATGAAGGAGCTATGGAGATTGTAGCTTATAACCCAACTGCCCAGGTTTTATATGCCGTAAATGGCTACACCGATCACGTTGATGTATTTGACATCTCCAATCCTAACAACATCAGCAAAACCGATTCCATCGATATTACCGTTTATGGAGATGGCGCTAATTCTGTTGCCTATAAATCAGGTTACTTAGCTATCGCTGTAGAGGCCAACGGTTTTGATCAAAATGGTCATATTGTATTCTTCGACTCTACCCTTACTTTCATCGCCAGTTTGGAAGTAGGTGTTTTACCGGATATGGTAACCTTTAGCGCTGATGGCATGTACGTGCTAAGTGCTAACGAAGGTGAGCCTGATGATGATTACACCGCCGACCCCATGGGTAGCGTTTCCATTATCGATATTTCCGGTGGCGTACAGAATGTAAGTCAGGGCAATGTTACTACCCTTGATTTCACTCAATTCGATGCCAATTATGATCCTGCCATCCGCAATTTCGGTCCGGTAGCTGATTACCTGGAAGACCTCGAAAACACTGCTGACTCTTTAGATAACCTGATCATCGTTACTACGGCTGGTAATATCGGTTGGTACTATGATGATTACAGCGGTAATCACTACGCTGAAATGAATGCCTTTTCTGCGAGTGGCCCTACTACTACCTGGATGATTACTCCTGCCATGAACTTCACTGGCCAGGACTCGGTTTACTTCAGCTTTGAAAATACTCGTAACTTCAATGGTGGTTCTTTGGAAGTATTAATTTCTACCGACTTTGATCCCTTAACCCATACCGATCCTGCCAATGCCAATTGGGATACCATTACTGGCCATTTCGCCTTCTCTTCTGGCGGATATGCAGACACCAATTCAGGTCGTTTCAGCTTAGAAAATTACCTGACTCCAAATGTGAGCATCGCTTTCGTTTACGAAGGTGCCCCAGGCGCTGGAAACTCTTCAGTATGGCAAATTGACGATTTGATGTTCGAAGGTACCATGCCTCGTTTATCTCAAAACCTGGAGCCCGAATACATTGCTTTAGCTCCGGATAACAGCAAGGCTTTTGTAGTTTGTCAGGAAAACAATGCTATGGCGGTTATCGACTTAGCCAGCAAAAGCATCACTTCCTTAAAGCCGCTTGGTTTTAAAGATTACTCTACCGGCAACAATAAAATGGATGCTTCTAACCGCGCCAGCAGCATCGACATTCGCAACTGGCCAGTATTTGGTATGTACCAACCAGACGCCATCAAAGCTTTTGAAGTGAATGGCACTACCTACATCGCTACGGCCAACGAAGGCGACTCTCGCGACTATGATTTCTACAGCGAAGAAGAGCGTGTTAAAGACCTTACATTAGATGCTACTGCCTTCCCAAATGCTGCTAACCTGCAAATGGAAGACAGCTTAGGTCGCTTAAATATTACCACCTCATTAGGGGATACGGATGGCGACGGAGACTATGACGAATTATACTCTTACGGAGGTCGTGGTTTCTCCATTTGGGATGAGAACATGAACCTGATCTGGGATAGTGAAGATCAATTCGCTCAGACTTTATTCAGCTTGTACCCCAATGAGTTCAACTCTAATAATGATGATAATAGCTCCTTAAAATCTCGTTCTGATGATAAGGCTTCCGAGCCTGAAGCGATCGAAATTGCGGTAATCAACGGATTTACCATTGCCTTTGTAGGTTTAGAGCGCATGGGTGGAATCATGGTTTATGATATTACTGACCCTAGCAACCCAAGCTTCATTAGCTACTTCCTACACCGTGACTTTAGCGTATCTGCTGATGATATCAATGCCGGTGATTTAGGTCCTGAAGACATCAAGTTTATCCCCGCCGCCCAAAGTCCAAACGGTGAAAACTTATTAGCCATTGCCAACGAAGTATCCGGAACCCTTTCCTTATACAGCATTGGTGGTACCATCGGATTAAATGAAGAAGAGCGTGCTTTAAGCTTACAAGCTTATCCTAACCCGAGCAACGGCTTAGTACAGTTTAGTCAGGAGATCGAAGGTGGTAAACTTTACAACCTGAATGGTCAAATGGTGATGAACATCGAAGGAAACAAAGCCGACTTAAGCGCTTTACCTAGCGGAATCTACCAATTGGTATCAGCTCAAGGAAAACTTCAGATTTTAAAGAAATAAGGCTTTTTAGTCGACCGAACAACATTATAGAATCCCGATTCAGGCGCAAGCTTGGGTCGGGATTTTTGATTTATAGAGCTGGCCCATTTTAAAATTACCTTTGAATAGTCATTGAGGGCGGGAGCAAATTCTATATTCCTTCCAATTTGATTTATTCTATTGCAGCATGAAAATCTTAATCATCGAAGACGAAAGGGAATTAGCACAGGATATGAGCAGTTTCCTGACCCATGAAGATTATCGCTGCGAAATTGCTCCGGATTTTCCGACTGCCTGGGACAAGATTCACGACTATGAATACGATTGCATTCTACTGGATTTAATGCTTCCGGGAGGAGATGGCTTAAAAATCCTGGAGGAATTAAAGGCACTTAATCGCAGTGAAGGAGTGATAATCATATCCGCTAAAAATGCCCTCGATGATAAGATTAGAGGCCTAAAGCTTGGCGCCGATGATTACCTCGCTAAGCCCTTTCATCAAGCCGAATTAGCAGCTCGGGTAGAGTCCATTATACGCCGCAAACAATTTGACAGTCAAAATAAAATTCAATTTCAAGAGCTATCCATAGACCTAAATGCTAAAAGTGTAAGGGTACACGAAATTGAAGTGATTCTCACTCGAAAAGAATACAACCTGCTTCTGTTCTTCTTAGGAAATAAAGGTCGGGTACTTTCTAAAGCGGCTTTGGCCGAGCACCTGTCCGGCGATTTTGCCGATATGTTCGATAGTCATGATTTTGTTTATGCCCACGTAAAAAACTTGAAGCGCAAATTAAAAGAGGCCGGCTACGGCAATTATATCCAAACCATCTATGGAACCGGCTATAAATGGGAAGCATGAACAGATTACTACACAAACCGCTTAAGGCCTTTGCTCTCTATGCCCTGATTCTTCTCCTTGGCAGTATTCCAGTTTATGTTTTGGTAATGGATCATATCTGGAATAATGAGCTGGATGAAAACAATAAGCTGCGACTGGAATTCATTAAATCCCAATTAGATAAAGGTCATTTTAATGAAAGTGAACTCAATAAGGTCATTGAAAATTGGGCCATCCTTCAGCCCGATATTCGGATTGAAAAATTGGAAAAACCGCAACCTTTTGAAGATCGCTATTACAGCATTGAAAGGCCCAGCATTTTAGAGCCGGAAGATGAAGATCTGGAACGCTTTCGCGGATTGGAATCCTATTTCGAATTAGAGAAGCGAGCTTACCGAATTCGTATTGAAACCAATATTGAGGAACTGGATGAAACCTTTGCGGTGATTAGCCTTATCACCCTTAGCTTTCTGGTGATTATGGTGATAGGTTTTGTATTGCTTAATCGTAAAATCACCAAACAAAGCTGGCGCCCATTTTACCAAAGCCTGCAAGCATTAAAAAGCTTTGAGCTCAGTAAAGGACAAAAAATAGAGCTTCCCGAAACCGATATTTTGGAGTTTCAGGAACTTCATCATTCCATTGAAGAAATGGCAGCAAAGGCCTTGGCTAGCTATCAACAGCAAAAATCTTTTATTGAAAATGCCTCTCATGAGCTGCAAACTCCGCTGGCCCTGCTTAAATCCAAAATTGATCTCTTAAGCCAGAAAACCGAAATGAGTCATGAAGTCCGGGAATTAATATCTGCCATTAATGCCCCCATGGCCAGACTTAGTCGTATTAACAAAAACCTCCTGGTTTTGGCCAAGGTAGAAAGTGATCAATTTCAATCCGATCAAAATATCAATTTAAAGCAGGTCATCGATAATGCCCTTTTGCTTTTTGAGGATTATTTGGATGATAAAGAGCTTCAATGTCATTTTGATGATTCCGAATCTACCCCGCTCCAATGTGATCCATTCTTAATCGAAACACTTATCCAAAACCTACTTTCCAATGCCATACGGCACAGTAAAAATGGCTCAGAAATCTGGATAAGGCTGCAAGGGTCTCAATTGAAAATCGCCAATGAAGGCCAGGAAAGTCTGGATACGGAAAAACTCTTTCAACGTTTCTCGCGCAACAATTCTTCAGATAAAGTAAGCAGCGGCTTAGGCTTGGCGATTGTTAAAGAGATTGCCCATAAATACCAATGGCAGGTGAGCTATAGTTTTGAATCATCCAGGCATATCTTCCGCCTCGACTTTTCTTAAAATTCCAATTTTCTTCCAAATCCAACCTGAAGTTTGGACTGTAATTTAATCCATGCAATTATGAAGAAAGTAATTTTAAGCACTGCCTTCCTTATGGGAACAGTGGTCTTCGGCTACGGCCAGAAATCGGATTCAATGAAGGTACCGGATGCAGTACAAAGTGCCTTTAAAATCAAATTCCCGGAAGCCACTAAAGTGGAATGGGAAAAAGAATCTACGGATGAATGGGAAGCTGAATTCAAATGGAATGGCAAGGAATATTCCGCTAATTTCAAATCCGACGGGCAATGGTTGGAGACCGAATATGAAATAAAGAAAAGTGAGGTTCCCAAATCTATATTGGCGCATTTGGATGCTGCCTATTCCGACTACGATTTGGAAGAAGTAGAAAGAGTAGAAACCGCCGATGGCTGGGCCTATGAGATTGAAATTGAAGTGAATGATGAAGAATGGGAAGTCCTCGTCAATGAAAAAGGCATCATAAAACAAAGTCAAGAAAGCGAAGAAGAAGATGATGATTAGAACCCTAAGAACTTTTAGTCTCTTACTGCTCTTATTACCCCTGGGCCTTCGGGCCCAGGTAAGCTTGGTGAATCTATCAGGGACCGTGAAATCCGAAAAAAATCAAGAGCTCCTTCCCTTCGTAAATATTCAATTGCTTAGTCCCGCTGATTCGAGCTTCCTGAGTGGCACCATAACAGATGAGCAAGGCCTTTTCAATTTAAGCGACATTGCACCGGGAAAATACTTGCTTTCACTTTCCTTTATTGGATTTAAGGGCCTGTATAAGGAACTTTATATTGGTTCCAATTCCGCCTATTTGGATTTGGGGGCCCTATATCTAAAGGAGGATAATGAGCAATTAGAGGAAGTGGTGGTTTCAGCGCGCAAAGAAGCACTCAGCGCCAAAATGGATAAGAAAACCTACCTCCCCGAAGATAATCTGAGTCAGAGCGGTGGTAGTGTTTTGCAAACTCTTAGTCAATTGCCAGGGATTAGCACCCAGGAGGGGGAAATTCAATTGCGAGGCAGTAATCAAGTGATGGTCCTAATTGATGGCAAACAGACGGCGATTACTGGCTTTGGCAAGCAGAATGGTCTGGATAATATTCCGGCTTCTGCCATCGAAAAGATTGAAATCATTAATAATCCTTCCGCTCAATATGATGCCAATGGAAATGCTGGTATCATTAACATTATTCTTAAGAAGCAAGATGCCAGCGGTTTAAATGGACAAGCAGGCCTGAGTTCCGGATTGGGTGCATTATGGGTACGCAAGGAAAACCTTCCTGGTATTAGGCCTCAATATCAAGCTACCCCGAAAATTAACCCTAGCATAGCGCTGAACTATCGTAAGAACAAGATGAATCTTTTCCTTCAGGCAGATCATCTTTATACCGAAAGTTTGAACCGAAACGAATTCGTAAACCGAAGCTATGATGATGGCACTCAGATCGATCAGCAATTAAAACGAAATCGCAATACCCATTTTTTCACTTCGAAGGCAGGATTGGATTATCAATTGGATGGCAGTAATAGTTTCAGCCTGGCTACCTATTTCAGTAGAAAAAGCATTAAAGATTATGGGGATCAACCTTTCTTTAATGGCAGAACTGGTGAAAATTTACGCCTATGGCAATTCCTGGAAGATGAAGTTCTAACTGCCATCATGGGTTCCTTAGACTACGAACATAAATTTCCGGAACCCGGGCATCTCCTTAAAGTTGGCTATCGCTATAGTTTCGACCGAGAAGATGAAAGCTATTTCTTCGATAATAAACTGCCGAGCTATCAAAGCAAGGAATCATTCCATCTCATTGCGGATCAGAAAGTATCCGATTTCAATTTAGATTATCAAAGGCCTTTACAACATGGCCTTTTGGAAACGGGACTAAAATTTAGACAGCGAATTATCCCTACCAATATGCAGTTTAATCCTTCTGCTCAACATTCTGTTTTGGATGCAGGTGCGGATGGCATTGCTACTTACCGTGAGACCATTCCTGCGCTCTACGGAAACCTGAATTATGAGATTCAAGACTGGGAGGCAGAACTAGGTTTAAGGCTGGAATATGTGGATTTATACTATGAGGTAAGCCCGGGACATAATACCTATAAAAGTGATGGCTATCAATATTTACAACCTTTCCCCAATGCGCGCATCGCCTATAAAATTTCGGATAGGGATAAATTGAGTTTATTCTTCAATCGCCGGGTGGATCGCCCAGATGAAGTGGACATTCGCATTTTCCCAAAATATGATGACGCGGAAATCATTAAGGTGGGAAATCCCGCCCTGAAACCTCAATTCACCAATAGCTTGGAACTCGGCTATAAGCATGCCTGGGAAAAAGGTTCTATCTACAGCGCTGCTTACCATCGAATGTCTAAGGCTCAGATAAGTCGAATAGCGATTCAATCCGATACCTCAAATTTGATTTACAATATCTCCCAAAATACGGGTACTGCCTTTAACAGTGGAATTGAACTGGATTTGAATCAAAAACTAAGTAAATGGCTGAGGCTGAATGCCAACCTTAATCTGTATTATAATCAAATTTCGGCCTTTACAGTGCTTAATCGCTACCCTAAATTGAGCTATTACAGTGCACCGGCCCAAGATTTACTATCCGGAAATTTCAAACTGAACATCAATTTCAAACTGGGTCAATTTACTGATCTGCAGATCAGCAGCATTTACTTGGCACCAGATATTATTCCTCAAGGTAAAATTGATGCACGTTATTCACTCAATTTCGGTTTAAGCCGCAGGCTTCAAAAAGGTAAAGGAGAGTTCTTCATCAATGCTACGGATTTACTCAATACCATGGTGATTCGTCAAGAAATAAACGCCGATGGATTCAAATACAGCAGTGCCAATTACTATGAAACACAAGTAATACGGATTGGTTACAAGTATAAGTTTTAGGCTTATTTCTTTGGACTGAGACGCATGCTGTCTCGACGCGTCAATTTCTTGATGTATTCTAATTTGCGGAAACGCAAAGCACTCCAATCCTCATCAATGGCGATCTGACGCACTGGTTCCATATTGTACTGTCCAATATGGTTCCATCCAGAATCGCGGGTGATCTCGCTTTTAAAACGCTTGCTGCTTTTCTTCGGATAGGCAAACCAAAGCGGTGCATCCCCCTCCATTAATGGGCAAAGCTTATCGATCCATTGATTCAGATCCTCTTGCTTCTGCACAAAAATGAAAGCAAAGTTTAAAGCTGAATCATGATCCTGGGCAACAGACTCCTCAATCCAATCCTTAAATGTATCAAGCAAAGTATCAGGCACATTGGCCAATAGCAAAGGGCTTTCCCCCTTATAAGACATCTTCTTTAGTAAGGCCGAATCCATTTTCTAGTTATCAATTTTGACCTACTACCCGTTGAAATTCCTCCAAGAGAGAATCTCGATTAAAAGGTTTTCGCAAATAATTTCGAATCAAGCCGGAATTAAGGGCCTGTTGAATTTCTTCATTAATCTCAAAGCCGGTTAGGATATAAAATGGTGCTTCTTGAAGATGGCCGCGAATACTCTGCAAAAACTCAACTCCATTTTGTCCAGGCATCTTCATATCACTTACTACCACATCCGGCTTTAAGCCAGCAGCAACCTTTTGATAAGCCTCTTGCGGATCTTTAGCGGTGAGCACCTCAAAGTGCTTTTTGAAATTGAGACTGAAAAGGAGCAAATTCATCTCCTCATCATCAACATAGAGAATTTGGGGTAAACTCATGAATTAGGAATTTCAACAGTGACGGTGGTACCCTGGCCCTCTTGGGATTGGATACTCATTTTACCTTTATGCTGATCAATAATATTGTAGGCTATCGATAATCCCAGCCCCACCCCTTCGCCTGGAGAGCGGGTGGTAAAAAACGGATCGGTAACTTTTAGAAGATTCTCGGTGGCAATGCCGCTGCCACTATCTTGGATTTGCACGCGAATGCCGGCTTCCAGATTTTCGGCATTTAACTTCAATACCCCACCATCTGGCATGGCCTGAAAGGCATTCTGAATAATATTAAAGAAAACCTGATAAAGTTCGGCCCGGTTGCCAACAACCTGAATCTCTTTGGCTTTTATGGAGTTTTGAATCTGAATTTCAGTCGAGTATTCGGGAAGCAGTAAAACCAAAACATTGTCGAGAATTCGACCAATATCACAAAGCTCTTTCTTCTCCCCACCCTGATTACTCATCTGGTTTAAGGAGCGAATGATGCGATGTACTCTTTGAAGTCCTTCACGAATTCCGCGGATGTAAATTTGGGTTTCTTCATTATGCTCCGCCAGCTTCTGGTCTTCGAGGCCTACTAAACCCCCAGAGATATAATTTAGAGGATTATTCACCTCATGCGCCAAGCCCCGAGTTAAAAGACCAATGGAAGCCATTTTCTCAGCTTGCATCAATTTGCTTTGTGCTGATTTCAGATCTTCGAGTGCTTTCTGTAATTGAAGATTTTGATTGTGAATGATCTCATTCTTTTCCTGCAGCTTTTCATGCTTTTCATTCAATGCCTGCAAGGTTTGATCTAAATCACGCGTTTTTTCTTGAACGGTCTTCTCTAAGCTTTTTTGATGAGACTCCAAACTTTGCTCAACGGTTCTCAGTCGCCCTAGATGTCGGCGTAGAAAAACAAAAAATAAGGCTCCAGTGGCTACCACATAGAACCAGCCTTTATAGGTTTGGAGTTCATTTTGTAAGGCAGGGGAATCCACCAATTCATTGACAGCCAGATCTGAGAACAGAATCCAAAGCGCCCCAATAATCAGATAGATTAAGCTAATGCGATATTCAAACTTCAATTCCCCTAAGTGTTTTTCCCCTTCTTAATTATCTCGCTTTTCAAAGTCTTCGGTCTCCTTTATTCGCAGGCGACGAAAGGCTAAATAAATGATTAGTATCAGGAGGATTATCCAAACTCCGCCATTGATATAAATTGGCCAACTAAATTCCATTAGCTCAATTTTACTGCCGTACCATAGGCCAGAATTTCTGCCGCTCCTTGCATAACCATCGCAGTGGTTAATCGGATATTGATCACCGCATCGGCGCCTAAACGTTGGGCATCCTGCTCCAATCTTTGCATGGCCTGCTCGCGCGCATGTGCCTGAAGCTTGGTGTATTCCTCAATTTCTCCACCAACGATATTTTTTAATCCGGCAAAGAAGTCACGACCGATATTTCGGGCTCTAACCGTGCTTCCACGCGCTATGCCTATTATCTCGGTCACTTCACGGTTCGGTATATAGTCGGTGGTACTTAGTATCATTTTTCGCTCTGTTTAGGCAAGAGCCCTAATGTACGAAATGCATTTTCACATGAATTAGGCAACCGAATTAAAAATTGAGCATCCAAAATAGTGAACCCTTAAACCTAAATCTGCTATGAAATCTGCTTCGCTTTTACTTGCCCTTCTGCTCTGCATGCCCAGAGTATTTGCCCAACATGGAGAGGCTATTTTAACCGGTATTGTATTGGAGTCAGGAACCGAAGACACTATTTCCCTTTTCTATATCTCCATTAAAAACCAGGAAACAGGTCAAATCATTTCCCTAAACAAAAGGTTTGGGGATAGTACCCTTGGCTACCAAATCGATGGAATACCACCCGGCATCTATAATTTGAGCTGTTATAATTTCTACAGCAATCAGCGTAAGCGAATTCTAAATGTTCGTCTGCACGAAGGATTTAACAATTGGTACCCTCGGATAGAAGAACCAGTAAATGTGGAATTTGTGAGCAGATCACCAAGGTATTACCCTGAGTATATTTTAGACTCTGAAGATTTCCCAGAATTTAAACCCTTAAGTCTCTATCCCAATCCCGTACATGAAACTGCTGCTCTTGCCGAAGGTGAATGCTACAATCGTGTGGATATATACAATGTAAGTGGGAACTTGATTAAAACTATCCATTTTGAAGCGGGACAAGAACAAAAAATGGAATTAAGTGATTTGCCTTTTGGCTTTTATATATGTAAAGCCAGTAGCGATAAGTTTGATTTTAGCGAAACTGTGAAATTCATCAAACTTTAGCCCAACAAAGCTCTCATTGCCAACTCATAGCCCTTAAGACCCAGGCCAGTGATTACACCCTTAGCAGCGGGCGACAAATAGCTTTTATGTCGGAAGCTTTCACGCTGATAAACATTGGAAAGATGCACCTCGATAATAGGACAGTCAATCGATTTTGCCGCATCCGCCAAAGCGATCGAAGTATGAGTAAAGGCAGCAGGATTAAAGATGATTCCCTCACACTCCTCTGCCAGCTCATGCAAGGCACTCACCAATTCGCCTTCCACATTAGATTGACGATACTGGATTTCATGTTCGGGAAAATCCGCTTGCAGCTTTTCCAAATAGGATTCAAAGCCTTGATGTCCGTAAATTTCCGGTTCGCGCTTTCCCAATAAGTTGAGATTCGGACCGTTGAGAATACCCACTTTCATTAGCTACCTTTAGCCGAGCCAAATTACTTAAAAATGCAGTGGAAAGGCGCCATTCGAGAATTCAAAAACTATCTGCAACTGGAGAAGGGTCTGGCCGATAATTCGGTGAAAGCCTATCTCCGTGACTTGAATAAAATTGCCCACTATTTCGAGAATGAAGAACTGGGACCCTTGCAATTGAACCTTTTCCGTTTGGAGAAATGCTTGCGAGATTTGCAAAATCATGGATTGAGCACCCGCAGTCAGGCCCGCTTAATTTCCTCCCTCCGTGCTTTTTATAAGTACCTAATTTTAGAAGACTATATCGATCAAAATCCTGCTGAACTACTGGAAGGACCTAAATTGGATCAAAAGCTTCCAGAGTATTTAGAGGAAGAAGAAGTATCGGCTATGATCGATAGTATTGATCGCTCCAAGCCCGAAGGCATGCGTAATGTGGCCATTTTCGAAACTCTTTATGCCTGTGGTTTGCGGGTTTCCGAATTAGTGGGTCTGCGCCTTTCCGATCTCTTTTTTAAGGAAGATCTTATTCGGGTAGTGGGCAAAGGCAATAAGGAAAGATTGGTTCCCATCAATAGCCTGGCTCAAAAGATGATTGAGCTGTACCGACAGGAAGTGCGGGTGCATCTGCCCATTAAAAAAGGCTCCGAAGACATTCTCTTCCTCAATCGCAGAGGCAGTGCCTTAAGTCGGGCCATGATATTCAATTTAGTGAAAGATGCTGCCTCCGCAGCGGGCATCCGCAAAACCATTTCGCCCCATACCTTTCGTCATAGCTTCGCTACCCACCTCGTAAAACATGGCGCCGATTTACGCGCTGTCCAAGAAATGCTGGGGCATGAAAGCATCACCACCACCGAGATTTATACCCATCTCAGTCAGCAGCAGTTAAGGGAAACTATTCTGAAGTTTCATCCTCGGTCTAAGGATGCTTAAATATCTTTCAAATTGTAGCATCGCTCGAATTGCAAATTCGAGCTAGTGTTCCGGACGATACAGGATTGAATTTGAAACTGGATTGAATTTACAATTCAATTCAGAAATCCTAATACTCCAATAGCTCCTTCAAAGTATCGGCCAATCGGCTTTTCGCCAAGAATCCCTGCTCCAATTGCGCAGCAAAAGGAACCGGCATATCCATACTCGCACAACGACGTACCGGCGCATCCAAGGCTTCGAATGCCTTTTCAGTAATAAGTGCGGCAATATCATTGGCTATACTTCCAAAAGCGGTATCCTCGGTTAACACTAAGGCGCGATGGGTTTTACGAACTGAGTTAAGGATTGCTTCCTCATCCAGAGGCATTAGAGTTCGGAGATCGATTACCTCAATATCCAAACCTTGTTCTTCTGCTAAATCCAAAGCCCAATGTACCGCAGCTCCATAAGTAACTATGGTGGCGGAATTTCCTTCGCGCACTACTGCTGCTTTGCCGATGGGTAAATTATAGTAATTGTCGGCCACCGGCTCCGAAATGGAACGATACAGTGCTTTATGCTCAAAAAAGAGCACCGGGTTAGGATCTTCTATAGCGCTGATCAGCAAACCTTTGGCATCGGATGGAAAAGCAGGATACACCACTTTTAATCCGGGCACATGGGTAAACCAGGCCTCATTACTCTGGCTGTGGAATGGACCAGCCGCTACTCCCGCTCCGGTAGGCATGCGCACTACCACATCGGCATTCTGCCCCCAGCGGTAGTGAATCTTAGCCAGGTTATTTACAATCTGATTAAAGCCTTCGGTAACGAAGTCGGCAAATTGCATTTCTACCACCGCTTTCATTCCTGAGATACTCAGGCCTAAACCCGTACCCACAATGGCCGATTCGCATAAAGGGGTATTTCGCACTCGATCGTAACCGTATTTGTCGGCCAGGCCTTCGGTTACTTTGAAAACACCACCATATTTAGCTATATCCTGACCCATAATCACCAAATTGGGATGGGCCTCCATACTTTGATCCAATGCATCGTGGATGGCGTCTACCAAACGACGATCTTCCTTTTGATCGCCCGCCGGACGCTCTACAAATTCGAAGGGGGCAAAACGATCAGCTAATTCTGTTTCAGGATTAAACACAATGGGCTCTTCGGCGAAAGCCTCTTCAAAAGCCGCATTGATTTCCTGCTTAATGCCCTGTGTTAAATTTTCATTTTCATCGGGACTAATAATGTCCTCATTAATCATGAAGGCCCGGAAATTATCTACCGGATCTTGATCCGCCCATTCATCTTGAATGCCTTCGGGATAATATTTAGTGCCACTAGCTTCTTCATGCCCACGCATGCGGAAGGTTTTACACTCCAATATGAAAGGAACGGAGTCCTTCTTTATTTCTTCACTGATTTCTTTAATCGAATGATAAACTTCCAGGAGGTTGTTACCATCGATACTCTTCCCTTTCACACCATAGCCCATCGCTTTATAGACGAAGCTTTTGAAGGCAAATTGTTCATGACTGGGCGTACTCAATCCCCACTGATTATTCTCTACCAGAAAGATTACGGGCAGTTTCCAAACGGCAGCTACGTTTAAGGCTTCATGAAAATCGCCTTCACTGGCCCCACCATCACCGGTAATCACCAAACAAACCTTATCCTCTTTTTTAAGCTTATGGGCCAGAGCAATACCATCGGCAATTCCCATTTGCGGACCGAGATGGGAAATCATCCCTACCAGTTTATGGTCCTTAGAACCGAAGTGGAAAGAACGGTCTCTACCCTTAGTAAAGCCATTAGCTTTACCCTGAAATTGGGAGAACAAACGGTATAAAGGCACCTTACGAGTGGTGAAAATCCCCAGGTTTCGATGCATTGGAAGCATAAACTCATCAGAGTCCATCGCTAAGGCCGCGCCTACTGAAATTGCCTCCTGACCATAGCCGGAAAACCATTTGGAAATCCGCCCCTGACGCAGGGCGATCAACATTTTCTCCTCGATTAAGCGGGGACGAAGAATGGCGGTATAAAAGTCGATCAATTCCTGATCGGTCAATCCTTTTCGATTGAATTTCATAGAGAGGTAATAAGGGCTTCCAAAATTAGATTTTATTGGGAATGGGCAAGGGATTTAGCCAAGATTTGAGCTTTCATTAAGCTTGAAATATCCAATCTATATGCGGACTTTGTCCTTGCCTAAACCAAATTCCGACTAATCAAGCCTTTAGCTATGTTTGAAGATGGCTTAAAATGAATTCTATTTAGAGCCATTCCGCAAGCTTTTTCCACGCTAATCCCGCTCAGTCCCTATCTTTGCGCAAAATCCTAAAGATGAGTCAGTCGATCGGTATTCCTTCAGTTGATTTAAATGATTTTTTAAGTGGTGATCCACAAAGAAAAGATGCCTTTGTGCAGGCCTTAGGCAAGGCTTATGAGGACATTGGTTTTGTGGCCCTCAAGAATCATCGTCTCAGTGACGAGCTCAGCGCTGCTTTATATCGCGAGGTAAAGGCCTTTTTTAACCTCCCAACCGATATCAAAGCTCAATACGAGATTGAAGGGATTGCTGGTCAGCGTGGATATACCGGATTTGGAAAGGAGCATGCCAAGGGCAGAAATACAGGTGACCTGAAAGAGTTTTGGCATTTTGGTCAATATGTAGAAGATGGCGATGCGATCGCAAAAGAATATCCAGAAAATATTGAGGTTGCGGAATTACCCGATTTTAACCGTATCGGTAAAGAAGCTTATCAAACTTTGGAAGCAACCGGTAGAGATATGCTTCGTGCCCTGGCTTTATACCTTGGATTGGAAGAAACTTATTTTGATGCTCATATTCATAATGGCAATAGCATCTTAAGACCGATTCACTACCCTCCCATTACCGAGGAACCTCAGGATGCTGTGCGGGCCGCCGAACATGAAGATATTAACCTCATCACCCTTTTAATGGGAGCTTCAGCGGATGGATTACAAGTTTTAAATAAGGCAGGTGAATGGATTCCCGTTACGGCCTTACCAGGTCAAATTGTGGTGAATGTTGGCGATATGCTGCAAAGGCACAGCAATAATAAATTGCGCAGTACTACCCACCGAGTGGTGAATCCACCTCGCGAAAAATGGGCGGAAAGCCGTTTCAGTATTCCTTTCTTTTTACATCCTCGCAGCGAAATGCCTTTGGATTGTTTGCCAGAGTGTATTGATGCCGAACATCCTAAACAATACGAGGATATTTCAGCAGGAGGATATTTAGATGAGCGTTTAAGAGAGATTGGCTTAAAAAGCTAATTCCAGTGTCCTTCGTGATGAGCTATAAGAAATCCTGTCTGCTGGTATTCCTAATCCTTAGCAGCTTGGTCCACGCTCAAAACGATAGTCTGGCCTATCACGATCTTTTTAAACACCTCACTGGTCTTAAAGGCTTAATCGCCGATAGCACTTGGGAATATACTCATGATAGTGCTTTATATCGCATTCTCTTTTCGGCAAGTGGAAACTTTATCGATCCCAAATTTCATTTCAATCGGAACTTAAATATTCGTTCCATTGAAAGAGATCTAGATACCGTTAAGCTTATCAATATTCAAGTTTATCCTAAAAGTGAAAAATCCAGTCATTTTTTCCAGGGTACACTGCAAATTGATCTCCCTTTACAAAATCCAGACGCAGATAGTATTCTGACCTTTGGCAATAGTCCTTCTATTTGGGCCAGTCGCATTTATGTAGAATCGATGTTATTCCAAAAGCCTGTTCGAATACCTTCCATCTTTCCTGGCACATCTACGGAATATAGAGTAAGTAACCCTACTATTCTGAGCTTTCAAAATGGTAAGTACCTGATTGTAGACTTGATTCAAATAAGGAATTACGGAGGCCAAACGGATAGTGGTTTTGTCCAGACTTATTTTCTGGAACGCCTATCCCCTTAAAGAGAGATTAGTACATTTCGAAAAATCCCTTTCGAGATGCTAAAACAATTTCTCTTTGGTTTGCTACTCTTTAGCACCCCACTCTTTTCACAACATTGTCCTTTTGATGGGGCTTATATTCTGGTGGTGGAAGTTGAAGATAGTTTGAGTGGAAAGAGAATCCCAAATTTAAAAATCAGCTTTTTGGATAGTCTGGGGGAGCGAATCATGCATCAAGTTTACCGCAATGGAGGATGGGAGTATGATACCTTATGGATGTGGATGAACCCAGATAGTACCAGTCACTGTGGCATCATAGATAACAATCACCCAATGAATCCTTGGTCTATTCGCTTTTGGTTTGCGGAAAGTAATTATGTTCTGGTTTGGGGAGCGGATTTACCGGGAAGTCAAATTATGATCGAGGATCTTGATGGATCCCAAAATGGCGGACAATTTAAATCTCGCATTGTAGCTTTAGGGACCGAAAACCTATACCCTCTTTGTACTGGCCATTCGAATTGGGATTTCGGTCCGGAAGGAGGTTTTGTGGAAGGCTATCAAAGCTTAAAAGTTTATTTGTCGACCCAATAGTCCTTGGCCTTTGCTAAATTTAGAGACCAAATAATTCAAAAGCTATGGTATTAGGAGTAGCCGAATGGCTGAGCTTTAAATTAGGATGGGATGTTAGCATCATCCGCATTGCCTTTGTTATTGCCTTCATTTTCTATGGCACTGGTTTAGGGCTATATCTGATTCTTTGGTTAGTGAAACAATTTTCATATTAACTGAATATCAATGCTTCTCTATTGCAATTGTGAATCTTGTAAAAAGCCATTTACTTTAAAGCAAAAGGCGAATTCCCGCATTAACTTGGAGATGAAATACGGCAAGGAGATTCGGGTACATTGTAAGCATTGTGCCAAGGACCAAATGAAACATGTGAACGATATTAGAGCAGAAGTAAATAACACCATGGTGATCATCGCCTTTGGTCTTAGCGCTATACTCACTTTCTTTCTATGGTCTCGCTATGGCGCTATCAGCACGGTAAGTGCTGCTATTCCATTTGTTGCCTTTACCCAACAGAGTAAAAGGGTGAATTCTTTTAATAAAATAATGGCTAGACGCTAGAGTATGGCTTTCGATGAATTTTTAGGTGAGCGCATCCGCAACCATCTCAATCAGAAAAGTATCCCCTTTATTGAAAAGAAAATGATGGGTGGCCTCTGCTTTATGGTAGATGATAAAATGCTGGCCGGCGTGGTAAAAGATCATTTAATGGCGCGGGTAGGTCCGGATCAATATGAAGAAGCCATGGAGTTGAAAGCCGCTCGCCCTATGGACTTTACCGGTAGACCGATGAAAGGCTATGTCTTTGTAGATCCTGAGGGTATTGACCGAGAAGATGAATTGGAGTACTGGTTGCAATTATGCCTCAATTTTAATCCGCAAGCGAAATCAAGTAAGAAGAAATAGATTGCATCCAATCTATACCTTTGCCTTCAAATCCCTTTTATGGCTAAAAAGCAATCCAATTCCCTCGAAGATCTGGGCTCCATGGTATTCTCAACCGGCAATAGTGGTTTTCAAGGTTTCGATGAGGAAGATGAAATTGAAGAAATCCAAGCCGGAGATCAGCTTTTAGAAGTTCATCTTGAAAAGAAAGGTCGGGGTGGAAAAACGGCCGTAGTCATCAAAGGTTTTGAAGGTTCTGATGAAGCCTTGAAAGATCTGGCTAAAGCGGTAAAAGGTCATTGCGCCACCGGTGGATCCGTTAAAGACGGAGAGATCATCATCCAGGGTGATATGCGTCCGAAAATCTTGGAATACCTCCAAAAACAAGGCTATAAAACCAAAAGAGTGGGTGGCTAATTAGCGGCTATTTCTCTTTCAGCTGACTGAGTAAGGCCCCTCGATAAGCCCAGGGAATGGCCACTAATAAAGCCAATCCACCAAAGGACAATAAGGGCTCCTCATATTCCATAGACTGCCAAAACATCCAGGCAGCACCCAAAGCCAGTAAGGTTAAAAAACCAAAAGCCCGAATTAAGGCATTGCCTTGCTCAGATTTTAACACTGCCTGCTCTTCCTCCTTTTTAATCTGAATAGGAGTGGTTTCCGTCCACTTTAAACGATAGTATTTGGGCCAAGGCGCTTTTAATGATTTGGGCCTTTCCGCCGACAAGAACAAAGCCTTGCGATGCTCAGTAAGGTCTAACCATATTTCATCCTCCAAAGCAAAGAGACCACCACAATGCAATTGATACCGCCCGGGCTCCAATTCCAAATGATAAGTTTCGCCAAAAGCAATGCGGGCAGTAAGCTTTCGATTTACGTATAAAGGATAAGACTCTAAATAACCGGCGCGGTCACGTCTTTGAATTAGCACTTCAGGCATTACTGGCGGCTATGGCTTCATGGTAAACCCGTAAATAATCCGGCATAATTTCATCAATAGCAAAACGCTCCGCCTGGGCTCGAGCAGCCTGCGCAAATGCTATATGCCTTTGTGGATCGCTTAAGATATGAATAGCTCCTTGAGCCATCGCATCTATATCACCCACATCGGCAGTAATACCGGTTTTCATATGGATATTCACTTCCCCTAAGCCACCGGTATTGGATGAGATTACGGGTACCCCGGCTCCCATCGCTTCCAAAGCGGCCAAGCCGAAGCTCTCCTTTTCGGATGGCAGGATAAACAAATCTGAAATGCAAAGGATGCGCTCTACATCAGAGGTTTTACCCAGGAATTTCACCTTCTCGGCAATGCCCAAATCCTGTGCTTGCTTGCGCGCTCTTTCCTTTTCCGGACCATCACCTAACATCAGTAATACTGCGGGCATTTCATTTTGCAAACGGAAGAAGACATCAATTACATCCGGAATGCGCTTCACTTTTCTGAAATTAGAAACGTGGGTAACGATCTTCTCCCCTTCTTCCGCAAAATTGTGTTTGCAGCTATCATCTGGTTTATAAAGGCTTAGATCCAAAAAGTTAGGAATCACCTGAATATCCTTGGTAATATTGAAAAAGGAAAGGGTATCCTGTTTCAAACTTTCACTTACGGAGGTCACTACATCCGAATGATTGATACTGAAATTTACCGCCTGCTTATAGCTGGGATTTCTTCCCACCAGCGTGATATCCGTACCATGTAAGGTGGTTACAATCGGAAGATCAACTCCCTTTTCGCGCAAAATTTGCTTGGCCATATAGGCAGCATAGGCGTGAGGAATAGCATAGTGTACGTGAATAACCTCCAATTTATACTTGAGGGTTACATTCACCATTTTACTGCTCAAAGCCAACTCATAGGGCTGATATTCGAAGAGCGGATAATCCTGAACATTTACCTCATGGTAGTAAATATTAGGCTCCAAAACATCCAGCCTTACTGGCTGCGAATAGGAAATGAAATGAATCTTATGTCCCTGCTTAGCTAGGTACATACTAAGTTCGGTAGCTACTACTCCACTTCCCCCGTAGGTGGGGTATCCCACGATCCCGATATTCACTTTAGCGTAATTCTCCCTTCCGGTATTTTTCAGTTTTCAGCACGGAACCATCTTCTGCATAATAGGTCCATTTGCCGTCTTCTTTATCGTCCTTGTAATTCCCTTCTACCTTGAGTTTACCATCTTGATAATACTCACGGTAAAGGCCTTCCTTCTTATTGTTTTCGTAAGTGTAAACTGATTTTACCTCACCACTTTTATAGAAACTCTTGGCTTCACCTTGAAGGATATCATCTTCATAATTGAGCATGGTGCTCATATTCTCATTGGTGTAGTACCAAATGGCTTTACCATTCTTCTTACCATCCTTATAAGTAGCCTGCTCTTGCTTTTTACCGTCGGAATAATACTTGGTGAAAAGTCCTTGCTCCAGGCCATTTTCAAATTTTCCCTCTTCGCTAATCTTACCTCGATTATTCACGCGCATAAATGGACCATGCAGCTTGCCATGGCTGAAATTCTCCATCTTGGCAATGCTTCCTGTTTGGCGATAATTAAAGTGTACACCATCTTCCAAACCGTTTTGATCGTAGGAGATCAATTCCGATGGAATTCCATTGGGATGGAAGTTTACAATGGTAGTATCAGTAGGATTTGGCTTTTGATTTTCTTGTGCTTGAAGACCCTCAGGGAGCCAAGCCAATGAGAGCAGTAGCAGGGTCGTCGTTTTGAATCGCTTCATAGATTACTTCTTGAATTTTGGTGCGAGTTGATAAACTTAAAAGTTTTCGGTTTTCAGCATCCGGATTCACCCGATTCGATAGAAAAATATAGACTATTTGCTCATCAGGATCGGCCCAGGCTAAGGTACCAGTAAATCCGCTGTGGCCAAAGCTACGATCTGAAACGCAACCGCAGGTAGGTCCGGGGCCTTCTAATTGGGGTTTATCGAAACCAATACCCCGGCGGTTCTTGGTTTGGCAATACTGACAACGAATAAATTCATTTACGGTTACCGAATCGAAATATCGCACTCCGGCATATTCGCCCTTCTGCATGTACATCTGCATCAATTTGGCTAAATCATTCGCAGTACTGAATAGTCCGGCATGCCCAGCTACACCACCTAATAATGCGGCTCCCTGATCATGCACATAACCACGAATCAATGATCTCCGAAAGGTCTTATCATCTTCGGTAGGTACAATTAAATCAATCGGGAATATCTGCAAAGGATGATACACCATGGTATTGGCACCCAATGGTTCATAGAGCTTTTCGTGGATCAATTCATCCAAGGGCTGCCCTTCCATCCTTTCGATGATCTGCATAAAGAGGTAATAACCCAAATCCGAATAGCGGTATTCCTTAGTGGGAAGTAAGTCAGAATCGAGTATCCTTTTTAATATCGTATCGCGCATATAGCGCTGACTGTAAAGCCCTTCACTCACCACATTGGGATAGTCAAAACTGCGTTCCTTACCGTAATAACCTTCCTTATACTTTCCTTGGTCCAAGGTTTCTAAATAGAAGGGAATCCAAGGTTTTAAACCGCTTTGGTGGGCCAGAATTTCCCGTAACACCAAATCTTCTTTATTGGTTCCCTTTGCTTCTGGAAGGTAGTAACCTAAGGTTTTGTCGAGATTTATTTTCCCCTCTTCTACTAATGACATTAAAAGGGGTACGCTTACCGCGATTTTGGTAATACTCGCTAAATCATAAAGATGCTCCGAGCGTACCGGAGTCTTTTTTTTTGAATCGATATAACCAAAGTTCTTATGGTAAATTACCTGTCCCTTGCGGGCGATAAGCACCTGCGCTCCAGGGGTTGCCCCTTGATTCATCGCTTCTTTTACAATGCCATCAATGCGATTTAAGGTATTCACATCGAGGCCCACCGCCCCTGGATAATGATAACCTAAACGACCGATGGCTTGCGTGTTTAATCCAAAGCCTACTTCGAAGGGCTCCCCGGCAGAAACGGGCAATCGACCTTTGGCTCCCAAAGCTCCGAAAATGATTTGCGCGGCTACACTTTCGGCATCGGGATCATTTTGATAGGCCATCAATAATGCTTCGGCATCACGCGCTTCCGGAAAATCCAATAAGGAATAGGGATTGGCAAATAGGGTTATGATCAATTTGTTTTGCAGGGCAATTCGACGGGTAAAACGACGAATTTCAGAACTGATTTTATAGGACTTCCAGGGATTGGCATTGGAGGTATATAAACCCAGAACTACATAATCGTAATCCGCCAGGGCGGCGATAATTTCCTCCTCATTTTTGTTGGTATAATCAAAGTACTCTACCTGAGTGTACTTTTTCAACATCTCAGCAAAATAGGGGCTTACCTCATTACCGGCGGTTACACAGGCAATCTTAAGATCCGCCAGCTTTTTAACTGGCAGAGTTTTGTTTTTATTGATTAATAAGGTTTGTGCTTCAGCAAAAATATTGTGATTTAGAATCTGATCTTTTTCACGTAAGAGCTTAGTTGCCAAAGTACTGCCTTCGATATGGGTCTTGGTACTTAGGCCCATCCAATACTTTGCGGCTAATATCCTTTTTACGCTGGCATTAATGTGGGCCGTATCGATCAAACCTGCTTTTAAAGCTTCCTTAATCTTGGCTTTGGCCAATTTCACATCTTGACTAAAAACCAATACATCATTTCCGGCTTTGATGGCTTCCAAGTCAACCATGCCAGGTTTATAATCGCGAGCCACGCCTTGCATATTCAAAGCATCGGTAAAGGTTAATCCATCAAAACCGATTTGCTCCCGTAATAATTTTAAGGTCGCTGGACTTAAGGAGCTGGGCTTTCCACTAGGGTCGATAGCCGGAACATTTAGATGCGCCACCATTACGCCTCCCAAGCCACTCTTACTGATATTTTTATAGGGGTATAGCTCCACCTTTTCCAATCTATCCATAGGATGGCTCACCGAAGGAAGAGTCTTATGCGAATCCGAATCGGTATCCCCATGACCGGGGAAATGCTTAGCTACTGCCAACACATGTACAGATTGCATGCCCCGCATAACTGCAGCGGCGATTCGAGTAACATGCTCAGGGTCCTCTCCAAATGAACGTGCTCCAATAATGGGATTCTTAGGATTGGTATTGATATCCACTACCGGAGCAAAATTGATATGAACGCCCAGAGTTTTGCAATGCTCACCAATTGCCTTACCATATTCATAAGCCAATACTGTGTCTTGTAATGCCCCCAGGGTAATGGGCCATGGAAATTTAAAAGTCTCCGGTAAACGCATGGCCAAACCCCACTCTGCATCCATGGCAATCATGAGAGGAGTGCTACTGTTCAACTGATAGAGGTTGGTTAAACGCGCTTGTTCCTTAGGGCTTCCCTGAAAAAAGATTAATCCCCCAATATGCTCCTCTTTCACCAATTGCTGGATTTCGCGTTCATGCTCCGGCCCTTTATTGGAATAGGCCGCCACCATAAACAATTGTCCCAGTTTTTCATCCAAAGACATGGACGCTATTTTCTGCTTAACCCATGCACTATCAGCCTGGTATATTACCGAATGCTGGCTTTTAAGAAAAAAGCTAAGGCAGAGGAAAAGGCTCGTAAGAAAATATCTGGGCATTGAAGAGGTATTTAATAAGCTAAAGTACTTGCAAATACTATGCTTAAAACGGAGGAAATCGCGAAGTATTCCACAAGGAGTAGTTAGTCCAGAGGATTGGGCTTAGATGATAATTATTAGATTTTTCGAATCGCCATAAACTCATTTCCTATTCTCCGAGGTGGAGCTTAAAAAGACTTGTATTTTTGCTCGAATTTGAAATCTTCCCTTTGGAATCAGATACAATTGAAGTACTCGGTGCACGGGTACACAACCTGAAAGACCTTGATGTTGAGATTCCCCGCGACGAATTGGTTGTGATTACCGGCCTGAGTGGCAGCGGAAAATCATCATTAGCCTTCGACACTATTTACGCCGAAGGACAGCGTCGTTATATCGAAACTTTCTCTGCCTATGCCCGCCAGTTTTTGGGCAATATGGATCGGCCGGATGTGGATAAAATCAATGGCCTGAGTCCGGTAATTTCGATTGAACAAAAGACGACTAGTAAGAATCCTCGCTCTACCGTAGGAACGGTAACCGAGATATACGATTTCTTACGTCTACTTTACGCTCGCGCTTCCACCGCCTATTCTTATGAAACCGGCGAAGAAATGGTGAGCTATACCCAGGAGCAGATTAAGAACCTCATTATTGAGCGATTTGCAGATCAGCGCGTTTACCTCCTAGCCCCATTAATCCGCAGTCGTAAAGGTCATTACCGCGAGCTATTTGCCTCGGTGGCCAAGCAGGGTTTTTTGAAGGTTCGCGTGGATGGTGAAATAAAAGATATTACCCATGGGATGCGATTGGATCGTTATAAAACCCATGACATTGAGTTGGTTATTGATCGCTTACGCGTAGATGCTAAGGATGAAAAGCGCTTGATGGAATCTATTCAAACTGCCCTTTCACAAGGAAGCGGTGTTTTGATGGTTCAGGTTTTTGAAGAACCCAAAGTGCATTTCTTTAGCCGCAACTTAATGTGTCCTACAACTGGAATCGCCTATCCGGAGCCAGAACCTAATACCTTCTCATTTAACAGTCCCAAAGGAGCTTGCCCAAAATGCAATGGCTTGGGTATTGTAAGTGAGATTGACCTAGATAAGGTTATTCCCAATCCCAATAAAAGTATCAAACAAGGAGGCCTCGCGCCTTTAGGGGAATTTAAAGCGAATTGGATTTTCAATCAGATTGAGATTATTGGGGATCGCTATGGCTTCAAATTAAGCACCCCCATTAAGGATATTCCCAAAGAAGGCTTAGACACGGTTCTTTATGGAGCCGATGAAGTTTTCGAAGTGCCCAATAAAACCTTAGGCATCACGCGCAAGTACAGCCTCAAATTTGAAGGGGTAGTAAATTTCATCTCTCAGCAATCTGA
This sequence comes from Croceimicrobium hydrocarbonivorans, assembly GCF_014524565.1. NCBI lineage: Bacteria > Pseudomonadati > Bacteroidota > Flavobacteriia > Flavobacteriales > Owenweeksiaceae > Croceimicrobium > Croceimicrobium hydrocarbonivorans. The sequence continues at coordinate 3,247,163 of NZ_CP060139.1, read as the reverse complement.
GGAAACCAAAAGCCGCAATATTAAACGCTGGGCAGAAGGCTTCATGAATGAAGTAACCTGCCATGAATGCAATGGCGATCGCTTGCGCAAAGAGTCGCGCCATTTTAAAATTGATGGCAAGAGCATTGCCGACCTCGCCCGCATGGATATTGAAAGCCTTCAGCAATGGTTAGCTTCCGCTGAAGCCTCAATGAGCGAACAACAAAGGCGTATTGGCACCGAAATTATCAAGGAACTCAGTACCCGTAGTAGCTTCCTCTTAAATGTAGGCCTAAATTACCTCAGCTTAAACAGACCGGCCAAATCACTTTCCGGTGGAGAGGCCCAGCGAATTCGTTTGGCAACCCAAATTGGCTCCCAATTAGTGAACGTGCTTTACATTTTAGATGAGCCCAGTATTGGTCTGCATCAAAGAGATAATGAAAAGCTTATTCAGTCACTTAAAGAATTGCGAGACTTAGGCAATTCTGTGATCGTGGTAGAACACGACCGGGATATGATTGAGGAAGCTGATTTCATTTTAGACATTGGTCCGGGCGCTGGTCGCCATGGTGGCGAAATTGTTGCTCAAGGAGACCTGGCCGATATCATGAATAGCAATAGCGTTACCGCTCAATACCTTAATGGTCAGCTTGAAATTAGCGTTCCCGAAAAACGCCGCGAAGGAAATGGGAAGTTCATTGAGCTTAAAGGTGCCACTGGAAACAATCTTAAAAAGGTAAACCTCAATTTACCTTTAGGGCAGTTAGTCGTGGTTACCGGGGTTTCCGGTTCAGGTAAATCGACCTTAATCAACGAAACTCTGTATCCGGCGATATCCAAACACTTTTATCAATCGGTAAAAGAACCCCTACCCTACAAAAGCTTGAAGGGACTGGAACATATTGATAAAGTTATTGATATCGATCAAAGTCCGATTGGACGAACTCCGCGCTCCAATCCAGCGACCTATACCGGCGTTCTCTCCAATATCCGCGACCTCTTTGCCAATTTACCCGAAGCAAAAGTTCGGGGTTATAAGCCCGGCAGATTTAGTTTTAATGTAAAAGGTGGACGCTGTGAAACCTGTGAAGGCGCTGGAATTCGAGTGATCGAAATGAACTTCCTACCGGATGTTTATGTTGATTGTGAGACTTGTCAGGGTAAGCGATTTAATCGGGAAACTTTGGAAGTGCGCTACAAAGGAAAAAGTATTGCTGATGTACTCGATATGAGCATCAATAGGGCGGTACAATTCTTTGAAAGCATTCCAAAAATTTACCAGAAGCTTAAAACTTTACAAGATGTTGGCTTGGGCTATATAACCCTAGGGCAACAATCAACCACTCTTTCAGGCGGTGAGGCTCAGCGAGTTAAGCTAGCCACTGAGCTCAGTAAACGAGACACTGGTAAAACCCTGTACATTTTAGACGAACCTACCACAGGTTTACATTTTGAAGATGTGCGAGTTTTAATGGAAGTTTTAAATAAATTGGTAGACCGTGGGAACACCGTTCTCATTATTGAACATAACCTGGATGTAATTAAGCTGGCCGACCACCTAGTGGATATCGGCCCCGAAGGAGGCGCAAAAGGAGGTACCGTGGTGTTTTCTGGTAGCCCGGAAGAAATGGTAAAAAAGAACATTGGCCATACCGCTCGCTTCCTCGAAATAGAACTAAAACGAAATAGCAATGGCTAAATCTGATGATCAGCTTCAAAGGGCTTTTGAGCCGAAAAGCTGGAACGAAATACGCACCAACGATTCTTGGGGCATCTTTAAAATTATGAGTGAATTCGTTAATGGATACGAATCTATGGCCCGCATGGGACCTTGTGTATCTATTTTCGGATCAGCTCGCACCAAGCCCGACAGCCCCTATTTTAAATTGGCTGAGGAAATTGCCTATAAGCTCACTCAAAGTGGTTTTGGGATTATCACCGGCGGTGGTCCAGGCATAATGGAAGCAGGAAATAAAGGCGCCAAGGAAGGAAAAGGAAATTCGGTAGGTCTGAATATCGACCTGCCCATGGAGCAGCAGCCTAATCCTTATATCGATCCAGATAAAAGCCTGGACTTCGATTATTTCTTTGTTCGTAAGGTGATCTTCGTGAAATACTCTCAGGGCTTTGTAGTAATGCCTGGTGGCTTTGGCACCTTGGATGAACTCTTTGAGGCCCTTACTCTTATTCAGACTTACAAAATCGGACGATTCCCAATCGTTCTGGTTGGCACCAAATTTTGGGGCGGCTTAATTGAATGGATTAAAACCACCCTATTGGAAGCTGAAAACAACATTAGCGCCAAGGACTTGGAGCTCTTTAAAATAGTGGATTCCGCTGATGAAGCAGTAGAAGTAATTGAAGACTTCTACCTGAAATATATGCTGAAACCCAACTTCTAGGGCTCCTGCTTATATCCAATCTTATTTCGAGGCTCAGTTTTCTGGGCCTCTAGCTTTTGTATATACTGGAAGATCAGTTCAATCTGCTCATCATGACTGCTTACTGAATTTCGAATTTCCTCCAAGTCTTTTAAAATTTCTTGATGCTGCTGGATCATATTCCGCATCTTCACGAAGATTCGGATTATTTGAATGTTCACCTTTACGGCCTGATCAGAATTCAGGACGCAAGAGAGCATGGTAACGCCTTGTTCAGTAAAGCAAAATGGCGCGTATCGCAGGCCCCGGCTCGCTTTGCTGGAGGTCACAATTTGTGACCTCCAAAATTGAAACTCCGTATCGGACATTTCAAACATGAAATCCTCTGGAAATCGAAATAGCTTTCTTCGAACGGCCTGCTTTAAAACCTTAGTGGGGACACCATAGAGCTGGGCCAGGTCTCGATCGATCATGACCTTCTGCCCACGGATCTCATAGATCTTTGCCAGGATTAGTTCTTCAGGAATATGCATTGCCTTGAATCATTTCACAGCAATGTATAAGCCCTTGAAGATGGAGCCTTAAGGTAAATGCCTAATAAAGGTTTAGAAACGCTTAAGCTTTAGACTTGCGCCAAATCTTTCGTTGACGCCACCAGGCCAAAGCGCTTATCAATACTAAGCTAGCAATGGAATAATATACCCAGGCTGGCACCGGCACCGGATCGCCTGCAGCATAACTATGCAATCCGGAGAGGTAATAATTTACTCCGTAATAGGTCATAATAATGGAGGCCAAACCAAACAGGGTCGCAAAGTTGAAGGCAAAATGACTCTTTAAGCCAGGTAAAAAGCGCATGTGCAGAATAAAGGCATAGACCAATATCGACACTAAGGCCCAGGTTTCTTTAGCATCCCAACCCCAATATCGGCCCCAACTTTCATTGGCCCAAACCCCACCTAAATAGGTTCCGATGCTCAACATAAAGAGACCGCCAATCAAGGTCATCTCACTGAGTTTGGTCATTTCCGATACAATATCGCGCACGCGTTTTTTATTCTCCTGATTCAAGAATATCATTAGAAGCAAATTGATCACCCCAATTAAGGCTCCAAGCATTAAGAAGCCATAGGATCCCGCTTCCAGAGATACGTGAATAGTTAGCCAATACGAACGTAATACGGGTACCAGAGGCGTAATCTCCGGATTGAGATAACTCAACATTGCGATTAACAACACCACACCACTAAGAACATTGGTAGCGGCCAAGGCTCCACTCGACTTACGGCTGAAAATCAATCCCGCCAAAGTTCCGGTCCAGGCGATGTATATCATACTCTCATAACCATTACTCCAAGGCGCACGACCGGAAACATACCAACGCAAGCCCAATCCTAAAGTATGGAAGAAGAAAGCCGCAAACATCAAGATTAAAAGGACCAGATGCAGTTTGGAAAAACTGTTCTTCGGTCTAAATACCTGTAAAAACAAGAGTAGTAAAAAGGCCAGGCCTAGCAAGGTATAAACCAATGCCAGTCTATTAAAGACCTTCAATTCATTCAAGAAGATTTCCAATTTACGCTGGGTATTGGAAGGCAAGATTTCGGGATCCTGGGCATTTTGATACTTCATCAACTCACTGATGATGGTATTCGCCACCTTATAATCGCCGGATTGCATTCCATTATTGAGGGCCGCTAAATAAGCCGGGAAAAGCTTGTCTGCCACAATAGAACTCTGCTCACCATGACTGTAATCAGACACCCAGGTATTATTGATATCTCCTTCCAAAGGCACAATGCGCAAGAGATAACCGGAGAGCATCATATTGAAGATATTAATCTTCTCATCCAATTTCAATAGGGCCTTTTCCCAAGTTCCTTTTTCCTTGTCTATCACAGAATTAGCCTTTTGAACCTCATCAGCGAGTTTGTAAGATCCATCGGTATTAAAGAAGGCTTTATAAGCTTGGAGTTTTTCTGTAAAACCCATTTCGGCAAATCGAGGATGAAAGGGCAATTTGATCATAGGTTCCCCATACCATTCCTGATTATTAGCCCAAACACTTAATAGGACTTGATCAGCATCCAGACCACGATAGCTTTCTTTTCCGGTAAGTTTCCGTAAAACCTCTCTGCTCAAGGTATGCATCGGCTTCATCCGGCCATTGATATCCTGAACCAATACGGTACTGAATACACTGGCATGTTCCTTCGAAACGGCATGTAATTCCGATTCCAATTCAGTTTGGGCCTGCATGCCAAAGGCCGTGGCCAAAATCAAGACTAAGGTCGCAGAACGCCGCGCTCTTAACTCACGAATCTGTTTTGATAATTGGGCAAAGCGAGTGTTCCGGGCAACCAAGCTCCATAACATTCCTATGGTTAGCAGAGTATATCCTAAATAGGTAATCCAGGTGCCCCAAAAATCATGGTTCACCGAAAGGTAGGTTCCGGTTTCATCGCGATCATAAGAGGATTGGAAAAAGCGATATCCGCCATAATTCAGAATGTGATTCATGTATATACGGAAGTCAAATTCCTTCCCGCCCCTTGGATCTAATACCTGTACTTCGCTGGCATAAGATGCCGGTGAATTGGTTCCAGGATAACGCTCCATCTGGAAATCGTATAGCTTAATACTGAAAGGCAATTCACGCACTTTGGAGCCATAAGACAAGGCCAATTGCATGCTACCCAAATCTACCATTTCAGCTTTACCGGGATAACCTTTGAATCCTTCGATATATACTTCTTCGACTTGCTCCCCTTTCTGCACCTCAAGCAAAATTCCGATGGTAGATGAAGATTGGATTTTTAAGCTTCCTTCCGAACGTTTGAGACGGGCTGATTTCTGATAATCGCCGAATACAAAGGCGGATCCGCCCCAACGGTATAAACTTCGCAAGGCTAATTCTGTGGCCGTATCTGCAGGTACATCGTGCATGCTGCGGTCTGCCATGCGCATATAGCTATAGGCTTCAGCGCTTGTAACCATAGCTCGCCCCTCACTATCCAAATCAATATTGAAATGATTGGGCATAATACCAGGACCGAAGTAAAAGGGCACCCCTCCTAAACGACGCTGCGAATTGTAATGCAGGTAATACTCATTCCGACCAGCATCCGAGCCAAATACTACTTTGATAATGGGCTCCCCTTGATCGGCGGCTTCCATCTCGTACTCGGGATTGATATAAACCTCCTTAACTCTAAGATTTACCTTCTCATTATTAAGCTGATAGGTTTCTGAAAAATCATTGGAGCCCAGAGATGACCATAAAACTGGCTCTTCAATGAGATACTCGCGATTGTCTTTGGTAAAGCGTAATTTGAGATATCCCTCCGTAGAAAGGTATTGATTGCTCTGCTCGCCTTCACGAATGTGCATCATACCTTCAAAACCGCTAAAGCGGGTAATACCTGCTCCGAGTAAGATTACCAATATCGCTAGGTGAAAGGTGAGCACTGCCCACATCTTCCGCTGTATTAATCGGAAGTCCAATACGTTTTTCACAATAGCGCCGGAAAACAAAAAGAGGAGCAGCTCAAACCAGGTAGATTGGTAAATCACCTTTTGGGCACTATCCGTACCATAATCGTTTTCTACAAAGGTGGCCACCCCTACAGCGGCGGCAAATAGAAGGATATATACTAAAGCGGCTCGGCGGCCGAAGAGTAAATCAAGAATTTTTTGCACTGGAATTATTTTCTGGTTATCAAGGTATTACCTCGGCATTTTCCAAAATAAGATTGTAGGTATAGCCCGCACCAAAATCTACATCTTGATGCAAAGTTGCCTTTAGGGTCACGATATGGCCCGCGGGCACCGCAGTTTGAGAAGTAGCTACCAAATCGAAAGTATCAAAGCTTCCATCCTTAAGGTGCAACCAATGACGATCCATAATATTGGCATTGATCTTTGTAACCTTGGCGGTGATTTGCACTTCCTTATTGATGTAGTTCTCGGCGTTCTGTATCAGTTCTTTGATCTTGATTGATCCTTCCCGATCATAATCCGCTTCCGAAATTTCCACAGCAGCTTCAGGGGCTTTCTGTCCACCTTTAAACATCTGATCCAAAGCCTGTTTTTGGCTACCCGAAAAGAGCGGACGCAATTGTGAAACCAAATAAATTTCATCAAAGCTGCGATCGAATTCGGTTGAATAGTAATCGGTTTTATACAATCCCTTGCTAAAGCTGTATTCCTCATTTATTTGGAAATCGGAACGCATGGTGGCTAACCAAAACTCCTTCTCCCCTTCCTTTACTTTGAGATAGGAATACCTCGAACTTTGTAGGGTATCTAAAACCACTACCCGATGCTCGGCATTGGGATTGTTTTCAGGACTACTGTCAGAATTAAAAATCTCCTTTACGGATGAATCCTCCGTTTCGATAACGGTGGGCTGCTGTTGACAAGCGAAAAGTGCCAGAGCCGCTAAAAAGCTCAGTCTGCGCATGACTAAAATTTGAATCTTTTCTGGATGCGAAGATACATTCGAAACAGGTCTTGATCGCTTATTTGGCTATATTCTCCCATAATTCCCAGATTCCAATCCTTGGCCATTAGCCAGCTCAATTCTGCACCGTAATAATGCTGGGGATCGAGGGTGATTTCACGAAGAACATAGCGATACGAAGCATAGCGATAATAGGCCGACATGCGAAATCCTGAATTGAAGGATCGCGAGTAGCGCAAGGAATTTATCTCCGAATTTAAATTCCCGTTTTGGTTTTTATTAAATCGATAAGTAAGGCTACCACCAATCCAGGGCAAACGATGATGACTGAGATAGGCCTGCAAGTTTTGGCTACGGTTTCCAAAAGTAGGGTTGGTGCGAAGATTATAGCTTAAGCCCAAATGAGTAGCCCGAAAAAAGCGATAGTCACCACGAAGTCTAAAACCCTGGCGTGCACCCTGCTCTGCCAATAGACGTTCTACATCGCTATCGTAGCGCTCAAAGAATATTATTTGTTGGCGGGTATCATAGGAACTAAAGAGGGTTAAGCGACTGGTAGGTCGATAACGCATTGATAAATAAAGAGAGGTTAAGCGGGCCTTAGTGCCAGCCTGAGCAGTATCAAAATTTTCATAGAGGTCGATTTCCAAGGACGCAAACCAAGACCATTTCCCCCAACGCATCGATTGTTGGGTGTACAAATAACGACGATCAATCGCCCCTTGATTTCTTTGTTCCATTAAGCCTAGGGTCCATTGTCCGGTCCAAGACTTGGTACGCCAATCGTAAGCACCATAAGCGCCATACTGCAGGAGATTAGCATTGTAGCCGTAATTACTAAAATCCGGGCGACTGCCCACAATGGCTCCAGCCCGCCAATTATTCCAATTCCCTTCCCACTGCAAACCGTCTATGGCACCTAAGGAAGAAATGCGGCTATTAATTTTACGCCCTACTACCAGTTGATGATGGCTACCAGGCTTATAGATCAGCGCTAAATTGTAAATCAGCGCTCGGAAATTTTCGCCATCACTTTCGTAGGAGCGTCTAAAGTCCTGCATATTGCCGTAGGCTTCCAAACTTAAATTTTGCCCGAATAAACTATCTACCTTAAGGCTGGCTCTAAAATTAGTACGGTAATTTTCGCGGCCATTGGTACTTAGGGTGCTGCCATTATTTAAGGATAAATTTAAATAGCCTCGATCTTTGTTGCGCATGCTATTGCTGCGATCACGCACTTGACTGCGCGATAAACTATCGCTGCTACTTTCCACTACTTGGGGACTTTCCAATACTTCAGGAGCTTCTTCCTCCGCTGGAGTCACATCCGCCGAAAGGCGCACCTCGAAAATCTGGCCTTTGCTGATTTCACAATTTGCAATGCGCTCGGCCAAACAGGATACGGAGGATATCTTTTGAATGCGCAAACAAGCCTGCCCGCCATTTTGGTTAAAGAGGGTATCCCCCTCCCTTAAGGCTTCGGTGCTTTGAAAGCGCAGGTAAACGCTTTGATCATTTACATAGCTTACCTCAGCCTGGCGCACTTCCTGGGCTGAAAGGCCCAAAGTGTACAGTATAAAAACAAATCCTATGTAGGCCTTCTGCATCATTCTCTTCCGGTGGGATGACAGTTATAACAGGCATTGCTCTCGTATCGGTAACCGCCTACATCGTCGTGTTTTTTATCCATGCGCGACTTATCACTATGCTCATGGCAATCGATACAACTGAAAATATTGTAATTAGAGGTATTGGTATGGCATTCGGTGCAAGAACTCCAGGTTCCACGGTGGGTTCCGCTATAAATCGGGAAATGATCATCATCGTGATTTTCGAAGCTTGCCGGTGCCCAGCCTGGATTGGTATTATGGCAAAGGGCACAATCCGTTGGGAAACCAGAACTCAGGTGATTGGGATTGGTCGCACTTTGATAATCATCGATGTGACAAGTAGAGCATATCGGCTGAATTTGATCGTAAGTGGGGCTGGTATGACAGTCCATACAATCCAGGCCATCATGACCTAAAACCAAGGGAAAGAAATAGTGAAAATTATCGCCACCCCATTGCTGACTGAGGGGTTCATGGCATTGAATACAATCGATGGAAAAGCCTGAAGCTACGTGATCTGGGTCGGAAGCGGTTTGATAATCTTCGCGATGGCAATCTACGCATTCCTGGCCCTGCCTTTGCCAAACCAAATTATTAGAAGCATCATGGCAATCGATGCAAGCTAAGGTAATGTGAGCGCCTTGTAAAGGAAATCCATTTTGTTCGTGCAGATCAGGGATATTAAAAACCAACCAGGATTCGCTATCATGGCAGCGCTTACAATCGTCGCCGACACTCATCTGATGCACATCGGTATGGCATTCGACACATTGAGTGCCTACTTTTTTAAATTCCAAATTCTCATGGCAATCCATACAAGCGACCGCGGCATGCTGCCCTTCCAATTCGAAGCCCGTACTGGCATGATCGAACTTCATGTTTTGTAAATTCACTTGCCAGGAGCCCGAATTATGGCAATCCGAACAATTGATTTTAAATCCTTCTCCATGCGGGTTTTGAGCCATAAGCCCAATCGCTCCAAAGAGGAATAGCGTTAGGTACCGTGACAATCGATGCATTGGAATTTCTCTATTTTGTAAATAACTCTTTCTTGGCCATCAGACTGCATTTCAGCTTTATGGCAAGCGGAACAGTCTATTTCGGCATGGCGTCCTTCCAGAGGGAATTCAGTGATCTGATGATCAAAAAGGTCAGCCTTCCATTGCTCAGCACTTTGATGGCAGGCCAGGCAATTGGTTTTCCCCTCTTCTTCAAATTGCTTACCATGCACATTATCATGGCATTGCACACAAGTTTGATCGCGATCCTTAAAGTGCTGCTCCTCTCCTTCAAAGTGGCATTCGCGACATTCTTGACGAGCATGTGCTCCTTCTAAGGCCCAACCTGTTTCTTCGTGTTTAAACTGAACTTGCGACCATGCCTCTGCATTATGACAAGCCTCGCAATTTTGTTCCGGGAAATAGCTTTCGCTGATAAGCCCCTCATGAATATTCTCATGACAAGATACACAGTTCTGTGCTTCAAAGGCAAAGTCCCAACGGCTCTCTTCCGATTCTTTATGGCAGGCAAAACAAGGAGTGGCTAAGTGAGCTCCTTGCAGGGGAAAGCCATTGTTCTCATGATCTTCCCAATCGTAAGAACTGTAAGTAAAGGGCCTATCGAGGCTATGGCAGGCATCACAATCTTGCTTCTTTAGGACAATACTTTCTATTTCCCCCTCATGGTAATCTTCGTGGCAGTCAATGCAATTGGCAAAGGGCATGGCCTTTCTAAAATCGCCACTCGTATGACATTCACTACAACTTACCGTGCGATGCATGCCGCGCAAGGGATAATCCGTTAAATCGTGATTAAAGGAATTGCGATTTTTAAGCTTAAGCCAGGATTGCTCAGAATGACAATCCGTACAATTTTGGCCAAATTTCCCTTGATGGGCGTCCTCATGGCAATCGGTACAACGACTAAAAGCAATGTCGCTAAACTTTTGAAAATCTTTACCCGCACGAACTTCCTTGGGATGACATTCGAGGCAGTTTACATTTTGATGCGCTCCTTTTAAGGGAAAATCGGTTTTGGCATGGTCAAAGCCCGGAGTTTGCGGAAACTCTTCAAAATTGTGGCAAGAAAGGCAATCCTTACCTAAGCTTCCTTGATGGTAATCTACATGGCAACTAAGACAAGATTCTTCCAGACCCAAGAATGTTCCTATACGCCCCGCAATCTCAGAATCCGAAATAAAATCGGCTTTATGGCAATCACGGCAATCAATACGATCATGTGCTGCTTCGAGCTTATAGCCAGTTAAATTGTGATTGAAATTTTCCTGATCAAATCGAACCGCATCGAACTTGCGCCCATGATGTTCACTATGGCATTTAATACAGCTTTTCTCTTTCACCTCTTTGGAGGAATGATAGCCTCGTTTTAAATCGATCAGGCTTTGTAATTCCTTATGACATTCGAGGCATTTCTTCTCCGAAATCTGGGCACCAATTTCATGGCAGAGAGTACAATTATCCAAGCCCTCATACTTAGCATGTGCCTCGGAAAGCTTACCCGGAGAAAACTGCGCCCAAAGCGAAACACTGCTTAAGCCAAACAGTAGGATGAACGCTATTTTATTGAACTCTCTCAATGCTTACGAAGGGTTTTTCCAAAGGTTTTCTCGACTGTAATTCCAGCATCCTGCAAGAAGGGAATGGGTAACTCTCCACCAGCGAAGATGTAAATGCGATCATTTTCAATTTCGAATTCTGATCCATCTTCCCGAACTAAACTTAGCTTTTTCTCCTCGATACGGCTAACATTAGTACCCAACAATGGGCTAATTTTTCCCGAAGCTAGGGCCGCTTCTAACTTCTCCTGATTGCCTTTTTTGATGCGCGCGAAATGTTGCTTGCGATAAGATAGATGCACTTCATTATGATCGGCTAAAAGCAAAGCCGATTCCACGGCTGAATCCCCACCGCCAACAACCAGCACCTTCTCGCCCTGAATATGCTCGGGCTCCAATAATCGATAGGCAACTTTGCTACTTTCTTCACCGGGAACGCCTAATTTTCTAGGCGTCCCTCTCCTACCAATGGCGATGATCACTGAACGTGCTTCCACGGCCTCCCCTTTCGAGGTATCCAATTTAAAATGGTAAGCTCCTATTTGAGAGATCCGTTCTACTTTCGAATGCTCTTCAATTTGAATTTGATGCTTATCCAGAACCTCATTCCAAATCCCTAATAATTCAGCTTTGGAGGTATTATTCAATTTCAACTTACCGTAGAGTGGCAAGTCCATGGGGCTGGTCATTACTACTTTATCCCGAGGAAAAGTAAACACGGTTCCCCCCAAGGAATCTTGTTCCAGCACTCGGAAGGTTAATCCTTTTTCTTTGGCTTTTAATGCCGCAGCGATGCCTGCCGGACCAGCGCCAATTATCACTACATCCGTTTCACATGAGCACTCTGAGGGTAATTCTTCAGCCAAATTATTACAAGCCTGTACTCCTTGCTCAGCGGAATTTTTAATGAGGCCCATGCCCCCTAATTCACCGGCAATGTAAATTCCGGAAATATTGGTTTCGTAGTTCGGTTTTATATGGGGTAAATCCACCCCTCGTACTTCAGTGCCAATGCGCAAACTAATCGCATCCACGGGACAGGCATGAAAACAAGCGCCATGACCAATACAACTGCTGGCATTAATTAAGGTGCCTTTGCCATCAATTAAACCTAAAATATCTTCTTCCGGACAAGCGCGAACACAGGCGCCACTACCAATACACTTATGGGGATCGATATAGGGATGTAGGGATACTGGCTGAAAACGCCCCTCTTCCTGAGCTTGCTCCACTTTGGCGGCTACTTCCTTAGAGCGTTTTTGCCCGGAACTCCAATAGTACCAGACAATTGCACCCGAAAGCAGAATGACAAAGCCATATATCAATACTTCCCACATGCTAAAAAATCCAGGTATAACCCATGGCCATAGTCACCCCAATATGGATGATTAGCACCAAGAGCATAATTAAAGCAAAGGGCCGGTGGGCCACATGCCAATACTTGAAGAGCTTTTGCATTAAAGCCAATCGGTGTATGCGTTGTTGCAAAACCATTTCCGCTTTGATATTGCTTAATATCGACTTGTGTTCTTTGGCATCCAATTGCAATGCTCCCAATTGCGATTTAAGCTGATTAAAGTGATTGCGGAAATGTGTCCTTCGGGCAAAATAGCCTTTCTCATCATTTTGATATTCACGGATATGCTGGTAAAGCTCGGGGGCTTGATCGGCCACCATCGCCAATGTGGATAAAGAACGTTCTTGTTCTTCCTTTAATTCTTGTCGTGATAGTTCACGTCCCGAAATACTGCGTGGAATTTGTAAATAGATATAGCGCCCCACTACTCCGGATAGAACCACTAATACCATCGACCAAAAAGCAATGGATACGATTCCTCCAAATTTAAAGGTGGTGTGAAAGAGTATTAAGATTGGCCCTAGGGTGCAGAGAAAAATGTGAAACTCCAACAAATAGCGCAAGCGCATGTATTTTTCCAGAAAGCCATATTTCTTGGCCGGTATGTACAGAAACACCCCAATTGTAATAAGGGCAGTTCCAATTATTCCCAAACCATGACCAAATAAGCCAGAGGCCTTAAACCATTCATGATGCTCGTGATAGAAGCGCTCTTCCAGGGGAGTTTGGTAATAATCGTATCCTTCAAATCCCAGCCATAAGGTCACGATAATAACAATCAATGCTAAGATTGACTGATACAAAATATGCCACCAATTTCCTTTCCCTGCAGTTCCCATTGCTATTCCTGTGAATCCTTTTTAAGCTTAAAAATTCATCGCGCTCCCATCTACTTCCATTGTTTATTCCCCAAGTAAGCCAAAAGCTCCCTTATCTAAAAAGTAGAGCGTGTCTAAATATTGTTGAGGCTCCCTGATTTCTAGTAAACCCTTTTGCCGAAGCCCCACTTTTAGTTCCCTTTTTTGAAGGTGATACTTTTCCCCTACTAGCTTCGCACTTAGTGCATAGAAATGCCCATTTTGCTCGATCACGGCAGCCTCTGGAAGACTTACCACTTCCCGTTCGGACTCATAGACCCTTGCCTCAACGTACATTCCTGTTCCAATGGCTTGGGGTAAAGAGCCTTCGTCCAATTTAGCATAGGCTAGAGCAGCGCCCTGGGCCTGACTAAAATCAGGGCTAATTTGCACTATTTCAGCGAAAAATTTCTCATCAGCCATTGAAGGAATTTGATATTCAATTTTTTGTCCTGGTTTTACCCTGGCTAAGTCCTTTTCAAAAACCTTGAGCTCCAAGATTGGCGCCGCATCATTGATAATTACCGCTGCTCTTTCATTGGCTTGTAAAAGATAGCCTTCGTTGATGCTCAACTGACTTAAATAACCAGATGCTGGAGCATGAAAAGGAATACTTTCGAAAATTCCCTTTTGGTGTAATTGATTGAGATCTATTTTCAATAAATCCAGTTTGGCTTTTAAGCTTTGAAAGCGCGCTTGCGATACCTTAAAATCAGATAAGGCCTGTCGATAAGCTTTTTCCGAAACCACAGAATCTTGATACAATTTATGCTGGCGCTCATAATCCGCTTGTAAAAAGTCGAGTCGGGCGCGCTCCTCCAAATAATTCTGTTGTAAATCCAATAAAGCGGGGCCTTCCAAATAGAATAAGACCTGCCCTTTTTGAATGCGATCCCCATTTTGGATGTGCAGTTGTCGCACCGTTCCTCCGACAAAAGAGCTTATGTCAAATCGAGCCGAAGGACTGGTCAATAACTGTCCGCTTAAATTAAGGCTGGTACCCAAAAATGCCTTTTGAATTTGAATTAGATGAATGCCTTCCGCATCCAATTGGGACTTAGTTAATATTTGAGCATTTTCCTCTTGTTTAGAGGCTTGTTCTTCCGATTTATCGGCCGGAGAGTTACAGCCTGTAAGAGCAAGAACAAAGGCTAAGGCAAAGGGCTTAGCAAGGCTTAGGTATGCTGGATTTTTCAATTTATTCGCTTAAATATTTTAATTCTACCCAGCGATGAAAATATTGCCATTGCTGATAGAGGTATTCCGTTTCCAAAGTGCTGGCTCTTTCTTGGAGCTGCACATATTCGAGATAAGAGATTTCACCGGCCTTTAGTGCTTCATCCGAATGCTTTCGGATTTCCTTCACTAATGGATAATTCACCTCTTTAAAATGATTGATGGTTTTTTGATACTGAAGCAATTCAATTTCTAAACTGCGCTGATGCGCCAAAATGGACAAGCGATAATCCTGCGCTGCCGATTGGCTTTTAGCATAATTGAGCTTGGACGCTGCCGCTGCTGCTTTACGCGGTCCATACCATAATGGAATGGCTAAGCCTACTTGCATCCCACGATAAGTTTGGGCATTGGGCAAACTATTGGTCCCTTGAAAATAGCCAAAGCTTAAGGCCGGCCACCAAGCCGACTGACTAACTTTTCGTTCTGCCTGGGCGAGTGCCATGTTCTTCTGTTGCCAATCCAAACCAGCGTAATTACTGGTGTCAATCTTTCTCCATTCAATTTCGGGGAAAGCTTCCCAAGCCAGCGATTCTAATTTAGTTTGAACCAAGGCTTCCATCCGGCTTTTTATCTGCTCTTGCTTGGCCCTATACTCCTCTAATTTTAATTTGATTTCCTCCGCTTTAGATTGAGCCGCCAGTTTTTGCAGATAATTACTTTGCCCCAGCTTATAAGCCTGTTCAGCCTTAAAGGCTAAGCTTCGATAAAGACTATCCAAATGCTGATAATTTTGAACTAAGCTAGCCCAATACACCGCTTCATAATAGGTTTGACCAACCTGCTTTAACAATTGTTGCTTCTGAATCTCCATCTCAGTCTCGGCCCTTTGGTAGCGAAGTTCCTGAGTCTTGGACTGCTGATAATAATAAGTAGGAAAATGAATTTCCTGATCGATACCCCATACCCGAATGGGTGCATTATTTTGGGCAATATTATTCTGGTCGTAGGAATAGTAAAACTGCGTGGCCGGAATCGAAATGGCTGCAGGTACTAATGACTTTTGCCTTTGACTTTCAAGTTGAGCGGCACGCAGAGCGAAATTGTGTTCTAAGGCTAAGCTTTCCAACTCCTTCAGGCTTTTTGGACTTTCCTGAGCCTGAGTCCCGATGGGTACCAAAAGGAGAAGAAGCATCAACAGCGCTGATTTATTAAGCTTCTTTGCTTTCAAAACAACTCCACCTTCCCACCAGGAATAAAGTAAGGGCAAGACTATTAGAGTTAAGGCCGTAGAACTGATCAGTCCTCCAATAACCACCGTTGCCAAAGGTCTTTGTACCTCGGCTCCTGCTGATGAGGAAATGGCCATCGGTAAGAAACCTAAGGCTGCTGCCGATGCAGTTAATAGCACGGGACGTAATCGCTGCACCGCTCCGGTTAAAATGCGCTGATGCACATCTTTCAGACCTTGTTCTTTCAGGGCCTTAAATTCCTCGATCAGCACAATTCCATTCAATACCGCGATCCCGAATAAGGCTATAAATCCAACCCCGGCAGAGATACTAAAGGGCATGCCTCGCAGATAGAGTAAAAACACTCCCCCTACTGCAGACAGTGGAATGGCGGTATATATTAAAAGGGCATCTTTTACCGAATCGAAAGCAAAGTAGAGCAATAGGAAAATCAAAACCAGAGCAACCGGTACTGCATAAGATAAGCGAGTACGTGCGGAACGTAAATTTTGAAACTGTCCTCCGTATTCAATACTGTAATTCTCCGGCAAACTGATTTCGGCCTCAATTATGGATTGCACATCCATAACCACCGATTCCAAATCACGGTTCCGCACATTTACGCCTACCACAATCCGACGGCGGGTATTATCGCGTGATACCTTAGCCGGGCCTTTGGTGAGCTCGATTTGAGCTAATTCACGCAGGGGAATCGACCTTCCATCCGGACTTTGGATTTGGATGCTTTGGATATCTTCAATCTGGTCTCGATTGTTCTCATCCAGCCTTAAGCTGATGTCGAATTGCTTCTCTCCTTCAAACAATACCCCGGTTTTAGCACCGGCGAAGCCTGTAGAAATCACCCGATTAAGATCAGCGATATTCAAACCATAGCGCGCAATACGAGCTCGGTCAAACTTCACTTTTAATTGTGGCAGGCCCACTATTTTCTCAACACTAATGTCTGAGGCACCTTCCACCGATCCAATGGCATTTTTAATTTGATAAGCTAGCGAGCTGAGTTTGTCGAGATCCTCACCAAAAATCTTAATGGCCAGATCAGCCCGCACGCCGGTAATCAATTCATTAAAGCGCATTTCAATGGGTTGGGTAAATTCATATTCCACTCCTGGAATATCCATTAAGGCACCTTTAAAAGCTTCGGCCAGATCATCTTTGCTTTCGGCCGTTTTCCATTCTGAATGAGGTTTGAGTTTAATGATCACATCGGCCTCCTCCATAGACATAGGATCCGTAGGTACTTCTGCTGCGCCAATCCTAGAAACCACCTGCTCCACTTCCGGGAATTTCAATAAGATTTTCTCCATACGCGTAGTCAATTCTACCGTGCGACTTAAGGAGGTTCCGGTTTTCAGGATAGGCTGAATTACATAATCCCCTTCATCCAAAGTGGGCACGAACTCGGCGCCCATTCTGCTAAAGAGAACAATAGCAGATACAAAGAGAGCCAGGGCCGCACTTAATACCAAAGCCTTTCTGCCTAAGGCCCAATCCAAACTGGGCTTATAGAGTCGAGCCAAACTGTTCATTAATCGATTCGACCAAGCGCTGGTCTTCAAATTCCCCGATCTGAAAAACAGGGAAGCCATTACGGGGACATAGGAAAAACAGAGGAACATGGCACCAATCAGCGCAAAGCTGAAAACTAAGGCCATAGGGCGGAACATCTTGCCTTCTACCCCCGCCAAGCTTAGGATAGGAATAAATACAATTATGATGATCAATTGACCAAATACCGCGGAGTGCATCATTTTATTAGCTGCATTCTCGGTAATGCCATCAATCTTTTGGGAGCGATCTTCTTTATTTAGATTTTGTAAATCGCCTTGGTTCTTAACCAATTGATAAGCGATAAACTCAACGATAATCACCGCCCCATCAATAATAATCCCGAAGTCGATGGCTCCTAAGCTCATCAAGTTGGCATCGATGCCAAAGATATACATCAGCGAAATCGCAAAGAGCAAGGAAATGGGAATCACCGAGGCTACCACCAAGCCTGAACGCCAATTGCCCAATAAAACTACTACCACGAAGATTACAATCAAACAGCCGAGAATGAGGTTTTCGGCGATAGTGAATGTGGTTTTGGCGATAAGATCGCTACGCTCTAAAAAGGGATTAATATGAATGCCGGGAGGAAGGTTTTGACCGATTTTATCGATTCGCTCTTTAACGGCCGAAATCACTGCTTTGGAGTTAGCATCCTTAAGCATCATGATTTGGCCCATTACCTTTTCGCCTTCGCCATTAGCCGTAATAGCCCCAAAGCGAGGCGCTGATCCAATCTCCACCTTAGCCAAATCCTTCACCAAAACCGGTACCCCCGCCCGTTGGGCAACAACAATGTTTTCGAGGTCCTCAAGCTGAGTGGCTAGTCCTTCACTTCTAATAAAATAGGTTTCGGCTTCCTTTTCGATATAGGCCCCGCCAGCCAATCCATTATTGGCTTCCAAGGCTTTGAAAACCTCCGTTATTGAAATCTGGTGACTGCGCAATAATTCAGGCTTTACAGAAACCCGATATTGCTTTAGAAATCCACCCCAGGTATTTACCTCCACTACTCCGGGTATACCAGATAATTGACGGCGAACCACCCAATCTTGAATGGTGCGTAAATCTGTAACTGAATATTGATCTTGATGGGCAGAATCTACTTCGAGGGTATATTGATAAATCTCACCCAGCCCAGTGGTAATAGGCCCCATGAAGGGAACCCCAAATCCATCCGGAATATTGGCCTGTGCTGATTTAAGCTTTTCCGCAATTAACTGTCGCGGTAAATAGGTCCCTAAATCATCATCAAAAACGATAGTAACCACCGACAATCCGAATTTAGATACGGATCGAATTTCCTTCACCCCAGGTAAATTGGCCATTTCCAATTCGACGGGATAGGTGAGGTATTTCTCTACATCTTCAGTGGCTAAATTTCGGGAGGTGGTAATCACCTGCACTTGATTATTGGTCACATCGGGCACAGCTCCAATCGGAATTTGGAAGAGTGCATAAACTCCAAATCCCACAATGCCCAAACTGATCAGAATTACGATGAATTTCTGCTTCAGGCTGTACCGAATAATTTTTTCCAACATGGTGTCTCAGACTAATACACCAAAAGTATTGGGGCATTCTAAAGCCTTTCGAAACGCTTTCTAAAGATTTCCTAAAAATGAAGGTAAAAGCAGGTTCCCCTTCCGGGTTCTGATTGAAGATCAATGCGAGCTTCGATAGCCTCAGCCGCTCTTTGGGCAATAGATAAACCTAATCCTGATCCAGGGGCATTTTGGATGGCCTGTGGACTGCGGTAAAAGGCTTGGAAAATTTGCGCCTGCTCCTCTTTGGGAATACCCGGACCTTGATCGCAAATACTACACGAAAAACCGGTTTCTGTACTTCTTGCCTCAATGCGAAGCTCGCTAGAATCAGGACTATACTTTACGGCATTGCCAATTAAATTTTGAAATATGAGGCTTCCGAAATACGCCGGTATTTCTTTACTTTCCAGCTGATGGAGATCCAAATGAACCCTAAGGTTTTTAGCCTGAATTAACGGATGTAAGGAACTTAATACTTCTTCTACCACAATTCCCAGGGCTTGTTGATTCAGGTTTAAGGCTTCGGAGTCCATGCGGGCTAAAACCAATAATTGATCACTCAAATCGGCCATGCGATCGATCTGCACCAAGGCTGATTTTATGGTTGCTTCATATTCCTCCTGACTGCGAGCCTTACGGATCAAGACTTCTAAACTACCTCTTAAGGTGGCTAAGGGAGTGCGCAATTCATGAGAAGCATCGGAGCTAAATTGCTTTTCTCCCTTAAAGGCATGCTGCAAACGATCTAATAAGGCATTGATGGATTGCGATAAATCGTACAATTCATCCTGTTTGGCAGGCAAGGGTACTCGCTCATCTAAAAAGCGTTTGGAGGTTCGACCCGCAGTTCGCGTAATTTCTTTGATGGGTCGAATACTACGATCCGCCAAGGAACGCGTAATGTAAAAGAGGCTTATTAAAACGACCGGGAAACTTATCGCCTCGGCCCAGGCTAATTTTCGTAAAACCTGAATGGAAGCCTGCATCGACATAGCGGCCAAAATATAGCCCTGCAATTTATCCTTGGTCCGCAAGGGGATTTGAATTTGCCTTAAGACCTCATCATTAAGGCTGGCATCAAAATGATGGCCGCCTTCAAGCTCAGGATGAAAAAGTAATTCTTGATTTTTAAGATTAGGGGATTTGTCCATCAGCTCACCTTTGCTATTCATAAGCTGAATGAAAACAGGCAGGACCTGAGCCTCACGATGCTCGCGTTCCTCCCATTCCCCTTTATTGATAAAATGAATGGAGTCACCTTCAATTATTACTTCAGTGGTATGCTTATAAGCTTCTATGGATAGCACCTGATCCATATTATCGTAAACCGTTTGGTATACAATACCATAGACCAAAAGAAAGGCAATAGCTACTAAGGCAGTGGTTGCCGCCAAATAATAAAATGCAATGCGATCTTTAAAGCTCAATTTCATACTTCTCGGGCTATATAACCCACTCCTCTAATGGTTTGGATGTAATTATCCTCTCCTTCCAATTTTAACTTCTTACGAAGGGTATTGATATAAACATCTATAATCCCAGCATTATAATTGTAATTACTATCCCACACATTTTCAAGGATCTGAACCCTACGGCAAACCCGGTTTTTATTGCGCAATAAAAACTCCAACAGGGCAAATTCTCTTTGAGTAAGCTGAATGAGTTCATCATTCCGGTAAACTAAATGCGCACTTAAATCCATGCGGATTTCACCGAGTTGCAAGGCTTCGTGGCTGGTCTCTCCACTCTTTGCTCTTAGCTGAACTCGGATTCGTTCCAATAATTCATCAAAATGAAAAGGCTTACGGATATAGTCATTGGCGCCTGCCTGTAAACCAAAAACCACTTCTTCTGATGAGTCTTTGGCCGTTAATAAAATGACCGGCGTCTTTTTGTTCTGCTTTCGAAATTCCTGGCAAATGGCGATCCCGCTCATGCCGGGTAGCATCCAATCTAATAAGAGTAAATCATAATCATCCGAAAGGGCTAATTGCAGGCCCTTATTACCATCATGAGCCATTACCACGGTATAGGCTTCTTCTTCCAGGCCTTGCTTTAAAAATGCGGCAATACCTGTTTCATCTTCAACGATCAGGATTTTCATAAGTCAAAGGTCTGTATCGCAACTAAAGATTTCCTAAAAGCCTAGAATAATTTTAAGACTATACTATAGGAAGACTAAACCAGAAAGTAGATCCCTCGCCCGCTTCGCTTTCCACTCCAATTTTACCACCGTTGGCACGCACAAACTCACTGCAGAGATACAATCCTAAACCGGTTCCCATTTCCTTAGCTGTACCTACGGAAGGATCCATCATTTCGGTGAACATCTCATCTTTTTGGGAATTGCGCAGCCCGGGGCCTTGATCCTTCACTTTAAAACAATAGCAATCTTCCTTCCTTTCGCCAGAAATGTAAATTGAACCTCCTTCCGGATTAAATTTCAAGGCATTAGAAATAAAATTCCGCAGTACAATTCTTACGATTTCAGCATCGGCATTGAGTTGAGCATCACCATCATTAATATCTTGGACGATATTAATATTCTTGTTTTTAGCGAGTCCCGAAAACAATTCAATCACCTGATTCAAGGCCATTGCCACCGCAATCCTTTTCTTCTCATTATTCTCTGCAATGCCTATTTGTAAACGGGCCCAATGCAGAAGATTTTCAATGCTCTGTCGCAGAATTACAACTTCGGAAGAAAGTTTTCGCATAAAACCTTTAATGATCTGCGGATCCTGACCTTCCTCCATATTGCTAAGGTCAATTAGACCCTGGAGCGAGTTTAATGGCGATTTTAAATCATGAGCCATCCCCGCTAAAATGCGATCCTTAAAGGCATTCAACATCTCAAGACTTTGCTTCTGTTCGCGAAGCTCAGCCTGCTGTTCTTGAATCTCCTTATGTTGTTTTTCAATCCTTTGATTCTTTTCTCGAAGTACAATATTTCGCGCTCTACGTGTATAGGCGTTCCAACCAAAGGCCACGGTTAGTATGCCCAATCCTCCTAAGAACCAATAGACCCAAAAGCGTTTTAATTCCTGATCCCGTATTTCACTTTGATGCTGAGCTTCCAGACGCTCCTTCTCAATTTGAAACTGATAACGCTCTTCTAGTTTGGTTAACTCCGCAACATTAGACTGGGAAAGCAGGGAATCATTATATAAGGAATGCTCTAACAAATAATTATAGGCTGTATTATAATCACCTTTAAGGGCATAAAGCTGATGTAAGGATGAAGCCATATCCACTATCTCCCGTAAGCGCGAATATTTTCGAGCCATCTCCATGTAAAACTCTCCTTTCTCCAATGCCTCATCAATTTGACCTTCACGAGCTAAAACCCGAACATCACGAATTCCGAAAGTGAGATAAAAATTCTCATACTCCTTTAAATCCGGATCATTTAAGGCTTGGTCCAAATAGATACGGGCAGAATCTACCTCTTCAACCTTTATGAAATAACTAACTAAATTGGATAAGGCATAAAAGCGACTTGGTTTCTGATGCGCTTCATCCGCCAATTTGATACAAGCTTTATAGAAGTAGACTGCAGAATCGGGTTTGCCCATCTTCTCATAGGAGATTCCCAAATTATTATAATCGGTGAGCACATCCTCCTTGCCAATAGTCCGGTAAAGCTTCAAGGAACTACGCAAATGGCTCACTGCCTTCTCTTGATCTCCTAAGCTGCTGTACAGGCGCGCAAGATTATTATTGATATCCGCCATGGTGGCCGAATCACCCTGTAAACGAGCTAATTGCAGGCCCTTATAAAAGAAATTAGTCGCTTTATTAAATTCTCCAATTTCAACATATATATTGCTGAGGTTGCTGTAATTAACTGCTAATCCAGAGCTATCATTATTGCTTTCGTTGATCTCCAGAGATTGTTCATAATAGTCCAATGCTGAATGTAAATCACCCTGAATAAAATAGGTGATACCCATACCATTTAGGGCTCTGGCCGTAAAGTCATGACGATTTAAGTCTTTACTCAAAGCCACCGCTTCTTTCAAAAAACCGCGAGATTGCGGAACATCCACCTGGGCAAAAGCCTGGGCCAGTTCCATTAAAAAGCTAAAACGCTCTTCTCCTTTTAAGCTATCGAGCCTTTGCTCCATTGCTTTCAACTCTGGAGGCATAATCTGACTATAGCACGGTAAAGTGCTAAAGAAAAAGATAAGGCTGGTAATCGGTATTAATAATGCTGAACTCCTCAAGTAAATTCTCTTCATTTTCAAGCAGCAGGTTAAGTACATCAAAGTAGCGCATTTCCTTTAAAAATGCCCAATTGCGAGGCAGAAAATCTTTTCAAACTACACTTTTTAGGGATATACATTCCTTCTTATCATTCTGTTCGGGAATCCAATAGGCTAGTATAAGAGTTTAGATATCTGATTCTTTGGACCTTAACCAAATCACAAGTAAGCACTGGACTTAGGTCTATTCCTTTGTCGCGGATATAAAGAAAATCGAAGTGCATTATTGCTGTTTTAGAATCACCCTAAATATGTAATTCTAAACAAACTTAGGATCAGTACTTTAAGCAGAGGCAAATAATTTCTTAACTTACAGCTTCCTGTTGATTATGCCACGAATTTCAATACAATATAGGTACTAAACAGCGCACTATGCGTTGTTGGGGCCCCGACCTTAGTGTCGGGGTTTTTTCATGCATATTAAATCTTGGCTTAATCTAAAAGGACCAACCTAAGTGTAATTTCAAGCTCCTAATCTCATCCTCTCAAATGAAAACTATCCAAAGATTAATGGTCGCCAACCGGGGTGAAATCGCCATCCGTATTTTTCGTGCCGCCACAGAACTGAAAATTCGCACCATTGCCATTTACAGTTTTGAAGATCGCTATTCCCTGCATCGCTACAAAGCCGATGAAGCCTATAAAATTGGTTCAGATGACGAACCGCTGCGCCCTTATTTAGAAATTGAAGAAATCATTCGCATCGCTAAAAGACAAAAGGTCGATGCAATCCATCCGGGTTATGGTTTTTTAAGTGAGAACATCGAGTTTGCGCGTCGCTGCGCCGAAGAAGGCATCACCTTTATCGGCCCAAAAGCCAGCATAATGGAGCAATTGGGGAATAAAGTTGCGGCTAAAAAGCTGGCCCAAAAAATCAAAATCCCCATGATAGAAGGGGCCGATGGCCTGCAAAGTGAAGAAGACATCCTAAATGCTGCTCAGAAAATCGGTTTCCCCATTATGTTGAAGGCAGCCTCTGGTGGTGGTGGTCGCGGTATGCGCGTGGTACGCGACAATCAAGCCCTGCTTTCTGCCTATCGAGAAGCTTCTGGTGAAGCCGCCAAAGCTTTTGGTGATCCCACCATTTTCATTGAAAAATTTGTAGAAGATCCCAAGCATATTGAGGTACAATTGCTGGGTGATCTACATGGTAATCTGGTCCATCTTCACGAAAGGGACTGCTCCGTACAAAGGCGTTTCCAAAAGGTAGTTGAAGTAGCACCCGCCTCCACTTTAAAAGATAAAACGCGCAAGCAATTGCATGAATACGCCCTAAAAATTGGTCGGGCGGTTAATTACACTCATGCCGGCACGGTAGAGTTTTTAGTGGACAAAGACGAAAACATCTACTTCATTGAAGTGAATCCGCGTATTCAAGTTGAGCATACTATTACTGAGGAAATTACCGGATACGATATTGTAAAGGCCCAAATCCAAGTGGCCATGGGTGAGGCCCTTAGGGGTGATGTTATTGGTATCCCTAATCAAGATGCGATAAAGGTAAACGGACATGCCATTCAATGTCGAATCACTACCGAAGATCCGGCGCAAGGATTTAGTCCGGATTATGGAACCATTATCGCTTATCGCAATGCTGCGGGAATGGGCATTCGCCTGGATGAAGGCAGCAGTTACCCCGGAGTTACCATTTCGCCTTTCTTCGATTCGATGTTGGTTAAGGTATCTGCCTGGGGCAGCAGCCTGGATGTGGCCAGCGACCGTATGCGCAGAGCCTTATCTGAATTTAGGATTCGCGGCGTGCAAACCAATATTCCCTTTCTGCAAAATGTAATCGCCCACCCCATTTTTAGAGAGGGACAACAGAGGGTAAGCTTTATTGAAAAGCATTCTGAACTCCTCGAAATCACCAAGCCTAAAAACCGAGGAACCCGCATTCTTCGCTATATGGCGGATGTGATTGTGAATGGAAATCCTGAAATAAAAAATCACGATCCTAAAAAGAAGTTTCAGCCTGCAATTATTCCTGCCTATGATCGGCATTCGGCCCATACTCCCGGAACCAAGAATTTGCTGACGGAATTAGGTCCTCGTGACTTTTCCCTGTGGCTTAAGGATCAAAAACCGATTTATTTTACTGACACCACTTTTAGAGATGCCCATCAATCACTTCTAGCAACCCGAGTGCGCACCATTGATTTATTGAATATTGCCGAAAGCTACTCCAAGAGTTTCCCCCAACTCTTTTCCGCTGAAATTTGGGGTGGTGCCACCTTCGATGTATGTATGCGCTTTTTAAAGGAAGATCCTTGGGAACGTCTACGACTATTAAGGGAAGCCATGCCCAATGTGCTTACGCAGATGCTAATCCGCGCCAGCAATGCCGTGGGTTATAAGGCCTATCCGGATAACCTCGTTGAGCGCTTCATTGAAAAGTCCTGGGAAAATGGCATCGATATCTTCCGGATTTTTGATTCTCTCAACTGGACTGAGCAATTGGAGGTTTCTACCAAAGCCGTTCTTGAGCGTACCCAAGGTTTGGCCGAAGTGAGTATCTGCTACACTGGCGACATCAGTAATCCTAAAAAACATCCGAAATACAGCCTTCAGTACTATCTGGATCTGGCTCGTAAAATTGAAGATATGGGAGCGCATATTCTAGCCATTAAGGATATGGCAGGCTTGCTCAAACCCTATGCTGCGCAAGAGCTTATCACCGAATTAAAGAAGGCCGTAGACCTTCCCATCCATCTGCATACTCATGATACCTCCGGGGTTCAATCAGCAACCTATTTAAAAGCTATAGAAGCCGGTGTCGATGTTGTAGATGTAGCAGTCGATTCGATGAGCAGACTTACTTCCCAGCCAAATTTCAATTCCTTGCTCGCTTGTTTGGAAGGTCATGAAAGAGAAAACCCAATGGACTTAGCTAAGCTCAATGAGTTTAGCGCCTATTGGGAAAACTTGAGGGAGTGGTATTATCCCTTCGAATCCGGTTTAAAAGCGGGAACTGCACAATTGTACGAACATGAAATTCCCGGTGGTCAATATTCCAATTTACGACCACAGGCTCGGGGCCTTGGTATTGAAGATAAATTTGAAACCATCAAGAAAAACTACAAGGATGCCAATCATTTGATGGGCGATTTAGTGAAGGTGACCCCTTCCTCTAAAGTGGTGGGCGACTTAGCTATGTTTATGACCACCAATGGCTACACCAAAGACGATCTGATTTCCAAAGGTGAAGACATCTCTTTCCCGGATTCGGTAATTAGCTTCTTTAAGGGAGAACTTGGACAACCTCATGGTGGCTTCCCTATTCTCTTCCAAAAATTGGTTCTAAAAAATGAAAAGCCTTTTACGGATCGCCCCAACAAACATCTTAAGCCGGTCGATTTTGAAAAGGAGTTCCAAATTTTTCAAAGTGAATTTGGGTCAGAACTCAATGAATTAGACTTCCTGAGCTATAAACTCTATCCCAAGGTTTTTAAAGATTACCTGGATTTTCACCGTGACTTTGGTGAAGTATGGCGAATTCCCAGCCTAAACTTCTGGTATGGCCTCGAGCAAAATGAAGAGTTTATGGTGGAGATTGATCAGGGGAAAACCATTTTGGTGCGCTTCTTAAATATTACTGAGCCCGATCCTAATGGCAAACGTCAAGTTTACTTTAAACTGAATGGTCAGAATCGCCATGTGGAAGTGTTGGATCAGAGTATTGAGGTTAATACTGTTCAGAACCGCAAAGCCACCGAAGCTAATGATGTAGGCTCCCCGCTGCAAGGTAAATTGGTAAAGATCTTGGTAAAGGCTGGAGATCAGGTGAAGAAAAACGATCCTCTTTTTGTTATCGAGGCCATGAAAATGGAAAGTACAGTATTAGCCAGTAAAAATGGAACTGTCAGGAATATTGAGCTTAGCGACAATACCATGGTGGCTCAAGATGACTTAATTTTGGTGCTTGAGCCATAGTCTCTGATCTATAAAAATATAGAAGGTGACTTGGGAAGCCTTTAGGGTTTTACTGAAAAATTAACTTTGCCCAAAATTTAGAAAAATGGAAAAGCACGATTGCGTGATCATTGGTTCCGGACCAGCCGGCTATACTGCTGCGATTTATGCGGCCCGCGCTGATTTGAAACCCATCATATATACCGGTTTAGAGCCAGGCGGACAGTTAACCACCACTACTGATGTAGAGAACTTTCCGGGTTATCCCGAAGGTATTATGGGTCCGGCCATGATGGAAGATCTGCGTAAGCAAGCGGAGCGTTTCGGAACCGAAATTCGCTTCGGTATGGTAACCAAAGCCGAATTAAGCAAGATTGGTGGCGAATACCATAAATTAATCATCGACGAAAGCAAAGAAGTTTTAGCTCGTACCGTGATTATTGCCACCGGAGCCAGTGCTAAATACCTAGGATTAGAATCCGAGAAAAACATGATGGGTCACGGTGTTTCTGCCTGTGCTATTTGTGATGGTTTCTTCTTTAAAGGTAAAGATGTAGTAGTTGTAGGTGGTGGAGACTCTGCCGCTGAGGAAGCTACTTATTTAGCCAAACTTTGCCCTAAGGTAACTTTATTGGTGCGCAAGGATCATATGAAGGCCTCTCAGATCATGCAACAACGCGTGGAGAATACCGCCAACATCGAAGTACTTTGGAATACTGAAACCCTGGAAGTTTTAGGTGAAAAAACCGTTACTGGTGTTCGCGTTAAGAATACCGAAACCGGCGAGGAAAGCGTAGTTGAAGCAGAAGGTTTCTTTGTAGCCATCGGGCATAAACCTAATACGGACATTTTCCAAGGTCAGATTGATATGGACGAGGTAGGTTATATCAAAACCAAGCCAGGCACTGCCAGCACCAATTTACCCGGTGTTTTTGCTACTGGCGACGCTCAGGATAAAAACTACCGCCAAGCTATTACTGCTGCCGGAAGTGGTTGTATGGGTGCTTTAGAAGCAGAACGTTATTTGCAAGAATATGAAGTAGCAGTAGAGAGTTAATCTCTTACTGACGAATAATAGAAAAGCGACCTTATTGGGTCGCTTTTTTTATTTCTTGCTATTCCACGGCTTTGAACAAACCATAAAAAACCGCCAGCCATACCAGACCTTTGATCAGGAAGAAAGCAAATAGTCCAATGGCAACCGGCCAGCCCGCTTCTTTTACCAAGCCCTTCCAGCCATGTTGCTTTCGAACATGCTTATAGTATTTCCAGCCTTTCCTTGTCATTTAAAATCAAGCTAAATAAAACAGGCCTATAAGCCGGATTCTGTCCTCCCGAGGGAGTCCTTATCATTTATCTACGCTACCTACCCTCCGGGATCGCACGAGCAGCGCTCAAGCCCCGGTATACATGGTATTGCAACCCGCGAGGTTTACCTTGCCACTGTTGTCACCAACAGCGCGGTGCGCTCTTACCGCACCTTTTCACCCTCACCTCAACCGAAATTGAGGCAGTTTATTTTCTGTGGCACTATCTGTAAAGCAGGAATTAAGCCTACTCTCCTCCCCTTTCAAGGAGCACGGCGCTCTATGTTGTCCGGACTTTCCTCCCCGATTTACATCGAAGCGATAAGGCGGCCTGTTTGCCGCAAAGGTACGTCAGAATTAACGCAGCTCCACTTCGGTTGCTCCTTTTCCATAACGAGCAAATGAAGCATCATAAAAGATGATTCGATCCATCCGTTCCAACATGGCATAGATCTCATCGCGTAAACGCCCTTGGCCTACTCCATGAATGAGTACCACTTTTTTCACTCCAGCCCTTCGAGCCCTATCAATGGCCTTTCGCGCCTCATTCAGTTGGATTTGCAGTTTTTCATGAGAAGAGAAGTTCTTCGGGAAATCTACTAAAGCTTCAAAATGAAGATCCGCTTCAATTACTTCTGCGGCCTTGGCTTTGGCTCTGCCTTTCTCTAAGGAAGTACGAGGACGGTCTTTGGATTGCACCTCTCCAATACTCAGGGCTTTTCGTGGCACCAATTCATTAAGTGGCAACCATTCCGCAAAGCCATGATCCATCATCACCTCCGCCTGGTTCCCTTCAATTTTCAGGATAGTCCCAGTTCCCGCTTCATGTAAAAAGCTAACGATATCGCCAATCTTAAATACCATGGGGCAAAAATAAAAAGTCCCGACGCGAGGGTCGGGACTTTCTTTAAAAATTAAAGGCGATTAATGAATCGTCAAGCGACGGTGTGCTCTCAATCCACCAGAGTGAATTTCGATCATATATACTCCGCTCGCCAAACCACTAAGGTCGAGGTCACCAGAGTACTGTCCGCCGTCTAAGCGATCACTGCGATGTAATACATCACGCCCTTGAGCGTCACGTAAATAAATCTCTACATCAGCACTACCCACTTCAGTGAAGTTAATCCGAACGCGATCTTTCGCTGGGTTTGGATATACATTCAGTGATTGTGCTAATGGATTCTCATCGATACCAATATTTACCAATACAGTTGCTGAATCAACAACATATCCGCAAGCATTGCTTACCGTTAAGTAAACGGTATAAGTACCATTGGCTAAATAGGTATTGGTATCAATCACACCAGATCCCATAGATCCATTACTGAAAACCCAGCTGTAGGAACTGGCACCAGTGCTGGCACTTGCGTCTACAATTACGCGCATGGTATTTCCAATGATGGTTTCGTTTACGGTAAAGCTGGCGGTAGGTAATGGACCGCTAGCAGTAGTTTCAGTGATCGAAACAGCAGCACTGGTATCTACACCACAGATATCTGATACGTAGAAGTCGTAAGCAGTACCTGGCAATAAAGTATTCACCACAATTGGAGTGCTACTTACACTTACGGTAGTTCCGGTTCCAGGGCTAAAGCCTGCAGGTCCGTATTCCAATAAGGAGTTACCACTACCACTAGTCCAGTCGATTTCCACACTATCACAACCAATATTCGCTGTAGAAGCCAATCCGGTAATCGGAGGACAGCTTGCAGGAACATAAGGGTTGATACAGAAATTATCGAAGTAATAGTCGCAGTCGTAAGTCATAGTTTGACGTACTCCTGAATAGAAGTTCACACCATTAAACTGTAATGGACCACCAGCATTGGCTGCTGAATAGGCATATCCTACACCGGTACTAACACCATTCAAACGAATCCAGATAGAGTCATTTGCAAGGTCAATCACCGTACCAACGGTAATCCACTGACCTTGAGTATAGTTAAAGCTACCTGCCAAATTAGAACCAGTAGTATAAACAACATCTGCAGTTCCATTATCAAGGAAGTAAATCTCACCTCCCCATAAGTTACCAGTAGCTCCACCGATATGGTTTTGCTGTACATTGTAGTAAGCACCATTACCGGTAGGCACGTACAAATCGAAGCTAATTTCCCATGCTCCAGCGGAGATGGTATCGAAATAAGCTACCAAGTCACTAAATCCATTAGGACCTTGATCATGAATGTGAACGGCATTAGGAGCTGAGCTCGACTGACTGGTAATGATTTCTACATCACCGGCATTACCGGCCCAAGGAATAAAGAGTGCTGATTGATCGTAAAGCTCTAATGAAGCATCATACTGATCAATATTATCACAAGTAACTTCCTCTGGACAAACAGCAACTGGTCCTAACCATACACTGGTATCACCAGCGGGACAGATAGCACGTACATAAACATCCTGGCAAAGGTTATTAGCCGTTGCAAAGGTTAATACGATAGAATCTGCAGTGGTTACAGCTAAGGTACCGGTACCCGCGCTAAATCCGGTTGGACCATATTCTACTTGATAAGATGTAGCAAGTGCAGTACTTCCCCAACGCGCAATGGCGGAAGTAGTAGTTTGTGGATCGCCACTTAAGTTCAATGGACGAGGACAAGTAGCTCCTTGTTGAACACTTATATCATCAAGGGAAATATCACCGGTAAATGATGTACCAAGGTGTCCTTCGAAGATGAAGTTATACACGCCAACTGGAAGTGAAGCTAAGGATACGTTTCTGCGCAAGAAAGGATCGGAACCTGCAGTTTGTTGTTGGCCGATAATACTATCTATAGCAATACGAGTACCGGAACTATTCTCAGCATATACTACCAATTTATTCATGGTAGCACCATACATATGGTAGTGGTACTCCAACTCGGGATTGCTTACCGTAGAAATATCAATTCCGGGAGAAATTAACTCGGCAGGACCACCTGAAGTAGAAGTTTCCAAGAACATATAAGTACCACCTGAGGCTGGCGCCAAGGTATTATCGGTAAAGGGGCCAGTATCCAGAGAGTTTTCATTCGCTCCTTCAGAATCTTCAGACTCCCAACGTAGAGTTCCGGAAGTGGAATTTTGCGTCCAACAGTTTTCCCAACCAGCAGGTGTTCCGGTTGCAGCGCCTAAACTAATACCTTCAAAATTGGTGAAGTAAGGTGCATTATAGCTTACAGGACAAGGAGTACTGAAGCATTCTGCTCCTCTCCAGAAACTGGTATCTCCAGGGCTACAAATTTCACGTACCCAAACACAGTAGCCAGTTCCAGCTGTTAAGCTTGTTAAGGAAACGGAGCTGTTGCTGGTAAGCATACGGATATTACCGGGATCACCTAATGGGCCGATACCATATTCCATCTGATAGTTAGCTGAGGTATTTCCATTGGCATTAGTCCAGCTAACTGTTGCGGCATTTTGACTAATTCCTGAAACAGTAAGGGCATTTGGACGCACACAAGTTGGAATGGTCTCATAATGCAAGTCATCCAGGTAGATATATTGGAAGGTTTGCAATTGACCGTGAGCAATCGCGAAGTAATTGTCGGTACCATTGTAGCCATTGGCGGCGGTGAGGTCAACAATATATTCGGTCATTCCTAAGGTCATCACCAAGGTATCCATAGCCGTGAAGGTAGAAGCATCAGTAGGATTAGAGATGGTACCCACAATTAAGGTACGCACCGTTGCTACCGAGGTACTACGGGCAAAGAAACGTAAGCGTTTATCCCCTGCCGTCATATCAGAAGTAGGAGGTGAAACCATTAATAATGGAGAAGCAGTTAAGCTACTATTGTCAAACTCTACTGTGTTCGGTGATGAAACCGGTTGATAAGTGGTTGAGTTTTGAATGGTTACTCCTAAGAAATTCGAACTGGCAAAGGATGGATCTTCGATGCTATTAAAACATCCTAAATCCTTACCCTGAGGCAAGTTGTCGAAATCATTAAAGTAAGGTGCACTAATGGGCGAACATGGAGTACAGAAGCTGTACGGTCCTGCCCAAGCACTGCTATCACCAGCACTACATACGGTACGCACCAAGAACTCATAACAAGTTTGACCAGTTAAGGTATCTACTACTACAGAGCTACCAGAGGTAAATCCTTTTTGACCACCGGTTGTGGTTGTACCTTGATAAAAACCAGCTGGGCCGAACCAGTATTGATATTGTGATGCAGCACCACTGCTTGCCCAAGTTAAGGTAGCAGTAGTATCAAATAAGCCTGCGGTTGTTAAACCGGTTGGATCAGGACAAGCAACAGCAGTTAGAGATACATCATCAATGGTGTATCCATAGCAGCAAGTTGCTGAAGTAGCCGAGCCGAAGTCATTTTGACCCCAGCGAATTTGTGTATTTGCCCCTAAGCTCTGACCGGCATTAGTTAATGGCGCTTTGATATCTAAATTGATAATAGAGTCGTAGCTACCAAAGGTTCCAAATACGGTGGTATTCAGATCAACAACTTCAACCCAAGGATCGGAGTGATCACCACGAACCCAAACTTTATTATCGGGATGGATTTGGTTGCTATGATCCATTAAGTAGAAACTCAAGTTCACACCACCTGCAGAAGTATAACCACTTAAATCTACGGTCATAGTTAAGTAGCTGGTTTCGGATGGGTCTATAAAAATGCTATTGTCAAGGGTAAATGCCTGTAAGCCGTTACGATAGAAAGCACTGTTCGCTTGTAACCTACCACGACTACTGCTAATACCGGGCTCGTAAGTCCAATAATAAGTTGGATTACAAAGGAAGGTAGTGTTAGTGAAGGTTGGGCCGGAAGAGTAGTTCTCAAAGCCATCGTTAATTGGCAAAATTGCTGGTGAAGTAATGGCACAAGCCGTAGTAAAGGTCAGTGGTCCTACATAAGGGCTGTTGCCTACACCATTGCAGCTATCTTGAATATAGAATTCATAAGTAGTTTGAGCGGTAAGACCGCTGATCAAAGCGCTGTCTTGAGCACCGGTTACAGCAATGCGACCCAAATTACTTGAACCAGGAGTAAAGCCAGGTAAGCCCCACTCGATCCAGGTAGTATCACCAGTAGAACCAGATCCCCAGCTTACTTCAGCTGTAGTTGAACTTACGTAGTTAATACCTAAGGTGCTAACTAAAGGAGGGTTACAAGCAGGAATTTGCTCATAAACAAAATCATCGATGTAATAGGTACGGAAATCAGGACCGGCATTTTCCAATACGATGAATTCATGCGTACCATTATAGCCGTTCGCAGTTGTCAACTCAACCACATACTGAGCATAATTACGCTGTAATTCAATGGTATCTATAGGAACAAAGCTTGAACGATCTCCTGGGCTAGCTATCGTTCCAACCACCAATGGGTTTGGAGTTGTGGTGGTGGTAGTCATACCATAAAATACAATACGCTTATCTCCGGCACTCAGATCACTAAATTGAGGTGTGATCAACCAAGCGGTATCGGTATTGTAATTATAGAAGCGAACTACGTTTGGAGATGAGATTGGTGGATAAGTAGTACTAGGTACTTCAACATCTGCATTG
Organism: Croceimicrobium hydrocarbonivorans; assembly: GCF_014524565.1. Lineage (NCBI taxonomy): Bacteria > Pseudomonadati > Bacteroidota > Flavobacteriia > Flavobacteriales > Owenweeksiaceae > Croceimicrobium > Croceimicrobium hydrocarbonivorans. The sequence goes on along the minus strand of NZ_CP060139.1, from coordinate 3,213,410 downwards.
GGTAATGTAGTACTGGTACCGCCAATTAAAGCATTATCCCAACAGATAGGTACATGATTAATAGAATCTGTATCAAAATTGTTGAAGTAAGGGGCGGTAAGCGCATTACATAGGGTTACAAAAGTTACGGGGCCTACCCAACCGCTGGTGCCATTGGCTGAATCTGAGCAATCGTTACGGATATAAATATCATAGGCTGTATTTCCGTTTAAGCCACCAATTCCAATACTATTAGTAGTGGTACTGTCTAAGCTAGCTGAAGAAGAACCTTGACTGAAACCACGAGGTCCCCAGCTTACATCATAGTCATAACCAGAGCCTGACCAAGAGAATGCGGCTGAATCGCTGGAAACATAAGTTATAGAAGGAGCTCCGGGGAATGGACAAGTTTGACAAGAATTTACCTCTACCAGATCGATAGAAACATCACCATCAAAACTCGCTCCATGTACGGTAAGAAATCGGATATAAATTGCTGATCCAACGTAGGAATCTAAGTTAACTCCTACCTGCTGCCAGGGATCTGCATTAGCTGTTTGAACCTGACCTACACGGGTAAACACGGTATTCCAAGGACCAGTAGCTGATAAACCAACTTGTACTTTAATAGTATCGATATCGGCACCAAAAGCGTGTAACCAGAATGAAAGTTCTGCGCTGTTATAGGAAGTACTTAAATCAATTCGTGGAGAAATCGCTTCAATATTGGTACCGGCAGCCGTACCAGAAACCTCAGTATATAAATAATTAGTACCACTATGAGCACCGGTAGGACCAGTGTTAGTCGACGAAGTTGTACCTGAGTGATAGTTCCAATTAGAAGCTGTGGTTCCGGTACCAAAGTCTCCGGTCCATCCTAATTGAGATTCGAAATCATCCTGGAAAATTAATCCGGGTTGACCTGTTGAACAGGTAAAACCTTGTGGTCCCTGAATTGGAGTTACAATTTGAATGGGTCCTACAGTATCAGAAACGCCATTTACTGCCCCACAATTGGTGGCCAAATAAATGTCATAAGCGGTGGATGGACTTAAACCCGGAATAGTGTGGGTCATAGTTGGCGACATAATGGTGTCTACATTCCAACCAGCACTACCGGGAGCGGTTCCCGCAGGACCCCACATTAGCCAGGCTTCCGTATAAGAACCGGCTTGCGACCAGCTTACATCAACGGAGTTGGAAGTGAGGTTAGACTCCGCAAATCCCGTAGGAGCACCACATAATTTAGTAGTGGTAAAACCTTGTGGCGTTGGGAAGCCCACTGTGTCAGTACCGGTATTACAGTACTCTTCCAAATACAAATCGTAATTGGTATTGGGGCTTAAGCCAGTTAATACTACCGGAGGAGTTACCGGAGATGTTGGATAGGTTCCACTTACCACAGTACCTGTACCTGGTGTAAAGCCAACTGGACCGTACTCTATTTTGTAGCCGGTGTTTCCGGTTCCTGGAGTCCAGTTTACTTTAGCAGCTGTACCACTAATACTGTCAATGGCAAATCCTGTGAAAGGAGTACAATTTCCGGTAACCGATAAGGCATAGGTTAGGGTTCCTACAAATCGACGGGGATTGTTGGAAGGACTAGAAGCTGGACCTCCGTAAGCCACTGAATCTGCCACACTAACGGTAGCAGTACCATCAGTAAAGATGACCTGATCTGCCGAAGTTCCGGTTTGATAGCGAGTGGTACCTGTTGTACCTTCAATAAAGATACCGATCGCACCTCCTGAAGGCACGGGAATTTTAACCCCACCAAAGGGGATGTTATTCAAAGCAGTACTGTTTGCTCCAGTAATAGGAGCATTAACTACTACTTGTGACCAACCATTTGCGGCAGTAATGCTTGGTGTTCCACCTGGAGTAACTCCTCCTTGGCGGACCCAAACCGTGGCACTGGTTGCGCCGGTACTAAAGACATTGGTTAATCCAGTAATTTCAATCGGTGAAGTAGCTTCAACTCGAAATGCAATTCCATTTGATCCATTGTTGGGAGTCAATGGAGGACTCGTTGTGATGGTTCCTTGGCCAAACAGAGCGCCTGAGACAAGGACACCTAAGGCTAGTAGATGTTTCCTCATTGTAAAGAAATAGGTTAATACAGAATAATAGAGAGCCCCAATTTACTCAACAACAAGCAATAAAAAAACCCCGACACAAGGCCGGGGTTAAAATTTCAGTAGATAAAATCTATTAATTCAGACTTAATCGGCGATGAGCCGTTAATCCGCCTGACTTTACCTCTACCGTATAAATTCCTCGAGCTAATTGACTAACATCAATATCTCGGGCATAGGTTCCACTTTGCATACGGTCGGAAATAAAGAGTACTTCTCGACCTTGTGCATCGCGCAAACGAATCTCAACATCAGCACTTCCAACTTCGCGGAAACTAACATTCACCTTGTAGTTGGCTGGGTTTGGATATACGTTCAAATGATTAGCCAATGGATTCTCATCCAAGCCAATATTCACGTAAACTTGATAACTGGCCGTATCACTACCACAACCATTGGTCGCAGTTAATACTACAGTATAGGTACCATTACCCAGGAACACTACCGTATCCATTAATCCACTGCCGGTAACTCCGTTTCCGAAATCCCAGGTGTAGCTAGTAGCATCGGTGGTACCGGTGGCATCTAGATACACAATGAATTGGTTTCCTGCGATTGTGCTGGTTACTGAACCAATAGTCGCTACCGGTAATGGACCACTAGCAGTGCTCACATTAATTGGCGCATAACTACTGGTATCTCCAGAACATGTATCTGCTACTAAAATATCGTAGGCAGTGCCCGGAGTCAATCCGTAAATAGTATAAGGAGCGGTTACCACATTGGTAAAGGTTCCGGTACCAGGCGTAAATCCGGCTGGACCGTACTCAATGATAGAACCACCGGTTCCAGACATCCAATCCACTTCTACACTATCGCAACCCACATTAGTAGTTGCCATCGCATTAAGAGGGGCTGGACAATTTGATCCGGTACTACCTTGCTCATCCACACTTACATCGTCGATAGAAATATCTCCTGTAAATGAGGTTCCACGATATCCCTGGAATACAAAGGCATAAGTAGTTTGAGGTAGCGTACTTAAATCTATGGTTCGGATAAAGAAGCTATCCGATTGAGCCGTTTGTTGTTGCCCCACCAAACTATCAATAGCAATTCGGTTACCATTAATATCCTCTGCTTGAATCACCAATTTATTGATGGTTGCACCGTACATATGATAGGCAAAGCGCAACTCAGGTTGACTTAAGCTACTGAAATCAATTGTGGGTGAGGTCAATTCTGCCGGACCGGTTCCTGATGTTGAGGTCTCGATATACATATAAGTACCTCCGGAAGCCGGGTGTATGCTAGCATCGGTAAAGGGACCGGTATCCAAAGAGTTCTCATTAGCACCAGTGGCATCTTCAGATTCCCAACGAACGGTAGCACCATTTAAGGTTTCTGCATACCAGCAGTTACCCCAGGTTGCTGGAGTTCCGGTTCCGGTTCCGATTGGAATGTTTTCGAAATCGGTAAAATAAGGAGCCGTTGCTGTAATACAAGCAGTAGCAAAGTTCATAGGACCTGACCACACTGAAGTATCACCGGGTGAACAAACCTCACGAACATAGAAATTATAGTTTGTAGAACCACTTAATCCGGTAATGGTATATGGATTGGTGGTAGCAGATACGCGGGTTCCTGCCCCAGGCAAGAAGGTTCCGGTACTGTATTCTACTTCCCAGGAAGTTCCTGTACCCCCGGCAGTCCAGCCCACATTTGCAGTGGTTCCAGTAACCGAGTTCACCACTAAAGCGGTGGGTTGAGGACAGGTAGGTGGATTACACTGAGCAGTCATGGCTACCAAAGTATCTCCTTGACCGGTTGCTCCATTTGCTATGTACTGACCTGCTTGAGTTCCCCAAGGAGTATAAACAGTAATACCAATCTCTGATGGCCAACCACCGGCATTCTGCAATACAAAAACAGTATTCAGTAAATCACAAAGTAATACTGAATCCTGATAAAGGGTTCCTGTAGTAAAGCTCTGACCCAAAGTGGCTACAACAACACCATTTTGAACCACGTCTACCAATCCGCCGTTCCATCCGTCACCGAAGGTATCTTCAAGATCAACATCATGCCAACACTGATCGCTTGCCAAACATAAGGTGGTGTTCATTAAACTAGGCCCTACTCTCAAAGAGGTATCGCCAGGTCCACAAATCTCACGCACGTAAACATCATAGGCAGTGGCCGAGCTAAGACCGGTAATGGTGTATGGATTACTGGTTGCAATTATCGTAGTTCCGCTACCGGGCGTAAAGCCTGCCGGACCATATTCAATTTCCCAAGATGAACCGGTTCCATTGGAAGTCCAGCTTGCGGTAATATCATTTAGGTTAGCACTATCCTGCATCAATCCGGCAGGACGAGGACAGGTTGGTGCTTCCATTACCCAAACATCATCTATGGAAATATCACCGGTAAAAGATGTACCAAGATATCCTCTAAAGATAAATCGGTAGGAACCACTAGCTAAGCTACTCACATTGGTAACATGGGTGTTGAATGGATCAGATCCAGCGGTTTGCTGTTGACCAACAATACTATCCAAAGTGGTGATAGTTCCTGTTGTTACATTCTCAGCAAGGATAACCAGCTTATTGATAGTGGCCCCATACATATGGTAAGCAAACTCAATTTGTGGATTGGTCGATCCAGCCAGATTAATTCCCGGAGAAACTAGATCAGCATAAGAACCGGATGTAGAAGTTTCCAAATACATATAAATACCACCCGACTGTGGAGCCAGGGTATTATCCAGGAATGGACCTGTACTCGAGGAATTCTCATTCGAACCACTAGCATCTTCTGCTTCCCAACGTACGGTGGCGCCAGAGGCAGATTGCTGTGTCCAACAGTTTGCCCAACCCGCTGGTGAACCAGTGGCCACCCCAGGAGTATTGATTTCAAAATCAGTGAAATAAGGCATCGCATATCCAACCGGACAGGTAGTACAGAACTGCACTGGACCTACCCAATCACTGGTATCCCCTGCCGAACATACACTGCGAACCAAGAATTCATAGCATGTTGTAGCACTTAAAGTATCAGCAGTAATACTGCTGGAGCTAGTAAAGAATTTAGTACCCGTAGTGGTGGTTGTACCTTGATAGAAACCTTGAGGACCAAACCAGAATTGATACTGGCTAGCTGAAGTACTATTTGCCCAGCCCATAGTAGCAGTGGTATCTAAAAGATTAGATACGGCTAGTGCACTTGGATTAGGACAGGTAACGGCAGTTAAGGATACATCATCAATGGTATAACCGTAGCAGCAAGTTGCTGAGGTAGCCGATCCAAAGTCGTTTTGCCCCCAACGGATTTGAGTGCTATTACCTATAGCCTGTCCAGCACTGGTAATTGGTGCCATAATATCCAGGTCTATAATGGAATCATAGCTACCAAAGCTTCCAAATACTGTAGTATTTAGGTCCACCACTTCAATCCAAGGATCACTTGGTGCACCGCGAACCCATACCTTGTTATCCGGATGGTTTTGGTTGCTGTGATCCATCAAGTAGAAACTTAAGTTGATACCACCAGCGGAGGTATAGCTACTTAAATCTACCGTCATAGTTAGATAACTGGTTTGAGATGGGTTTACAAAGGCACTATTGTCAATTGTGAAGGCCTGCAAACCATTGCGGTAAAATGCGCTATTTGCTTGTAAACGTCCTCTACCATTAGTATTACCTGGCTCGAAAGTCCAGTAATAAGATGGATTACATAAGAAGGCAGTGGCACTAAAAGTTGGGCCATTGGAATAATTCTCAAAACCATCACTCAGCGGAAGAACCGCTGGTGCTACAATGGCACAAGCAGTGCGGAAAGCAACCGGACCTACATAAGGACTATTACCATTTCCGTAGCAGCTATCTTGAATGTAGAATTCATAGTCGGTTTCGGCCATCAAGCCACTAATCAAGGCACTGTCTTGAGCACCGCTTACCGCAATACGTCCTAAATTGGAAGCACCAGGAGTAAAGCCGGGTAGGCCCCATTCAATCCAGGTAGTATCGCCATCCGAACCTGAACCCCAGAATACTTCTGCGGTAGTGGCAGTTACATAATTAACACCTAAGGTGCTGCTTAATGGAGGGTTACAAGCTGGAATTTGCTCGTACACAAAATCATCAATATAATAGGTGCGGAAATCTGGACCAGCGTGCTCTAGCACTACAAATTCATGGCTTCCATTGTAACCATTGGCTACGGTAAGATCCACTACATATTGAGCATAGTTTCGCTGTATATCAATAGTGTCAATTGCTACATAGCTGGAACGATCTCCTGGGCTAGCGACAGTACCTACTACTAGCTGATTAGGAGTAGCAGTAGTGGTAGTCATAGCATAGAAACTAATCCGCTTATCTCCAACAGAAAGATCACTAAACTGTGGACTAATCAGCCATGCCGTATCGGTATTGTAATTATAGAATCGTACGACATTGGGTGATGATATTGGAGGATAGGTTGTACTTGGCACCTCCACATCGGCATTAGGCAAGGTTGCACTAGTTCCACCAATTAATGCATTATCCCAACAAATGGGGGGTGCATCAATAGAATCGCTATCAAAATTATTAGTGTAAGGAGCTGTAAGTGGATTACATAATGTTACAAAAGGCACAGGTCCAACCCATCCGCTGGTTCCATTAGCCGAATCCGAACAATCGTTACGGATGTAGATATCGTATGCGGTGTTGCCACTTAAACCTCCAATACCAATACTGGCCACCGAAGTACTATCAAAGAAACTGGATGGTGATCCTTGGGTAAAGCCACGTGGTCCCCAGTTTACATCGTAATCATAGCCGGTTCCATTCCAAGTAAAGTAGGCAGAATCGCTAGAAACATAATTCACCGTTGGTGCTGATGGGAAAGGACAGGTTTGACATGAACTTACTTCTACCAAATCGATAGAAACATCACCGTTAAAGCTAGTGCCATGCACCGTTAAAAAGCGCAAGTAAATTGCAGAACCTACATAAGCATCTAGGTTTACCCCTACTTGCTGCCATGGATCTGCATTGGCTGTTTGAACTTGTCCAACTCTAGTAAATACCGTATTCCAGGGACCAGTGGCAGAGCCACCAACCTGAACCTTTATAGTGTCGATATTGGCTCCATAGGCATGTAACCAGAAAGCCAATTCAGCATGATTAAAAGAAGAACTTAGATCGATGCGAGGAGAGATGGCTTCTATATGGGTTCCGCTAGCCGTACCGGAAACCTCCGTATATAAATAGGTATTTCCACTGTGAGCTCCGGTAGGACCAGTAGCAGTAGATCCGGTAGGACCTGAGTGGTAGTTCCAGTTTGAAGCGGTGGTTCCAGACCCAAAGTTTCCGGTCCAACCTAATTGAGTTTCAAAATCATCCTGGAAGATTAAACCAGCCTGACCAGTGGTACAGTTCAAACCTTGTGGTCCCTGAATTGGAGTCACAATTTGGATCGGCCCAACCGTATCAGAAACTCCATTTCCACCACCGCAATTGGTAGCTAAATAGATATCATATCCTGTAGATGGGCTTAAACCCGAAATGGTGTAAGTCATGGTTGGAGACATAATGGTGTCTACATCCCATCCGGCACTACCAGGAGTGGTTCCAGTTGGACCCCACATCACCCAAGCCTCAGTATAAGAACCGGCCTGAGACCAGTTTACATCTACCGTATTGGAAGTAAGGTTAGATTCAGCAAAGCCAGTTGGTGCACCACATAATTTAGTGGTAGTGAAGCTTTGTGGAGTTGGGAAACCAACCGTATCGGTTCCAGTGTTGCAATACTCTTCGAAGTAAACATCATAGGTAGTGCTAGCACTCAAACCAGATAAAATCACTGGAGGACTTACTGGACTGGTAGGATAAGTACCACTAACCACAGTACCAGTTCCAGGCGTAAATCCTACAGGACCGTACTCTAATTTGTAACCGGTGTTTCCGGTTCCAGGAGTCCAGTTCACTTTAGCAGCAGTACCGCTAATACTGTCGATTGCAAATCCGGTAAATGGGGTACAGTTGCCGGTTACAGACAATGCATAAGTTACAGAGCCAACAAAACGACGTGGATTGTTGGATGGACTAGATGCAGGACCACCATAAGCCACAGAATCTGCAAGGTTTACCGTCATGGTTCCGTCGGTAAAAATCACCTGATCAGAAGCCGTACCCGTTTGATAACGAGAAGAACCAGAGGTGCCTTCAATAAAGATACCGATCGAACCTCCTGAAGGAACAGGAATCTTTACCCCACCAAAGGGAATGTTATTCAGAGCGGTGCTGTTTGCGCCAGTAATTGGAGCATTTACCACAACCTGAGTCCAACCGTTTGCAGTAGAAACGTTTGGAGTTCCTCCGGGAGTTACCCCGCCTTGACGAACCCAAACAGTAGCACTAGTGGCGCCGGTGGAAAAAACATTAGTTAAGCCGGTAATCTCAATTGGGGAGGTCGCCTCAACCCGTAAGGATATTCCGGTGGAGCCATTGTTAGGAGTCAATGGTGGACTCGTGATGATAGTCCCTTGGCCATATAGGGATATAGCAGCAAGGTAACTACAAAGGAGTAGTAACTTCCTCATAGAATAGATTTTATAGATTAATAACAAATAGTACCCGTGGGGAAGTTACGAGAAGTGTATGGAAAATAAAAACCCCGGCACGAGGCCGGGGTTGAAATCCAAGTATTTAAGGATGATTAGCGAATGCTCAGGCGACGATGGGCAGTAAGTCCACCGGACTTCACTTCTACCATGTACATTCCTCTAGCCAAATTGCTAACATCTAAATCTTTGCTGTAAACTCCGCTTTGCATACGGTCATTGATGAACATCACCTCACGACCTTGAGCGTCGCGTAAACGAATTTGAACATCACCACTTCCCACTTCGCGGAAGCTGATATTAACCTTATGGTTAGCAGGGTTAGGGAATACGTTCAAGTTATTAGCCAATGGATTTTCATCCAGACCAATATTCACGTAAACCTCATAGCTGGCAGTATCGCTACCACAACCGTTAGTTGCAGTAAGTACTACGGTGTAAGTACCGTTTCCTAAGAATACAACGGTATCCATTTGTCCGCTTCCGGTTACACCATTACCGAAGTCCCAAGTGTAGCTGGTAGCATTAGTAGAACCTGCTGCATCAAGGTAAACGATAAATTGGTTTCCAACGATGGTGCTATTTACTGAGCCAATAGTAGCCACTGGAAGTGGTCCGCTGGCAGTAGTTACATTAATCGGAGCGTAAGAACTGGTATCACCAGAACAAGTATCAGCAACCCAAACATCGTAAGCGGTACCAGGAGTTAATCCATAAATGGTATAAGGAGCAGTTACCACATTGGTAAAGGTTCCGGTACCAGGAGTAAATCCAGCAGGACCGTACTCAATGATAGAGCCACCAGTTCCTGAAGTCCAGTCTACTTCCACACTATCACATCCTACATTAGCGGTAGCCATTGCATTCAATGGTGCAGCACAGCCAGTAGCTCCTGGCTCATCTACTCTTACATCGTCGATAGAGATATCACCAGTAAAGGTAGTACCACGGAATCCTTGGAACACAAAAGCATAGGTAGTTTGAGGCAAGGTGCTCAAATCAATGTTACGGATAAAGAAACTATCTGATTGAGCAGTTTGCTGTTGACCAATCAAACTATCAATTGCAATACGGTTACCATTGATATCCTCAGCTTGGATCACCAATTTATTGATGCTTGCACCATACATATGGTAAGCAAAGCTCAATTCTGGTTGAACCAAATTGCTGAAATTAATCATTGGAGAAGTTAACTCCGCAGGACCGGTTCCTGAAGTTGAAGTCTCAATATACATATAAGTACCACCCGCATTTGGATGCATGGTAGCATCAGTGAAGGGGCCTGTATCCAATGAGTTCTCATTAGCACCAGTAGCATCTTCAGATTCCCAACGAACGGTAGCACCATTTAAGGTTTCCGCATACCAGCAGTTACCCCAAGTTGCAGGAGTTCCGGTACCTAATCCAATAGGAATTGTTTCGAAATCGGTGAAGTAAGGAGCCATTACAGTTACACAAGCAGTTGCGAAGTTTAATGGACCAGACCATACAGAGGTATCTCCAGGTCCACAAATTTCACGAACATAGAAGTTGTAGTTAGTAGAACCACTCAAACTGGTAATGGTAAATGGATTGGTAGGTGCAGAAATCCGGGTACCGGCTCCAGGGAGGAATGTACCAGTACTGTATTCTACTTCCCAGGCAGAACCTGAGCCACCAGCAGTCCAGCCCACATTAGCTGTGGTACCGGTAACACTGTTCACCACCAAGTTAGTTGGTTGTGGACAAGTAGGAGGAGTACACTGAGAAATAATAGCTACCAAGGTATCTCCAGCCGCAGTGCTTCCATTTGCAATATATTGACCAACCTGTCCACCATAAGGTGCATAAACAGTTATTCCAATTTCTGATGGCCATCCACCGGCAGTAGATAACACGAATACCGTATTCTGAAGATCACATAATAAAATAGAATCCGGATATAGGTTACCAGTGGTAAAGCTTCCACCAAGATCACCTACAGGAACCCCATTTTGAACCACGGTTACAATACCACCGTTCCATCCGTCACCGAAGGTATCTTCCAAATCAACGGGGAACCAGCATTGCTCACTAGGCTTACAAGCATTGGTACAGAATTCAATTGGTCCGATCCAAGCAGAACTATCACCAGGTCCACAAGCAGAACGAACTAAGAACTCCCAACAAGTAGCAGGACTTAAAGTATCTAATACTAAAGAGTTAGCATTAACATACAATTGAGTACCGGTGGTAGTAGTTGTTCCTTGATAGAAACCACGTGGTCCGATCCATACCTGATTGGTATTAGCGCTAATTGCACCATTCCAGCTTAATACAGCCGAAGTATCAGTGAGGTTAGTGGCCTGAACGTTTGCAGGTTCAGGACAAGATGGAGCCTCAGCGATAGCAACAGAATCAATAGCTGCATCACCACAACATCCAACGCCAATTTGTACGAAACGAATCTGGATAGTATCACCCGCAAACTGTGGCAAGTTTACCAATTCATCTACCCAAGGATCAGAACTGGAGTTTTGAGTGTTTCCTGTAATAGAATACACATTGGTCCAAGTAGCACCCAAATCATTGGATACCTCAATGTTCATATCGGCGGGGGGACTAGTAGTAGTATAGAATCTGTGTTGGAAGAAGTATAAGGCTGGTGCCACTAATGTACTTACATCCACAATTGGAGTATATAAATAAGCGGTATCACCCACGGCAGAACCTGAGGACTCTACATACATAAAGTTACCACCGGTTACATCACTCAAAGGACCATTACCACTGGTTGGACCGGTTGAACGTGGAATCCATTTAAATGGCTCACCACCATTGCTCACATCCGGATCAGCACTCCAACATGGATCTAAAATATTACCGGCATTGTTACCACTGGCAGTCCAGGTAGTACCGTCGAAATCTTCGAAGATTGGAGCCGAGATAATATTACATGCAGTAGTAAAGGTAAATGGACCTACCCATGGGCTTAAGCCGTCAGTTAAACAGGAATCCTGAATATAGAACTCATAAGTAGTTTGAGCAGCAAGACCTTGGATTAGATAAGTATCTGTGGTTCCGGGAACAGAATCTACAAATACACCGGATCCAGGCGTAAAGCCAGGTGTTCCCCACTCGATATAGGTCTTATCACCATCAGATCCACTACCCCAGAAAGTATTGGCTGTAGTAGGACCTACGCCGCTTACACCTAAGCTAGTAACTAATGGAGGTGCACAAGCTGGAATTACTTCGTAGCTAAAATTGTCAATGTAATAAGTACTGAAATCTGGACCGGTGTGATTCAATACCACATAGGTATCGGTTCCATTGTAATTATTAGCGGTAGTTAAGTCTACAAAGTACTGCTGATAATTGTTACCTAAAGTAACAGTATCAATAGGAGTATAAGTTGAGCGATCAGAAATATTGCTCATGGTTCCGATCTCCAAAGTGTGATTTGTGGCTGTAGAAGTGGTCATAGCGAAGAAGTTTACTCGCTTATCACCCACTGGCATATCAGAGAACTCAGGAGAAATTAACCAAATGGTATCAGTGTTGTAGTTATAGAAACGAACCACATTGGGTGAAGAAACCGCACCATAAGTCGTACTTGGAACTTCAACATCTGCATTAGGCAATGTTGGGCTGGTACCGCCAATGATGGCATTGTCCCAGCAGATAGGCACCTGGTTTAATGAGTCGGTATCGAAATCATTATAATAAGGAGCCGTTAAAGCATTACATAAGGTTACGAATGTAAGCGGACCTACCCAACCACTGGTTCCATTGGCTGAATCCGAGCAATCGTTACGGATGTATAAATCATAAGCTGTATTGCCACTTAAACCACCGATACCAATGCTATTGGTAGTGGTACTGTCGTAAACGGCTGAAGCCGAACCTTGGCTAAATCCTTTTGGACCCCAGTTTACATCATAATCATATCCTGCGCCGCTCCAGCTAAAGGCAGCAGAATCACTAGAGATATAAGTTAAAGTAGGAGTGCCTGGGAAAGGACAAGTCTGACAAGAGCTAACCTCTACCAAGTCGATTGATACGTCACCATCAAAGCTGGTACCATGAATAACCAAGAAACGAATGTGAATTGCCGAACCTACATAAGAATCCAGATTCACACCCACCTGCTGCCAGGGATCTGCATTGGCTGTTTGAACCTGACCTACTCTGGTGAACACAGTATTCCAGGGTCCTGTAGCTGAACCACCAACCTGAACTTTAATGGTGTCGATGTTCGCACCATAAGCATGCAACCAAAAAGAAAGCTCAGCATTATTAAATGAAGAACTCAAATCAATACGTGGGGTAATCGCCTCAATATGGGTTCCAGCCGATGTTCCGGAAACCTCAGTATATAAATAATTAGTTCCGCTGTGTGCTCCCGTAGGACCTGTGTTAGTTGATCCGGTAGGACCTGAGTGGTAGTTCCAGTTCGAAGCAGTGGTTCCGGTACCGAAATCTCCGGTCCAACCCACTTGAGTTTCGAAATCATCCTGGAAGATTAAACCAGGCTGACCAGTGGTACAGTTCAAACCTTGTGGTCCTTGAATAGGAGTTACAATTTGCAATGGACCAACGGTATCAGATACACCATTACCACCACCGCAATTAGTAGCTAAATAGATATCATATCCAGTAGATGGGCTTAAACCCGCAATGGTGTAGGTCATGGTAGGAGACATAATGGTGTCTACATCCCATCCGGCACTACCAGGAGCAGTTCCGGCAGGACCCCACATTACCCAAGCCTCGGTATAAGAACCGGCTTGCGACCAGTTTACATCAACCGAGTTAGAAGTAAGGTTAGATTCAGCAAAACCAGTTGGCGCACCACATAATTTAGTAGTGGTAAAGCTTTGTGGAGTTGGAAAACCAACAGTGTCGGTTCCGGTGTTGCAATACTCCTCGAAGTATACATCATAAGTAGTGCTGGCACTCAAACCAGATAAAATCACTGGAGGAGTTACAGGACTAGTAGGGTAAGTACCACTAACCACAGTACCGGTTCCAGGCGTAAAACCTGCAGGACCGTACTCCAATTTGTAACCGGTGTTTCCGGTTCCAGGCGTCCAGTTCACTTTAGCAGCAGTGCCACTAATACTGTCGATTGCAAATCCGGTAAAAGGAGTACAGTTACCAGTTACAGATAATGCATAAGTAACATCACCTACAAAACGACGGGGATTGTTGGTCGGACTTGTTGCAGGACCGCCATAGGCTACAGAATCCGCAACATTTACCGTCATGGTTCCATCGGTGAAAATCACCTGATCAGAAGCTGTACCGGTTTGATAACGAGAAGTTCCGGTTTCAGTTTCGATAAAGATACCGATAGAACCTCCAGAAGGAACCGGAATCTTTACTCCATTAAATGGAATAGTTACCAAATTGGTTCCCGTTGCACCGGTTAAAGGAGCACTGGTAACCACTTGAGTCCAACCATTTGCCGCTGAAATGCTCGGAGTACCTCCGGGAGTTACCCCGCCTTGACGTACCCAAACATGTGCACTGGATGCACCGCTGGCAAAAATGTTGGAAATGCCGGTAATCTCAATTGGGGAGGTCGCCTCAACCCTCAAGGATATACCGTTAGAGCCATTGTTTGGAGTCAATGGCGGACTCGTTGTAATCGTGCCCTGGCCTACAGAGAAAAGCCAAGACATCGTAAGGAAAAGAGATAGTACTACGTGTCTCATAATAAAGTATTTATTCGCACCACTAATGTATTGATTCAAGTTTATTCTGAAAATGCCTACGAAGGGACAAGCCTATAAATGTTGATAACAAATATTTATCGAGCTTTTAAATACTTGACAAACAGCAGTTAACAATATTTAGAATCATTATAATTTTTGTATTAATTCTTCGTTAAGTATTCCCTTAGATTCTGATGGAAATCAATTATTGGAATTTTTAAAGCGATGCTAGAGCCATCAATGGAAAGACTTCAATTTTAGAGGGAGATGGAAAGCTGAATAAATTGTAACTTTACGGCTCAAAACAGATTCCATGGAAGTTATTGATAATCAAGAAATGCGACATTTCGAAGTGCGCGTTGGGGAAAGGTTGGCGATTATTGAATACCAAATTCAAGAGCGCAAATACTTCCTTACCCGGGTTGATTTCCCAAAAAAATTCCAAGAAGATGGTCGTGCAGAAGAAATGCTGGGCATCACCTTAAAAATAATCGAAGAAACCGGCATGCGGGTAGTTCCAATGACTCGTTTCGTAAAAGATTATTTCAAGGGGCATCCTGAACTAAAATCACTGCTACCGGTAGGCATCCATTTGTAATTGCCTTTGAAAAAGCTTGTTATTTTTATATTCTTGAGCCTTTGTCTGCACTCGATGAAGGCTCAAAATTTTTGGAGTCGGTACTGGGAAAGCCTCACCAAGGAAGAATCCAATGATGGTAGCCCAAGTTTTATCGTCTACCCTACCTTGGCCTTTGCACCAGAAACTTCATGGGAATTCGGCTTAAGCTCTCTCTATCTCTATTACGCAAAAGGCAATCCTGAAAACCGACTTTCGGAGTTTAATGCCTTTACTTTCTATACCCTCGAACATCAATATGGCCTTTGGCTGGATCATGCCAACTACGGAGATCATGATCGATATATGTTTCTGGGGCGCCTCCGATATCAATCCTTTCCATTATTCTATCACGGGGTTGGAAAAAACACCCCGGCAGACCCGCTCGCCCTTGTTGATGCTCAATATCTTCTATGGAAAGAGCATTTTCTTAAGCAAATACAGGGTTATCTATACGCTGGAGTTTATGCTGACCTCCAAAGTTTAAGTCGAAGCAATTTTATCAGTCAAAGCGATCAGGGCTACCCCTTCCCGTCGGGGGCGAATGGCTCCTTTAATTTAGGATTAGGCCTATCTGCTGTTTATGATGACCGCCACAATGTGCTCAACGTTAGAGATGGGAATTTCACCGAACTTAGTTTTTTACGCTACTCTCCCTTTTGGGGTTCTGAATACAATTTCACCAGTTTATTAGTAGACAGTCGTTTTTACCGCAGCACTACTTCAAACCAGGTTTGGGCTAATCAGCTTTTAGGACAATTTGTAAATGGCAATGCCCCCTTTCATATGTTGTCCTTAATGGGCGGCGAAAGCATGATGCGTGGTTATTATTATGGTCGATACCGGGATCAAAACCTTTTGGCCTTCCAAAGTGAATATCGCATTCTACCTTTTTCCTTCTCTAAGAGATGGGGAGCTTCCTTCTTTATGGCCGCTGGCCAAGTATATCCTCAGTGGGAGAACCTCAAGCTCAATGATTTTAAACTCGCAGGCGGAGCGGGACTACGCTTTCTGATCTTCCCGCAAAAGGACATTTACACTCGCCTCGATTTCGCCATGACCGAAGAAGGACCTGGCTTTTACTTCTTTATTGGCGAGGCTTTTTAAGCCGATTTCCCATGGCGGGATAAATGCCAGGTTCGCAGCATTAATAGCATAGCAAAAGGCATTAAGCCCATATGCAATTGCTGAGGTAACCAAAACCAGGTCAGCAACAATACCGCATAAAAAATGGGCATGAACTTCAGGTAAGCCATCATCCATGCTGCAAATTTCCCTCTAAGAATCGATGGGATCAGCAGCAGATGGGTGGGTAAAAAAAGGAGAATATTGAAATTATAGGCTGCAGCCTTATGATCCGTAAACAACCATAATATTAGTAATAGCAATCCCAATAAACCGCTGATACCAAAAACCAGGGCATCGAAAAGTCGCAAGGTTTTTGGCTTTTTAAAATAAAGCCAGCTTAGTAGACCTCCAATGACAAATAGAGCACTAAAAAAGACCAAGGGTCGCCACCAAGACTTTTGGGGCTTGGCAATTTGGGGATAAACCACTCTGCTTTCCTTAACCAATGGCCTTGTTCCTTGCTCATCCTTTATGAGTGCTTCGGCGAAAGCCGCTTCTAGCAAATCCGGTAAAAACATCTCAATACGAGCATCAGCTTGTTTATCCATCGGCAATCCCAGGCAGAGATCAATACCCAAATCGCCCCAAGGCTGATATTCCAAATATTCATCGCATAATTCGCGAATACTTAAGGATGGTTGATAAAAAGTGGAATCCTTAAACTTCACCTGCCCCTCTCCCATTGCAAGCTCCAGTCCATCACGCACGCGGGTGGCACAATTATCATAGAAATAATCATAGTAGTAATCGCGATTTTCCGGGCGGGCATTAGTCCATAGAAATTCAAAATAGGCTTGCGCCTGAAGGCTATCCAAATCTAAAACCTGCTCATGAACGTAGCGACCTTCTCGCCGATAGCCATACTGAAAGCGTTGCCAATCGCTCACCGCTAACATGTATAGTAAATGACCGCGGGCGAAATTGAGGTAGAAATTAGGTTGATCGAAATCAAAAATCCCATAATTAAATACCCAGTCTATATTCTGTGCCGGATCCTTAACTCGAACCGCAGAATGCCCAAAAGCTGAGTATAATTCATTCTGCCCCGGTCCGCAAGTTATCAGGCTTATTTCGGCCTGGGCACTCAAGGGTCTTTGCGCTGAAAGCAGCTGACTGGAGAGGAGGATTAAGAAAAGGATTCGCTTCATGGGCCGAAATTACGGCATTTTCGCCTTCGCAAAATTGAGATTCCAAACCTCATGTTTATCAAATCTTTAGAAAAATGTTACTACTTTTGAGTCATAAGTGTAAGTTTTACACTAATTAACCTACCAATGAAAAAATCCATCCTCCTTATTGGACTTTGCTGTCTTTTGTTTCAAGTACAGGCCCAAAACCGAAATGTAGAATTCCGCCTGGACCTAAGCGGTTTTAGCCCTAATGCCGCTGGTATCCATATTGCCGGAAACTTCCAGCTGGCAGCAGGCTTCCCTTCTAATTGGGATCCTTCCAGTACTGCGCTAAGTTCACAAGGGAATAATGTGTACTCCGTAAGCGTCAATATTCCCGATGGGAATTATGAGTACAAGTTTATCAATGGTAATTCTTGGGGAAGTGATGAAATTATTCCCGGAGCTTGTTCCGTAAATGGCAACCGAGGCTTAAACCTTAGTTCGGATACCTTGATTGAGATATGTTACACCCTCTGTGTATGCGCACCGGATAGCTTCAATTTAAGCTTTCATGTAGATATGAACAAGGAAGCGGCCTTTTCACCGGGTGTGGATTCGGTAGATATTGCCGGACCATTCAATGCATGGAATGGCAATTACGATTCGAATTACAATTTGAGTGATCCGGATGGTGATGGGGTTTACAGCGGTACTTTTCGATTAGAAGAAGGTCTTTTAGAATACAAGGCTAGATATCATAATGCTGGTGGCACCCAATGGGAAACCGGCAACAACAAACAAATCAATTTTGATCGAGATTCGGTTCTGGCTCAACGCTGCTTTAATGCCGACACCTTCGGAGCTTGCCCCATTCCACCTGATACTTTTAATGTCAGCATTCAAATAGATATGAATGCTGATACTACTTTTAATCCCACTACTGATCAGGTTGATATCGCCGGTGCCTTTAGCAATTGGGATCCGGCTTATAATGCTGCTTATCAATTAAGCGATCCCGACAATGACTTGGTCTACACCGCTCAATTCGCCTTTGCCGAACAGCTCTTAGAATACAAAGCACGCTTCCACTCAAACGGTATCACCAATTGGGAACAGGGTGGAAATAAGACGATCAACTTTAATAGAGATACCATCGTTCCAGTGCGTTGTTTTAGCAGCGATACTTTAGGCAACTGTCCTACCCAAATTGACTCCTTCTATGTCACTTTACAAGTGGATCTCAGTAATGAGAAGGACTTTAATCCAGCTTTAGATTCTATCGATCTGGCAGCAGCCTTCACCAACTGGGACCCTAATTATAATACTACCTATGCTTTAACTGACGCTAACACCGATAGCATCTGGGAGATTACTCTTTACCTACCTGACTCTACCCTCGATTACAAAATCCGCTTTCATAATGCCAATGGGGTGAACTGGGAACCGGGCTTGGATAAGTCAGTAACTTTCTGGTCAGACACCACCATTGCCGTGCGTTGTTTTGGATCGGATACATTGGGCCTCTGCCCTTTTATTCCCGATACTTTTAATGTGACTGTACAAGTGGATCTATCTGCTGAAGCTGGATTTGATCCGACTAGCGATCAAGTAGATATTGCCGGCAACTTTAGCAATTGGGATCCCAACTACAATGCAAACTATGCTTTGACTGATCCCGACAATGACTTGGTCTACACCGCCCAATTTGCATTTCCTGAACCGCTCTTAGAATACAAAGCACGTTTCCACTCAAACGGTATCACCAATTGGGAACAGGGCGCTAATAAAATCGTCAACTTTAATGGGGATACGGTAGTTCCAGTGCGTTGTTTTAGCAGCGATACTTTAGGTTACTGCCCGGCGCAAATTGACTCCTTCTATGTCACTTTGCAAGTAGACCTCAGCAACGAAAAGGACTTTAATCCATTATTGGACTCGATTGATTTGGCAGCCAGCTTCACCAACTGGAACCCCAACTATAATGCAGCTTACGCCCTCTCCGACGCCAATACCGACAGCATCTGGGAGATTACTCTTTACCTTCCTGACTCTACCCTAGATTACAAAATCCGTTTTCATAATGCCAATGGGGTAAACTGGGAACCAGGTCTGGACAAGTCAGTGACTTTCTGGTCGGATACCACCATAGCCGTGCGTTGTTTTGGTTCAGATACCCTGGGTCTTTGCCCTTTTATTCCCGATACTTTTAATGTGACTATACAAGTGGATCTATCAGCCGAAGCTGGATTTGATCCGACTAGCGATCTAGTAGATATCGCTGGTGCTTTTAGTAATTGGGATCCGGCTTATAATGCTGCATATCAACTCAGTGATCCCGACAATGATCTGATCTACACCGCCCAATTTGCCTTTGCTGAACCGAACTTAGAATACAAAGCTCGTTTCCATTCCAGCGGCATTACCAATTGGGAACAGGGCGCTAATAAAATTGTCAACTTTAATGGCGATACGGTAGTTCCAGTGCGTTGTTTTAGCAGCGATACTTTAGGTAACTGCCCGGCTCAAATTGACTCCTTCTATGTCACTTTGCAAGTAGACCTCAGCAACGAAAAGGACTTTAATCCATTATTGGACTCGATTGATTTGGCAGCCAGCTTCACCAACTGGAACCCCAACTATAATGCAGCTTACGCCCTCTCCGACGCCAATACCGACAGCATCTGGGAGATTACTCTTTACCTTCCTGACTCTACCCTAGATTACAAAATCCGTTTTCATAATGCCAATGGGGTAAACTGGGAACCAGGCTTGGATAAGTCGGTGACCTTTTGGTCGGATACCACCATTGCCGTGCGTTGTTTTGGTTCGGATACCTTGGGCTTCTGCCCTAATATTCCCGATACTTTCAATGTGACTGTACAAGTAGATCTGTCCGCCGAAGCTGGATTTGATCCGACTACCGATCAAGTAGACATTGCCGGTGACTTTAGCAATTGGGATCCGGCTTATAATGCTGCTTATCAACTCAGTGATCCCGACAATGACCTGATCTACACCGCTCAATTTGCCTTTGCCGAACCGATATTAGAATACAAGGCCCGCTTCCATGCCGGTGGTATCACTAATTGGGAACAGGGTGGCAATAAGACCGTCAACTTTAGTGGCGATACTGTAGTTCCGGTTCGTTGTTTTGGTTCCGACACCCTGGGTAACTGCCCGGCGCAAATTGATTCCTTCTATGTCACCCTGCAAGTAGATCTTAGTAATGAAAAGGACTTTAATCCATTGTTGGACTCGATTGATTTGGCAGCCAGTTTCACCAACTGGAACCCCAACTATAATGTAGCTTATGCCCTCACGGATGCTAATACCGATAGCATTTGGGAAATCACCTTATACCTACCCGATTCTACGCTGGACTACAAAATCCGCTTTCATAATGCCAATGGGGTGAACTGGGAACCAGGCTTGGATAAATCGGTAACTTTTTGGTCCGATACCACCATTGACGTGCGTTGTTTTGGTTCGGATACCTTGGGCCTATGTCCCAATATTCCCGATACTTTCAATGTCACTTTGCAAGTAGATCTATCAGCTGAAGCTGGATTTGATCCCAGCACTGACCAGGTAGATATCGCCGGTGCTTTTAGCAATTGGGATCCGGCTTATAATGCAGCTTATCAACTCAGTGATCCTGACAATGATTTGATCTACACCGCTCAATTTGCCTTCCCCGAACCGCTCTTAGAATACAAAGCTCGCTTTCACTCCAGTGGCATCACTAATTGGGAACAAGGCGGCAATAAAACGGTCAACTTTAATGGCGATACTGTAGTTCCGGTACGTTGTTTTAGTTCGGATACTCTGGGGAACTGCCATGCGCAAATTGATTCCTTTTATGTCACTTTGCAAGTGGATCTCAGTAATGAAAAGGACTTTAATCCAGCTTTAGATTCTATCGATCTGGCAGCAGCCTTCACCAACTGGGACCCTAATTATAATACTACCTATGCTTTAACTGATGCCAATACCGACAGCATCTGGGAAATCACTCTTTACCTACCCGACTCTACCCTCGATTATAAAATCCGCTTTCATAATGCCAATGGCGTGAACTGGGAACCAGGCTTGGATAAATCGGTAACTTTCTGGTCGGATACCACCATAGCCGTGCGTTGCTTTGGTTCGGATACTTTGGGCCTTTGCCCCAATATTCCCGATACTTTTAATGTGACTATACAAGTGGATCTATCAGCCGAAGCTGGATTTGATCCGACTTCCGATCAGGTTGATATTGCCGGCGCCTTTAGCAATTGGGATCCCAACTACAATGCAAACTATGCTTTGACTGATCCCGACAATGACCTGATCTACACAGCTCAATTCGCCTTTGCCGAACCGATCTTAGAATACAAAGCCCGTTTCCATTCGGGCGGCACCACCAATTGGGAACAGGGCGGTAATAAGACGGTCAACTTTAGTGGTGATACTGTAGTTCCTCTGCGTTGTTTTAGCAGCGATACTTTAGGTAACTGCCCTGCGCAAATTGACTCCTTCTATGTCACTCTGCAAGTGGACCTCAGCAATGAAAAAGACTTTAATCCGGCTTTAGATTCTATCGACTTAGCCGCTTCATTTAGCAATTGGGATCCCAACTATAATGCAGCTTATGCCCTCACGGATGCTAATACCGACAGCATTTGGGAGATCACTTTATATCTGCCCGATTCCACCCTCGACTACAAAATCCGCTATCATAATGCCCAAGGGGTGAACTGGGAACCAGGCTTGGATAAGTCAGTGACTTTCTGGTCGGATACCACTATTGACGTGCGTTGTTTTGGTTCGGATACTTTGGGCCTCTGCCCCAATTTACCTGACACTTTTAATGTGACCTTAAATGTTGATTTATCGAATGAAGCAAGCTTTAATCCGGCCGTTGACTTCGTAGATATTGCAGGCTTTTTCAGCAACTGGAATGGAGCTTATGATCCCAACTATCAATTAAGCGATCCGGATGGAGACCTTATCTATACCGGTCAATTTGCTTTTGCCGAACCGCTCTTAGAATACAAGGCTCGTTACCATTCAAGCGGTTCTACCAACTGGGAAAACGGCGCTAATAAAATAGTCAACTTCAACAAGGACACGGTTGTAGGAGTACGCTGTTTTGGCAATGATTTCCTCGGAGCCTGTAATCCGGTAATCGACACCTTCTTTGTTAGTCTGCAAGTTGATATGAACTATGTAACCGGTTTTAATCCCTTGACCGACTCTATAGACATTGCCGGAGCATTCAGCAATTGGGACCCCAACCTTAACCTCACTTACCTAATGAGCGACCCGGATGGAGATCTGGTTTACGATTACACTATTTATGCCCCGGAACCTCTGCTCGAATACAAAGCTCGTTTCCATTCCAGCAATGGGACCAATTGGGAAAACGGAGCTAATAAATTAGTGAACTTCAGTTCCGATACGCTTATTCCGGTGCGTTGCTTTAACAGCGATACGGCTGGTGCTTGTGTGGCTCCTCCTCCCAGCCCGGGAATTCGTTTTGAGCTCTCCAATCTGATTTTAGCTGAAGCCAGTGGAACCACCCCTATCGCATTAATACTTAGTCCCAGCAATGCCAGTGCTGATACCGCTTTGATTTTGATTTCTAAAGGAAATGGAGCGAGCAATTCCGACTTCAGCACTTTACCCCTGGCTACTAATGATAGTCTTTACCTTCCCATTCCAGCGAATTCGGATACCCTCTATTTCGACCTCCAAATCGTGGATGATTTGCTAGTGGAGAATACAGAGCAAATTAGCTTCCAATTGCAAAGCAGCAGTCAAGGTCTATTGCAAATTGGTAGTCCGGCTAATCTGCTAATCAGTATTCTCGACAATGATGTGCCCAGTATCCCTAATTACAGCATTGCAGATATATCATCCCAACAAGCCAATGGCTTAGCCGATTCTATCAGTGTTTACTGCCGATTGAGTGGCGTGTTGAATAGTGTTGACTTCAAGGGTGGTAGCGGATATGATTTTCACATCGCTGATGGCTCTAATGCCCTGCATATTAGCAGTCCTCTGGACCTAAACGGCTACTCGAATCCCAGCTTGGGAGATTCAGTTGTTTTCATCGGGCAAATCGCTCAAAGCAATGGCCTCTTAACTTTAATGGCTGATAGTCTTAAATGGATCAGTGCTAACAAGCCTCTGCCAAACCCTATCCTGGTAAACGCCTATCGCGATAGCGAAGAAAGCCAGATCATCAAAATAGGGCCTCTCCATTTTGTAAACCCAGCTAATTGGCCAGCTAGTGGAAATTCAGCTAGCCTATTAATGACCAATGGCCCTGATACCCTGAGTTTGCACATTGATGCCGATACGGATATTGACGGTCAAAATGCCATCACTGGAAACTTTGAAGTGACGGGTGTCTTAAGTCAAAATGACCCCAGCCTTCCTTATACCGAGGGCTATTTTATCCGTCCACGTTTTTACAGTGATTTTACGCCCATCAATTCTGTAGCTATCTGTATCAGTGAAATTATGCCCAATTCTGGATTGGCTTGGCCGATACAAGGAGATTGGTTTGAAATCTATAACTATGGAAATATCCCGATCAGCTTGAATGGTTTTAGTTGGGATAATAGTAGCGGACAAAGCGGAGCCCATAGCATTAATGGAAACTGGAGCCTGGCCCCCGGCGAAAGAGCCATCCTCGCTGATGTTCAGGCCCCATTCGCCGCCACCTGGATTTTTGATTGGAAACAAAATGGGAATAATCTCCCCCTTTTAATTCGCGATCGAGATTTCAATGGCTTTGCCTCTTTGAACGCCCAGGGTGACGCTATTCACCTCTTTGATTCTCAAGGTCATTTAGCAGCCTATTCCGCTTATCAAGGTAGCGATGTGCTGCGCGGCTATAGCTTAGAGTTCGATACCCTGGGTAGTTTTAGCAGTCGGGCAGTAAATGGTTTACGAGGTGCCTATGTTTCTTTGGGTGGTGATGTCGCCAGTCCAGGAAACTTAAGTCCCATTGGCTTAGACGAAAATGCCTATTCCCCATTTGAAATTTATCCAAATCCCGCGCAGGACTTCCTGAAAATTGAAGCCAACAACTTCATGCAAGCGCAGGTACAATTAATAGATCAGGCGGGGCGTCCGGTTGGAAAATGGACCTTAAATGGCCAATCCCTTGAATTAAATACTTCGCAATTGGCAGCAGGAATTTACCTGCTCAGTATTGAAAGTGATGGCTACAATTACAATTATCGAATCAGCCTAAAACCTTAATTATCGGATATAAGGATTTTTAGATAAGAGCCACCAGGCTAATACTGCCGAGCCCATATCCGCTATGGGGAAGGACCACCATATACCATCTACTCCCATCCAATGCGGAAGAATTAGAATAAGCGGGATTAGGAAAAAGCCTTGCTTACTTAAAGCCAATATCAAGGCCCTTCGAGCTTGACCAATAGCTTGGAAATAAGCGGAACCCAAGAAGGATGTGGGTAAGAATGGATTTGCTGCAAAAACCCAGCGCAAAGCGGGAACCGTCATGGCGATTAAAACCGCATCTTCGGTAAAGACCCTCACTAAGGGCTCTGTTAAGGTCATGATTAGGATAAAGATCAATATCGAAATTCCGGTAGACCAGAAAAATGCCAGACGACTGATCTGGGTAACTCTTTCGTACAGTCTTGCTCCATAGTTATAGCCTAAAATGGGCACATAACCTTGGGTAATTCCCAATACCGGGAAGTTCACGAACATCAATAAGCGACTCACAATACCATAGGAAGCCAGAGCCATTTCGCCTCCAAAGGCAAATAAGGAATTATTGAGCACCACGCTTAGCAATGAAATAGTGCCTTGTCGTGCCAGCGTTACAGAACCCAGTTTACTGATCTCCTTGATTAAGGACCAGGAAGGCTTGATGCAGCTCCAGCTTAAGCTCATCTCTGAGGGCCCAAAAAGAAAGTAAATAAGGGTAAAAAGAGCACCAGCCACATAGGATATACAGGTAGCCCACGCGGCCCCTTCAATACCCATATCCATCCCCACAATAAAGATGGGATCGAGGATAATATTGGAGAGGGCCGGAATGATCATGGTAAACATGGCGATCCGTGGATAGCCCTCGGCCCGAATCACATTATTGGCCATCATCGACCAGGCCAGAGCGGGTATGGCTGGTAGTAAAATTTGAAAGTAAGCCAGGGCTGGTTCCAAAACGGCTCCCTTACCGCCAAATAAACGCAATAAAGGAATTTGGAAGAAATAAGCCGTGAGAACAATCAGCACCGAAAGGCTGAGAGTAAGGGCTATCTGGTTACCGAAAGTCCGCTGCACCTTGCCATGATTATTTTCGCCCATAGCCCGAGACAGCACCGACCCACCCCCAATACCAATGGCCATCCCAATGCTGGAAATCAAAAAGGTAATGGGAAGGTTAACCGTAATTGCGCCAATGGCTAATGAGCCTACATAGCGCCCAACAAAGAGGGTGTCTACGATGCCGTACACCGACATCACCAAAATGCCAACCGAGGCAGGAATAGCTTGTTTACGAAGAAGTAATCCGAGAGATTCGGTTCCAAAGTTTTGTTTTTCTCTTGCCATTTGCGGCGCGAAGGTACTCCGAAATGAGCAGCCCCAATGCAGGCATAGAACTTCTTAATGATAAATTAGGATTTAGCTTTTTCGCTAAGCCTGTTCTTCATCAATTAAGCCATAACGGCGCATTAAAAGACTGGCATTGGGAGTTTTACAAATCCCTTCTCGTAATTTATAGTCGAACAACAGCTCTTCACCCTCCACTCTGGATTCGAAAAATGCCGCTCTAAAATTCGGATTAGTATCCGCAAGATGTGCTATATCTACATCATGGGTGGCAATTATCCCCCAGGCTTCACGGCCTTCTATCTGGCGCAATAGTCCACGGGTACCATTTTGCTTGTCATTTGAATTGGTGCCCCGTAAAATTTCATCTAGTAAAAAGAAGGAATAACGCTCGGTATTCAAGCGATCTAAGAGGGCACGTAAACGTAAAATCTCGGCTTGGAAATAACTGGTTTCATTGCGCAAATCATCCTGAGGGTTCATGCTCGAAAGCAATTGAAAGGGATAAGCCTGGAAGCGCTCTGCACAAACCTTGGTTCCCATCTGTGCCAAAATTAGGTTGACCCCTAAACTGCGCAAGAAGGTGCTCTTCCCACTCATATTGCTACCCGTAAGAATAATGTATTTGGGACCGGTCATTTCAAAGTCATTGGCTACCCTTTGCTGGGCTGGGATTAAAGGATGCGCCAGAGACTTTATGCTCAGTTTCAATTCCTCTTTAAGTTCTGGATAACAAAAATCAGGGTGGTTCGCCTGATAATTGGCCAAACTTAAATAGGCTTCCATTTTATAGATTCCCTCTAACCATTGGCCCAGACTGGAGGCATGTTTACGATGCCAGTTTTCAAGCGCTTTTAAACGAAAAAGGTGGTAGAGAAATAAGGAGTTGAGCACTACCAAAGCAATAGCATTAGCCGCTTGATCGAGGCTATTTAGCAATTCCGACAGTTGCTGCCATTTTTTGCCCACCCCTCTATTTAAATCATATTGCGCCTTAAAAGCCTTTCCGAAATCCGTTTCTAAATCCCGCGCCTCCAGCTTTAAGAGCATTTGGCTAAAGCCGGATAAAATTTCACTTACCCGGCCCAATTTAAGCTGCTGTTCACGTAAAACTTTGCTACGGCTTGAAAGCAAAATCAAGTTAAATACGGCACTATAGAGCAAGGGATAAAAGTTTGACACGGTGCTTTCTAGAGCAAAGCGAATCAAGAAAAACCAGAGTGCTGCCAAACCAATCCCCATCGGCAAATAGAACCATTGGGGGAAGGCACTAAAACCTGACTTCGACCAGGCTTCCAATTGTTCCTTTAGTCCAGCTTTATCCTCCACCCCATTGTTAAGGGCGCGGTATTCCATCAGCCACTCTGCATCCGCTTCCAGCTCGCTAAAAAAGGCTTGACGGGATTGCCAATTTTGCCAGTCGGGCTCTAACATTTCCTCAGCCAGAGCAGTGGCTCCGGGGCTGGTTTTCGCTCTACTAATATGATGATGTAAGGAACCTTCGCCGAAGAAATCCAGTTCACGGGCATAGGCATGCTGAGCGGGTGCTTTAAAATCAAAAGCAGGACGAATTCGCTTCCCATTAAGGGCTGCCAATTCTTCCTGTGCCATGGCCAACAATGAATCGGTAAACTTTAAATTTTCGCGGGTTTGAGCATGACTTCGAACTATCCCTAAAAATAGAGCCAAGCCTGGTAACCAAGCCCAAAACCAATCTGGCTTTCCTTCGCCCTGCATGGCAAAATAGCTAAGCAATAAAAGGGCAATAATCACTGAGGCGCGCAGCCAACTTTGGTTGCGGCTTTTAATTTTTAATTTCTTTAGGTCTTTTTCGGCTTTCGCCTGAAGGGCCTTTAAGAATTGTATTCGCTTATCAATCAAATTTAAAATGCTTTAGCATCGGTATCAGGCTGCAGATAAAATGCTGAGTCGGAGAAACTGGTATAAGGCTGATGAAAGAGATTGTAGACAAACAACTGATCTCCCATTTTCTTAAAGTAGCGAAATCCCTTCTGTAATCGGGCTAATTCCACCTCATCACCTTTGACCATAAATACGCCACTTTCGCGCACCAATTGATCTGAGCCCATTAAACTGGGATGCACAATTTTATAGAAACCATTAGAGCTTAACTCCAATTTTAAATCAATCTCTGTTTCCGGATTTAGGCTTAAAACCCCATAGTAAGATCCGGCTACCGCAGCCAGGTCTTTTTGTTCATTCACGGCCTCTCCACAGGAGATAAGGCTCAAACTTAAGAGACCGATATAAATGAAGGTCCGCATCAGGCCTTAGCCCTTTTAGCCCTCTCCCAAGTTGCCTTTTGTGAACCTTTTAACCAACGGAAGAAGCCCGCAAAAACGGCATAGTTCATCATTAAGAAATAATAGGGCACAAAAAGCGCTTTCACTCTTATCGCTCTATTCTCGAGGAACCATCCTAATAAGGCTAATAAGTAAAAGGCTATCTGAGCATAAAAGAGATACTCATAAAGAGGACCAAGCTCAATGAGAAAATAATTCAGAACAAAGATCAATGGTAAGGCTAAGGCCGATATGGACCAGCGCAATACCCGATGCGAAATGTACTGAAATGTTAATACCGGATTGGGAATAGGAATCAGAATGGGTAACAAGCGTGCCATGGATTGCCAACCTCCGGCGGCGATCCGAACCTTACGCTTTAGTTCTTCCTTTACATTATCGCTAGCGGTTTCGGCTGCAAAGGATTCGGGTTCATACTTAACTCGATATCCTTGTTGACAGATACGCATGGTTTGGACAAAATCATCCAGAATGGTATCTGCTTCCAAATCTTGCACTAATTCGCTACGGAAGGAAATTAACTCACCGGCCGCGCCAACAATGGTATAGAGCTCACTATCCCATTTTTTAAGGGTCGATTCGTACTTCCAATAAAGGCCTTCACCGGCAGCACTGGCCGTATCTGCTCCTTTGCTAAGTACCCGTTTTTCGCCACTTACGGCTCCAACTTTAGGATCGGTATAATGACGTACCAAATTGCGGATACAAGCCGGATTGAGATAGGTATTGGCATCGCAAAAAACCACGATGGGCGTGTTTACCAAAGTCATAGCACGATTCTCCGCTGCAGATTTTCCCGCGCGAATATTCTCATGCGTCACCTCAACGCCTTCTATGCCTTCTAAAATTTTGGGAGTATTGTCCGTAGAACCATCCGTAATAAAAAGAATCCGCAGCTTGTCTTTTGGATAATCCAGTTCCAGGCTATTTTGGGCCTTATCGGCAATATAATCTTGCTCATTATAGGCCGGAATCACCAGGGTAACTTCGGGCTCAAAGCTGCTGTCAAAAGCCTTTTCTTTTACAAAGATCCTTTTAATGCGAACCAAGATAAAGAGCAGGATTCCATAGCCCAAATAGGTGTAGAATACCAAGGCCAGGGCTAACCAAAAGAGTAGTTCTATAATCATTGTTTCTGCTTACTTAAATATTGCGGAATCCGCTTCAAATGGGTGCTAAGGCGTTGTGTCAGAGTTTTGAATAAGGATTCATCGATCAATACATTTCGTAAAGAGGAATGAGAGAATGCTTCGCGACTATCATCAAAAATGATCTTCCCTTTATCCTGCATTCGAAAGGCTAGATCCCCATCTTCGCCCCTACCTACGCCCATGGTAAAACCGCCAATTTCACGAGCAATATCGGCCCTATAGGCTAAGCTACCACCCAGGCAATTTAAATGAGGTCGTTTAGAATGCCGCATTTTCGAATTCACCCAGCGAAGGTTCTGATAAAGCTGTAAATCCAGTGGATAGCGATTATCGAAGGTGTAGAAACTGTATTGGCTGCAGGCCATCACCACTTCCGGATCCTTAAAATGGCTGAGCATCTGATCTACCCAATCCGGATTATAGAGATTGTCGCCATCCGCACTAAGAATAATTTTTCCTTTGGCGGCATTCAATCCAGCCTGACGCGCCTCTGCCCAACCAGCTTGCATTTCGTCCATCACTTTAACTCCCAAGCGCTCGGCTATTTCTTTAGTACGATCACTAGAACCGTTATTCACTAGAATGAGCTCTACCGACTTATCGGTTTTTTGCTCCCCAATACTAGCCAAAGAAGCAAAGAGGTAACGCTCCTCATTTCGCGCAATCATTACAATGCTGTAATCAGGCTTTTCGGCTTGAAAACGTGCTAATTCAGCTCGACGTTTTATCCAATCATCCGGACGGATACTATCAATATCCAAGG
Organism: Croceimicrobium hydrocarbonivorans; assembly: GCF_014524565.1. Lineage (NCBI taxonomy): Bacteria > Pseudomonadati > Bacteroidota > Flavobacteriia > Flavobacteriales > Owenweeksiaceae > Croceimicrobium > Croceimicrobium hydrocarbonivorans. Next base: position 3,183,388 of record NZ_CP060139.1, on the reverse strand, counting down.
ATAGATATTGAACCAGTTTCTGAACGGCTTTTGATGGAATGAAATTAGGCATGCGCGTCCATTAGTTGGGTGTATACTCTTAAGGTCTCACGCGCAGTATTCTCCCAACTGAAAGATTTACTGCGTTGCAAGCCCTTTTCTACCAGACTTTGACTTAGGGTCGAATCGCTGATCAATTGATGCAGTCCTTCGGTAATATTTTCGGGCTTAGTAACATCCACTAATAAGGCCGCATCTGCTGCGACTTCTGGTAAGCTGGAGGTTTGACCACTTAATACCGGAGTTGCACAAGCCATGGCTTCCAAAAGCGGAATTCCAAAACTTTCGCGTAAGCTGGGATAGAGAAACACTTTGGCCTTGCTAATTAAGGCGGGCATCTCTGCATTGGGTATATAGCCTGTGTTTTGAATCTGATCCAATTCGGCTTCCAAGCCTGCTTCCTGCAGATGTTTGCGGATTACCTCTCGGTCTAAGTCGCCAACCATCAGTTTATAGTCATGACCATAGCGATGACAATATTCAGCGAAAGCCACTAGGGTATTGGCGGTGTTCTTTTTGGGGTCGGTATTCCCTAAAAAGAGCACATAATTATCTGGCAATTGATATTTCTGGGTGATGCGCTCCAATTCCTTTTCATCTTCTACCGGCTTGAAGTGTTTGCTCACACCATTGTACACCGCAATTAGATTTTCGGTAGGTAAATCTTTAAAGTAATTATGGATGGTTTGGCGTTCATAATTGGAAACGGTAATAATCTTCCGCGCTCGGTTTACGAGTCGGCTCACCACCGCCTTCCGATAGAGGTTCCCAAAAAGTTGATAGGGGGTATAACCCTTGCCCATCACATTTTTCACCTCCATATAAATGATATCATGGATGGTTACCACCAGGGGTACCGGACAAAATACCGGTGCGGTATTGGAGGTGCAGTGCAAAATATCCAGCTGGTACTTCTTGGCCATCCGCGGAAGCTTAATTTGCTCCCAAATGGGATAGGATCCTCCAAATTCAATAATCTTAAAATTGGAACTTTCCTGAATAACCTGGTTGTCGGGCCCCTCATTCACAAAAATGAAGTACTCGTTTTCCTGGTCAATATGTTGCAGTTCCCGGATCAATTCCAGCACCACGAAATCCATTCCGTGTTTCTTTTCTCGAAAGATCCTTTGGGCTTCAATACCTATCCGCACTATCGCTTGCTTTGTGGGTTAAATTATATACATAGCCTCGCCAAAAGGCACGGGCTTGTTCAAATTCCTTTCTCAATCCAAAGCTGATTAAATTTTTTGGAAGGGCCACCAATCCAAAGTAGAGGTAATTTAACAGCTGGGTGAAGGCAGCATAATTCCGACGCGCAAATAAGAGTCGGTTTCGGGTGAGGTAATAGGTTTTCAGGGGGCTGTTTCTTCCGGTAGATACCGACTCTTTATGCCAGAGAAATGAGTAGCCGCAATACCAATTTTCGTAGCCCGCTTGCCTAATTCTTTCGCACCAATCCAGCTCCTCATAGTAGAGAAAATAATCATCGCGCATCTCCCCTACTTTATCGATCACTGCTCGCGGTACCATCATAGCGGCCCCATGGCAAAAAGGTACGGGATAAGCTTTGGTATACTGTCCTTCATCCAATTCACCATCCCCTATTCCTGAATTACGAAGGGTGATTTTATTCATCTCCGTGCAACCAGCAAATTGGATTTTCTGTGGTTCATCAAAGTAGCGAATCATCGGGCTAAGTGCTCCCAAATTATCCAGGCCTGAAGCGAATTCTAGAATGGGCTCCAAGAAATTTTCCGGAACCTCGGTATCATTATTAATCAGGAATATATAGTCCCCATCGCAAAGAGGGAGGCCTAAATTATTACCACCGGCAAAACCTAGATTTTCTGTCGATCTAAGGCATTTAAATTGTGGCTTTTCGGATAAAGCTTGCTCTAATTCTTGAGACTCGCTCGCATTATCTACCACAATACATTCCCAATTCGAATAAGTCATCTTTTCTAAAGAGCTCACTAAATCGAGCGTAACTGCTGATTGCTTGTAGTTTACGGTCAGAAAAGAAACTTTTGCTTGCTGCACTGGGAATTGTTAGCTATTGCGTAAAAATAATTTGAATTAGGGCCTAAAACAAGCAATTGAGAAATTTAAATTTGTGATAAGCTCCAAGCTATGCGCGCATTTCTGATTGCATTTTTTCTACCCCTACTGTTGCTGGCCCAGGAACGTGAAAACCGAAACCTTCCGATTTTCGAAAGCATTCCCTATTTCAGTATTTCCGATTCTATTGATGGATGGAGCTATAGCCGTGATGGCCAGTGGCTTTCTAAAGAAAATACCATACCTGTAATTGGCATTTCTCGCAATAAAGCTTTTTACGAAGACAATGAAAATGCCCTGGGCATTGATAATATCAAAGAACTCAAAGCCTATAAAATCAAGTATGGTACGGATACCCTTATCTGCTTGGTTAAGGTTTTTCAGGATGGTGCTTATCGCTATCCTAATCGTCGAAAGGGCTGGAAAGAATACACTTCTGCTTATTTCTGGATTGTTTACTATCGTGATTTACGCAATGCTCTGAATTATTTCAATGCCCAAGACAGCAATGAAGCCTATGTGCTGCGCATTCGTTCTTTGGAGGGCCGCTCCCTTACGAATGTGAATGAAGAAGATATACTGGAGGAGATTAAGCAAACTACCATTGTAAAACCAGAGTTCGACAGGAATTTGGTTTTAACCGTACAGAAAGGTGATGACCCTCTTTTGCTGCGCTTCCACCTTTGCTCCCTACACGTAGTTTTTAATGATGTGGAAGGGGTGCCTAAGAACTTCACGAAGCAAGGGCGTTCTCTTTATGGCTCGGTGGTATTATTTGATTTTCTCTACTTCGAAACCGATAAGGCTGAGTTTATGAAGATCTTAGACCTAGATGCCAATTTTGAAAAGCTTCTGGAAAACAAGGAAAGTCCTGTATTTTTAAAGGATCAGGAATCCGCATCTTCGGTGAGCGATAGCCTGGATGGCATTTAAAGCCTATGCGACTTGTTGTCCCCACTAAATATCAGCAATACTTAAAATACCTCTTTGCGATTCTATTTGGAATAGCCGGGGGCTATATTCTGTCGAAAGGAGGGATTGTCGCTGCCATTGGCATCATGGCCTTACCCCTGGTTTTGGTCTATGTCTACTATTTCGCCAAAAACCCGAAGATTGGTCTTTATACCGCTTTTATAATTGCCTTTCTTATTCCTACGGTTGGGCGATATGTACCGGGAAATATTCCATTGGGTTTGGGAGTGGACATATCGCTAGTTCTCACCTTAATATTTCTCATTCTGCGTGACTGGCAGAAGGTCGACTTCTCGGGCTGGAATCACATCTTTTCACTTTTGATGATCGCCTGGATGGGCTTTGTAGTGCTGCAATTGGCTAATCCTATGGCTTTATCGGTGCCAGCCTGGTTCTACGCCATGCGGGGCTTATCCCTCTACCAGATGCTAATGGTAGTAATTGCCTTTGTTCTCTTTCGGGATAAAAAGGACTTCAAAACCTTTTTAAGAGTCTGGTTAATTTTCTCCGTTATTGGTATTGCTTGGGGCTTAAAACAAAAAGTTTTCGGCCTCGATCCCTTCGAAAACCGCTGGCTGATGTCGGGGGCTTATGTTACCCACCTGCTTTTTGGCAAACTGAGGATCTTCTCCTTTTATACCGATGCTGGTATTTACGGCCCCGCCATGGGATCGGTTACCGTTTTCTGTGGCATATTGGCTTTGGGTCCCTTTTCCTTGCGCAAGCGAATCATCTATGGCCTGATCGCCGTTTTTGCCCTTTATGCCATGTTGATTAGTGGTACTCGTGGTGCCCTAGCCGTACCGGGAGCTGGAGGGGTCTTATACCTTATCCTAATCAAGAACAAGCGACTTCTCATCTTTGGCGCTTCGGTAATGCTTTTTGGTTTTGTCTTTTTAAAGTACACTAATATTGGTTCGGGGAACTACGATATACAGCGCCTTCGATCCGCCCTCGACCCCAATGATGCCTCCTTAAATGTGCGGGTACAAAACCGAAAAATGCTGAGGGCTTATTTGGCGGACAAACCTCTGGGTACCGGTGTGGGTAGTGCAGGTTTTTGGGGGCAGCGTTTTACACCTTGGACTTGGATGGCCAATTTCCCCACCGATGGCCTCTACACCAGGGTAAGAGCCGAAACCGGAGTATTTGGCTACACCATTTATGTGTATACCTGGATCTTTCTGCTGGTCTATGGCAGTTGGCTCTGTTGGAATTATAAGAATCGAGAAAAACGCTATTATGCCATGGCGGCATTAGCCAATTTTGCTGGTATTTTGGCGGCTTCTTATGGTAATGAGATTCTCAACCAGATTCCGGTAAACTTTACCGTTTTGATTCCACTCACCTTTGTTTTCACCATGAAATACTGGGATGAAGATGGTGTGTATCGCATCCCTGAAGAGCGTAAGCATAAAATCTTTAAATAGCTTAAAGCCTACCTTTTACCTGGCGGGTATCACGCTTTTTCCCTCTCCCAAAAGCTCCGGTCTTTAGCTGCAGGCTCAAGATTCCTTTAATAAAGCGACGCAACCAACTGCGATCCTTGGCAATCTCACCCAGCACTGAACTCATATAATCCGGTTCTACCCCATTTAAAAGCAAACGAGGTTGGAATCCTAAGGTATCAGAAAACTCTTCCAAAGCAGTGGCATCGGCACGGTTCCAGTTTCTGAAAGCCCCGGTAACACAGATGGAAACATTAAACTGATCCAATAAATTGAGCGGATAAGGATTGGTTAGTACGGCTCCCAGAACCAGGAATACGTAGTCGTAAAGCATTGGATCAAAACCCATGGGAATGAGCTCCGTAATATGCTCTGCGTTCACAAAATCCTTATCATTCTTATAGGTGATATAGTCGTAATAAGGAGTTTCGCCTTTGGGCAATTCCTTGGGGCCCATAACCAATACCCTAAAGTTTAGGCTTACCAGTTCATTGGCCATTACATGCGTACAAAGTTGTTTCCCATCTCCCTCTCGGGTACTGAATACCAGAATATTCTTGGCCATTTGTCGGGATCCCTTACCCTTGGCTTCCAAACGAAGGTTTTGCACTACTAAGGCCGCCGACTTTTCATGTAACCATTCGAAGTCTACATTCTTCACTTCACTGCGTGCCGTAAGATCCGGATAAGCACCAATCAGCTTCATCTTGGTTTGCTCCTCACCGCGTTCCGGGGTACGAATGGTAGAGTCTAATAACTCCTTCATTACCACAAAAAGGAATGGCACAACAAATCCCATAATGGCACCCACCATAATCAACATTGCGACCTTGCTGGGATTAGGATCATGCGGGAAGGGCGGTGGTTGCGTTACTACCTGACCGCCACTGGAAACCATCTCTCCCCTTTGGCGTAAAAGAGCCTGGTTCAAGCTATTCAATAATTCGAGGTAGTTAGCTTCTTTAATATCGATATCACGTTCTAAGCGCGCAAACTTGGAACCCAAGGGGGCGTATTTATCGTACTGCTCCCGGAAGTATTGCTTCCGCTTTAAGAATACCTCTACCCTGGCATTGGCGGCATCCAAAGCCAAAGATGCATCCAGCCAAGCACTAATAATGGTCGAAACCGGAATACCTTCGGTGGTGCGACTATAAGCATAGCGAGTAGCCAGCATATTGCGAACTTCCTCTTCTATATGCATTGCTTTAGCCCGCAATTTTCGAAGCAGGTCAGCATCGTTCAAATAAGTTTCGAGCTCCGCAATTTTGGAGCGCATATCAATTAATTCCTGCTTCTTATTGAGGATATCATTCCCCAATTGCACCATAATATTGTTGAGCGCCAATTGCTCCTCCAGTTTCCGAAGGGCCGCCATGGCAGCTTGCTGTTTTGCAATCTCCGCCTGGTACTCATCCTCCATTCGTTCCTTCTCGATAGTTAAAGAACGAGTTTGCTCCTGGTAGTTGATTACGCGGTTTACAATCCGAAATTCCTGTAAATGCTCTTCTGCCGCAGCCAGCGCTCGAGCGGCCTCATTAACCTTTTCTTCAAAATAGCCAACCACACTGGCGCTTTGCTCTGATTTGATGAGGGCCATTTTACTCATAAAAACCTCATTCAGAATCAACAAGGTATTTTGAGCGATGCCCGGATCTTGATAAGAATAGTAAATCCGCAAGAGGTCGGAGCTTTGTACCCGACTAACGCCAATGGAAGAAATACGCTTCCAACTATAAGGGGAATCCCCTCCTTCAAAGGTGGACTTTACGCGATCATCATCCCAATGCAATTCTTTGTAGCGGTACAGATTGGTGAGCGTAGAATCGACGCTATAGGGTACCAGCAACTCCTGCTCCACGCTATCGGGAATCTTCCAGCGGAAATGGCCCCAATATTCTTGTCCGATATAAGCTGGATCCGCACTATCCAGCATCATATGCTGAACTAATAGTCGCATCCCAACTTCTTCCAGGGTTTCACGCGACTTAATAATATTAATCAAGTTATCGAACTCCGTAGCCGAGGTAAGGAAATCTACCTTTACATTGTCTACCGCATCTACATTAATACCCGAAGCAATACCGGTAAAGATCTCCGTTTGGGTTTCGTAAGTTTTAGGAAGGTTGCGGGTAAAAAAGGAGGTAACCACTGCCAGTGTGATAGAACACAGCAGGAACAAGTTTAAGTTCCTATTGAGAAGTCTAAAAAACTGGATCAGGGTCATTGAGACTAATTATCATTAAACTTACTGAAAGGCACGCCTACTAAGCGCTCAAGCCTGCGGTAAGTGTCGTAAAACTGGGTTTTTAAGGTAATGTAATTTGTGGCCCACTTGGTGCGAAGGTCCGCGTTCTGCCCAAGCTCATCCAACGAAATTTCGCCGCGAATATACTTGGCTTCTGACTGTTCATAAATGAATTGTGCAGATTCTTTTGCATTGGTGGCTTCCTTAATCAAATCGCGAAGCATAAAAAGTCGGCTGAAAGTTTCTTCCACCTCCGTTTCAATCTCAATAACCGTTCGCTGCTTTTGGGCTTCTTCTGCCATACTTGCTGCCTTGGACATCTTTCCAGCATCCCTCTGGCCAAAGAACATACTCAAGGGAATTTGGGCATTGATACCATACTGAAAACCCTGAATGAAGATATTACCATCGCTAGCTCCACTGGTTCCCAGGTTGTAATTGGTATAAACTCTTACGCCTTCCATCCATTGATTACGACCGATGCCGATTTCATATTCGAACATCAATTGTCTTTGGCGATAGTATTCAATTTGCGGAGCATTGGCCACCGCCGAATCAATCAATAAGTTTAAAGGAGGCAGATAATCGGCCAGGTCAATGATTAAGGAATCTTCACTGACTGCTTTCTCGGTCCGTCCGAAAGTTTGGGCCTGAACATTAGTAAGGCTTATCAGGCATAGGAATCCCAGTAGCAAAAACAGTTTTCGCAACATCAAACATTTTCTTTTTGAAACAATGCTGGAATGGTACGCAGGATCAAACGAATGTCGTTCCAGAAGCTGAAATTCTGAGCGTACTTATTGTCCAGACCTTTGCGTTCTTCCTCACTCATGCTGCCACCACCACGCTTTTCTACCTGCCATAATCCGGTAATTCCAGCTGGTGCCAAAAATCGCTGACTCCAATCATCCGAAGTTAATTGCTCCGCTTCGTAGAGTGGCAAGGGTCGGTTCCCTACGATGGACATATCCCCCTTCAGTACATTGATAAGCTGTGGAAGCTCATCAATACTGGTATTACGGATAATCTGTCCTACTCGGGTAATGCGCGGATCATTCTTAAACTTCACAAAAGTTCCGGCAGCTTGCTTGCGACGCAGTTCCTGGTACTCCTCTTCGGTCATGGGCGAACCATCCTTATTAATCAATTGTGGCGCTGAACTGTGATGGGCCTTTTCCTTTGGGATACTGGTTTTACCTTCAGCCTCAGCTTTTTGCGCCTCCTCAGCGTATTGATTTAAATGCTTTAATTCTTTCAGGCGTTGATCGGCATCGGTGTACATGGATCGCAACTTGTAGAAGTCAAAAACCCGATATCCGGTTCCTACCCTTTTAGAGATGTAGTAGACCTTTCCTTTCGACTCCAGTCGGATGGCAATAACGGTTGCAATGAGCAAGGGAGATAAGAGCAATAATGCGGTACCAGCCACAGCGATGTCGAAAATGCGTTTGGCCACCGGAATCCGATACTCCGTTTTTTGCATTTCCCGCTTTTGATGCAAGCGCCAGTCGAGCATGGAATGATAGAAAGGAACCTTATTGATTACCGTTTCCAGCTGCTCGCGATTCCAGGCTACTTCCATTATACCCTGCTTCAGGTATCTTTCGCGCACTTTTTGGGATAAGCGATTTCCCACCAGAATAAAGGGGATGCCTTTTTCATTCAAGAGCCCCGAATAACGTTCAAAGATTTCATCCCCTCTTAAACCTTTGAGCTTGGTTTCGGAAACCACCAATTCAACTTCGTCTAAATCATCCAACTGATTGTAAAAACCTACCACATTGCGCACGGCTTTAAGTCGATCGCCGAACTTCGCAGTGAGGATGGCTTCAACCTCATCCAGATCGCCAATGTATATAACGTTTTTCACCCTTTCAGTCGAATTAAGTTATCAATTCGGAGACGTAATTCCTCCGGGTTAAAAGGCTTGATCAAATAATCATTGGCCCCTAATTTCAGACACTTAATACGTTCAGAGCTACTCTCTTCTCCAGAAAGTACAATTAAAGGAACATCGTAAAAGAAACCGCTTTCGCGAATACGCTGAATGTATTCGAATCCGTCGATTTCTGGCATATTGAGATCGGCAACCACCAAATCCGGAATGTTTCCGGAATACATCCACTCTAGGGCTTCTTTACCATTCTCCAGGGCCACCACATCGTAACGATCCTTGAGAATTTGCTCCAAAAGCTTGAGCATGATCGGTTGGTCATCGATCACCAAAATTTCTTCTCGTTTATTGGCCTCCATCTAAAATTGCTTTAATTGTTCGAAAGCAATTTGAAGTTCCTGATCCACTCTTTGAAGCTTAGCGCGAGTTTCGTCATTATTAATGCCCTCTTTACCCATTTGCTCCAGGTCCCGAATATCCTGGGTAATGGCATTAATTCCGAACATATCTACATTAGGCTTGATCTTGTGGGCAATAGCTCCCAAAGTGGCCAAATCACCACTACTGTGGGCATTCTTCATCTCGTCTAACTGACCAGGGGTATGTTCTAAGAAGGTAGCCACCATCATGGCTACGAATTCTGCATCACCGCCGCCCAGTTCCTCGAGTTGGGAGAGATCATAGACTTTGTCTGACATGAGAATGAATTTAGTTTATGTTGATTTCCTTATTCTTGATCATTCGGTAGAGGGTGCTTTTACCAATATCCAGGCGCTTAGCCACTTCCACCACATTATTGTCATTTTTCCGCAGATAGTGTTCAATCAATCTACGGTTGTACTCCTTTAGACTTAATCCCTCCGATACTAAGGTATCCATTTCATCAGTAACAGAGTTAAAATTCAAGTCTTTTTCCTCAATTACTCCACTATCGCAAAGTACTGCAGCCAGCTCCATTATCGCTTTTAATTCTCGCACATTTCCAGGCCAGGGATAAGATAATAATCTTTGTTGCGCCTCAGGGCTGATGCGTATATCACCAAAATCATTCTCACGGCAAAAGTCCTGCAAGAAATGCTTGGCTAACATCATAATATCACCTCCGCGCTCACGCAAGGGAGGCAGGTGAATGGGTAAGCCCAGTAATCGATAATAAAGGTCCTCGCGGAAATTACCAATACGCACTTCCTCTTTCAAATCTCGATGGGTAGCCACCAAAATGCGTGTATTGATTTTGACCGCTTTATTGCTTCCCAATCGTGTTACTTCCTTCTCCTGCAATACTCTTAAAAGCTTGGCTTGCAGGTTCACATCCATCTCCCCGATCTCATCCAGAAATATGGTTCCACCATCGGCCTCCTCAAACTTTCCTATGCGCTTGGATACAGCGCCTGTAAAGGCCCCTTTCTCATGTCCAAACAATTCGCTTTCCAGCAATTCACTGGGAATAGCGGCAATATTGATTGACACCAAAGGTTTGCGGCGAAATTTAGAATTATAGTGAATAGCCTTGGCTACCAATTCTTTACCCGTACCAGTTTCACCTGTTATGGAAACAGTGATATTGGTTTGAGCCGCTTTTTCAATCAGCTTAAAAACCTTTTTTAATCCCGGACTACCGCCAATGATATTGCTGAAATCGTATTTGAGATTTACCTCTTCGCGAAGCACATCAATCTCCTTGCGGAGTCGAGCATTCTCGCGAATATTATTCAAGGCTTTCCAAATACGATCCTTGGCATTTACGTCCTTAACGATATAATCATAGGCACCTTCACGCAGGAGATCTACCGCGGTACCCACATCTTCCTGACCAGAGACAATCAAAACTGGCAAATCGGAATGCTGTGATTTTATGCGTTTTAAAACGTCAATTCCGCTTAAATCGGGCAAAGAATAATCCAGTAAAATACAATCCGGAACCTTGTGCAATTGCTTTAGAAAAGAAGCCGCGTCACTAAAGTGCTCCACCTCATTATCGGGATTTAAGCCCAAGTGGTGCATTAAAAGCTTGGCATAGGGGATGCTATCCTCTACCAAAAAAATTCTCATCAAAGACATAGACGCTGACTTATCCCAAATTTAGGACTTAATCCCAGTTTGGGAAAACAGCTATAGGCAGATAAAGCCTATTTTCTCACAGGCTTTTTAACAAAATTGAGGATTTGCACTGTACCCAGTTTGAGCCAGAACAGCAAGCGCAAGGGCACTCGATCGCGCATATAATAGAAACCTAGCAAGGTTCCTACGCTAAAGGTGATGATGGAAATAGCCGCCACCCAAGGCAAGCTTTGGAAAAAGTACAATACCACAATATCACCTAGGATATTCACGCTAAGCATTACAATCACCTTACGCATATTAATTTGCGGGCGATTTAAAACATCCAAGCCAACCCCGGCATAGCGATCCAGGGCACTAAAGGCCATGAAGATGGCGAATATGCGTAGGATTATTGCCGAGTCTAAATACTTCTCCCCTCCCATCAATAAAACCAGCGGTTCAGCGAATATAAATGCTCCAATGGCCATAGGGAGCAGCAATACAAAGGCAAAAGCAGTAGCCGCTTCAAACTCGCGTTTAAAAGCTTCTTCATCACCCGCTTTATTAGAGCGAGCCAAGCTTGGAAAAGAGAAGCTAACCAAGGCTCTGAGTGGAATGTCGATCAAGTTTACCAATCGGTTGGGCACCTGATACAGCGCCACAGCTTCCGGCCCCATGAAAATTCGAATCAAGAAATCATCACTGCCACGCAATAGGGTTCCGCCGATGAGAGTTCCCATCGTATATCGACCAAATTTGTACAAACGGGAGATACACTCTTTTTGAGCCCGACGAATTTGCCGCAGTCCATCCCAATCGAAAATGAGCGCAATCCAAGATGGGTTAAAATTGGAAATAACCGTAATCCACATGATCGCCCATAAACCGTAACCGAAGTAATAGGCCCACAATACTCCCACAAAATTGAATACCTGATTACTCAGTCGCAGCCAAATCAATAAATCAAAACGCAGATCGGCATTTAAACGCCATTGCGCCATATTAGAAGGTATGGTGCTTATTGCCTGGATAGGAATAAACAAGGCATAAATAAGAACCTCTTCACTGGGTTGATAAAGATACCAAGCCAACATGGCCAAACTTAAAGGCCCGGCAAACACCACCGTACTTAAAAAGGAAAAGGCCCAGGAACTCCCTATAATACCTCGCTTTTCCTCCTCATCATCCGACTCGGCCATGAACTTGATAAAGGGCTTCCCCACCAAGCCATTGCGAAGCATTTCGAAGGTGGTAATTATCGCTAGATAAATCCCATAAATACCAAACTCCTCCTTAGTTAAGGCTCTGGCCAAATAACCAAAAGTAAGAAGGGCAAATGCCGCTCCCAGCACGGAAGTAACCATACTGAGGAACTTTTGGGATTTTAATTTTTGTAGCAAATTGAAAATTTAGAGCCAGTGTTTCAAATCGCGTTTAATAAGCTTTTGCAAGTTCTCAATATCCTCGCGGTAAATCTCATTAATAATGCGCTGCTTCAATTTAGGATCAAAATCGGGTTTTTCCAGATTTTTATTACGAACATTATTTAACCAGCGGTTCACAGTTACACTGCCCTTTAGCTGGCGATGCAAGCCCGGAGCAAATTTCTTCAAGAAACGAATGGGAGCACTTTCCTGCCCTACAATGGCATCCACAGATTTGTTGCGCACCTTGCCCGATTTATTGTAAACCACATCGGTACCCACTTTCACATTGGGATCTACCCCTAAAAATTGAAAAGCTTCTTTCACAACCTCATCGGTCTTGCCGATAAAATCTTCGTACAAGAAAACCTTAATCTGATCTGCATCGAAGTGCTCGAAATAGGGCTTTAATTGGCGATAGTAAAATCCTTCATTCACTAAATCCGGACGACGCCACCAAATTGATTCTTTATTGAAAACTTCATTCAGATCACCTCCCTCCGGAATTTCATTCTCACGAACCAAATGGAAATAGCGGGAAAAAATTCGATCGGCCGGATGACGTAAAATTGCCATCAATTTTGCCTCTGGCACATAGTGCTTAATCCGCTGCCAGGCGTCTTTATTACTGATATAAGTATTCGAAACCTCTCCCTTTAACTGATCAGGCTTAGCCTCCTTAAACAGAGCTAGGTAATCTTCGAGTTTATAAACAGAATTAAAATAATGCTCCTTATCGGTAGGATCAGTCAGAGTTTCCGGATCTAAAAGTTCGTAGGCAAAGAAGTTCGGTTCCTTATCGCCCATAAAAATCTTAGGATGCTGATTGAGGTATTCATGCAATGAAGTGGTTCCGGATTTACCGGCACCAATCACTACAAAATCAGGAAGTAGCGCCTTCTGATCCATTAAGTGAGTTTTCGAGTTGGTTAATTATTTCACTGAATTCGTCTACCCGACCATACCAGGAATTAAGCTTCGCAAACTGTGCTCTTTCCCGTCGTTTGATCGGACTATCGTTTTCAATTTCCCATTTCAGGGCTTGGGCAAATCCCTCCGCATTATCATGCAGACTAGCGATGTTTTCAAAATCACTCAATTCACCAAAGCGAGTAGAAACCACCGGAATTCCCGTAGCTAAATACTCATTGATTTTTAGAGGATAAACCCCTTTGGTAAATTCATTAATTTCAAAGGGAATGATTCCCACAGCACAGGTTTTTAGGAAGGCAGGCAATTCTTTAGCTGGTTTGGAACCTAGTAATTTCACATTGGGATATTGCTTTAAAATCTCCTCAATGCGCTCCTCCATCACCTTGCCTACAAAATGAAATTCGTAGTCGGGAAAACGTTTAAAACATTCCTCCAACAAATGATAATCGGAACGAAAATCAATAGCACCTACATAGCCAATAATGGGGGCTTTAGGCTCTTCGGTATATCCTGAATGGAACAAATCAAAATTCACCCCATTCTTCACTAAATAGCATTGGGGAGTTTGGGGTGACTTAGTTTTGAGCAATCCGGCCGAAGTAACCACTGTGGCATCCACCATCGCTAAATATTGCGATTCGGCGGGAGCACCATGTTTTGCCGCCCAATCGGCTGCGGCTATTTCATCGTAACAGTGGTAAATTTCTACTGAATGAGGCAATTCATTCTTAGAATAAGCACCAAAATCGGGATTAAAGGAATTAATCAATACGGTGTCCTCCCCCATATTCAGGCGCTTCATAGCCTTGCGAATGGCCCTATTCACCCTTTTCACATTCCAGCGATGCAAAGCCTCATAGAGGGCACCCTGGGGCAGGAAATTAGTAGGTAAAATGGGAGGTGGCGTTAATAGATGGAGCTTTCCTCCTTTCTCCTGAGGAAAAGTTTGGATACGATCCTTAAGTCCTATGATTTGCCAAAAACCCGGATTATTCTCCCCTTTAATTAAGCGTTGAAGGGCATCCTTCCAGGTAAACTGATAGTCGACATACAATACTTGGTTCTCTTCCGAGAAGACCTTCATCAGCTCAATGACGGTCTTGGCATAATCGTCAAACCAATTGGTTCGACTGTAGCATATGATGTTCCTCCCTTTGAGCACTTCGTATTCGAATTCCGCTCAAAGTAAACGAAATTTTCCTTTGACTACCGAAGGATCAGCGGATAAGTACGAACATAATCCTCCCCTTTTAAATGCAGGATATAAGAGCCAGCCTGAAGGCCTGAAGATCGTAAATCGATAAGAGCATTTTCCAATTCTCCACTTTCCAGCAAACGACCATTTAAGTCACTCAGGTAATACTGTAAGCCTTCCATCTCTGAACTCCAGCTACTTAACTTTAACTGAGCATTAGAAGAATTAAGGGGATTTGGATATACCTCAACACTGCGCAAGGGTCCTTCCGCATCCAAACTAAATGTTGCCGGTAATAAGGCTACTTGCTTGGATACACTTTGGCCATTGCTCAGATTAACGGTAATAGTATCATTGCGATAGCCTGTTTTGGACACCACCATTTGGAATGTACCTGGTGCTGCTTGGGCCCCGCGATAGTTACCGAAAATATTGGTGTTTCCGCTAATATCAGTATTGAGTACTTGTACCTGAGCATTAATCAGTGACTGAGAGCTCAAAGAATCAACAACACTCACAAAAAGGTAGCAAGCACGTGTATAATCACTTTGCAAAATGAATAAACCACGCTGACGATCGGTGGCTAAGATATTTCCACTAGGCAGATAAGGATAAGCTCCCCAACAGCCATTAAAGCCATTTCCAGAATCCAAGGAAGTGTCATAAAAGCCGGTTTCAACCATTAGGCCGGGCTGACTTACATCTAAAATTTGGATTCCCGCAGTATAATAGCTGTTCACTAGGAAGTTATTGAAGAAGTGCGCATTATGAGGAATTACATCAGTACCAAAGTGGGTACGAATGCGATCACTCTCGGAGATATTGTTAAAATCGCTTACATCGTATTCGGCGATAAAAGCACCACTCTTCTCATCGGTTGTAAACACCCTTTGATTATCGTCGCTAAACCAAATATTATGAGTGAAGTTAAATGGGGTGGATTGGGTGGCCTTTATTACCGGATTTGCGGGGTTGCTAATATCAATAGGTAGGAAAAACCCATCTAAAACAGCCGCTCCCCAAAGGGTATCACCGCGTGCCACTCCATCATGTAAATAATAGTCGTTGAAAACACCCAAATAATCCGGATTGCTAGGGTTGTTTTTCAAATCAAAAATCAAGGCTCCACCGGCGCCAACATTAGATCCGAAAACAAATAGAAGTCCCGCATCCTCATCAATATAAAGGTTATGTGCGCGATCAAAAGTATAGGTGCTGGTTCCTATGGTAATCACCGGTTTACGGGTATAAGTGGTAGGGAAGCTGTTGGACAAAGTGGTCATGTCTACAATGAAAATCCCGTTGGAAGTTCCATTGTAATTATCATGAATCATATAGGCGTAATTCCCATAGGTCTTCATATCTCGCCAAATGGAACTGGCCCCACTAAAGAAATTGGTTTGAACCGGATTACTAGGATTGCTTACATCCACGATCGAAAGACCATTTTGCACCCCTACCAAAGCATACTCCTTGTTATTGGCAGTGTCTACCCAGCCCCAAACATCATTCAAAGTTTGACTATAGCCTAATCGCCCTAAACTTCTAATGTCAAGACTATCCTGAGCTTGTAAATTAAAAGCGATTAAAAGAATCAGGTTAATCCAAACCAAGGGAGATTTGGCCGTCTTCTTCAGTGATATCGGCTGATTCGTCAATATTTTCATTCTTAGTATTATTATCTTGATCTTCCTCGATTTCCTCTTCCTCCTCAACAGGTGGATCTAATGGTTCGAGGGCATTTACCTTACGCACTTCATCCCTCGAAAGTTGGTTACCATGTGCTTTTTCGCCTTTAATGGCGATAAAGTCACTTAGCACCACCTCTTCATTATCTTTTTGCTTACCATTAATCTTACGGAAGATAATTTCTATACGAGGTTGAAGGTCATAACTTACAACATCCAATTGAGAATCAGGATGCTCACTAATAAAGAGTTCCTTGCGATCTGGCGTTTCCGGAATAAAGCGTTTCACAAAATGCTTCTGCTTTTCCCCATCAAAGTAAACAGCAGAAATGGCCCGCTCAGGATCATACTTCTCAATAATTTGCCAATCATCTTCAAAGTGGATGCTGAGATCATAGCCCAATAAGCGGTAATGCCCACTGGCCGTCACTTCCAGAATTTTATCCTCACCTTTAAAACTGCCTAAAAGTCGACCGCGACCTTCGGCATTTAAGCGATTTACAGTATCGTCAAACCAAATCTTTCGAGCGGCAAGGGTAGATACTCCTTCCTCTCTAATCTCAATTTTCTTAACCGGATATTTGGTAACGGTATTCC
The DNA here is from genome assembly GCF_014524565.1 of Croceimicrobium hydrocarbonivorans. NCBI lineage: Bacteria > Pseudomonadati > Bacteroidota > Flavobacteriia > Flavobacteriales > Owenweeksiaceae > Croceimicrobium > Croceimicrobium hydrocarbonivorans. The sequence goes on along the minus strand of NZ_CP060139.1, from coordinate 3,166,849 downwards.
CTTTGGCAGCCCGACCTTTAATAGCAAGTTCTGCAAAGTCGATTTCCACTTTCAGCTTTTTTAAGCGCTGCAAGGCCCGCAGATGTACCATTACTTTTTCAGCTTCACCATTTGGATTGGCCGTAAAATGCAGTACTTCAGAGCCACTAGTGCCCGCAGTAAGGTCATAATGTTTATCGCGAGTAATGGCGGTAACCTGGAATCGCTTCATAAAGGAAGCTCCATTTTTACCGTCGCGATAGATCATATTATAGGTGGTGCGCTTATCGCCTTTCTTCCAAACTGCAACATGGATGATATCCTTACCAACATAGGTTTTCTGGTCCACCTTGGTAACAATCATCTCTCCGTTCTTTAAGAAGACCACGATGTCATCGATATCAGAACAATCGCAAATAAAGGTGTCCTTTTTCAGGCTGGTGCCGATAAAGCCTTCATCCAAATTGGCGTACAACTTTACATTGGCCATTGCCACCTTGGTAGCTTCGATATCCTCGAAAATGCGGATTTCGGTCTTACGATCTCTGCCAGCGCCGTATTTCTTTTGAATGCCCTTGAACCAATCAATAGCATATTCCACCAAATTATTCAAATGGTGCTTCACCTTCTCGATATCACCCTCTAAGGCCTCAATTAAGGCATCGGCCTTATCCTTATCGAATTTAGAGATTCGCTTAATCCGGATTTCCGTTAATCGCGTAATATCCTCATCGGTTACTTCACGGAGTAAATGACCAATATGAGGCGCTAAACCAGTGCGAATATTGCCAATTACCTCTTCCCAGGTTTCAGCTTCTTCAATATCACGGTAAATCTTATTTTCAATAAAGATGCGCTCCAAAGAGGCAAAATGCCATTTCTCCTGAAGCTCATTAAGTTCCCACTCCAATTCGGCCTTCAGTACATCCAGAGTATTCCCCACATTGCGACGGAGAATTTCCTTCACGGAAATAAACTGAGGGGCATCGTTCTCAATCACACAGCAAAGTGGGGCAATAGAGAGCTCGCAGTCTGTAAAGGCATAAAGGGCATCAATCATCTTATCCGGCGAAACACCAGATGGCAGATGCACTAAAATTTCTACATGCTCCGCGGTATTGTCTTCAATCTTGCGAATCTTGATTTTACCCTTATCATTCGCCTTTAAGATCGAATCAATTAAAGATCCGGTAGTGGTATTGAAAGGAATTTCCTCAATTACCAGAGTCTTCTTATCACGTACCGCTATACGGGCACGAACGCGAACTCTACTGCCGCGTAAACCTTCGTTGTACTGACTAAAATCAGCGATTCCACCGGTTGGGAAATCAGGGAAAAGATCAAATTTTTGGTTCTTAAGAATCTTAATGGCTGCATTAATCAGCTCATTAAAATTATGAGGCATAATCTTGGTCGATAAACCAACCGCAATACCTTCTACCCCTTGCGCTAAAAGCAGCGGGAATTTAACCGGAAACTCAACCGGCTCTTTACCCCGACCATCATAGCTGCTTTGCCATTCGGTAACCTTGGGGCTGTAAATAATATCGAGAGCAAATTTCGAGAGGCGCGCTTCAATATAACGGGGGGCCGCTGCACTATCCCCGGTAAGTACGTTCCCCCAGTTTCCCTGCGGGTCGATTAACAAATCCTTTTGCCCTAATTGGACTAAGGCATCGCCAATGGAAGCATCCCCGTGTGGGTGGTACTTCATGGTTTGCCCGATAACGTTCGCCACCTTATGGTAGCGTCCATCATCCATTTCCTTTAAGGCATGTAAAATTCGCCTTTGTACAGGCTTCATTCCATCCCCTAAGGTAGGAACCGCCCTTTCGAGGATTACATAACTGGCATAATCCAGAAAATAGTCCTCATACATACCCGAAACCCGGGTAATTTTTGGGGATTGCTCCTTAGGATTGTTCTCCTGATTTTCTTGATTTTGATCCTGACTTTCTTCCGTCATTTTTTCCTCGATGTGAGTATTTCTTTAAGGAATTCTCCAAACTTTTTATCTGGGAGCCTGAGAGGTATGAAACCAGCATAGATCTTTCCTTTATTCCTCCACTGCGGCTTTTTATATAAATGATTAAGCGGCGGCGAAACAGAATATGGGTCATTTTATAGCCATGTAAGCGACGCTTGGGAAATTCATAGTGCTTATTATAACTACGAATCAGACGGCCCCATAATTTATCAGCGGAAGTAAAATTAAGTACCTCTCCTTCTGAATCATATTTGAATTCATTGGGGCCTCGGTAAATTAAAAAAAGTATAATCAATAGTCCACCCAAGCCCAACCACCATGCGTCGGTGAAAGAGCCCTGAAAGAAAGACAGGACGAAGTCAGTTAAGATCGCCAATAAGGCTACGCTTAAGATCACCAGGTTGATCTTAGAATAGGGATTGGAATTAATTTTCATGAAGCAGCTCCTCTTTTTCCTCCTCTTCGGTAGGATCGCGTTCTATTCTCAGGTTTTCGATAATAAATTCTTGACGCTTAGGGGTATTCTTACCCATATAAAATGCTAGGATCTGGTCGATGGTCGCTTCTTTGGAAAGCATCACCGGGTCTAGGCGAATATCTTCTCCAATGAAGTGTTTAAACTCATCCGGAGAAATCTCACCCAATCCTTTAAATCGGGTAATTTCCGCTTTCGTTCCTAGCTTTAATAGGGCAGCACGTTTTTCCTCATCACTGTAGCAATAGTGGGTTTCCTTTTTATTACGCACCCGGAAAAGGGGCGTTTGCAATATGAAAAGATGCCCTTCTCTTACCAGCTCAGGGAAAAACTGCAAAAAGAATGTAATCAGTAATAAGCGGATGTGCATACCGTCTACATCAGCATCGGTTGCCACTACCACATTATTATAGCGAAGGTTTTCGAGTCCGTCTTCGATATTAAGAGCTGCCTGCAAAAGGTTAAACTCCTCATTTTCGTACACCACCTTTTTGGTAAGTCCATAGCAATTTAAGGGCTTTCCTTTAAGGCTAAACACTGCCTGAGTATTCACATTACGACTTTTGGTAATGGAACCACTGGCTGAGTCCCCCTCCGTAATAAAGAGGGTAGTATCTAATCGACGCTCGTCTTTTTGATCATTGTAATGGATGCGGCAGTCACGCAACTTACGATTATGCAAACTGGCTTTCTTAGCGCGTTCGCGAGCGAGCTTCTTAATGCCACTCAGCTCCTTACGCTCCTTTTCCGCTCTTAATATCTTACGATAGATGATCTCGGCTATTTCCTCATTCCTATGGAGGAAATTATCGAGATTAGTCTTCATAAAATCATTGATGAATGTCCGAATGGTAGGACCATCAGGGCCAATATCGTTAGAGCCCAATTTGGTTTTGGTTTGCGATTCAAAAACCGGCTCTATTACCTTAATCGAAATGGCGGCCACCACCGAATCACGAATATCAGAGGCATCAAAACTCTTATTGTAAAACTCACGCAGGGTTTTCACTAAGGCCTCTCTAAAGGCAGCTTGGTGGGTACCACCTTGAGTCGTATGCTGACCATTCACAAAGGAATAGTACATATCACTCTGACTGCGCTCGCTGTGGGTTAGCGCTACTTCAATATCCTCGCCTCTCAGATGAATAATATCGTGCATGATAGGATTGTCGATATTATTGCTGAGCAGGTCTTTCAAACCATTTTCTGAAAGGTATTTCTCACCATTAAAAACGATGGTTAGACCAGGATTCAGATAACAGTAATTCCAGATCATTTTCTCTACATACTCCGAAACAAAGCGGTAATGCTTAAACACGCTGTTATCGGGTTTGAAAACAATCTTGGTTCCCTTGCGAAGGCTACTTTCCTTAATGGGCTCATCCTCCACTAAGTTTCCTTTTTCGAAACGGGCAATTTTGGTTTGACCATCTCGAACCGACTGCACCATGAAATAGTCACTCAGGGCATTTACTGCCTTGGCTCCTACTCCATTTAATCCAACTGACTTCTTAAAAGCCTTCGAATCGTATTTGGCACCGGTATTAATCTTGGAAACTACATCTACCACCTTACCTAAGGGGATACCTCGACCATAGTCGCGAATCATAACTTCGCCTTCGCGGATATTCACTTCCACGGTTTTACCGGCACCCATCACAAATTCGTCGATGGCATTATCGATAATCTCCTTGAGCAGGATATAGACCCCATCATCCGACGAAGATCCATCTCCTAACTTACCGATATACATACCGGGCCTGAGCCGGATATGTTCTTTCCAGTCGAGAGATCTAATATTGTCTTCGTTGTAATTGGAGTCTGTAGACATGTTTTTGGTAGGATAAAGGCTTAAAAATAGCTATACAGCAGGGACTGCAGGGTCTTTAGCCCTCATATTTTTTTCACAACTTATCAAGAACCTAAACATTAAAGAGGAAGTGCATCACATCACCATCAGCTACCACATAGCCCTTTCCTTCCACTCTTAATTTACCGGCCTCTTTTACGGCTGCTTCCGATCCATAAGTGAGATAATCCTTCAAGTTAATCACCTCTGCACGGATAAATCCTTTTTCGAAATCAGTGTGAATAACACCGGCTGCCTGCGGAGCGGTAAAACCTTTCTTAATGGTCCAGGCTCTAACCTCTTTTACACCAGCAGTGAAATAAGTCTGTAATTTCAATAATTGATATGCCTTACGAATCAAGCGGTTAACGCCTGCTTCTTCCAAGCCTAAATCATCCAGGAACATGCGACGCTCCTCATAGCTTTCCAATTCAGAGATATCCGCTTCGGTAGCAGCCGCTAAATGAATTACTTCTGCTCCTTCGGAGGCGGCCATTTCCTGCACCTTGGTTACCCATTGATTACCATCTTTGGCTGAGGCTTCATCTACATTACAAACGTAAAGCACGGGTTTATCAGTCAACAATTGAATATCTCTAATCAATTCATCTTGCTCCTCTGTACGTTCAAAAGCGCGCACATTCTGACCACCTTCCACATGCTTAAGTAAGGCCTCTAGCATGGTCACATTGTGAACCTCCTCTTTATTGCCGGCCTTAGCTGCTTTGCGATGTTTATCCAATCGCTTTTCGAGGGTTTCCAGGTCTTTAAACTGCAGCTCCGTATCGATGGTATCTTTATCACGGATAGGATCTACACTGCCATCCACGTGAGTGATATTATCATTTTCAAAGCAACGAAGTACATGCAGAATCGCGTTGCATTCGCGGATATTCCCTAAAAATTGGTTTCCTAGCCCTTCCCCTTTGGAAGCTCCTTTTACCAAACCGGCGATGTCTACAATCTCTACCGTAGCTGGAACTACTCTTTGTGGATTCACTAAAGCTTCCAACTTATCCAAACGCTCATCTGGAACGTTTACCATGCCCACATTGGGCTCAATAGTACAGAATGGGAAATTGGCCGATTGCGCCTTGGCATTCGACAAACAATTAAAGAGGGTGGATTTACCAACATTAGGCAATCCTACAATACCACATTTCATGCGTTTCAATTAAGGCGGCAAAGATACTTTTTTGCGAAAGCTTGAACCACATTATAACCGGAAAGGAAAGGGCTCTCCTTTTTCACATTTTATCAACATTACAAAGTTCAGGCGCTTGAGATTCAATAATTTTGCAAAATCAATGTGAGTAAATGACTGATCTTAAAGACCTTCAAAAAATTTGTTCCCAAACCCGCAGGGATATTGTGCGGATGGTACATGCGGTTCAATCCGGTCACCCCGGCGGAAGCCTCGGTTGTACCGAGTATTTCGTAGCCCTTTATCATCATATGATGGACTATAAAGCCCAGCCTTTTGATCCAGATGGTAAAAATGAAGATCTCTTCTTCTTATCGAACGGACACATTAGCCCGGTATATTATAGTGTATTAAGTCGCGCCGGATTTTTCCCGGTAGAGGAACTCGCGACCTTCCGTAAACTGAATACTCGCTTACAAGGTCACCCCACTACCCATGAAGGTCTTCCTGGCATACGCATCGCCAGCGGTTCTTTAGGTCAGGGAATGTCGGTTGCTATTGGTGCAGCCCTCAGTAAAAAATTAGCCAAGGACGATCATTTGGTATACAGCCTTCATGGTGATGGCGAATTACAGGAAGGTCAGATTTGGGAAGCTGCTATGTATGCCGCTGCCAATAAGGTTGACAATCTTATTTCGACTATCGATGCCAACGGCCAGCAGATCGATGGTTCTACCGACGATGTATTAGCCATGGGCAGCATCGCCGCTAAATTCGAGGCCTTCGGATGGGATACCGTTCACATCCGAAAGGGAAATGATATGGAAGCGGTTATTGCCGGATTAGAGGAAGCTCGCTCTAAAACCGGAAAGGGTAAGCCAATTGCTGTAATTATGGAAACTGCCATGGGTGCCGGAGTAGATTTTATGGCCGGAACTCATAAGTGGCACGGCATTGCTCCTAATGATGAGCAATTAGCAGCAGCCTTAGGGCAATTAGAAGAAACATTGGGCGATTATTGATTTGCGATTCCTTCTTAAAATAATTCCACTGCTTTTACTCTCCACGACTTTAATGGGTCAAAGGGAGCCAAAGCGGGATCCGGTTATTACCCGGATACTCTTTGTTTTTGACGGTTCTCAAAGCATGTATGCGCGTTGGGAAAGCGGCAATAAAATCGACGTGGCTCGCCACCTGATGGGCAAAATGCTGGATAGTTTGAATAGTCTTAATCAGGAGAATTTACAATTAGCCTTGCGCGTTTACGGTCATCAAAAACCAGTGCCACCGCAAGATTGTAATGATACCCGATTGGAAATTCCTTTTGGCCCTAACAACTATGCTAGCATCAAGCGAAAGCTAAATGGCATCAGTCCTAAAGGTACCACTCCCATTGCTCGATCTCTGGAACGCGCTGCCTATGATTTTGGAGACTGTTCTAACTGCCGCAATATTATTATCCTTATCACCGATGGTGTAGAAGCCTGTGATGAAGATCCCTGCGCGGCCTCGCGGATTTTGCAACAAAAAGGCATTGCCTTAAAGCCCTTTGTGATCGGAATTGGCTTGGATAAGAACTTCCAAAAAACCTTTGAATGCGTGGGGAACTATTTCGATGCTTCGGATGAAGAAACCTTCGAAAATGTTCTAGGCATTGTGATTTCGCAAGCACTAGACAATACCACCGCTCAAGTTAATCTTTTGGATGGCAACGGTTTACCGACGGAAACCAATGTAGCCCTTAGCTTTTATGATGCAGTGAGTGGCAAGATCATGGAGCAAATGGTGCACACCCTTAATAATAAGGGAGTACCAGACACCATTTATTTGGACCCCTTGATGACCTATAACCTCACGGTTCATTCCATTCCGGAGCGCTCTAAGAAGAATATCCGTATCTCTTCTGGGCAGCATAATGTTATTGGCCTCGATTTGGCCAGAGGAAGTTTAGGTCTCCAAAATCAATCACGTGGTGGAACCGAATTAGTGGCCCTGATCTATGAAAAAGGCGCTAAGGAACCTTTGCACGTACAGGAGTTCAATACTTCGGTGGAATACCTTCAAGGCAAATATGATTTAGAGATTCTCAGTTTGCCCCGTATTCACCTTAAAGATGTGGAAATAGAGGCGGGTAAGTCTACCACTATTTCAGTTGCTCCACCCGGGGTTGTTAACCTACAAAGTAGCTCTCCCGGATTTGGCAGCATATTAACGCTTAACGCTCAAGGCGGATGGAGCTGGGTTTGCGATTTAAACGCCCAAAAATCCCGTCAAAGCTTTAACCTACAGCCCGGAACCTACCGGGTTATTTCTCGATCAAAATCCTCGCAACAAAGTTTATACTCGGTCGCCGAAGAATTTACGGTGAACTCCGGGACCACTACCATTGTAAAACTCAACTAAGATGAAAAAGTACACTGACCAGGGAGCTAAAGATACCCGCTCAGGATTTGGAGCCGGCTTAAGTGAATTAGGTGAAACTAATCCCAATGTGGTTGCCCTTTGTGCCGACCTTACCGGCTCACTTAAAATGGATGCCTTTGCTAAGGATCACCCCGACCGTTTTTTCCAGGTAGGAATTGCCGAGGCTAATATGATGGGGATTGCAGCCGGTATGACCATTGGCGGAAAAATTCCTTTTACCGGAACTTTTGCCAATTTCTCCACTGGTAGAGTTTACGATCAAATTCGCCAATCTATCGCCTATTCTGGTAAGAATGTAAAAATTTGCGCCAGCCACGCTGGTCTTACCCTGGGTGAAGATGGTGCTACCCACCAAATTTTAGAAGATATCGGTTTGATGAAAATGCTTCCCAGCATGACTGTAATCAATCCATGCGACTATAACCAAACCAAAGCTGCCACCATCGCAATTGCTGAGCATGATGGTCCGGTATACCTGCGTTTTGGTCGTCCTAAAGTGGCCAACTTTACTCCTGCAGACCAAAAGTTTGAAATTGGTAAAGCCTTATTCTTACAAGAGGGAAGCGATGTAACCATTGCCGCCACCGGACATTTGGTTTGGAAGGCCTTGGAAGCTGCTGAAATGTTAGAAGCTGAAGGTATTTCTGCAGAGGTAATCAACTTCCACACTATTAAGCCATTGGACGAAGAGGCACTCTTGCGCTCAACTGCTAAAACTGGTGCTTTAGTTTCGGCCGAAGAACATCAAATGGCCGGCGGATTAGGTGAAAGCCTTTCTGCTACCTTGGTACGCAATAGCCCTTGTCCACAAGAGTTTGTAGCCGTAAACGACAGCTTTGGTGAAAGCGGAACTCCCGAGCAATTACTGGAGAAATACGGTTTAAGCACCCAAGCTATTTACGAAGCAGCAAAGCGCGCCATTAGCCGTAAATAGGCCTCTGAACGAAGGATTTAGGCCTTTGAGCGAAAGCTCTGAGCCTACGATTGGAGCGCAATCTATATTTAGGGTCCAAAACGATTGCCATGAAGAAGACATTGCTTTTAGCGTGTTTAATGCTATTTACCACCGGGCTTTTTGCTCAGGAGGACACTAGCAGTGCGCCCGTAGTGATGATCTCGGCTGATCCGGATTCTGCCTTTGCGCAAGCGCGAGATTTAGCCTTTAAGGGTGATTATCAAACCTCTCGTAAGGTCTTGGATCTTTTATTACTGGACGATCCTGGTAATTACCAATATCGACTATTTAAAGCCCGCACTTTTGTTTGGGACGGACGCTATCAAAATGCCCGAAACCTTATCCGCAATTTAATTGTAGAGGACACCAATGCCTATGCGATTTATGAATTGCGCGTGCAGAATGAACGCTTTGCCAAGCAACATGCCCTCTGCATTCTTTACTGTGATGATGGCATTAAGCGCTTTCCCAAAAACAATGAGTTCTTCTATGTAAGCAAGGTACAGTCGCTTACCACCAGCAATGATTTGCGCGATGCCTTTGATGCCGTAGAAGAAGCATTGGAGAAGTATCCGGATAACAATGAGCTGAAGCAGTTAAAGACCTATTTGCTCAACCAGCTTATTGTAGATGGATTGGCAATTGGCGGAACCATAGATTATTTCACCAAGACCTATAATCCCTGGTACTTTGGATTTATACAATACGGACGTCAAACGAAAATCGGAGCCATTATTGGCCGACTGAATTATGGCGATCGAAACCAGAGTTTCACCTCTTTCGGTATACAAGGAGAAGTAGATATTTACCCTCGTATTAGTCGAAATTCCTACGGCTATATCAATATTGGTTATTCCCCTTCTCAGATTTTCCCGAGTTTCCGCTTTGGAATGGAATACTACAGTAAGATTGGAAAAAGTGATTTTGAAGGTTCATTAGGGTTCCGTTACCTCGACTTCCTTTTAAACCAAGTGGTGATGTATACGGGGTCTATAGGTTATTATTGGGGAAGCGAATATGCCGCCTTCCGCCCTTTCATTATTGCCGATCAAAATGGTATCGGAACTACCTATAATTTCTTGTACCGCAAGTTCTTTAGCGGTAAAGGTGATTTCTTGCAGCTTACCGCCGGATATGGTTTAGTACCAGATCAACGCTTATTATCTGTGGCAAATGGCCTTACGGCGGAAGGAAATGTACGCCTAGACAACCAGTATTTTGGTATCAGTTATCAAAAACTAGCCAACCCCAAACTCTATACACGTTTCGACCTTATTCTTACCCGTCAGGAAAGCTTTAGCGTTCAGGGAGATTATATGGGGATTATCACATTGGGATTGACCCTGGGATATAGAATTTAAGAATACACTAAAGACTATATCAGCATTTAGTGTATTTGGCCCTATTTTCAATATTCATTGTAAATAAAAACAAAAGAAATACATTTGCGTTCTCTAATCATACTCTATTCTAAAGTAGAAAATGCCATGGGATTCAAGTCTAGCAATTTAACACACCATGATTTAAGCTCAACACCAATTGAGAGTGTAGAAAAATCTCCACTAAAAAAGCTTATTGAAAATCTGGAGTGGCGAGATTTAAATAAAAGTGCAAAAAAGGACTTAGTCATTGGGGCCTACAAGAATCTATCATATTAATCATTGCTAAATGATATTTTTGAAGGGAAGACTAAAATCTTCCCTTTTTTTATGCCTGATATTTTCATTTTAAAACCAATTGGAAAGCAAAAGAAGCGAGACAATGACAATCTCTCTGATATTCACTTTCCATATGGTTTGGTTCAAGTTGAGCGCTTTTCCATCAATTTAATTGGCACCACGCTAAGCCATGCTCCTCGAAAGGTTATTAAAGGTTATGTAATTGAATTGCACCATTACCCTGGATTTGCAATGATCAAATACTATCCGAGAATGTGTAAAAATGATCCTAAGAAGTATCAGTTAAGGTCAAAAGAACTTGGCTATCAATTAAGTTACATAAGTCTTCGTTGCATATTAAAACAAAGTGCTTTATTAATTAAGATATATCTTGACGATAATCCGGACTCAATAATTGGATATGTTGGACAACCAGACAATTATGATGATCGTTCAAAAGTCGATGTCAGAACGGCTCAAAGAGCAAGAGTTTATAATCGGTATGTACTTTCCATGTTTCAAAGTCATAAATATGCCTTTCCAGAAGACCAGTTATTTCGAGATTTGAATTTGAATTTTATCAGAAAAGTCCACAAGCATGAGCGTCAATTAACAACTAAACAAAGAGTTAATTATCTAAATATGAGGACAAATCTCACTGCTCACGAAAAAGAGCTTTTTAACTTCATGACCTCTGCTACAAAAAAACAATATGAGTGAGAGATTAGTAATGTGGGGGTAAATGCTTATTTAAGATAGTACATATCCTGACATTTTAAGTATTCAAAAACTAACTGCAGTTTTTAAGATTGATTTACCCTTCCTCCTTTTTCATAGTATGGCACAAAAAAAGCCCGCAGAAAACTGCGGGCCTAAACAACCAAATCTAATTATAGAATATGCTTTTGTGCTTTTCTTAGTTCAGCTTGCGTACAAAGTATACACCACCTTTACGGGGGTTAACACCTGTTCCGTCGGTACCACCTACTGCTAAGGCCAAATAATCTGAGAAGTATACTGATACATCCTTCACATTAAAGCCAGCAATAAAGGCATTGGTTGGAGGTACAAATTGACCTACCAAATCAAAAGGATTGATCAATACTCCGCCATTGAAGCCATGACCCGCTACTACTTTCAAACCGGCATCACCAGCCGCAGCATAAATAACACGCGCAGATGGATCATGAGTTACCGCCAAGCAGTAGTTCACTGCATTGTTGATATGACCAGAATACTGTCCGTATAATCCTTCCTGACCTAAGGCTAAAAGGTATTCGGTGCTGCTCACATTAGTCCCTGAATAGGTGTAAGGAATGAAAGCCATACCGCCACGCTCTAGAGCTAATGAAGGAATCCCACCGCCAGTAATATAGTCGATAGTATAGCTCATGGCATTGGATACAGTTTGACTGCTGTTCATACCACGACGAACCTGTACTTTATCATTCGCAGTGCGATCCAATAATGCATAGTCCACATTGCTGGGGCTGCTGTTAAAGGGATCCGCTTCTACGAAAATACCGTCGGTGATAGTCATGGACTCAGACACGTTGGTCAAATTGTAATCAGTTACATATAAACCACTACGGGCATCATTGGTAACCTGACCTTGTCCGTTTCCAGTTACGATATAGTATTTACCCGCGGAGGTAATAATGGCATTAGCACCATAACCTGGTAAGGGTAATTCTTTATAAGTACCGTGTCCCTGGAACTCGTCGGTGATATAGTTGTAAAGGATTTTACCTACTACGGCACCACGGTGACCGTTCAACAAATAACCACTGGTAGAAGGGCTACGTTGACCTACGGCAAAGATTTCGTAGTTACCGGTACCGGTATTGCGATGTACCTCTGCTTCATGCCAATCTGTATCATCAAAATCAATACGAGAAGTGTACTGATAAGTACCATTAACCAATTTGTAAGCCGAAATAGAGCCGCCATAGCGAGCGTCTTCAAGGTGCCAGGTAACGAATACCATTTCACCATTTGCGGTAACCGAAGTAGCTTGAGCTAAATCAGAAGTTCCGGTAACAATTCCACCTGCTAATTCTTCGGTATAGGCCAGGTTAGCTGGCGCTTCGGCGAAGTTGGTATAGAGGTAGGATAAGTTTTGAGCGGCCTTACCACTAATGGTAAAGGACTCGTTCATAGAGCGTAATTGATTAGTAAGGGCAGAGCCAGAAACCACATCGATACGACTTTCCGACGTTGGGTCCTGCAAGGAGCTTACATCGCGATTACAGCTGGCCAAAAAGGCACCTGCTGCTAAGAAATAGACTAATTTTTTCATTGCACAAATCTTGTTAATGGTATGTTTTCCCTACACAATACCCATTTTAAGCTGTCCAACGAAATTCCAAATAAATCAAGACCTACCGCTTAAAGCTTAGATAAGCTGAGCGATAAATTCGATGTATAGATTAAAGGTCGATTTTCTTCGATTAAGTGCATAAAAAAAGGGATCGCATGGCGTCCCTTTTTCTGGTTTGTTCGAACCGCTAACATTATCTATTTATTTCGCTGCAAGAAGTAAACGCCAGCATCCCCCGTTGCCAGAGCGATATTTCTTGAACGATATAAGGAGATTTCTTTGATGTAAAAAGTACTGGGTAAAACCGTTCCTGATAAGGTGTCGGTTGGCGGCACAAAATTCCCAATCAGATCGTAAACGGAAAGATTACCATCATTAGCGGCATAACTGCCCATCGCCACTACCCTAACCCCGTCATTGGCATCGGCATAATACAATACTCCAAGACCTGCATCATACTCAGTCGCCAGGCAAGGTCCAAAATTTACAGCGCTTGTAAAGCTGGCTCCGGCAGAAGTTCCAGCTCCAAATACACCTTCGTAACCAACGGCAATCATCAGAGAATCAGTTTTGCTTGCTCCGGCACCAAAGCCTTGAGCCCAAGTTAAATCACCTCGTTCTCCATCAATTGGTGTGATGCTAGGGCCTGCTGTATTATCGGTATAAACACTGAGGTTACTGAAATTAGTTTGGTCACTCACATAATCGTAGCTAAGCGAGGCGCGCTTAATGCGAAAATCAGAACCACTGCGGTCCAAAGTATAGATATCTGCAGTGGAAGTTACTCCGGGATTCACGGATTGACTTAAAGGATCGGTAATAATGGCGATTCCATCATCAATGCTCAATTGATCTGCTTTTTCTACCATAGACATGCTTCGATCGATCTGATACAGGCCCCCATCCGAACCTCCAGCTCCATCACCGGTAATTACATAATAATGCGCGGCAGCAGCTACAATATCATTGGCGGAAGTTCCAGGTAAAGGCAATTCTTTAGCCGAAGGTTCCCAAAACTCATCGTTTACAAAATCATAATCAATACGAGTTACCACTGCGCCACGATGACCTTCTAAAACATAATTGGAAAGATCAGGATCTCTTTGTCCAACCATAAACACCTCATAATAGCCGGTAGAACTATTTTCACTGGCGCTCAATTCAATATAGTCGGCTTCCGGGAAATCTACCCGATCGGTAAAAGTGTAGCGTCCGATTCCACTCTGCTTATAGGCGCAAATTGCCCCACCATAAGCAGCAGAAGGAATATGCCAAGTCACAAATACCATATCACGGATCGCGAAGATTGCCGTGGCTGAAAGAGTAGTTGTACTGGCTCCCGATTGAAAAGTTACCGGCTCCGCATAAGCGCGATAGGTATATTCTAACTGGCCAGAACCAGTTTTGTTATTGAGAATGAATGTATCATTTAAGGCTACCAATTGACCTTGTAAGTCTCCAAAACCATAGCCATTCATTACTACATCATTGGGCTCAGGATTAGAGCCACCTTGACTGCTATCCTCAGGCACATCACGTGTACAGGCCGAAAAAGCCAGGCTAAACAGTAGTAAAACAGAGATTTTTTTAAAGTCCAACATATTGGGGGTAATAGAATTACAAAGTAATGAATATCAAATTAAACTATCAATTAATACCCTGGTCATATCAAAAAAAAAGCCCCCTAAGAAGGAGGCTTTTCTCTATCTATAAAACGAATTAGTTCTTGTCACGCTGAACGAAGAACACGCCGCCATCCCCAGAGGCCAAGGCCAGGTTACGAGAATGATAAACGGTAATATCTTTAATATTGAAAGGAATGGTTCCGCTAATTCCACCTACGGTGCTAGGAGGTACAAAACGTCCTACGATATCATAAAGGTTTACTAATGGACCAGCATTATTAGCATATTCGCCCATGGCCAATACCCACATACCAGACTCACCAGCAGAGTAATACATTACCCCTAAACCAGAGTCATAAGCTAAACCAGTACAAGCTCCTAAATCAACAGCGCTGTGAATACCAGCAGCTCCGGTACCTGCTTCCCAAATACCATTGCTACCTACAGCAATAATTAAGGAATCCATATCAGTACTGAAGCTGTTAGGACCTAAGGCCCAAACTAAATCTCCACGCTCGTAGTTGATAGGAGAAATAGTTCCTACTGAAGTACTGTGACTAGCAGATAAGGAAGAGAAGTTAGAAAGACCGGTATTGATATCTGAGCTAAGACCTAAGAATTTATGGATGTGGTAATTGTTAGCACGACGGTCTAATACCCAAAGGTCAGAATAAGCATTTCCTGGACCTGGTTTAACTGCAGTGGCAGGGTTAATTGCCAAAGCAACACCATCATGGATATTGTTGATATCCGCTTTCTTAACATTGTTAAGGGTACGATCCACTTCGTACAAACCACCGCCATTATTGGCACCAGTTCCGTTTCCGGTTAATACGTAGTAGTTACTGCTAGCAGCGATAATATCGGTAGCAGCATATCCTGGTAATGGTAATTCTAAGAAAGAGGGCTCAAAGAATTCATCGTTGATATAGTCATAGTCAACACGAGATACAGTAGCACCATAGTGACCAGCTAATAAGTATTTAGAATTGTCTGGGTCGCGCTGTCCAGCAACAAATACTTCGATGTTACCAGTGCTGGTATTCTTGTGAGCAGCCATTTTAAAGAAATCGTGATTTGGGAAATCCACACGATCCATAAAGGTATACTGGCCGATTCCAGAAAGCTTGTAAGCCGCAACAGAACCTCCATAAGGATTGGTATTGTTTAAAGGGCTACCTGCATTTCCATTGGTGTGCCAGCAAACAAAAACTACATCATCCACTGCGAAGATGGCTGCAGCTGCTAAATCATCACTGTTAAAAGGAGTGTTGTCTGCATCTACAGGCTTAGCATAACCACGGTAGGTGTAGTTTAACTGAGTTCCTGAAGCTTTGGCTGAAATGCTAAAAGTTTCGTTCATTTCGGTTACACTTCCTGGTAAGTCACTACGCTTGTAATGAACCACACCAGCCGAAGTGCTGTCAACCGGGGCACTGGAACTTAAGTCCTCTCCACGGTTGCATGCTACCACTACGGCAGCAATACTTAAAATAGTGGCAATTTTTTTCATTGTGATTGAATTGGGTAATAGTCTACAAATGTAGAAATTAATACCATATAAAGTTTATCTATTTCCAAAAAAACACAGATTATCAGACAAATAGAGTATAATTTAATGATGAGTTATCATTTTATAAATCTGAATTAATACTGTATCACTTTTTCAACAAAAAAAAGGCCCCTCAATGAGGAGCCTTTTAAATTTATCTCGAAAGCTTTGTAAAGCCTTAGAACTTATTGCGTTGCATGAAATACACACCGGCATCACCAGTGGCCATGGCAATATTGCGTGACTGATATACAGTTAATTCTTTAACCAAGAAGGTACTTGGGAAAGCACCACCGGTAGGAGGAACAAACTGACCAATAACATCATAAGTGTTAATCAGGGCACCACCATTAAATCCGGCCATAGCCAATACACTTACACCATCATCGCCATCAGCGTAGTAAAGTACATTTAAGCCTTCGTCAAATTCGGTAGATAAACATGGACCTAAATCTTTCAAGTGATTCATGCCACCTACTCCATTTCCAGCGCTGTAAATACCGTAATATCCAAAGGAAGCAATCAGTGAGTCAGCAGGATTACTGCTACCCCAACCAGAACGCTGAGCCCAAGTAAGGTCACCTCTTTCGTAGTTGATACCACCTAAAGCGCCAGTATTATAGTCACTCACAAAGTTCAAGTCTGAAGCCCAAGTAGTAATTCCACTAGGACCAGTATTGTCAGTATGTAAGTAATGAATACGGAATTTAGAAGTACCCTGACGATCTAAAGCGTAGATATATGAGTGAGATGAATTAGACCAGGTCTTATCGATTTCCAAAGCGATACCATCATTAATGGTAGAGTTGAATTTCTTAACCTGAGCCAAGTTGCGGTCCATTTCGTAGATACCACCACCTGAACCACCATTACCATTACCGGTAATTACGTAGTAGTTAGAAGCACCAGCAACAATATCATTAGCTGATACACCTGGTAAAGGCAATTCGGTTACTCCTGGCTCCCAAAATTCGTCGTTCAAGTAATCGTAATCTACACGAGTTACAACGGCACCATTATGTCCCGCTAATAAATAGCCTGAAGACTGCACATTACGTTGACCTACTGCAAATACTTCGTAATGACCGGAGCTGGTATTTTGATATACATAAAGCTCATGGTAGTCAGCATCGGTAAAGTCCACACGATCCATAAAGGTATACTGACCGATTCCTGTTTGCTTATAAGCAGTGATAGAACCTCCTAATGGAGAGCTTGCACCTGCCGCCAAAGGACCATCAGTCATGTGCCAGGTAACGAACACCATGTCATTCACAGAGAAAATAGCTGAAGCAGCCAAATTCAATGGAACCTCTGGAGTTACAGTACCATTATCGCCATCATGATCCCAAGTACCAAAGCTTACTGGCTCTGCATAGGCGCGATAGGTATAATTTAATTGAGCAGCAGCCTTTGAAGAAATATTGAAAGACTGACTCATAGGAATCAATTGACCATCGAGATCCGATTGACTAAAGTGTACGGTATTAGTACTCTTTTGATTCGGACCATTGGTTAAATCGTCTCCTATTTCCCGATTACAGCTCGCTAATACAGCTGCAGCGGCAAGAAATAGTGTAACTTTTTTCATCACTTACGAATTTGGGTAATAGAAATTTAGGCTCAAATATAGCATTATTTTCATATCACTTAAAATGGTTAAATATTTTTTCGACACTAATTTTCAGTTATTTAAATCTAAATTTTTCGGACATCCGCATTATAAAACATGCTCTTTTTCATTTTATTGATTTTTCTTCATTTAAACCTTTAGGCTTTTGCGAGCTCTAATTTTCGAACTTTGAGTTATGCAGGAGCCAGGGATCTGGAAAGAGCAGTTAAAAAAGGAGCAGTATCAATCCTTATTTGCCCATTTGGTTGAGGCTTATACGGAGCGATTGTACTGGCATATCCGCAGTATTCTATTACGACATGATTGGACCGATGATGTACTGCAGGAGTGCTTTATCAAGGCCTGGAAGGCCCTCCCCTCCTTTCGAGCTGAATCGGCTTTCTATACCTGGTTATACCGAATTGCCACCAATGAAGCCTTAGCCCACCTTAAAAAGGAACGGCGCTTTCAATTGCAGGAAGGTGCTTTAAACTACCATCTAAGTGCGGACCCTTATTTTGATGGCGATGAAGCCTTAAAAAACCTTTTGGAGGCCGTAGCCGAACTACCCGATAAACAACAAACTGTTTTTAAACTTAAGTACTTTCAAAACTTGAGTTTCAATGAAATTAGTGAAATGTTGGGCACTTCAGTTGGGGCTTTAAAAGCTTCCTTCCATCACGCCAAGGAAAAAGTGAAAGTTCAATTAAACCTTAACGAGTTTTGAGCGTCAAATAAGATGTCATGAAAGATCAAGGATTTAAAATACCCGAAGGCTACTTCGAAGCCAAGAAAGAACAACTAAAGGCACTTGCTCAAGAAAGTGGTCCTGTAAGCAAAGCAGCACCAAAAACCAGAGTACTCTGGCCTAGTTTAGCTGCGGCCGCTGCAGTTCTCATTGCAGCGCTGTTCTTTTTACCTCTGAACAACAAACAAAATTCAGATCTTAACTTTAGCGATTTACAGGAGCAGGAAGTAATCGACTTCCTTAATCAAGATCCCTATGGAGTTTACCCTGAAAGTTTTATTGAATTACCAAATAACGAATCTTCGGAAGGATTTGAAAATCTGGATACTGAACTAATTGAATCCTACCTTAACGAACATAGCTCAGAATACCTTTAGTCATGAAAAAATTACTATTTCTCAGCAGTCTCTTCCTCTTTGGATTCATTGTGAATGCTCAACCGGAGGATTTCAAAAAGGTGGAAGCCTATAAAACCAAATTCATTACCGATGAACTGGACTTGAGTCCTGAAGAAGCTCAAAAGTTTTGGCCGGTTTACAATGAGTATAATAAGAAGCTTAATGAACTTCATCAAAAGCGCATGGAAGGCATGAGTCGCCGGGAAGTTCATGATAAATGGGACGAATTAGATGATGCCACCCTAGAGAAAATCGCATTGGAAGAGCTTCAAAATCAAAAGAAAATCGCCGAACTCAAATTGGAGTACTACGATAAATTCAAGGCTGCCTTGGGTTCCCGTAAAGCAGCGACATTTTATCGAATTGAAATCGAGTTCCACCGTCGCCTGATGGAGTCTTTAGGCAGGCGACGTGGGCGACCTTGATTTTTTTCACATTTTTTACTTTCGATTTCACGACATTGCTTACATTTGCCGACCCTTAGCAAAGGGCTATAAACGGTGGCTATAGCTCAGTTGGTTAGAGCGCTGGATTGTGGTTCCAGAGGTCGTGGGTTCGAACCCCATTAGCCACCCATAGATAAAAGGTCATCTGTAATTCAGGTGACCTTTTTTTATTCCTTTGTAAATCAATGCTTCGAATATCGATCGGCCCATCTTACATATTGCCAGTTGGTACCCCAATCCCCAAGATCCTCGCTTAGGCAATTTTGTTGAAGAGCATCTCCGTGCGATTGACTCCCTTATTCCCGTAGTAGTTCTTAGTGCTTTTGAATATGATAGGAATGAAATCCTGGTAAACGAGAAACCTTTCCTTCAGGTTCAGGTGCTCTACAAAAAGAAATGGCCGGTGCAAAGTCATTATAAGGCTTTGGAAAGGGGCTACCGCCATCTGCAAAAAATAGGCTTTCAATTTAAACTAGCGCACTTGCATGTTAGCTGGCCCTCCGGTATTGCCTTTCAAGGTTTTTTAAAGCAGCTCCCCTATGTAATCACCGAACATTATTCGGGTTACCAAAAAAGTCGTCGCCACGAATGGAGTCGTTTAGCCCAACATATGGCTCGACGCATTATGAATAAGGCTCAGGTAGTTTGTCCGGTATCGAAACAACTGGCCAATTCACTGCAGGAATTTGGAGTGGACTCTAAGCTAGAAATTGTGGGTAATGTGGTAAACACCCATATCTTCAATTTCCAAGAGCTTAAGGCTTCGGACGCTAAATTCCGTTTACTTCACATTAGCTCCCTCCAACAGGAAACTAAGAATATTAAAGGGATACTTAGTGGCTTTAAAAAAGCATTGGAAAAGGATCCAGAACTACACCTGAGCATAGGTGGTGACGGAGACATCATCTGGCTAAACAAGCAAATTGAAGCCCATAAAATACCCTCGGGTAATATTCAGGTTCTCTCCGCCCTTTCTCGCGAGGAAGTAGCTCAACAGATGAGTCGAACTAATGCCTTTCTACTCTTTAGCTTTATTGAAAATCAGCCGGTAGTATTACTGGAGTCTCTATGTCTGGGTCGGCCAGTAATCGCCAGCAAAGTGGGCGGTATTCCTGAGTTTATTGGAACAGAACAGGGAATCTTGGTAGAATCTAAAAATGAAGAAGCCTTAGCAGAAGCTATACTTCAACTAAAAGAAGATTTTCGAAATTTCGATTTACAAAGTATCTCGATTGCCGCTCAAGCCCTTTACTCCTATTCGGCTATCGCAGAAGAATTTCGGCAGCTATATCTTAGCGTACGCCCTTCAATTGCATCAGGTCATCCAGACCCAAATCTTGCGCCGCAATAAAGCCTTCGCCGTATTCAACACCGATTAGACGACCTAAATCTTGAGCGCGATAGGTAACTGAATCCATGAAGTTTTTAGAGCTAATCACCGTTTTAGGCTCAGCACTGCTCGGATCGAAGAATTGAGATTTATAGGCCTTTATAGACTCTACTTTGGTATGGATATGCTCTCCAATATCAATAATGAAATCGGGCTCTATATTTTGAAACTGGATATAGTATAAGAGCATTTGGGGACGCCAGGGCTCTTGAGCCTCTCCTTCCCATTCGGTTTCAATCTTACGCAGACCGGATAAGAAACTGGCTTCTTTTAAAAGGAAAGATCCACGACCATGATCAGGATGGCGATCCGTAGGCGCATTGGCAATAACAATCTCCGGACGAAAACGTCGGATCTGCTGAATTACTGCCAGGCGATGTTCTTCATCATTAGTGAAAAAACCATCGCGGAAAGCCAGGTTTTCCCGCACTTTAAGCCCCATGATACGGCCAGCCTCTGCCGCTTCTGCCAATCGAATTTCGGGGGTACCTCGAGTACCTAATTCCCCTTGAGTTAAATCCACAACTCCGCAAGAATAGCCAAGTTCGGTTTGTTTCGCGAGGGTTCCAGAACAACTCAGTTCTACATCATCAGGGTGGGCGCCAAAGGCTAGAATATCCAGTTTCATAGCTATGAAAATAAAAAATAGCTTGCTCCGAAAGGTCTCCGAAACAAGCTATTCTTAAATATTAGTTGAGATTACTTTTTGAAATCGAAAGTAATTTTACCAGTGTTTCCGCAGTTGCAAGTGTTGTCGCTAGGATCAACATTTACAATCTTAATTACTGCATAAGTGCTACCACCACGCAATTTAGCGATGTAGATATCACCTACAGTAGGATTGCTTACAGTAGCCGAAGCAGTACCCGCAGCGAAAGAAGAAGTAGCAGCCTCTACAGTAGCGTTAGCATAGTCGTAAGAATTGTCTTTTACGAACATAGTAGAGTTAGCGGCCATCCAGCTTCCGGTAAAGGCATCACCAGCAGCATCAGTGTTTTCCATATCCTTGCTGGCAGCAGGCTGGCTAGCACCAACCACTGTACCGTTTACAAGGTCATAAGCTCCTTCTAAAGAACCAGCAATGTGGAAGAATGCACCATTCACCTCATTGGTCATTGGAGTAGCATCGGCTTCAACAGTAACAGTGAAAGTTACATTGTCGGTGTTTCCGTCTTTGTCGGTTACAGTGAAAGAGTAAGAAGTAACACCTAAATTAATTCCAGCATTAGGGAAAATCAAGGTATCGATATACGTCTCATCATCCGCATTAGCAATATCGTAAGGGAAGTTACGACCGCCTAAACTGGTAGGAAGAGGATTAGGGGTGTTGGTTCCGGTTACGCTCACCGAGAAAAGATCCATGTCGGTATCACCTTTACGAGCATCCCATACGAATACCAGGCTGCTGCCTTGGCTTATGGTTACTGCTCCGCCGGTAGATCCGGAAGTACTTTCGGTAACGATAAGAGAAGCACCCAGGCTGCTGTCGTTGTCATCTTCACAAGCGGTAAAGCTTAAAGCCAGGATACCAGCTGCGGCAAAGCGCAGAAAATTGCGGATTTTCATAGTAATCTGATTTGAATTATAATTCGTTTTCGGCGAACAAAATTAGTCATTTAATGATTCTATGAATGATTTTAGAAAAAGACTTGTTCACGCAGCACAATTAAAATAATTTTGCCGCCCATAATAATATACTCCAAATGGCTGGTAACAGAACTTTCACCATGATTAAGCCCGATGCCGTAGAAAACGGTCATATCGGTGCAATTTTAGCCAAGATCAACGAAGCTGGATTCCGTATCGTAGCAATGGAAATGACTGCTCTTTCTCGTAAAGATGCTGAAGCATTCTACGCTGTTCACGCTGAGCGTCCTTTCTTCGGCGAATTAGTAGAATACATGACCTCTGGTCCTATCGTAGCTGCTATCCTCGAAAAAGATAATGCCGTTGCTGACTTCCGTACCTTAATCGGTGCTACCAATCCAGCCGAAGCTGCTGAAGGTACCATCCGTAAATTATACGCTACTTCTATCGCTGCTAACGCGGTGCACGGTAGTGATTCTGATGAAAATGCTGCTATTGAAGGAAACTTCTTCTTCGCTCAGCGTAGTCGTCACTAGAATATTCCAAAGCAAGAATCCCGGCCATAGTGTCGGGATTTTTTTTAGCGGATAAGCACCTTACGAATTGGCTCTCTGCCTCTGCCAATTTTCTGATTGAGGTAATCAATCATGCGACTTTGCTTCAATCGCAATTGTTGCCGCAAAGGGGCGCTCGACATATATAAGATTAAGCAGCCTTTCTCTAGGCTGATATCATTGGTCTTATCCGCCACCTTATCGCCCATCAAATCCCGCCAATCGGCTTTCAGGATCGCTTCAAAAAAGCGTTCTTCCAATTGATGCCCTTTTAAAAAGGCCCCAATGGCATCCCCTAATTTGAAGGTGTTATTTCGATCCATCTTCGCTTATTGATTTACATTAATAATGTGAGCCTCCGGATCAATCTGCTTAACCAGAGCGGTGGTACGGTCCTCATGAGTATCGGTAATAAAGATTTGGCCGAAATTGGAATCATGCACCAATTTCACCAATCTCGCTACCCGGGCTTCATCCAATTTATCAAAAATATCGTCCAATAAAAGGATGGGCACCATTTTCTGATGATCGCGAATAAACTCATACTGGGCTAATTTCAAGGCAATCAAATAGGACTTTTGCTGTCCTTGAGAGGCATAATCGCGCACCGAATCTTCGTCCAGCTTAAATTTTAAATCATCGCGATGAATTCCCCATGAGCTGTATTGCAGGACTCGATCCTTTTCATGGCGACTGCGTAATTCGGCCAGAGGATCTTCGCCAAACTGGCTGCGGTAATCCAAGCTAGCGGCTTCCCTTCCCTCACTTAACCAATGGTAATAATGCTGAATACGGGGCCCGAGTTCCTCACAAAATTGCTGACGAGCCTGAGCGATGTACATTCCATGTTCCACCATTTGCTGATCGTAGAGATCTAAGGATTCTGCATCGAACTGATGATTGGCAGCAAAGAACTTTAATAAGCGATTGCGTTGCTGCAATGCCTTGTGATAGCGCATTAAATGAAAGAGATACTCATTATTACCCTGGCTAATCACATTATCCAAGAAACGCCGACGGGTATCCGAACTATCGGTGATAAGATCTCTATCATAAGGGGAAATCACCACTGCTGGAAAAGCCCCAATATGTTCTGCCAGCTTATCGTACTCCTTTTTATTGCGCTTCAGTATTTTCTTGGCGCCCTTTTTTAAGGAGATATGCAAATGCTCATTCTCATCCTGACGAAGGAAATTTCCCTCAATCATGAAAAAATCTTCCTCGTGCTTAATATTTTTTTGATCGCGATTACCGAAGTAACTTTTGCTTAAACAGAGGTAATGAATGGCATCCAACAAATTGGTTTTCCCGCCTCCATTAAGGCCTACAAAGCAATTGAGCTTAGGACTGAATTCAAATTCACCCTCTCCCCAGCTCTTGAAATTTAATAGATGTAGGTCCCGTAAATGCATTTTGCTAAATTAATGCAAGGATACTGGCAAATTGCACCACGGCACAGAAAGGAATTTTTTTACTTTTGCCGACTATTAGAATTTGGCAAGCATGGCTAAAAAGCACAACACCGACGAAGAAGTATTAGTAGACGTTACCCAATCCATTAGCAGATTGGAGAAATTTTTCGAGGATAACCGTCAGTCTATCAGTATCGTTATAATCGCCATTTTCGCGATTGTAGGTGGTTATATCAGCTACATTAAGTTTTATCAAGAGCCTCGTGAGGCTGAAGCTCAATCTGAAATTTACCATGCTCAGCACTGGTTCGAAGTAGATTCTTTAGACCAGGCCATTAATGGAATGGGCGATAAATTAGGTTTCTTAGATATCGCTGCTGATTACAGCGGAACCAATGCCGGAAACTTAGCCAACTACTACGCCGGTATCAGCTACCTACGTTTAGGAGAGTTTGAAAACGCTATCCGTATTCTGGATGAATTCCATACTGATGATCCCATTCTTCAAGTGATCTCTAAAGGTGCCATTGGCGATGCCTTTATGGAACTGAAGCAAACCAAAGAAGCTTTGGAATATTACAATAAAGCCGTTAATACTAACAGTAACGACTACATTGTTCCTTTCTACCTTTTGAAAGCTGGTTTAGCTGCTGAGCAAGCTGGTGAGAACGCCAAAGCTCTGGATTACTTCAAGCGTATTAAGTCAGATTTCGCCGACTCTCGTCAGGGTCTCGATATCGATCGCTATATTGGTCGTATCGAAGCGAAGATTTAATGGCCACAGCAGGACATAATTTATCGGATTTTAATCCTGATGAACTTCCTAAAGCTACCGGAATGCGCATTGCCTGCGTAGTTTCGGAGTGGAATTCAGAAATCACTAATGCCCTTTATCAAGGAGCCCGCGACATCTTAATGGCTTGCGGCGCTGCCGGGCATGATGTCACTCAGGTAAAAGTTCCAGGTGCGGTGGAAATCACCTATGCGGCCAAAAAACTTTGTGAATCCCAAAAATACGATGCCATCATTGCTATTGGCAACGTTATTCAAGGGGAAACCAAACATTTCGATTTCGTTTGTCAGAGTGTTACTCATGGTGTAACGGAACTCAATTTACAATTCGACACCCCCGTTATCTTTTGCGTTTTAACCGATAATACCATCGAACAAAGTCGCGCTCGCGCCGGTGGCATTCATGGTAATAAAGGCACCGAAGCTGGAGTTGCAGCCCTAAAAATGGCGGGGCTGCGTAAGATTTTGGGCTAGGATAGAATCTAGATTCTAGAGTTTAGAGTGTGGATGATTAGCGTCTAAGAATAATGCTTGGTGTTCCTAATAAGTAAGGAATATAGATAGCCCTCTATTTCTGCTACTAATTTCTTTATCAAGGCGGCTTTACCTTTGTCCTTCGCTAAAATCTTCTAGCAAACTCTTCTAAAGTCCATGAACCTTCTTTTTAAAGATTTCCTCAAGCTTAAGCCATCCAATCGAGATTGGCGAATTGCAGCTTTAGCGGGAATTTGTGTGGGTAGCCCTTTGCTGATAGGTTGGTACTTTGATCAACTAAGCTCGGGCTTAATCTCATGTTTAAGTGCCCTCGTAATCCTCTACCTCCCCGCCAGAGGTAGCCTTACTCATAAGATCAACACCTTAATGATTTGCTCTTTTGGTTTTATGGGTTCCTTTGCCTTAGGGCAGTTTTTTAGCTTCAACCCTATTGCCGCAGTTTTATCCTTTGGGATTTTCTCCCTAGTCTTACATGCCATTATTCTTCACTATAAAGCAGAACCTCCCCGGAGCTTCTTCTTTATCATGATCTTCTCCATTTCTATTAGTCAGCCTTTCAGCTTAGAGAATCTGCCCCATAAAATTGGCTTGATTAGCCTGGGTACTCTTTTAAGTACTGCCATTGGTCTGACCTATATCCTGTACAAACGATCCAAGGCTGAACCTGAACCGTCTCAAAGTCTTAAAAGCAAAGACCCTGATTCCACCGCTGATATCTGGGAAGCGATAATTATGGGCCTCTTTATGGCTTTATCTCTTGGACTCGGCTATGCCTTGAAAATTAACAATCCTTATTGGATTCCAATTTCCTGCGCGGCAGTAATGCAAGGAGCTTCCCTCAATCACATTTGGCAACGATCCCTGCAAAGGATTTTTGGGACCTTATTAGGTCTGGGACTTTGTTGGTTACTCCTCAGCAGCACCCAATCCAAATTGCTGCTCTGCCTTTACATCATTGCCCTGCAATTTATTGTGGAAATGCTGGTTACTCGAAACTATGCTCTGGCGGTGATTTTCATTACCCCTCTGGCCATCTTCATGTCGGAAGCCGCTGACCCCATCATCAATAACCCCGCTACCCTGATCGCTTTGCGATTTAATGAAATCGTTCTGGGCAGCCTCTTAGGTGCCCTAGGCGGATGGCTACTGCACAAGGAGAAGCTACGCTACTTTGCTTTGAAGAAACTGGGGTAGTCTATAGATTTTAGACGATAGAATTTAGACTGTAGACCGTATGATGCCGCCTGAAAATGGTTGTCACTACCTACTCAGATATTTCTACTAATTTATACTTTTTGTTTTTAGTTCTAGGCTTACTGGGCTTAAGGTTTAAAGTGTAATTACTTGGACTGGATTCCATGGATTTGATTTTCCATTCAAAGTCTATTGGAGTGCTATTATTCAATACTCGCTTTTGCTGGAACTTGTTATGGTGTTCCACTGCTTGTTTGAGGCATAGTCTGAGCTCATGAAGGTTAGTAGGCTTCCAGTAATTGAGGTATCGGTTTTTAATCAAATCATTGGTTTTCTCTGCATAGGGGTTTTCCCATGAATAGTAACACATACTTTGCTTTAGGCCTTTGCCTTTGCAATACTCACGATAGCTACGCTCTTCATACTGTCGGCCTCCATCACTATGATGAATAAGACCGCTTAAGTTGGTGTAGCCGTCTTTCTTTCGAGTGGCAATGGCCTGCTTTAAAACCTCTTTGAAGTGGACTGCGCTAGCTCTGCTATAAGCCCCATAGCCTAGGATCCTTTGAGAATAAACATCCGTAATGAACATCAAATAATACCATTTTGATCCTTTCAGATAATAGGTCATATCGGCTTGCCAAACTTCATTGATGGATCGTACTTGTTTATCAATGAGAAGGTTGTCAAACTTACGTTGGTCGCTTTTGGTGGTTCGGATATACCTAGTATTCCTTTTAACCTGTAAGCCCAGTTCAGCAGCCAATGCCTCGAACTTATCCCGTCCAATGGAAAGCTGATCCGCATGAGCATAATAGATGGGTCTACAACCTAAGCCAGGGCAGGCCACACGCGCGGACAGGATCAGGCTACGCAGGCCGTCTTCAAGCCCAACAAGCTCCCTTCTTAGAGCTTGGGGCTTGTAGTAGGCCTGCCGGCTAAAGCCCAGCAAATGACAACTTCTCCTGATCGACACTTCAGTCTTTGTCTCCAGCTTTATTTGCCTTTGGATGCTCTGGCGCCAAAACTTTTTTTTAGATCCACCTTATATTCTTCTGAGGCCAGATCTACGATATGGCGGTACAAATCGGCTTCTAACTGCTTTCGTCCTAAAGCAGCCTCCAACTCTTTGGTGCGCGCCTCTAATTCCTTCAGACGTTTGTCAACACTATTGTTTTCCACTACTATGCGTGTTTGTGTCTTCAAGGTACGAGAATACTTGTTTAACCAGTTATAAACCGTTTGCGGTGATTTAATCTCGAAAATCCTACAGGCTTGATATACCCGAAGTTCTCCCGATTCAATCTGTTTGACCACTTCCTTGCGCAAGGTCTCACTAAATACACGTTGACGTCTTAAGCTTTCTTTTTGTCCCATTTTTCTCTTGGTTTTAAAGAGAATAGGTGTCAACTTTTTTCAGGCGCGGTCAGTACTAGGTAGCTAGTTGTTGGTCGTTGGTAGTTCGTCGTTTGTCGTTCGCTATGGAGATTATTCCACTACGACGGCAAAGAGATCGTAATCTTCGGCGCCGGTAATTTCCACTTCAACGAATTCACCGATAGGTAGATATTCTGCTTCTACCAGTACTTCATTGTCCACATCAGGGGAATCAAGCTCAGTACGACCGATGAAGAAATCGCCTTCCTTACGGTCGATAAGCACTCTATACTTCTGCCCTACCATGGCCTGATTATGCTCCGCTGAAATCTTCTGCTGGATGGCCATTACTTCATTCGCACGCTCCTGCTTAATTTCAGCAGGCACATCATCCTCTAAATTATAAGCATGGGTATTTTCCTCATGAGAGTAAGTAAAGACACCTAGGCGCTCGAAACGCATTTCTTTCACCCATTCCTTCAATACCTGGAAGTCCTCTTCCGTTTCGCCAGGATAACCAACAATTAAGGTAGTACGAATGGCAATGCCCGGTACCTTCTCCCGCATCAAACGCAATAGTTTATCGGTGCGTTCCTTGGTAGTACCACGACGCATAGACTTCAATACCGGATCGGCAATATGCTGCAGTGGAATATCAATGTAATTGCAAATCTTGGGTTCCTCACGAATTAAATCGAGTACCTCCTCCGGGAAACCGGTAGGGAATAAATAGTGTAAACGAATCCATTGGATTCCTTCCACCTTCACTAATTCCTTTAATAAATCAGCCAAGGCACGCTTCTTATACAGATCCAATCCATAATAGGTGAGATCCTGAGCAATCAATAAAAGCTCCTTAACACCTTTGGCGGCTAATTTTTGAGTTTCGGTTACCAAGTCCTCAATGGGGGTAGATTTATGACCACCGCGCATTAAGGGAATCGCACAGAATGAACAAGGTCGGTCACAACCCTCGGCAATCTTTAAATAGGCAAAATGCTGGGGTGTAGTGCTTAAACGCTCACCTACCAATTCCTTCTTATAATCAGCTCCTAAGGCTTTCAATAACAAGGGTAGTTCGCGAGTCCCGAAATACTGATCCACATTAGGAATTTCTTTCTCCAAATCGGGTTTATAGCGCTCAGATAAACATCCGGTAACAAAAACCTTGTCTACCTCTCCTTCTTCTTTGCGTTCAACAAATTCAAGAATGGTATTAATGGATTCTTCCTTGGCATTCTCAATAAAGCCACAGGTATTAATCACCACAATATTTCCTTCCTCTTCATGGACCACCTCTTTCTGGTTGGCCTTCAACTGCCCCATCAATACCTCACTATCATACAGGTTTTTAGAACAACCTAGGGTAACGATATTGATTTTATTCTTCTTGCGGTGTTTAGTGCGCATTAGTTTTCAAATAAGCTATTTACGAAGGCTTCTTTATCGAAGACCCTCAAATCGTCGATTCCTTCTCCCACACCAATGTATTTTACGGGAATCTGCAATTGATCTGATATTCCGATGGCCACCCCACCTTTAGCGGTGCCATCTAATTTAGTTAGGGCCAAGGCTGTAATCTGGGTGGCCTTGCTAAACTGCTTGGCTTGCTCCAGTGCATTTTGCCCGGTAGAAGCATCCAAAACCAGGAGTACCTCATGAGGTGCATCGGGAACTAGCTTTTGCATTACTCTCTTAATCTTGGAGAGCTCATTCATCAGGTTCACCTTATTATGCAAACGACCGGCGGTATCAATAATCACCACATCGGCATTGCGAGAAATGGCCGATTGCACCGCATCAAAAGCTACCGAAGCAGGGTCAGAACCCATGGCTTGCTTTACGATCGGTACATCTACTCTTTCACTCCAAATTTCCAACTGATCTACCGCTGCTGCTCTAAAGGTATCTGCTGCCCCCAGCACTACGCTAAGTCCTGCTTTTTTAAACTGATTAGCCAATTTACCGATGGTAGTTGTTTTACCCACTCCATTTACGCCCACCACCATTAAAACATAAGGACGCTTTTCGGGCAAACTAAAGCCACTATCAGCACCTTCCTTACTTTTTAAAAGTCCGGCGATCTCTTCGCGCAATATTTGATTGAGCTCCGAGGTACCTAGGTATTTATCGCGGGCCACTCTTTCTTCAATGGCCTCAATAATTTTAAGGGTAGTATCAATACCTACATCAGAGCTGATGAGTACTTCTTCAAGATCGTCGAGCACTTCGGCATCGACCTTACTTTTTCCGGCTACCGCCTTGCTAAGCTTGGCAAAAACACTTTGACGGGTTTTTTCCAGGCCTTGTTCTATTTCTTCCCGATTTTCTTCGCGGGAAAATAATTTACCAAATAGACCCATTTGTATAAAATATCGGCAAATATCCTAAAAATGCCCTTCTTAGCGGCCGCGCTCAGGCTTTGATACAAAATAAAAAACCCGCCATCCAAGGATAGCGGGTAAGTATTGTTGGGAAAGCGATGCTTAGCTGTTCAAGAAATCCTTGATGTGCTCCTTGTTTACCACTTTCTCCTCGAAGGTATAAGCGCCAGACTTTTCAGACTTAACCATTTTTACCACTTTGGTAAACTGAGCTGAATCTCCGGACTTAAGGGTTGCTACTACTTTCTTTGCCATCGCTAACTAATTTTTTACTTGATTTCTTTATGAACGGTGTGGCGCTTCAGAATAGGGTTGTATTTCTTAAGCTCCATACGGTCGGGAGTGTTCTTCTTGTTCTTGGTGGTCACATAACGTGATGTACCAGGCATGCCGCTGTCTTTATGCTCAGTGCATTCCAGAATAACTTGTACTCGGTTCCCTTTTTTAGCCATTGCCTAAATTCTTATTTGGTGAGATATCCATTGGCACGGGCATCTTTAATCACCGTAGCCAAACCTTTCTTATTGATGTTTTTCAAGGCAGAAGCAGATACACGAAGAGTGATCCAACGATCTTCTTCAGCTAAATAAAAACGCTTCTTCATCAAGTTCACATTGAACTTGCGCTTGTTCTTTTTATTGGAGAAGGAAACATTGTTTCCACTCATTGCTTTCTTACCGGTAAGCTCACATACTCTTGACATGGATCTCGCTTCTTAAATTTTGGGTCTGCAAAAGTAAGTAAATATTACAGTCGTACAAACCTAGATTTCAATTTTCTGCACTTCTTTTCTTAGACGGTCTAAAGCCATTAAGGCACTACGTCGGATATTTCTTTGCCGATGATTACCAAAGTGATAGCTTCTGGCGCGGCTTCCCTGCGGTCCGGCTACGGCTATCCATACCAGTCCCACAGGCTTTTCCGCCGTTCCACCACCTGGTCCGGCAATACCTGTTGTTGCCAAGGCAAAGTCGGCACCCGTGCGCTTTCTTAGCCCCTCAGCCATTTCAAGGGCTACTTGCTCACTTACCGCGCCATAGGCTTCCAAACTTTCGGCTTTTACCCCCAGCATATCCATTTTTAAGGCATTGCTGTAGGATACTACTCCGCCTAAATAATATTCCGAGCTCCCCGGAATACTAGTAATTAAATGACCAATATAACCGCCGGTGCAGCTTTCGGCAGTTGCCAAGGTCATTTTGCGAGCCTGGAGTGATTTCCCAACTATTTCTTCCAGGGAACTCACATCTTCCCCAAAAATCAGGTCACCCAATTTGCTCCGCATTATTGCGATGCCCTCTTCTACCAGGGCCTTGCTTTTCTCTTTTGTTTCTGCCTGCCCGGTTAAACGCAATCGCACCAAACCCGGTGAAGGCAAATAAGCCAACTTTAATTCCGCCGGTAATTCATCTTCCCACTCAGTAAGCATTTCAGCTAAATCGCTCTCGCCAATACCTTGTGTGATCAAGGTTTTATGGTAAAGCTTTCCTTCCATCTGGGTATTAACAATCCAGGGAACGATTTTATCCGCCACTAAATGCTCCGTTTCATATGGTACGCCCGGAGTAGAAAAATAATAGCGATCCCCCTTTTCGAATCGCATACCGGGTGCAGTACCCGTTTCATTCAAAATGGCTTCACAGCTACTGGGCACAAAAGCTTGTTGCCGATGTACCTCCTTCGGCTCCCGATTAAATCCTTGGAAGAGTTTACGGATATGTTCAAAAACCTCATCCTTAAACACCATCTCGCCACCAAAATAATCCAGAAGGGTTTTCTTAGTGATATCATCTTTGGTAGGCCCTAATCCACCGGTCATAAATACATAACGGGTATCCGCATGCACCTCATCCAAGGCCGAGCGAATGGCATCGGCAGTATCAGCTACCACCTTTTTTTGCCAAACTTTAATTCCTTGCAAATTGAGCTGAGCGGCAATAAAAGCTGAATTGGTATCAATCGTTTGACCAATTAATAGTTCATCGCCAATGGCTATGATTTCTGCTTGCATTGTGGGAATTCAAAAGGGTTCGCAAATTTAGCATTTTTAATTGCGCCTGCTTGCCTAAACTGGGGGCAAATACTAAATTCACCCCAAGTACCAATAGCCTCCATCATGCGAAATTTCATTCTTATTCTTGCCTTGCTTTTTAGTGCCAGTTCCTGTGATGCGCTCCTGCAAATTGCGCAGGAATCGAGTTCTCAAATGGAACCTAGCGAGTCGGAAATCAATCGCGGAATTAAAGAAGCCCTCGAAGTGGGGATTCGCAATGCGGTAAGTCGCTCCTCTAAGGAAAATGGCTTTTACAATAATCCCCTTATTAAAATCCCCTTTCCCCCTGAGGCGGAACGCGCAGCCAAAACTTTAGGTGACCTGGGCATGGGTAATTTGGTGGATCAATTTGTTGAAACCTTAAATCACGGTGCCGAACAAGCTTCGGCGAAAGCCAGTCCTATTTTTGTGGATGCCATTCGCAGTATGACTCTGCAAGATGTTTATGGTATTTGGCGTGGTGATGCCAATGCCGCAACGGTTTACTTGCGGTCCAAAACAGAAGCCCAATTGAAATTGGCTTTTAAACCGGTTATTGATCAAGCAATCCAGAAAGTAGAACTCACCAAATACTGGCAACCGATAGCCAGTACTTACAATAAAATTCCTTTTGTAACTCCGGTTAACCCCGACCTCAGCGATTATGTAATGCAGGAAACTTTGAATGGCCTTTTTGTGCTCTTGGCGGAAGAAGAAGCCAAGATTCGCCAAGATCCTGCTGCCCGTGTATCGGCTATTTTACAAAGGGTTTTTGGCTGGAAATCTTAATCCTTCTTTTTGAAGATTTTACCCCACCAGGAAGCTTCCTTTTCTTCTTCAACCGGTTCTTCGGGTTCTTCCTCCTTTACGGCCTTGCCCTCCTTTTTCTTAAAGATGGAGCGTAAATCGTCCAGCAGGCTTTCTTCCTTATAATCCGGACATGCCAACATTTCTTTTTGAGATTCGGATAAGGCAGGCCAGTTTATTGAAGTTATTCGGGATTCCATTTTGGATAAGAGCTTACCAAAAACCGGCAAGGCCATGGTAGAACCAGATCCTAAGGCACCACTGCGGAAACGAATCAAAGGATTTATCCCTCCCATCCAACTTACGGAAACCAAATCGGGTCGATAGGCTACAAACCAGGCATCAGAATAATTCTGAGAGGTACCGGTTTTAGCGGCCCAGGATTTACGGGCTCCATAAACGGAATGTAAACTACGGGCGGTTCCTGACTTGCTTACGCCTTGGAGCATAGCATTCATAAGCTGGGCTGTTTCCTCTTTTAGGATACGCTTTGCGGGCCTTTTTTCATGATGATAGAGCAGTTCACCACTAGCGGTTTCAATCTTCTCAATAAAATAGGGTTCCACTTCCATCCCGCCATTAGCGAATATGGCATAGGCTTTAGCTAAATCAATTGGACTCACCGCTGATGCTCCTAAAGAAACAGAAGGTCCATCTGCCCAATGATCAGCAATTCCCATCTTATGGGCCAAGGCTCTTACCTTATCAGCCCCAGCTTTAAAGTACCAGGCAACCGTAACTGTGTTTATCGACTTTTTCAATGCCCCTTGCATGCTGTACATGCCTTCGTAATCACCATCGTAATTCCGTGGACTCCAATCGTCATAGCCCGGGTATTCACGCCTTTCGGCGGATTGATATTCACAAGGTTCTTCGCCTGCCTCCAGAGCAGCTGCCATCACAAAAGGCTTAACCGTAGAAGCCATGGTATGGGCCGCTTTGGCATTATCATAGGGTAAATAGCGATAATCAGGGCCTGCCACCCAAGCTCGCACCGCTCCACTTTGAGGATCCAATAAAACCGAAGCCCCTCTTAATAGGCGTAAATAGTGCTTTAAGGAGTCAATTCCGGAAGCTTCCCTCTCTATATTACCGGCTGGGTGAAAGAGTTCCATACTGTGTTTCTCACTCAGTTTTGCGCGAATCTCATCATCCGACAAACCTTTGGCAGCATAGCTCTTCCAAGCCGGACTGGCCATTAGCTTCTTCTCGAAAAAAGCCGGCTTTTGAGACCAGGGATCTTTGCTAGACCAATGCTGATCAAACTTCTTTTGCCAATTGGCTAAATGCGACCGGAATGCGTCTCGAAGTCCCGATTGTTTATTGGCATTTAAACTCGTATATACCCTTAAGCCATCTTTTTGAGCATCCCAGGGTTCGCCATTTTCTTTGAGCTTATCCGCTAATATTTGCTTAAGCTCTAATTCTACCTGCTTCAAATAATAGGGGGCCGGTCCTTCCAGATCAAGGTTAGAATAGTCTAAATCCAAAGGCAAGGCTTGCAGCGAATCCAATTGCTCCGCTTTTAAATGATCATTGCGCTGCATCTGACTCAGCACTACATTTCTCCTTATCCTGGATTTCTCCGGATGTAAGCGTGGATTATAAGTGGTATTAGCTTTCAATAAGCCAATTAAAACTGCCCCTTCTTCAATTCGTAAATCCTTGGGGGCACAATTAAAAAAGCGTTGACTCCCAGCGGCAATGCCATAGGTGTTTTCGGAAAAACTAACGGTATTGAGATAGAGGGCGAGTATTTCATCTTTGGAGTAAATCGACTCCAAACGCTGACTGATAATCATTTCCCGGCATTTGTTTACCGGCATGCTAAGAGCTCCGAAATCAGGGCGGCCGAATAAATTCTTGGCCAATTGCTGAGTCAAGGTACTTCCTCCACCCGAGCTGCTATCCCCCATCAAAAGGGTTTTAACCACCACCCGCAATAAGCTCATAAAGTCGATACCAGAATGCTCATAAAAACGCTCATCCTCGGTGGCTACCAGGGCCTGCACTAAATGCTCCGGCAATTGATCAAAACTTACCGGATCGCGATTTACCGCATAAAAGCTACCAATAAGCGCTTTATCCTGAGAATAAACCAGAGTAGACTTCGATTGTCGAATCGCCTTCAATTCGTCGCTATTGGGAATAGGACCCCAAAAGCCTAAATAAACTGAGGCAATGAATAGAAGCAAGAGGCTTAAAAACAAAAAGCTCAGGCGCAGAAACCATTTCCGCAATTTAACTGCAGTGGACTTCCGGCGTGGGCTTTTCCTTTTTTTCGACTTAGATTTTGAGGGCATCTATTCTTTTAGATCCGCTTCATTTGTTGCTTCAGCATTTTCACTTGCTCGCTAAGCATTCCGCGGGTATCCAATTTCTTAACATCGGTAAGCAAGATTTGTGCTTCACGTTTACGACGTTTTGCCAAAGCGCAACCTGCTAATTGCAATTTTGCCATGGCCTGATCGTGCTTCTGGCGCAATCCGGTTTTTAATGCTTTGCGTAAAAATGATTCAGCCTTACCTAAATTGGTATTGGAAACAATCATTCCCTGCAACATATAATAGTAAGCCAACTGACCTTTAATTAAAGCACCTTCAGGATCTTTTATATGATCCAGGGCTTTTTGGGCTTTGGGCATATCATTCTTACGCAAAAACCAAAATGCTTGTAAGATACGTTCGTTACGGAAATAGGTAAAGAGTACAATACCCGCCAGAAGGAACCACATGATACCGTTTCCGATCTCCACTTCGATAAATTGCCAGATCGACAATCCCAGCAAAACTGCAGTTAATCCTAAGCGTAAATATTTACTGAACATTTAATTCGATTTTGGGCCGCAAAAGTAGGGCTATTTCGGGAAAAGGCCGCCTAGATTTTGGCTACCAATTTCACATTCAAGAGACGTGGCGTAAGGTAATTGGGCACTGCGTACTCGCGTGCGGTGCTAATATCCTTAACCCAGAGATAGCTAATAGTGTTAGTTATATCCAAGAGGTTAAAGACTTCTACTCCTACCCAGAGGCTACTGAAGTTATTAAGCACCTTCCACTTATGTTCGCGACCCTCACTTTTAATAACCTTCGAAAATCCGATATCTACCCGACGGTAATCTGGTAATCTGAATACTCTTTCTTCGGCTGTAGCCTGAGGCGGACCAAATGGCAATCCGGTACCATAAGCCAAGGTCATGCTCACTCTAAAGGTGGGATCGTTTGGCAGATAGTCCTGGAAGAAGATTTTAAAATTCAATCGTTGGTCAGTCGGACGCGGTAAATAACCCGCTCCATCGCCTTCAATATCTTCACGAATGGTCATAATAGATAAGGAAGCCCAGGAATCAATACCCGGAACAAATTCTCCATTAATACGGTAATCGATACCAGTTGCGTAGCCTTTAGCATTGTTCACGGCGCGATAGCGAATCCGCACATTATCCATATCGTAGGGAATCAATTGGCCGAAGTCCTTATAATATACTTCAGTCACCATTTTAAAAGGGCGATTCCAGATACGTAGATTGTAATCATGCCCTAAGACAAAATGAATGGAACGCTGAGCCCGTATGTTTTCATTTAAGCCTCCTTCCAAATTCCGCATCTCCCGATAAAAGGGAGGTTGATAATAAAAGCCCGTGGCAAAACGGAAAACCATATCCGATTCCCAATTAGGCTTAAAGCTGATGCTGGCGCGAGGACTAATTACATTCTGATTATTGAAACTCCAATATTGATTGCGGATTCCAATATTGTAAAACAAATCACCTAGTGAATCCAGCGGAATAATCTGACTGCGCTCTACATAGGCAGTGGCGCGCACTGAGTTTACGGAGATTTTACTGGCAAAGCTTTCGAAGAGATTCAATTCATCTTCCTGTAAAATGGAAGTATAAACATTGCCGGCTACCGGATTTCCCAATGAATCCCAGGTATCCACAATTAAGGAATCGTAATTAAAGCCACTGCCGTCTGGCACATTATAACCAGCGGAGTCGATACGTTCCCATTCTTTGTAACGATCGATAATATCTTCCATCTGCACTTTTGCCCCCCAACGCCAAGTTACATCCCCTTGATCCAAAAGTCCTGAATGGGAAAGATTGGCTACGATGGCATCCAAATAATTTCGGGCATAGTTCTGAAAGCCACCAATACTGCGGGTAAAGCTAATTTCACCAAATTGATCGCTACCTAAATTGGTATTCAATTCACCTAAGCGATAAGCTCCCAAAACATCAAAATACTCCTGCTCTGTGGTTTGAAACACCGAAGCTTGGTAGGTCAACCTCATGTTCTTCTTAGGGCGATTTGTTAAGCCCAAAGCTGCAAAGCGAGTGGTGAAATCATAATCTTCGCGGCCATCGAAGAACACATTCAAGCGCAAGCTTTCTTGAATAGTTCCAAAATCGGTAGTTCTGCTTTGGGGTACTACCTGATAGAGATTACGCGAGTAATTCCCCAAAAAGCTTAACTCCCATTCATCGGTTATGTCGTAGGTGATATAAGCCTGAATATCGGTGAACTGAGGTTTAAAATCTGCCTCAGTATCCAAGGATCCCAATAATAATTGGTTAGTACGATAACGCGCTCCAATCAGCGCCGAAACCCGATCCTTAGCAAAACGATCTTCATATACCAGGTTTCCACCCAAAAGGCTTCCTTCTAAACTAAGACCAAATTCCTTTGGCTTGCGATAGGTAATATCCAGCACTGAAGCCATCTTATCGCCATAGCGAGCCTCGAAACCACCGGCCGAAAACCGCACATTGGAAACCATGGAAGAGTTCACAAAGCTCATCCCTTCCTGCTGACCATTCCGCACTAAAAAGGGTCGATATACTTCAATGCCATTTACATAAACCAGGTTTTCATCGAAGTTCCCTCCCCGCACGGAATATTGCGAGGAAAGCTCACTGTAGGAGCTTACTCCAGGTAATGTTTTAATAATGCCTTCTACCCCTGAATTGGGGCCTACAAAAGATTCAATGGATTTTACACTTACATCCACCTGATTGTCGAAGCGACCTTTGCGATCTACAATATCAATAACGCCCAATTCATTCTTCAGCAATTTGAGCTGACGATTAATTTCCTTTTTTTCCCCTTTGGCTAGATTGATGTAGGTAGTATCTGGCTGATAATTGTAATTGGCGAAATAGACCATCAATTTTTTACCGGGTATTACATCCAGCTCATATTTACCCTCCTCATCCGTAAGGGTATAATAATCGCCGATGCCCACGCGAGCACCATCGATGGGAATATTATCCACGTCGCTAATTCGACCAAAAATTTGGGTTTGAGCCCAGGCATATTGTGAGAAGAGGAGGAGGCTTAAAGCCGAAAGGACTAAGCGCATTGAGGCCTAATTTTTCTTAAAAGATTGAAATAGTCTTTGCCAGGCGAAGGGATTACTTAAAGCACCTAAAATAGCGGTTGCTCCATTATCATAACCTTGATATCGCCCGTAATTGTATATGCTCTGATTTTGCATCATGATGGCCAAATCCTTCGCTTCTTCAGGGTCGAGATTCATGGCTGCTGCCCGATCTTGTAAAGCCTGAATAGCCAGATTTCGCATGGCAATATCATTTTGAGTAGTTGGAATATTGGTCGCTAAAAATGCTTCTTTAAAACGGTCGGGAGTAGGCCAGGGATAAAGGGTTACTTCCTCTAGTAAGGTGGTATCGCGCTTCATCATTACTCGCGCTAAGTAAGCCGTTTTAGAGAGTGTATCTGGCACCACTAAAATTTCTTGGGTAAAACCGATGCAACTAAAGCGAATACTATCACCGGATAAAGCCGCGAAGGAGAAAAAACCATCGGCATCCGTCATGGTACCACGAGTGCCTTGCCCTACATAAACATGCGCAAAAGGTATAGGCCGGGGAATACTATCCTGACTCAGTACCAAGCCACTCATTTGCACAGGCTTCTCTTCCTGGGCTAATAATCCCAAGCTGAAAATTCCTGAAAAGAGTAGAATAAAAATCTTGCGCATCATAAAGGAAACGATGAATTGGCGAAAATAGCATCTAAGGGGCAAAAAGAGTCCATGTTTGCTCACTTACATTCTTTTTATCATCAACAACACGCAATTTTAACACTTGTTTAGAGTCTTGAGAAAGAGGCCAATATTTGGTTTTCAAGAGCAAGCGATCGGTTTTAGCATCATAATAAATAGGAACCCATTCGCCATTCACCCAGGCATCATATTCTTGGAGTCCACTTAAATCATCACGTACCCGAATTTGCAATTGGCTTTGTTTAAGGGGCATTCCATCTTTAAAGTCGATAGCCGAAATCTCTGGCGCCAAGGTATCCAGGGCAATGGCAAACTGACCTAATTGTCGGGTGCGGGTACTAATCCAACCGTCTTTATAGCTACCGCCTTCGTACTCATCATACTTGCCATCCTGATAGCTGGCAATAAAAAACTTGCTGGGATCAACGCCCTTGGGTAAATGGTTGAGGCGCAATTTTAGATCGTAATAGAGATGCACCGGAATTTCACGGGATCCAAAAGTGAAAAGGTCACTATAAGTTTCGGGTAATTCTTCCTGGGCAATTTCGAGAACGTATTCGCGGTAAAAACTACCGGGCTTAATATTGAGCTCATAGCTCTCCCCTTTTATCAGCTCCGCCTGATCGGGTTCCACTCTTGCAATTAAAAACTCTGAATTCCCCAGTTCTTCCTCGCTTATTGGCTCCAATTCAGAGCTTGCTTCCTGAACGGCGGTATACTGCAAATCGAAATTGAGCACGCTTAAATTACCTGCTACATCACGAGCTTCAATTCGTACCGGCACCACCGTGTCTTTATCGAAAGTTAAATGCCCGGCCTCGGCTTGGGCCGGATAAGTACTCAATTTATTACCCGGCTCCCGATAAAGTCGATGGGACGTTTGCTTGCAACAGGCCTTTAAACCATAGTCGATATGTGCATTAATGTATCGACTCTCCGCAAAGGCGAAGGTTTCCATTTTAAACTCATGGATTAAATCATCTCCAACATAGAGTTTAAGATCGTAAACACCATTACGGTTATTATACCCATCCTGCCGATCGATGGCAGAGAGCCCGAAGGAAACCGCTCCACTTGCATCTACAATCCCATCACCCGTAAGGACATAATCGCCTGCCTGCTTTTGCAATAGGCTGTATTCCTTTTGACCCGCAGGTTGATGATTTTCGAAATAATAAACCTGCAATGGACCTAATTCAGGCTGACGATGATCTTCTACTTCAAATCCAAAAAGCAAGGGATTGATGATCTTCTCTGTGCGACTATCACGAACTTCGAAATGAAGGTGCGGACCGCCACTGCCACCGCTGTTGCCACTAAGTGCAAGAGTATCGCCCTGGTTATAATGAAACTTAGCCGCGGGAGGATATAATTCAATCTCGTTTTTCTGCAAGCGACGCATTTCCGAAATTATGTAGGCTTCCAGGTCGGGGCTAAAGGATAGTAAATGGGCATAAACCGTGGTATAACCATTGGGATGCCTTAGATATAGAGCCTTTCCAAAACCATAGGGTGACACTTTAATGCGAACGATATCTCCTTCGGCGGCAGCCAAAACTGGAATGCCTACCTTCCCCTGCGTTTTTAAGTCGAGCCCCGAATGAAAATGATTACTGCGCAACTCGCCAAAGGTGCCGGATGAATAGAG
Organism: Croceimicrobium hydrocarbonivorans; assembly: GCF_014524565.1. Lineage (NCBI taxonomy): Bacteria > Pseudomonadati > Bacteroidota > Flavobacteriia > Flavobacteriales > Owenweeksiaceae > Croceimicrobium > Croceimicrobium hydrocarbonivorans. The sequence goes on along the minus strand of NZ_CP060139.1, from coordinate 3,125,975 downwards.
TTTTATAGGCAAGGGACTAATAAAATAGTCTTGCGGATAATTGTTTTGCCCAACAAGCCCAAGGCTGAATAGTAAAAGTAGAGTGAATGATAGTATCTTAGACATGCTCGAATTTATTCAAAATTAAGGGCCATTTTCGAAGCCGAAAGGAATTTTTCTTCCCATAAAAAGGGGTTTGTTATCCCAATATGGCTTGCTAACTTTGGCCATTGGAGTTTTTTGCGATGCATGAAGGCAATTGAAGCAAAGATCAAGGATCTGGAACAACTGATTAACCACATTATCAGTGATCATTTAGTGGTACAAAAGGAAAATGTACAACTGAAGGAGAAGATCGTGGAGCTGGAGGCTCAATTGCATTCGCAGTCGGATGAAGTCCAAAACTTAGGAATTCAATTAGAACGCTTACGCCTGGCGCGTGGTTTGGCCGGTGATCCGGAGGAAGCAAAAGCCGCTAAAGCGAAATTGGGTTCTTTAATGCGGGAAATAGATCGCTGTATAGCTTTGTTGAATGAGTGATTTTCCTGAGAGATAGTGAAATGTCAGATTTGCTAAAAATAAAAGTATCCCTGGCCGATCGGGTCTACCCTTTAACCATCCGCAGAGATGAAGAGGAAAACATCCGTAAAGCCGCCAAGAGTATCGAGGCCATCTTAAAGAAGTATGAAGATGGATATGCGGTGCGAGACAAACAAGACCTGCTGGCGATGTGTGCCTTGCAGTTAGCCTCGCGTTTGGAGAAAATCCAAATCGATAATTTGGTGAGTGGAGATGATATTGGAGCACATTTAGACCGTCTTTCGGAAAAACTAAAGCAAGCGACGCAATAGCAACGTTCTTTTACAAATTTTTTCCCGCATCCTTTCCTGTATTTGCTAAACTCAACATTATCAATAATAGGAGTTTAGCTCGGGTTTTCTAGATCATGCCTCCCTCGAGTGGAAGGTCGAAATTATCCGGTAAGCTCCGAACCTGTCTAAACGGGGTTTAGACGAAACACGAAAAGGGTGCGGGTTTTTTTATGAACCAATTAGAAAGATGGAAACAACAACTTTAATTCTTATTCTGGCAGCTTTAATCGTAGGCTTTGGAACCGCCTTCGTTTTTAATATGCTGATCTTAAAAAAGAAAAATCAAAATATCCTGGCCGAAGCTCAAAAAGAAGCTGAAGGCATTAAAAAGGAGAAAATCTTACAGGCCAAGGAGAAATTCCTGGAGCTGAAAGCCGAACATGAAAAGGTAATTAACAAGCGTGAGCAAAAGCTCAACGACCGCTTTAATAACCTGAAGGAAAAAGAACAAAGGGTGCGCGAGCATGCCGAAAACAACAAGAAAGATTATAAGGAAAACCAACGCCTGCGCGAGGAACTGAGCAAAAAGGTAGAGGTGAATGATGCTCGCAGTAAGGAGCTCGAAAAAATGCACCGCAAGCAGGTGGAGCAATTGGAAGTAATCTCCGGCTTAAGTCCAGAGGAAGCTAAAAACCAATTATTAGAAGCTCTTAAAGAAGAGGCTAAAACCGATGCCGCCGCCTTCATCCAAACAACCATGGAAGAAGCGCAATTAAGTGCCACTCGTGAAGCCCGTAAAGTGGTGATCCAAACCATCCAGAGAGTAGCTACTGAGCAGGCTGTGGAAAACTCCGTTTCGGTATTTAATATTGAAAACGACGATGTTAAAGGCCGTATCATCGGTCGTGAAGGTCGTAACATTCGCGCCCTGGAAGCAGCAACCGGTGTTGAAATTATTGTGGATGATACCCCGGAAGCAATTATCCTAAGCTGCTTTGATCCAGTACGTCGTGAGATTGCCCGCCTTTCTTTACACAAATTGGTTTCAGACGGACGTATTCACCCAGCCCGTATTGAAGAAGTTTGTAATAAGACTCGTAAACAAATTGAAGAGGAAATCTTCGAAGTGGGTAAGCGTACTACGATCGATTTAGGTATTCACGGCTTGCATCCTGAGTTGGTTCGCATGGTTGGTCGTATGAAATACCGTTCTTCTTACGGACAAAACTTGCTGCAACACTCACGTGAAGTGGCCAACCTCTGTGGTATTATGGCGGCTGAATTAGGTTTGAATCCTAAGATCGCCAAGCGTGCCGGCTTATTGCATGATATTGGTAAAGTACCTTCGGAAGAAAGTGAATTGCCACACGCTATTTTGGGTATGAAGATGGCCGAGAAATACGGCGAAAAACCTGAAGTATGTAATGCGATTGGTGCTCACCACGATGAAATTGAGATGACTGGCCTTATCTCTCCTATCGTTCAGGTTTGCGATGGTATTTCTGGAGCCCGTCCCGGTGCACGTCGTCAGATCGCCGAAAGCTATATGCAGCGTTTGAAAGACCTGGAGCAATTAGCAATTTCTCAAAATGGGGTTACTCAAGCTTATGCGGTGCAAGCCGGTCGTGAGCTTCGGGTAATTGTAGATTGCGAGAAAGTGAGTGATGCCGATGCTGCGAAAATCAGCTTCGATATCAGCCAGAAAATTCAAAATGAAATGACCTATCCCGGACAGGTAAAGATTACCGTAATCCGAGAAACTCGTGCCGTAAACGTAGCGCGCTAAGCGGCTATTCTGCACTATAAATTTCCAAAGCCTGAGCTATCATTCCTTGAACGATAGTCTCAGGCTTTTTGCTGAATACCTGAGTCCTCCGATTGGCAAGGATGGCGGATAAGGAAAGACATTCCATATTTAAGAGACTGCCTAAGGCATAAATACCGGCCGTTTCCATTTCTAGATTGGTGATGGAGCGGCCTTCCAGCTTTTGGGCCGCTAAAAGATCCAACCAATTGGCATTCTTCGCTTTTAAAGGAAGGTTTCTGCCCTGCGGTCCATAAAAGCCATTGGCTGTAACCGTAATGCCACTGTGCTGGGCCATAGATCGAAACTGATCTCGCATTTCCTCTGATCCCCAGGTGAAATAGGGTTCTGGAAAAGCCTCTAAGCCTTCCAGTTTCCGAAAGTCGGGCCAATTGTAAAAGTGCATGAGATAATCGAAACCCAAAGCTGCTTCCGACATCAATATGCTATCGATAGGAATGTCTTCACGCAAAGTGCCGCTGGTTCCCAAACGCAAAACTTGCATGGGCGCTAATTCCTCGCTTTGAAGTTCGCGCTTGCTTAAATCCCAGGCATAGGCCAAATGCAATTCATTGAGCACGATATCGACATTATCGGTACCGATACCCGTCGAAATACAGAGCATATCTTGCTGCCCAATACTTCCTCGAAGGCTCCGAAATTCCCTGAATTGTTGATCGGAATATACCTGATCGAAGTGGGGAATTAACCAGTCTATTCGGTCGGGATCCCCCACTGTGACTACCTTTCGTGGTACTTCGCCATTTTTTAAATGTAAGTGATAAACACTTAAATCAGGGTTAAGAATGATTTCAGATGCAGGCATACTGTTCGTATTCGGGGATTAACTTAACTTTGAGGCACTAATTCGTTCCTCTTATGTCTGATTCATTCAAGATCCTGGTTCCGATCGGATTTTCTGAGCAATCCTTGACCGCTTTAAACCAAGCCTCAATTTTTGCCAAAGCTACCGAAAACGCCAGCATTACCTTACTCTCTGTAATTGAAGAAGGAGGTTTCTTTTCGAAGATGTTCTCCAGCTCCACTAATACCGAGCAAATTCATAGTGAGGTAAGTAAAAAATTGAAGGAAGTTGCCGAAAACTTCCAGAAAGATCACAACATCCCAACCAACACCATGGTTGCCGAAGGTGTAGTGTATGAAGAAATTGCCCGGGTAAGCAGTCTTATCGATGCCAATCTGGTGGTAATGGGAACTAATGGTAAGCCCCAAAACCTTCGCAAGCGCTTCATTGGATCTAATGCCTACCGCACTGCCGCCTTAGTAAAACCTCCTGTGGTTACTATTAAAGGGGTGCGTGAAATTGAAAAGATCGAAACCATCATTTTCCCCTTATTGATGGATCGTCATAGCAAGGAGAAAGTAGGTCCTACCTTGGAGTACGCCCGCCTATTTGGCGCCAAAGTTTTGGTGGTGGCTGTGAAAGAAAACGAAAGCCAGCTGAATATTTTACGTGGCCATGTAAACCAGGTAGAAACCTTTATTCGCAGCCACGGTGTGGAATGCGAACATCAAATTATTGAGAACCCATCACGTCGTGGGGTCGTTCGCAATATCTTGAATCATGCCTATGAGGCCGAAGGTGATTTGGTAATTATTACTGAAGAAGCTGGCCCAACTGATATTACCGACTACTTCTTGGGTAATGAAATGCAAGCCGTTATTTACCACAGTGAAATTCCGGTGATGTGTATTACTCCTAAAGCGGTGAAATACGATAAAATGTGGGATTCTTTCTAAGAATCAAGCTCTTATGCAAAAAGCGCCTTCCGAAATGGAGGCGCTTTTTTTTGAGTCCAATTTCCGTTTGCCCAAGTTTCTGGAAAGGCCATTTAGTCTATGAACCAGAACCGCTGTTTAGCGTTAGACTGGTATGTATCAACTAAAGCAAGAACAGTGGGTAAATGCGCCGCTTAAGGAGGTTTGGGAATTCTTTTCCGATCCTGAAAACCTATTGCGCATTACTCCGGCAAAAATGAAAATGCGCATTGTAGAGAAGCCCAGTTCTACAATGTTTCCCGGCATGATTTTACGTTATAAGGTTTCACCCATCTTAGGTATCCCCTTAAACTGGACTTCTGAGATCAGTGCCGTAAATAAGGAAGACTATTTTGTAGATGAAATGCTTACCGGCCCTTTTAAGATGTGGCATCACTTGCATCGCTTTGAAGCCAAAGATGGGGGCACTCTTATTAGTGATGAGCTTCATTATCGACTGCCTCTGGAGGCTTTATCCCGTTGGGCACATCCCTGGCTGGTCCAAAAGCAATTGAAAGAGATGTTTGCACATCGCGAAAAGGTAATTCAAGAAATCTTTTAATCAGGCATGGGAACGATTTTCGGAATTGACTACGGAAGCAAGCTTTCGGGAAATACCGTGATAGCCATATACCAGGAGCCTAATATCTTCTTTATGGAAGTGGAGCCCAAGGTAGATGCAGATCAATTCATTCGCAATGCTGTGACTCATTTTGAACCCGAATTACTATTCATTGATGCCCCTTTAAGCTTACCAGGAGTCTATCGTAATTTAAGTGGCTTTGAAGATTACCATTTCCGTTTAGCCGATCGAGAGACCAGAGCCATGTCGCCCATGTTTTTAGGTGGATTGGCCGCCAGAGCCATTGAACTAAAAGCTAGTTTGGAGTCTGAGCGCCTTAAAATATTGGAAACCTATCCCAAATTGATGGCCCAGAGATTTGATCTGAAATCAATAGGTTATAAGGGAACTAAGTCTGCCCTAAAAGATTGTATTTCCAAGGTTCGCTCTTGCATGCGTCCTTCATTAAAAATCAATTCTAATGACATTCTAAGCTGGCATCATTTAGATGCCCTCTTAGCCTTAATGAGCGCCCTCTCCTATCATTGTGGTGACTACCGCTGCTTTGGCGATGAAAGAGAAGGCTTGATTTATATCTGATGCAATCCTTCCAAGTGATTCGGTTAACAGGTAACCGGGAACTTTGCTCGAGATCCGTTGTAGAAAATGAAAAAGTATCCCTTGGTTCTCCAAGAAAATCAAAGAATTTTGCAGAAGCATACCCTGGCCAATCGATCGGTAGAGCACCGGAGCAGAAAGGTTTTAAAGAAGATGAATAAAGATGGCTGACAAGAAGGCTAAAGAAAATAAGGACTTTGTAAATCCGATTGATCCAGATAAAATCACTGAAAACCCTTCTACCCTTCCCTATGCACATACGGTAGGTGGAGCGGTAATTAAGCCAACAAAGCAAGGGGTAATCCGCAGTAGGGCTCTAACCGCTATGGAAGAGCAAACCGATATGCAATTAGCGCAAATAAAGGAGCAGATAGATCTTTTAGCTCGTCAGGCGCATGCCATTCAGGAACGCAAGGATTTAGCCGCCCGCATTTATGAGGCTAAGATGGGTTTTAAGCCGGAGATCAACCATATCTACCACCTTTACCTGAACCATCAAGAGCAACATGTATTGTCAATGATTGCACCGGATGAATGGTTGAAACCCAAGTTTAAACGCTTTCTGTATACGGTAAAGCTACTGGCTGATCATACCTGGGAGGTTTTAGCCAGTGGTGATTTGGAAGATTAAAGATCGTCTACCAAACGGAAGCCTTCGCTGTGTACATTGATAATTGCCACCTTGGGATCATCCTTTAGGTATTTGCGCACTTTTGCCAGGTAAACGTCCATACTACGACCGGTAAAGTAATTGTCGTCCTTCCAAATTTTATTGAGAGCAGTACTGCGTTTTACGAGATTATTCTTGTTCTGTGCCAGGAGTTTCAGGAGGGCTCCTTCTTTAGGACTCAGTTTTCTTTCCTCACGTCCGATCTTTAAAACCCGCATTTCAGAATCGTATTCATAGCGACCGATTTTAAAGTGAATCTCTTCTTCCTCCTCCCCAAATTTACGGTTGAGTAAGGCCTTGATTTTATAGAGTAAAACTTCGGAGTCGAAGGGCTTAGTAAGGTAATCGTCTGCTCCCAATTGGAAACCCTTTAACATATCTTCTTTCATGGATTTGGCGGTGAGGAAGATCAAGGGAATTTCGCCATCAATTTTACGGATATCACTGGCCAAGGTGAAGCCGTCTTTGAGGGGCATCATAACGTCTAAAATGCAGAGATCTAATTCGTCGGTCGATTTAAACAAGCGGAGGGCTTCTTGTCCGTCAGTAGCAAGATGAACATCAAAATCATTGAGCTCTAGATAGTCGCGGAGCACCGCACCAAAGTTAGGATCATCTTCTGCCAGGAGTACTTTCGTTGTTTGTTTCATTTTTATGCATTAATTGGTAGGTAGATATAAAACTTACTGCCTTTTCCTTTTTCGCTTTCTACTTCTATTCGTCCACCATGGGACTCGACAATTCCTTTCGCGTAGCTTAATCCAAGACCATGCCCTTTAATGTTGTGCAGGTCTCCCGCGCTTACCCGATAAAAACGGTCGAAAATATGTTTCTGTTCTTCTTTGGTCATCCCCATCCCTTTATCACTGATTATCAGGATAAAATGATTCTGAGTGCTTTCAGTTACCACCTTTATTTCGGGTGCGCCAACCGAGTACTTCATGGCATTATCCAAAATATTAATGATGGTATTCGAAAGGTGGTTGGCGTCGATTCGCAATTCGCGATGTTGTTCATTAAAGAATTTCTGTAAACGTCCACCCTTGCTTTCTAATTGCAGACTAATGTGATCTAGGCAGCCCTGCACCACTTCAATAACATCGGCCTTCTTGAATTCAAGGTCTAATTCCTGCTTATCCAATAATGCCATCCGCAGCACACTTTCTACCTGCAGGTTCATCCTTTGATTTTCCTGCTTAATCATATTACTATAATGCTCAATACGCTGGCTATCCCCTCTTACTTTAGGATTACGGAGGGCATCAATGGCCAGGTTAATGGTCGCGATAGGCGTTTTAAACTCATGGGTCATATTATTGATGAAATCCGTCTTGATATCGCTAATCCGCTTTTGCTTAAGCGAGAAATTAAGAGTGCGGTAAAAGGTGTATACAATAGCCACGGTAAAGAGCAGGGAAACCAATAACATTACCCAAAGCGACTGAAATATATAATTGGCCTTCGAAGGAAAGGAGAGTGAAAGAATCTCATTGGTTAAGATATCATTCGGGAAGAGCATAGCAGTATGCTGATGATCATTGGGATCCCAGCGTCGTGAACTCAGAATGATCTCCTTATCATTAGCCACGGCAAATTCGTAAGGAATATCAATACCCCGCGATTTGAGTTCGAAGGTGATCAAGGAATCCAGCATCTTTCGATCCATCCAACTGCTATCACTTTGGCGTCGACTTAATTCGAAACGCACCATTTTTCGCAGAAGCATATCTAATTGTGCTCCTTTGCGCATCATTTGATCCGGCGCCGTTCTAAGTATTAAACCCTTTCGATCTTCAATGGCTTGGAAGAGGGAATCATCAGGATCGGTATTGTACAGGATCACTGTATCGGGACCAAGACGCATGGTTAATTTCAAATCGCCCATCATGGTATCCCTGCCGGGAAAGCCTAAATGGGGAGCCAGGTTCTCACTAAAGAAGGGCTGAACACTGAAACTATTAAAGAGGAAACGCATGGAAGAGAGATTATCTAATCGCTCGGTAACATCGGCAAGTGCCTGACCCACTTCACTTTCGAATTTCTCCTCTCTTAAATCGTAGGCATTTTTCAGCCAGTATGCTTGTATTCCGGTAACCCCTAAAAGGGATAAGGTCATGAGCAAGATCAACCAATTTAATCGCTTGGCTGCCCTCTGTTTAAATCTCGACATGCCTCAAAAATATAATGCTTAGTCCTTGAAAATTAGCCTTTAACGCTTCTTTAACAGAAGACAGGCAACTATCCACAAGGCTTAAACTGTCATACAAGTGAACTTTGTTATTGAAAACGAAAACACTTAAAACTAACATTATGAAAAAGCTTCCCTATTTACTCGCATCCTTTTTCGCTTTGGGCATTTTCTCTACCGCTCAGGCGCAATCTACACCTAATGTAAAACCGGAAACGGAGTATCAACATACGCCTAAACCGGATCCTACCGACTTAGACTCACCACCCCCGGTTGGGTTGCTTGGCAATGGTGGTGAAGTTAAACTGGAAGAAGCCAGCCTGTACCCCAATCCCGGTGACGGATTACTTCGGGTAAAGTTAGGAGATCAAAACACAGCAAGCCGTATTGCAGTTTACGATATCGCTGGCCGAGTTTATTTCGATTCAGAAATTGATCCTCTGGCTAAAAAAGATCCTCAAATTGACTTACGATCCTTACCTGATGGAATCTATGTAGTACGGGTGGGTGAAAAGAGTTTGAAATACCGTAAAATTTAATTGCGACCTACTTTAATTAAAACCGTCCATGTCTCTAGCATCGACGGTTTTTTTTATTTCTATTTTAGCCGCTTCAATTGAGAGCTAAATGGAGATTCGCAAACTTTCTATCGTAGTGCCCGCCTATAATGAAGGGGCTACCATTCATCATATTTTAGATCAGCTTCGAGAAGTAGAATTGATCAATGGTATCGAAAAGGAAGTAATTGTTGTGAATGATTGCTCTACTGATAATACTGAGGAAGCCATTTTCCGCTACCAAAGAAGCCATCATGATTTCCCGATTGTTTATGAATCACATTCAGTAAACAAGGGAAAAGGCGCCGCCTTACATACCGGAATTAAAATGGCCACTGGTGATTTCACGATCATCCAGGATGCGGATCTGGAATATGATCCTAAGGAATTTAATATCCTCCTAGCACCAGCAGTTAAAGGTGTTGCAGATGTGGTTTATGGCTCCCGTTTTATGGGAGGCAATGCCCACCGCATTTTATTCTTCTGGCATAGCATCGGAAACAAATTCCTCACTTTCCTTTCGAATATGTTCACCAATCTGAATTTAACCGATATGGAAACCTGCTATAAGCTATTCCGTACCGATATTATTCAGGATTTGAAATTGCGCGAAAATCGCTTCGGCTTTGAGCCTGAAGTAACCGCAAAGGTGGCCCGGGTTCCCGGAATTCGCATCTACGAAGTAGGGATCAGCTATTATGGCCGAACCTTCGATGAAGGCAAGAAGATCAACTGGAAGGACGGCTTCCGCGCGATCTACTGTATTCTTAAATACAACCTCTTCTCTTAGAAGGCAAAGCTTACCGCTACGGTAGGCATAAAAGGTAATTGGTTTACGCGCTTATTGGCGGTACGATCGTAGTAGAAGATATTCTCGTAATTGAGAATATTAGTGGCTCCTGCGCTAATTTCCAATTCCTGGCTATCTCCAAAATTGAAAGTCTTAGCTAAGCTTACATCCACACGATGGTAATTAGGTAATCTACGAGTATTTAACTCACCGTATAATACACCATCCTGACCATTGGAAGTGGTATAATCATAATCCACTGATGCTTGTCCGCGGTTATCTACGAAAGGCTGCTCGCTGTAGAACAATTGGGTGGGTGTAAATGGAAATCCTGTTCCAAAGTTATAACGCAAGCTAAACAGCCAATTGCGATTTTTACCGAAGGTGTAGTTGCCTACAAAATTCAAGTTATGACGACGATCGAAACTTGGATTGTAAACGCGAATACCATCATCACGAGTTACCTCTCCTAAGGAGTAAGCCATCCATAAGTACAAATCTTTATCGGTATACTTCAATAGGAAGTCCACCCCTCTGGCAATTCCCTTTTCTACGATAAAGTCTTTAATCAGAATTTCAGGTTTCCCCTGAGCAGAATAGCTTCCTTCATCATAAATCTGGTTACGATTCAGGTTGGTGATCTGATTGAAGTTCTTGATATAGCCTTCCACATTTAAGGTTAATTTGGACGTAATCTCAGTTTCAAAACCTAAAACCAAATGCTGGGCTTTCTGCAAGGTGCTGGTTAACTCCTCTCCACGGAAGGTGGAAGGAATGTCACTTTGTGGAATAGCACTTAAGAATCCGTAGAAAAGGTTTACAACGTCACGATCGGAATTACCGGCCACCAGGTTTTGAGAGTAAAATCCACCGCTGGCTTTAAGACGTAACCAATCAGTGATATTGTATTTAATTCCCAAACGGGGTTCAAAGCTCAATTCTGCTTGACTACCGTAATAGTGTAAACGTAAGCTAGGCTCCGCAATTAATCGGTTAGAACTATAGCGGTAGCGAGCATAGGTACCTAATTCGGTAGTGTTTTCTTGTTGAGCTACCGAAATACCTAAAGGCGCATCCACATCAAAAACCGTAGAGTAAGTAATGGCTTCAATACCCACTTTTAATTCATCAGCCTTGCGGAAGAAATAGGTGAAGTCCAAACCTCCGTTAAATCCGGTAATGGCAGAAGAACGTAATAAATCGCCCTCAATCGAATTGATATCGTAATAGGAGTAACTCACGTCTCCACTCAATAAAACCTTGGAAGTAGCTGGAATTACAAGGAAGTTAAATCCGGCTCCTTGAGATTGCCAATCGATACTGTTTTGCAATCCATAGCGTACACCATCGTCAAAGCTAAATCCGAAGGCATTGATCTGAGAACCATTTTCGGCCTGACTGGTAAACTTGGCGTAGATGTCGGTGAAGGTGAAGGGTAATCCATCAAATTCGGTTTCTACATAAGGATAGAAAAGCTGCGAGCTTTGGTCGAGGTAGGAGGTTTTAGCCGATAAAAGAAATGAGGAATTAGCAAAACCTCTTTTATTCTTTGGCCCCAGGGGAGTCTCCAGTAAGATCTTAGAAGTATAAGTACTGGCACTAACCTTTCCGGAAAGCTTCTTACGGTTTCCGGCACGGGTACGGATATCCATTACCGCGGAGTTTCTGGAACCGTATTCAGCGCTAAATCCTCCGGTATAAACATCGGCTGAGCGGATAATATCATTATCAAATACTGAGAAGAACCCAATGCTGTGAAAAGGATTGTAGATAATCATCCCATCCAATAGAATAAGGTTTTGAATGGGCGCCCCCCCACGGATGTATAATTGTCCCCCTTGATCACCAGTAGTTACAACCCCGGGTAATACTTGAACCGCTTTAATAATATCGGCATCACCCCCCACAGAGAATCGGGTAATTTCTTTTGGGTCCAAGGTTACTACCGAGGTAAGTACTTTGGTATCCCGTTCTTTACGTTCGGCAGATACTTCCACTTCATCCAGAATTTCACTGGATTCGGCTAAGTAAAAATTAAGGTTTTCAAGGGTTCCGGCCTTGATGGTAACTACCTGTGATACGGTTTCATAACCAATGAAACTGGCAACCACTTTTACTTTACCAACCTTTACTTCATTAATTTGATAAAAACCATTGTCGGATGCTGTAGACCCTTTGCTTGTTCCCTCAATTACCACATTGGCAAATGGGATGGCCTCTTCAGTTTCTTTATCGTAAACAAAGCCTCTGATTGTTCCAGTACTTTGGGCATTTAAGTTAAATGCGCCAATGAGTAGGGCAAAGCTTAAGAGGGCAGAGAAATTCTTCATCGAGAATGTTTAGGGTCTATTGGTAAATAATCTTAAACAGAAGTTCTTTGAGCAGGTCACCATCGCTGGCTCCCTGATTATTCACTCCTTTAGATTTCATATCAGTTTCGCGCAAATATCCCATAATTCGGGCAATTCGACGCACATCAAAAAAGCGTAAAGCGGGGAGATAGTCTTTTGCTTGCCAAGGAGATACACCAGCTTCTTTAGCTAAGTTATTCTCGGGCAGGCCAGAAGCCTTTGCTTGTGCCATTAACATTAAAATGCGGAAATTCCGAAAAAGAATACCTGTGGTGACAACGAGCGGATTATCCTTGGGGTTGGCTTCGAAGTACTTCTGAATGCGAATGGCCTTGGCGAAGTTCCCGCTGTTAATGGCATTGCAAAGCTCAAAATTGTTGAAGTCCTTACTTATCCCAATATTGGTTTCAACCGTATTTTCATCGATGGTAGATCCCTTGGGAACAATCAATGCCAATTTGTTGATCTCGCTATAAATCCGGCCAATATCGGTACCCAAGCTTTCCGCAATCATTTGCACCGCTTTTGGGCTGGCATCAAAACCCTTGGATTTCAAGAGTTTCTCCACCCAAGCGGGTACCTGATTATCGTAAATGCGTTTGGATTCAAAAAGAACATGCTCCTTATCCAATATCTTGGCAATCTTTTTACGCTTATCAAGCTTCTTATGCTTGTAGGCAAAAACCAAAACCGTACTGGGTTGAGGCTGCATGGCATAGCTTTCGAGCTTATCCAAATCACGGATATGCTGTGCTTCTTTCACAATGATTACAACCCGTTCCGCCATCATTGGGAAACGTTTTGCTTCGGAGATCACCTGCGAGGTATTTACATCCGATCCATACAATACAGTTTGATTGAAACTGCGCTCCTCTTCCGACAGAGCCGTTTCTTCAATAAGCTTGCTAATTTGATCAATGAAAAAGGGTTCCTCCCCCATCAAAAAATAGATCGGGCGGAACTGCTTTTTTTTAATTTCTGCTACCAGAGCACTATAGTCCATGCCAAGACTTGAAAAATAAGGCGACGCAAGATATAACATATCTTTGGGCTTGGACGCAGCCTTCCCTCGGAGGTTGCCTCTATATTTGGCAAATGGAAAAATTAGTCCCTTTAACACTCCCACCAGCTCCCTTAAAATTGGGAAAAAGGAATGATCAAATATGGGTTTGGGATGATCTCCGAAAAAAGAACTTAGTTCTCACTCCTGAAGAATGGGTACGCCAACATTTAGTGCATTATCTGCGCAGCGAATTAGGCTATCCCTCTACAGCCTTTGCCTTGGAAGGCGGATTCAAATTGTATGGTAAAAGTCAGCGTACCGATTTACTGATCTACCATAAAGGCCAAGCTTTAATGATTGGCGAATGCAAAGCTCCGCAGGTAAAAATCACCCAGGAAACCTTTGACCAAGCTTGTCGCTACAATCTGCATTATCAGGTCCCTTACCTTTTAATCAGCAATGGTTTGGAAACTTATTGGGCTAAGGTGAATAAGGAGGAAAACCAATTAAGCTTTATTCCGGAAGCTTTAAGCTTTGAGGCTCTGATTACTGGATTCTAAATCCAAAGCCACTCTTGTACCGGCAATCACAGACCAGGCCGGAGCGAATATCCATCCCAGAAAAGGAACCAGGAAAAGGGCGTGAAATATCATACCTACTGAAGTTACGGCCACTTTATTGGAACGCATCCATCTCTCGGTTTTCCCATAATTCCAGCGCCAGCGCTCTGCATTGTAATCCATCAGGCCATAGCCTAAGAAATAGGATTGTAAAACAAAAATCAGCAGGGGACTTAGTAAACCTATTAGTGGAATAAAGGCTAGTATCCATAATAGAATGGTGAGGGCCATCTCCCGCAGGAAATTGATCAGGTTGATGCGAATTGCGCGGAGCACATCCTTTAGCATTTGAGCTAAAGAAAAAGGATTAGTCCGACCGGTTTGTTCCTCCTCTACCTTCTCCGACAAAAAGCTCATAAAAGGAGCTAGCAAGATGAGCACCGCATATTTAAAGAGGCTGCTCATAAAGAAGAGCATGAGGATTTGCAGGATGATAACCAGGATAAAACTGTAGGTTTCTAATTCACCCAAATTGTAACCAAACCAGCCTAAAATCAGATTTAGCCAGCGGTTAATATTGTTCATCATCAGCCAAATAAGGCCTGATAAAAGAGCCAAATAGACCAGAATGGGCAGGGCTAAATACCGACGGTAACCCTTGCGAAACATCTGAGGCAGAGCCTGTCCGTAGGCCTTAAGACTTATTCCTAGACTTTGGAAGAATTTCCACATAGAGAATCCTTACTTTTGCAGCTTATTTAAAATCGGAAATGGAAGAGCAATTACGCGCGATTTCGCCGGTAGACGGCCGCTATCACAAAGTAAGTAAAAAGCTGGGGAACTATTTCTCTGAATTCGCCTTGATCCAATATCGGGTACGAGTAGAGATTGAATATTTCATCGCACTTTGCGAATTGCCCTTACCACAGCTGCAAAATTTCGACCGCGCTCGCTTTATTGAATTGCGAGACATTTATTTGGATTTCGATCTTAAGGATGCCATGCGTATTAAGGAGATTGAAAAAACCACCAACCACGATGTTAAGGCGGTAGAGTACTTCATTAAGGAGCATTTCGAAAAGCTGGATCTCGAAAAATATCAGGAGTTTATCCACTTCGGTTTAACCTCTCAGGATATTAATAATACTTCGGTTCCCCTTTCTCTGAAAGAATATATTGAGCAAGATTACCTGGCCCTTTTAGGGGATTTGGTAGTTAGCCTTTCTGATTTAGCCGATCAATGGGCAGACATCCCAATGTTGGCTCGTACTCACGGTCAGCCTGCTTCCCCTACCCGATTAGGTAAGGAAATAGAGGTATTCGTAGAGCGCCTGGACCAGCAAATGCGATTATTACGTCACATTCCCTTCGCCGCCAAATTTGGTGGAGCTACGGGCAATTTCAATGCGCATCATTTATGCTATCCTGAGTACGATTGGAAAGCCTTTGGTGATCAGTTTGTAGGCGAAATTTTAGGCTTACAACACTCCTGGCCCACCACTCAAATTGAACATTACGATCATCTGGCAGCTTTATTTGACTGCCTGAAACGCATTAATACCATCGTTTTGGATTTAGACCGCGATATGTGGACTTATATCTCGATGGATTATTTCAAACAACGCATCAAAGAAGGTGAGGTTGGTTCATCGGCCATGCCTCATAAGGTAAACCCCATTGATTTTGAAAACAGTGAAGGGAACCTGGGGATTGCCAATGCCTTGTTTGAGCACCTTTCGGCTAAATTGCCGGTTTCACGTTTACAGCGCGACCTCACCGATAGTACGGTTTTACGCAATATCGGAGTGCCTTTAGCGCATACGGTAATCGCCTTTAATGCCACTATGAAAGGTTTAGGTAAATTACTTTTAAACCCAGCCGCATTAGACGCCGATTTGGAAGCTAATTGGGCTGTAGTTGCAGAAGGTATCCAGAATATCCTTCGTCGCGAAGGCTACCCAAAACCTTATGAAGCTTTAAAAGCATTAACCCGAACCAATGAGGGAATTAATGCGAAAACCATTGCTAGCTTCATTGAAGGACTGGAGGTAAGTGAAACCATTAAAACCGAAATGCGGGCCATTAGCCCCCAGAATTATACCGGTCTTTGATATTTAGACTCAGTATAGATATAAATGCCCTTTATGAGCGGGGCATATCCATTCGCTCTTTTATATTTTTGTGTCCCTTCCGTAAAATCCAAACACATGATTTTTGACATTGAAATGATCAAAGAGGTTTACGCCAAATTTCCGGAGCGCGTAAACGCGGCCCGTGAACTCACCGGCAAACCTCTTACCCTCGCGGAAAAAATTCTTTACGCACACCTTTGGGACGGTAATCCCGATAGCCCTTATACCCGTGGTAAAAGCTATGTAAACTTCGCTCCCGACCGGGTAGCTATGCAAGATGCGACCGCTCAAATGGCGCTATTGCAGTTTATGCAGAGTGGTAGAAAAACCGCCGCTGTTCCTTCTACCGTACACTGTGATCACTTGATCCAGGCTCAGGTAGGTGCCAAGAAAGATTTGGCCAACGCGAAAGAAAAAAGTTCCGAGGTATTCGACTTTTTACAATCTGTATCCAATAAATACGGTATCGGTTTCTGGGAACCCGGAGCAGGTATTATCCACCAGGTGGTACTAGAAAACTACGCCTTCCCAGGTGGAATGATGATTGGTACCGACTCACACACCGTAAATGCCGGTGGTTTGGGTATGGTAGCAATTGGTGTAGGTGGTGCCGATGCGGTAGACGTAATGGCCGGAATGCCTTGGGAATTGAAATTCCCCAAATTAATCGGAGTTAAATTAACCGGTAAATTAAGTGGCTGGACTGCCTCTAAGGACGTTATCTTAAAAGTAGCGGGTATCCTTACCGTAAAAGGTGGAACCGGAGCTATTGTAGAATATTTCGGTCCTGGTGCAGAGTCTTTAAGCTGTACTGGTAAAGGTACTATCTGTAATATGGGTGCCGAGATTGGCGCTACCACCTCTACCTTCGGATACGATGCCAAAATGGGTGAGTACCTACGTGGTACCGGTCGTGCTGAAGTAGCTGATGCTGCCGATCAAATTGCCGAGCACCTTACCGGTGATGCCGAAGTATATGCTAATCCAGAGCAATACTTTGATCAGGTAATTGAAATCGATCTGAGTACTTTAGAGCCTCATATCAATGGACCTTATACTCCAGACCGCGCTACTCCATTATCTGAGTTCGCCAAAGCCGTTAAAGAAAACGGATGGCCTGCAAAATTGGAAGTAGGTTTAATTGGTTCTTGTACCAACTCCTCTTATGAAGATTTAACCCGCTCCGCTTCTATTGCGCAGCAGGCTATTGATAAAAAACTGAAGGTAAAATCTGAGTTTACCGTAACTCCAGGTTCTGAGCAAGTACGCTTTACCGCTGAGCGTGATGGTCTTTTAGATCGTTTCGACGCTATGGGTGGTGTAGTGCTGGCTAATGCTTGTGGACCATGTATCGGTCAGTGGGCTCGTCATACCGATGATCCAGATCGTAAAAACTCAATTATTACTTCCTTCAACCGGAACTTCGCCAAGCGTAATGACGGAAACCCTAATACCCACAGCTTTGTTGCCAGTCCTGAATTGGTAACTGCTTTGGCTATTGCCGGAGACATGACCTTTAACCCCATGACCGATACCTTAGTTAATGAGGCCGGTGAAGAGGTACGTCTGGAAGAGCCTTTAGGTATTGAAATGCCACCCGCAGGTTATGCCGTAGAGAACAATGGTTACCATGAGCCTGCCTCTGATGGCAGCAATGTAGAAGTGGTAGTGGCCCAGGGTTCTGAGCGTTTACAATTATTAGATCCTTTCCAGCCTTGGGATGGCAAAAACATCGAGGGCATGAAATTGATCATCAAGGCTAAAGGAAAGTGTACCACCGACCATATCTCTATGGCGGGTCCTTGGTTGCGTTTCCGTGGTCATTTGGACAATATCTCCAACAATACCTTAACCGGTGCCATTAACTATTTTAATGGTGAGGCTGGTTTAGTTAAAAATCAGTTGACTGGAGAGTATGGTTCGGTGCCTGATGTACAACGTGCCTACAAAGCAGAAGGAATTCCAAGCATTGTTGTGGGTGACCATAACTACGGAGAAGGGTCTTCTCGTGAGCATGCTGCTATGCAACCTCGTCACTTAGGAATGCGTATCGTGTTGGTGAAGTCCTTCGCCCGTATTCACGAAACCAACCTTAAGAAACAAGGTATGTTAGGTTTAACCTTCGCTAATGAAGCGGATTACGACAAATTCCAGGAAGATGATACCATCGATACTTTGGATTTAAACGAATTCCAGGAAGGCAAGCCTATCCATTTGAAATTGAAACATGCTGATGGATCTGAAGATACCATCACTTGTGAGCATACTTATAATGAAAGTCAAATCGCCTGGTTCCGTGCCGGTAGCGCTTTGAATAAGATTAAGGCTGAGAATAAAGCCTAGTTTTCAAATCATTAGCTTTGAACCGTCTCCTTGAAAAAGGAGGCGGTTTTTTATTTCCCATATTCCAACCTTCTTAGCACAGACAGCGTCTTGCAAGTGTTATAAAGATGAAAAACATGAAAAAAACGTTCCTAGCTCTGTTCTTGATTCCCGCTGCACTTTGGGCTCAAGATTATGATTATTCCCCTGCGATCAATCGCAATTTAGAGATGCTATTTGATGGCTATTTAATCCCCTACAATAAGATCATTAATATCGATCCGAGCTCCAGTCCTATCGACACTTTCGGATTAATAGAAGTATATCGCGATGTCAATGGTAACTTCCTTAACGGTCGTGAAACCTTCGAAGGAAACATTACTACCAACTGGAATTGCTCACACAGTGGTAATATAAACGAGGTTTACATTGTAGACGCTCAAACCGGTGACTCGCTGCAGTACGAAAAACTGTATTTCGATGCGAATCGCAAGGACACTCTTACTGAAATTTACATGGATACCGCGGGTACCGGTAATTTGGTAAAGGTTCAGGATTTACACATATACTACAATAATTTCGGGATCGATAGTGCTGCGGTTAATGCTCCCGGTGGCGGAATTGGTAATGAGGTTATTTATATGTTCCGTCGTAATGCCGTTGGAAAATTAGACTCCCTGATCATCGGAATCACCTTTGCAGGAGTACCCTATCCTATCCAAACCCTCATCTACTATGAAAATGTAAATGGTTCTTTGGACAGCATTAACCTGATGAACAATTTAAGTGGTGAGATTGAAGAACAAGTTCGCACTAAGGTTGATGCCAATGGATTGGTTTATGAGTTCAGTTTCTATGAAAAGGACATGAATGATGATTGGAATATTTATGACACCTATATTTTAAGTACCGAAACTTTCTTCAGTTTAGTGGAAGGTGCCAAAGCATTCGACTTTGAGATCTACCCTAATCCTGCTCAAAAGCAAATCCGTTTGGACCTAGAGCAAAATGCCAATTATCGTATTTATCATTTAAGTGGCACTCTTTTCCAAGAAGGTGAGTACATCCGTGGAAATGCCATAGATATTGAGAATTTGCCTGCCGGTATCTATGTGATGAATGTAGACCTAGCCAATGGCGAGAGCAGCAGTCTGCGCTTTGTAAAGCAATAGGCTGAATAAGCTCAGAGCAGCTTAAATTTAAGCCCAGAGCAAGAAATTGCTTTGGGCTTTTTTTATGATCTTTAGTGAACCCTAATCACCCCTTATGTCGATCCTCCTCTATTTAGCTCTGCTTTTCCTTTGCCTGCGCTGGTTGCACCGAAGTCAAAAGAGTCCGGGGCAAATGATCAGTATTAGTTTCAGCTTTATGGGAGGCTCGCTTTTTAGTTTTGCTTTATCAATTTTATTGGAAAATGAATACCTCGATGGAGTCAAACATTTACTAATTCTGAGCTTTGCAAGTCTATTCTTTTGGATTACAGCCTTGTTCTTCATTTGGCGTGCTAATCCAAAACTTTCCAAAGACAACCGAATTCTTGACAGCCTAATTATAAGTTTGGTCCCCTTGCTCCCCATTTTAATATACGGTCTACTAGCTAGTGCCAGCCTGAAGATTGGGGGATAAAAACAAGTGGATCGCGGCCTAAAAAGAAGTGAAAGAACTACAGCACTTAAAAAACCTATACAGTCCTATTCAACCCGCTGTTAAAAGCACTCAGGGTGACTTAATCTATCTGGAATACAAGTCGAGCGAGGAACTATCTGATTTCATCTATTGCTATTGGCAGTTAAAAACTGAAAAGGATCTATCAGAGGACTTTAAATATCGAGTAGTATCCGATGGCTGTATTGACCTATTCTTTAATCACCATAAGCCAGCAGAAAGTTTCCTGATGGGCTTTTGCCGGAAGTACACCGAATTCTCCATTGGTACTTCTTTCAATTATATCGGCATCCGTTTTCGCCCGGCGATGTTCCCCATGCTTTTTGGAATTAATGCAAAAAGTCTGAGTGAGCGCGATTCGGAACTAAAACTTCATTTACCAGCATTGGCCCAATGGATTCAATCTGAAATCAAGGCAGATCAAAGTTTCCAGACCATTGTTGACATCCTCAATACTAAATTGAAGTCCGAGCTCAATCTTGACTCTAAAAGCTACGATGAACGCTTTCTAAAATCATTAGCAATAATCCTGGAAAGAAAAGGATATCTGAACACCGAGACTGACTTAGATACGGGACTAAGTCCACGCCACTTGCAGCGAATTTTCAATTTCTATATTGGCACCACGGCTAAATCATTCAGTAATGTAGTTCGCTTTCAGCATATTCTGAAGGCCAATCCCAGTCGACAAAGTCTAAAAAGAGATAAACTCTATTTTGACCTAGGCTTTTATGATCAGGCCCATTTCATTAAAAGCTTTAAAACCTTTTACGGCGTTACTCCTTCCGAAGCCTTCGATTAAAATGTCTGATTTTTACAAAGAAGGCATTTCCCGCCCATCTAGTTTTGTGCTATCAATAAATTGAAAATGAAATTTTTAGCACTAATTAGCTTCTGTCTCAGCCTTAGTTTAGCTAAGGCCCAAAATTCACCAACTATGAAAATGAACGCTGGCATTATCACCGAAAATTTACCAGAGGTAAAAAGCTTTTATACTGAGGTATTAGGCTTCGGGATCAGTTTTGAAAATGAATTCTACCTTTTGTTGCATAGTCCCGGAGGCCAATCTCAAATCAGCTTTTTAAAGCCTAATCATCCCAGTCAACAAGCCTTATTCCAAGCACCCTTTCAAGGGAATGGAGTTTATATTACGATCGAGGTGGAGGATGTTGATCAGATGTATCTGAAATTAAAAGAAGCCGGAGTACCCATTGCCATTGATATCCGCGATGAAGTTTGGGGAGATCGTCATTTTGCCATTGTAGACCCCAATGGCATTGGAATTGACATTGTGACTTATACCCAACCGGAATAGGTTTCATTTAAAGAACTCATAGAGAATTCTACCGAAAAATTACCCACATGATTCAGGTCAAGTAGTACCAATGCGCGATTCTCCAAGCAATAGTTCTCGGATAGCTAAATAAAAACCTATAATTTCCGATCTTGACCGGAATAATCTGTCCACCCTAATTGGCTTAATAGTCATGAATCTTCGCTTTATACGATTCCTTTGCATAGGCTTTTTTAGCTTATCCCTTTGGCAATGCCAACCTGAAGCGCCTTCCACTCCCACCCTCTTTAAACATCATCCTAAAGACCCCTATCGAATCAATATGGTCGAGAGTCAATTCTTTGAGGTGGACACTAAGCTAGACCAGGTAATTGAAGGGAAAGAAGGCACTGTGATAGTGATGCCAAAGGCTTGCTTTCTTTATCCCAATGGCAAAGCCGTTATGGAAACGGTTAAGCTAGAATTAGCCGAAGCTTTACAAAGTAGCCAGATGGTACTTTCCAATCTTAGTTCCGCCTATCAAGGGGAGCTAAAAGAAACAGCAGGCATCCTTTTCCTTAAAGCTACAGCTGAAGGCCAAGACCTAGACATTAACCCTGAAATCCCTATTTATATCGAAATCCCTAGTTCGAAGCGTAAAACCAGGATGATGGCTTATAAAGGAACCAGGGATGAAAATGGCAATATGGATTGGTACGATCCGAAGAACTTAGAATCCTATATAATTCCACTTGGGCTCGAACTATTCAATTTTTACCCTCCCAATTTTAAATTAGAAGTAGCCAAGAGCCTTCCGATAGGCAAAAATCAAAAGATTTCTGATGCTCTTTTAGACAGCCTTTATTACAGTTTATCAAACTGGAACGGAAAATCTGGTACAATGATGGTCGACCGAGAGTTGAAAGGAAAATTTGAAGTAGGCTCCCATAATCATGACAGCTCTAAAATTGATTTTAAACAAGCACAGACAAAAAGCGGGACTAATTTTTGTGGCATTGATCCCCTAAAAATTAATGCCATTCGCTCTGAGGACTACCGAGACAGCTTCATAGGCAGTCGGGAGTTTCAAAAAAGACTGCAGAGCTTATACTTCTGCCGATCCGGTGAAATACTGGATATCTACACAAATAATTTGGATAAAAACCTTTGGGAATTAGATAGCCTTGTGGCAGATGCGATTAAAAATGATTCGCTGTCTCAAGTTTTCAGAGCCTATCAAAATGAAAAATTGGGCTCTGTGCAAGGAGATAATATCCACGTTTCCATCTTAAAGGACTATTATAGGAAAAAGCTCCAAAGCGTATTAAAACAATTCAGAGAAGCCCGGGATGTTGTAGTCTACGGAAAAGGTTCTAATGGTCAAGCCGCAGATGATAGCTCCTATTCCAGGTTTTTAATTTTCCAGAAGAAAAAGAAAGTATCCCTCTCAGAACGCTATGGCTTCACTTGGACTGATCAAGGTTGGCTTAATGTAGCTCGATCCTGTCCAATAGACTCTTGTGTTTCCCAAAAAATGGAATTGCTAGTTGAAAATGGAAACAGCTTTGATCGAATAGACTGTTACTTCATCAACACCAGCAAACGAAGTATTTACCCAATGAAAAGCTCCGATTCCAAAAGCTTTAATTTGGGAAGTCCTGAAAATCAAGAAATGCTCATAGCTCCTGAAAATTCGGCGATAATGCTTTGCTTGGCAGTAAAAAACAAACAATACTTTTTCGGCCTTAATTATGTCTTAACCGGGCATTCCCGATCTATAAAAATGGATCCCAAGCCTATCAGCCCAAATAACTTGGCTATCAAAATCAGGGACCTGAACTACTATACTTGGGAAAGTAATAGTGACTTTGAATTACTGAGCGCCTTGCGACAAAATCGCAATGCTCAGCCAAAACTACAATGGAATCAAAGCCTAAACCGTTTAAGAGAGACAGCCTTTCCCGGATGCAGGGATAATTGAAAAACCTTAATTTCCTTTCATCTTGAAATAGGTTCTTGTCCACCCTTGCTAAGATCCAATTAACTTAAATCGTAACCATGCTTAATCGCTTTTCCAAATTCTTTGCTCTCAGTCTAATCTGTGGTCTGACTTGGCAGTGTCAAACGGATTCCAAAACTGCCTTAGCCCATTTAAAATCCCATCCAAGTGACCCTTTTAAAGAAAGCATGGTTGAAAGTCAATATTTCGATATTGATACTAAGACTAATCAAGTAATAGAAGGCAAAGAAGGGACTGTGGTGTTAATACCAAAAGGATCTTTTATTAATGCTAAAGGAGAGCCTGTTTTAGAAAATGTGCAACTGGAGTTAGCTGAAGCCTTGACCTTGGATCAAATGATTCTTTCCAATCTCACTACTACCTCGGGCACAGATCTACTCGAAACAGATGGAATGATATACCTCAAGGCCAGTGCAAATGGTGAGGATCTAAAGATTGACCCTAATAATCCAATTTACATAGAAATCCCCACCGCAGAACGCAAAGCTGGGATGATGGCTTATAAAGGACTGCGAGATGAAAATGGTAATATGGATTGGATTGAGCCTAAAAAGCTGGAAACCTTTTTACAAACTGTTGATCTCGATCTACTCAATTTTTACCCTAAAGATTTCGAAGCTACGGCTGCAGCCGGACTTCCCTTTCGTAAACACGAGGAACTAAGCAAAGAACTGGTAGATAGCTTGTATTACAGCCTTAACTATAATAATCCCATTACTTTAGATAGAGATACTATTGTTTTAAATGAAGCCTTTAACAATCCCAATAGTCAGATTGTAAACGGCGAATACACCGCTGAATCCTTTTCCTGGCACGAAGAAGTTGCACTAGATACCAGCTCAATAAGACAATCTGACTCAATAGTAAATTGCGGCGTAGATCCCGCCACCATTAAAACTATTCGAAGGCCAAAATTTGAGAATAGCTTAATCGCCACACGCGAATTCGAAAAAAGGTTGCAGAGTATATTTTTTGCTAAGGAAGGTCAGATCCTAATCGACATCTATATTGAAAATATGGATAAAAACCTCTGGGAATTAGATAGTATGGCTGCCAATATATTGGGAAATGATACTCTTGCCAAAACCTTTCGACAGTATCAGAGTGAAAAATTAGGCAAAGTGGAAAATGCAAACCAATATGCCTCCCTGCTAAAGAACTTTTACCAGGATAAATTGGAAGAGGTAAAAGCAGAGCTCAAAGCTTTAAGAGATAAGTATCAAGCCGAATTAAAAGCTAAAAAAGCTGTCGCCAAAACAATTGCTGACAAATACCGAAAAGTACTCTGGAAAAGAGAAAAGTATCGAATGGAACGCTATGGCCTACTCTGGTCCAGTCAAGGTTGGATAAATATTGATAGAGGTCCAGCCCGTAAAAATTGGTTCCCTAAGAAACTCGAGCTCATTGTCGACAATTCTGAATCTTTCGATCGCATATATAGCTACGTGGTGTACACTTCAATAAAGAGTATATACCGGATGAATAGCATTGATTCTAAAACCTTTTTCGTGGGAAATAAAGAAGATCGCGAAATGTATATGCCGCAAAAAAGCTCAGCAAGGATAATTAGCATCGCATATATTGGAGAAGAAAGCTATTTAGGAATTACCGAGTTTGAAACAGAAGTCGACAACCTTTTAAACCTCAATTTAATTGTGGCCAGTAAATCTGAGATTGAAGAAACTCTTCTGGAATTTGATGATTATAAACAAGAAAACAGCATCGAGGAAGACTTGAAGTATATGGACTTCTTTTACAAGGAGAATAAAAGATTAGCAAAATTGCGTTCAGAAAATAAGTTAATGTCAGCGCTCTGGGCGAAGGCTTTCCCTAATTGCCTTTAAACTCGACAAGGGATTAAACTGATGAGCCATTTGCATATCAATGATGAAAGTTAAAGTTATCGACTCCTGGAATCTCTCCGAATCTTGGGGCATTATAGCCAATCTAAAAATCCCAATTGAAGGTTTACCGCAAAACAGTCTGCTCAAGTCTATGGAAAGTGAGCATCTTTGGCGGGTAAAGGCGCGAATTCTATTTAGTCATATGAGTCAGCATAAACAATTCCCATGCGAGACCGAAAAACTGCAAATGCCGGCATTTTCGAATTTTAGCGATCGAGAGCGATCTCAGAAATTGCTAATGGATCAAGAAGCTAACTTTATTTTTCAATATACTCTAATGGCTATTAAGCACGATGAAAAACCTAGTCCTGGAGAGGAACTTCTTTTGGAGCTTCCTCAAGCACTTTAAGGCCTATTACTTCAAACGCTCCAAACGTCCCTTGCGCTTCACAATGTTCTTGTAGTCCCATTGGATCTCCATAGACTTTTGTAGGCATCTTCGCAGGGCCTCTTCATCAATATCATTGGCAGATGTAAAGCGGATCTCGGCGGCTTTAAACTTGCCTTCCGGACTGAGGCAATCCTCTTCAAAGCTTTGTCCGCTCCAAAAGAGCAGGCGCATGCATGACTTTAACTTGCTATAGCCCGCTATGGGATTTCCATCCATGAACCAAACCGGATGCGCATGCCACACCTTGGCCTCTGTCTCCTTTAATTCGGATTCTATTAATTGATACAATTGTTCAGCAATTTGAAGGTCTTCTCCTTCCAGGGCAGCATGGTATTTAGCAATATCCTCTTGCATTTCTATTTCTTTTTAATGGGTATCCAAAACTCCTCTTTCGAATCAGGATCTTCACCTTTATAGCTTTCATCCATCAAGGCAAAATAAGGTCTGGCATCCATTTCATAGTCTGATTTGGGGAGCCATTCCCCATAAATATATTGAAAGGTAGCTTGCGCTTCACTGGGTTTACCTCGATAGGAAAAAACGGCATATTCCCCGTAGGGAATTTCGATTTCGGAGAGGGCTTCCGGAACCTCAGCCACATTCGATTTGGATATGGCCGCCCACTTTTCGAATTCCCGCAAGGGAGAGAATTTCTGAAAAAAATCAGTATCCGGATAAACCTCAACTGCATACAAATTGGCTTCGGGAGCCAGAGCCTTGCGCAGGGGTCCAAATTCCTTCCATAATTCGAAGGTTTGATTTTGGGCCATGGACATCCTACGATGCAAGCCTATCAAAACTAATCCTTTAAAAGTCTCGAAGCGTGGTTTAAGATTCATAGGTCCTTTTTTTCTTCAGCAAGGTAAGATTTCCACTGCGACCTGAATGCTGTTAACAGTTTCCTAAAGTCTGAAAAGTAGCAGACTAAATTTTAAGCTTTTCGTTCTTGTTTTAAACCACAACAGCATGAATATTCGCAGAAGACTCGCCGAAAGCATTATTGAAAAGAGTTTTAAAACCAGTGTTGCATTCATAGCTCATGTTCACAATATGCAGGAGTACTATGATCAAGCCGTTCAATTAAGGCTTATGCCAGATGGCAGCTTGGGAAAAGAAGTAGCAAAATGTCTGGATGAACATCAATTGAGTCTCATTCCCGGTTATGAAAGTCATGATTTAAAACATGTCCTACTCAATTACCCCATGAGTCCTGAAGGAGAAATTCGCTTACAAGCATTTATGATTGGTAATGGCAACCTTAGCTTGCCAAGCTTAGCAATTTTACTCTACGGTGCCCTGCTACTTCCAAGCTCCTGGTTCACTTTTTATCAAGATTATCAAAAAGGAAAGGAATGCATCGCCATTGCTTCTTGGCGATTAGAAGATTTTGCAGAACGGCCTTTAGCTAGCCTGCAATCGGAAATTAAGAATCCCAATCAGCTAGTCTTGGCGAAGGACCTAAACCTTAAAAGTAGATTTGCGGCCTATGCCACTATTTTGGCGGGGCTATTTGGTATGCTTGCCTGCTTGCCCTTCCTATTCTCAGCTAATCTTGCCAATTTAATAGGAGCCGGATTACCTTTTGTGGGAGGGACAATTTTGGTGGCCGGAGGTCTGATAAGTCTTTCAATGCTAAGTCAAAAGACTTGGATAGCAAGGCAAGCCTAAATGATAAAACAAAAGTCTGGGCTCAATCATAATAGCCTTGCTTGGAATTCAGAAGAATTCCATTAAAAAAGCCCCTCCATTTCTGAAGGGGCTTTAGCCTATTTTAATTATTCTTAGTGTTGAATCACCACTCGAGTCTGATCCATCAGGCTACCCTGCTTCAAGATTTGCAAGTGATAAACCCCACTGGCTAATTTTAAATCAAAGTCAAGTTCAGATTCCTGACCGCCTTTCTGAGCCGCTAATACACGACCCTGAGCATCCAGAATCTGGATTTCTAAGCCTGACCAATCTCCCTGCTCCATGCGCAGTTTAAAGCGACCCTCATTCGGGTTTGGATACAAGCTCCACTGATTCTCCAATTGCCATTCAACTAAGCCAATCTTATTTTCTACTCGGATTTGCTTAGTTAGGGTATTGCTGCAAGAACGATTATCGATCACCGTTAATTTCACATTGTACAAGCCTTGAGCTGTATACTGGTGACTAGGATTCTGTTGGGTAGAGCTGGATCCATCACCAAAGTCCCAAATCCAGGTCACAGCATTAGGGGTGCTATCACTAAAGAAAGCGGTATCACTCAACTGTATAGTATCATTGCTCATTCCGAAGTTCACTAGCAATGGATTTACCGTTACCAGTTTAGAAATGGTATCAAAACCTAAGGTATTTGTGGTACGCAGAATTACACGGTAGGTACCAGGATTCGGGAATACATGAGTTGGATTATTCTGATTAGAGAAAGTACCATCACCAAAATCCCAATAGAGGGTATTGAAATACTGCGAATTACTATTATTAAAGGAAACCTCACCAATACAGATATTCTCATCACTAAAGCTGAAGTCTGCAACCGGCATAGATCCAGATTGCCCGTTCAAGCAAATGGTACGGTTACTATCATTACTTATTATGAAAATAGAAGCTGAGAAACTACTTACGGAAGTCGGAATGAAGTCGATATCCAATACCAAGCTATCCCCTACCGGTATGGTGGCAGAATTTTGATAGATCTTAAACTGATTGGAGGTAGAGGTCATACTGCTAATCACCAGCGGCATACATCCATCATTGTAGATAGTAACCGAACGACTGGTGGTATCACCTAATCGCGTTAGAGTGAAATAAGCACAGGTATCACTCAATACCATTTCTGGCTCTGCCACTACATCAAACTTAACCGGCTTGCGATAATTGGGCTGACTAGGACTGTTGTTATTAACCACCATGGTAGTATAGTGAGTACCGAGTGGCAATAGAGCTGCATTAAAGAGTAAGTTCCGGTTTACCGAATCATTGGCAGGAATGGAACCGGCGTTTGCGCCTACTACCGAAACCCAGTTTACCGTTTGCACCACTTCCAATTCTACGCGGTGGAAAGATCCGGCACCACCATCAACGCTGGAAGCATTGTAGAGACCTACATCCAGCATGCCATCTGCTAATAAGGTCGCAACTTGGGTACCCACCACAAAGATTTCCAGGGTATCTAATTGATAAAAGCGGTTGTTATCGTAAAGGGTTTGCCAGTAATTACCATCCAAATAAAGGGTAGCGCGCTCTGAATAGGTATCGTAATCACCATTCAGAATGATGCGCAATTTGATACTATCTGCGGTATTAGGCAATCCGCTAAAGTTATGTAAGGTGCTAGCACCAGGTACATTGTAGGCGATTTGAGAACTGTCGGAGAAACGACCAAATTGAATATCAAAGTTCATTTGACCTTGGCCTAAGTTTTTCACCTTGATTTGCTTATTGCCAATCACCTTACATTTCTGCAAGCGATAATAAATGGTGTCATCTTCTACTCTTGGTAAGGCGGCTCCTACTCCAATGCCACTTACACAGATATATATGGTGGTATCATTGGTGCTTACTTCCAAGGTATCTGTACTAAGACCTACGGAGAAAGGTGAGAATATCACTTCTAATTTGGCGGTATCACCAGGAGCTACATTCATAGGAATATTGCTGATGGTAAAATCACTGTTATTAGCCAGATAGGATGTAATATCCAGGGTATCGCAACCCTCATTATAAATTTCAAATGTATCCTTAACCGCAGCACCTTGTAAAGATGAACCGAAGCTGATGCAAGTACTATCTAGCACCTGAGCCTTGGCTAAACCATTAACTACTAAGTGCAAGGGTAAACGAAGAGGATTATTTGCCGGATCATTAGTTTGGAAGAATAGATCGTAATCGTAGGTACCATTGCTAATACCGGCGGTATTAATATTGATATTAATCAATACAGAATCACCCACCGCTACTAATCCTGAATCAGGACTGGCGCTAATGAAATCCGGAGCACCGGTTCTGCTGGCTCCCCAAATAATGGAGTTCTTCAATACATTCTCCAAATCGGTATTGGTTTGGAAGAAGTCATAACCAATATGAATCGCTATACCATCGCCATAAGGCTGGGCCGCTACGACTGCTTCATCCGTTCCAAATGCACCGATAATACGCTCCAGACCAGCGGTATTTACAAAAACGGCTCTTTGGGTAGCACTTAAATAAGACATACCGGTTGAAGGTAAGCCGGATGCAATCGGATGCGAAGGCATTGAAATTGGAATGGGCGAGCCTGGGTTCCAACTATTGCTGATCGGCATAATATTATAGGCCGTTGAATATCCTACGGCCTGGTATCCAAATATGATTACTCCACCATTGCTCACA
This sequence comes from Croceimicrobium hydrocarbonivorans, assembly GCF_014524565.1. Lineage (NCBI taxonomy): Bacteria > Pseudomonadati > Bacteroidota > Flavobacteriia > Flavobacteriales > Owenweeksiaceae > Croceimicrobium > Croceimicrobium hydrocarbonivorans. The sequence goes on along the minus strand of NZ_CP060139.1, from coordinate 3,096,239 downwards.
AAGTTTTGGTAAGCCGGACCGAAGGTAGTACTCATAGAAATGGAGCTACTTTCAGGGACGATCAATACATCGATAGTATCTAATTCTTGTGTCATCTGGGCCTCTGAACTGGCATTAACATATACCAAATTCACCTCAGGCATAGACAGGGCAATATTGTAGATATTGGTTCTCTCGGTAGAGTACACAAAGCTTCCTACCACCCCAACGTTAATCTTGCCATTACTTCCATTTCCTTGAATATAATCGAAGTTGAGGCCACTTAAACCACTATTGCGAAGGTATACCGGAATACTAATCGAATCACCGCAATATGTAACGGTTACTGAAAGTGAATCCGGATTTAAGGATGCCACTGGTGCCCCTTGAGCAAAGCCTTCCAGGCAAAGCTTCCAAATGCTATCATTATTGCTAACGGTTAGGGTATCGCGAATTAAACCGAGTAAGGTTCCATCCGGATTAAAGCTCACCGCTAACCAGGCGGTATCTTCAGGAACAATAGTTAAGGGAGATAAGCTATGTCCGAATTGAGTACCACCTAAACTATAAGCAGTGAGATTGAGATCATCACAACCCTGATTAATAATCATTACCGAATCAATGCTGCTTGCTCCGGTGTACAAGGTATCGTAGGTCATGCAAGCTGCAGATGCCCATAAATCTGGTTCACCGTATACATTAATGTTTACCGTAATTAAAGTATCGGGATGAGAAGGATCATCACTTTGAACACGGATACTACGTGGATAGCTTCCTGTATAGAGGTTGCCAACTTGAAGGTATCCTGAAATTAAAACGGAGTCACCAGCTACGGTTGAGCCGGTATTCGGATTGAAATCTGAAGAAGCAGAGCTGCTTACAATGCGGAAATCATCAATACGATAATGATCGTAGGTAGAACCGGTATAAGAACTTTGATACAAGCGCACTTGCATTTGACCACTTACCGGGATTGGGAAGGAATAATAAGCGGCCGCGGTATTATAATTGTAAATCGTTCCAATGGTAGTCCAGAAGCTAGCACCGCTTAAACGGTATTGCACATGCATGTCCTCACCACCGTCAGGGTTTTCACAACCGCTTCCACCACCGTTTCCGGGGAAGGCCCAAAAGCCAACTGAATCCCCTTGATAAAGATTGAGCATTACAGTTTCAGAAGTTCGAAGGGTTCCCATCATAGAGAGGGCACTGGTTCCTGAATGCTCATAGCAACCATTAAAGATTTGGTTAGAACCATGGGTGGTCCAGATGCTAGGATCGAAGCCATTTTCAAAATCATCAAAAAGACTGTTTCCGCCAATTAAGGTCCAGTTCAAATTTGCCCCAGAGCCTTGATTATAGAGGTAAAACTGGAAGGGGATACTATCATTACAGCCATAAGAATTTACTGTATATGAAGCACTATCGAAGGCAATAGCCGGTGCGGTAAAGGCTTCCGCCGAAAGGCATATAGCGGTATCCAGGTTACCATTGAGGAATAAGGTATCATCAACTAAACCGATGTTCGCGGGTAAATAGCTGATATAGAGCCAAGCTGAATCGCCGGGTGCGATATTCAGTGCCGTTTGACTCAAGCTAAATTCGGTATTGGAAGTAGTCAAGCTGTTCAGGTCCATGGTATCGCAACCCTGGTTGAAGATCAGCAGAGAATCATTTTGAGCAATCCCGATGTAGGCGGTATCAAAATTGAAACAAGCTGCACTAGCGCTATAAACCGGAGTTCCGGTCACTGTAACATTTAGGGGCACTTGAATTAAGCTATCTGCACCGGTAGCATTGGTAGCAATTTCCAGAATATATTGCTGAAGGCCGGCAATCGCTCCAGCTAAATCAACTTCCACGGCAATATCTTGCGTACCGGTGGTAACACCTAAGGTATCGCTCAGGCTCACCAGAGAAACATCACCAATCTTCTTCAAGTTAAAGGCATCGTAGGCCACATTAGCCGAGCTATTGTAATTCGCAATATCAATGCGATCAATCTCATTAGCCAAATAGTAATTGAAGCTAAGTCCACCCGCGGCCAAAACACCATCCAGATAAACATCACAGGTACGTGCGGTATAGACGATATTCTTCACTTCCACCTGATGCCAGACACTCGGACTTAAGGCTACAGTGTAGGTATAATTACCATGAATGCGGAGGTTACCGTAATAAGCTTCCAAACCCAAGAGTGTATAGTAATAGCCACCAATTTCATCTCCCAATTGTACATAGGAGCGTGAAGATGAATTCACCGAAATCATAAAACTGAAGTAGTTGGCATCGCTGGCATTTACATTGGCATAAACACCATCTTGCATGGCCGCATAACCACTCAATTGGAGATAAGCATTCCCCTGTCCGGCTCCTCCTAAAACCACATTGGAATTAAAGGTAGTAGGAGCCGTGGTTGATCGCACAAATGGACTTAAAGAACTTTCGAAATTTGCCGTGAGGTAATTCTGATCGGTTAAGGCACGAACATTAATATCGTATAAAGCAGCCCCACCACTGAGGTAGCTAAACTGCAAGGTATCGCGGTAAATGCCTCCACAAGGAGCGGAGCCTGCAAGGGTATCCGGACTTACCGAAACAGTAGCTGCAGCTTGCACGCTTAGGGTACCAGTAGTTGTATCCGCACCGTAGCAATTGCTCTGAATTAAAGTAATGGTATAGGTTCCCGGACTGCTATAGGCATGTACTGGATTATTAGTAGAGGCTGAATCTCCATCTCCAAAATACCAGGTGCTGGAACCGCCACCGGTGGAGGTATTGTTAAAAGTTACTGGTTGCATTAAAGCTGCACTGCTTACTGAGGGGCTAAATGAAGCAGTAGGATTAGCAGTACCACCTGCAGTCCAACTTAGGGCAAAACCTGATCCGGTAATAGAAATGTCGGAAGTAAAAAGAATGCGTGCTTCTCCGCTGGGCACATTAATGGGGGCACCACCATTGGGTAAGCTGTAACCGCCATAGGTACCAATTAAAGTACCATTTACATTATCGTAAATACGCACTCGATCACAACAAGACTCAGTTCCGAAGGAAGTAAAAGTAATGTCGATTGAGCTCCCGCCTTGAGGCAGGATGTAGAAATTATCGCTGGAGGAATTGTAATAACTACCGGTAGGTCCGCCATGATCATATAGAGTTCCGCTGCAATCACTTGCAGTGTCACTACTATTACGAATCATATTATAAGTCTGAGCCTGAGCACTTAGAGCAAAAATGCTCAGAAAGAGCAGAGTAATTTTTTTCATAGAATGAATAGTTCTTCGCTGGCAAAAATACTACATAATCCATACCAGAATATTTCACTATGTTAAAATAAGCCTCTGATTAATAGGCCAGAAAGTCGAGTTCCTCTTGGATATCTGCAAGGTTTATTCGGGAATCGACTGTGCGTTGAACGCGGTTGGCATCGAGATCTTGTTGGCGGTAATCCACCAGAATGCGATCGGAAGAAGTACCACTCAACATACTTTCAGAATAAGAAAGTCCTAAAAAGGCACAAAGCTGCTCCAATTCCTTGCGGGGATTTTGCAGCAGATCTTCAAATTTTATAAGATGTAAATCCAGGTCCTGCGACTTTAAATAGCCAAGTATGGAAACAGAATGCTTCCAATAACCCAGAGCAGTATCATAATCAACTCCCGTTCTTTCCAGCTTGGAGCTGATGCATGTGCGACCATCCCGAACAATAAAAACTAATTTTCGACCTTCCCAAAGTTCCTGGCGAATCAAGTCTCGAACCTCCGGATTCGCTTTAAAGTCCTCCAAAAAACCTAATTGCTCCGTGGTGATTTTATTGCCATAACGCAATTTGCTGCGCTTAGCATCCTTAGTACAGGCTTTTACAAAAGCGGCTAATTTGGAACTTACATCCGGATAGCGCGGATTCTTTTCCACCAGATATTCTGCCACATGATCTTCACTGGCCACCTCCAATTGCGGATGGGCATCTAAGAGGGTTGCTAATAAGGAGGTTCCTCCTCTGCCAGCTCCCATCACTACGATCTCCAGACCTTTTGCCTTGCGGAATAACATGCTGCGAAGTAAGTAAAAAGGGTCCATTTGTGGATATCTTGAACTTTAGAGCTGAGATATAAGCGTATCTTTGCGCTTCATTTTTGATAGCGAATCACCTCATGGATCAAAGCTTAGAAGCAACCACCGTAGAAACCGCAAAAGAATTAGGTCTTTTACCCGAAGAATTTGATAAGATCAAAGAAATCCTGGGTCGCACACCTAACTTCAACGAACTCAGCATTTATTCTGTAATGTGGAGTGAGCACTGCTCCTATAAAAACTCCATCGTTTGGCTTAAAACCCTTCCTAAGGATGGCCCGCACATGCTGGTTAAAGCCGGAGAAGAAAATGCCGGTTTAGTAGATATTGGCGAAGGTTTAGCCTGTGCTTTTAAGATCGAATCGCATAACCACCCTAGTGCATTAGAACCCTATCAAGGAGCTGCTACTGGAGTGGGTGGTATTAACCGCGATATCTTTACCATGGGTGCCCGCCCCATTGCTCAGTTAAACTCCCTTCGTTTTGGTAAGGCCGACAGTGAGCGTACCAAATGGTTATTAAAAGGTGTAACCAAGGGTATTGGTAATTATGGAAACTCATTTGGTATTCCTACCGTGGGTGGCGAAGTATATTTCGACCCATGCTACGAGCAAAACCCCTTAGTAAATGCTTTCTCTGCCGGTATCCTGCATACCGAAAAAGATAAAATGATCAGCGCTAAAAGTGGTGGTCCCGGAAACCCGGTTTTCATCATCGGTTCTTATACCGGTAAAGACGGAATCGCGGGTGCTGCTTTTGCCTCCAAAGATTTAACCGAAGCTTCGGCTGATGATATTCCATCCGTTCAGGTTGGTGACCCCTTCCAGGAAAAGAAACTTTTGGAAGCCACCATGGAACTGGCCCAAACCGGTGCTATTGTGGGTATGCAAGATATGGGTGCCGCGGGTATTACCTGCTCTACTTCTGAGATGAGTGCTGCCGGTGGCTTGGGTATGGTAATCCATTTGGATAAAGTACCAACCCGCCAGGATGATATGAAGCCTTGGGAAATTCTGCTTTCCGAAAGTCAGGAGCGTATGTTGGCCGTTATCGAAAAAGGTCGTGAAGCCGAAGTGCTGGCCATCTTCGACAAATGGGATTTACCCTGCGCTCAGATTGGTGAGGTTATCAATGAAGACCGTCTCTCCTATTACTGGCATGGTGAATTGATCGCCGAAACCCCTGCCGATCCACTGGTATTAGGTGGTGGTGCTCCGGTATATTATCGCGAACATAAAGAGCCTGCTTATTTTAAGGCCTATCAGGAATTCGATATCAATGATGTGCAGGTTCCTGATGACTTACAAGCAGTAGCCAAGAAATTAATCGGACACCCCAATATTGCTTCTAAACGCTATGTTTATGAACAGTACGACTCTATGGTGGGAACCGTAAATATGAGTACCAATCGCCCAAGTGATGCGGCGGTGGTAAACTTGAAAGATACCAATCGTGCCCTGGCCATGACTGTGGATTGCAATGCTCGTTATGTGCATGCCAATCCAGAGGCCGGTGCGATGATTGCCGTGGCGGAAGCAGCGCGTAATATCGTAGTGAGCGGTGGAATTCCCTCTGCCATCACCAACTGCTTGAACTTTGGTAACCCTTACAACCCTGAAGTTTACTGGCAATTTGTAAATGCCATTAAAGGCATGGGTAAGGCTTGTGAGAAATTCCAAACTCCTGTAACCGGTGGTAATGTGAGTTTCTACAACCAAACCGTAACCAAGGAAAAGACCGAACCGGTATTCCCTACTCCTACTATTGGGATGATCGGAATTATCGAAGACAAGAAACACATCACCTCATTGGGCTTTGCTCAAAAAGGTGACCTTATTTATATGATTGGTGAAAATCGTAATGATATTTCCTCCAGTCAGTATTTGGTAGAAATCCACGGTGTACAAGAAAGCTCTACTCCCTTCTTTAGTCTGGAGGAAGAATTCGCCACTCAGGAGCAAATCAAGATGTTGATCCGCAAAGGCGTATTAGCTTCTGCTCATGATGTTTCCGAAGGTGGATTATTCGTTGCCTTAATGGAAAGCGCCATGGCCGGTAATTTAGGATTTGATATCACTTCCGATTCTGCCATTCGTCGTGATGCTTATCTCTTCGGCGAAAGCCAGAGCCGCGTAATTGTGAGCGTAAATCCTGATAATGAAGATGCCTTCATCGACTTAATGATGTTGAATGGAGTGGAATTCGATTTGATGGGTCACGTTACCAAGGGCAGCATCCGCATCGACGATACCGATTGGGGTCACATGGAGGATTACCGTAAGATTTACGATAATTCTTTGGGTGATATTATGGCCAGCTAAGGCCCAAAACATCTTTGCATTTGAAGCTCAGCCTAAGTACTGGGCTTCAAAGCCTTGCCCCTGATTAATTTAGCCTCAGGCAAATTAATACCTTTGCAAAATGATAATTGCCTTATTGCTTATTGCCTATTTCCTGGGTTCACTGGCTTGGTCTGTTTGGATCGGTCGCTGGATGTTCGGGATCGATTTGCGCGAGCATGGCAGTGGAAATGCCGGTGCCACCAATGCTTTTAGAGTATTAGGGAAACAGGCGGGCACGCTGGTTTTGGTTTTAGATGTTTTAAAAGGTTTTGCGGCGGTAAAATTGATTCATCTCTTACCTGCCGATCAGCAATCGGTAATAGCCATGTTAGGTTTGGGCTTCTTAGCCGTATTTGGTCACCTCTTTCCCATTTATGTTGGCTTTAGAGGTGGAAAAGGAATTGCTACCCTACTAGGCGTTGTAATTGCCCTGCATAGCGGAGCCGCCCTTCTAGCCATGGGTGTATTTGTAGCCTTCTTACTGGCCACTCGTATCGTCTCCGTTTCCAGCATGGCTGCTGCCTTGAGCTTACCACTTTGGCTGATCTACCGTTTTAAAGAACCATCGGAAGTTTTAATCATTTTCAGTTTTGCTATTGCCCTACTCGTTTTAATTACCCACCGCAAAAACATTGTGCGTTTGCTGCGAGGTGAAGAAAACAAAGTAAAATTGAAGCGTAAAAGAGCGGAGGACTAATGAAGTTTGAAGAACAATGGAAATCGCAGGAAGAAACGGCGGTGCTGGAGCAAAAAGATGCCTGGCATGAGATCGTTCTTTTTAATGATGAAGTAAATACCTTCGATTGGGTAATCCACTGTTTAATGGAAATCTGTGAACACAGTCCGGAGCAAGCCGAACAATGTGCGGTGATCACCCATTACAAAGGAAAATGCTCGGTTAAGTCCGGCTCCTATGCCGAGCTGGAACCTCGTTGCAGCAGTCTTCTAGAAAGAGGATTGAGCGCGGAAATCAACTAGAGACTCCCCTCCCCTTTTTAGCCCCTTCAATTAAGCTTAGAGATTCAGCTGCCCTTCTATAAAATTTTCTAATTTTAGGGCCCCTTAAACCATTAATATCTAAGCCTTTCCTGTTTCGCTTTCCTCAAAATCAATCAGAATCCCAAGCATTCATCTTCCAAGACCATGGGTCCATGGAAGGAGCATTGCTATATAAATCACGCCAATCCAAATAATCATCAATGAAAAATCAAAGAACCATGTTTCGCAATTTAATCTTAGTCCTGTCGCTTGGACTATTCCTTAGCTCTTGTAGTCAAAATCCGGCTGCATTAGACCTCATTCCTAAAGAAAGCCCCCTCGTATCCGTTTTGGATGTTAAAAGTTTAGCCTTGAAGGCCGAATTGAATGCGGGCGATTTTAAGAGTCTTCAATTATTGGAAGATGAAGTGAGTAACGAATCCAAAGAACTGGGTGAACTTTATAAAAAGTACCGCTCTAATCCCAGCGAAACGGGCATTAATGTACTTTCAGATTTCTTTCTATTTTCCACTCGCGATGCTGGCGAAGGTCGCTATATAGCCCTAAGTACCGATTTGTCGGATGGAAAAAAATTCGAAGCCTTTGTTTCGCAAATGTTGGCTGAATCCCAAAAAGAGCTGAACCTCCCATCTCAATTTCAAATTGAAGAAGCCAGCACTTTTAAAACTGTAGTTTTTGATGATGCTATTCTCGCCTGGGATAATTCCAAAATGCTCTTCATGGCTGGCCAAAATAACGAAGATAGCAAAGCCCTTATGGCCCAGACCGAATCTCTATTTGCCTTAAATGGTAAAGCCACCATCAAGGATGTGGCTTCCTTTAATCGTTTTTACGAGCGTAGTACAGACCTAAACCTCTGGCTTTCTTTCGCTTATTTAAAGGATATTGTTCCAGCCTATCAGGATCTTTCAAACATGCCATACAGCTTGGATGATAACTATTTATCGCTGCATATTGACTTCACGAATGAAGGGATCAAATTAGAATCTATTTATGATTACAGTGATGAATTAGCCAAATTACAGAAGGAATACGGTCTATACGATCAGAGCTTCAATGAAAAGCTCCTCAACTACCTTCCCAAAGAAAGTTATATGAATGCCAGCTTTGCCATTAACCCCGAGGGCATGTATAAATTCATGAGCGCTGGAGGCGAAAGTCCCGAAACGGATATGATGCTTAATCAAATTCAACAAGCCACTGGCATGAGCATGGATAATATCCTGAGCAGTTTTGCCGGTTCCGGAGCATTTAGCATTTATAGTTTCGAAGCACACACCGACACTATTTCCACCTATAAGCAAGAATACAATCCCAAGAAATTCGCCTATTACGACAATAGTATTGGCGATTCTGTTTACGAAGGTGGTTTTGACTTCGTTCCTACAGAAGAGGTTAAAAATAATGCCATTCCCCGTCTAGCCTCTGTATTTGACCTTAAGGACCAAAGCACTTTCGAAAAGCTTTTGGAGAACGAAAAGTTGAAGAATAATATCGTTAAAACAGAGAAAGGGTCTTATGTAATGGACCTGGGGAAAACCGTATTCTACTTCGAGTTTAAAGATGATATGGCCCTATTCTGCAATGATCCCGAATTGGTGAAAGCCTTCCAAAAGGACGGACTTGGAGAAAATAGCCTTTCGAATAACCCCATGGCTGCCAATATGAAGAATTCTCATGTCACCTTGTACCTGAACCTAAACAAGGCAGATTATCCTGAAATTGTACAAAGCCTGATTGGGGATGGCTTAATGCGTGCTCCTGAAACAGTTATGAATTGGGTTTCAAGTTTACGCAGCTTAGAAGTAAGCAGCGAAGGAAGCAATAAAGGGAAATTGCAGTTGAAAACGGAGAAAACGGAACACAATAGCTTGCATGAAATCTTAAAGATGTCTGAAGACTTTATCTTCTAAAACAGCCCTTTGAAGATCATTCTTAAAAATACTAAACCCAATTATGTAGCAGAGGCCGATGTTTTGGCCTCTGCTGTGTATTTGGAACCTTTAGTACAATTTGAGAAAGGTAAACGCTATTTAATTTCTGCCGGATCAGGCAAAGGCAAGAGCTCCCTCTTCCACTTTATCTATGGCAGCAGTAATCAGTACAGTGGCGAAATTATTTGGGAAGGGCTAGAATCTAAAAATTGGGACCAAATCCGCCAGCAGCACCTAAGCTACCTTTTCCAGGATTTAAAACTCTTCGATGAGCTTAGCGCCTGGGAGAACCTTCAAGTGAAAAACCAACTCACGCAGTACTGTTCGGAAAGCAAACTGGATTTCTACCTGGAAAGTCTGGGTTTAAGTGCCCATAAGCATCAAATTTGCAAGAAGCTATCCCTGGGCCAAAAACAAAGACTGGCCTTAATACGAGCCCTTTGCCAACCCTTTGATTTCCTATTCTTAGATGAGCCTTTTAGTCATTTAGACCAGGCTAATATCGAACAGCTTTCCCGCCTTATTGAAGCGGAACTAAGCGAGCGTAATGCCGGCTTAATCATCAGCTCTCTGGAACCCCATTCCAGTTTAAGCATCGATCAACATTTAAATCTGTGATGATGATCAAGCTCCTGCGTAAAACCCTGCATAAATTTCAATTACTGGGCTATCTGCTGAGCTTTGTTATCGGTTGTACACTATTCATTAGTATTTACCAATTAAGAACCGACCTCGGGCCTCTATTTGAGGAAATGGAAGGGGTGATTAATCAGAGGCATTTAATCCTCAGTAAAAATGTAAGCCTCTTTAAAAGTCTGGATAAAAGCGGGATTTACTTTAGTGAGGAAGAGTTGGAATCCCTCCAAGCCCTTCCCTATGTTAAGGAGGTGGCGCAGTTTCAAGCGGCCCAATTTAAGGTGGGCGCCTTTTTAGAGGGCACTAATCAAATGCCAGGCTTTTACAGCGAATTGTTTTTAGAGAGTATCCCGGATGCTTATCTCGACCTAAAGCCCAAAGACTGGCACTGGGAAGAAGGGCAAAATTTTGTCCCCATCATTATACCGGAATCCTATCTCACCCTTTACAATTTGGGCTTTGCTGAAAGTCAGGGATTACCGGTAGTTTCAAAAAGCACCATCAATCAAATTGCTTTTCAGCTAAAGCTGGATGGCCGTGGCCAAAAAGCGCAGTTCCGCAGTAGGATTGTAGGCTTCAGCACTAAGATCAATTCGATTTTGGTACCGGATGAATTTCTAAGTGCCGCCAATCGAAAATATGGCAGCGGAGAAGCGCGGAGAAGCAGTCGCTTGATCCTCGATTTAAATTCGCCCAAAGCGGAAGAACTCTTGCGTTTCGCCGAAGAGCATAATTATCAGCTCAATCAAGAAAAGATGGAATACAACAAGCTATCCTTTCTAATGGAAGGCGGTTTGTACTTTTTAGCGGCTATGGGAATTCTGATCATGATTTTAGCGCTCTTCTTTGTTTTGCTGAGCACTCATCTTATCCTGCAGAAAAACCGCGATTTATTACGAAGCCTGCATTTATTGGGTTATTCAGTAAAGAGGATTGCCCAATTCTACCAATACCTAAGCATTGGCATTAGCCTGCTGGGATTGCTTATTGCCGCTTTGCTTAGCCTGGCCCTCCGCTCTTATTATCAAGAATTCCTAAATCTGATCTTACCCCTAGAATTAGATGGTAATTCCATCCTGCTCAGCAGTCTGCTTATTGGCATCATCTTGATCCCATTATTCTATGTAATCTTAATTCGGCAGATACGGAGAATTGTAGCGCCAGCCCAGGTCTAGAAAATTAATCCAGCCTTGATTCGCACTGCCTTTCAAGGGACAAGCATCCCCCGCCGCTCGAAAATTGAATTAAAATCTCAAAAGCACTTGCGAGGATTGAAATTGTCTTTATATTTGCAGCCCCGTTACAGAAACGGAAACAGTGCCGGCCTTGTAGCTCAATTGGATAGAGCGTCTGACTACGGATCAGAAGGTTGAGGGTTCGACTCCTTCCAAGGTCACTGCCAAACCCTTAAAAGCCCCCGCAAAGCGATTTGTGTGGGGCTTTTGCTTTTTATCAAGTTTCTCAATTAAAGGCTATTACCAGGGATTAAGCGGCATTGCTACCTAGAGTTAGGTAAGAAGGCATCAGAATAATTGAAGGACACATATCTGCAACAACAAATGCCCTGCACCTAATTTTTGCTTCTGTTTTAATTTATAAGCAATTTACTAGTGCTCACCGAACCGCGGTCTGTTCTTACTGTAACTGTATAAACTCCTTTTGCAAACTCCCTTGTAGCTATTAGGTGATTTTTTCCTTTAACCTCGGAATAATAAACCAATTGACCTAGGCAGTTTACTATTCTAAGTTCCTCCATTGCCGTGTCGCTTGCTACTTCAACATAACTGCTTGCAGGATTTGGAAAAAGTGAAATTTGAGAATTGTCAATCGATAATTCATTCCTAGACAATGGGCTCTTCACAAATAAGGGGTTATTACCAGCTAAATCAATCTTACCAAGAATGATATTATCTGCCGGCCGATGTTCTTGTATGTTAAAATAGACCTCACCTCGTTTCGGGATTTTCACTTGATTAAAGTATAATGGCACCCATTCATTGTTGGTTTGCACATCATACAAGACTTGCCCCGTAGAATCAAAAAGCGCAAATCGGACCCCATATACATTTATGCCATTTGGGGGAAAATTAATAGTCGGGGAAAACATCAGGTAATATCCGTTCTGTGTATATATACCTGAACCAAAAATAATTTCATATCCCAAAATGTTGATGTAAAACTTTGACTTGAATGAAATACTTACCGATGAGCTATCTGCGTAATTATACAAAAACACATTCTTCCTCATGCTTGTATCGGTCATATCTCGCACACTAGTTTCATCGACATATAATACTCGATCACCTTCTTTACTTGTTACAACATTACCAGATTTGTAAGGCACTTTAGCATACTTAGAATTTGTAATGGCCAAGGAAACAGTATCAATGGATAAGGTAGCCTGTTCAAGGTATGGCAATCCTGTGATAGGATCAAGGATGGAATTATCAAACCGAATAAATTCAAGCACTATATTCGAACCATCAATTAATACTTTCTTTAGAGAATAAGAAGGATTCTTAGCATCAAACAAGGAGTCGTGTAAATGCTTCTCCAAGTCAAGATACTGCAATTCAGAAGCATCAACTAGATCTATTTTTTTACAAATCAGACCATCACCATTTTTACGCAGCCAAACCTCAGAACTTGCTTGAGCACCCTCGTACTCTATTACAGACCAGTCGCCTCCATAGATGGCTAAAACCGAATCACTGGAGGTAACTCTAAGGCTCACCGAATCTATTTGTACAGCACTAGTTGAATAACGATTTCGTACAAGAACTCGGTTTTGATTCGGAAAAGAGAATGACACACTACTGTAAGAGTCATTAGACTGAGACAGTTTTCGGGGCGAAGATGACCTTAAATAGGACCCATCAACAGGATTAATTTCTGCTTCGATAGCTCGGGAACCTGCATATATAAGTCCATCGTAAATAGCACCACCAAAAATACAGACCCCAGAATCACCATAAGTATTAATTTGAAAGGGCTCGCTTTTCACCGAATAAGTTGAATCATGCAAGTGAAGAATAGCCACATTAGTATTCCACTGCCCATAGCTTAAACTCGTTGAAAAAACCAGCAACAAAATAATTGCTTTAACTATGTGAAAGACTCTAAGCTTCATTGACACTAATTTTTATCAATTTCTCACTGTAGAACATCTAATTGTTTTTAATAACCTGGTTTTCAATGTGAAGGTACTATTTTTTTCTACCTTGCAGTAGCTAATAATATAAACTGATTAATCGTGAAATACTTTTACTTTTTTATGCTTTGCACAATTGGGCTTTCTATTAATGCCCAAGACTATTTAAACCCAAAAATTGGTGGTTTTTTTGAGCAGCTTTATGGAGCTGAAACCGATCAAAAGGCTATGAATTTATGACTCACAGTGCACTCTTAAGTTTGAGAAAAAGCTTTTGGAAAATGAGTCAGAGGTTAATTTTGAAGGATTTAAATCTGGTTTTTACATTATTTCAGTATCATCAGAAGGTATTATCTCAAACCAAAAGCTTTTAGTGTATTAATGAGATTCTTCGTCACTATAGTTATCTTTTTCGTTTTCTTTTCGAGCGGTAAAAGTCAGGCCACATTTAGATCGGAGGCATTGCTTTCAAATTATTCCAGTCGATCCACTCATTTTAAACTCTATGTTGTGGGAGATTCCCTCATGATGGCCTCTGTTGGCAGGTACAGAGTATTTTCCTGGACCGACTATCCGCGCTTACTTAAAACCGATGCTTATGGAGGCCAGGTTCAATTATTTGATTTGAATAATGTGAATTTGGACTGCCCAGTCGGTAGAGGAACTTCTTGGACCAATTCAAAAGGGTATTTGTTGTTTTCTGATACTACTACCTATGATGGCTACAAAGATCAAACGACTTTATCACAATGCTTTTCTTTTCATGCATACGGAAGTGACACGATTCTATGGCAAGGCGAAGGTTCTATATACGTTCCATATGGAAATGGAACCCAAATTACGGTAGCCTCCAACTCCACGTTTTGGATAGATAATATCCTTCGTGAAGAGTTTACTGCAGTTGATCAGTCTACAGGTGATACTATCTTAACAATTCCTTATGATAGCATTGCACAGAATTATTCCGCCCCATCTGACTATAGATTGTTTGAGTATTCACTATTTGCTCCCTTACAGTCTAAATCAGATTCCGCTTATGGCTTTGCACATTTTGTCAAGCGAGACTCTGTTGGTAATCCATTAGCTTTCATGTCCTTTTATAGTTTAATTGACTTGAAGGACTTAAGTCTTTTAGCTCCGCCTATTATCTGGCCCTCTGAGGTTTTTTACTTTGATCCTAATGGCTTTGGCATTTTGAAAGACAGCATCGAATTCTACCCAAATGGAAACTTTTATCGCAAAACGATCACTTCTGAGAGAATTTATAACTCGCTGATTGACACAGTGCTATTACTGGATTCATTAAGATATCATCCAGATACTATGAAGTTCCCCATAAAGAACCGTTTCTATTTGACTAGAAAAAAAGGTGACTACATCCTTTATGCGGAAGAGATAGATCAATACCGCGACACGGTTAATTTTGGTCAAGTAACTACCGAAACTGTCTTGCTTAGAATGTACAAAGGGAACAAGCTTCTTTACGAAAAGACTTTAATTACTAATGACTTTTCAGGTGATGCAGATATAAGAATTGTTGATGGATTTGTATTAAGCGATGGCCGAGCGATTTTAAATTTAAATATAGGTGCTATAAGAGATGGATATAGGATTCTTTTCGTCGATACTAATGGTACTAACTACCTCGCCATTGATGAGGAATATCTTCGGGTAGGAAACGCCCGCCTTGAAGTCTTTCCAAATTTAGCGGATCATGAGATTCAAATAAAAGCTTCTTCCGAAATTGCTGATTTGAACATTGTTGATGCTTTGGGCCGAGAGCAAAAGATCACAATACCTAAAGGGCAACAATTCTATTTGAATGTTAAGGATTTTGCACCTGGATTGTATTATATCAAAGCAAGGCTTGCCAATGGAGCCATCCTATCCGGAAAGTTCATCAAGAAATAAGAAGTTATAGAACATCAATGCACTATTTTAATGTATCGCTGTTCTCTTTCTTTTGAAAAGTTGCTAGCTTAGAGTCTCCTTTACGAGACATTTCATGTGTCAACATGAAAGAGGGTATCCATTTTCATGATTTAATAGGCTTTAGATTCTGCTCCCGTCTTTAGAGGACATTGTAGAATCTTCGGCTTATGCATTGGGGGAATCAGATCCATTGCAGATGCCTACCTCGCTCCAAGATTCTTCCTGGAACAATCTGAACACATATTGCTTGAATTTCGCATCCGCAAAGGAAAAGCCTCTGTGGAATATCCAATTTTATTGCTGAACGTAAATTTCAAGGGCAAGAAAGACTGAATTCCGCTATTGACTTTTGTAATTTGCTCGAACCCCAACCTAATAAGTCCTCAGCTCCTGCTCAATGACCATTCTACATTTCCTGATTATCGTACTCTTGTTCGGCATTGGCCTGGCTATCCCCTTACGCCTCAATTACCTCCGCTATTTCTATAACTTCGAAAAGGAAATTAATGAGTATTTGCAAAAATCCAATCTGAAGTTATTAGAACAGCATAGCCCCTCTGGTCTAGACTGGGATAATGCTCCCTTTCCAAAAGAAAAATGGATAAAGCCTGCCGTATTCTTTATAGAAGGCACTCATCTTAGTCAGAGTAAATATTATATCATTAATACTTCTAGCGAAATTAGCCTTTGGTTAAAGGTGGAAATTTATGCCCTTCAAGGCACTAAACTTCATTTCAGGAAATCCCCTCAAAAACTGGCACCGCGCAGCGCCCAAGAGTTAAAGAATCAAAGCACCAGCCCTTGCCCCGCCTGCTCCTACCCCATTGTAGCAAGCGATCAATTTTGCCCTGACTGTGGTATTCGACTTTTTTGAGTGAAGCCTTAACTTGCTACTTCCTTCTGCTATTAAAATGGAAAAGCACCCCTCAGATTTGCTAATTATTCTCGACCTGGATGAAACCCTTATTCATCTGCAAGACATTAAAAGACGTTAATTTCTACCAACGAAGTAGAAAATTATTCTTTCTGCTAACCACCACCATTCTTTTTTAAAGCTTCATAAAGGTGTCAAGCATGTAGTTGATACTTCAGTAAATTCTCAATTCCCATATCACATACCAATCTATATACTACAGTTAATCTAGTTAACATTCATGCTATTAATCACCACGTGAACCCTTTTTAAGACAAATCCAATAATCGACTTAAACCTAAACTTTTACAAACATAAAAATAACAGTAGATTAATTTCCAAAAAAAGGTATAGATCATAATGATTATTTTTATAGAAATTGTAACAATCACACCATTACACAACCCTATTAAGTAATAAATAAAAACTATTTGCAAGTCAATTAACGCACGTATTAAATTAGCAGAATTAAAAAAGGCCTGTTTAATTTTAATACTTAATACCTGAAAAATCACAAAATGAAATTTTTTAAATTAGGAATTATCGCAAGTTTTGCCATCGGGATTATCGGTTGTGAACAAAAGGAAGAAATGCAAATTTCAAGTATACCTAGTCCAATTCAAATGCTGGCAGAGGAGTTTCCTTATGAAGTATATACTCCTACAGAACCTTCAAATGCACTTTCCGAATTTGAGGAGAGCTCCATATCTATTTTTGATAGTCAAAATGCAGGTGATTACACTCCTGTCAATAAATCAATTTGGGTAATAGAAGGAAACCTTAATGCATTTTACGGCGACTCGACTTATCAAGAAGAAGACACTATTATTTACCTAAATAACACCTACACATTTGAGATAAATTCAAATGAAGAAATAATTAATGGAGATATAGCCTCTAACTTTTCCAGTGCTTATGATGAAATAGCAAATACTTTATCCAATAATGATGATTACTCTTATAATATAACAGACGTAAGAGTATCAGACATTTCTAGTGGTGAAATAACATTACTTTTTAGTACAAGTTTTTTAGTAAACGCTTCAAGTGTCTCATCATATAGTTGGCCTAATGTTCCACCCGCCTCTATTTCTAGAAGAGCTGGAGCAAATGCGGATTGTAACAGCATTACAGGAAAAGGTGCTTGGAAACATGTACAATGGCAAGCTCGCCAGACTCTTCCCTCTCTACTTTTCCCTGTTAATTACAACTTTAGAAGACCTAGATACAATGTGGTTTCTTTCAGCTCTCACCTAGGACAAATTTCTCAAAGATACTTCGATGGGTCTTGGATGTTGGGTCACCCAGATGCAATTTTTACCGCACATCAAAATCCTGTTCCTGTTGCTAATTGTATTACACCTCAACAGCAAGACGCATACAGCCAAAGGTTATCGGATGAATTGTATGATATTGTTCTTAAAAGGACATATTGGGATGGAGTTTCAAGCTTAAGAGTGCTAAACGGTGCTGCTTTAGGCACCACGCGGTGGGAGTTTGATGGAATTCTCTCAAAAAACATCGATGCAAACTTAAATGCTAATTATGGACCTAATTCATTAGGTTTGAATTAATATTTTTATCTGGAGGGGTTGGGCCTACCCCTCCATTTAATTTAATTGAACATGCGAAGAATTCTCATAGTTCTTATCGGCATTTTTGCCGGACAACTTTTAAATGCTCAAGCAGTAAATCGAGTAATTAAGCCATTCCCTTTTACCTTTAGCCACTGTATTGGAGCCAGAAATCATTCAGTTTACCTAGGTATTCAAAAAAATCAGTTTTTTGAAACGGGTAGAGAGGATGCCTATGTCTATAAATTAAACTCCTCCAACCTCGCAACGATTGATTCCATAAAATTAAATGGCTTAGTGAATGGCGGAGCTTCAAACCTTGCTGTTTCTCTTTGGGACATTCAAAAGTATGAGGACGGAATTCTGATCTTAAGTTCTGCACAAGACACAGGCAGCGGGTCCTGTACCAACATTGCAACGGCACTAACAAAACTGGATAGCAATTTAAATGTTCTCGATGAAGTAATTATCTCAGAGCCAGGCACCAATATTCAATTGGGCACAATGACAATAGAATCCGATTTCATTTTATTAGGTGGCTATATCACTTATTGTGACACTAACCTATATTCAGCTGGAATTGGCTTTGTCAATCGTTCTTCAAATAAGCTTGCCTGGACCGATATTGGTCAAAAGTTTCCCTCAAGCAAACCACGCCAAGAGAGCCTTAATCCCTCAATGGTTAATGGGAATTTAATAGCAAATTTTTGGCCCCAGTATGGCCCAGACTTTTACAGCAATTATATTATTGATACAAGTTTTAGCATTTTGGATAGTGGCTCTATTATAGACCCCGCAAGTGGCATGTACCCAAATACACTTCAAAGCCATGGACGTTTTATACAGACTTCCAATGGAATGTATCAAATTGGAAATTCAAGATCTTTCTTTGACAGCTTACCTTTTATCCCACAAAGATTAGGTTATTGGAATATTGGTATCGCAAAACTGGACTCTTCCGGAAATGTCACTAAGCTGGATACCTTACCACTCTCCGGATTTGATTTCCAAACCTCGGAAAAAATTTCAAGTGGACTCTTTTTTGAAATTGACGCTATTGATTATAGCAATCTGGATTCCGTGCTTATCATCCAAGGGGTTAATCAAATTGGGCAATACAATTACACTTCGAAAGATACCACACCTTTCACCCTTATCAGTTACAATCTAAATTCCAACACCTTAAACTGGCAAAAATTTATTTCTACCCCTTTAACCAATAGCTATCAGAATATTGCCAGACTTTCCAACAACCATATTGCAATCTCATTTAATGAATTTGATTGGCGCAGTGATAGTCTCCCTAACCTAAGAGTTCAAGTTTGGATATTCGATGAATTCGGGAATGTATTAAGCACCCGACACTTTCATCAAAATCTACGTTCATCTATTTATCCCAACCCAGCAAATAGTCACATTTATCTAGACTTCCCAAATAGCTCAACTAACTTAGGCTATGAAATTAGAGACCTTAAGGGTGCCATCCTTAAAAAAGGAAGCTTTCAAGACAATAGATCAGGCCTTTACATCCAAGACTTAAATGCCGGCACCTACCTTCTGCTAATTCCTGAATTACACTTTTCAGAATTGTTTATCAAGAAATAAGAAGGCCTAATTTCCTTCAATAAGTGTTTACATTGCATAGGCCTTTGCTACTATGGAAAAGCACCCCTCAGATTTGCTAATTATTCTCGACCTGGATGAAACCCTCATTCATGCCCGAAGCAAGCCCTTAGAGTATCCGGCTGATTTTATCTTTGGCGATTATCATATTTACCTGCGCCCCCAATTCCATCGCTTTATTGAATTCCTGAGTACACATTTCGAATTTGCGATCTGGTCCTCAGCCTCAGACGCCTATGTTGAAGCGATCACTAAACTGATTGGCCTGGAAGGTTTAGTGCAGTTTATTTGGGCCCGCTCTCGAACCACTTTAAGAAGAAATACCCATTCCAATCGAATGGAGCAAAGCCTGATCGCCCACAAGGAATTCTATTATGTGAAACGCCTCAAAAAGGTCAAGAAACTTGGCTATAGCCTGGGAAAAATCTTGATGATAGACGACAGTCCACAAAAAGTGATGGATAACTATGGCAATGCCCTAATCATCAAGGAATATCTTGGTGATCAAGAGGATAGGGAATTACTGCTCTTAAGGAAATATCTGCAAAAAATAAAGGCTGTCGAAAATCTACGATTAGTAGATAAAAGAAATTGGCGATCAAATGACCGCCTATTTCACACAGGTCTTTGAATTTAAAGAAGGTAAAATCTACCGCCAACGCAATTACGATTGCTTTGAGCCTTTTGCTTAGCTTTTACTTCAAAAGCAATTTGCTATGACTCATCTTGCCGGATTTCGACCTAATTCTAACTATATAGATTCCTCTCGCAAAAGACTCTGTTACAACTAGATGCTTGTATCCCTTTATCTCAGCAGTATATACCAGGTCCCCCAAACTGTTAACAATGCTTATTTCATCCAGAGCTGAATCACTTGCCACCTCGAAAAATTTCAATGCCGGATTAGGATAAAGACTAACTAAAATATTGGGATCAGGTACAACATCAATCGATAATGGACTTTTCCTGAACAAAGGGTTGGTACCCGCTAAATCAATTTTACCCAAGATGATATTTTCGGAAGGACGTTCCTCTTGAATATTAAAATAAACCTCCCCTCTTTTAGAAATTCTTGCTTGGTTAAAGTACAAATGCAGCCATTCGTTCTTAGTCTCAACATCAAATACAAGACGACCAATTGAATCAAACAAGACCAATCTCACCCCATCCAGTACTCTACCATTTGGAGGAAAGTTAAGAGTAGGGATAAAGATTAAATAATACCCGTTTTGGGTATAAATCACATTTCCCGGCACTTTCTCAGCCCCTAAAATATTAATATAAAACTTAGCACGATAAGATATATTTATGCTTGAATCATCCTGGTACTTTGCAAAAACAAGGCTTCTACGGATGGTTGTATCCATCGTTCCCTTAACACTGCTTTCATCTAAATAAAGGATATCCTCACATTCACTACTTGCAAAGACAGATACCTGGCTCGAAGGTATCCTTTGGTATTTCTTCTTACTTATACTGAGACTACTGGTGTCAATACTGAAAGTAGCCTGTTCAAAATAAAATGACCCCGTAATTGGGTCTATAAAACTTGGGTTTGCCCTCGTAAATTCTGTCACCAAATTAGAGCCACTCAGAATTATGTTCTTCAATGAATAATCTTGAGGCCTAGTACCAAATAGCGAATCGTCAAGCACTAAGCTTAAGTCGATATAACACTTTAAAGAACCATCAGTTAAATCAATTCTTTTACAAACTAGTGTACTATCCTTTCTATAAAGCCAAGCTTCCGAACTCAAAGTAGTTTCTTGATGATTCAGCACCTTCCAATCACCCTCGAAGGTGGTGATTACTGAATCACTGGAAGTTTCTTTGATTACCACCGTATCGAACTGATCAGAATTATTTAGTATCCTATTATGCACAATCAGCCTATCATGATTAGGAAAGGCGAATGCAACTTTCGAAAAGTAACCATTATATCCTGATAATCCGGAAGGAGAAGAAGACCTTATAAAGGAGCCATCCGCAGAATTAACTTCAGCTTCAATGGCTCTAGAGTGAGTTGTAGTCAAGCCTTGGTAAAAGGCAGCACCAAAAATTGAAACTCCAGAATCCCCAAAGGTCCTGATTTCAAACGGCTCTCTTTTTGCATAAAAGATTGAATCATGTAAATTGATGATTCGAACATCTTTATTCCATTGACTTAAGCCCAAGAAAGGCAGTAAGCATAAAATGAAAACTATGCTTACTGCCTTATTTATAATGTCAGCCTTCATTTTTTCGCTCGTCGGAAATTCGGTTTAATTAATTGAATTGAACAAGTTAGTCCAGACTTTCAACAATTCACCTCTAATGAAGTAAAAATGATGTCTTTATTGTAGATAAAATAACAGCGGCCACTTTATATCCCGATCCCCCTTACTACACTTCCCTAAATTTAAATCCTTCCCCTTCTTTTACGGACAAGCAAAAGTTTAATAGAGTTTAAATAAAACCATCAGCATGTTTGAGTCAAAACATCAGCATGTTTGAAGGAAAACATAAGCATGGTCAACAAAAAACCTCCGCTTCTTTTTCAATTAGTAGCGGAGGTTTTAATTTAATGATTCTGCAGTTTTTAGTAAAATGGAAGGAGTTTTAGATTTAGATTCCTGACTGGCCAATTTAAAGTCAAGGGAAGAGCTCGAACAAAGACTGCATTTATTCACAATAATGCGAAACCTGTCGCTCAAATCTATCCCCATCAAGCACTCCAAAAGACTCAAGTTCCAGCTTCTCTCCTTCGATTTTAACAATACTGGTATAAGTGAAATTGTAGGGTAAATAGTCGAAATCAAAGGCCTCATCAAACAAAACACTGACTGCCTTTCCTTCTAAATCCTCTTTGACCATCCTATCTCCAGTAATCACTACAAGATTTGAACATGAGCTATAGCGCATTAAAGTCGCCCTCGTAGTATTAGAACAAGCAACACAAGTATTTCCTGAAATCACAATATAAACTTGATGCTCCTCTACTGGTAATTGATTTTGTTTAAGATAAGACTCAAAGGCTCTGGAATCATGGGAGCTATGACTAAAAAGGAATGAAACGATAAGGCTTAGTACCACCATGGCGACATTAATTTAAATGGAATCCTTTAAAACTCCTACTCTCCCTGCCATCATCACTAGTTGTGGAATGCGCAGGTAATAAGACCTGTCCATTAAAGATCCCTAGCTGATACCATTCAGCATCCTTTTTTGGGTTTAGACAATAGGCTGTCTCCAACTTGAAGTCTTCCGAATAAATAAACAGGTTCCAGTCAATCGAATAATAAGTGTTAATTCTATCGTTCGAAATAAATGGCGCCTTTGGTTTAAATGCAATAAGATGCTTCTTCTTTTCTGGGCAGTAGAGGTAATTTGATATTTGAGCTTGCTCAATAAAAAATTTTCTCTCCTCGGACATTTCAGCATTCTCCAGCCCTGTTTTGGGGAATTCCTGACCTATATTTAGTGATTGATAACTTAAGGCTTCGTTTATCAAATTATAAGAGACCAGAGTATCTGAAAACCTAAAAACCAGATAAACTTCATCAATGGAATTGTGTGAAATGTGAGGTAGGTAATCAGGCATTTGAAACTCATTCTTATAGGAAGAGGGCCAGAAATTACCTGAATTAGGTTTCAGTGCTTTCTTATTCTTTAAATCAAACAAGACGAATGGAGAGTCACTAAAAATTCTTTGCCTTGTACTTTGGATCGAATAATCGGATTTGCTATAAATTGTAGGAATCACCAAGTAGTCGCCCACCCTATTAATTTTTGAATCTGGCCTTGTATATAGTATTTCACCATCTTCCAAGGCCCTATTCAGTGGATAGTTTGCCTCTACTTCATTCTTTTTAAAATTAAACAACAGAACAGAGCGATTATCTGGGCCGATTATATAGAACCTATGTTCATCCAGAAAGGAAATGCTAGGTAAAGTTTTCACACTCCCCTCCAAGGTCTTCAATGAATAAAAAGCTTCTTCCTGATTTTGTAGGTTCTGCAACCTGAGAGAAATCAAAGACTTAGTGGTGTCTATCCAATAAAAAAACGGATCCTCATTAATAGAAACAAGTCCTGCATTATATGCCTGATATAGCGATTGACCCGGTGAGCTTGAATAAAAAGAAGTAAACTCAGGATCAACAGATCCTTGAAGGCAATTTTGCGCAAGTGTCAAATTTGTCGAAAAGAAAATAAGCAGCGTGAAATACTTAAACCTGCCTATTTTTAAATGATTAAAAATGGATTGCATAGAATTCACCTTCGATAATATTTAACATTTCCACTATTTATCTAGTATTTACAACTGATCATTAATTATAATAAATGAGACACAAATCTAATGACAATTAAAACAGGCAACTATCTATTGAAAATCTTTAGTTCCGAATAACACTTGAAAATTCATGAGCATTTACACTCCCAATTCAATATTTTAGATCCTTTATTCTGAAGACATCCAGTCTTAGCCACCCTTTTAAAATGCAAAGAAGATTTTTTTTTTACATAAGGTGATAGACTTAAAATAAGCAGCTTGGCCCAGCCTTAGGCCTTACCCTTTAAAAGCCTTACCTTCCTTCCATGGCAAAAATGAAGCAATACAATCAGGTAGCCGACTACCTCGCGGATCAAAGCGAAGAATGTAGAGACAAGCTTTTGGAATTAAGGGCCTGTATTTTAGAAGCCGCACCCCAAGCGGTAGAGAAAATCAATTACAATATTCCCGTTTTTGCGCTGGAAGAAGGCGCTAAAATGGATAAGCAAATTATGATGGCCGGCTACAAAAAACATGTAAGCCTCTACCCCCATCCGGATACCATTGAAGCCTTTAAAGATCAATTGCAAGAGGCCATTGTAAAGAAAGGAACCCTGCAGTTCCCCTTAAATAAACCCCTACCCAAAGACCTGATCATTGCCATGGTGAAATACCGTATCCAAGCCTTAGGCATGGCTTAAAGATTGCTTTTATCTTAGTACAAAATAAGACTATGCGCTTTGCCTCAATTTCCTTCCTGCTACTCTGCCAGGGCTGTGTAAACAATAAGGTTTTAAACCTCAACCCCGATGTGCAGGCGATTTCGATAGACAGGGTTCATTTTACCGCCGAGCCTGATCAATTTCCCAACAAAATAAAAGTGGGTGATCTTAAACTGGCTTACCCTCATCAAAGCTGGCCAGAGATTGAAGCGGATATCCGCGCTAAAGCCAAGGCCCACCATGGAAATTTGGTGTACTTCCACAAATTTGTACAAGAAGGTCAATACCTGGAAGGCAGCCTCTACCAAGTATCTGAAGCGGCCTTTAGTAAATCTCAGTCACAGGCTCCCCGACTGATTCTCTTTCGGGATGAATTGGGCGGAATTCCCTCCAAGAATTATGATTTCTGGATCGAGATACAAGATCAAGAGCGCGAAATTAAAGATCAAGCAGTAATCTATCTCAACCTGGATTCCGCCCAAGATTCCATTCCCTTTTTGGTAAAAGGAGAGTTGGGCTATTTACCAATCCATGCGGGTGATAATTATTTTTGGATCTCCCATCAGTTTAAAGGCAGTCAGGCCGGACAAAGCATTTTCTTGCAATACGGCGGCTTGAAACTAAAGGCCATTGAGGATGAAGATCAGGCCCTAGCCTGGTTGGGCAGTCTTAAAAATTCACCTGGCGAATAAGAATTGGACAAAAACTGCCGTTAAAATTTCCTAAAGAACCCTGTATGCGACCCTATTTCTACCTCTGCCTCTTTCTTAGCTTAGGCCTATCTGCCCTTGCCCAAAAAACAGAAATCCGCAAAAGCTATTTTTTCGAAGTCAATGAAACTGAGCTCCAAGCCACGCAAATCCAAAGCTTGCAAAAGCTGCTCGACAGTTTACCCAATGAAAGAGTTTTAGGCTTTGCACTTAATGCCTATTGCGATGGCCCAGGATCCAAAGCTCATAATGAGGCCCTTGGCAAGAACCGAATCCTCAGCTTGCAAAATGAAATTCAAAAGCAATTTGCAGATAGCTCAATTAAGCACCAAAACTTTGCGGATGAAGGTCAGCCAGACAACCTCTATAAAAATTCCCAGCGCAGAGTTGATTTGATTATTCAATTAGCGCCGGAACCGGATTATGGACCAGGCATTGCAGAATTACTGAAGCAGCTCTGCCCACCGCCACAGGTCTTCGAAATCGACCCGCTTAAAGACACCATCCTCAAGGCCAAAGGGGGCAGTATCCTTCACATTCCCGCCAAGGCCTTCAGTAATCTTCGTCCCAAAGAAAAAGTACGTATAGAGTTTACAGAAGTAATTACCAAAAGTGAAATGCTTTTGAATAATCTCAGCACCAGCTCTAATGGCCGCATGCTTGAAAGTGGAGGCATGTTTAAGGTGGAGGCCTTTCAAGGCCAGCGCAAATTGAAATTGCGAAAACGAAGAGATGTAACTTTTTACATTCCAAGCGAAAGATCTATCCCCGGTGCACTAGTCTTCAATGGTAACCAGCATGATAGCCTTGCTAATATCAATTGGACCCGCACTAATGGCAGCACTTTGCAAAGCACAAGCATGAATGATTTTCTCTGGTGTTGTTCTTTAGGTCGAAATCCACAGCCTTGTAATTTTTGGTGCCGGATGGGAAGTTTATTTGGCTTTAATAAAGACAATGCTGCTGCTAGATCGAGTAGATCCAGAGGTGGTGAAAATCCATGTGGGGCTTTTACTCATTTTCTTGAAAAATATGGGGTCGAAAATGTAGATGCACTCATGCTGGCCATTAATTCCAATCGCCAAGGAGAAGCCCCAATCAAAACCTACGAAGAGCTCTATTCCTATTTACGTAATGAGGAACGCAAGGAAATGGAAGCCGACATTGCCAAGGGTAGCATTAGTTCTTCAGACTTAAACTATTACATCTTCAACAATGCGCAATTAGGATGGATCAATATTGATGCTTTTTCCAATTGGCAGGCTTCTAAACTGACCACTTTAAACATCCCTCTAAAACCGGCTAATCATGTGGATGTGAAAATGGTCTTTAAGAATCGAAATTCTATTTTGCCACCAAACACCTACCGTAGAGGCAATTTCTACTATAAAGACATACCCAAAGGAGAACCCGTAAACATTATTGCAACTAAATATGTAAACGGAAAGAGCTTTATCGCCGTCCAGGACTATATCATTGGCGAAGAATTGGGTGAATTGCAATTTGAAGAAGTCAGCTTAGAGGGGATTAAGGAAATTTTAGCGGGACTTAATTCTTAATCCTGAAATAAAAAATCCCGGAATCCATAAAGAACCCGGGATTTAAATCTTGCCTTCTATTACCCCAAAAAGCAAGTGAAAATTTGAACTATACGAGTTTCAAATCTCTGTTCGGTGAAACCTAACAGAGGATAAAAGTACGGCATATTGGATAAACTTTATCTATAGTTCTCCGAAGCCCACAATTAAGCTCGCCTTAGCTTAGGCATGCTGATCAAAAAAGTCCTCAACCCCGTCTTCCCAGGATTTTATAGCCTGTTCTCGCGCCTCATTATTGCGCTCGTTAACATTGTTAAACTCCGGTACCATTTTGTTGTAATCTTCTACGGCTGCATTAAAGGCATCCACATCTTCTTGCGTTAAATCACGCTTTTTAGTGGCTTCCATTTTCTTTTGCAGGCGATCAAAATTGTCCTTCTTCACATAAAAGTCAACCAGCTTAGGTAAATTATTCGCACAAGAATTCTCATAGTACTTCAAAAGTCGCTGAGCCGAGTACAGTAATTTCTTATCTCCTCCAAAAGTTGAGAAGGTATCCAAATTAGCCTGGGCTTTAGCTACCGCAGTTTTCAAAGCATTCAGATTTTGCTCCAGACTCACTAAATCTGCATTATTCAAAGCTTCTACAACATAAGCTTCCTGCACCTGAGCGCGGAAAACCTCCAAGAAAATGCGGTTGTAGTATTTCAAAGCCTTATTGGCCTTGGCAATTTTTTCATCCTTCTTGGTCTTCTCTCCTTCTATCAGATTTACACCGTACTTATTGGCAAAGGCCTCCTCCGCATTTTTGTAAATACTAAAGGCACTATCCATCTTTTCACCGGCAATATCCTTCGCTAAAAGATAGGCTTCCATCCCGTCGTAAGAACGCTCCGCAATATCTTCCATATCCATAATCTTCGCATAGTCTTCACGAAGCACGATATCGGTCATATCCAGATAATTAATCACCTCTTGCTGGTAGCTGCGATCGCCCTTAAAAGCACCGATTTTACGAATTTCAGATTTTACGTTTTTCAGCTCCTCAATAATAGATTGGCGTTTGCGCTCCAGGGTTCTGGCACTACGACCACGGGTGGCGGCTTTTAGATAACTCCAGGTTTCACCTTTCATTTCTTCGATGCTTTCCCCGATTTGGCCCATATAAGCGGCCGCTTCTCCAGCCGATTGAGCTTGCATTGAAAAAGCGCCTAATAGCAATAAACAGATGGCTAATGTTTGTTTCATTGTGTTGATTTGAATTCTAAATAGTCATTAAGTATAAAAAAGCTTTCGCGGATGTATAAATCCTCGGAGATGGCCGCTTTAACAGTCAAGCCCTCCTCCTCATTTGCCAATCGATAATTGAGTAAATACTTCAGTGAATGCACCTTTAAGGCGGGCTCCCAATGCTGTTCTTCATAATCCTCCGACACTTCATCCTTCGCCATATAAGCCGAAAAGCCCGCTAAGTCAAGCGGTATGCTAGTCTCAGTACCTGTATTCAGTTCTTGATTCGCCTCCCACTGCCAAAGACTATCGGCCTTAATGCGTTGGGCACTAAGTTCTCTCAGGTCTGTTAAGGGTAATTCAGCTTCCGGGAAATAATAGGTCTTCTTTTTAATCGAATCGATCTTAAGATAATTCGAATACGCCTTTTCGCGGTAAGCATCATAATTGTACAAAGCGGGCAATGGGATGTCGGGTTGAATTCCCATGGCCTGATGACTAGCTCCTGTTACCCGATAAAAAGCCGCCGTGCTCAGCTTAATAAAGGAACCGGGAATCAGAGCGGTATCCGAATTTTCATGGTATTGTAGCAAAGGCACAATTTCTTGTACCGTAGACTTCCCATAACTGGGCTGCCCTACAATAATAGCGCGGTTTCGATCTTGCAAAGCGGCCGCAAAAAGCTCCGAGGCCGAAGCACTAAAAGCATTTTGCAAAATCAGCATCGGTTGATCATAGATCACCCCGCGATCCATATCCTTTAGAGTTTGATGTTCTTGCCCATCCGAGTAAATAGAAAGCGCTCCATAATCCACAAAAATTCCGGCTAATCGCAGGGCCTCATACATCGCCCCGCCGCCATTGTCGCGCAAATCCATGATTAAGGCTTCCACTCCTTGTCGCTTCAAGCGAATCAGGGCATTGCTCACATCCACGGCACAGCCCTGCACCGATTCCGCAAATTCATCCCCCACATAAAAAGAAGGCAGATAGATATAACCAATTTTGCGCTCCCCTTCTAAAACGAATGACTCCACATGGTTTTCCTCCACTGCGATATAGTCTTTGCTGAGTTCCACTTCCAACTTCTCCCCGCTTTGCTTTCGCAATTGGAATTTGGTTTCAGCTTCATCTGCCGACTCAATTAAGGCCCGCACTTCGGCCGTTCCTAAACAAGCCAGGGCATCTTCATCGCTGGCTTCGGAACTCAGTCCCAGGATAATATCACCTTCGTTCACCTTACCACTCTGCCAGGCCGGACTACCGGGCACCACATAAGCCACTTCTATTTCTCCATCTGCATTGCGAAAGAGCTCAATGCCATAAGACAATTCATTCTGAGAAAGTGAATTTTGAAAACCTTGTCGGGCAGAGCTGGAAAAATAGGCGCTATGCGGATCCAATGCTTTCGCTAAAGCCTTTAAATACTGTTCTTGAATATAGCGGTCCAAAGCCTCATAATGATCTAAATCATTTCGCAAGCGGCAAACCATGCTTTCGCCGATATACTTTTGCCAATGCAATTTAGTTTCGGAATCAGGATTAAAGCTTTTGGCGGCCGTATCCTGATGATTGAAAAGGGCCCAAAGCACCCGCATTTTATAGTATTTACGCCAATGTTCTTTCCATTCGGCTTCTTCAAGAATGCCATCGGTTTCAATACGGTACTGCTCCTTTATTGTAAAATCCAGGGGCTTTTGGCTTTCGGCCTCCAACAAAGATTCCAGGGCTTGTAGCCTCAACCGATACACCTCACTTAAGCTTTGTACCAGCGCTTGTCGCGACTGGGCATTGCGGGCGGCTATAGCCTGATAAGGTGAAATTTGACTAAGGTCCTTCTGCGTAAAAAATTGGCCATCCTGATCCAAGGACTGCATTAATTCATCATACACCCGCTGCGAAAAAACAGAATCATTAAGGGGAGCTTGAAAATGGAAATCCCGCGCCATATGTAAAATGGAACGAGCCTTTAAGTCCAGAGAATCTACCTGCGCCCTTGTACTCACAGCAGCTAGGAATAAAGAGAATAGAAGGAACCTGAGCAAGAGATTCTTCAGCCAGACTTGGGCAAATTGGGGGTAAGAATAAAGCGAAGGCATGCTTGGTTTTTGGCTCCGCAATTTATAAAAGCTTAAAAAGCATACCTAAAGAATTAAGGATAAGCCTCTCCCTTTTCTAATTTTACGCCAAAGCACTACCATGGCCTATTTCTGCGAAGAGGAATACGAAAACATTGACTTTAAGAAACAAAGCTTAGCGAAAGGGGAATACGAAGCCTGTCGTTTTATCAATTGCCAGTTTCAAGAATTGCACCTGAGTGACTTCAACTTCAGTGAATGTGAATTTATCGATTCCGATCTCAGTAATCTGCGCTGGAAAGAAAGTCGCCTGCAAGATGCCTGGTTCGAAAACTGTAAACTATTGGGTATTCGCTTTGATGAGCTGAGCAGCTTTGGCCTGAGTTTTAAAATGCAAAATTGCCGACTCGATAGCTCCAATTTCTTCGGTCTAGACCTCAGCCGATGTTCCTTTGAGAATTGCCAATTATGGGAAGTGGATTTCACTTCGGCGCAAATGCAGAATAGCATCTTACGAGACTGCGATTTACGCAATGCTCATTTCGAAAACAGCAATCTTATGGCCTGTGATTTCCGGGGCAGCAGCAATTTGCAAATCGATCCACAAGGGAACCGCATTAAAGGCGCGCATTTTAATCTCGATCAATTACCCGGCTTGCTTTTAGAGCATCGCATAAAAATCGAGAAATAAAAAAGGGCTCCCGAAGGAGCCCTTTGAACAAGGTCCGAATTAATTCCAGGACTTACTCCCACTCTACATCTACTCGCCGATTAAGAAAAGAATTACCCAATTCTTCGGGAGATTGATTTTTAGCAAGTCCAATCTGAATTTGAGCAGCGCTAAAGCCCAAAGTCAAAAGGAAATCACGTACCGCATGGGCACGCGCCTGCTTTAAGCTAACGTTGTAGGATTCGGGGCCTGTGGCGTCAGCATAAGCAGTTAAAACAAACCTTGTCCCCTCTATATTCCTCAGACCCCGCACCTGCTCGAAGATGGCCTTCTTTGCAGTGCTACTGAGATACGATTGATCAAAGCCAAAGTAAACGGACAAGGATTCTGTCTCTGGCTTTGTGCTACTGGGTTTTGGCTGAGCTTGAGCTTGCTTCAGGCTTTCCAATTCGGCCTGAGTACGCTCCAAGTCAGCTTGCAGAGCCGCCATTTGCGCTGCCTGCTCTTCCCACTTCAAACTGTCATTGGCAATTGTAACCTTAGTTTGAGGAGGGCCATCGCAAGCCAATGCACTAAAAATGGGCTTTTGAAACTCTGCCTTTTGCGCTTTTGGCCCGAAGCTATAAGCCACTCCCAAAGCAGTAGCCCAATAGACATCCGAACCCGAAGCACTGTTATAGCCGTCGAAACCATCGTTCAAGACGCTATTCAAGCTAAAATCGAGCTCCAATCGCCAGGCTCTATTTAGCTCATATTGCAAACCCAGTCCCCCCTGGTATTTCCAATAATTATCGGCGAAGCTATTATCCTCCACCTGATCACTCTGCAAGTATTGGGTCGACTCGAACCGACCATTGGCCAATCCGAATTTTCCGTACACATTCCAGGGTGACTGCGCAAAAGAGGAGCTGAAATTGCTCAACATCAGGATCAGGTTTAACTGCGCTTCATTAAAACTATTCTCATAGTACTCCACTTGATTGGCGCCAGTCATGCTCCCTCCATGATAACCCAATTGCAAACCAAAGAGCGGATTAAACATGCGCTCGGCGTAGAAACTATAACCAATATCGAATTGGGTGAAGGAGCCGTTAAGCCCGCGCATATCCCTCGATAATTCTGTATCGAAACGATAGGCACCAATATCATAGAGATGATTGATTCGGGCTCCCAGACTCCAACGCGAAGCCTCATTTGTGGATTGTGCTACAGTACTTTGTAAGCTTAAGCAGAGTAGGCTTAGGCTGATGAATTTTATCGTTTTCATGGTCAAATGCTTTGTGGGATTAGTAAATGATCAACTTGCGTGTTTCTCGGATCGCGCCATTGGAGACACGGAGATAGTAAACTGCAGCCGGTAAGCCCCGCAGATCAATGCGGATCTGGCTTTCAGCATTCAGCTTCTGTTGACTTTCATAAACCAATTTTCCATCGGTAGAAAGCACTTGAACCTTCATATTCTCTTTCGTGAGGCCGGCAAAATCGATGGTAAACAATCCATCATTCGGATTCGGATACACTTGCATATCCGACCAATTGAATTCGTCTACCCCAATACCACCGTGGATCGGTCCAATCGCATAGCCTGCACCAAATACCTCACAACCGGAAATATTTCCTACAATCACCTGATAATGTCCACTCTGGGTGTAGGAGTAATTCTGATTCACGGCACCCGGAATCGCTACTCCATCTCGATACCACTGATAAGTAGAATAAGTCTGAGTGGTAGACAGGGTATTCGAAGCAACCTGCACAATCTGTGGAGTGCTTGGCACCGGTAATACGGTTACGATAATCGAACCACTTACCGAACAACCATAGTCATCTACAAAGGTGTAAGTGAGGGTTTTTCTGCCGGTCCCTGCGCGAGCCGGATCGAAGGTGGTTCCGCTATTGATAATCCCTGGACCAGACCAATTAATACTGGCTTGTCCTTCGGTAATATCCACTGCCGGAGCATTAGCACAAATCTCTAATAAGTCTGGCAACTTAGCCTGACCTTGAGGAATCACCACTACCGTAAAGCCAACCACCGTATCATTTCCAGCAGCATCGCTAATACGGAAGCTGTTCTGGGTTACCCCGATGGGGAATACGTTTCCAGGAGCTAATCCGGCGATTTGCTGAACGTTTACAGTACCACAATTATCGGTCGCCACTGGTAGGCTGTACACATAGGCTGCACCACATTGGCCTACCGTATCATTTGCAGGCACTGAACTTACTACAGGTTTCTCCTGATCCTCTACAGTGATATCGAAGCTTATGCTAGTTTGATTACCCGCCGCATCGCTAGCGGTATACGTAACGGTCGTAGTTCCAATAGCGAAGAAATCGCCGGAATTATGACTACTGCTAAAGGTGCTTACCGTACAGTTATCCGTAGCATTAGGAGCGGTCCAATTTACATTGGCCCCACATTGACCGGCATCATTGGCTTGTACAATATCGGCGGGTACATTGCTAAACTGGGGTGCAATCGCATCAGTAACGGTTACATCAAAGCTTACACTACGACTATTACCATCGGCATCGGTGGCGGTGTACACAATTGTTGTGGTACCCACCGGCAAGGTGGCACCCGGAGCATAATTACTCGTAAGGGTAGCGGTTCCGCAATTATCGCTAGCCACCGGAGGAATCCAGTTTACACCAGCGTCACAAGATGCGGCATTAGGTAATACCGTATACACCTGCGGTACATTGCTAATTAGAGGAGCAATGGTATCCAAAACATTAATGCTAAAGCTTCCGCTTTGACTATTGCCATTGGCATCCTGCACCAAGACATTCACGGTTGTTAAACCTTTCGCGAAAAGTCCGCCATTGGTTTGCGAGGTACTTACCGTAGCACTGCCACAATTATCGCTACCCAAAATGGCTGGCCATTGTACAATGGTTCCGCATTGATTGGCATCGGTATAAGCCGTGATATTGGCCGGAAGATTTACAATGCTGGGGCTGATGGTATCCTTAACCGTGATAATCACATTTTGCGAAGCGGCATTGCCATTCACATCCGTGGCGGTAAAGTTCACCAGGTTTTGACCTAAATCAGCACAGTCGAAGGTATCGATATCCAGCACCCGACTGGCAATCGAACAATTGTCGCTGCTGCCATTATCTACTTCCGTGGCGGCCACTGCTCGCATGCCATTGACATTGAGGTAAACAGTAATATTTTGAAGGTTTAAGACCGGAGCTAAAACATCCTCTACCAGAATAGTATAATTGGTAGTTTGGCTGTTGCCTGATGCGTCAGTAGCAGTGAGACTCACTGTATTAGAACCCACATCAGCACAAGAGAAGCTAGTCTGGCTTAGGCTCCAGGATATAACCCCACAATTATCACTGGCATTGCTATTAATGTCAGCTGGACTTAAACTTGCCGCTCCATTGGCATCCAAATTCAAGGTGAAGCTTCCGCCAGGAACAACGGGCGAAACTGTATCCAGAACGGTAATTCCTACCTGGGTACTACGCTGGTTGCCATTTACATCTACGGCCGTGAAAGTAAGGGTCTGATTACCCAAATCACTGCAATCGAAACTGCTTTGGCTGATTTGTAAATCTTGAATCGCGCAATTATCTGTGCTACCATTATCCAAATCAGTAGCACTAATCGTAGCCTGACCATTGGCATCCAAATACACATTAATAGACTGGGTACTTAGTACCGGAGCCATAGTATCTAATACCGCAGCTACAAAATTGGCGCTGGCCATATTGCCACTGGCATCATCCGCCGTAAGGCTGAGGCTGAGGGTACCAATATCGCTGCAGTTGAAAGAACTTTGACTTAAGCTTAGATTTTGAATGCCGCAATTATCATAAGAGCCAGCATCAACCTGGCTGGTGCTTAAGCTAGCATTGCCATTGGCATCCAGATAGAGCGTTTGGTTTTGAGCCAGTACTGTGGGTGCGGCATTATCTACAATGCTAATAGTCCAATCGGCAGATGTACTATTACCCGAAGCATCTGTACCCGTTAAACTAATGGTATTAGAACCCAGGTTGCTGCAATCAAAGCTAGTCTGACTTAGACTCCACTGGCTGATTCCGCAATTATCAGAGCTGCCTGCATTGATATCGCCGGCCGTAAGACTAGCCTGGCCATTGGCATCGAGGTTTAAGCTTAAACTTCCTCCAACTACCTGAGGTGAAATGGTATCCAGAACGGTAATTCCTACTTGGGCACTACGCTGGTTACCATTAACATCTACTGCGGTGAAAGTAAGGGTCTGATTACCCAAATCACTGCAATCGAAACTACTTTGGCTGATTTGTAAATCTTGAATCGCGCAATTATCTGTGCTGCCATTATCCAAATCAGTAGCACTAATCGTAGCCTGACCATTGGCATCTAAGTACACATTGATGGATTGGGTACTCAACACTGGAGCCATAGTATCTAATACGGTAGCTACAAAATTGGTACTGGCCATATTGCCACTGGCGTCATCCGCCGAAAGGCTAAGGTTGAGGGTACCAATATCGCTGCAGTCGAAAGTACTTTGACTTAAGCTTAGATTTTGAATACCGCAATTATCAGAGGAGCCGGCATCAACCTGACTAGCGCTTAAGCTGGCACTGCCATTGGCATCCAGATAAAGTGTTTGGTTTTGAGCTAGTACTGTGGGTGCGGCATTATCTACAATGCTAATAGTCCAATCTGCAGATGTACTATTGCCGGAAGCATCGGTACCGGTTAAACTAATGGTATTAGAACCCAAGTTTGTGCAATCAAAGCTAGTTTGACTTAGACTCCACTGGCTGATTCCGCAATTATCAGAGCTACTTGCATTGATATCAGCAGCGCTAATACTAGCCTGACCAATGGCATCGAGGTTTAAGCTTAAGCTTCCTCCAACTACGATAGGTGAAATGGTATCCAGCACCATCACATTTAGCATTTGGCTGCGGCTATTGCCGGAAGCATCGCTGGCAGTAAATTGAATCGCCACCTGACCTAAATCGCCACAATCAAAGCTTGTTTGACTGATCTGTAAACTTTGGATGGCGCAATTATCGGTACTACCATTATCCAGATCATTGGCTGTAATGCTAGCCTGACCGTTAGCATCGAGATACACATTAATGGATTGGGTATTCAAGACCGGAGCCATGGTATCGATAACCGTAATGATGGCATTGGTACTATTGGAATTTCCACTTTGGTCGAAAGCTTGGAAACTAATGGTATTCTGACCTAAATCTGCACAGTTAAAATCGCTTTGCGAAAGGGCTAAGGAATCGATGCTACAGTTATCAGTGCTGCCATTATCAAGCATGCCGGTTGTGATGCTCGCCATTCCGTTGGCATCCAAATAAAGGCTTAGGTTACGTGAGCGCACGACAGGCAGAATATTGTCTTCTACCAAAATCTGAGCTTGAGCAGTAGTGCTATTACCCTGACCATCGGTAGCGGTTAAGCTTACCGTATTTAGACCCAGATTATTACAATTGAAACTACTCTTACTAATGGAGTAGAACAATTGATTGGAGCAGTTATCATAACTGGCGCTATCTACCTGAGAAGCAGCCACACTAACCTGACCGGTTGCTCCTAATTGAACGGTGATATTACGTGGAATAACCACTGGACTAATGGTATCGCGCACTTCTACCAGGAAGGTCGCAGAATCTTGATTTCCGGCCAAGTCTGTGATATAGAAGGTTTCTAAGTTTAGTCCTTCATCGGCACAAGTGAAGGTCGATTGACTTAGCGCATAGCTCACATTACAATTGGAAACAGAGGCGCGGTTTACCGATTGAGGGTCGAGACTTACGCTTCCATCCGCCCCTAAATACAGGACTCTGTTACGGGCATCTGCCACCGGCTTAATGGTATCGCGAATTTCTACGCTAAAGGAAATGCTGTCCGAATTTCCAGATGCATCACTGGCAATTAGGTAGTAATTCTGAATTCCCAGATCATCACAATCAAACTGGGTTTTGGAAATGCTAATTTGCTGGATAGCGCAGTTATCGGTACTGGCATTATTCACTTCATTAACACTTAAACCTGCCTGTCCAGCATTATCAAGGTATAGGATCTGATTGAGGGCCTGTAATTGAGGGGCAAGAGTATCTAGAACCAGTACTTGAGCGCTAGCACTATCCCGATTCCCTAATCCATCATCGGCGAAAAGCCAAACCGTATTGCTTCCTAGATCAGCGCAACTAAAGTTATTTTGGGAAATATCAAGATTGAGATTCGCACAGAGTTTAGTACTAGCAGAATCAATATCGGCCGGCACTATAGCAGCCTGACCATTGGCATCCAGATAAATTTGAATATCTCGTGTCCGAACATCCGGCTTCACCGTATCCAGAACCGAAATGGCAACCAGGCTACTGTCTTTATTACCCGAATTGTCTATCCCGATAAGGTAAACCGTTGGAGTCCCCAGGTCGGAGCATGTAAATTCCGTCTGGCTCAGATACAAAGTATCCAGGCTGCAATTAGGATCATAGGAATTGGAATCAACTTCGGAGGCTGAAACCGAAGCTTGACCGCTTGCATCTAAAAAAAGATCTATGCCTTTAGCATAAACGGCTGGCGCAATGCTATCCAGTAAAGTTAATTGGGCGACGCTGGTTCGACTGTTTCCATAAATATCGCTCGCCGTGATCTGAATCTCGTTTAAGCCGAGGTCAGCACAGGTTAAAGTATCCGCATTCCAGAATACCGTATCTAGCTCACAAGCTTCCCAAACATTGGAAATCACCGAATTATAATCGACGATAAATTGAGCATTGCTATCTAAATAATAGCCAGCATTCAGCACCTGAATACTAGGTGCTATGGTATCGATAACATCAATAGGAAGATTTACCGGCGTACGGTTTCCGGCCTCATCTTGCACATAAACCAATAAGGTATCGCTCACATTATGCCAGGCTGAATCCACATCGAAGTTGTGCAGCTGCCCATGGTAGGCACCGGGTCCCTGATCAAACAATACTGAATCGCCAGCTTGGTTAAATCCAAAGGATGCGAGAATATGACTGGGATCGGGACTCGTTAAGCCATCGGCAAGGGTATCGTATATGATAAAATCATCCAGGTCTACATTACTTAAAGGACTAAAACTGGGATTCGTAGTCCCTGCCTTTCCCAATACCAGATTTAGGTTTGAAACCTTAGACGAATCGATGGCATAATTTGCAGTGATAATCAAATTATCATCGAGATAGACTTTAAGATCAGGCTTAGCATAACTGAAGGTGAATTTATGCCAAACATTAAAAGGCATATGGGCACTCACTACACCTGCTCCTCTTACAGTAGGTCCAGTGGTCACCAAGGTGAAGAAATTCGAAAAACTATATCCTAATATTTCCTCGGTACCGCTTCGTAAGCTAAAAACTCCGCCAATTAGCTGAGAATAGGGTCTATTGACAATATCTTGCCGGTGGTAATACTGAATGGAGAAGGTATCAATTTGATCAATCACACCATCCAGGTCGATCGTAACCGTATCATTTATTCCATCAAAGCTGAGATAGGAAGCGGTGGCCCCTTCCGAAAAGTAAGAATCCACATCGCGACAAGTAAATACATTGTCGGTCAAAACAATACTGTCGACTAAACCGCAATTATCGGTCGATCCACTATCGAGGCTCCATGAGTCGATAGAGCCCAGTCCATTAGAATCCAGATAAACTTGAACATTGGATACCAATTGCGCATCCGGACTACTTAGATCTTTTACGGTAAGTCGCAGATAGGAAGTATCGGAAACATTACCATAAGTATCATAAACAAGATAGCTATTCACCGTGGTACCTAATGGATAAATGGTATCCAAGGGCAATCCGCTTAATTGAACTACTGTATCCAAATTGCACTCGGTAAAGTAATTCTCAATTGGCCCCCAATTGTATTGCGCATCACAGGTAGTATCGCTGGTAGCCACTTCTCTTGAAATGTCAAAATCAGTTGCAGCAGATGAATCATTGAGCGTGAAGCTATAGGAGCAGCTATCGCGGTTACCACTACCATCTTCTATGTAATAGCCAATATCAGTTTTACCGAAGGGTAAATAAGTCCCTGATTCGGGTCCGGCATATTGAACCGTTTTTAAATTGATATACTCCTCACCTTCCAGGGCAATAATCGGAACAACTCCTGAGCGGTTAGCTGGGTTAATCGTGGCATATCCATCATTTCGGCCCCAATAGCCCGGCACAGTTTGGTTATTTAAGTCGGTATTTCCAGCGAAGGAGCCCGCCACTCCAGGACCTAAAATCTCAACGATGATTTTATCCGAAGGGATTAATTGCAAATCAACAGGCACAGTTTGTAAACCGAAACTTTGATTGTGAGTATAATGATTGGTCCTGATGATGGTCGGGTGATAACGATTTAAATCGATTCGATTCTCGTCAGAGAGGAAGTCAAATACGCTATCACCATGGGTAACTTCGCTGAAACGATAGATACGCACTTCATATACATTTCCATCTGGAACAGCACCTATTCCAAAGGTGATTCCCTTCAAA
Organism: Croceimicrobium hydrocarbonivorans; assembly: GCF_014524565.1. Taxonomy (NCBI): domain Bacteria; kingdom Pseudomonadati; phylum Bacteroidota; class Flavobacteriia; order Flavobacteriales; family Owenweeksiaceae; genus Croceimicrobium; species Croceimicrobium hydrocarbonivorans. Next base: position 3,057,371 of record NZ_CP060139.1, on the reverse strand, counting down.
TGATAATTGTTTTGAATACCATCCTGATCTAAATCAAAAAAGCGAACGATCCCGGTTGGCTCTGGACCAAACTTATTGGAGGCATTAAAAGAAAAGGCAGTGGTTAAACTACTTTGGGTAATCTGGTGATCAACCTTAGCTGCGCAGGCTGTATCAAAATTAGGTGCTTGGAATCTTTGCTCAAAATCGCAGGTATGAAAGTAATCATCAAAATTTCGATCTTGAGGACAAGTCAGAAATTGAGGGGCGATAGTATCGGTAACCAAAACTTCAAAACTGCAGGTTTCGGCATTTCCGCTACTATCTCTAAACTCATAGGTTACAATGGTTTTTCCTTCCGGAAATACACTTCCACTGGCATAACCGGAAACAAGGTTTAAACTGGCTAAAGCACAATTATCGCTGGCTTGTGGCAGGCTATAATTTACAATGGCGCCGCAGGAATTACTATCAGCTTGTACTGAAATATTAGCTGGAACAAAGGTAATTTGAGGCTTAATGGTGTCTTTTGCAAAAATCCAGGTGCGAGCAGAATCGATTAAACCATTGTGATCCTCAGCATACACCCACAATTCTTTGGCATTAAATTGACGATCACTAGAGTTCCAATTCACAAAGAGTCCATCGTAAGCATTTGGACCATAATCTTTTAATACCGTGCCTGTTTCTAAAAGAGGATAATAGGCTACTAGGTGAGGGATTTCAGTTAAAGAATCCTGAGCCCATAAGAGGTTCATATCAGAAGGGCTAAGCAGGCTATCATATAGCGCCACATTAGCAATACTTCCTTTAAAGAATTCGCCAAAACTATTGGAGGAGCCTAAGACAAAGTTTTCATTGCTAATATCAAAATTGATGTTAACCGTGAAGCTGCCTATGTTTTCTCCATTTATCCAAACCTCAGGATTAGCGGTAGTGCCCTTAATCACTATTACTATGTGGTACCATTGACCGGCATCAAAGCCTTTGGAATAATCTAAAGTGCTATAGGAAATGTTATTCCACAATCCCAGCTGATTAGCATTCTGATTTAAGTGGAAAGAATAGCGACTGGTATTACCACGCATCGCGATAATTCCGGCATTACTATTATAAGAATCGGGCTTCACCCACAGTGAGATAATCCCTTGATCAAAATTTAAAGAAGGATTATTGCTTACCCAGGCAAAGTCATTAATTCCGTCGAAGTAGGCGGAGGCAGGCACCGGCCCGCTGCTTATCACCGAACAATCGAGGCTATCGATGGAAAGCCAAAGAGAGTCTAATTTGCAATTATCGGAGGCGTAGCTCAGGAAATCAGAACCTTGAATATTCAGCCTTCCCGCGGCATCGAGATACTTAGTTGTAAAGCCCGGTAAATTAAAATTGGGGGCGATACTGTCTGATGCGTTTAGGCTAAAACTTCCATTTAAGGTATCTCCCAGAGCATCGATAGCATGGTAGGAATAGCTTCCAGCCGCTAATCCAGTCCTTTGCAAACTAGTATCTCCATCCCCCCAGCTAAACTGGTAAGGCGCAGCTCCACCATTGATATATGCTTGAATGGATCCGATGCTGTCGCTTGGGCAGAATGGATTTTGATTAGCTAGCACATCGACCGTCAAAGCAGGGTAAAATGCTCTTAAAATGGGAAAGCCATTATTTACCAATGGCGTGATTCCCCATACATTCGAAAAATCCCAATTGTTATAATTGTTAAACTGCTTCATTTGAGCAGTGGTTAATGGCAATCCTTGACTGGAAGATGCTACGCTATCACTATTGTAATAGCTTTCCGTAGCCACTACTCCGCCTGTACCACCGGCTAAGGCCCGGGTTCCGGAAACTGCGCCACTGGCATATACTTGATTCAGGTTGGCACTGCCAATTACATTCCCAATTAGGGCACCGGAGCCATCTGCACTTTGAGTTTGGGCGGTAGAATAAGCATAATTTAGACTAAGGCTCTTGGCTATTTCTACCTCGCCAAATAAGGCTCCTACCGAATTCTGACCTTCAATACTTCCGGTTACAGCTATGATATCGTTGGAGTAGTTACTTGCTGAGCTACCAGCAATGGCACCAACTTTATCTTTCCCCTTAATATCAACCTCTTCCAAGGCTAGATTCCGAACATAAGAAGCGCCTGCTAATTCTTGAAAAATTCCGACTTCATCTTCGTTGGGTCGATTTATATAAAGGCCTTTAATCGTGTGATTTCCACCTTCCAAATAAATTCCAACTTGATCCGGCTTAAAATCCGGACTCATGCCTAGACCATTGAAACGACGGTAAAGAGGCTCCCAGCCTTTGCCATTATTCCAGGTTTGGGTTTCGCTGGCATCTATATCATTCTCTAGGCTTACACTGGATTCTACAACAAAATCCAGGAATTTCAAATCCTTGATATCCTTTATCAGAATGCGATCCAAGGTTCCATCCGCGGTATCAGTTTCTACCTGAAGGAGATGGTTTTTAGTGCTTTCTGAGGTATTCAAAGCGGTAACAATACCAATGGAAGCCAGATTTAATTTAAAGCCTAAAAGAAAGGTATTAACGGTTCCTATCACACTATTACTAGCGGCCATATTATTGAAGTTCAAGGAACTGCAAGTGAATCTAAAATGATCTGGACTTAAACCTGAACCGGGAGGATAGGCCGCGGATCCTTGAACATTTATATAGCCACTTAAATCAACCAATTTCACATGCTGCGAGTCGGTGCTCTTCTTGCTGTAAAAGGACAGATCAAATTTATACACACAGCCAAATCCACTATTGTAATAGCCATAAGCTCTTTGTGATGAATTGGTAGAAAAAGGCTCAATAAAGCCATAGATATATACGTCATCACCATTGGGATAAGCCCCAGACATTTGAGGAATTAATACTCCTAGTGAAGCGGTATTGAGCTGAAAAGGTGCATTAGAAGGAATATCACCCGGACTTAAACGGAAGGCATAAGGGGCTGTCATCCCTGGAGAGCTTAAAAAGAACTCAAGTGGATTATAGACAATCCCATAAGTAGCGGTTCTGATTTCAGCTCCGGTATAATAACCACCTTGAGGAAAAACTCCCAATTGGATAAACTTGGCGGTATCCGCTTCCCGGAGAATATAAGCACTGTCGGTTGCAGTAGAAATAGCAGTGCGTCCGGTTCCACTTTTATCATCGCAAGTGTACCATTGAAAATTAAGATTGTGATTGGTAAGCGCAGTATCCAGAGAACGGAAGAATAAGGTATCTCCTACTTCCAGGGTACCGGTAAAAGCGCAATGGGGTGCATTAACACCCGATGATAATTGTCCAAAAGCCGCACTTGCCCAAATGGCAAAAAGCAGACTCAAAAACAATCGGTAGAGTAAGCGTAGATTCATAGAGTTGGGGGGAGTTTAATTAGCGGATATAAAACTAATCGGGACTCCTGCTCCCACTCTTATATTTTAAGCCTCAAATAGGCCTCAGAGAGGACCTCAAACGGGCCTCAAAAATTATAGAACACTGAAATTCAATAATTAAGAACTAAAGACCTTTAAGAGACCAATTGTAATATTTCCTTCACTCCATCCTGGAAATCGAGCTCCTCTGCCATGTCTAATTTCTTGCGAACCCGGTAGCGAATATTGCGAACGGCCTTTTCAGTTTTCTGTAAAAGTTTAGCAATATCCTCGGTTCGATAATCCATTAAATAGAGCATGGTGGTATACACTTCGGCTTCTTTTTTCTCCCCTAATTTACCCGCTAATTGATCTTGTAAGCCAGGGTAAAAATCATTGATCTTTTGGGCAATTTCTTCCAAAGCCGCTTCGGTCGCTTTGCGGCCCACCAGGTTCTTCATTTGGCGGGTTAACTTTCGATTTTCCGGTTGCTCCAGATTATTGTTAAGGTCGTTCAACAATTGTTTGAGCTCGGCATTAAGCATTTGATGCTCGGTAATTTGCTTTACCCTCTCCTGCAGTTCGGCTTTAAGCTGATTATTCTTTTGCTCGCTTTGTTCTTTCTCTAGGGCGGTGCGTTTCAAATCCGAAGCCATTAAGGCTTCTTTCTGCTCATGCAATATTCTTTCCGCCTTGCGCCTTTTCACAATGGTATTTACCAGAAAAATAAGGAGGATTGCCACCAGGCCTACGGCAATTAAGGCGATCATCGTTCCCTGATTTCGAGCTTCCAAAATTTTATTCTGAGCTTCCTTCTCCTTGGTTTCATATTCTACCAAAAGCTCCTCACGCACCTCCAGCTTATCCTTTTCCAGAACATCTATCCAAAGTGAATCGTAGATTGTTTTGTAGTAATTGAAGGAATCCACATCGGCTCGGCTAACCATGATCTTCATCCCTAAGTTGGCAAGATGCTTTACGCTTTCATCATGGTGCGCATACTCTGGATATAAAGAACTTAATTTCTGATACAGCTCCTCTGCCCGTTTCACGTCCTGAACATCCAACAAGAAATTCCCGTAGGAGGTCATATCCGTTATCCAGCCAAATAAATAGGGATAGTTCTCGTAGATCTTAAAAGTCTTCTCGTAATATTCTCGGGCTACCTCGATTCTATTCAGTTTAGCATAAGTACGAGCCATATTGCGATAGAGGGTGCGCAGTAAAAAGCTATCTCCAGCAGCTTCGGCCTTGCTAATGGCCATTTCTCGGTAATTGATAATACTATCGTTCGAGCTGCCTTTATTTTCATGTAGGAGCGCTAAAGCTTCATAAATACCGGCCAAATTTCGATCATCATTTTCATCTTCGGCATATTCTGCCCCAACATTACATATTTCGATGCCCAGCTGAATTTCACGCACTTTATGGTAAAAACCACATAATTGGCGATAGAGAAAGGATTTCCTTTCGGGCAACATATCCCCTTTTAAGCGAATCATTTCCCTTAAACGAATACTGGTTTCAATCGCCTTTTCCTTTTCTTCCTGATCAGCTTGGAGGAACATCAATTGTGAGAGGGCCACGGCCAACATTTCTTCATGGCCTATTTCTTCCAGAATCTGGATGCGTTTTTCCAGAAAGCCCTCGGCCATATCCAAATTGCCGATTTGCTGGTAGCAGATAATCAACATAGACTCTAAAGCCTCGGCCTGCAGCTTGGGGTCAAGACTATCAATATAATCTTCGTAGGCCGGTAGGAACCAATTCCCCAGGCTATCCCCCTTATTTTGAGCAATACTAAAAATGTGGGTTTCCAATCGAATTAAGCGATCGGTATTGAAGCTGGAATCCGACATCGCCCTTAAAGTTCCCCTAAAGGAATTCGGAAACTCCTGGGCTTTTAATTGGTTCAGCGAAACCATGAATAGCAATAGACAGAAAATAGCTCTGAATTGCCTGGCGCTTTTTTTAACTTCCTCCCCCCGGTTTACTAAATATGAAACCATGAAAGTCAACAAACTCATCCCCCTGTTTTGGTTGTTTAAATACAAAATTCAAGCAAGCACATAATTACTAAATAGTTTTAAAAGGACTAAATAAAATTAACATAAGCTCCTAAAAGCCTGAAAAACATGAATATTAAGTCAAAAAAGTCAATATCCATGCTTCTAATTCTATTCGTATTGGGAATTTATCCCTTAGCAGGATTACAAGCTCAGGCCTATGCCTTGCTTTCAAGGAGTTCGGACAGCGCCAGCATCTTCCAATGTTATCTCCTTGATGAGATGGGCAGTCCGGCTACTCCTCAGGATGATCGGATTATAGATAGCTTACTTATCCCTGCTTCGAAGCTTAATTGTCCTTTCCAGGAGATAGATCTGGTGGTGCATCATCCGGTGCTTACCGGCAATTCCTTAAGCTTAGAAATATCCTTTTTTAAGCGCAATCAGATTCAGGATCCTCGCGACGATCAATGGCTCTACTCTGTAGTTTGGCAAGGCGACAAATCCCAATTCAAACAATTACAAAGGAATCCACCGGAAGAAATTCTGGCTCCCGGTAGCTTTAAGCTGGAGAAGCCCAAAACCTTGCGCATTGATCTTGACTCCCTTTCTAAAGCCAATTAGCAAAATGCGGGTCATCGAATACTTCCATGGCAAACCTTGCTTTGAAGCATAATCGCCGGCCGATTGGAATTTGGGGCAGGAGCAGCTGAGAATGTAAATGTGCGCGCTTAATGCTTTAATATTTTGAAATATGCCATTAGATAGGCATCTTGAAAATCTGATTTCTGCGATCTAAAAAAATGAAGTCCATTCCCAAAGCAAAAGCGCTTTACTCCTATTTTCGAGATTGTTACGAAGCTGATAATCGCAACCTAAACATTCGTTCCGTTTTTCAAAGTCGCTATAAACTGAAGCACTTTGTTGGTGGAACTGAAGAAGTGCTGGAGAAAAAGCAGCGTTTTTCGGCTTTTGACCATCCTAAGATTGATGAGGTTAAAGAACAACTTCTTCTCTACAGTTTGGAAATGGGACTCTATTACGGAGCCTTTTTCCTTTTAGGGATGGACCGAAGTGGCTTCCAGCGTAGTTCTAAAATAGCCAGTCCCCTCTTTTTAATTCCTGCCCATTTAATGGAAGGCGAAGAGGCGGTTTTAGACTTGGGTTGGGATCAGTTGATCATTAATGCTGAAGCCTTGCGTTTGTTGGATTTGAAAAATGAAAGCAAGGGTCATGATGAGTTTCTAGCCAAAGCCGAAATGATTCTATCCCAAGATGGAGGGGTCTATTCTATAAAAGCCTTGTTGGAAGAATTCTACCAAAATCTGGATACTGAAGCCCTGGTAGAATGGCCCGTGCTCTGGAAATCGAGCAAAATTCAAAGCACATTAAAAGAAATCCAGCTTAAGGATCCCTTTAAAGTAGTACCAGCGGCAGCCTATCTTTTATTGGAGAAAAACCAAAACAGTTTGGGGGTGCTACAGGATTTAGAGTTTATGGCTCAAAGCAATGCCTATCCTGAGGTATTAAAGAATCTGCTCGAAGCACAGACCTTGAAAAAGCCTAAGCTTGAGTCCTGGTTTCGTTATCAACTAAACAGAGAACAATACAAGGCATTACAGAATACTTTTCAATATCCAGGTTCAGTGATAATTGGTCCCCCTGGTACCGGCAAATCCTACACCATCGCTGCCATTACGGCCGAGGCCATTGCTCAGGGAAAGAGTATCATGATCGCCTCCAAAACCAAGTCAGCAGTAGAAGTGGTACGAGGCATACTTGAATCGAAATACGACCTCAAAGATTATTTGATCCAGAGCTCGGGGCATGGCTACCGTCGTAGTTTACTTACTCGGGTAAGGCGTTTTCTGCAAGGCATTGAAAGACGGCCTGGCTTGTCAACAAACTTGACCAACCTCACTGAGATCGACAATCAGATGAAGGCTTCGGAAAAAGCCTACCAAAAAGAATTGGAACGTGAATTACGTAGGCTTGAGCTGGAAAAGCCGAAATCTAAAAAGAGCCTAAAAAACAGCATTGAAAAGCTCTGGTTATCGAATGCATTCAGAACATATGACCTTTACCTGCAGCATTATTTAGAAAGCTTGGAAATTCGGAAGGATATCGACAAGCGGATTAAAAAATATTCGGATCAAAAAATTCACTTAAATCGCTTTCAACACCGAAATAGTCATCGCAATGCCATTGCGGCTTATGAGCAAGCCTTGGAAAGTGAAAGCTTCACCGAATCCAAAAAGCGAATGCAGGAGCTCAACTATTCTAAGCTGCTCAATATCTTCCCAATTTGGCTGGTACACCTTCCGGAGCTTAATAATGTGCTGCCCCAACAACTAGAACTATTTGACCTTTTAATTATTGATGAAGCCAGTCAAGTGGATTTAGCCCTAGCCCTGCCAGCAATTTATCGCGCCAAGCACAGTTGCATTGTGGGCGATCCCAATCAATTGCGACATTATTCCTTCCTCTCTCAAAATAAGCAAGCTCAACTCCAAAAGAAATATGGCCTAAGCCCCGATACCAATTTCGACTATCGCAATCGCAGTATTTTGGATTTCTTTCTTAGTCAATTGGCAGAACAAGATCAACTCAGCTTTTTAAGGGAGCATTTTCGATCCAGTCCGGATATAATTGAATTCAGTAATAAAGAGTTTTACGCTGGTCAACTGGAAGTGCTAAAATCGGGTCCTCAACATCAACAGGAAGATGCCATTGAGCTTCATCCTTGCGATGGTGAACGAAATAAGGATGGCGTAAACGAAATAGAAGGTGAAGCCCTTATTTCAAAGCTTAAAGCCCTGAAAAGCGAATACAAATACCAAGCTTTAAAACCCAGCATTGGAGTACTTTCGCCCTTTAGTGCACAGGTTTCCTGGCTCAAGACAAGAGTTGCTGAAGAATTCAATCGAGATTTTATTCAAGGTCATGATTTATGGATCGGCGGCCCCTACCATTTTCAAGGTTCGGAGCGCGAAATAATGCTCATCTCCTTTGCCTTGGATGATAAGGCGCACAGCGCTGCATTCACCCATTTAAATAAAGCGGAAGTCTTTAATGTAAGTGTAACGAGAGCCATCAGTAAGCAAATAGTTTTCCATTCACTAAGTACGGTCCCTAGTAGCAGCGAGCATCTCTTACACCGCTACTTACACTTTTTGAAAAATCGCCACAAAGTAGCTCGGCCTGCCCCTGAACATGACCAATTTTTAGCAGAAATCATTGAGTTTTTGAAAGGACTGGAAACTTGTGAATCCATTCATCCTGCCCACCCCATAGCGGGAATGATTTTAGACCTCATCATCAAGTATAAGGATAAGCACATCTTTATTGATCTTATCGGTTATCCCGGCGATTATGCATTGGGTTTCCACATGGAGCGCTATCAAACCCTTTCCCGCATTGGCATTCAAAGCCTTCCCGTATTTTACAGTCATTGGTCTAGAATGCCCGATGAAGCCCGAAAATCTTTGGTTAAGGCTTTGTACGAATTAAGTAAGTAGATCGATCTCCATCTCCCCTTCTAATACCGTTTCAATCTTCAGGCAAGATTCTGTCATTTGGCTTCGCCAGGCTTGGGCCGAAGCAGGTAAAAGGTCCGAAGCTCTTTCTCTCGTTTCTTGATCAGGCCATTGGGCATAAGCGAAAAAATGACCCTGGCTATCCCAATGAATACGGGAACCCAATCCTCCGCAATGCTCCCGAAAAAGCAAGGTTAACTCTTTCCAAGCTTCCAGAAATCGGGCTTCGGAATCGGCTTTAACTTCAAAACGATAGACTAAACAATAAATAGCAGATTTTGACGGGAAATTAAGACATTTAGAAGCTTCTAAGCAGCCCATATGATTGTTGCCCTTTGGTCCGGACCGCGAAATTTATCTACCGCCTTGATGTATTTCTTTGCGCATCGAGGTGATTTCCAAGTATCAGACGAACCCTTTTTTGGTGCCTTCCTAAAGCAGTATCCAGTCTATCGCCCCTCGCGGGAGCTGGTGCTTCAAAACATGGAATTAGAGCCCTTAAAAGTCTTAGAGTCGCTTCAGGCGAAAGCCGAAAATGGCCCCTTATTCCTAAAGAATATGGCCAATCATATAAGCTTAGTGCCCAAAGATGCCGCCCTTGAATGGAAGGCCGTTTTACTCTTCCGGCATCCGGCAGCAGTTATCGCGAGCTATCGGAAGAATATGGCAGAGATCAGTCTTTTCGATCTGGCTTATCGCGAGCAATGGCAATGGCTGCAAGAATTACAAAAAGCAGGTAAAAGCTATTATCTCCTCGATTCGGATGCCCTAGCACAAAATCCGGAATTGGAGCTTCGAAAACTTTGCGAACACTTGGAAATTCCTTTTTCGAAAAGCATGTTGCAATGGCCAGCTGGTCCCATTAAGGAGGATGGACTTTGGGCCCAATTCTGGTACCAGCGCGTGCATCAAAGTACCGGCTTTGAGGCCCAACAAAAATTAGATCTCCCCGCTATATCTGGTGAAGACCTGGAGCTTTATCAGGAATGTTTAGCCTATTATGAACTATTAAAAAATGCCGCCCATGAGCAAATACAATCTCCCCGACCCGCGTAATGAAAATACCTTGGTATATGTAAATGGGCTGGTGCCAAGGCGCGAGGCGAAGGTCTCCGTGCTCGACTCGGTAGTGCAGGGTGGTGATGCCGTTTGGGAAGGTCTGCGCGTGTATAATTCCAAGATCTACCAATTAGAAGAACATTTGGATCGCCTATTCGATTCAGCGCATGTGCTTCAATTCGAGAATATTCCCAGTCGATCTGAAATCCGCAATGCCATCTTCGGCACCTTAAAAGCGAATAATATGAGTGATGGGGTGCATATCCGTCTCACTCTTAGCCGCGGTGTAAAAAGCACCTCCGGCATGAATCCCCAATTGAATATTTATGGCTGTACCCTAATCATACTGCCCGAATACAAAGGCTTGGTATATGGTGAAGATGGGCTTAAACTCATCACCAGTTCCATACGGCGCAATGCCCCTTATAGCTTGGACTCGAAAATTCACCACAACAATCTGATCAATAATATTTTGGCCAAGATCGAAGCCAATCATGCGGGAGTCGATGATGCGGTAATGCTCGATCAAAATGGCTTTATCGCCGAAACCAATGCTACCAATATCTTCTTGGTACGTAAAGGGGAATTGCTAACTCCATTCGCGGATGCTTGCTTACCGGGATTAACCCGTGAAAGAGTGCTGGAAATCGCCGCCGAATTAGGCATTAAAGCCCGGGAGAAAAATCTGAGCATGACGGAAATGTATACTGCCGATGAGATGTTTACCACTGGCACCATGGGCGCCCTAAGTTGGGTGAAAAATGTAGATGGCCGTCAAATCGGAAAAGCGGAGAAGGGCCCGCTCTGCCAACAAATACAAGCCTATTATCAAGCTAAAATTGATGATCTAGCCGTGGCCATTCCTTAGGGCCTCATATTCATCCAGCGAATATCCACGGATTTTAGATAAATTCAAGCCGCCAAAACACCAAGCATGCGATCTATTACTGCTTTTTACCTGCTGGCTGTCATTTCAGTTTTCAGCCTTCCATTATCGGCACAAGAGGATTCTGCCGAAGCCAAAGACTCCACCAAAAAAGCGACCAAGGAATTACCCTTGGAACCCGAACGGCAAATTCAAATAAAGAACCCGGGCATTACTTGGCTTTCGCTGGATATTAGTCCGGATGGTAAGCAAATTGTTTTCGATGCCATGGGCGACCTCTACCTCATGCCCATTGAAGGTGGTAAAGCCGAGGCCCTAACTCAGGGCATGGCCTATGAAGTGCATCCTCGCTTTTCACCCGATGGTAAAAGTCTGGCCTATATTTCTGATAAAAGCGGCTCCCAAAACCTGTGGGTAATGGACCTTAGCAACAAGAAAGAACGCCAGATAACAGAGGATAAAAATCAGAACTATTTTTCAGCAAGCTGGAGTCCGGATGGACAGTATTTGGTAGCGGCCAAGGGTCGTCGAAACTTAAAATTACACCTCTACCATGTTGAGAAAGGCGGTGGGGCGCAAATCATTAAAAAGCCGGAAAGCCTAAAATGCAGCGACCCCTATTTTAGTCCGGATGGTCGCTACATTTATTTCTCTTCCCGTAGCAGTGCCTGGAATTACAATGCCGGTTTACCGCAATATCAAGTTCGTCGCTATGATATGGAAGAAGGTGAATTGGAAGGCATTACCGCCCGCTATGGATCGGGCTTCACGCCTACTCTTTCTCCCGACGGAAAATACCTGGTTTATGGCAGTCGCTATGAAACGGAGACCGGTTTAGTACTGCGCAATCTCGAAACGGGCGACGAAGAATGGTTGGCCTACCCGGTACAGCGGGATGAGCAAGAGTCTATCGCCACTCTGGGCGTATTGCCAGGCATGGCCTTTAGTCCAGATAGTCGTTACCTCTATTGCAGCTATATGGGTAAAATTCACCGCATTGATATCGCCACCAAGCAGCAAAGTGAGATTCCCATGGAGATTGAAATCAATTTGGATTTAGGTCCTCGCCTGGATTTCAAATTCCCCATTAGCGATGATCCCGAGCAGGCCATTACTCAAATTCGCGATGGTGCCCCCTCTCCTGATGGTAAATGGTTGGCCTTTACCGCTCTAAACCGCTTGTATCTCTACAATTTCGAAAGTGGCAAAACGCAAGCCTTAAGCAAGCATAGCTTTACGGAGGCCATGCCAACCTGGTCGCCCGATGGAAAAAAGATTGCCTATTGCGCCTGGGAAGGCGAAGACGGAGCAATTTATGAATATCTAGTGGGACGAAAATCCCATCAAAAAATCAGCAAATCCAGTGGCCTCTATCATAGCCTTTGCTATAGCCCCGATGGCTCCAAATTGGTGTATATCCAACAGAGCGCTCAATCCTATCGCGATGCTTACAGTCCCTTTGTTTCCGGTGGCAATGCTCAAATCGCCTACCTCGATTTAAAGTCTAAACAAGAACATACCATCGCTCCTGCTAAAGGACGTGGCAATCCGCATTTTAGTAAAGATGGGGAACGCATTTATTTAAACCATGGCTCCAAAGGCCTTATCTCCATTCGTTGGGATGGCAGTGATGAGAAAGAACATTTGAAATTAACCGGGATCACTACTTATGGATCTAACCTCCAAGATTTCCATGATCATGGTTTTGATGAGGATCACACCGCCTCTTTATTACCGCAGGCCTACGACGCTTGGCGCGAAAAGTCAGAGCCTTCTACCCCTTCTGAAATGTTTATTTCCCCAGATGGCAATTCGGTTCTAGCACAAATTAATAATGATCTGTACCTGGTACATTTACCTAAATACGGAAAGAAGGCCGAAATTTCGGTTGCCTCTCCCGAATCAGCGGCTTTCCCGGCCTCTAAACTTACCACTCTGGGAGGTGAATTCCCTGCCTGGTCTGCCGATGGGAAAGATATCCACTGGTCCTTAGGTCCGGCTCATTTCATTTACAATATTGCCGAAGCTGAAGCTTTTGCCGACAGCCTTAAAGCAGCTAAGGAAGCAGAAAAAGAAGCCAAGAAAGCGGAAAAAGCTGCTGAGAAAAATGATAGCACGGAGGCTAAAAGTCCAGTAGATAAATCCAAAAGCAAGGAGAAGGAAAAGGATAAAGAAAAGCCCGTTTATGAAGCGAAGGAAATTCGCATTCCTCTGTCCTATAAAAAGGATATCCCCCAGGGTTATACCCTCTTGCAAAATGCCCGCATCATTACTATGAACGGTCAGGAGGTCATTGAAAATGGAGACCTCTTAATTCACAATAATCGCATTGAAGCCGTGGGCCCCACAGGCACTTTAAATGTGCCGGATGTGGCTAAGGTTCTCGACTGCAGTGGCAAAACCATTACCCCCGGATTTGTAGACACTCATGCTCATATGTGGCCCAATTGGGGCATCCATAAAAACCAAATTTGGATCTATGCGGCCAATTTGGCCTATGGTGTAACTACCACTCGCGACCCTCAAACTGCCACTACTGATGTGCTTACCTATTCGGATATGGTTGAAGCGGGAATGATGCTAGGACCACGCATTTACAGTACTGGTCCCGGAGTTGGATTCTGGTCCTATAAAATTCAATCCTTGGAACATGCTCGCAAAGTTTTAAAGCAGTATTCAGACTATTATCAAACCAAGACCATTAAGATGTACCTCACCGGTAATCGCCAACAACGTCAGTGGATCATAATGGCTTGTAAAGAACTAGGCTTAAAGCCCACTACTGAAGGAGGCTTGGACTATAAACTGAATATGACTCAAATTATGGACGGCTATCCTGGCCATGAGCATGCCCTGCCTATTTATCCTTTACAGGAAGATGTGGTGCAATTTGTAGCCCAGTCGAAAACCACTGTTACTCCTACCCTATTGGTAGCTTATGGCGGACCTTTTGCCGAGAATTATTTCTATGCCACTGAAGAAGTGTACCACGATCCTAAAATGCAATTCTTTACCCCTTATGAAGAATTAGCCTCCAAAAGTCGTCGCGTAAAAGCCGGTTGGTTTATGGAAGAGGAACACATCTTTGCCCGCCATGCCGAATTTATTCGCGACCTAGTAGCGGCGGATGGTATGGCTGGAGTGGGTTCCCATGGACAGTTACAAGGCTTGGGTTATCATTGGGAACTTTGGGCCATGGCTAGTGGGGGTATTCCCAATTTAGATATCCTTAGGGTAGCAACCCTAATTGGTGCGGAATCTTTGGGCCTGGATAAGGATTTAGGAAGTCTGGAAGCCGGAAAACTGGCCGATATTTTAATTATGGATGAAAACCCATTGGAGAACATTCGGGCTACCAATAGCCTTATATGGGTGGTTCGAAACGGTAGGGTTTACAATGCCAATAACCTCAATGAGGTAGCCCCAGAAGAGAAAGCTGCCCCTGAATTTTTATGGCAAAGCCCCTCACCCAGCGAAGCCCTGAAAGCCAAATAAGCCTATGCTCAAAAGCCCTTATTGTATTCTGCTCATAATTTTACTAAGCTATTCCAGCTGGGCTCAGCCAGATAGTTTAGACTTTGATCCCTTAAGGGCAGATATAGCTACAATTAAAGAGGGTTATGCCAGGGGTGCCTGGAGCATTCATGAGGTCACTTCGGTTTATCTGGAGAGGATCGAGCAGATGAATCAGCAAGGTCCAGAGCTAGGAGCTATTCTAAGTGTAAACCCGAATGCTCTTGCCATTGCGGATAGCTTGGATCAATTGTACAGAGCCGGTCGTATCCTGGGCCCCTTGCATGGGATCCCTATTATTTTGAAAGACAATATTGAGTCCCGGGATTCTATGCCTACCACGGCAGGATCGCGCGCTTTGGCCGCTAATTACAGTGGTCGAGATGCAGCACTTACAGCCCGCTTAAGAGCTGCAGGTGCCATCATTTTGGCCAAAGCCAATTTAAGCGAGTGGGCCAATTTTAGAGGCGCGCGCAGCATTAGCGGTTGGAGTGCCATCGGAGGATTTACACGCAATCCCTATATCCTTACTCGCAATCCATGTGGCAGTAGTTCCGGCTCGGCGGTAGCTGTGGCAGCCGGATTAGCACCGGTAGCGATCGGCACCGAAACCAATGGTTCGATTATTTGCCCCAGCCAAAGCAATGGCTTAGTAGGATTGAAACCGAGCGTTGGCCTGGTTCCCGGCAAGGGAATTATCCCCATCGCTCACAGTCAGGATGCCGCCGGTCCCATCGCTAAAACCGTACAAGATGCCGCTTTGATTTTGAGTGTTATTGCGGATCCAGACAGCAACAATCCGGCTCGATTTAGCCAGTGGGATACACATTTATACCTTGAGGAAGGCCTGCAATTTCAAAAGCTGAATATCGACAGCCTCGACCTTTCTACTATGCGAATCGGCATTTACAGTCAAGCTTTAGGTGAAGACCAGAGGGTCGATGAGCTCTTTCAACAGGCTACAACTCTGCTCCAAAATAAGGGCGTTGAATTCGTAGAAGTACCCGATATCCTGCCAGCAGAAACCAATTATGCCTCTTTCGAGGTGATGCTCTATGAATTCCATTTGGGGCTTAATGCCTATTTGGGCAGTTTGGATTCCAGCCTGCCCGTGCACAATCTAGAAGAACTGATTGCTTTCAATAAGGCTGACAGTATAGAGCTGCAATGGTTTGGACAGGAATACCTTGAAATGGCCTTGGAAAAAGATAGTTCGCAAGTAGATAATTACTTCGGTCATTTAGATAAAATGCTGCAAAACAGTCGCGAATTAGGGATTGATCGAGTTATGGACAGCTTAAAGCTGGATGCGATTATTGCTCCCAGCGGTGCCCCTGCCTGGATAACCGATCCAGTAAATGGCGACCACTATATTTTAGGAAGCTCCTCTCCTGCGGCGATTTCCGGCTATCCCAATATTAGCCTGCCTATGGGGATGATTAAAGGCTTACCAGTAGGGCTAAGTATTTTTGGCCGATTGCGCTCCGAATTATTGCTATTACAAATTGCCGCAGCCTACGAAGCTGAACGCAAAGCAATTGAGCCTCCCAAATTCCTTCAAAGCGACCCTTTACCGAAAAATTAAAGCCCGCTCCCCTGATCTGAAGGCTTTTGCTTAATTTCAACCGAAATTTTAACAGCATGCGAAATTGGATCTGGTTAATTGTTGCCGGACTGTGGATAGCCCTTCTTAGTATTCCCTGGCCCGGTCTGCCTAAGCTATTGGAATTTTTCATCTACCCTACTTCAGTTTTACAGGTGAGCCTCGAAGATGAGGATCGCAATTTTAGTGGCAGTGAATACCCCGGTTTACGAATTAGCTATGATGAGCGCGGCGTACCCCACCTATTTGCCGATAGTGAAGCTGAACTAGCTTATGGAATGGGCTTTACCCATGCCAAGGATCGCCAATTTCAATTGGAAATGCTACGCCGCACCGTTAAAGGCCGCTTATGTGAAGTGGCAGGTTGGAGAGCCGTAAAATCAGATCGATTTTGGTTAAAATTTGATTTCGATCAAAAAAGTAAAGAAGCCTTCGAAAAGCTTAAAAATGAAGATCCCGAGCTCGCCTCCGTTTTTGAGGCCTATGCCAAGGGCTTTAACTTTTACCTCCAGCAACAGAAAAGTGGAGAACGTCCACCGGAATTCCATCTCTTAGGGTTCGAGCCTACACCCATGGAGCCCCATGATCCGATCATCCTGATCCGCTACATGGACAAAGTACTGAACTACAGCGAGAATGATCTTAAATTCTCAGCCCTTCAGAAATACCTTCCTCAAAATCTTATTGAATATTATTATCCCTGGAAACGGGATTATATTTTCCCTATTTACCCTGAAATCAGTCAGGTGGATACCATTAATCCTCGTCAGGGTTTGCGAACTTATATTCCAGAATCGGACTTTGATTCGGCTCAGGTACGACGTGCTGCCGACAATGAAGTAGGATCCAATAACTGGTCAGTGGCCGCTTCTAAATCCAGTACCGGCAATGCCTTTTTATGTAATGACACTCACCTCTCCCTAGACCTACCTGGTACCTGGTATGAAGTACATCAGGTTGTTGCGGGTAAGGTAGCGCACGGCTTTAGCATTCCGGGGGCGCCTTTCATTATTTCGGGCTTTACCAATAAGGTAGCCTGGGGTATGACCAATGCCACTTGGGACCTCACAGAGTTCTATAAATTAGAATTAAATGATGACCGCCAGTATAAGTTGGATGGTCAATGGGAAGACTTGATTCCCCGTACGGTAGAGTTCCCGGTTAAGGATCGCGAAAATGCTTCATTCGTTTATTACGATACTTATTTCGGTCCATTAGATAGTGTGGAAGGAGACTTCCTAGCCACGCAATGGGTAGCTCAAAACTTTGAAAGCAGTGAACTGCGTGCCTTCCTGGATGTCCGTCGCTCCAATAATATGGAAGAGGCTTATCAAGCTTTGCAAAACTTTGGTCATCCACCGCAAAACTTTGTATTGGCCGACAATCAAGGTAATATCGGCATGGTAACCTCTGGCTTTGCCTTAATGCATGATCAACCCCGACGTGGTATTGTGAATGCCAACAGAAGTAATGATAAAGCACGCTTTAAACACATGGGGCGTAAACTCTATGTTTTAAATCCTGAAAAAGGCTGGAATCACTCTGCTAATCAACATCAAGTAGTTGGAGAAATTAGTCCCTATTTAAATACCCTCTTCAGCCCTAGTGCTCGTGGTCGACGCATCAGTGAAATGCTGATGGAAAAACCCAAAATTGATCGCGATCATCTCAAGAAAATGCATGGGGATATAATTGATGGCGAATGGCCTCTGCTGAAAGACATCATGATCAATAGCAGTCCGGAAATCTTCCTTCCTTACCTCGAAAACTGGGCAGGAAATTGTGATGAAGAATCCGAAGCGGCCACTATTTACAGCGTATTTAAAACCGCTATTTTGGATACCATCAATTCTCAGCTTTTAGGTGATTTTGACTTCCCACCTCCCGCTGATCGGATGCTTTATCTGCTCTATCAGAACAAGCCTATTCCAATTGGATCGGGTCAAAATTTATCTCGCGATGAACTGGTGGATGCCGCTTGGGCTGGAACAGTTAAATATCTGGGTGACTATTATGGCTATAATCCCAAATTATGGCAGTATGGAAAATACCATAAGATCTATTTCCGTCACCTTTTACGTTTAATGCCCTTTAACCATACTCCTTTCCCAGCTAAAGGCAGCCCCCGCACTGTGAACGTATCCTCTCACTTACCGGGCACCCATGGCCCCTCCATGCGTACTTTGGTAGAACTAACTTCTAGCAACCCCATTGCAGAAACGGTATTGGCTGGTGGTCAGTCTGGTATTCCTGGGCATCAACATTATACCGATCAAATTTCGGATTGGTACAATATCCACTACCATAAGATTAACTGGATAGAAAGCCCGGAACAAAGTCCCTGGTCGGTAACCTATAAATTTGACTAATGAAAGGTTTATTACGCTTTAGCTTTTTGCATCTCAGTTTATTTATTGGTGCCCTTATCCTTTCTGATCTTTGGGTATTTATTGGCCTCTCCTTTTTAGCGGGCTGGGTACCCCGAATGCGAGTCAATTTCTTTTACTACCTCCTACTGGCAACTTTAGCCTTTGTGGTGGCCCTGTTCATTAATCCCATTCCTGATTTCATCAATCAGAGTGTTTCGGATATTATGAAGTTGGATAGTGTTTCCCTTTGGCTTATCATTGCCTTAGTGTCGGTGCTAACCATGAGCTTGATGGCCAAAGCCGCCAATGCTTTGCTCTTAATTTTTAGCCCCGCACCTAAACCTGAAAAGGAAGAAGAGGAAGAAGATTTTATAGATTAGTTCTGAGATGAAAAATAGATTACGCTCAAGCCTTTTGGGCATCCTAATCATTTTAATGGCTGCCGCTTGCCACGATGAAGGCATGACTGAAATCAGCCGCTTTTCACCCCACAACTTAACTTCTGCTAAAGGTGAGTTTTATATTGCTGAGGACACTTTAAATCTGGATGCCAATCAAACCTTAGAAATATGGTCGGATATGGATTACAGCTATAGCGGTGATCAAAATTTGCTCTTTAGAGTAGTGATTTTCGTGGATGGTGAATACCTCCGGGAATTCTATATCAATCCTTCCAGCACCGAAAATCGCGAACATGAATCGCGCAGCCAAGATGGTGATCGCACCAGCGAAAGCTATTACGGCTTTAATGGCCCGATCGAAATCCAAAAAGCCGGCACCTATAATTTCAAGGTTTTATTGATGGGACAAAAGGATCCCAGTCTTGAAATCCGCAAGGCCGATTTAATCTTAAAGGGTAAAAAATAGCCCGCCCCTCCCTTCCATTTTCGGAGCGGGCTATGGATGAATGAATCCTTTTAGAATTGGGCCGTTTCGGTAGAACCCTTCATTGCGGTGGTACTCGTCATACCTGCGGTAACCGTATTCTGCACCTCATCATAATAACCGGTACCCACAAAGCTTTGGTGTTTTACCGCTGCGAAACCATCTTTTTGCAGAGCAAATTCTCTTTCTTGCAGTTCAGAATAGCCTGCCATGCCGCGCTCCTTATAAGCTTTGCTTAACTCGAACATACTAGTATTTAAGGCATGGAAACCAGCGAGGGTAATAAATTGGAACTTAAAGCCCAGCGCGGCTAATTCTTCCCGGAAGCTTTCCATTTCCGCTACCGATAATTTGGAAGCCCAGTTAAAGCTGGGAGAGCAATTATAAGCCAGTAACTTCCCAGGGAATTGGGCATGAATAGCTTCGGCAAAAGCTTTTGCCTCTTCGATACTAGGATGGGAGGTTTCCATCCAAATCAAGTCGGCATAGGGAGCATAGCTCAAGCCACGATCAATGGCCTGCTCTACCCCATTTCTTACATAATAGAAGCCTTCTGCACTGCGCTCACCGAGGATAAACTTACGATCGCGCTCATCAACATCGGAGGTGATTAAATTGGCGGCATCAGCATCCGTGCGCGCAATAATGCAAGTAGGCACTCCCATCACATCTGCCGCTAAGCGCGCGGCTACCAATTTCTGAATTGCCTCTTGGGTTGGTACCAAGACCTTACCGCCTAGGTGACCACATTTTTTTGCGCTACTCAGCTGATCTTCAAAATGTACTCCGGCCGCACCGGCTTTAATCATCTCCTTCATCAATTCGAAGGCATTGAGATTTCCCCCAAATCCCGCTTCAGCATCCGCCACGATGGGCACTAAGAAATCATGCTTGGATTCTCCTTTTACACTTTGAATTTGATCCGCGCGAAGCAAGGCATTGTTGATTTTCTCCACTACCGCTGGAACAGAATTAGCGGGATATAAACTTTGATCGGGGAACATTTGTCCGGCCAAATTAGCATCGGCCGCCACCTGCCATCCACTGAGGTATATAGCTTCCAGGCCCGCCATTACTTCTTGAATGGCCTGATTACCGGTTAAAGCGCCTAAGCCTGCCACCCAATCTTGAGATCTTAATTTATCCCATAGCTTTTCGGCTCCGAGGCGCGCCAAGGTATACTCAATGCGATAGCTACCGCGAAGTTCCACTACTTTCTCTGCGGTATAAGGTCGCTTGATACCGTTCCATCTGGGGTTAACTGCCCAATCTTCTTTGATCTGATTAATTTGTGTTTGCTTGTCCATGAGAGGGTGATTTAAAGGTGAATTTTAGAAATGGAACTCCCTTTCCGAAAGCCCATTTCGGTATAAAAAATTGATATTTAAGAAATTACTAAGTGAGGGTATGGTAGAGTTCGGTGGTGAGGAATTCCTTTAACTCCGGGGCGGTTACCATTTGATGAAAAGATCGGGCTGCAGTACGCAAGCGATCTTTCCACTGTGGATTGATTTCCGTTTCGAGTAGGCTGAGTTCTTCATGGTAGAAGCGCTCAAATAAATCCCGACTTAAATCCCGACCATCCGATAATTGCACCTTGCGATGCAACCAATGCCAAAGCTGAGTGCGGCTAATTTCGGCGGTTGCCGCATCTTCCATTAGATGATTTATAGCCGCCGCGCCCTGACCACTTAACCAAGCCGCGAGGTATTGAATGCCTACTGATATGTTTTTCCGAAGACCTGCTTCGGTTACCTGACCTTGAGGTTTGGCCACCAGGTCTTCCGCCGCAATTTGGTATTCAGGAAATTGCTTGGCTATTTGATTAGATTCAGGCATGCGCTCATTGAATATTTCCAGAGCGATGGGCACCAAGGCGGGATGAGCTACCCAGGTTCCATCATGGCCGTCTTCCACTTCTCGTAATTTATCCGCTCTTACTTTGGCATAAGCGGCTTCGTTCGTAAAAGGATCATTTTTAATCGGAATTTGAGCGGCCATACCTCCCATAGCATGAGCACCGCGTTTATGACACACTTGGATAACACGACGAGAATAGGCCCGCATAAAATCCGTTTCCATGGTTAAAGCATCTCGATCAGGGAAGATATAATCCGGATGTTCTTTATAGCGCTTGATATAGGAGAATAGGTAATCCCAACGACCGCAATTTAATCCGGCAGAATGCTCTCGCAAGGAGTATAGAATCTCATCCAATTGAAAGCTGGCATTGATAGTTTCGATTAGAACCGTGGCTTTAATAGTACCCGGCTTTAAATTGAGATAGGCTTCACTAAAATTGAAAACCTCATTCCACCAAGCAGCCTCTTGATAATACTCGATTTTTGGAAGGTAGAAATAAGGACCTGAACCTTTCTCCACTAAAGCCTGAGCATTATTAAAGAAGTACAAACCAAAGTCGAATAAGGAGGCTGAAACCGCTTGATCATCACAGATAAAATGCTTCTCCTCTAAGTGTAAGCCCCGCGGCCTTACCATTAAGGTGGCAGTTTCAGAATTGAGGCGATACTCCTTTCCACGTTCTTCATCAATCAGTTCGATGGTACCGCGTACGGCCTGGAATAAATTAAGCTGACCAAAAACGATATTGGCCCAGGATGGTGCATTGCTATCCTCAAAATCGGCCATAAAAACCTTGGCACCGGAATTTAGGGCATTGATAATCATCTTACGATCTACCGGACCCGTAATCTCCACTCTGCGATCTTGCAAATCTTCCGGAACCGGAGCCACCTTCCAATCCCCTTCTCGAATCGATTGCGTGAGTTTTGGAAATTCGGGCTTCTGCTGATACCAGTTTTCATTGCGAAGCTTGCGCTCCAATAGTAATTGTTTGCGCTCGGTTCCAAATTTTTGATCTAATACCCGAATGAACTTGAGGGCATCGGTACTGAAAACATCTTCCAATTCAGGTTTCCAGAAACCATCAAATTTTAATCCGTAGGCAAGGTTGACTAATTCTTTATTCATGATTCTCAGTTTGACGAACCAAATATAAAAAGCAAACCAATACATTTTAGCGAACGTTCGCTAAAATTTACATTTTCAATAATTGAGAACCCTTCAGATATTTATGTAGATTTGCTGGAAAAGCAGGCTAGCATGGTTCTTCAGGAAGAACAACTTCGAATAATTTTTGGCTTAAAACTGAAGCAAATTCGTACCGAAAGAGGTTTATCGCTCTTCGGATTATCGAAAAAAACCCAGCTTAGTAAGAGCTACCTCAATGAAATTGAGAAGGGAAAGAAGTATCCCAAACCCGATAAAATCCTGGCCCTAGCCAAAGCTTTAGAGGTAGAATATGATGAAATGGTGAGCATGAAGCTCAGCGGTAGCATGGCTCCCTTAAGTGATATTATTCTTAGTGGAATTCTCAAAGAAATTCCTCTGGAACTCTTTGGTATAGAAGAAAGTAATCTCATCGACATTATTGCGGGTGCCCCCGATAAGGTATCAGCCTTTATTAGTACCCTATTCGAAATGACGCGCCATTATCAGGTTAGTCGGGAGAACTTTTACCTGGCTGCCTTGCGGAGTTATCAGGAAAGTCATCAAAACTACTTCCCGGAATTAGAGCAGGCCGTGCGTGATTTTGCCCGTCTCTACCAATTGGATCTGCAGCAAAAGCTAAGTTCTGCTGAACTAGCCGAAATCTTAAAAGAAGAATTTGGTTATCAGTTGGATGAAGAGCGCCTCGCCAAAGAAGACCTGCCTGGCACCTTGCGTTCTTTATTTATTCCCAAATCCAAAACCCTTTTATTGAGCCCTGGAATTCCCGAAGCGCAAAAGGTTTTTATCCTGGCCAAAGAACTGGGCTATTGCCACCTCCAAATAGAAGATCGCCCTCTAAGTTTTAGCTGGATAAAGTTTGATCGCTTCGAAGAGGTCCTCCATAATTTCCAGGCCTCCTATTTTGCTGGTGCCCTGGTTTTACCCGAAGATCGTATCTGCACCGCCTTGAAAAGCTTTTTCAAAGAAAAGCAATGGGACAGCGCTCGCTTTCATCAGTTAATGAGTGATTTTACAGACTCTGCCGAAACCTTTTTACAACGATTAACCAATATCCTACCCACCCATTTCGGACTCAATCAACTCTTCTTTTTGCGCTTGCAACAGGATAGTCAGTCGGCCCCTGTATTAAGCAAAGAGTTGCACCTCAGTCGTAAACATCAGCCGCAGGCCTTAACAGGCACCATTAACTATTGCCGTCGTTGGTTGAGCACCGATATCCTACTCAACCCAAAAGACTACTATCGCTCCGGAGCCTTAGCGCTTGGCTGCCAGGTAAGTGCCTATCAGGATACTGGAGAAGAGTACCTTATGCTGGGCGCTCGCGAAAATGATCCGGTGAGCCCAAATGCACAGCGCAGCGTGGTAATTGGATTGGAGCTCAATGCTAATTTTAAAAAGCAGGTTCAATTTCATAAAGACCCTAAAATCAGCACTCAGATTGTAGGAACCAGTTGCGAAAGCTGTTCGGTTCAAAACTGTGCGCAAAGGGTTTGTCCCCCCAGTCGACTGATCAAAGAAGAGCAGGAAAAGATCTTACAAGAAAAGCTTAAGCAGATTCTGGAGGAAGATTAATCCGAATAATTAAAGGAAAAGCCTAGACCTAAATAATAACGAGCCTTCCAATCACTGCTATTGGTGCTAAAACCAATGGACATCGGTCCGAAAAAAGTTCGCCAACTAAACTCTGCCCCCATACCCAAAGTATGTTCCAGCGCCCCATAATCTCCTTCGGTCAACATCTCCCCCCATTGCTTTAAGGAGCGATAAGGATGGTAGGCCAAACCATTGATACCGTAGCGCAGGTAGAAATCTTCCCAAAATATTTCCTGAACTTGAAGGCCTATTAAGGCAAAATTGGGGCTTACAACCTCCCCGAACTGAATCCCTAAAACCCGAACATCATTAATAGCAACGCGCTGTAAACCTCCTAGGCGAAAGGCATTTACTACCGAATTTGCCTCCCCAGACCCCAAGCTTAAGCCCACAGCATAATAAGGCACCCACTGTAATTTAGGACGAATGCCTCGATAATAGCGAGCACTCATCAAAACGTCCATATAAACCCCAGGATTTAGATGATCTGCCAGATCCTTTAATTCCTGAGCATTTAAATATTCAGTAACCCCGCCAATCGATTGAGAGCCCAAGGCAATGCTGTCTACCCCGTCTTCCAGGCGAACTGTTTGGGTGGTACCCAGATAGGTATTTAATATTAAGATCGACTCCCCTCCTGATACCGGGAAATTGCGATCATTGAGGTCATTAGCGGTATGCATCAGGCGAAAGCCATAATTCTGCTGAATAGAACTTTCCAGCCCTTCCGGGATATCGGAACCAATGCGAATCCGCGAACGGCTATTCTCATAAAAGATACCCCCGGCATAGCTTTCCTTTAGAGATTGGGTACTCATTAAGATGGCATGCACTTTATGACTAAATGAAATCAAGATATTTCGCAGATCCCCATTGGAATAACTGGGAATTTGGAGGGCTCCGTAATCATAGCGGAAGTTAAAAGCCCAGCGTTTATACTGTTGTAGATATTGATAATGATCGAAGCGAAAACGAGGATTTTTAGAAAGGTCTAGTGCAAAAACGCTACGCGACTCCTCCCCTAATAAATTTCGACTGGTAAAATTAATACTGAGCCCGGCGGAGAAAATATTATCGGCATGCAGTCCAGCATAAAAATAATTTTGCTCCTTTTCTAATAAGCGTAAATGTAAATTATTGGTTCCATCCGGGGCTTTAATGATTTCATAATCAATGCTCTTAAAGCCATTAATGCCGTAAACTCTACGCAGGCCTCTTTGCAGGTCATGGCGTAAAATGGTTTGTCCGGGGGCAATCTGGAGCTTCTTTAAAATCAAGTCATCCGAAAAAATATGATTTCCCTCTATTTTAATCTGCTCAATGGTAATGGCCATTTCCGTTTGCCCCATGTGCAAAGCTTCACGGGGTGTTCCTAGCTTAGCCGCCAATTGTTTCATGGCTGGTAAATACGATTGCCCGGTACTATCTCCCACCGCCATTATTTCTTGGGCATCGCCAAAGCTGGCCGCATCGTATTGATCCAATTCGGGCTGAATATAAATGTCACAAGTTTGGGCCTGTTTCTCCAGTTTCTTGGAAGCTGGGATCATGGAAAGTGTCATCAAAATTTCGGGCATGCTTTCAGGCAAATCGGGATTGAGCTTAGCTCCCACATTAACACCAATGATATAATCTGCCCCCCACTCTTCTGCCAACTCCACCGGGAAATTGTTGAGTACCCCTCCATCTACCAAAAGGGAACTATCTCGGCTCACCGCCGTAAAAGCCGTAGGAATAGCCATGCTGGAACGCAAAGCAGTAGGTAGTGGACCATCTTTAAAAATCTCCGACTCCCCCGTGCCTACATTAGTGGCCACGCAGCGAAAAGGAATGGGGAACTGATCAAAATTATCATACTGAAGGGCCGGCCAGAAATAGAGATGCATTAACTCACTTAATCTTTGCCCACGTATTAAGCCGGTGCCTACTTTAAGCTTTCGATCTACCACCGGAAATTCTACTAAGTAGCGATCGTAATACTCTTTTTCTTCAAAGGCAATATAATTAAGAGGCATTTTATTGGAGAGCACCCGATCCCAATCTACACTGCGCAGAATACTGTCAATTTCGGTAGCTGAATAACCAATGGCATATAGCCCACCTACTATGGAGCCCATACTGGTTCCGGCAATAAAATCTGGGCGCAAACCCGCTTCTTCCATAGCCTTTAAGACTCCCACATGGGCCAGTCCTTTAGCCCCGCCGCCACTAAGCACCAAGCCCAATTTCGGCTGTTCCTGGGCAGAAAGTGAAAAGGAAAAAAGGAGCAAAAAAGAGATCAGGTAGCGCGGCATAAAAGAATACTTATTCAAAAGTATCAAATTCGAAGGCGCTCAAGCAGAGCTTCCTTAATTTCGCAGCAAATACCCGGTATGAAAAAATTCCTTTGGCCATTATTGGTCTTCCCCCTGTTCCTAAGTGCCCAAAAGAGTCCTTTTAATTCTGAAGCCGTATTTCCGGCCAGACATACTTATTCTACGGGCGACACCCTGCGCATCATGACCTGGAATGTGGAGCATTTGGTAGATGAACTGGATGATCCTTATGTAAATAATGGTCGGGAGAACAATGGCGAAATCAAGCCCGAAAAAATGAAGCTTCTTGCTGAGGCTTTAAAAATGGCTGAGGCCGATGTGATTGTCTTTGAAGAAGCGGAAAGTGCCAATGTAGTGGAAGCATTACGCGATAGCTTTTTTCCGGATTTGGGCTATCAATATGTGGCCGATACCCGCAGTCGAAACTGGTATCAAAATGTGGTTATCCTGAGCAAGCTACCCATTGGCAAAATGATTAGCTATGGAAATGTGCATACTCCAGTGGTATTTGAAGAAGATGGAGAAAGCAAATACCAAACCCAGAACTACATCAATACCCGGATGTGGACCTGCGAGCTTTTGGTAGACAGTACCTATGGACTGTACCTCAGCGGGGCCCATCTTAAAGCGGGGGGCGGCAGCAGAAATGAAGCCATGCGAATGGGGCAATTACGTTACTGGCAAAAGGAAATGGAACTATTGCTAAAAGCTGATCCCGAAGCTGATATTATCCTTTTAGGGGATCTCAACTCTTATCGCAATGGCAATGAGATTAAGATGTTATTGGAAGATGCACGTCCATTGGTAAAACTCCAGGACCCTATAGCTGCTGAAGTGAATAGTCATCCTGCCGACGCACCTAGCCACCGATTGGATTATATCCTCTACAATCAAAATTTAGCCGATCAGATCGTTCCCAAATCTGCTCAGGTACTGACGCCCTTCAGCCCGGCAGAAATGCGCACGATTAGCGATCACTTACCCTTGGTTTTAGATTTAATCGTTCACTAAGCTCTAACAGCACAGCAATCTAACATCCAACAGCACAGCAATCTAACATCCAACAGCACAGCAATCTAACATCCAACAGCACAGCAATCTAACATCCAACAGCACAGCGATCTAACATCTAACAGCGAAGCGGTCTAACTTCTAACAGCGCAGCGATCTAACATCCAACAGCGCAGCGATCTATATATACAGATATATCCCCACAAAATGACAAATACTCCCCGCCAGCACCAAGAGGTGCCAAATGCTATGGGCGTATTTTAATTTGCGGAGACTAAAGAAAACGGTGCCCAGAGTATAGGCCGCACCGCCAGCTAAAATCCAAATGATCAGTTCTTTGGGAGCCGATTCATACAAAGGCTTGAAGGCGAATATTATCAACCAGCCCATGAGCAGATAAATAGCCAGCGATAGCTTTTTGAAGCGCCCCAAAAAGAAAAGTTTATACACCAAGCCAATTATGGCCAGGGACCAGACCGAGATCAAAATCACGCTGCTCCACCAACCGGGCAAGGCAAAAAGGGCAATAGGAGTATAAGTACCAGCAATGAAGAAATAAATGGAGGTGTGATCAAGCAGATGCAATACATAGCGCGTTTGATCATTAGCCCGATGGGACACATGGTAAATAGTGGAGGCCACATAAGTCCACAGCATACTTAATCCGTACACCAAAGCTGCCACCCAATAACTGGTAGTTCCGCGATCGATAGCATTCAGAACCAAAAGCACAATACTGGCAATGGCAACGGGAATACCAATACCATGGGTGATGCTGTTCCAAAGCTCTTCTTTGGGTGTACTTACGGGGGTTGCGGGACGGGGGCTCTTCATACTCATAAAACGAAATAGCAGCCAAATTGATTGGGTTTAGGCCACACTTTTTTTGATGGCCTCCCAATGGTGAATGGTGTGATAATGCATGAAGTAAAACAATTCGCGCATCAGCAATTTTCCGAGTAGCGGATGAGGCAGAAGGGTGCGATCCAATTTTGCTTCTTTCACCTTCCCTAAATACTGTAAAAGGCGCTGTACCTCTTGATCATATTCTTTGAGAACATCCTGTCGATTCAATTGACGAGAATCCGCAGCCTCATATTGTTTAGGGGCTTTAGCTTCGGCCCCTTGCAAACGCTCCTGATAACGCTGCACCAAACCCTCATAACTGCGTGCCTCCCGATTGGGTCTACCAAAAGCCTGACGCAGTAAAAAGCCGGGTTTACGAACGGCTGGGTTTACCACTTGAATAGACTTCAATAGGTGATCCATATTCTGTAAAGCCGACCATTTCCCCTCCTTTTGCTGATGGATTTGATCATCATCAAGCTTACTTAAATAAGCCATTAAATCCTGATGTTGAGCACTAAGCTTATCGAGAATTTCCGCTCTGTTCATAGAAGCAAATCTTTGTTGAGCAAGGTAGAACTTTCATGGCATAAGCAGAGTAAAATCGCTACAGAGCTTATTGCCAGAATTTTCTAAATTGGGATCGTGAAAAAATGGCTGGCCATAGTGATGCTCTTTAGCCTGTTCCTATCGATTACAGGAATAGATATTGGCGTGCATTCTTGTGGTGGTGAAATTCACTCTTTGGCTTTCTATCAAAAGGCTGAGGCCTGCGAGCATGTAAAGCCCAAAATCGAAGAGCCTAAAGATTGCTGCAGTAAAGAAGGTCATTGCAAACGAAAGGCAAAACCCTCGGAATCAAAAGAAGAAAAAGGCAAATGCTGCGATGATGAGCTCATCGACCTAGAGATTTTAGAGGTAGAGCTTATTCAAAGTTCTCAGGACTTCGTTTTTCAATCCGATCAAACAATTCATAGCAGCGATAGCTTCGAGCTCTCCATTCCGCTTCATTCCCATCAGCAAAAAGACCCCCATTACTATCAATATAAGCCTCCCCTCATACGGGTGCAGCATATCATCGATTATCAAGTGTTTTTGATTTAGACCCGGATATAAAAATGTCAGGCTACTAGGCCTGCCAATCATTTTATATCTATCATTTAATCAAAACACTATGAAAAAACAATTAAGCATTTTGTTATTCACCTGCTTGATGAGTCCTTTAGCTTGGGCTCAATCGGAGGTTCATTTTCAAATCAATCATAAATTAGGTAGCACTACCTACAGTCCCAGTCAAAGCGCTTCCAACAATTTGGGAGATCCTTTTAAAATCCAAAGATTGGACTATTACATTTCCGAAATCACCCTCTATCACGACGGCGGACAGGTAACGGATATTACCGATCATTACATTTTAGTGAAGGCTGCTCGCGATGGTATGCTAACAAGCGATGTTTTGGGTAATTACACCATCAGTCAATTGGATAGTGTACGTTTCGGAATTGGTGTGGATGGCAGTAAAAATCACTCTGATATTTCTGCTTATGCCTCCAATCATCCGCTATCCTTCCAAAGCCCATCTATGCATTGGGGCTGGAGCGCTGGTTATCGTTTTGTAGCCATTGAAGGTATGGGGGGCGCCTCCATGAATCAAGGCTGGCAGCTGCACGGATTGGGTGATGCCAATTATGGCTATGCCACCGTGGTAAGTTCCGGAACTTGGGATGGCTCGAAATTAATCATCGCCATTGATGCCGATTATGAGATGGCCCTGAAGGATATCACCGTAAACGGAAGCTTAAATTACCATGGCTCTTCTTCACATGCCGTAAGCCTGCTCAATAATTTCAAGAATGAAGTTTTTAGCGCCGGTGCAGCCAATGTGAGTTTAGAAGAAACAGAGTCGGTAAACTGGGCGGTTTACCCAAATCCCAGTAGCAGCGAATTTGCGGTAAGCCTTTCGCAGGCAGATGAGGCCGATCATGTAGAAATTCGCGACCTCAGCGGTAAGCTTATCGAAACTCAGGCCTTTAATTATCAAAATGAACTGAACTTAGAGCTAAACCTTCCGGGGGTTTACCTGATCAGCCTAATTAAAGATAATGCGGTAGTAGCCAGTCAAAAGCTACTTATCCAATAGGATTAGATGACATTGAAATCTTATCTAAGCCCTGCGATTATCGTGGTGGCCGCCCTGTTGGGTTCATGTAAAGAAGACCCAACAGATCCCGGAACTACGGCCACTTACGATAATACCCCCTATGTTTTGGATTATGGTGATTTAGACGCTCCAACCTCTATCAATCCCGATAATCCCCTTACCGAACAAGGAGTTCAACTTGGTAGAATGCTGTTTTACGATACCCGCCTATCGAAGGATGGCAGTATGTCCTGTGCCAGCTGTCATCGCCAGGAACATGCCTTTACCGACACTGCCCGTTTTTCAATCGGGGTAGAAGGACTTCCCGGAAAACGTCAGGCCATGAGCGTGTTTAATACTGCCTGGCATCAAAATGAATTTTTCTGGGACGGACGTGCACATTTATTGCGAGATCAATCCTTGCTTCCTATTCAGGATCCCTTGGAAATGAATGAAAGCCTCGAAAATGTGATTAGTAAACTCAGCGCCAGCGAAGGCTATCGCAATCAGTTTATCCGGGCCTTTGGCTCTAATGAGATAACTGAAGAGCGTATTTCCTGGGCCCTGGAGCAGTTTATGAATTCCATTGTTTCGCATAACAGTAAATACGATCAATACCTGCGAGGTGAGGTCAGCTTTAGTGATAGCGAAGAACGCGGTCGGGAACTTTTCTTTGCCGAGTTTAACCCTGGCTTCCCAGCTACTTCAGGAGCGGATTGCGCACACTGCCATGCTGGTCGGACTTTCGAGAATGACCTGTATATGAACAATGGTTTGGATGGCGATGGCAGCTTTATTGACAGTGGTCGTTATAAAGCCACTCAGGACCTGGCCGATTTAGGCAAGTTTAAAGTTACCTCCCTGCGTAATATTGAGCTTACCGCTCCCTATATGCACGATGGGCGCTTTGAAAATCTTGAAGAGGTACTCGATCATTACAACAATGGACTGGAAGCCTCGGCTACCCTAGACCCAGCCCTGGAATACACCCGGGTTTCGGGAGGTCTGCAATTATCGGCACAGGATAAGGCTGATATTATCGCCTTCCTTAAAACCCTTACTGATCAGGATATGATTAGCGACCCACGTTACAGCAGTCCTTTCTAGTGCTTAAATTAAAGCTAAATACCACTCTTGTCTTTTTGCTGGGAGGCCTCCTTCTTTTAGGGTCCTGCCGAAAAGATCAAGAACAAAATTCGGAACCGGAGGGCTTTGTTTTACAGATCCCTCCGGGTTTTCCGGATATGGTCTTCCCCGAAGACAATCAATACAGCTATGCCCGCTGGCAACTGGGCAAAAAGCTTTTTTACGATCCGGTGCTTTCGCGTGATAGCAGCCTGAGCTGTGCCTCTTGCCATAAATTGGAATTGGCTTTCGCCGATGATCGAGCCTTTAGCCCCGGCATTCAAAATCGACCCGGAACTCGCAATGCCACCTCCCTTACTAATATTGGCTATCACCCCTATTTCTTACGAGAAGGCAGTGTTCCTACCTTAGAAATGCAGGCCTTGGTTCCTGTTCAGGAGCATAATGAATTTGACCATTCCATGCCGGAAATTGCGGCCAAACTGCAAGCCAATGCCCGCTACCGACAAATGAGTGAGGAAGCCTATGAGAGAGAACCGGATCCCTGGGTGATCACCCGAGCCCTGGGCGTTTTCCAAAGGAGCCTTATCAGTGGCAACAGCCCCTACGATCGTTATCAGTACCAAGGGGAATCCCAAGCTTTAAATAAGGCCGAAATTCGCGGAATGGCCCTTTTCTTTTCTTCCCGCACCCAATGTGCCAGCTGCCATTCAGGCTTCAATTTCAGCAATTATGCTTTCGAGAATAATGGCCTCGATTCGGTCTATCAAGATCCCTTGCGCATGCGCCTCACCAATGACCCCGCCGATGAAGGTCGGGCCAAAGTACCTTCCTTGCGAAACCTGGCTTTTAGCGCTCCCTATATGCACGACGGACGCTTCCAAAACTTGGCGGAAGTAATTCAGCATTATCAAAAAGGGGGAGCCGGACATCCCAATCAATCCGAACTAATTCGCCCCTTTAGCCTCAGCAATCAAGAGCAAGATGACCTCATTGCTTTCCTACTGGCTTTAAGCGATCCTACCTTTACTCAGAATCAAAGTTTCTCCGAAGCCGGCCACTGAGCCGCAGCTCTAAAGCACTTCTATTCAAACCCTTAAGAGGTTCAGGATTACCATTATCCTATTAGCTCTTAGCAATAGTCATTTTTTGATACGACTATTTCAGGCTCTAAAAATTTTAAGTCCTCGAAACCAATTATTTGATCTTTCAGCTTTTCAAAACTTGATTTTCGAAACTTAGAATTTTCTAATTTCGCTATCATTCTAAAATTAATAGCAAGATGATTTCCGGAGCTTCCAAAACCATTGTTCACCTCGACCTGGATAGTTTCTTCGTTTCGGTAGAGCGCTTGCATAATAGTGCCTTAAACAATTTACCGGTATTGGTGGGCGGAACCAGTAGTCGTGGTGTAGTCGCTTCCTGCAGTTATGAAGCGCGACGCTTTGGTATTCACTCTGGCATGCCGATGCGCATGGCCATGCAGCTTTGCCCGGAAGCGATTGTGATTAAAGGAGATAGCAGTCGCTACAGTAAGTATTCGGATATCATCACCGAAATCATCAAAGAGGAGGTTCCGCTTTTTGAGAAAACCAGCATAGACGAATTTTATGCCGATCTCAGTGGTATGGATCGCTTTTTTGGCTGCTATAAAATGGCGACAGAAATGCGGGATAAGATCATTCGCGAAACCGGCCTGCCTATTTCCTTTGGTCTCTCTACCAATAAAACGGTGGCTAAAGTAGCTACCGGAGAGGCCAAGCCTAATAATCGCCTCGAAGTACCCCGCGGCACTGAAAAGCCCTTTCTGGCGCCCTTGCTGGTGCGGAAAATCCCCATGGTGGGCGACAAAACCGGGCTTTTGCTTAATCGCATGGGCATTCGTCATATCCACACCTTGCAGCAAATGCCCCTTCCGGTGATGGAAAAGGCCATGGGTAAAAACGGCATCAGCCTCTGGCATAAAGCCAATGGTGTAGACCCTTCTCCCATTGTTCCCTATCAGGAGCGCAAGTCTATCTCTCTGGAACGCACCTTCCAAAAAGACACCACCGATGTACTAAAGCTCGACACTCTTATTGTGGCTATGGCCGAAAGCCTGGCCTTCCAATTACGCCAGGGCAATAAGCTTAGCGCCTGCGTAACCGTAAAAATTCGCTATTCAGATTTCAATACCTATACCCTGCAAAAGCGGATTCCCTATACCAGCAACGATGATAAGCTGATCGACATCAGCAAGGAGCTTTTCAAGAAACTCTACGAAAGACGCTTATTGGTACGCCTGATCGGCCTGAAGTTTAGCCATCTGGTGGGAGGTGGTCATCAAATTAATCTCTTTGAAGACAGTGCTGAGAAAATCCGCCTCTATCAGGCCATGGACCGCATGCGACAGCGCTTTGGCTCCGATGCGGTAAAACGCGCCAAAACCCTCGAATCTAAAAGTCTGGATCGCGCCAATCCCTTTAATGGCATGGCTCCCGCAATTATGGCCCATCGCCGACAATAAGCCCCAAATCTATTAGCCCCATGCTTAATCATCATAGTTATTACAGTTTTAAATACGGCGTGCTCTCTCCTGCTGAGTGGATAGAATGGGCTCTCGAGGAAGGCGAGGAAGTACTAGCTTTAACCGACATCAACACCTCAGCGGCCTGCATAGAATTTAGTCGGCGGGCACGAGAGGCCGGCATTAAAGCGGTAGCGGGAATCGACTTTTGTAAGGCTAGCGAAAGACAGTTTATCGCCCTGGCCCGAGATGAAGAAGCTTTTGCTGAGATGAACCACTACCTCTCCACTCGCCTGCATCAGGATTTAGAAGCCGAAGCCGAGGCACCCCTCGAAAAGGCCTATGTTATTTATCCCTTCGATCGGGCCCCCAAACGCAATCTTCGCGAAAATGAATACATCGGCCTGGAGCCTAAGGATCTCAACAAACTGCGCTTCTCCCCTCTAAAGAATCAAAGCAGTAAAATGGTGATCCTACACCCGAATAGCTTCCGCCATAAAGGCGATTACAATACCCATCGCCTCTTGCGTTCCATTGGCGAAAACTGCCTGCTTAGCAAGCTCCCCGCCGAAAAGCAAGCTCCCGCACAATGGGGTTTACTCAATTCACGAAAATTAAAAGCCCTCTTTAGCGAGTACCCGGAAATCATCAGCAATAGCGAGCGAATTTTAGCCAATTGCAATTTGGATTTTGAGTTTAAAAACTATTCGAAAAGCCTTAACCGTATCCATTATACCGACAGCCTCACCGGCGATCGCGAGATTATCCGCTCCCTATGTTATAATGGCCTCGAATACCGCTATCCCAATGCCGGTCCTGAGGTGTATCAACGCCTGGAAAAAGAGCTGGATGTAATCGAAAAGCGGGGCTATTACAGCTACTTCCTCATTAACTGGGACATTGTAAACTATGCCCGTCGTAAAAACTACTTTTATGTAGGTCGGGGCAGTGGCGCCAACAGCCTGGTGGCCTATCTCCTGCGTATTACTGATGTAGACCCCATTGAGCTCGATCTCTACTTTGAGCGCTTCATCAACCTTTCCCGGCGTCAGCCCCCAGATTTTGATGTAGATTTTTCCTGGCGCGATCGAGCCGATGTTACCCGCTATATTTTTGAGCGCTTCCCCAAAGCCAGCCTCCTGGGTTCCTATACCACCTTTAAGTACCGCGCCATAGTGCGAGAACTGGGCAAGGTATTAGGTCTGCCCGGCAGAGATATTGATGAACTTAGTCGCGCACGGCGTCAGGGGGGCAAAGACTGGGACGATATGCAAAAGCTGGTACTCCGCTATGGTAAGCGCATTGAAGATTTCCCCAACCACCTTACCGTACACGCCAGTGGTATCCTCATCCCCGAAAAAGATATTTCCTATTATGGCAGCACCTTTTTACCCCCTAAGGGCTTCCCTACCACGCATTTCGATATGTATACCGCTGAGGATATTGGCCTGCATAAATTCGATATTCTGGGGCAGCGGGGATTGGCCAAAATCAAGGAGGCAGTTCAATTAGTCAAGCAAAACCGCCCCGAAGCTAAGGAACTAGATATCCATCAGGTGCAAAACTTTTACAAGGACCCTAAGATTAAAGACATGCTACGCGAAGGTCAGACCATGGCCTGCTTTTATGTAGAATCGCCCGCCATGCGGGCTTTACTGCGAAAATTACGCGCCGATACCTATTTGGGCCTGGTCGCTGCCAGCTCAATTATTCGCCCGGGAGTTTCGGCCAGTGGCATGATGGCCGAATACATCCGTCGTTACCGTGAACCCGAAAGACGACAGTATATCCATCCCAAGATTGGTGAAATACTGGAAGAAACTTATGGGGTGATGGTTTACCAGGAAGATGTATTAAAGGTTGCCCACTTCTTTGCTGGCCTCAGCTTGGAAGAAGCCGATGTACTGCGAAGAGGCATGAGTTGGAAGTTCCGAGAGCGCAATGAATTTGATACTATTAAGGACAAGTTCTTCCAAAACTGCGCAGAAAGGGGCTATAGTGAAGCGGTGAGTACCGAGGTGTGGCGGCAAATCGAAAGCTTTGGGAATTATGCTTTTGCCAAAGGCCATTCGGCCAGCTATGCCGTAGAGAGCTATCAAAGTCTTTACCTGAAAGCTTATTATCCACTCGAATACCTGCTGGCCACCATCAATAATGGCGGAGGCTTTTATTCGGTAGAAACCTACCTCAACGAAGCTCGTCTCGCGGGAGGTATTGTAGAAGCTCCTTGCATCAATCGCTCCGAAATGGAGGCGGTGCTGATTCATCCTCAAATTTTCCTGGGCCTGCAAATGCTTAAGGAATTGGAAGAAAAAACAGCCATGAACATCCTCCGGGAACGGCATATGAACGGACCTTTCGAAAACCTGAATGAGTTTTTAGAGCGGGTGGAAATTTCGCTGGAGCAATGCATTCTTCTTATTCGCATCAATGCATTTCGGGCAATGGAAATTGACAAAAAGAAACTGCTTTGGGAAGCGCATTTTATTTTGGGCAATGCTAAAAAATCAGCCCCCGTAAATGAGCTCTTCCGGAATACCCGCGAAAAATTGGTGCTCCCCGAATTGGAAAGTGGCGAGCATGAACAGGCCGTAGATGAAATAGAGCTCCTGGGCTTTCCGCTCAGCTCCCCCTTTCAATTGGTTCCCGAATTACCGGAAGGCTGTATTGCCGCCCAGGATATTGCGCAACATATTGGCGAGGAAATACGACTCTGTGGTTATTTAATTCACGTAAAAAATGTGACCACTCGGGGACAGCAAGCTCGCCATATGATGTTTGGCACCTTCCTCGATCAGGCAGGGCATTTTATTGATACCGTTCACTTCCCGCCGGTCGCCGAGCGCTATCCTTTTCAGGGGAAAGGCATTTACCTGATTCGGGGAATTGTAATCGAAGAATACGATTTTGTAAGCGTTGAAGCCAAGTATATTGAGCGCCTGCCTTATGTGAATTTTGAGCATGCATAGGGAAAGATATCCATACCATAAATGAATGATATCGCTTTACTAAAGCCTCTTCTCTATTTTCGCAGCTCCACTTGAAAACACATTTTGAAAAAACTAGTTTCTACCTCCATCGGCCGTCTGCGTTTAGTTTCCATTATTGAAGGAATATCACTCATCCTGCTGGTGCTTATCGGCGTACCCCTAAAATATTACTTCGATAATCCCACTTGGGTAAAAAGCATCGGCCCTGTGCACGGCGGCCTTTTCATCCTTTTTGTTTTGCTGGCGCTAATGGTAGCTAACAGTCAGAAATGGAAGTTTAAAACCACTGCTCTGGTAATTCTGGTGGCGAGCTTTATTCCCTTTGGCTGCTTTTATGTGGATGCCAAGATTTTAAAGCCCATGGAAGGCCCGAATTAAAGGAGCTAAATCCTTAGCTTTATTCCATGTGTTACGACTCCCTATCTCTAACCAAAAGGGCCTTAGATTATGCCCAACGGATTGGTTACAGCGACGAAACTATTCAGGAATTAGAGGAGCATTTTTTACGTATTCGCGAAACTCAGGGCCCCGTTTTTCATGCCAGTGGCTATGCTCACCCCAGTTTCCCGATAGTAAGCGATGTCCACAAACTAGAAGTGGACACCCATCTTTGGGGATTAATTCCCTCTTGGGTAAAAGATAAAGAGCAAGCCACCAGCATTTGGAATAATACCCTTAATGCCCGTAGCGAAAGCTTATTGGAAAAGCCCTCTTTTCGGGGCGCGGTAAAAAAGGGACGCTGTCTGGTGGTTACCGATGGTTTCTTTGAGCATCATCATAAAGCCGGAAAAAACATCCCCTACCTCATCCGTCATCGCGATGAAGGGCCCATGATTTTAGCCGGTTTAAAAGAAGAATGGACCGATCCTGAAAGTCAGAAAATCTGGCGCAGCTTCACCATTGTTACTACCGTGGGGAATGAGCTTTTAAGTCAGATCCATAATAATCCCAAGCTCAAAGGCCCACGAATGCCAGTTATCTTAGATCGCGAAGCACAGCGGTTATGGCTGGAAGACTGGCAAGAACAAAATCCAGAAGAACGCATCAACTACCTCTGCAAAGCCTATCCGGATGATGACCTAAAGGCCCATACGGTTCAAGCCCTGCGAGGCAAAAAAGCCTTGGGAAATGTAGCCGAGGCTTTGGAAGAAGTGACTTATCCCGAATTAGTGGAGAATGACGCGAACGATACTGGTCAAATGGAGTTATTTTAAAAAATCCCTATATGAATTCATTAGAAGGCAAAGTAGCCTTTATTACGGGCGGCAACAAAGGCATTGGCTTTGGAATTGCCCAGGCCCTATTGGAGCAAGGCATGAAAGTAGCCATCAGCTCCCGCAATCTCGAAACTGCCCAATCGGCTGCTCAGGAACTGGAAGACAGCACCGGAGGCAAGGTGCTTCCTTTAGCCGTTAATGTGCGCGAATACGATCATCTGGAAAGTGCTTGTGGAAATATCATTGCCAAATTTGGTCGTTTGGATGTTTTGGTTGCTAATGCTGGAATCGGTCATTTCGCTCCCATCGACGAAATGGAACCGGCTAAATGGGAAGAGCTGATCGACACCAATGTAAACGGTGTTTTTTACAGCATCAAAGCTTGTGTAGATGCCCTTAAGAAAACCAAGGGTTATATCTTTACCATTAGCAGTCTGGCGGGCACCAATTTCTTCCCCACGGCCAGCGCTTACAATGCCAGTAAGTTTGCCGTTACCGGGATGACGCAATCTATAATGTTAGACCTGCGGAAATATGATATTCGCGTAAGCACCATTATGCCCGGCTCGGTAACCAGTCACTTTAATGGCCACACTCCAACGGCGGAGGATGCCTGGAAAATTCAGCCAGAAGATATCGGTGAATTGCTGGTAGACCTATTAAAGATCAATCCCCGAACTCTGCCCAGCAAGGTAGAAGTTCGACCTAGCCGACCTCCCGGCGCCTAGTAAATTTTAGGATTATAATTCTCAGGAAACTTTGGACCTATATCGCGGTATTGTGCCTCGATATGGGCCATATCCTGATCAAAATCGCCACTGGGCCAAAACACCCCTCTGATGCCGGCTTCTTTTTTGGCATAGTCTAGATAACCCAGACTAATAGGCACCTTAGCTTCGATGGCAATGCGGTAAAAACCGGTCCGCCATTTATCTACTTTTTTACGAGTTCCTTCTGCGGGCACTAAGACTACCATTTTACGCTCCTTCAACAAACGGATAGCATAATCCGTAAGGTTGCCGTGCTTCTTCTGGTTTACGCCAATGGCACCCGTCCAACGAAAAAACAATCCATGCAAACCGCGGGTATAGGCGTTTTTAATGAAGTACTTTAGATCGATTCCCATCATCCAGAAAGCGGCCAAGGCAAAGGGAAAATCCCAATTGGAAGTATGGGGAGCCGCTACCATTACCGAATGCTTGATTTCATCGGTAATATTGGCTTTCAACTTCCAGCCGGCCAGGTAAAAGAAGAATTTTCCGAGGGAGCGTTTCATGGCGGTAAATTACATAAAGTCCCAATGAAGCTCTTATTTTTGAAACCTAAAATCTATTTCAATTAAACCTATGAATCTGCAACGCATTCCACTTTTACTTCTGTTATTGTTTTTTAGCAGCACCATGTATGGCCAGCGAGAAAAGCTCAAAAACAAACTTAAAGAGCAATATCAAGAAGGAGAATACCGACACAATCGCATTCAAACCAGCATTAGTAGCATTGTGACCGGAGAATACAATTTAGCTTGGGAACATGCCCTTAGCAGACAGTATTCTATACTACTTGATCTCAGAGCCCGTAATGATGTAAAGGATTTCTTCAAGTCTGATGCCACGGCCTATACAGACCTACTCGAATCTGGCGATTACAACTTTTCAGGATGGGGAACCGGAATATATTTCAGACAATACCTTAATCCCAGCCGGGAAGGCATGGACAATTTTTACTATGACCTAGGTTTAAAATATAAAGATCAACAAACTAAGTCTGACTATTTCGGAGGAGGCACAAACTCCGGTCCTTTTTCCTCTTTAAACGGAAACAGTTTTGGTATCAAAGCGCAGGCCTTTGGACTGGAGGGCGGCTTTGGCTGGATGATCGACTGGGAACCTTTTGAATCTAGTTTTCAAGTGGGCTTAGAATATTATCCCGTCCAAAATTTCAGTTACCTAAGCGACCAACCGATCAGAACCAACTTTGATACCTTTCAACAAAAAAATCGATTGAAGTTTTTACTAGGTGTAACGTTAGCTTACCGTATTAATTAACAAAGGGTAGGTTTATCAATCTACCTAAGGCAAATTTATTCTTCTTACTAATAAAGGTTTTGATCGGCTCTTCTCCCTGAAGGGACTGAAAACGCGAGGTTGCCAGATAATAATCCTCAAGAAATAATTGAGAGCCATACACTTTGTTTTCCAAAGACTTTAATTCAGGATTGTAGGTCACTACCTTTAACTGAGCTTTTTCAAGATACTTTTCATCCTCAAAGTTATCTCGTCCACTTTGCAAGGCGATATTACTACCTGTTTTTTCGTCTTCGGGCAATTCATAATAACCGATATATAGCATGCCTTTCTCTTCCCGATAGAAATAGGATCCTCCATTTTGAGTAAAGTTCATTGCAATTTGACGCTTCGAAATTTTTTGGGAGTCCATTAGATTGCCATTTAGATCAAAGACAGACAGATACAAATCACTAAACATATTATAAGCCAACCACCGGTTTTCCCCTAATTCTTGTTGAATTTCCTCCGTAATCCTATAAATGCGCTTTCCATCTTCACTTCGAAAAACGATGGGTCTCATCTGCTTAAGCCCAGGTCTTTCTTTATCTCCGTACCAAGAAGTTTTAAATCCTTTTTGCGCATCATTTACTGTTTTCATTTCTTTTAAGGACAGTAATTGAGTTCGACTATCTATTTGTACCGCTACCAATCCAGACCGAATGGTTTTCATTGCCCAGAATGTAGGTCGTTTAACATAACCTTGATAGTCTAGTATTTCCGCTGTATAGAGGAGAGTAGTATCATTTAATACGCTCAATTCAGATCCGGCCAAAAGCTTGAAAGCACTCAAATCTTTTGGTCTCATATTTAATTGCCACAAGTTGAAATTTTGCTCGCGCAAGAAGCAATATAAAAGTCCATTGTCACTACATAAATAAACATCTCCGTTCTCAGCGACAAGCAGCTCGGACATGTTCCGATTTCGGTACCTAAAAAAGTCAAAGTCATTCCAGGACCTACGATAGGTATTGCTAAATAGCATCTTCTGATCCGCAAGTGAAACCAAGGATACAGTTTCAAAAGTCTTTCTACCAGCGCCAATGCTATTTAATTGCGTAATTACAATATACTTTTTCGACTTATCCACCTTGGCCCTAACACTCTGCGGGCCAATCAAGTTGACCCAAGAGTGAATTGTCTTTTTATCAATTTCTTCAAGTTTGGAATTAAAGCGCCACAGGCGAATTTGATACTCTTTAGAATCCCTCATATAATCATTTGAGACCATATAGAGGGTATCATTCTTAACGAAGTCCATCAATATAATTCCGCACTCAGGCTCAAATGACTTCAATACTTCTTGGGTCGATTCATTGTAAATACGATACACTGCATAGTTGAACTTTTCTTCACTATGGAAATAACCATCATAAATTCGATATAAATGATTGCCACTTAATTCACCTAAATAGTCAATATAAGACTCATCTTCTTCTGTTTCCTCCCATAGTACCTGTGCTTTGACCGAATTAAACCCGATAAAAACAAGGGGCAACAAGGACAGCTTTAACAAATTCCGAATCATAATTAAGGGTAACTAAATTCGTTAATTTCCTGAACCAAATTGTCCATATTCTCAGGGTCCAGACTACGAAGCTTCTCGAAAAATCGTTTTTGAATCAAACCTTTGTTCAAGTCACTGATTTCCATAATATAATACTCAGAGCTTGAGGAGATGTATCCCAGGAGTGACCCATAATAAGTGTCATTCAATTCCCAAGCTTGCGTAAAATCCATTTCAGGAGCTGGTAATGCCAGATAATGATAGAATCTTATTTCACGCAGTCTTTCTAAGATTGCTACATACTGATTATAGCTTAAACCTTCATAGCTTCTATAATGTGGATAATACAGATCATAGGCCTTTAATTTGAGATTTGTTCCATTCTTAATCGATTTTAAGATGCCTTCTTCCATAAAGGCAGCATCTATCTTTTGAGAAAATTGCTGTTCAGGATCTGAAGAAGTATAAATCTGCGGACTGAGGATACAAACTTCCTTCTCAAGAGGCGACTCCACTCGAAAAGTCATCTCATCTCTTAACTTGTCTTCTGAGGTAAAACCTAATCCGCTATTTAGCATATATTCATCTGTACTGGAAATCTCTAGTTTAACAACACTGAATCTAATCCTTCTTGCCTTCTGAAAATAATCTTGCAGCCATTTGGAATTTGATTGAACCAAGGATTGCAATTGTGTTGCTGGCATTAGTTTCTTGAGTTCTGGAATAGCCGATTTCTCAACCAAAGTTTTTAACTCTTGATCGATATAATTAATGGTATCGGAGATATTCAAACGCCTCCCCGAATAGAGTAAACGATTCCAGGATTCAATATCGCTGTAGAAGTACAATCCAATATATTCTCGGCTCCAGTTTTTCAAAAATTCATTTGTAGGAAATTCAATTTCAATCCGTTTAGACTCATTCAAGGCAATAAGTAAACAGTCCTCCGTATTTAATTGCTTCAATTGAAAATTCAAACTTTGCAGTGGTCCTTCTGTGCCCGAAATATCAAGGAGATTATCACTTAAGCTTTGAGAACTTTTCAAAAGCAACAAAGTGTGTAATGCTTTCAATTTCAAATAAGCCCAATATGGACTCTTGCCATGGCTCTCCTGTATTGCCGCTAAATGGTAAAGTGCGAGATCAATCCTACGGTTATCAATTTCAGATGAAATTAAATCCAGACGTGCTAATTCCTGTATAGCCCGAAAAGCTTTCTCATTCGACTTAAAACCAACCTCTCCTCCTGAGGCCTGTTCAATTTTGGCAATCCCCTTAATTCGTTCACCGATGCTGGGGTGCGTTAATTCTTTATAGGGATAGTCAAGATTCTCAGAATAGGCAGGTGTATCTGCTA
The DNA here is from genome assembly GCF_014524565.1 of Croceimicrobium hydrocarbonivorans. Lineage (NCBI taxonomy): Bacteria > Pseudomonadati > Bacteroidota > Flavobacteriia > Flavobacteriales > Owenweeksiaceae > Croceimicrobium > Croceimicrobium hydrocarbonivorans. The sequence continues at coordinate 3,014,494 of NZ_CP060139.1, read as the reverse complement.
AATAATAGGATGCTGGTAAACTAAGATTTAAATCCCCAAATAATGGATGCTGCTTAAGAGCTTCTCTTTGAAATGGGTATTGGGAATAGTGTAAATCCTTTAAGGCTTGTTCTGCATGCTTTTTAGAGAAAAGCTTGGTAACCAAGGAGCTGGCCCATAAATCTGCCGCCGACTCTTGTTCTTGACTCCTTTCCAGTGCTTGTAGGTAGTAATCGATCGCATCAGCAGATGTTAACCAATCAATATCCTGAAGACTACTGCGCTGTTTAAACTCTTCATAAGAATGCTCCAGCGCAAAGTGAGCAGCTTCATGCGCCATAATAAATGCCAACTCTTCTTCACCAGAACATCTGGCAATAAGTGCAGTATTAATAAAGATCATCCCATCGGCAATACAAAAGGCATTGCTTTCATCACTCCGATAAGTATAAAAACGAAGTTTCTTTCTTAAATCAGGCTCATTGACAAAAACACGATCTGCCAATCCATTTAAATAATGGGTAATACTATCATCAAAGACCATATTCCCATTGGATAGCATATGTTGAATGAATGAAAACTGGAGTAACCAGAAGTCATCATACGAAGCGGCATCCGATTCATCAATATGAATCTGTCCATCCTCTCCAACTTTTTCACCAATCTTAGCGAGCCAGTCCTTTTTCAGATCCTCCGGCCAATTTTCCCCTGCGAATAAGGGGCTATGCACAGTTTTTAAATCGTCATTTTGGGCATGGACCCTCGGACTCAGGCATGCGAATACCAGCCCAAGTAGTAATGGATACATTTTCATAGAAATCGAAAGCTTTTTCAGATTTTTGAAAAGAATAGAATCAGGTTTATAGCAGATATTGAACGAGGCCAAATATATAAAAACCCGCATCGCTCCTACTCCCTCCGGTTATTTGCATCAGGGGAACCTCTTTGCCTTTGCCCTAACTTGGTTGATGGCACGCAAGGAAGGGCTCTCCATCCTGCTTCGCATTGATGACCTCGATCGTGTACGCTATCGAGTGGAGTATTTGGAAGATGTATTCCGCAGCCTGGAAATACTGGGTATCGACTATGATGAAGGGCCCTCCGGAATTGAGGATTTTGAAAAAAACTGGTCGCAAGAGCTGCGTTTGGATCTTTATCACAGGGCCTTAAATCAGCTCAAAGATCAAAATCAGGTTTTTGCCTGTGATTGTTCTCGCAAAGACATTTTGGAGCTAAACTCTGAAGGCATTTATCCAGGTACTTGCTTGAATCGAAATTTGAGTTTGGATAATCCTGATTTCGCTTGGCGCTGGAAGAAAAACTCTGCCCAGCTTGAAATTAAAAATTGGTCAGGAAATTCCTGTTCTGAAGACTTTCCTCAAGCCATGCGTTATACGGTACTTAAAAGCAAAGCCGGACATCCTGCCTATCAAATGGCCTCTCTGATCGATGATGTACATTTTAAGATCAGCCATATTGTGCGCGGTGCCGATCTTAGGGATTCCAGTCTTTTCCAAATCGCCCTGGCCCAAGAACTTAATTTAAAAAGCTTTGAAGCGGTTCACTTCTATCACCATCCTTTGATTTTAGAGCGGGGCGAAAAACTATCGAAAAGTCAATCTGCACCTGCCGCTAAGATTTACCAAAATCCCCAAGCGCAAAAAGAGCTCTTTAAAAATCTAAGTAGGTATTTAAGCTTAAAGGAAAGTCCGGATTCTTTAACTGAGCTTCTAGCGCTCTATTCCCAATCCGGCTCCGAAGCCTGAGTGAAATAATGATCCGGGAAGCCCAATAAATAAACCTCCTCCCGCGCCCGGGTGATGGCCGTATACAACCAGCGTAAATAATCTAAAGTGATTTCTTCTTCCGGCCGCCAGGGGTGTTCTACAAATACCCTCTTCCACTGTCCACCCTGAGCCTTATGACCGGTTATAGCATAGGCAAATTTTACCTGCAAGGCATTGAGGTAGGGATTCTCCTTAAGCTCCTTCATTATAGCTGCCTTAGTAGGCAAATCCTGATAATCCAAGGCCACCTCATCGGCGAAAGCCCTTTGCTCCTCCCAACTTAAAGATGCACCCGGATGATCCAATACATCCAATAAGATAATGCTTTCGAAGGGCTCCGCATCGACATAATCGGTGAAGCGCAATTTCACCCGAGCAAAGCGCTTTCCATAAAGCTCGATCAATTGATAGATCTCCAATAATTCCAATATATCCCCATTGGCAATAAAGCTGGCCTTATGGCCATCGGGTAACCAGTGGTAATTGTTTTTTACCACCATCAGATAATCACCGGTCGAAATCTCATCTTCCTGCCAAAGCACCCGCCGTCGTAATTGCTGATTGTAAAGATTGGCGCGTTTATTCGATCGAACGATAATGCACATCTCCTCCTTACCCACTTCCGAAATGGCCTGATTCAAGGCATCTTCCACCTCAAAGCCCTCTTGCAAACGCAATACATCTGGACCTAATTTAAACTGTGGTTGATCAAAAGGGGGCTCAATCTGAAGCTTACGTAAAAAGGTGGCATTCGCTAAAAGCTGCGACTCTTGTTCTTGCCGCATTACTTCTTTAAGCTCCACTCCATAATTTTCCAATCCATACAAACGGGCTAGATAATCGCCATTCAAGGCCGGACTTTCATCACTCCCCACCGGGGGTAGCTGAGCGGTATCTCCTACCAATAAGAGTTGGCAACGCACACCACTATTCACAAATTCGAGCAAATCAGCTAATACCGATCCCGACCAATCACTGCGATCATCATTGATCATTGAAGCCTCATCAATAATAAAAACGGTGTCGCGAGCCTTATTGGGTCGCAAGCGGAAAATGGAAAACCCACGTCCATCCGTTTGCAATCGGTACACATATTTATGAATGGTAAATGCCGGTCGACCGGAATACAGACTCATAACCTTAGCCGCTCGCCCGGTAGGCGCCAATAAGACGGCCTTCTTTTGAAAAGCTTCCAGACTGGGAACCAGGGCTTGAATAAGGCTGGTTTTACCGGTTCCAGCATAACCGCGCAGTAAAAAAACCAGGTCGGCACGCGGTTCTGCAAAAAAGAGCGTTAACTGTTTAAATGCTTCAAGCTGCCCCTGTGTTGGCTGATGGGGAAAAGCCTTTTTCAGATGTGTATAAAAAGCTCTTTTCCATTCCTTATTCATCCTTCAAAAGTAGGGTTGAAAAAACAAGTTTGCCAACTAAAAAAAATTGTAGTTTTGTCGCAAGCACGAACACCAAACGTCCGTAAATAGAATGAATTCCACGACTTCAACGCTAATTAAGATTGGTCTTTTCTTACTGATTGTTTTCTTGGGTTATCGCCTATACTCGATCATCCTTGATCCGATCAACTATGAAAAATTAAAAGAGCGTCGCTATACAGCGGTGAAATCTAAACTGGAGCAAATTCGAGATATTCAAAAAGCCTACCGTACTGAGTACAGCGAGTTCGCTGCCGACTTAAATGCGGTAATTGCTTTTGTTGATACCGGTAAAATTGCCCGTGTAGAGCGTAAAGACTCTACCTTTATGTATTACAATGAGACCTACCAACAAGAAATGGAAAAGGATACCATTGTAAAGAAAATTTTGGGCTACGAATCCGTAAAGCTTAAACTCTTTAATGCTGATTTTGATCCGGAAAGCTTACGCTACATTCCTTTCAGCAACAATAAAGAATTCGATCTGAAAGCCGGAAAGCTGGAAGTTAATGATGTGGTAGTTCCTGTATTTGAAGCCAAAGCTTCTAATACCGCGATCTTCCACGATGTATTGAACAAATATGGCCAGTACATTGATGAGGAGTATGCCTTACAAGTAGGCGACATGAACGAACCTACATTAAGTGGTAACTGGAGATAATATAGCCGAGCTTTCGCTCAAAGTCGACCCAGGCTTAAACCGCGATACGCTCAAAGATTGTCATACCGTGTTAAGCCTGTCCAAGACAGGCTTTTCCATTCTGGTAGCTGGGGAAAACAAGCGTCGTATTCTCCTCAGTGCCCAAAGATTTTGGAAAGAAGAAAAATCGGAAACTAAGCTAATTGAACTCTATGAAAAGAGTTTGGATCAATTGCCTGTTAATCCCGATCTCTCGGCCAGCCTAAAGTGCCTGGTCAATTTTCAAAAATTCAGCCTGGTTCCCGAACATTTTTACCAAAAAGGCAAAGGCCAGCAAATCCTATCCTATACCGCCAAACTCCAAAAAGGTGATCGCATTTACACCGATCACTGGACCCATAGCGAAGCCTTAATGGTGCATGCTATTCCCGAAAGCATTAGCGATTGGATCAACAAGCGCTTTATGCAAGCGCAAATCCAGCATCAGGCCAGTGCCATTGAAAACCTGTATCAGGCCACTAAAAGCGAAAGCTTTACCGGCATCCTTTATGTAAATCCGGGCGAAGCTGATTTTTATTTAGCTCAAAAAGGTAAGGTGCAGTGGTATAATAAATTCCAGTTCCAAACGGAAGAAGACCTATTGTACTTCATATTATACAGCCTGGAACAAAATCGATTCTTACCTACCGAATTGCACCTTAAAGTGGGCGGCTTAAGCCTGAAAGGTGACAAGCTTCGTAGCCTACTCGAACGCTACATTGGAGAGGTTAAAGACATTTCGGTTCCCAACAATTACCAGCTCTCGCCGATGATCAGTGAGAAAGATCTGCGCGAGAACATCAATTTATTAGGCGTTTTATGACCCGTATTATCAGTGGGAAATTTCGTGGTAAGCTTATTAAAGCACCACTCAATTTACCCGTTCGACCTACAACCGACTTCGCTAAAGAAGGTTTGTTCAATATCTTGAATAATCATTTCTACTTTGAAGAAATCACGGTTCTGGATCTCTTCGCCGGTACGGGTAATCTATCCTACGAATTAGCCAGTAGAGGTTGCGAGCAAATTACGGCGGTAGACCAAAACCCAAAATGCTGCAGCTTTATTGAGAGAACAGCTCAAAGTATTGGCTTTGCCGACATCCTGCAGGTTCAGAGAGCGGAAGTTCTGGATTTTGTAAAACGCGATTACCGCACTTACGATCTGATTCTAGCCGATCCTCCTTATGATTATACTCAATACGAGGAATTAATAGAGCAGATCATTTTCAAGAAACTCCTGGCGGAGGATGGCTTTCTGGTACTGGAACATGATCGCGAAACCGATCTCTCCCACTTAGAGCACTTTTATGAAGTCCGTAATTACGGTAAGGTAGCCTTCAGTTTTTTCAGCTTGGCTGAAGAAAGCGAATAAAGGCTTCTAATGCTCTACCCCGGTGGCTAATGGCATTCTTGGCAGCCGGGCTCATCTCGGCAAAACTTAAACTTTCCCCTTCGGCACAAAAAACAGGATCATAGCCAAATCCCTGTTCGCCCTGTTGCTGCTCGAGAATCCGACCTTTTACCTTACCACTAAAAAAGTGCTTTTCACCTTGGGCATCTATATAGCAGATTACTGTTTCGAAATAGGCATAGCGATTTTCTTCACCTTCTAATTCTCTAAGCAGTTTAGCCATATTAGCCTGAGCATTGGCTTCCGGGCCGGCATAACGCGCTGAGAAAACGCCAGGGGCCCCATCCAAAGCGGGAACGATTAAGCCTGTATCATCTGCAAATACCGGTTTTTGATACTCTTTAAAAATGCGCTCGGCCTTAATCGCTGCATTAACATCAAGACTATTTCCAGTCTCCGGGATATCTTCAGTAAAACCCAAATCCTTTAAAGAAGCTATCTGATAATCGGGAAGCAATTGACGGATTTCCCGACTCTTATTGTCATTGTGGGAGGCAAAAATTAAATCGGCCATGAGAATGCATTTTTCTGGAGGCCAAAGAAAGGCTTTTAAGAAAAATTGAGGGCCAAAAAAGTTGAAATTCCAAATTGGATTTTTCTGAATCCTGCCTAAATCTACTTTGTCGAAAAAGCGCGTATCTCAAGCTAGGACTGGGTTTAAGTGTAAAAATGACACAAACTAGACTAGCAAAGGGATACAGAGCGAGAACCCCTTTTGATCAATACAATTTTTATGTATTTTGCAGAGTAAATTTTATACTACTATGGACTTTAAGATTACTAAGCTTTGGATGCTGATACTGCTCCCCTTTGTCATCCCGGCACAGGTGGTATCCGTAGACCCGGCCTTTCCAACTCAAAATGACACGGTAACTATCACCTTCGATGCAACTGAAGGGAATGGTGCCTTAGTGGGATTTGTACCCGTATATGCTCACACCGGAATTATTACTCAAGCCGGTGGCCCCGGAAACTGGCAAAATGTACAGGGCAACTGGGGAACCGCAGATCCGAATGTAGTAATGACTCCCCTTGGGAACAATAAACACAGCATTACCTACCACATCCCTACCTTCTATAATGTAAGTGCGGGTACGGTGGTAACCGAATTATCCTTCGTATTTAGAGATCAAGCTGGAAATAATGTGGGCCGTGCCGCCGATGGCAGCGATATTTTCTACCCTATTTATCCTGCGAATGCCGGACTTTTAGCCGCATTCTTAAGTCCTGCTACTACTCAAATCGCCACTACTGGTCAAAACCTCAGCTTCAGCGGAGCTACCAGTAAAGATGCGGATATCGACATTTATGATAATGGTGTTTTAAAAAGCTCGGTTAGCAATGCCCGCAGCATTAATAGCAGCTTTGCGGCTGGCGCTGCAGGTATGCACTTAGTGGAACTGGTTGCCGATGATGGCAGCACTATTGAGCGCGACACCGTATACTATGTGGTAAATAGTGCTGTGCAAACTCAGGCCGTTCCTTCTGGCACCGAGTATGGTATCAATTACGATAGCCCCTCCAAAATCACCTTGAAGCTTCATGCTCCTTTTAAAAATTACGTTTATGTAATTGGTGATTTCAACAATTGGCAACCTCATCCGGATTACTTCATGAAGAAAGATCCGAATGGTAGTGATTGGTGGTTAAGCATCGATAACTTGAATCCTGGTGATTTCTATGCCTTCCAATATTGGGTGGATGGCGACCTCAAAGTTGCGGATCCCTATTCAGAATTAATTCTCGATCCTTGGAACGACTCCTATATCGGTGCTACTACCTGGCCTAATTTACCTGACTATCCTACCGGGAAAACCACGGGTATCACCAGCTTAATCCAGATGGATCGTCCGGCTTATAATTGGCAAAATCCAAATTTCACGCCTCCCGGCAAGGATGAGCTGATCATATACGAATTACATATCCGCGATTTCATCGCCACCCACAATTACCAAACTCTAATTGACACTTTAGACTACCTGGATCGCCTTGGTGTTAATGCCATCGAATTGATGCCGGTTAATGAATTTGAAGGCAATGAAAGTTGGGGCTATAACCCAAGCTTCCACATGGCTTTGGATAAATATTATGGCACACCAGAGAAGTTTAAAGAGTTTGTAGACATCTGCCATGGTCGCGGTATTGCCGTTATTATTGATGTCGTACTTAACCATGCCTTTGGTCAGAGTCCTTTAGTGCAATTGTATTTTGATCCGACTGCGGGTCAATATGGTAAGCCTTCCCCCCAAAACCCTTGGTTAAACGTAGACGCCAAACATGATTTCAATGTAGGCTACGACTTCAACCACGAATCACAGGCTACCAAAGATTTTGCCGAGCGCATTATGAAATATTGGGTAAGCGAGTACAAGGTGGATGGTTATCGAATGGACCTCTCCAAAGGCTTTACTCAAAACAATACTTTAGGGAATACCGGTGCCTGGGGTCAGTACGACCAAAGCCGTATCGACATCCTAAATCGCCTAAAAGGCCAGATGGAATCTGCTAAATCTTCAGCCGTGATGATTCTGGAGCATTTTGCGGATAATTCTGAAGAAAAGGCCCTTTCGGATCAAGGCTTCTTGCTTTGGGGAAATCACAATCACGATTATGGCGAAGCAGCCATGGGCTGGTTATCCGGTTCTAACTTCTCTGGTGCATTCCATTCGCAACGCGGTTGGACCTATAAGCATTTGGTTGCCTATCAAGAAAGTCATGATGAGGAGCGCATTATGTACAAATTGCTGAACTATGGTAATTCCTCCGGCGGTTACGACACTCAAGTTTTGGCAACTGCTCTGGCGCGTAAAGAATTAACTTCTTTATTCCTCTACACTATCCCCGGACCTAAAATGCTCTGGCAATTTGGCGAATTGGGTTATGATGTAGGAATTAATGATCCTTGTCGCGTATGTAATAAGCCCATTCGCTGGAACTATCAAAATGATGCCAACCGGGCCCGACTTTTCGAGGTGGTTTCAGATATCATCAACCTAAGAGTTCAGAATCCTACCTTTAATAGTAATAACTACCGCTATGACTTAAGTGGTGCTACCAAGCGAATTAATCTGGATCACAGCAATTTCAATGCGACCATCCTCGGTAACTTCGATGTTGTGGCTCAAAATGCAGATCCTAACTTCCAAAATACCGGATGGTGGTACGAGTACTTTAGTGGAGATAGCATTAATGTGAGCAATGTAAATGCCACTTTGAATTTACAGCCTGGTGAGTACCGCCTGTACACCACTCAAAAAATTGAAGTGCAAAATGATGTGTCATTGGGTGAAAATCCACTCTTCACTGAGCAATTACTGGTATACCCAAATCCTGCTGAAGACCGCATCATCATCGAACTTAATGGTCGCGGAAAAGAAAATGCCCAATTAAGCATTTACGACCTCAGCGGAAATCTATTGCTTCAAAACAGTTTAGAAAAAACTGCGGTGGGCGAATACCTAGAATTAGAAGTAAGTCATCTCCCCAAGGGAATGTATCTGGTTCAGGTAGAACGAGACGGTGAAAGCTTCCACCAAAAGATTATGCTGCGTTAAGAACAGCCTACTAATGAGCGAAAAGCCCCGAGCCCATAGGTATCGGGGCTTTTTTATTGCCGCTAAACACCTCATGATCAGAGCTCTACCAAAGCCAGACTCCTGAAACTAATTATTGCAGCCAAAATTCTGATTGCCAATTACTTAGTAAAGCAATAGGTATTTTATACTACCGCATCAGTCTGATTGATAGTCGTTTTGTATGTGAAAAGCCTATATTTGTATCTGTATAGAGGGATTTTTTATGGTAATAGACAAGGAAGAAGCCTTGGAACTATTAACCGCAAGATTTGATCATGTGCAAGCAATACCAAAGCTTTCACGCCAGGAAAGAGAAGCGGAACTCATTGGAGGCAAAATGCCTCGCTACTCTTTTTATCAGGTGAAAGACCGCAGTGGTGATCAAACTTACGAGATGGTAGTTCGGCTCAGAGAATTCAGGAGTGGTGATCACCATTTTGAATTCAGCGTTTCACAAAATGAACCATTGTACCACCGTTTGGACATTGAAATGCCAGACCAGGACCTCGTGTTCCAGGTGCAAATGTTGCTGGATTCAATGAACCGCATCCTATTGCGTCCCGCAGTATAAAACTGCAGAAATACCTGGTCTGCCTTGTGCAGGCCTTGAATGTCGAGTTCGTTTAGTGGGTAATAGATAGTCGGACTTGAAAAAACATTCGAGGGGGTATTCTCTAAAAACGCGTCAGTTTACTGGCGCGTTTTCTTTTTAATTATAACCCGCCAACATCATCATTTTCTGATAAATGCTGTTGTTCTGATAAATCCCACTGAAGATTTGACTTCCAGGTCCATAAGCCAATACCGGAACCATGCTTGAAGAGTGTCCACCACTACCGAAGCTAAAGCGCAAGGAATCGTAATCATTTTGCTTGCCGCGGAAAGGCACTTCCACCTCTTCACTTACCATTGCGAAACCACCACATTCGTGATCAGCAGTTACAATAACGATCGTATTACCATCCTTCTCAGCGTAATCGAGAGCCACGCCAATTGCCTTATCAAAATCCAGCATTTCATTAACCAAATATTCGCCATTGTTAGCATGACCACCCCAGTCAATTTGAGAACCTTCTACCATCATAAAGAAAGGCTCATCCGCTGCCGTAGCATCAAAATAATCCAAAGCCATAGCAGTAGCATTTGGTAAAAATTCATCCCGACCTTGATAAACAGGAGTCATCCCATCTTGAGCCAACAAATAGGCATAACGCTTATCCTTCTGCCATTGCTTAGCCTCTAAAGCAGTGGTATCTACTTCGATTCCCACCTTGGCAAAATCTGGAAATAAATTGCGCTCATCCAAACGATTGAAGAAAAAGCGCTTCCCCCCTCCTGCTGCGAAATCAACCTGAGAGCTTAGGAACTGCTCCGCGATTTCAAATTCCTGCTTACGCATTGGAACATGGGCATAAAAAGAAGCCGGAGTTGCATGAGTTATAGAAGAAGTAGCAATTAGGCCTGTCTTCCAATTTTCTTTATCCAGATACTCTAAAATAGTTTCCAAGGCAGTGGTATCTGCCGCCATTCCAATAGATCCATTATAGGTTTTAACTCCGCAACTAAAGGCGGTTGCCCCGGCTGCCGAATCAGTAATCTTATGGCTGCTGCTGGAAGTACGACTTAAACCTACAATCGGAAAGCGTAGGTATTGCGGCTCCTTATTGCCATAAAATAGCGCCGTAGATAATTGTGCATGGCCCATACCATCTCCAATCATCAGGATAATATTAGGACGCTTGGCTTTGGGCTTCTTCGCCGATTTAGCTTGAGGCTGATTGCCATCTGCCACGAAAAACAAGGTCAGTAAGCTGAGGATAAGAGCATTGAAGTTCATCAATAGAGCTTTTTACGTTTAAGTAAGTAGGATTGTAAAACTTTAGAATATCCATCTTTCACATCCACCTCATGCAGGTCGATGCGATATTGCAAGCATTTCCGTCTTAAAAGATCGCGGAATGCATTCATTTGTTCTTGATAAGCCCCTTGAATATCGGCTGGATTGAGGCGCAGTTCTTGCCCGGTTTCCAGATCCACAAATTTGTGAGGGCCCGATTGAAAATCAAAGTCTGTTTCTGTCTCACGATCTAAGGTGTGAAACAGAACCACTTCGTGTTTGCCATGCTTCAAATGTTGCAGGGCATCTAAAAAAGCTTGGGGATCATCTTGCACCTCCAATAGATCACTGAAAATGATAATTAGAGAACGACGCTCTGTGCGCTCTGCCATTAAATGCAGTTGATCACTCAGGCTCACCTGCTCCTCTCCTTTTAACGATTTCTCCTCTAAAATTTGAGAAAGCTTGGTGGCTAAGGCCTTATGATGCTGATAGGTTGAACCTACCTGACTGTGAAAATCCTCTCTACCAAATAAACTCAGGGCAACGGCATCACGCTGACGCTTGAGCAAATTCATCAAGGCCAAAGTGGCGGTAGCACTAAACAGAAATTTGGAAGGATTTTCCACCTGGCGCATGCGCTCCCGAGGGTAGAACATACTCCCAGAAGTATCTAAGAGAATCCGACAGCGTAAATTGGTTTCCTCCTCATAGCGCTTGGTGTACAAACGATCGGTACGGGCAAAGAGCTTCCAGTCGATATTACGAATGGATTCGCCAGGATTGTAAATTCGATGTTCCGAAAATTCTACCGAGAAGCCATGAAAGGGACTTTTATGTAATCCGGTAATAAAACCTTCTACCACTTGCTTAGCCAGGAGCTCAAGCTGCTCAAAATCGCGGTAATGAAAAGGTTCTAATGATTGAATTTCAGCCACTTTACAGGATAAAAGGGTAGATAACAATGATACTAAAAAGCCTTCGATTGCCCATAAAAAAACCCCGCTAATAAGCGAGGTTCTTCTTCTGGTAGAATATCTTACATCTGAGCGTCCAGCTTAGCTGCCAAAGCAGTTTTAGGAGCTACTCCTACTTGCTTGTCTACTACTTCTCCGCCTTTAAACACCAATAAGGTTGGAATATTACGGATACCGTATTTCATGCTGATCTCGCCGTGTTGGTCTACATTCACTTTGCCGATTACTGCTTTACCGTCGTATTCTTGAGACAGTTCTTCTACAATCGGGCCTACCATACGACAGGGACCACACCATTCTGCCCAAAAATCAACCAATACGGGTTTGTCTGAGTTCAGTACCAATTCTTCGAAATTGGCTTCGGTAAATTCTAATGCCATTATTTAATCCTTTATTGAGGGTTACAAAATTAGTTTTTCATTCATAATACGAAGCAATCCCATTATCCTTAATCGGCCTTTAATTGCATTCGCGCAAAGGGTAAGGCTTTCAGAGCATCTAAACTCTGTTTATGCAATGCGATGCCAGCCTTGCTACGACGCGGCATACGCAGATTTATCTTCGGATTCTCTGCATCAAAAATCAAAAGATTCAGCGACTTCTCCCCTTGATATTCATTTATAATGGCATTGATTGCCTCTATATTTTCGGGGTTTACGGATTGCACTGCCAGCTGCAATTCTACTCCACGAGCATGGCGTTCCAATACATCCTGGATCAAGCTTACCTGGCTAATTTTCGCTTCGATCCTTTCGGTAGCGCCTTCCCAACGCGGCGTATAGCGAGAGATTTTACCACGAATTAAAACCAGCAAATTGGTTTCGATATAAGACTTGAATTTCAGGTAATCATCTCCAAAGAGCGCAAACTCATGCTTACCGCTATAATCTTCAATGGTAAATCGGCCGAAAGGTTTGCCACTACGCGCTGTGAGGTGCAAGGCATCCGAGATAATTCCGGCCACACAAAAATCATTCATCCGCTCCATCATTTGGAATTCCGACAAACGATTGGTCACCACATGATCCATCTCGTACTTAAAATCATCCAGGGGATGCGAGCTTAAGTAAAGACCATTCACCTCTTTCTCCTTACCCAATAAGAACATCCGTGGCCAGGGCTGCACCACCGGAACTTCGGGTTCGGGCATGTCTACTTCCTGGCTTTCGCCGAAAAGCGATACCTGCGCAGATTCTTCCTGAGCCTTATGCATTTGGGCATAACGGAGGGCACGTTCCAAAAAGGTCTTACCATCCTGTCCTTCGCTAAAGAAGGTAGCCCGGTGTACCTTGGGGAAATTATCAAAAGCCCCACCTAAGGCCAGGCTCTCCAAGGTTTTCTTGTTTACTGCTCTTAGGTCAATACGCTTTAATAAATCGAAGAAGGTATTAAAGGAACCGTTTTCAAAGCGCTCATTAACAATCGCCATTACCGCACCTTCACCAACGCCCTTCATTCCTCCTAAACCGAAGCGAATAGCGCCTTCATCGTTTACGGTAAACTTAAATTGGGATTCATTTACATCCGGACCCAAAACCGGAATTTCCATACGCTTACACTCCTCCATAAAAAAGGTCACCTTCTTTATGTCGTTCATGTTATGGGTAAGCACCGAGGCCATATACTCGGCCGGATAATTCGCTTTAAGATAACCCGTATGGAAGGCTACTACCGAATAACAAGTAGAGTGCGATTTGTTAAAGGCATAGGCCGCAAAAGCTTCCCAGTCCTTCCAAATCTTATTTAGTTTTTCTTCGTCGTGCCCACGTTCTTTCCCCTGATCAATAAACTGGGGCTTCATCTTATCCAGCACGTCTCGCTTCTTCTTACCCATGGCCTTCCGCAGTACGTCGGCCTCACCCTTGGTAAAGCCCGCCAGACTTTGGGAAAGAAGCATTACTTGCTCCTGATAAACGGTAATCCCATAAGTTTCCGCCAGGTACTCCTCCATTTCCGGGAGGTCGTAAGTGATTTCCTCGGTGCCGTGTTTACGGGCAATAAAGTTGGGAATGTATTCCAGAGGCCCCGGACGGTAAAGGGCGTTCATCGCAATAAGGTCTGCAAACTTATCCGGCTTTAAAGCCTTCAGGTGCTTTTGCATACCCGGACTTTCAAACTGGAAGGTACCATTGGTTTCACCCCGCTGGTAGAGCTCAAAGGTCTTGAGATCATCCAGTGGAATTTCGTCGGTATCAATCTCCACTCCATGCCGAGCTTTCACAATGGCAATGGCATCTTTGATGATACTCAGGGTTTTCAAGCCCAGGAAGTCCATCTTCAGCATCCCGGCGCTTTCTACCACCGAGTTATCAAACTGAGTTACATAGAGATCGGAGTCTTTGGCTACCGAAACCGGAATAAACTTGGTAATATCATCAGGGGTAATAATCACCCCACAGGCATGAATTCCGGTATTTCGTACCGAACCCTCTAATATACGGGCCTGGTTTACCACCTGAGCTTCCAGGCTATTTTGATTGGAAAGTTCCTTCAATTGTTTCCCCAAAGGCAAAAGATCGCCATTGAGGTTTTCGCTCATCTCCTTATCACTCCAGGCAAAGAGCTTATTGAGTTTTACATCGGGTACCAATTTGGCCACACGATCGGTTTCGGAGAGCGGTAATTGCAATACCCGACCGGCATCACGAATCGCCGACTTACCAGCCATGGTACCGTAGGTAATAATCTGCGCTACCTGGTTTTGACCGTATTTATTTACTACCCAATCGATAATCTTACCCCGACCTTCATCGTCAAAGTCGATATCAATATCCGGTAGCGACACCCGATCCGGATTCAGGAATCTCTCAAAAAGTAAATCGTACTTAATGGGATCCACATTGGTAATACCAATACAATAGGCCACCGCCGATCCAGCGGCCGAGCCCCGTCCAGGACCTACACTCACTCCCATTTCACGGGCCTGCGAAGTAAAATCCTGCACAATGAGGAAGTAGCCCGGGTATCCGGTATTGGCGATGGTATCCAGCTCAAAGTCGAGACGCTGCTTAATATCATCCGTAATCTCACCATAGCGAGATTTGGCTCCTACATAAGTAAGATGCCGCAGGTAATTATTCTCCCCGCGCTTACCTCCATCCTTTTCATCTTCCGGATCGCGAAATTCATCCGGGATATCAAAGGCGGGTAAGAGTACATCCCGAGCCAGGTCGTAAGCTTCAATTTTATCTACTATTTCTTGAGTGGTGGCAATGGCCTCCGGACGATCTGCGAAGAGCTGTTTCATCTCCGCGTCGGTCTTAAAATAGTATTGATCATTGGGGAAGCCGTAGCGATATCCACGTCCCCTTCCAATGGGTGTACTTTGGTATTCGCCCTCTTTTACGCAGAGCAAAATATCGTGGGCATTGGCATCACCCTCACCCAAATAGTACACATCATTCGATGCAAAATATTTTACGCCATGCTTTTGGGCAAAGCGAATCAAAGTTTGGTTTACCACTCGCTCTTCTTCCAAGCCATGGTCTACCAACTCTACATAAAAGTCCTCACCAAAATGCTCGAGGTACCACAAGAAGGCTTCCTCGGCTTGCTTCTCACCCACGTTCAAAATCAATCGTGGAATTTCGCCATTGAGGCTGCCTGTTGTTACAATGAGGTTTTCCTTGTATTGTAAAAGCAAATCACGATCAATACGGGGCACATAGTAATAGCCATCCGTAAAACCATGAGATGAAAGCTTGGCCAAATTATGGTAACCCGCCTTATTCTTGGCTATGGCAACTATTTGAAAACCATTATCCTTAACCGACTTATCCTTATGATCGCGGCAGAGGTAAAATTCTACACCCACAATGGGCTTTAAGCCTGCTGCTCTGGCGGCCGAAACGAATTTAAAGGCGCCGTATAAATTGGCAATATCGGTCATGGCCACCGCAGGCATTCCCTCCTCCTTGGCCTTATTTATTAAGGCATTCACATCGCAGGTAGCCTGCAAAATAGAATATTGGGTATGGACATGCAGGTGGGTAAATTTCAAATCGGCATCGAGAACGATGTCCTGGCTTTCGCCTGATCTGCCACCAGCGGCTTGCCGAGCTTCCAGTTCTCGGGCCAGTTCTTTAAAGCTTTGAACCTTGAGGCCAATCGGCTTTATCATGGCGGGATTTGCCGCTGCAAAAGCATCACGCTCCGCTTCAGTCCACTCTAAATGTTTATCGGTAAAAATCCCGAGGCGCACTGCTTCGAAGAAACAGCGTGTGGTAGCCTCCACATCAGCTGCGGCATTATGTGCCTCAGCGAATTTGTGTCCGAAGAGCTTTTCATGCAGCTCCTCCAAACGAGGCATTTTATAGCCCCCGCCTCGACCACCAGCCAATTGGCAATATTCACGGGTTTCCTCACCTGTATCCAGTACAGGAAGGCCTTCTAAGATATTCTCTTGCTCCAAGCGCAGGTATTCGCAACCCAGAATATTGTTATCGAATTGAAGGTTATGCCCTACCAGGAACTTGGCCTTTTTTACCGCCTCACTAAAGTGGTGCATGGCTTCTTCTAGGGGTACCCCGTATTCTTTGGCAACCGCGGTGGTAATACCGTGAACCTTGGCAGCATTAAAGGGAATATCAAAGCCATCCGGCTGAATCACAAAATCCTGGGCCTCCACCAGATTTCCCTGCTCATCATGCAACTGCCAAGCAATCTGAACCGCACGGGGCCAGTTCTCAAAATCACTTAAGGGCGCATCATCGCGGATGGGTAAACCGGTTGTTTCGGTATCAAAAATTAAAAACACTGGGCCTGAGAATTTTAAATGTCCTGCAATCGAAGCTTAAAAATACTAAGCTTTTCGAGGCAGCGCTATGCTTGTTTATAAGATTGGATAACTCCACAGATTAAGCAATAAATGTCTATCAATCAAAGCAATACCCTGAAATATCCACTGAATTTTGCTTGCTTGCAGAGCAAGAACGATTCGTCAACGCCTTAATCGAAAAACACCCTGATTTAGCCCTTAAAGTAGAAAAACGACTATTGAACCACTGTCTTCATTGAGATAACGAAAGACAGCCTTGATAAAAACTAAATCCTATCGGCTACTCATATAGCCATTGATTAGAATCACTTCCTATTTCAGAAAAATTATCCTTTTCTACTTTTAGGCAAAATCAACTTAACATGCTTAAAGGAACTGCCAAGCATAGACTTCTTCTTTTGCTTTCATTTTTATCGACCGGAATTCTAAATGCCTCACATAATGATGATGGCTGGATTCATTTTAAACACATCAGCGGCACCCAAAACGACTATGTAATTACCCTGTATCAGGTACTCATGTTGCCTCGAGACTCCAATACACTCTACATAAATGACATCCACATTTCGGATGGCAATCTCTACGATACCACTGTAACCCTTCCTTTAGTTAATCCCCCTGCTGCACTCACCCATTTTAAGGGACCACAAGCTTGGTGGGCAGCCAGTTACAACTGCCTTTCTATAAACGGCAGTGCGCAGCATTATGAAAACGATTACTATGTTTATCGCGACACCATAAGGCTACCACATAGTGCTCGCTTCACCCTAACTAAACTCTTAAACCCCACATCATCCAAAGCAAACATTGTTGACAATTCAGGGCATCAAATAATCACTGCGGTCATTGACAATCGATTCGGACCAGTGAGTTTGCCCTTAATGAGTCGCGATATGTTGGATCGATTCTTACCAGAAGATCAATGGCTATGGAAAGGCCATATAGACACTTCCTACCTTAGTCCAGGTGATAGCTTTTCGCAAGCGTTCTATCATGGCTATTTTGACGATGGAGGTTCCTACAATCCTTTACCCTACAAACCGGGCTTTACTGAGCAACAACCATTGGGTCCTAATCGTAGTTTGATCCAAAATAGAACCACCTTTCCCTTTCGGTTTAAAATCATAGATGACGAACGATACATGGTCATTGTGCGCATGAGTGTAAAACGCTTTTCTACTCAAAGTCAAACTTGGATTGAAGTGGGTTCCAGCGAGCATGATTTCACCTTCATAGGTCGGGATAGCACCAATAATATTTCGAATCAAGTTCAATTCTCAGATTTAAGTACCGGTGGTCTTAGTCCAATTTGTGGTGACTCATTGATCTACCTTAAAACCAATGCCACAATTTATCCTCCCAGCCTCGATAATCAGGGGACTCAGTTTTGGCTTCAAGGCGCAAATGGCCAGGTTCATCCGATAATTGAAGCGCAGCAATTGGGGCCAGATAGCATCCGCATTCGCACCTTACAAGCTTTGAATACCAATCAAAATTACAGCCTGCAAATTCGTCCAGATTTAAACTCTGGTCAGCAAATTCAATCCGTTTGTGGCATTGCCTTTCCACTCGACACCCTGAATTTCACCATTCAAGATTGCGCGCTTGGTTTAGAAACTGAGGAAGCACAATTAAAGCTCTACCCAAATCCTAGCCAGGGACTTCTCAAAATTGAAAATGCTCCCGTGGGTAGCCAATATGAAATATGGACCCTTAATGGGATGACAGTGGCAGAAGGCTTGGTAGAAAATCAACTAGACTTAAACTTAAAACCCGGTTTATACCTTATCCATATTAAAAAGGCATCAGGCGAAAGCCTCGCCAAAAAGAAGCTTCTGATTAGGAATTAAGAAGCCAGACTCGCTCTTTATATTGCGCTTATAATCAGTTACATTAGAGCCTCCATCAATTTAGGTAAATAACTTTGTGTATTTTGTACACTTAACTAAATTTGAGGCAAGCAATTGTCTATGAGCACAAAACCCAAACAAGGGCGCAGTCGCGTTCTGATTTCCGATATAAAGCCCCTGGTTGATTGCGGGCGCTACCCCATTAAACGAGTGGTTGACGAAGCCCTAAAGGTTGAAGCCACCCTAGTTGCTGACGGACACGATGTTTTATCCGGAGCCCTGGCTTGGCGTAAAAAAAATGCCGGTAAATGGCAAAGAGTAGCCCTTAAGCCCATTGAGAACGATCAGTATAGCGCCGAACTTTCCTTTTCGGAAATCGGTGCCTATGAATATAAAATTGAAGCTTGGATTGACTATGCCTTGACCTGGCTCCATGGCTTGGAGAAAAAATTTAAAGATGGTCAGGATGTAAGTGTGCATCTGGCAGATGGCATTCCTCATTTGGAATTCCTAAAAGCCAAAAAGCTCAAAGAAGCGGCCAGCCTTATTGAGCTTATAAGTAAGGATCCCAATGCCGCCGCCGAAAAAGCCTTGGAGCCATGGCTGGAAGAAGCCTTTCATAAACATCCGGAAAAGCAATTGCTCAGCGAATCGGATTTACTACCGGCCTATTGCGATCGTAAAAAAGCTAATTTCTCAGCTTGGTACGAGTTTTTCCCTCGTAGTGCTGCCGCCGAAGGACATGGTACTTTACAGGATGTAATTAAGCTTTTACCGCGCGTGGCCGATCTGGGTTTTGATGTGCTTTACTTACCGCCCATCCACCCAATTGGGGAAGTGAATCGCAAAGGCAAAAACAATAGCACCATTGCCGAGGAAGGAGATGTAGGCTCCCCCTGGGGTATTGGCTCCAAAGAAGGTGGACATAAAAGTGTGCATCCCGAATTAGGCACTTTAGACGATTATAAAGAGCTGATTCAAAAGGCAAATGCCCTCGATATTGAAATTGCTTTTGACCTCGCCTATCAGGCCGCTCCAGATCACCCTTGGGTTAAAGAACATCCGGAATGGTTTAAATGGCGCTCAGATGGTACTGTACAATACGCAGAAAATCCACCCAAGAAATACCAGGACATTTTACCGATCTATTTCGAAAGTGAGGACTGGGAAAATTTATGGGATGAGCTCCTCTCCGTAATCCTCTTTTGGGTCGATTGTGGAATAAAAATATTTAGGGTCGATAATCCTCACACCAAGTCCATTCGCTTTTGGGAATGGGCCATTGCCGAAACTCAGAAGCTTCATCCCGAGGTAATCTTCCTGGCAGAAGCCTTTACCAAACCCGCCTTAATGCATGCCCTGGCGAAAGCCGGATTCAGTCAGAGCTATAGCTATTTTACCTGGCGGAATTTCCGTCATGAATTAATGGACTATATGGAGGAAGTGAGTCAGGGCCCTGGTGCTGATTATTTCCGACCTAATTTCTGGCCTAATACTCCAGACATTCTTCCCTACGGTTTACAAAGTGGCAATGAATCCCTATTCATGACCCGCCTCTTTTTAGCTGGAACTCTGAGCTCCAATTACGGAGTTTACGGACCGGTATATGAGCAATTGGCCCATGAATCGGTACCTGGAAAAGAAGAGTATTTCAATTCTGAAAAATACGAGGTGCAGCATCACAATTGGGAAGCTGAAAACAAGATTACCTGGCTGATGCGTGTTTTGAATAAGGCCCGAAAGGAGGAAAAAGCCTTACAACAAAATCGGAATTTCCAAAGTTTGGAAATTGAAAACCAAAGCTTATTTGCCTACCTTAAATGGGATGGTGAGGAAAAAACAGTTTGCGTGGTAAATCTCGACCCCTACAATATGCAAGAAGGTTGGTTACAGCTACCTCATGATTTTATGCCTCTGAGCGAAGGTGGCTATCGTATGTATGATTACATTTCTGGAGCCGAGTATCGCTGGCGTGAAGAATGGAATTATGTGCGCCTCGATCCTGCTCGACCTTTCCACCTATTTAAAGTTATTGGCTAAAATGAATCTGCCGAAGTTGCAAAGTGCCCAAAGCTGGGATCAACTGCGAAAGGATGAATCCTTTTGGGAAGCGCTTCGTCAGGATATTCTACCTCAACATCTCTACCATTGTCGCTGGTTTGGAGGTAAGGCTTCAGTAGTTCAGCAGGTATTCTTCAGCCAAAAGCTTTTATTGAAAAGTGGCTTTCAGCATTATTACCTGCTCTTAATTGAGGTCTTCTTCCGCGAAAGCTATGCGCATAATTATTTCCTACCCCTGGCGATTGCCGAAAGCAGGGAAAAGCTGCCCGCCCAAGCCGTTTTAGCGGAAATTCAATTGGCAGACGGCTCCTTTTACCTGATTGATGCCGTTCATGATTCGGGCTTCCATGCCGCGCTTTTTCGAAAAATTGTGAACCACGAGATGCTGATGGAAGGAAACAATCGCGTTTTCTTTCGCGCCCATCAGGAATTGGAAATGGAGCCAGAAGGATTTCGCTCTCAATTGTTAAATGCCGAACAAAGCAATAGCACCCTGATTATTCAGGATCGCTATTACCTCAAGATCTTCCGTCGTCTGTTTCGGGATAAGAACCCCGATTTCGAGATGAATGAGTTTTTGGCCCAACAAAAGCTCTTCGAGAACTACCCCAAATTGGCCGGATTAATTTGGTGGGAACCCGGACCGGGAGTGAACATTTCGCTAGGCTTAATGCAGGAGAAAGTTCCCAATGAAGGCGATGCCTGGCCTTGGATGTTAAAGGAAGTAGAACAGTATTTTAAAAATGGGGATTTAGCAGGACTCAGTGCCATCGATAAATGGCCGCTGGTAAGTCCTTTAAAAATCAGCAAGCTCCCGGCAGCCCTGCAACAAAATCCGGGTCTCGACTTTTTTAAACGCATTCGCACCCTAGCGCAAAGGACAGCCGAAATGCATTTGGCCCTGGCTGCCGTTAAAAGAGACCGCCATTTTGCCCCGATCAATTACAATGGTGATTTTACCGTTTGGCTTAAAAACCGCTTGATCTATCAGTTTGATGCCCGCTATAATCTCCTCAATAAAAAACTGGAAAGCCTGCCCGAAAATGCCCGCCTTTTAGCGGAGAAGGTACTGGAACAGAAAGACCTAATTATAAATTTCATCTTGGGCTTTGATGAGGAACAATTGCGAAGCTTGCGCATCCGCATTCATGGCGATTACCATTTAGGGCAAATCTTGATTCAGGGCCACGATTTCTTCATCCTCGATTATGAGGGCGAACCCGAGAGCACCATTCGCGATCGTAAGGTGAAACAATCACCGCTTAAGGATGTTGCCGGGCTTTTACGCTCTTTTCATTATGCTATTCATGCGGTGCAGAAAAATCAAAATCTGCGTAGCTTAGAACATCAGGCCGCTGGCCAAAGTTTATATCAAGCTATCAGCGGGGTTTTCCTGCACAGCTATTTTAAGATCGCCTTTCAGCAGCAGCTGGATATTGGCTATCGCAAAGAAATTACCTATTTACTCCATTACTTCCTGCTCGAAAAAGCCATTTACGAATTGGGCTACGAGTTAAATGGGCGTCCGGATTGGGCGATTATTCCCCTGGAAGGAATTCTGGATATTACCGACGAAATAAAACGACATGCCTACTAAAACTCAAGCACACAGCCTTTTTAGTGATCAAGATATTCACCTTTTCCGCGAGGGTCGCCATTATCGACTCTACCAACATTTTGGCTCCCATCCGCTCGAGCTCAATGGTGAAGCAGGGGTTTATTTTGCGGTCTATGCTCCGGCTGCCGAAAAGGTAGAAGTGATTGGCAATTTTAATCATTGGCAGGGAGAAGATTACCCCCTAATGGTGCGCTGGGACTCTTCCGGTATTTGGGAAGGATTTATTCCCGGAGTAAAGGTGGGCGATTTGTATAAATACAAGATCAGTCATGCTGATTTAGTAGATCCTCTGGAAAAGGCCGACCCCTATGCTCGCCAAGCAGAACATCCACCCCGCACTGCTTCCATCATTTGCGATAATAAGGAGCATAAGTGGGGCGACAGCAAATGGATGAAGGCCCGCTACGAGCATAATAATCTGGAAGCCCCTATGAGCGTCTACGAAGTGCATTTAGCCAGTTGGAAACGCAAGGAAAATGGAGACGTGCTGGGCTATCGGGAATTGGCAGAAGACTTGGTGCCTTATGTTAAAAATGCCGGCTTTAGTCATGTAGAGTTTATGCCCATCATGGAGTATCCCTACGAACCATCCTGGGGCTATCAAATTACGGGCTATTTCGCGGCCAGCAGTCGCTTTGGTCCGGCAGAAGATTTAAAATATTTGATCGAAGCTTTCCATAAGGAAGGCATTGGAGTGATTCTCGATTGGGTACCCTCTCATTTCCCAGATGATTTACACGGACTCGGCAAATTTGATGGCTCCTGTGTTTACGAGCATCCCGATCCGCGCAAAGGTTATCATCCGGATTGGAAGAGCCTAATCTTTAATTATGGTCGACCAGAAGTGCGCTCCTTTTTAATTTCCAATGCTCTCTTTTGGCTGGATCAATACCATGTGGATGGCTTGCGGGTAGATGCCGTGGCTTCGATGCTGTATTTAGATTATTCACGCCAGGATGGTCAATGGGAGCCTAATCATTTAGGCGGGAATGAGAATTTGGATGCCATTGCCTTTATCAAGGATTTTAATGAGGCTGTTTATAAGAATTACCCGGATGTGCAGACCATTGCCGAAGAATCTACTTCCTTTAATCGCGTAAGCTACCCCACTTATGATGGTGGTTTAGGCTTTGGCCTGAAGTGGATGATGGGTTGGATGAATGATAATTTGGAATACTTCAAAAAGGATCCCATTTACCGTCGCTATCATCAGAATGAAATCACCTTTAGCCTAGCTTATGCTTTTACTGAGCACTTTATGCTACCGCTTTCGCATGATGAAGTGGTGTACGGGAAGAAATCACTCCTAAGCAAAATGCCCGGCGATGCTTGGAAGCAATTCGCTAATCTGCGCCTTTTACTTTCGTGGATGTATTTGCATCCCGGAGCGAAATTGCTCTTTATGGGAGGTGAATTTGGTCAGCGTAAAGAATGGCAATTCGAAGAAGGCCTGCAGTGGCAAGAGTTTGAAATGGAGTCCCATCAGGGCGTATTCCAAAGCTTAAAGGCCTTGAATGCTCTGTATCGCAAAGAGAAGCCTCTATACAAAAACAATTATGCCTACGAAAGCTTCGAATGGTTAGAGCATAATGATGCGAACAATTCTGTGCTCAGCTTTATCCGCAAGAGCGGCAAAGAAGAATTGGTATGTGTACTCAACTGTACTCCTCAGCCTCATGATGAATATCGCATCGGCGCCCCAGCCCCCGGACAATACGAACTCATATATAATAGCGACCAGGAAGAATTTTGGGGCAGTAATTATCCCTTAAAGCAATCTCTTAAAAGTGATAAGATTGCCTGGCAGGGACGAGAGCAATCTTTGGACTTGATTCTCCCACCATTGGCTGCAGTGGTTTATAAAAGGAAAGGCAAAGCCTAAAGTCGTACTACCGAATTATCGCCGGATATGCCATTAGGTATATAGGAATCAGCCGCCTCGTCATTCTCCCAAAGCTCGCCATCAAAGCGATAACGGAATTGATATTCGCTGCCGGTTTCCAAATCCAAAGTGCGGGTATAAGCCCCTTTTACTTTGCGCATCGGAATGGGCTCCCAATTACTAAAGGAACCTAAAAGTTCAACCGTCTTGGCATCTTCCGGTAAACGATTTTCAGCGAGGTCAAAACTTACTTTACAGAGGGGTTTCGACTTTAAAAACTTCTTTCGTAAGGCCATTTTCAAAAATTTTCAATCAAAGATAGTGTATTATTCACACTAAGCCTTAGCGCTTGATTAAGTTTTGATTATCAATTAATTGTAAGCATGACACTTAATAATTTTTAGTAGATAATCGTAAAAAATTCTAAGTGTACTTAATACACGAAGGTGAATTTTAGTACTTTCGTTCCCTTCATGCAATCCGATATGCAAACCCTCATTAACGAACAATTCCCAAATCACCTGCTCAAGGCAGATGTGAATGGCTCTTCTGTGGTTTTCCATAGCCACAATGGAGTGATGTTATGGGTAGAGGCTATCACCAATCATGTGATGCGCTTCCGTTACAGTGCCAAGGGTTATTTTTCGCCAGACTTCTCCTATGCCATGGCTAAAGACCACCGCAGTGGTTTCGCTTATTTTAAGGTAGAAGAGCTGGATAGCTATTATGAGTTGCGTACCCCCAAGCTTAGTTGCAGAGTTCAAAAAATTGACCTGAAAGTAAGTTTGTACAATGAAGAGGGTAAGCTGCTGAATGAGGATGAAAAAGGTTTTCATTGGGAAGAAGATTCACAGCGTGGCGATAACATCGTGAAGATGAGTAAGCGCTCCATTAACGGGGAGCATTACTTTGGTTTGGGCGACAAACCCAGCAACCTCAACTTACGCGATCACCGATTCCAGAATTGGGGAACGGATGAATACGGTTTTGCCAAAGACGCAGATCCCCTATACCGTAATATTCCCTTCTACTATGGTCTACATAAGGAAGGTTGCTACGGTGTATTCTTCGATAACAGCTATCGCACTTTTTTCGACTTTGCCTCCGAGCGTAAAAACGTTACCAGTTTTTGGGCCGAGGGTGGTGAAATCAACTATTACTTTATTGCAGGCTCCAGCCTGATGAATATTGCGCAACGTTATGCGCGCCTTACCGGTAAACCCGAGATGCCTCCCAAATGGAGCTTGGGCTACCATCAATGCAAATGGTCATACTCTTCGGAAGAAGAAGTAATGGAAATTGCGCATAAGCTACGTGAGCTAAAAATCCCGGCCGATGCCATTTACCTAGACATCGACTATATGGATGGCTTCCGCTGCTTTACCTGGAATAAGGAAAATTTCCCCGATCCCAAAGGCATGGTGCAAAGGCTCAAAGACATGGGCTTTAAGACTGTTGCCATTATTGATCCGGGTATTAAAATCGACATGGACTATTCGGTTTGCAAGGAAGGTTTCGAAAAGAACTATTTCTGCAAGCATGCCGATGGCCCCTTATACAAAGGCAAGGTATGGCCGGGCGATTGTTATTTCCCCGACTTTACCAATCCTGAGGTTCGCGAATGGTGGAGCGGACTTTTCAAAGAACTAATCGAAGACATTGGCCTGGCAGGTGTGTGGAACGATATGAATGAGCCGGCCATTATGGACGTGCCCACCAAGACCTTCCCTTTGGACATCCGCCATAATTACGATGGCAATTATTGCAGTCATCGCAAGGCCCACAATGTTTACGGCATGCAAATGAGCCGGGCGACCTACAAGGGGGTGAAGAAATTTGCCTTCCCCAATCGCCCCTTTATCATTACCCGCAGCACCTATGCCGGCGGTCAGCGCTACAGCTCTGTTTGGACCGGCGATAATATTGCCACCTGGGAGCACTTATGGGTTGCCAATGTGCAATGTCAGCGCTTAAGCATTAGCGGTTTCTCTTTTGTAGGAACCGATATTGGCGGCTTTACCGAGCATCCTACCATGGAACTTTATGTGCGTTGGATGCAGTTAGCGGTATTCCATCCTTTAATGCGTACCCATTCTTCGGGCGATCATGGTGATCAGGAGCCCTGGAGTTTTGGCGAAGAAGGAACTGATTTGGTACGCAAGGCAATTGAATTGCGTTATCAACTGCTCCCCTACCACTACACTAATTTCTACCAATACAGTCGCGACGGCAAACCGATGATTCGTCCGCTGTCCTTCTACGATCATCAGGATCCGCAAACCTGGTACCGTCAGGATGAATTCGTATTTGGAGATCATATTTTAGTTTGCCCGGTTTTGGAACCCGATCGTCAAGGTCGTCGGATGTACCTACCTAAAGGACATTGGTACGATTTCCATACTAAGGAATTAGTAGAAGGAGGCAAAGAGATTTACATTGAAACCAGCCTGGAGGAAATCCCTATGATGGTGAAAGCCGGAGCGATTATCCCCATGATCCCAGTAGAACAACATGTGAGCAATTCTTATTCTGAATTGGAAC
The DNA here is from genome assembly GCF_014524565.1 of Croceimicrobium hydrocarbonivorans. Taxonomy (NCBI): domain Bacteria; kingdom Pseudomonadati; phylum Bacteroidota; class Flavobacteriia; order Flavobacteriales; family Owenweeksiaceae; genus Croceimicrobium; species Croceimicrobium hydrocarbonivorans. The sequence continues at coordinate 2,988,088 of NZ_CP060139.1, read as the reverse complement.
TGCATGTTTACCGTGGAGAAGAAAGTGTGGAGAGCTTACTCTATGATGATGCTGGCGATGGCTATAATCACAATCAAGGCTATTTCCTGAATCGCAATTTTACGGTTCTCCCATCCGACGCTAAATACCGCATCACGCAACATCAAGAAGGCCGGATGCCTAGCTCTGTTAAAGAAGTTACCTTGGTTTATCACGGCTTTAAGAGCCTACCAAAGGTGGTAGAGCTTGACTCAGATCCTTTTGAGGTGACTATACAAGAAGAAAAAAATGGAAGCTTCAGCTTTAAGGTAGCTGAAGACTTTAAACAGATAACCCTGCGCTGGGGTTAATTAGCGCGCTTTTTTGAGAGGTGAGGGCCGGTTCCGCAAGGGGCCGGCTTTTTTTTTACTTCTCAAATAAAGTAGCTAGAGCTTGATAACCGCTTTTGGATACAGGCAATTCTTCACCACCAATATCCACCGTACTGCGATTGTAACGCTTGATGATGCGGGTATTCACTACTCGGGCCCGATGAATCTTAAGAAAGTCCTTATCCGCCACCTGATCGTAAAACCAGCTAAGAGAATAGCGGATTAAATAGCTGCGTTCGGTGCTGAATAATTTGATGTAATTGCCATCGGCCTCTGCATAGCGAATGGATGCAATGGGCAGTTTAACAGTGGTCCAGCCATCTTTAAACACCAAATCTCCCAGACCTTCATCTTCATTTTTAAGTGCCAAGCCAACGGCCATGCTTACTTCAATATCCTTAAAAGGCTTAACCAGATAGGCTTTGGGATGTAGTTTTCGTGCTTCTTCCAGTACTCCTTTATCCGTTTGCGCGGTGAGGAAAAGATAATCGCCCCAGGCATATTCTTCAATTTCTGCTGCCAGCTCCAAACCACTGCGCTCACTTTCCAAGTTGATATCCACCAGGATCAAATCATAAGTCTTCTCCTGCAACATTTTACGCGCGGCTTTCGCCTTGTAAGCGATATCAGCATCAATCCCCAAATCCTTCGATAGAATTAAATGAAGGTGTTCAGCAATCAGCGCCTCATCCTCAACTATAAGTACTTTATTCATTTTCTACGTTCCCTGTTTATTAAATGTACTCAATCTTCCCAGTAAGCCAAATTAAAGTAAAAGCGATCTTTAGTATCCAAGGTGGATTCGCCTTCGAGTTGCCGCGTAAAGAGCATTATTAATCGATTTCCCATGCCCATTTTGCTATGATCATCGTAGCCCTTTCCATTGTCTTCATAACTAAACTCTACGCGATTGCGCCCTTCCAGAAATTCCTTGTGAACCTCAATTTTTATCTTGGGTTTACCTTGCATAACAAATGCATACTTCAATGAGTTCGCTACCAACTCAGAAAGTATCATCCCTAGTGCAATTCCCTGTGAAACCTCCAAGATAACATCCTCTGCAACAACCTCAATTTCGAGCGGATTACTGAAGGTACCTCCCAAAGTTTTAAGCTCTTCCATTAACTCCGAAAAATACTCACGGGCCCGCAATTGCGTAATATGTTGCTGAGCATAAAGCTTTTCGTGTACCACCGCCATGGCGCTTACGCGATTTAAAATCTCGTTCACCATTTGCCGCGACTCCTCCGTCATTTGATCCTGCTGCTGAAATTGCTGCACCCGAATTAGGGAAGTGATCAATTGCAAATTATTCTTAACCCGATGGTGTACTTCTTCAATTAAGCCATCCTTCTCCGAAAGGGTATTCAATAATTCCTGATTGGCACCAAAAAGAGCTTTCTGCGATTCCTCCAAATGGGATTTACTGCGACGCAATCGCGTAAAAAAGTAGTAAAGCCCGAAGAGCCCTAAAATCAAGATGATTAGTAGAATTAAAGAAAACCTCCGCACTTGGTCCTTAGCGCGTGACTCTTCCAGAATTTGCATGCGCTCACTTTCCAAACTTCGCAATCGGGAGGTCGCCATTTCAGTTTGAAAGCGCCGCGATTGCATAGCCATTTCATCCGAAAAGCGCTTTTGCAGTTCACTCCGATAGACGATGGCCGCTGAATCACGATATAGGTAGGCCTCTTCAAAGCGCCCCAACTTATACAAGATTAGCGCCTTGCGATTATATGCCAGATTGTAAAAACCCGGTAAATAATAAGGCGCCGCTAATCGCAAGGATGAATCGACAAAGACCAGGGCTTTTTCATATTGCTCTACGGTAACATAATAAGCACTAATCAAGCGTATCGAATTACACATATAGTGGATCCGCTCTTGCTTCTTAAATACTTCAAAAGCCTTTTCGAAATAAGATACCGCCCGAACCTCCTTCTTCTTGCGATAGGCATCTCCCAATTCCAAATAGGAAGTTCCCATTTCATCCAGCAAAGAATCCGGCTCAGAATAAGAGAGGGACTTTAAGGAAAGGAAAATAGCGCTATCCAAATCTTGTTTGGACTCATTTAGCACCGCGGCAAAACGATGATAGGCAATAGCCTTAACTAAATTGCTCAGATCTTCGAATTCTGGATGATTTATCAAATAGCTCAACTCCATTTGAGCCTGAGGATATTGACGAGCGCTGCGATAGAATTCGGCCAAATTCACCATTACATGCCCTTCCTGCTCCCAGTATCCAGCCCTTTGATAATAAACCAGAGCCCGACGGAAAAACACCAAAGCCTGGGTATAGCGATTCAAAATGGTGTACAAACGTGCTTTAACTCGCAGATGCTCAAAATAGCTTAGAGAATCACTTACTTTCTTGAGTAAGGGTTGTGCAACATCAGCCAAAGAGTCTGCTTCGTTATACAGGCCCAGATTTGTGGCCCCGTCAATAGCATTTGTGAAAGCGCTGAGGTCATCCGATTTATCCAATGATTCTATCAACTGCCTTTGATTTCGCTCGGCAGGACTCAGCTTAGCCCTGCCCGGCTTAATCGCTAAAAGCGGGAAGCTAATTAAGATGAAAAAGAAAAAGACGAATACGCGCTTCAAACTTTTTGGGGGCCTAATGGTTTGGTTCTTATCAAGTGGCGAAAGTACTGCCCTTTTTTCTGACGGCATACATTTCACTTAAAGCTACTAAAATGAGGCTTCCTAATCCGAAGCAGAGTATCTACCTTGCATCAAAATCAGAACCAAGCATGATCGAAAATCAAAAAGTTCACCTGGTATTAGCCTCAGGCGGAGCACGGGGTATTGCCCATATTGGCGTTATTGAAAGACTGGAAGCCGCTGGCAACGAAATTGTTGAAGTAGCCGGATGTTCCATGGGTGCCGTAGTGGGAGGCCTTTATGCGGCAGGCAAACTAAAAGAGTACACCGAGTGGTTGCTGGAGCTACAAAGGACGGATGTATTCCGACAGATGGACTTTACCCTGGCCAGACATGGTTTTGTGAAAGGGGAAAAGATTTTCAGCACCATCATGAACCTGATTGGTCCCCAAAAAATTGAAAACCTCAAAGTTCCTTTCACAGCGGTTGCCACCGATTTAAAAACCGGTGAAGAGGTCGTTTTCAAAAAGGGAGATCTCTACCAGGCCATGCGCGCCTCCGTTTCTATACCTGGTATTTTCACTCCGGTTTCTTATGAAGAGAGGAAAGGACACCTTTTGGTTGATGGCGGAGTGGTAAACCCGCTTCCCTTAAACCAGATAAAAGCCCCGGAAGGTCATGTGGTAGTGGCAGTAGACATTAATGCCACTGGCCCGAAACCCGCCATTATGAAAAAGGATGAGGAAGATCAAGACCGAGGCTGGCTCAATATTAACCTGAACTTTTTCAAGTCGAATTCCGGCAATCAGGATCCCGGTTTAATGGACATCATTTCTGCTAGTTATGAGCATATGCAAAACCAGCTCATCTTGCGGGATTTAGCCACCTATAAACCCGAATACCTCATCCGTATTCCACGCAGCACTTGTGGGGTTTTCGACTTCCATATGGCCGAAGATCTCATCGAAGTAGGTCGTAAAGCCTATGATGAACAAATCATAGAAAGTAATGATGCCCAAAGCTTCGCTTCCTAATTTTCCTTTCAGACCTTAAGGCACCATAAGCTTGTGCTCACTTGCACTTGCCCCTTGATTGAGGCGTAGCAGGTATAATCCTGAATTTAAATTCAGGTCGGCTAATTCGTACCTATAAGAACCTCTCAGGCTGCTCTGAAAAATCAAAGCGCCTTGCAGATTGAAAATTTGTACTTGGACTTCCTTATCATTCGGAAGCTCAAGATGCAAGCTTTGCCCTTGCCCCAAGGGATTAGGGTAAATGCTAGTCTGCAATTCACTCTGCTGCATTCCCAAGCTAGTTTTGGCAGATGCTCCGGCTTTAACTTCTATGGCCACCAACAAACTGTTGTCGACACTTGCCGCTGTATTTAAGGCCAATTCACCATCCAATACTTCCACTGGGAAGCTGGTGCTATAGGCGGTTGCTCCATCACCACTAAGGCTGTAAATATCAATATCATCCAGCACCAATTGCCCTTCGGCACTAATATCGAAAACCCTGCGAGCAGGACCCATCAGCCAACCTTGTAATTCGGCAAAATGGAGCGTAACCTCATACATCGCTGGCTCGGGCACCGGAATATAATAAGCCATGTTCCGACCAATTCTACATGTGCTGTACAGAGTAGAATCCTGAGTATTCGCCACTCCCTTAGTATAACTATGAGTATAACCCCCGATATTGTATTGATCTGCCAGGTAGCTAATGCCTGTAATCGGACTGATATGAGCCGGCCCGCCACAGTTTACATTAATGCTAAAAGCCTGATTAACGGGCTGGCCACTGCATCCACAATTACCATCGCTAATATCATTCTGGGTACTTGAATCGCCATCATCACAAGCCAGGCCTGCCGCCGGGCAGCTACTATTCAATAGTATATTTTGCTGAAGCATATCTCCAGCACTGTAATAGTATAATTCGGCTGAGGCCTGATTTAAATTCTGGCTCGGAGCCTGGAAATACATCCGCTGTAAAAGCGAATCGCCAGCCGAGATTACATGGCCGCTGATATCTGCAAATTGTAAATAAGAAAGAGCATTGCCGCTGGCTAAAACCGAATCGATTGTGCGAGCGACAGTATCCTTATTTACCACATAAAAATCAAGGGAATCGAGGGCTCCTGCTGCCATAGTAATGCTTAAGGCCGAATCACTGAGATACCAGTTACGACTTGCAACCGGCATAGTACTCGTTTTACGAATTTCAATCGCTACCAAGAGGCTATTATCTACACTGGCAGCGGTATTAATATCCAATTGACCATCGTTCACATTCACTTTAAAGGTTTCGGTATAAGCGCTTGCCCCTCCACCCGCAGCGGTGAAAATATCCAGATCATCAATAATTAAATTCCCTTCCACACTAATGTCGAACACTCGTCGGCCTGCCCCCATCAACCAACCTTGCAACTCAGCAAAGTGCAGGCTAATTTCATATTCACCGCTTTCGGGCAGGGGTACATGATAGCTCATATTACGACCAATGCGAGCGGTACTAAAGAGCGCCGAATCCTGAGTGTTAGCCACTCCATTGCTATAAGAATGGGTATAACCACCAATATTGTATTGATCGGCCAGATACACCTTTCCGGTGATGGGACTGGTTAGGGCCGCACCACCACAATTAATGTTTATGCTAAACTCGCTAGGGCCAGGATTAATAGGGGTACCGGCGCAATTACAATTCCCGTCTTCTATATCATTTTGGGTAGAGGCATCACCATCATCACAAGTGGTTCCGGCTGCCAAACACTGCGCCTGCACTGATAGATCTTGCTCCAGACTATCGCTATTACTGTAGTACCAAATTTTAGCAGATCCGCTAAAAGCTTGGCTGGGCGCCTGGAAATGCAAATAACCCAAAATAGAATCTCCGGCATTTACCAGCTGCCCAATTGCTATCTGACTTTGTACATAAGCCGCAGCATTGCCGGTAATACGCAAGGAATCAATTTGTCGACTTTGCCCATCGGCATTTAGCCAATAGAAACTGGCAGAATCCTGACCTCCTACAGTGGTACTTATGCTTAGTTGATCTTGCGACAGATAAGGATCCTGATAGCTAGGATTATAAGAACTCAAATCAATAGCCACCAAGACACTATTATCCACACTAGCCGCAGTTTGAATATTCAAAACTCCATCCGTCACCACAACTGTAGCGGTAGCCGAATAAGCCTTGGCTCCCCCACCAGCTAAATTGTAGATATCGAGATCATCAAATACCAATTGACCTTCCAGAGAAATATCAAATACCCTACGACCACTGCCCATGAGCCACTTTTGCAATTCAGCAAAATGCAAACGGACTTCATAAGTTCCTGCTTGAGGTACGGGAATATTATAACTCATATTGCGACCAATACGAGCGGTGCTGTACAATGCCGAATCTTGGGTATTGGCCACGCCATCGCTATAGCTATGCGTATAGCCCCCAATATTGTATTGATCGGCTAGATAGCTTTTACCGCTAACCGGACTTACTAAAGCACCTCCTCCACAATTGATGTTCAAACTGAAGGCGGGCGGTGTAATCACTTCTCCGGCACAATTGCAACTACCATCAGTAGTATCATTGAGGGTAGTAGGATTGCCATCATCACAGCTTAAGCCCGCTGCCGGACAAGCCGCTTCTCCAGATAAATTGAGGATTAAAGGCAATGCCTCACCACCATAGTAGATTTGCATTTGCGCACTGCGCACCACGGGCACAGAACCTTGAGGGTGGAAATACACTTTAATGTTCTGGCTGTAGGCCGATGGAATTGCGGTTCCAGCATTTAGATTATGACTAAAATCGCTGGCTTGCGCTCCCTGCACGCGAATAGAATCTATACTCAAAAGCTGACTGCTGGCATTGTTAATGCTCAAAGTTGCACTATCAATACTTCCCGTGGCTAAAGTTTGAAAATGATAGGAACTAGCGCTGAGTTCAAGTCCAGCTGCACTTGGCATCAATTCAATGGCCGAAAGTTTAGCATTATCGGCCAGGCCTACTAAACTTAAATCCAGGCTGCCATCATTAATCTCTACACTATAGCTTAAAATATGAGCCGTATAACCACCCACCGTATCGTATATATCCAAAGCGGCATCAATTAATTGCCCCTCGGCATTAATATCGAATACCCTGGCCCCGGTCACAAAATTAGGAGCATAGATTTCAGCAAAATGTAAATTCAGTTGATAGCGACCATTAGCCTCTACCGGAATGCTATAAGCTAGATTAGAAGCCCAACGTTCGGTTTGGTAGATTTGCTCATCTTGAGTTCCGCTAATGCTATTTTGGGTAGAATAATTACTGCCATTTAAGAAGTAATTATCCCCTTCGAAGAGATTCCCATTTTGTGCTTGATACTGCGGGCCACCGCAATTGATGCGAATGGCATCTACTGTTTCTACTTCTACCGAAACCGGAATGGAAAATTCTGAATTGCTGGCGGTGCTGTACACCTTCAAAGTATCAAAGCTAGTCTGATTAGCGACTGCACTTAAATTGATGGCCAGACTATCCCCTGCCGCCAAATGGATAGGGAAAGTGTAATTGCTTTGCCAATTGAAATCAGCCGTAGCTAAACTCAGGGAATCAATAATCAGGGCTTGGGTTCCATTTTTACTTTTTAGGTAAAAAGTGCTTTGTGCATTTTGCCCAGCCGCTAAGCTGCCGAAATCTATCGCTATTGGGCCACTCAAAACACTGCGAGTATCGGCCTGCAAGCTGGGACTTTGAACCGCTCCGAAGCTAAACACTTCATGACTTTCTAATTGACCACCACCCTGATTGGGAGAGCCACTGGCCAGATAAATCGCTTGTTGATTTACAATGGCTTGGGTACCATGGCGACCTACATTCAAGGTATCGAGATAGCGCCAACTGGCATCACTTAAGTTTAAGGCCTGACTTAAATTACTGGCCTGAGAACTGGAATTCTCCCCTCCTATCAAAATCAGCTCATTGCCTATTAAAGCCACAGAAGCTCCTGCTTGAGGATTGGGTAAATTATTAGGCAAGGTAGACCAAGTTGAAGAGGCAAAATCATACACATCTACCTCGGGAATGGTAGCGCCGAAAGTGCCACTAAATCCGGTTTTTCTACCGCCAGCGGCATAGAGTTTTCCATTGGCCACTAAAGCGTGGAAGTGATCTCTTTCCCGAGGGGCATCCGCCAAAGTGGACCAGGTATTAGTATGAGGATCATAGGCATCAAACCAGGGCACCCAGCCACTAATATGACCCTGCTGTATTCCTCCGAGCACATAAATTTTATCTTGATAAACCACTACCCCGGCGCTACCTCTCCTGCGGCTGGCCGGTATTTCAGCACCCTGATGCCAGGCATCGGCCAAAGGATCATAAATGTAAATATGGCTTAGGGGCTGTTCATTGGGGAAGGAACCTGTCATTCCAGCTACGGCATAAATTAAACCATCCAATTCTACCGCTTGATAATGATGCAAATTGAAAGGCGGGGCGGCCCCTTCCTTCCATAAACCGGTGCTGGGATCGTATAAATTCGCATTGGAACCATGCTCACGACCACCAATTAAAACAAAATATTTTCCAGCCTGAACATAAGAGGCTTCATGACGACCCTGGGGACAAGATCCGGTGCCGCCATTCCATTGGCAATTGCTGCCATCATGCACGAAGCTCCAATCTCCACTAAGGGTATTCGCTTGAAAATTAGCTTTGATGAAATCATAGGTAGCATTAAAGGATGCGGTTCCGCTTGATTTTCCAGCGGCGACTCCAATCGCTAAGGCTTCTTGATTTTGAAATAGGTTTTGCAAAAAGCTTGGGAAAGCTATAGCTGATCCTACATCTTGCTTGCCATTGCCTAAATTGATTTTCGCCTGAATACTTTGACTTAGAGGATTCAATTCCAAATAGAGGGAAATCTCCGCGGCAGAAGTCAGACCGCTAAGAGCATAATCCAAGCGACTAGTCCCGCCATTCTCCTCTATCCAAATGCTAAGCATGGGATTGCCATTATTGGCCCGGATTCCATAGAGGATAAAATTATCCTGATCCCCTTTTCCAATGTAAAAAGCATGGAACTGATCTCCCTGAGGATTGCCCTGAAAAATGGGTCCTACCAAGGCAGTTTCAATTTCAAAGGGCAATTGCGCCTGAGCCAGGTCCATTCCAAATTGAAAACCATTTTTCAAACTATTGGCAGGTCCTACCGGACTACCTTCTGGAACATCGTTAAAGGAGAGTAAGCCAACCGCCCCACCGGCAATAATCTCAGTGGCACTATTATCCTCATGATAATAAAGATCGAGGTAATCCTCTTGCTGATTGCTCATAAAACCAGTAAAGCCCAAACCGTAAAGTCCAAAGCCTGGATCGCCATTTAAAAGCGGATAATCAAAAGCCAGGCTAAGTCCGGCACCATTGCTGGCATCCAAAGCGAAATAATCGAGGCTATCGGCCAGGCCATCATCGTCATCATCAGGATCATTCAAATCGCTGACCTTATATCCACCAATTAAGCTCTGATCATTATCCGCCGGGAAACTGGCACCGCTACAAGGATTGGTGCCATTATCCATTTCATCGGCATTGCTGTAGCCATCATTATCCTCATCGAGGCTAGTGCTGTACACTCCGGTGCAGGAACTAAAATCCTGAGGTTCAAAAATGGTAATCGCATTCGAGCCATAAGTAGCAGCCCAAATGGTTCCGGGGAAAATCTCATCATCCGCCTGAGCGGTAACATCCAGCGGCACTGCCCCAAAACCGGTGGCTAAAACGCTAACATCGGAATTGCTATTTAGAGTTCCCTGGGCATTAAGCTTAACGCGATAAATATTCCCGTTAAAGCTGGCCGCCAGGAGATTATTCTCCATTTCACCATTAAAGTTGCTGGCGGGGTACCTCGCCAAACCATTGGTAGAAGCAGTTATCGTATAAAGTGAAGCATCATCCACTCCGGCATTTTGGAAATCACCCTCAATAGGATGTGCCAAACTGGGATCAACCGGAGGCCAATCTACAGGTAAAGTACTATCAACATTGGTTGTAATCTGGGTACGCCAAACACCATTCTGACCACCTGCTCCATCTGCATGATCGTGAGTGAATAAGCCCGCTCCCAGCGGATTGGCCCGAACAGGATTAGGGTGACCACCATAGTATCCGGCTCCGCTGATAAAATGCAGTCCGTCTTTATTATTCACCATGGCATCATTGGGTCCGGGACCGGTTGAACCTGGTTCTCCCACCACCCATTTATTGGTAGCAGTTCCCACCCCTTCATTATCGGGATGACCACCCCAGCCCTGGTTGGCGCCATTATCCCAGGTGTACATGCGGCCATCCTCCATCAATACAATATCATAGGCATTGCGGAAACCCGAAGCGTAAACTTGTACCGGTCCATTCACTACCCACTTGGCCTGATTTAGTCCATCATTACCACCAAAGGGGTCATTAATATCTATACCATCATAACCCGCTTGATTAGGATCATCAATACCATTGGCATTGGCACGAGTGGGGTCATCCAGGGTTGGTAAGTCGTAAACATATTGTGCACCTTGCGCATCGGTTAATACGGGCATGGCATCCAACACATTAAGATCTACGGATAAAATCGCCGCCGAAAGGGCGTATTCATTTAAAAAGGCAAAGTTGTTGGAAGGCGAGCCGGCATTGGTGTTACCACCCGCTGCGATATAGAGAATATTATTTTGCTTGTCTAATTGCAGACCATTGGTCGCATGGTTCTCCTCGGAACGCGCCAAACCTCGCACCAGATCAATGCGCTGCCAAGTAGTTCCATCCCAAATAAGTTTAGAAATCATACCCGAGTTGGAGTCCAAATTTTTATCCGAACCACCACCACCGCCGCCAATACGGTAATCGCTGCTGGCAACATAAATGATAGGCTGACCAGCTGTTCCATCCACCAATAAACCAGTGATTTGCCTTTGGACGGTAGCATGCAAGGTGCCATCATCATTGTGATTCTGAATTTGCTTAATGGCCAGAATCGTTTCAGTAGACAATACTTGATAAGTACCATTCGATTGGCGTTGCACGGTATAAGCATAGATTTCACCGCTTTGCACCGAAACGTAAAGGCGACCATCGGGACCAAAATCCAAAGATGTAGGATTGGTGATGGAAACTCCGCTTAAGCCACCGGAACTAAAGTTCACCTGAGCTGGCAGAGTAAATGTCATTAAAATTAGGCTGAGAATGGGGAGTATTCTTTGGAGTTTCATAGGCCTGGTAAAATGTGCTGAAAAGTCAGGCCATTTTAGGCAGCCACCAATTAATTTCGATTAATGGATTTAATAAGTAGTTGATTGGCAATAGTTAGCGAACTCACAAATTCAACGGCCATTTTGAACTAAGTATTTGAAGGCTATTGAAAAAGCCGCAAATTTGCATGCACTGGGAGCTAAAGGAAAATCTTTGTCTTTGCCGCGATTTAAAATTGCAAGCACCCACACAATCAATTAAATAAAGCCCTATCTTTGCCGCCCTTTTAAAATTAATTAATCGGGTCGCGAACCCTTTAACAATTAATCATGGCAACAAAAATTCGTTTGCAACGTCATGGCCGCAAAGGCCGCCCTATCTTCACAATTGTAGCAGCTGACTCTCGTGTAAAGCGTGATGGTAAATACATCGAGCGCTTAGGTCAGTACAATCCCAACACTAATCCTGCGACTATCGAAATCAATTTCGAGCGTGCTTTAGATTGGGTAATGAAAGGGGCTCAGCCTACCGATACGGCTCGAGCTATCTTACGCTACAAGGGTGTAATGATGAAAAAACACCTTTTAGAAGGTGTTAAGAAAGGTGCATTTGACGAAGCTGAAGCTGAAAAGCGTTTTGATGCTTGGATGGAAGAAAAAGCCACCAAGATCAATTCAAAAAAAGACGGCCTAACTAAAGCTCAAGAAGAAGCTAAAGCTAAAGCTCTGGAAGCTGAGCGCGTGGTGAATGAATCCCGCAAAGCTGCCGAAGCACAAGCTGCCGCTGAAGCTGAAGCCGAAGCTAGCGCTGAAGAAGCCGCTACCGAAGAAGCTCCTGCAGAGGAAGCTGCTTCTGAGGAAAAAGAAGGCTAAAAAAACTAAGCTGATGCGCATCGAAGATTGTTTTCAACTCGGTCACATCAGCCGTTTACATGGCTTTAAAGGCGAAGTCGTGGCCGTATTCGACACCGACCGACCCGAAGCCTACGAAAATTTGGAATCGGTTTTTCTCGAAGATCGAGGGGAACTGATTCCCTTTTTTATTGACGAAAGTAGCCGCAATTCCAAGGGGCATTTCATCTTGAAACTAGAAGATGTTGATGATGAACCCGCGGCCCGTCAATTAATAGGGAAAGAGCTTTGGCTTCCGCTGAGCGTGCTCCCACCTTTGGATGGAAAGAACTTCTACTTCCACGAGGTTATTGGCTTTCGCCTAATGCATCAAGGTCAGGAAATTGGGATCTGCGAAGATGTTCTCGACACCAGCGCCCAGCCTCTTTTTAAGGTGATTGATGCCGATGAAAAGGAAATTCTGATTCCGGCCATCGACCCATTTATACTGCGTATATCTCGCGAAGAGCAGCTCATAGAAATGGAGCTCCCTGAAGGCTTATTGGAGCTTTATCAGGACAATGCCTAAGTCCCCCACCCCTTTTCAATTTCAGAAATTCAGTTTGGCGCATGATCAATCGGCGCATAAAATTGGCACCGATTCGCTGGCTTTGGCCGGATGGGTAGAAGCTTCAAACCCCAATGCTATTTTAGATTTTGGTAGCGGCAGTGGTCTGCTCAGCATAATCATGGCCCAAAGGTTTACTGAGGCCAGCATTGTAGGTCTGGAGATCGATAAAGCATCTTGGCAACAGAGCTGCGAGAATGCCAAAAGCTGCCCTTGGTCGAAGCGTATTCAATTCCATCATCAGGATTTAAGGGACTGGAATACGGAAAGACGGTATGATCTGATCATCAGCAATCCACCTTACTTTTCAGAAAGTTTATTGGCTCCCGAAAAACGTCGTGCTCAGGCCCGCAGTGCCAGTGCTGAAACCTTTTTGCTGTGGATGCAAAAATTAAGGGATCTGCTTTCGGCAGATGGAAGTCTGGCCTTAGTGCTCCCCCCACTTCAATGGGAAAGCTATCAAGATCAATTCAGGGAGATGGAACTCTACCCTCGTCGCATGGCCTTGGTCCATCATCATGAATCGGCAGAAGCCAGTCGAGTGCTCATCCAACTTAGTAAGCAAGCTAGCTCCCTGGAAAAAGAGAAGCTCATTTTATACGCATCGGCGCAAAGCCATATTCGACATCCCCAGTACCAAATACTGGTGCAAGATTTTATGCTGCCCCAAAATGGCTAAATTGTCGCCAAAAGCTTAAAATGATGGGAACCTTCAGTTCGTATGAGATTGTATTAATCCTAATCCTCTTGATCACACCTCCGGTTTTAGCAGTACGTGATTTGAGAGAAAGACAAGATATTGAGCCCCAACAAAAATTGTTCTGGGCCCTCTTTATTGCTCTTTTCCTATTTTTTGGCTCCCTGATTTACGGTTTATACCGCTTTCGCGGAAACCGCAATAATCAATAACCGCGGTAAGGAACTTCTTTCTCAGTAAAGGAAATACCGTAATCGGCTAACTCATCCAACATAGGCATATAAATCTCCTTGGTAATGGGAATTTGCACACCTGGAGTACTAATATTTCCATTTAAGATATGACGAGTAGCAATTGCTAGAGGCAGACCTACGGTGCGAGCCATGGCCGTTTCACGACTATTCTTACCTAGGGCCACCATCGAAGATTCGATCATTTTTTTCTCTCCATTCAGCATATAGCCAAACTTGTGGAACATCACGATCATGTCCTTCTCATCTTTACCTAAGGTCCACTTGGTTTCTAAGATGCGTTGCAATACCTGAGCCGGAGTGGGACGATCCAAACCAATAGGAGTATCATCAAAAATCCCTAACCAGGTAAGCTTATCCATCAGCTCACTATCCTGAGGAATATTGAGGTAATGCATCAACTTAAGTTCCACAGAATCCTGCGGATTATAGGCCAGGAAGAGATTGGTGAAATCACGGAAAGTCATTTCGGGACTTACTTCCAATTGATAGGAATCATCGGTCATCCCTAATTTCACGAAAACATCCCAGGCCCGGCAAAAGCCCGGACGACGGAAAGTTCCGCGGTAAATAGTAGGAATGGATTTCAGACCGTATACATCGCGATATTTCAATGAATCGCGATTGGCATAGCCCTCAAATTTGCCATAGCCATCGATAGCGATGATCTCGGTACGGCGGAATAATTGATGGTATGGGATGTATTTGTATTTCCCTTCTTGAATAAATTTCACGGCACCACCACTACCGGCTAAAACCACATTGCGGGGGTTCCAGGTGAATTTATAGTTCCAGGGATTATCGTCGTTCTCAGGTGCAACCAATCCGCCAGTGAAGCTTTCAAAAAGCAGCATCTCGCCACCCTTGGCACGGATTTGATCCAGAACCTTCATGGCACTGAGGTGATCAATTCCCGGATCTACACCAATCTCATTAATCAGAATAACGCCAGCCTCCTTAGCTCTTTCATCCAGGGCCTTCATTTCGTCACTGATATAGGAGGCCGTAAGCATATGCTTACCCAGGGCTATGCAATCGCTGGCCACCGGAATATGCATATGGGCGGGCAACATGCTTACCACGATATCGGCCTTGGAAATAGCGCTTACCCGACTAATCTCATCCTTTACATCAAAGCTTACCGCTTCCATTCTCGGATGATCCCCCGCCTTTTCCTTGGCAAGCTCATAGTCTTGATCGGCAATAATCAGATGCCAATCTTCTTGCTCGCTATGTTGTTTGATATACTCGACAAATGAATAGGTGGAGCGGCCTGCCCCAATTAAAAGGATGTGTCGCATGAGGTGAATTTGGGCGACAAATTTATAATTATCGCTCTGCGCCCTACCTTTGATTAAATTTTTCTTTCATGGCGCTCGGGCGATTTGTTTTTATCCTGTTTCTTCTGCTATCGCAAGTGGCCCATGCTCAGACCATTCTGATGTTTGAAGACCAAACTAAGACTGGTTTTAAATTGGTGATGAATAATTACCTGCAAAATGAAACCGCTTTGCCGAAACTCAATTTGCAGAAATTCCCCGATGCCGAAAATGAAGTTTATCTGGTACTGGAGAACGGAATTCACATCAAGCGAAAGCTTCCTAAACTCCCCAAAGGCAATCATAAATACGTTATCTATAAAGACTTTAAAGGCAAGCACCAGCTGCGTTATCGTGGCATTTCAACCGAATTAAGTCAGTCGGCCCTGATGTTCGACTATAAAGAAAAGCTCATCTTCAATAAACCGGCCCTTGCAGCCATTAAACAAGCGGATACCTTATCGCATTTTCCGGATTGGAAAAAGAATCAATTAGCCCTAGCCCGCAAGGATTCGTTGCAAAAAGACAGCTTAAGATTAGCGCTGGTAGAACAAAAACAAGCCGAAGCCCTCCAAAGAAAAAAGGATAGCTTGAATAAGATCAGCTTAGCCACAGAGATTGCAAGTGCAGAGACGAAAGACAGTGCCAAAGTGGTGCTAGCGACAGTCCAAGAGGAAGCTGCCAAAGCAACTGAAATAAGCACAACAATCGATAGCAGTGCATTGAATACTGCGGAAGTTGAAACCCCTAAGGTTGGGGGCTTTGCAACTTTCATTTTGAGCTTTGAAAGCAGTGACTTTGAATTCGACAAATTAAGCATGGCCAAGGAGTTTGCCTCTACTGAAAAGCTAAAAGCAGAGGAAGCACAACAGGTATTAAAGGGCTTAAAGTATGATCAAAGTCGCCTGGATTTTCTGCAATTTCTGCTCACAAAGCAGGATGATCTAAAAGACTCACAAGCACTATTAATAGGCTGTTTAGACTTTGACTTAAGTAAAGAACAAGCCAAATCATTATTTAAAAAATGAAGCAACAATCCCTAATTCGGATCATTGGACTCTCTGGCGCTATTGCTGTTATACTGGGAGCTTTGGGCGCTCATGCTTTAAAAGAACACTTAAGCCCTGAACAAATTGCTAGTTTCCAAACTGGAGTTCGCTATCAAATGTGGCATACTATAGGCCTTTTCGCTTTGCTCCATATCGGGGATAAATTGAAGCTGAGCAAAGTGATAATTTGGCTATGGATTGCAGGTATAATCTTATTTTCTGGCAGTATTTATTTATTGAATCTGGATGACTTAATGGGACTGCAATTATCCTTTCTCGGCCCCATTACGCCATTGGGTGGATTATGCTTCATTGCGGGCTGGATACTTTTGGTAGTCGGTACTTTAAGAAAATAGCCATATTCAGTAAGTGTACTTTTTACGCTTATTAAAAAGTTCTTTTTTTGTGATAAAAATCAGAGTATGACCGCTGATTAGTCTTAATTTTGCCTCTAAATAATTGCTGATCAAAATTAAGCACTATGAGTTTCAAAGAAGTGAGACCAGCTCAGGATTCCTTGGAGCGCTACGGAATTAAAAATGCCGACGCCAAATGGAACCTCTCCCCTTCTGATCTTGAAAAAATCACCCTTGAAAAAGGATTAGGTGAGCTAGCCGACTCCGGAGCTTTAGCCATTGACACAGGCAAGTTTAAGGGTCGTTCTCCCCAAGATCGCTTTATCGTAAAAGACGAAATCACCCAAGACGCCGTATGGTGGGGTAATATCAACATTCCTTTCGAACCCAATCATTACAGCAGCCTTAAAGGCAAGGTAGGCGAATACCTCAGCGGTAAAGAGATTTATGTTCGGGATGTTTATGCCTGTGCGGATGATCGCTATCGTCTTAAAATTCGTGTTATCACCGAATTACCATGGTCGAATATTTTCGCCAACAACATGTTCTTACGTCCTAGCGAAGAAGAATTAAAAGACTTTGAACCCGACTGGGTAGTATTAAACGCTCCAGGATTTGAAGCAGATCCAGCGGTTGATCATACCCGTCAAGGAAACTTCGCCATCTTAAACTTCAGCGATCAAATGGCTGTAGTGGGTGGCACCGGATATACCGGAGAGATCAAAAAAGGAATCTTCTCGGCCCTCAACTTTATTTTACCTCATCAAAAAAATGTGCTCAGCATGCACTGTTCTGCGAATGTGGGACAGGATGGTGACACCGCGCTTTTCTTTGGGCTCTCCGGTACCGGTAAAACAACCTTAAGTGCAGATCCACAACGTAAACTTATCGGTGACGATGAGCATGGCTGGACTGCAGACGATGTTATCTTCAACTTCGAAGGTGGTTGCTATGCTAAGGTTATCGACCTGAGCGAAGAAAAAGAACCGGATATTTTCCGTGCCGTTAAACCAGGTGCTTTATTGGAAAACATCGTTTTCAAAAATGGTAGCAAAGAAGTGGATTACCATGATAGTAGCTTAACTGAAAACACTCGTGTAAGCTATCCTATCGAGCACATCGACAATATCCAGGTTCCTTCTAATGGTAAGAATCCTAAAAACGTATTCTTCCTTACCTGTGATGCTTACGGTGTATTACCTCCCATCTCCAAATTAACTCCAGGTCAGGCTGCCTTCCACTTTATCAGTGGCTACACTGCTAAGGTTGCTGGTACTGAAGAAGGTATTACTGAACCTCAAGTGGCATTCTCTGCTTGCTTTGGTGCGCCTTTCATGCCTTTACACCCTACCCGTTACGCTGATATGCTGAGCGAAAAAATGCAAAGCTCTAACGTAAACGTATGGTTAGTGAACACTGGCTGGTCTGGTGGTGCTTATGGAGTAGGTAACCGTATGAAATTGAAATACACTCGTGCCATGATTACCGCCGCTTTGGAAGGTAAATTGGACGATGTTGAATACCGCACTCACGAGGTATTTGGTTTGGCCATGCCTACCACTTGCCCTAATGTTCCTGAAGAAATTCTTTTCCCACGCAATACCTGGGAAGACAAGGACAAATACGATCAAACTGCCAATAATCTGGCGAAGAAGTTCTTAGCCAATTTTGAAAAATTCGCTGACTATGCCAGTGAAGAAATCATGGCTGGAGCTCCTAAAGTTTCAGAAAAGGTAGGTTAATCTTCAGACCTAAGTTCTTAGAGTCCCGACTTCTAAATTAGAAGTCGGGATTTTTTTTTTGACTAATTCACAAAGCTGCTGTATAAGCCTTGTGGAATTTTGTTTGGAATTAAAACGCTTGCGCTATTTTCGTGTACCGATAGGGATGAGTAGAACGGCACGTACAATTTTACACTCCGGATGGGTTCTGATGATTTCCGGACTAATCCTGATTTTTTTACCAGAGCAGGTAGCACTCTTTTTCTGGAAAGATACCGTGCCTGATTTTTGGCTCCGTACCCTGGGCTATTTCATGTTTATTGAAGGCCTCATCTCCTACAAAAGCAGCTATTACGAAGTAAGTGGACTCTACCGTTGGATCATTAATTATCGCATGCTCCAACCGGCCTTTTTCACTACTCTCTTGATTGTAGATTTCGCCAATCCGGGCTTGATGCTCTATTCTACCATAGAGCTAATCTTAGGCATTTACAGTTTCCTGGCCTTTAAGCAGGATAATCTTTAAGCGGCCTTAAAGTAAATCGTTCGCCAAATTAGCCAGCTCCGAGCGCTCTCCCTTCTCTAACAATACGTGAGCAAAGAGTTTATTCCCTTTGATTTTATCGATCAGATAGCTCAAGCCATTCGACTGTTCATCCAGATAAGGGGTATCAATCTGATTCACATCTCCGGTAAAGATGAATTTCGAATTTTCGCCAGCACGCGTAATAATGGTCTTCACTTCATGTGGAGTAAGATTTTGAGCCTCATCCACAATAAAGATCACATTCGATAAGCTACGACCACGGATATAGGCTAAGGGCGTTACCAAAAGCTTTTCGGAGTTCACCATCTCATCAATCTGCTTATACTCCTTGTCCTGCTCTCTAAACTGGTTTTTAATGAACTTCAAATTATCCCAAAGCGGCTGCATATAGGGATTAATCTTAGCCTTCATATCACCAGGCAAGAAGCCAATATCCTTATTGCTGAGTGGCACGATGGGCCGCGCCAGATAGATCTGTTTAAAATCGCGTCTTTGCTCCAAAGCACCGGCTAAGGCCAGCAAAGTTTTTCCGGTTCCAGCCACGCCACTCAGGGTAACCAATTTTACATCCGGATTAGCAATGGCATGCAAGGCAAAGGCCTGTTCTGCATTGCGAGGTTTAATACCGTAAAAGTTTTTCTTCTCAATCTGATCCAGGCTTTCTTGATGGGCATTGAAGAAGGAAAGGGTGCTACTCTTACTGGCTTTTAATATGTAGAAATGATTGTTCTGCTTCTTGAACTTGGGATAAGCATGTTCCACTTCTTCTACCGCCAGGCTCTTGGTTTTGTAGAGTTTGTCTATCAAATCCTGATCAAAGTCCTCCAGATTAGTCTTACCGGTATAAAGACTTTCAACATCCTTAATCTTACCGGTCTCATAATCTTCGGCAGTAATGTTTAGGGCCTTGGCTTTAAGCCGAAGGTTAATATCCTTGGTTACCAGAATTACCTTACGCTCGGGTTCCGCCAAACTCAAGTTAAGGGCCGCATTTAAAATCTTATGATCGTTCTTGGTTGCACCAAAAATGCTTTGCGCATCTTCAGCCTGACCGCGGGTATCCATAATCACTTTAAAGCTGCCTTTACTGCCGCCGTTTAGTGAAATCCAGTCATTGATATTCTGCTCACCGGCCTTGCGGTCGATCAGGCGAATAAACTGGCGCGCCTCATAATTCTTGGTATCGCTACCCTTTTTAAACTCATCCAATTCCTCTAATACCGTAATGGGGATGGCCACATCATGCTCATCAAAATTCATGATGGAATTGTGGTCATAGAGAATCACCGATGTATCCAAAACGAAGATTTTGGGATCTTTTTTCGCTCGGGTCTTTCGGGTGCTGGTTTTCGCTTTAGTGGCGGTTGTTTTGGTCGATTTTGAGGTCTTGCTGCTGGCAGCAGGGGCTTTCGCTTTAGCGGGCATAAATGAGATTTAGCAATTCGACATCTCTAATTTACTGAAGTGAAATAGCCTTTCGACCGCCTAACTTTAGCTTCTATCCACAAAATTCGCTTCTGCCTGTTGAAAAAATTAAAACACCTCTCGGGCAATACTCGCTATATTGTCAGGCCGTCCCATACTGTAAAAGTGAATAGCGGGTACTCCGGCAGCCTTTAATTCTTTAGCCTGCTGAATCCCCCACTCAACCCCAACTTGTCGCGCCGCAGCATTGTCCTTACAGTCTACAACTGCTTTCACCAATTCATCTGGTAAGTCCACCTTAAAGAAGTGCGGCAAGAAGCTTAAATGCTGTTTGGTTGACAAAGGCTTAATCCCCGGAATAATGGGAACCTCAATTCCGGCCTTGCGACAACGATCTACAAAATCGAAATACTTACGATTATCGAAAAAGAGCTGGGTAACAATATAATCGGCCCCGGCGTCTACTTTCTCTTTCAAATATTCAATGTCCTTATTTAAGCTGGGAGCCTCGAAGTGCTTTTCAGGATAGCCTGCCACCCCGATGGCAAAATCGGTGGGTGCTGAATTCTGAAGCTCATCATCCAAATATCGTCCTTGATTCATGGCCTTAATTTGCCCCACCAAATCCTTGGCATAGGTATGTCCATCGGCCTCCGGTGCAAAGAAGCGTTCGTTCTTCATACTATCTCCTCGCAGGGCCATGATATTCTTCACCCCTAAAAAATCGAGATCGATCAATGCATTTTCGGTATCCTCCTTCGAGAAACCCCCACAAAGCATATGCGGCACGGTATCTACCTTATAACGGTATTGCAAGGCGGCACAAATACCTACCGTCCCCGGACGCTTACGTACAGTCTTTTGCTCAAGTAATCCGTTAGACAAACGCTTATAAATTACCTCTTCCCGATGGTAGGTTACATTAATAAAAGGTGGCTTAAATTCCATCAAAGGATCAATCACCTTGTAGATATCTTCAATCTTCTGGCCTTTTAATGGAGGTAAGATTTCGAATGAAAACAAGCTTCCTTCCGCCTGTGCAATATGTTCGGTTACTTTCATAAGTTGTAATTCAAATTAGGACGCAGCCATTTTTCGGCTTCCTCTTGGCTAATTCCTCTTCTCCGGGCATAATCCACCACCTGATCCTGATCAAGCTTGCCTAAACCAAAATAGCGCGCTTCTGGATGGGCGAAATAATAGCCCGATACGCTGGCCGCCGGATTCATGGCCAAACTCTCGGTTAAGCTCATGCCTATTTCTTCGGCCTCCAATATTTCGAAGAGGGTGTTTTTCTCTAAGTGATCTGGGCATGCAGGGTAGCCTGGCGCCGGACGAATGCCTTGATATTTCTCGGCAATTAATTCATCATTATTTAAGGCTTCCTCTTTAGCATAGCCCCAATGCTTTATCCGTACTTCACGATGTAAATACTCAGCTGCTGCTTCGGCCAGACGATCGGCCAATGCTTTCAATAAAATGGAAGAATAATCATCGTGATTCTCCTTGAATTCTGCCAGCTTGCTTTCAATTCCCAGACCCGCACAAACGGCAAAGGCTCCCACATAATCCCTTCGATCTTCCGCTACAAAATCGGCCAAAGCCATATTGGAGGCTCCCTTTGCTTTTAAACTTTGCTGGCGCAAGCTAAGCAGCAAGGCCTTTTCCTGTCCATTCTCATAGAGCTGAATATCATCAGCCCCTTTGCGCTTCGCTTCCCAAATTCCAAAAACCCCTTTGGCTTCAATCCAGCTTTCGCTGATGATCTGATCCAACATGGCTTGAGCATCGGCAAAGAGCTTTTGCGCTTCGGCACCTACCAACTCATCTTCTAATATTCGAGGGTATTTACCATGCAATTGCCAGGTCTGAAAAAATGGGGTCCAATCAATATACTCACGCAGTACTGCCAAATCAAAGGTCAAGGCCGCTTGTCGACCTAACTTCGCCGATTTATAAATGGTATCTGCACTAAATTCCAGTTTGAGATGATTAGCTCTGGCCTCGGCAATACTTAAAAGATTACGCTCCTTTGCACGATTCAAATAGCCTTCCCGAACCTTGGCGTATTCGGCTTTCAATTGAGCACCCAGCACTTCTCTGCTACTTTTTCGGGTAAGGCTCTGTGCAATGGGCACACTGCGACTGGCATCATTTACATGCACTACAATATTGGAATATTCGGGTACAATCTTCACGGCAGTATGAGCACGAGAAGTTGTTGCGCCACCAATCATCAAAGGGATATCCAAAGATTGGCGTTCCATCTCCTTGGCCACCTCAATCATCTCATCCAAAGAAGGGGTAATCAATCCGCTTAGCCCAATTAAATCCACCTCTTCCGCTTTGGCCTTTTCGATAATTTCATGCAGGGGAACCATTACCCCCAGGTCGATAATATCAAAGTTATTACAGGCTAAAACCACCCCTACAATGTTCTTACCGATATCATGCACATCGCCCTTCACTGTGGCCATTAAGATTTTACCACGTTTAGACTGATCCGCATTCGCTGCTTTCTCCGCTTCCAAATAAGGTTCGAGATAAGCCACGGCTTTTTTCATTACTCGTGCCGACTTCACTACCTGTGGCAGAAACATTTTTCCTGATCCGAAGAGATCACCAACCACATTCATCCCATCCATTAAAGGGCCTTCGATTAAGCCTAATACCCGATCGAAATTGGGACGCGCTTCTTCTACATCCGCTTCAATAAAATCAACAATCCCTTTTACCAGGGCGTGCTCAATCCGTTTAGCCACCGGAGCATCGCGCCAAGCTAAATCCTTTTCCTTGCTGCGAGCTTCGCCTTTTACGGTTTCCGCAAAATCCAGCAATCGTTCCGTGGCATCATCCCGGCGATCGAGCAACACATCCTCCACCCTTTCCATTAGGTCTTTGGGCACCTCCTCATATACCTCCAACATACTGGGGTTTACAATGCCCATGTCCATTCCATGCTGTATACCATGGTAAAGAAAGGCGGCATGCATGGCTTCGCGCACCAATTGATTTCCGCGAAAGCTGAAAGAAACATTACTTACACCGCCACTTACCTTGGCACCGGGCAGGTTTTCCTTGATCCATTGCGTAGCCTGGAAGAAGTCCAATGCATTTTTTCGATGTTCCTCAATGCCGGTTGCTACCGGAAAAATATTAGGGTCGAAGATGATATCCTCCGCTGGGAATTTTACCCGATCTACTAATATGCGATAGGAGCGCTCGCAAATTTCAATACGACGTTGATAGGTATCAGCCTGACCTTTTTCATCGAAGGCCATTACTATTACCGCCGCCCCATAGCGACGTACCAATTTGGCCTGGCGAATAAACTCTGCTTCTCCGCCTTTAAGGCTGATGGAGTTCACCACCGATTTGCCTTGCACGCATTTTAAACCCGCCTCAATGATCTCCCATTTTGAGGAGTCAATCATAATAGGAATACGAGCAATATCTGGCTCTGCCGCAATTAAATGAAGGAACTTGACCATGGCTTCCTTGCCATCAAGCATGCCCTCATCCATATTAACATCCAAAATCTGCGCTCCGCCCTCTACCTGATCCCGAGCTACTTCCAAGGCTTCATCATAGAGATCTTCCTTAATGAGTCGCAAGAATTTCCGCGATCCGGTAACATTGGTCCGTTCTCCAACATTCACAAAATTGGAGGCTGGCGATATCGATAAAGGTTCTAATCCTGACAATCTCATAGCTGATGCTGAATTTTTCGGGGTTCGAAATTCTTTACCAATTCAGCAATCGCCTGAATATGCTCCGGGTTAGTTCCGCAACATCCACCCACCACATTGAGTAAATTCTGTTCCAGATATACTTGCAGCAAAACTTTCATTTCTTCGGGCCCCTGATCATATTCTCCAAAGGCATTGGGCAAGCCTGCATTGGGATGCGCCGATACCGGGAAAGGTGAATTACGATCCAAAATTTGGACATAAGGCCGTAATTGATCCGCGCCTAAAGCACAATTCAGTCCAATTGACATCAAGGGAACATGACTTAGGCTGGTTAAAAAAGCTTCGGTGGTTTGGCCGGATAAAGTTCGTCCCGATGCATCGGTAATCGTCCCGGAAACCATAATTGGATATTCCTTTCCCAAATCTTCAAAGAGTTCTTCCAAAGCAAAAAGGGCGGCCTTGGCATTAAGGGTATCAAATACTGTTTCCACCAATAAAATATCTACCCCTCCACGAATTAAAGCCTCAGCCTGTTCACGATAATCGCGAGCCAAAGTATCGAAGTCAATCGCTCTAAACCCGGGATTATTCACATCCGGACTTAGACTGGTGGTTTTATTAGTAGGCCCCATGGAGCCAGCTACTAAGCGAGGTTTATGTGGTTCCCTGGCCGTAAATTCATCGGCGGCCTCCCGCGCCAATCGTGCAGCGGCTTCATTAATCTCCGGCACCAAATCCTCCATATGGTAATCGGCCATGGAAACACGCGTACTATTGAAGGTATTGGTTTCAATAATATCCGCTCCCGCCGCTAGATAAGCCCGGTGTATATCCTTAATAATTTCGGCTTGAGTTAGACTGAGGAGATCATTATTCCCTTTCAAATCATAGGGATAGTCTTTAAAGCGCTCGCCACGGTAATCCGCTTCTTGCAATTTATGCCGCTGAATCATCGTGCCCATCGCACCATCCAGCACCAAAATGCGCTCCTCAAGAATCTTAAAAATATCGTCTTTGGTCATAGTTCTTTTACTATCACCTATCCCGAAAGCCCGAATGTTGTGGAATTGTTTGTTTAGAAACGCCTCTCATCTTTCCTCCGCAAATTGCTGAGGTGGGAAGTAGCACCCGCCCTAAGGGGTTGCTAAGACATCACAGGGCCCAATCCCTCCGTCTTTCTGGATAAGTACGGCAGCAAATGTAATCGCCAGAATTTACTGTTGCAAATCTTTGGGACGAATGATCCATTCCTTGGGTATTTGACGCGCCTTTTTATAATGATAACGATAGCGATATGCCGTTCCATTTGGGCCTTGCCATTCCTGCCTTAAGGTGCGATCCAAAAAATCGGATTGTATAATCGGCTGCCATTGCTTACCATGCTTAATAGACTGAAGTTGCCAACGTCCTTTTGAATTTTGTGCTAATTGTAAATCCCAATGCGATTTCCCAATCCAAAAACGATATTGCTGCCCATAATCCATGGGCGAATATTGTATGAGACCAAATGCTCCTTGATAACGACGATAGGGCATATTCAACCAGTTCTGACTTTGATCTTCCAACCAGGCCTCTCCCATCTGCTCCAGAAAAAACCAAGGTTGCACCAGCAGGGCCAATTGATCCTCTTGATTTAAATAGGGTAAACTATCAATTTGACCTTGCCAATTGAAATGAATTTCGAAGTTGCTGCTTTCGCCGGATGCGTCTTGCACTTCTATCTCTATCCAATCCAAATAATCCCGCTCCTCCATCCGATCCAGATAGATAAAAGGCAGGTATTCCAATTGATGCTTCTCGTAAGTATAAGTCTTGTAGTTCGGCTCGTAAACATAACTGGTATCCGTAGCCAGCAGAATCACATCCAAAACATTAGGGCCTGCATCTTTGGTTTCCTCCGTTTGGATGATATGATGGTCCATAATTACTAAACCATCGTAGTTGCGCTTGGCAGCCAAACGCTTTAATTCCGACCAGGGCACTTCTTTTGATTGATAACCTTCTCGCATCCCTACTACGATAGCCCGTTCCGGAGATTCTCCTAATTTGAGAATCGTCTCAGCTGAGGGATATGGGGGACTTACCAAAGCATTGGTGGGAGGCGCGAGGGTGGCCTGATAATTTCGGCAAGCACCAGCAAAGAGGCTGATTAAAAGAATTAAAATAGAGCTGAACAAGAATCGCATAGCAGAGAATTTTGCCTAAAACGATCCATGCAAAGTCGATGCCATGAAAATTGAATTGCGCCTCCTAAATCAGGAGGAAAATTTTCTACATTTGCCGCCTTAGTGGAGAAATTTGGCTGATTGCGACCACCTTAAAAAATGCTAAAACAGTTTAAGTTTTAAGCAGTGGCCTTCTTTAATCTCTCCTCTTCTAACCTTTTTAAAGAAGCATATGTCTTACTTATTCACCTCAGAGTCCGTTTCTGAAGGACATCCCGATAAAATTGCTGATCAGATTTCTGATTCCATCCTGGATCATTTCTTGGCTTTTGATCCTAACTCTAAAGTAGCCTGTGAAACTTTGGTTACTACCGGCCAGGTTGTTTTGGCGGGTGAGGTAAAATCCCAAACCTATCTCGACCTCCAGCAGATTGCCCGTAATGTGATCAACAAAATTGGTTACACCAAAAGCGAATACATGTTCGAGGGTAATTCTTGTGGTATCCTGTCGGCTATTCACGAGCAAAGTCAGGATATTAACCAAGGCGTTGACCGTGGCAATATTGAAGAGCAAGGTGCAGGAGATCAGGGTATGATGTTCGGTTACGCCACCAATGAAACTGAAAACTACATGCCTTTGGCATTGGATTTAAGTCATCGCATTTTACAAACCCTGGCCGACCTTCGTCGCGATGCCAGTGAAATCGCCTACCTCCGTCCAGATGCAAAGGCTCAGGTAACCATCGAATACGATGATGACCACAAACCTCAACGCATTGATGCCATTGTGGTATCTACCCAACACGACGATTTTGTAAAAGCGGGCAATGGTCTTAGTCAGGAGGATGCCGACATCCAAATGCTGAATAAAATTCGTGAAGACATTATCTCTATCCTTATCCCTAAAGTAAAAGCTCAGCTTAGCCCCGAATTGCAAGCTTTGTTTGGTGAGGATATTAAATACCATATTAACCCTACCGGTAAATTCGTAATTGGCGGACCACATGGCGACACGGGTCTTACCGGACGTAAGATTATCGTAGACACCTACGGAGGTAAGGGTGCTCACGGCGGTGGTGCATTTAGCGGTAAAGATCCCAGTAAGGTAGACCGCAGTGCTGCTTATGCTGCGCGTCATATTGCCAAGAACTTGGTAGCTGCTGGTGTTGCCGATCAAATTTTAGTGCAGGTATCCTACGCCATTGGTGTAGTAGAACCGATGGGTGTTTTTGTAGACACCTATGGCAGTGCAAAAGTTGATTTGAATGACGGTCAGATTGCCGCTAAGGTGATTGAACTCTTTGACCTGCGTCCAGGTTTGATCGAGAAAAACCTAAAGCTGCGTAATCCTATTTATTCGGCCTCTGCTGCCTATGGCCACATGGGACGTAAGAATGAGACCGTAAAAATGACTTTCGAACGTCCGGATGGAATTGGCACCGAAAGCAAGGAAATGGAAGTAGAACTCTTTACCTGGGAAAAACTAGACCGGGTAGCGGATGTTAAAGAAGCCTTCGGACTTTAGGACTGAATGGTTATAATATGAGAAAGCCTCCTGGATAAGGGGGCTTTTTTTTTGTTTGCGGTTTTTACCGCTTCGCTACTTACTTCACCGCCCGCTTCGCTCGAGGCACAAAGGACGCGGAGGTGCACAGAGACCAATTGTAGGGCAGGAAGTTTCATTGTTAAATAATGAGAGAGGCTTTGCGGACCTTCCAGCCTACCGGCAGGCAGGTGCTTCTTGGCGTCTTTGCGGTTAGCCTCACCGCCCGCTTCGCTCGAGAATCAGAGAGCACAGAGGGTCGCAGAGGCCTATCGGTTATTAGTGAGATACTTTGCGAAACTTTGCGAAACTTTGCTTCTTTGCGGTTAGATTCACAACTCCTTATAAATGGATGAAAAACATCTTTTATCCTCCGTCTAACCAACGACTAGCTACTGTTTCGATCAATTCTATCGTCTATAGTCTATATACTATCGTCTCAAACAATCTACCAACGACCAACTACAATCTACCAATTACTCTTCTTAATCTCCCGGCAGGCTTGAAAATACAAAGGCACTTTAATTGACCTCTGGTTCAAATTTCACCTAAACATCCTAACTCATTCTACTCCGAACTTCTTCTTCCTCACGGAAGTAATATTCATCCAGAGCATCTTCATTACTGAGACTAATGGTTTTCTGCCGCTTAGAATCTGCCAGCAACAAATTCCATTTCTTACCCAAATCCAATAAGACAGGCTTCATTTTAGGATAAACAGAAGCCAAGTCTCCAGCAATCCAAATTTCGTTAACCAGGTTTTCTTTATTAAAAGTAAAACAGATGCCCTGGCCGTTCCATCCATAGCCATGGCTCTTTTTAAGCATAAAATCCCCTGCTTGATCGCCAGTAGAGCATTCGAACCGCACTGGCAAATTAGCTTGACCTAAAACTTTCGACAGACTATCCTTTGTTATTTTTCGATCCAAAATTGGATGGCTAGGCTCAGGAAATCGAAAACCCGCTTCGCTTAAATAAGGCTTAGAACCTTTACCAGAGTTTAAATGCAGCTGGCGAAACTCCTCCTTTAAGTCCATTCGATTTTCTACCGGAAGCAGGCGTAGGATAGAATTTGGATCGGGGTTAAAATAAAATGATTGACGCTCCTTGGCTTCCCGTGCCTGTTCCCTTCTCCAGAAATAGACGAAGATGGCTATTCCAAAAAAAACAATTTTTATAAGGTAAAAATTCATGGCCTAGGTTTTAAGGCTGTGAAAATAATCAGTTTAACAGAAGTAATTAACATCGGGCCTAATACTATCTACAAGAAAAAGGCCCCCTTTCGGAGGCCTCTAATATCTAAAGTCTATTGTCTATCGTCTAAATCTATCCTTAGAACTTCAGCATCCATCCATAAGGATCTTCAGCCGCTCCACTACGGAGATCGGTAAGTTCCTTTTTGATACGCATCGCATAACCATCTTGTGGCGTTGCAATTGCATAGTCTGTTCCACGGAAACCGATTGAAGTAATGGGGCTGATTACAGCGGCCGTTCCCATACCAAAGGCTTCTTGCAAACGACCTTCTTTAGCGGCATTCACTACCTCTTCCACTTTAACCGGACGCTCTTCCACCTTCACTATACCACGATCGCGCAATAAGGTAAGGATGCTATCGCGGGTAATACCGGCCAGGATACGGTCGCTTAAGGGAGGAGTGATAAATGTATCATCAATAATAAAGGCCACATTCATGGTACCACTTTCTTCTACCAATTCATGATTGGCATGATCGGTCCAAATAACCTGAGTATAGCCTTCTTTACGAGCTTGATCGGTGGCAAAAAATGCACCTCCATAATTTCCAGCACACTTGGTAGAACCCACCCCGCCACTGGCGCTACGGGTAAAGGTTTCTTCTACTTTCACCTTCACATCCCCAGAATAATAAGGACCAACAGGTGAACAGATAATACAGAAGATGTATTTCTCGGAAGGACGAGCGGCTACAAATTCGGAGCTACCGAACATAAAAGGACGCAAGTATAAAGAGTGGTTCTCAGCTTTAGGCACCCACTGGCGATCTAAATCCACCAAGGCTTGAATCCCTTCCATGAATAAATCCTCCGGAAGCTCGGGCATAAACATACGGCGAGCAGAATGATTCAATCGCTTGGCATTGGCCTCTGGACGGAAAATCCCGATCTTACCATCTTCCATATAATAGGCTTTCTGCCCTTCGAAGATTGCCTGACCGTAGTGCAAAGTATGCATGGCTGGGGTAAAACTCAGTGGACCATAAGGTTTGATCTCCGGCTCTGACCAGGACCCATTGCTGTATTCAGCAATCAACATGTGATCGCTAAACTGAGTCCCAAATACCAGATTTGAAAAGTCCACATCGTTTATTCGGGACTGCTTGGTTTTGGTGATCTTCATACTTAAATTTTATTGGAACGAAATCAGTTCCATTATTTTGCGCTTTTGAGAGAATGCTATCTTTGCTACTCTAATTCAGAAAGAATCCATGAAAAAGTTCGCATTTTTCCTATCTGCTGTAGCCCTTCTTAGCGCTTGCAAAAATACAACAAACGAAGGTGACAGCGAAACCTCCGCTAGCTCCGATAGCACCGCAGTAGAAGCCAGCACGGAAGCTATTGAAAATCACTACTATGGCGACACTATTAATGAAGATGATGCTGTAGATGTTAGCCAATTATTGGCCATGATGAATGGAAATGACTCCATCGACGTGAAATTATCCGGTACCGTAAACTCCTCTTGTCAGAAGAAAGGTTGTTGGATGAAAATGGATATGGGTGATGGTAAAGAATTACGTGTAAGTTTCCGTGACTATTCTTTCTTCGTACCTAAAAACTTAAATGGTGAGCATGCGGTAGTTCAAGGAACTGCTTATGTTGATACCTTAGACATTGACTTCTTGAAGCACCTCGCTGAAGATGCCGGTAAAACCGAAGAAGAAATTGCTCAAATCACTGAGCCTGAAATCAGTGTAAACTTCACCGCTAACGGTGTGATCATTAAGAGCTAATGAATCGTTTTAGCAAATTATTTATAGGAGGATGCCTCATTGGGGCATCCTTTTTTGTGGCCTGCCAACAAGAGTCTAATTCCGAAACTCAAGCTGCTGAAGCCGCTACCAAGGACCAGGCACCGCAGCCTAAAAAAGAGCTCGAAATGAACGAGCCCAGCGAATTGGCTCTCTTAATGCGCAGTATGTACGACCGTAATCTTGCCCTTAAAAAGCAGATTATGGAAGGGGATATTCCGGAAAGTTTCCCTGAGGACTTCCTAACTATCCACACCGCCAAAGCCAACGAAAAGCTGAATGAAACTTTCGATGCGTTGGCTAAGGAGTACATCAAAAATATGGAAGCGATTACCAAAGCGGAAAATCGTGAAGAAGGCATCAAAGCTTATAACAATATGGTAGGCACTTGTGCCAGTTGCCACACGATTTACTGTCAGGGCCCCCTTCCCAAAATTCGTAAAATGCGCATTCAAGAAGGCGAATCATGAATCGGCATTGGGTAAAAACCAAAGATGGTAGTCCCAGCCTTTATGTTCCTGAACTTCAACAAAATTATCACTCCCTACATGGCGCGCTCCAGGAGTCGCGCCATGTTTTTATAGAGGCAGGCCTAAAACTCTTTGCCGATCAAAAGGAAGTTCGCATACTGGAAGTAGGATTCGGCACTGGTTTAAATGCACTACTCAGCCATTTTGAAAAGCAGAAGCCAAGCCAATCGATCTATTACCACAGCATGGAAAAATATCCCCTGCAGGAAGAAGAATGGCAAGCTTTAGAATGGCCTGAGCTCTTTTCTGAAAAACCGGAATATCAAGAATTTTACCTCGATTTACATAAAGCAGCCTGGGAGCAGGAAGTGTGCTTACGACCTGATTTCACCCTTCTGAAAAACTGCACCGACCTAAGGACCTATTCCGCGAAAGCGGCCCAATACGACCTAATCTATTTTGATGCCTTTTCGCCTGAAGCCCAACCAGAACTTTGGAGCGAATCAGTTTTCGCTGAAATGCACAAAGCCTTAAAAGCAGGGGGGCGATTGGTCACCTATTGTGTTAAAGGCTCTGTACGTCGAGCCATGAAAGCAGCTGAATTAGAGGTGGAAAAGATCCCCGGACCGCCGGGAAAACGGGAAATGGCGCGAGCACTCAAGGAAGTATAGCTCAGCATCAATCAGCAAGTTAAATTCAACCGAGGCCAATATTTTCGCGTTATTAGAGTAATGACCTCAAGCCATGCGCATTAAGCCTCAAATTTGTCTTTTCTTGCTATGCACTGCCTTTTATATGCAGGGGCAGGAAAAAATTATTACCGGTTATAATGCCAGTCTCAATACAGAAAGCACTGCCTTTAGCGATGGCTCCATTGCTCTTTGCGCCACTTCCACTCCTATTAATGGTCCACGATCTTCTTTAGTTATCCGCTTTGACGCTTGTGGTGATACGCTTTGGGCGCGGAAGTTTTTCGAAGGCACCAACTTTACTCGCATTCTTCGGATTCAGAATGATGATACGAATTTATGGCTGGCCGCTGCCATTGGTGCTAGCCACGACAGTGCCGTAGCCCTAATTAAAATTGATGGAAACACGGGCCAAGTGCTAATCAGCAAGCGCATTTCGGCACCCATTAACTTCGTTTGGTATCAGTTTCATATTGATGTAGATGGCAACCTGATTTTCACGGGAAATGCCACTACGAATAATGGTCCGGCCAATACCATTCTAAAGCTCAATCCCCAAGCACAGGAAATTCATGCCTTTCAGTATAGTGATGTGCGCATATGGGGAATGTCGACCCCTGCCCTTTCCGGTGGTGTTCTCAATATCGTGGGACGAATGGTTTTTAAGGTCGATCGAAATGGCAATATTGAATGGATCAAACGCTATGATAATTCCTACCAAAGCAACCTTCCTCCTATCTCCCTCCCGGATGGCTATTTGATTTTCGGGAAATTCGTAGGTGCTCTGGATCGTACGAATGTCTTTAAAATTGACCTTCAAGGTAATGTTGTTTGGAGCAGCGAAAACTTCTTAAATATTAATGCAGGAGCCTGCGTGATAAACGATGAAGGTCATTTGCTAATCCCCTATACTGATTTTTCGGTGGGTAATGGTCAATGGGGTATTATAGAAATAGACGAAAATGGCCAGTACCTTAGTTCCTATCGATTGCCATTTAATCTTGGTTACAGCCTATCGGCCCGTGATCTTGAGGTTCTGCCAAATGGTAGATTGGTCATTAGCGGAATGCTCACCTTCGACCTCAACCCCAATATTGCTCAAAGCATTCGCTGGTTAGATGAAGACCTTAGTAATTTGGCAACCTGCCCTGCTACTTTCAGCCCAATAAGTACAGAACCTGCAACCGTATCCGCAGACCCTGTTTCTCCGGTATTCAGTCCGGATCGTTATGGAGATTTCACCATCGTAAATAAAGCTTACCCCAATAGCGGTCTGCCTTTAAACATTGCCGATTTCTGCACCATTGACGATCCTTTGGTATTTGATTTGGGACAAGATCGAAGCATCTGCCCCGGCGACACGAATTATCTGGGCATTGATTTGGGTGGCGAAGACTATGATATCCTTTGGAGCACCGGAGCTACTTCAGATAGCATTCAAATTATTAAGCCTGGTTTATACTGGTGTGAAATTAGCCAACCTTGTGGTGGCGATTCTTTTAGGGATTCTATTTACCTCGACTTTTTCCCTGCTCAGCCCATTGAAGCTCGCTTTAGTCCAGAAATCCCCATCCTTGGAGACAGCATACTATTTGAAGCCCCCGGCGTAGGAGAAATGGTTCAGTGGACCTATGGCAGCACGGTTATTATGGGAAACCCCGTGCGGGTAGCCTCGGAAGCCCAAATGGCGGAGGGCGTAATTGTATCCTATATCGACACCAATTCCTGTACTCAAAGAGATACTCTTTTTCCGCGCTTTCGCGAATTGGAATTGGTAATGCCGAATGCCTTTACTCCAAATGGTGATGGTTTAAATGATGTATTTGGGCCCCATCCTAGTGCCGTATATTTCTTTCGCATGGAAATATTTGATCGCTATGGCAAAAGGCAAGCCCAATTAGAGAACCAAAGTTGGGATGGTGAGGGTATGTCGGCCGGAGCCTATACCTATTTCATGATCTATCAAATTCAACCGGGAGGTGAAGAGCGAATCCATCGTGGAATCGTAAATTTGGTACGATGAGTACCGGAAAAAGTATTGAAGCCTTCACCATTCGCGTTTATGGATTATTAATTCACGATGGGCAAATTCTGCTTTCACGCGAAAACATCTATGGTGGGGTTTATCTAAAATTCCCAGGGGGTGGTTTAGAATTTGGCGAAGGAACCCTCGAATGCTTGCGCAGAGAATTTCAAGAAGAATGTCAGCTCAACATTCAGGTGGATGAGCACTTTTATACCACCGAAGATTTTGTTCCTTCCGCCTTTTCCAATCGAATGCAGGTTATGAGCATTTACTATAAAGTGAGCTGTTCCGACCTCAGCCCGCTCTTACATCGCAGTGATCGTGAGGCACTAAACCAACATGGGGATCAAGAACTCATTTGGAAAAGCATCGATGAATTGAATCCCAACGAGCTAAATTTACCCATCGATCGATTGGTAGCCAAAAAGCTTTTAGCCGAATGACTTATGTCACCCATTAGGCCATTTTGATATTCTAGATTTGGCGGAAATACCATCCAAATGTTCCGTCGTTTAAGCCTTTTATTTTTAAGCCTCCTCAGCCTAGTTGGAATCGCTCAATCCGAACTGATTCTGGAGAGCATTAATTTACCTCTAAGTGGAGGTTTACAATCCTTTGCCCATGCCGAGTATCAGGGCAAGTTTTACTTGGTAGGCGGTCGCCTCGATGGTCTGCATCAAAGGCAACCTTTCGCTTCTTTTGATGCCGCCGGGCATAATGATGAGATCTGGGTAATTGAACCCGATACAGGCTTTTATAAACTTAGCTTAGGACAACTAAGCAGCAGTATCGTAGATCCATTAAAATCCACCAACCTGAACTATTATCAAGAAGGGGATTATCTCTTTTTAGTAGGAGGTTATGGAATCTCGGGCGGCAGCCATATTACCCATGCTACCCTTACCATCATCGACCTCAGTCAACTTCATAATTTAAGCAGTGGCATGTCGGTTCCAACTTCGGCCATTCAGCAAATCAGCCATCCTGACTTTGCAGTTTGCGGGGGACAATTAGAACGTATAGACAGCACCTTCTATCTGGTAGGAGGCCATGAGTTTACCGGACGGTATAATCCGCATAATGGCCCCAGCTTTACCCAAACTTATACCAATGCTGTGCGACGTTTTCGCATTAATGGCAGCTTTCCTCAATTTCAGGTAAGCTGGGAAAACAGCATCAGCGATCCCCAACTTTTGCACCGCCGCGACTATAATGTTGGTCCAGAAATTCGCGAGGATGGCAGCTTTGGGCTAATCGCCTATTCGGGCGTTTTTCAGCCTAATGTTGACCTACCCTATCTCAATGCGGTGCGCATCAACAGCAGTGGAGCGACCGAAATCCCAAATTTCAATCAGTACTACAATCATTACCATTGCGCTAATGTGGCTCTTTATGATGCCCAGAACAAAGCGATGCACAATCTCTTTTTCGGGGGTATTGCGCAGTACTTCGAGCAAAATGGAGTGCGTACTCAGGATAATAATGTACCCTTCGTAAAAACTATTGCCAGTGTAAGTCGCGATAGCATGGGTAATTTCTGGGAGCATAAATTTCAAGCGGAAATGCCCGCCTTGCTGGGAGCTGGTTCCGAATTCTTTATCGACCCTTCTATTCCATTGGCTGCACCTGGCATTATCGATTACAATCAATTAACTGGCGATACCGTTTTTATCGGCTATATTTTTGGTGGGATTGAAAGCAGTGCTGCTAATATCTTTCTCAGTAATACGGGTAATGAAAGTAGTGCCAGCAGCAATTTCTTTAAAGTTTCCCTGATTAAGTCCCAATTAAACTTAGGACAAAAAGAATTGGAAAACCCTAAATCAGGATTCAACTGGCAATTAGCGCCTAACCCCGGTAAGCATGCCCAAATTTGGTATCAGGAACCGGAACAATCAGGTGTATTTAAGCTTGCCTTCCGGGATGAAAGCGGTAGACTCATCAGCGAAGAAAGCTGGACTCAGATGGCAGGTCAAAGACATCGTGACCTCGATCTTAATGACCTTCCCAAAGGCAGCTATTTAGTGGAGTTATACTTCAATAAGGAGTTTATTTCACTACAGCGCTGGATTTATCACGGTCATTGAACAAGCATAGCTTAGGGCGGTTAATTAGCTTTACCTTGAACCCAAATTCCAGGTTTAGCTAATGAATGTATTAATCAGCGGCGGCAGTGGCCTTATTGGCCGGGAGATCACAAAACTACTTTTAGAAAAAGGACATCAAGTCGCTTGGCTCAGTCGCAGTACTAAGTCGGAGATAGCATCCGTTCAAGTATTCCAATGGGATCCAGATCTGGATCAAATCGATTCGGAGGCTTTGGCTTTCGCCGATGCGATCATTAATCTGGCTGGTGCTAATATTGCTCAGAGGTGGACCCCGCATTTCAAGAATACCATTATCCGCAGTCGGGTGGATGGAACCCGCTTACTGTATAATGCCGTTCGGAAAAGTCCTAAGAAAATCCAGGCCTTTATCAGTGCCAGCGCCTCTGGATATTATCCCAATCACCCTGATAAAATATACCAGGAAACGGATGCACCTGGCAATGATTTCTTAAGCTTGGTTTGCCAAAAATGGGAGCAGGAAGCCCAGCTTTTTGAAGATCTCAAGATCCGCACCATACGCCTGCGAATTGGTATTGTGCTGGATGCCAAGGAAGGGGCTTTGGCAAAAATTGCGGAACCAATCAAATGGGGCCTAGGTGCTCCATTAGGGGATGGCAAACAATGGATGCCCTGGATACATCGTAGTGATCTTGCCCGCATATTTGTTCATGCCTTGGAAAATGAAAATTTAAGCACGGGTGTCTACAATGCCGTTGGGCCGGAATCCGTGCAAAACAAAGCGCTTAGTCAAAAAGTAGCAGGGGTATTAAATCGTCCCTTTTGGCTCCCTCCTATCCCTTCCGGCTTACTTAAATTAATCTTAGGTGAGATGGCTGCCATAACCCTGGCCAGCACTCGCTGTAGCAGTGAAAAAATCCAAAATTCAGGATTTGAATATCAATTCCCTGACCTGGAAGCTGCACTCAAAGACTTATATCCCAATTAGATTCCTATTTTTGGGCCTTTCCAAAAAAACACGCTCTTTATGAAACGAGGACTGTTACTGACCTTCATCTTACTAACAGCAGGCCTTAGAGGCCAAAGTCCAAATGTCAACACCAGCCATTTCAGGCAGATGAAGGACTTACTCCCGACCCCCAATATGTATCGCACCGGTGGTGGTGCTCCGGGAGCCTTTTATTATCAGCAGCAGGCGAACTATAAAATGAAGATTCGCCTCGATGATGAAAATCAACGCATTTATGGTGAGCAAACTATTACCTATATCAATAATGCACCTGAGTCATTAGAATATCTCTGGGTGCAATTGGATCAGAACATGCGCGCTCAAAACAGTCTCACTCAGCAAACAAAAACTGGTGATGTAGGCTCAAGTATGAGCACCTATGAGATCGAAAAGCTATTCTACGATTTTGATGGCGGTTTTAAAATTGATCAGGTTAAAGATCAATCGGGTCAAGACCAATCTTATAAAATCAATTATACCATGATGCGCATTAATCTGGATGCGCCTTTACAAAGTGGCGATAGCGTAAGCTTCAGCATTAAATGGTGGTATAATATTAATGATCGCGCCAAATTGGGTGGTCGTTCTGGCCTGGAGTATTTTGAGGATGAAGACAATTACCTCTATACCATTGCTCAGTTCTTTCCCCGCATGGCAGTGTATAATGATGTGGAAGGCTGGCAGAACAAACAGTTTTTAGGTCGAGGTGAATTTGCCCTGCCCTTTGGTAATTATGATGTTGAAATCACTGCTCCGGCCGATCATATAGTTGGAGCTACCGGCACCCTTCAAAATAGTGAAGAGGTACTAAGCAAAGAACAACTAGAGCGTTTGGAAGAAGCCCGCAATAATACCGAAGATCCGGTTTTTATTGTGAATGAAATGGAAGCCCGTAAAGCCGAAGGCAAAAAGGAAAAGGGTGAAAAAACCTGGCATTTCAAAGCCCATAATGTGCGTGACTTCGCCTTTTGCTCCAGTCGTAAATTTATCTGGGATGCCATGGCAGTTAAGTTTGGCGATCGCACGGTTTTAGCTATGAGCTATTATCCTAAAGAGGGTAATCCATTGTGGGAGCGCTACTCTACTCGCGTGGTTGCTCACACCATTAAAACCTATTCCAAATTCACCTTCGACTATCCTTATCCGGTAGCCATCTCAGTACATACCGACCGCATCGGAATGGAATACCCCATGATCTGCTTTAATGGCGGTCGCCCCCAAGCGGATGGCACCTATAGCAAGAATACCAAATACGGTATGATTGGAGTAATCATTCATGAAGTAGGGCATAATTTCTTCCCCATGATTGTGAACAGCGACGAGCGTCAGTGGACCTGGATGGATGAAGGACTCAACACCTTTGTACAATATTTAACCGAACAAGAATGGGAAGAGAACTATCCCAGCCGCCGTGGCCCAGCTTATAAGATTGCCGATTATATGCGCTCCGAAAAACAGGATATGGTGCCTATTATGACCAATTCGGAAAGCATCCTTCAATTTGGTAATAATGCCTATGGCAAGCCTGCCACCGCCCTCAATATTCTGCGGGAAACGGTAATGGGTCGTGAGCTCTTTGATTATTCCTTTAAGACCTATTGCCAACGCTGGATGTTTAAGCATCCTACCCCGGCTGATTTCTTCCGCACTATGGAAGATGCCTCTGCCACCGATCTGGATTGGTTCTTCCGCGGATGGTTCTATACCACCGATAATGTGGACATCGCCCTGAAGGAAGTAAAATGGTATCGCTTCGATACTAAAAACCCGGATATTGAAAAGGCGCGCGAACGCAAAGAGGCCCAAAATGAGTTTATTGGCGATAGCCGAAATAGCAAGGAATTAAAAGGCAAGCACTACAGTGATGCCCATCCAGAAATGGCTGACTTCTACAATAAGAATGACGATTTTACGGTGCTTCCCTACGATCGTGAGCAGTACAAGAAATACCGCGAGAGCCTTAGTGAGGAGCAAAAGAAATACCTCGATGCGGGATGGAATTTCTATGAAATTGAATTTGAAAATCAAGGTGGCCTGGTAATGCCGGTAATCCTCCGTTTCACCTTTGCCGATGGCAGCACCGAAGTGAGCCGTCATCCGGCGGAAATTTGGATCCAAAATGAACTACGCTTTAAAAAGGTTTTTGTTTTCGAAAAAGAAGTGGTGAAAATAGAGCTGGATCCTTTCCTAGAAACCGCAGATACCGACTTAGAAGACAATGTTTGGCCCGAAGAACGCAAGGCCAGTCGTTTCGAAATCTACCGTTCTCGCAATTACGGTGAATCGAAAAACCGTATGCAGCAAGCCGGTAAATAAGGCAAATGACCTATTTCCTTTAAAGG
The DNA here is from genome assembly GCF_014524565.1 of Croceimicrobium hydrocarbonivorans. Taxonomy (NCBI): domain Bacteria; kingdom Pseudomonadati; phylum Bacteroidota; class Flavobacteriia; order Flavobacteriales; family Owenweeksiaceae; genus Croceimicrobium; species Croceimicrobium hydrocarbonivorans. The sequence continues at coordinate 2,949,064 of NZ_CP060139.1, read as the reverse complement.
CGACAGATACGTACTTTGAATAAGGAAATAGTGAAAACTATTGGAACCTTCCCCCTCTATAAACCCCGTGCAAACGGGGTTTTTTAGTTCATATCAGCCTGTCAATAACAATTCAGACTCAGGACCGCAGATCTCATTTCCTTCCCGAAATTTGACCTATGATTTGGCGCTATTCGAAATACCTTTTGGCCCTAAGCTTTATACTCCTGCTTTCTTCCTGTGGAAGTTTGCAGCGCAGTCCTGCTAAATCCAAACCCAAGTCGGCACCGCAGTTTGAGCATGAAATCCTGAATTCAAAAAAGGATAAAACTACTAAGCCAAAAAGCAAATCCGAAGAGATCGATGAAGCGCCCGCCCTCGATGCTAAGGAAAGTGATTTAGAAAGCTTTATTGATGATTGGTATGGCACTCCGCACCGTATGGGAGGCATGACTAAAAAAGGAGTGGATTGCAGTGGCTTTGTGATTATCGCCTATCAGGAGGTTTTTGAACGCGAATTCCAAGGCAGGCGGGCCGAGGATATCTTTTCTGAGATGGAAGCCTTAAATCAGGATGAATTGGAGTTTGGCGACCTGGTTTTCTTTAAGGTGCGAGGCCGTCGAATCGATCACGTTGGTATATACCTTGGTGATGGTCAATTTGCGCATACCAGCTCTAGCAGAGGAGTGATGATTTCGTCTTTAAGCAATGCTTACTGGTCTAAGCGCTTCTTTAAAGGCGGACGCTACAAAGGCTAACGCAATTTACTTCCTACCGCTGCCCACCAAGGGTGAATTTCATAGCTCAATCGATTGGCCCTTACGGCAGGATCTGCCTTTACACAGGCTTCGGCAGCTTCCATAGTAGGAACTCGTAAAACCACGATTCCTCTTAAATCCGTATCATCGCCCATGGGGCCAGCCAAATCCAACTGACCAATATTGGCCAGCGAATCCATGTGGGCTAAATGGGCGGTCTGAATTTTCAACGCTTCGGCTTGATCTTGACTGCGCTCCGTGCCTCTTTTCAAAAAAACTAAGAAGTACTTTTTCATGAGGTAAGTGGTATCTCCTTCTTGCATTTTAAAGGTTTCGAAACCTTCTGCATCCACTTCTACCTGAGCCTGCCCCGCAATGCTAAAGAGCATCAAGGCCAATAATATACCGAGCTTTTTCATGCCCTTAATGTAGGCGATTCCAGCGAATTTTTTGGCCTTTCACTAAAGCCAGCTCATCACTTAGGCCACCTTTCACTTCTAAAACCAAAGAGGCAGGACCTTCACTAGGCAAGGAAGTTTCATCTAAAGGCTTCGCATTTTTTTGGATACTTACAATCTCCATATCATCATTAATGAAGATGATATCCAGAGGAACATAGGTGTTCTTCATATAGAAGGAACGTGGGGCCTCGCTACCCATAATGAAAAGCATTCCCATATTGCGATCCATGCTTTTGCGGTACATCATACCATACTGGATTTCAGCTACCGATTCGGCTAATTCAATATCCAGGTTCATCAAGACATCGGTACCGGAAGTATCAAGAATAGCTAATTCCGCTTCCTTGGTAAAAGGAGGTTCTGCCTTGGAAGGTGCTACCTGGCGATCACTGGAGCGACCACTTGTTCCTTTAGGAATTACCGAAATTACAATCCACAAGCCCAGGGCGATTAATAGTACAATCGCAATGATGCGCTGCTTATTCTTTTTCATTCTTCAATTTTTTAGCGAAAATGCTGAAATACAAACCGGCAATCACCAGCGGTATACTTAAACTCTGACCAATATTAAAAGCACGTCCTTCTTCGGCGCTTACTTGATTCTCCTTCAAAAATTCGATTGCAAAGCGGAAGCCAAAGACCAAGATTAAGAAAAGTCCGAAGAGCATACCTACCCTTTGACGAACATCGGCCACCAAATACAAACGAGCCAGGATAAAGAAGATGGCCAGATAGGCCAGGGCTTCAAAAATTTGGGTGGGTCGGCGAGGATAACCGCGAGCCTCAATGGTTCCTACGAGAGTTTCAGACTCGTCCCATTCGAATTCATTTCCGGTAATCACCAAGTTTTTATCCTCTTTACTAGCGCTTGCCAATAAGGGTTTTATATGATCTAAAAAGCTCTCTTGCGCCCTTGCTCGGTTGCCGATCTTAGGATTGAAATGAACTTCTACATCGTAAATGGGATAGGTAATCGAATCGGTAATCTCATATTCCTCTTTTTCGATGAATTCTACCCCATCAATCCACTGTCCATTGGTATTTAAAATACGATCACGCACCGGATTGGTAAAGACCATTTCCCAAGCGGAGTTAGAGACATCCCCATAAATTTCGGAGTTCGCAAAATTGCCTAAACGAATAAAACATCCGGCCAAAGCCACGGTAATAACCACCCGATCTAATATCCATAAAGTAGACTTATCCAGTACTTTCTTAGAATAGATAATCATGGCGATAATAATGGCTACCGCCGCTCCATGACTGGCTAATCCACCTTCCCACACTTTAATAATATCCCAGGGATGCTGCGAATAATAATCCCATTGGTAAAAGAAAACATGGCCTAAACGAGCACCTACAATCGTGGCCACCACGGTATAGGTAAGCAGGGTATCCAGCTTTTCGATGGGAATACCTTCACGCTTAAATATTCGCTTCATGATGAAGTATCCCAGCACGAAGCCTAATGCAAAGAGCAGGCTATAATAGCGGAGGGTAAAAAATCCCAGGTCAATTCCGCGACCCGCGTCCCAAGTGATACTCAGCAGTTGATCCATCTTTATGATTTGCTGGGGAAATTATGAAATTCATCTAAGGCAAACGCTCTAATCCGGCTTTTGCTTTTTGTTGTACACCTTCGTGAAATGGGTAGCCTTCTAAGGCCAAAGCCTCTTTGAAATAGCGCTTGCTTTGGGACCAATTTCCCTTATGCTCAAACAAAATGGCAACCTGCAAGGTACTATTGGCCAAACTAAAGCTTACCGGATCCTGATATTCCATTGCCTTTAAAAAGGCCGGAATCGCCTGATCAATCAATCCTAATTCCTGTAAGGCTCGCGCTCTGCGGTAATGGTATTCTTGTCGCTCCCAATTTTTACGGCAGCAATCTTCCACTCCTTCGGGTTTGAGGTTCTCTACGATTCGCGCATAGCGACCCGCATCAAAATCCAATCGAGCTTTAATCAGTGCTAAGTTAAAGCCGCGAATCGCCTCATCAAGCGCCTGCTTATCGGAGCCCGTAAGGGTTTCCGGTTCCTGCATTATCTTTTGTCGATAGGCCTCAGCTTCCGACTTCTGTCCATTTAATAAATGATACCAAGCTAGATAGCGATAAGCTGATTTGCGATGTTCCTCATCCTTGGCCGTCTTTAAAAATAAGGTCAGGTGCTTATAAGCCTCTTCTGGCTTGATCATTAAAGCGACCTTACCAGTATAGTATTCAAAGAATGGAACTTCTAAATAATCTTCGCTTAGAGGACGATTTTGCAATAGCTTTAAAGCTTCACTGGCATCGCCCGATCGAAGTTTCTGCTGAGCCTCCAAATAGGTGAAGAAGGAGGAAGCTTCTACATCCATACCTAGGGTGTACAAACTAACCTGCTCTTCGGTCTCGAGCTCGTAGTTCACATAGGCATAAACAAAGCCAAAATAATCGCGATGGAATTTCAATTTAGGATCGGCCAGGCTATAGTAATAAGCCTTGCGGATCATTTTTAATCCTTCTTCGATATTGCCTTTAAAGCCAAATAAGGAAGCCACCGATTTATAATCCGAAGGCAAGCTACCTACCGCGGTTTGAAGAACCCCAAAGGGAATAAGCGTGGGAATAAAATTGGGAAATTCACGGAGGTTATCATCCAATAAATTATAGGCGCGGTAAAAACCCCATGCCGCCTTAATATTGTTTTTGTACTTACCGTGAATGCCACTGCGTCCCAAAGCCATTTCGGCTAAGAATACACGCTTGTAGGGCTCTGTATCCGAGAGTTCTTCTACCCGACCAAAGAGCTTATCCAGTCGAGCCTCATTATTGGAATACCATTCTTCATTCTCCACGAAAAAACCACGGATACAAAGAGCAGCCGCTTCCAAATAATCCGGAACTCGATTGCCGGGATTAGCCTTGCGCTCCCGAGTCAAGATTTGATGGAGATCGCCATAGCGAAGTTCGGCAATCGCCTTGATGCCGTCTTCCATAGCCTTATTGAATTCCACCTTTTGTGCGGTGCCTGAAAACAAGGCCAGGCTAAAAATGAGTAGGTAAAAATGTCGCATAAAAAAAGGGATCGCTAAGGATCCCTCAAAGATGCAATATGATTTACTTTTTAGAAGTAAAAAGCTTCTCCATTTTCTCTTCCTCTTCCCGAGCTAATTCGGGGTCAACCAGAATACGACCAGAGTGCTCATCGGTGATGATTTTCTTCCGGGCGGCAATTTCTAACTGACGTTGGGGAGGAATGGTAAAGAATGAACCACCGGAAGCACCACGCTCAACCGGCACAACGGCCAAGCCATTGCGAGCACTGTTACGCAAACGAGTATAGGCTTTCAATAAGCGCTCCTCGATTACTTTTTGTTGCTTGGTAGACTCTTTTAAAAGAAGATCTTCTTCCTCTTGAGTTTCCTTAAGAATGCTATCCAACTCACTTTTCTTGAACTCCAAGTGAGATTTTCGCTCGGCTAATTTCTCATCAGCACCGGCAATAGCTTCTTTCTTATTATCGATTTTGGCTTTAAACTCTTTAATGCGTTTTTCAGCCAATTGAATTTCCAATTCCTGGAATTCGATTTCTTTAGAAAGTGCATCAAACTCGCGATTGTTGCGAACGTTTTTCTGCTGCGACTCGTATTTCTTGATCTTCTCCTCAGAGTCTTTGATCAGGTTTTTCTTGGCTTTCACCTCCTGGTCCAACTCGTCGATATCGACGTTTAACTTTTCGACACGGGTTTCCAATCCACCAATCTCATCCTCAAGGTCTTCTACCTCTAAAGGTAGTTCCCCGCGGATGCTGCGGATTTTATCAATTCGGGAATCAATGAGCTGAAGATCGTAGAGAGCGCGTAACTTTTCTTCAACAGTAACTTCTTTAGCCATAGAGCTATAAATAATTGATCGGGTTGGTACTGTTTTCCGTTAAAAGAACGGCAAAATTAGGGAATTTTTTCCGCAAATATTCGGCAATCAGGCCGATAGTGTATTGTTCATTCTCATAATGACCAATATCAGCAATAAGTATCTGGTTATCAGCCTCAAAAAATTGATGATATTTAAAGTCGGAACTTAGAAACAAATCGGCTCCAATTGCTTTTGCTCTGGATAAGAGGAAACTACCGCTTCCTCCGCACCAAGCAATTCTTTTGATTTCATCCTTATGAGCTTGAGTATAGCGTACTACACCGCCAAAAGTTTGCTTGATTTGCTTCAAAAATTGTTCGCTTGAAATGGCTTCTGCTAAATCGCCATACATCCCGGAACCAATTTCCTGATGGGCATTTTCAATGGCATAGATCTCATAAGCTACCTCCTCATAGGGATGATTCAGCTGCATAGCTTTTAAAACGCCAGATAGCTTTGCTTCTTCCACCAAAACTTCTAATCGAAACTCCTCTTCTTGATGCAAGCTTCCGATTTCACCTATGCTAGGATTGGCTTTTGCAGAAGCTCGAAAAGTCCCCTTCCCTTCCGATCGAAAACTACATTGATCATAGTTTCCAATATTTCCAGCCCCAGCCGCCCATAAAGCTTCGCTAAGTGACTGAACACTGCTGTTAGGCACGAAGACTACCAATTTCTTTAAAATGCCAGTACGTGGCGCTAAAATCTTGGGATTAGCAATACCCAACCTACGACCAATCTCCGCATTCACTCCACTAGATACATTATCCAAATTGGTGTGTAAGGCGTAAATGGCAATATTATTCTGAATGGCCTTAATCAGTGCTCGCTCTGCATCGTTCTTGCCGGTAAGAGACTTCAGGCCTCCGAAAATCAAAGGATGATGACTAACAATCATCTGCGCCCCTTTTTGCAGGGCTTCATCCACAATGGCTTCGGTTATATCGAGAGAAACCAATACCTGATCCAGCTCACTCTCCTTTTGACCAAATAGTAATTTGCTGTTATCATAGGACTCCTGATAAGCTAAGGGAGCCCAGTCTTCTAAAACACGAATAATTTCCGCTATTTGCATCTTTCTAATCTTGCTCTGCGAAGCTAGAAAACTATTCGGCAATTAGTGCCCTGACCTTCGATGCTGTCTATTTCGAAATCCGCTTCCAGCTTATGACAGGCATCGCGAACAATGGTTAAACCAAGTCCACCTCCGCTTTCGCGATGAGTTCCCTGGGTGCTGATGCGCATCTCCCAGCGAATAATCTCCAAATTCGCCTCACTAATTCCACGGCCATTATCGGATACCTCCAAAACCTTGCGGTCCTTTCGCTGATAGTTCTTCAAGACTAAGCGTCCGCCCTTCTCACTGAATTTAAGGGCATTGCTTATTAAATTGAAAAGGGTGGTTTGTACCAAAAAGCGATCGGCATACAAGTTCTTTAATTGAATATCCAGCTCAAAACTCACTTCCTTGGCACGAGCCACTGCTTTAAAATGACTTAATACATCTTCATAGAAAGCATGTACGTCAAAATTGATAGGATTCAGTTTAAAATCAGCGCGGTTCACATTGATCCAAGCCACCGTATTATCCAATAGTTTATTGGTACTCTCTGCTGCTGCTTTGATAGGACCCAACATTTCCTTCAGCTCGGTCACATTCAAATCCCCTTCTTCAAAAGCATCCAGGGTTCCTATTAATTGCCCAAGAGGAGTACGGATATCATGCGATAAAATGGAAAGCATTCGACCACGCGTAGCCGCCACTTCGGCGATGGCTCTATTGCGTTCGCGGGTATTGCGATTAATGCGGTATATCAAAAAGATGATAATGCCCGCCAATACAATAATGACAATTAAAATATAGGTCTGACGCTTACTGTCCTGCAAGGCTATGCTAAGTTCTTGAGCATTAAGTTCGGCATCTTTCAGTCGAACCTGAGTTTCAAGTTTTTGCAAGTCTGATGCGCCTCTTATCGAATCCATTTGCGCCAAATGCTTGGTATAGTCCTTCATTAAATTGAAGGCAGAGAGATAATCTTTTTGATAGGCCTTGGCATCCGCCTGAAGCTTGTAAAAACGAGCCTTTTGGGTAATTGACACATTTCGACCGCCGTCCTTCATTAGGCTTTCCAACTTGGGCAGATAGCGCACAATGATATCCTGTCGACCAATTTCATTGGCCCGCATTAGCACTTCCTCCAAAGCTTTAATTCGATAAACTACTGAGAACTTTGACCTTTCTATATGAAGAAGAATATCAGGGTACCGCACTAAAAACTCCATCGAATCCATAAGATCGATACTCGCCACATTCACCTGGGCATATAGGTATGAGTTTGTTCGAAGATGCGGAATCAGGCTATCAATCAGCTCCAAGCCACGTTCTGGAGTGCCAAATTTCTTATAGAGCAAACCTAATATATAGGTATGACGCATCTCTTCGGTTTTGGAAACCGAATCAGGATAATAGGAACGAGCCCAATTTAAATTGGCGAAAGCTCCAGCGGAGTCTTCAGTGCTATAGTAAATGGAAGCCAGATAAGTATAGGCATTTACCACACCGGAGGAATCTGAAATCTGTTTGTAGACCGACAGTGCTCGGCGATGATATTGCATAGCCACAGAATAGACCTCTAACTGACCAAAGGCCTTGCCCAGGTTTAATAAGGTACGACCATAATGCCTGTTTAGAGTGTCCCCCAAGGGCCAGTCGGCAATATTGGACTGCCCCATATAAATAAGCTCTTCATACAATCCTTTTGCATAAAGATTATTCAGGGAATCCACATTCTCCTCCATGCTAAGTTGAGCCTGCGAACTCAAGCTAAACAGGAGCAAGAATGAACGAAGAAAAAAGAGATTGACTTTCAAGTTAAAACAGATCCGAATCCTATCAGAGCCCTAATATATCTCAATTTTAGCCATAAAAAAACCCCGGTTCAAGTATAAAACCAGAACCGGGGTCGAATATGACTTAAATCGGTATTAACCGTTCTTTTCGTCGTCTTCCATTTGCTCTTTCAGCTTGCTTAAAGCATCAAGGTCACCTAAGGTAGAACGCTCTACATTAGAGTTGATCACTTTAACGGCTTTCTTAGCTTGAACGCGATCGGCTTTCTGCTTATCGGCTTTCACTTGTTTGTGAAGCTCGGTATGAGAAGCTACCACGCGACGGGCATCTGGATTAAATTCGATGATTTTGAAATCGATACGCTCATCAGCAGCCACTTCACTTCCATCTTCTTTCACCATGTGACGAGAAGGAACGAATGCTTCTACTCCGAGGTTTTCGAATACGATCTCAGCACCTTTGTCAACTTTGCGAAGTACTTTACCTTCGATTACGCTACCTTCTTCTAATAAGGTGGCATAAGTTTCGAATGGATTGTCTTCAACTTGTTTGTGACCAAGGCTTAAGCGACGATTTTCAACATCGATATCCAATACAACCACTTCCAATTTAGCACCTACAGAGGTAAACTCACTTGGGTGTTTAATTTTCTTGGTCCAGCTTAAGTCGCTGATGTGGATCAGACCATCAATACCTTCTTCCAATTCTACGAACACACCGAAGTTGGTGAAGTTACGTACGGCACCTTCGTGCTTAGAACCAACAGGATATTTGGTAGTGATATCAGTCCAAGGATCAGTGCTCAATTGCTTGATACCTAAAGACATTTTACGCTCTTCGCGGTCGAGAGTTAAGATAACTGCTTCAACCTCGTCACCAACTTTCATGAAGTCTTGAGCAGAACGCAAGTGAGTGCTCCAGCTCATTTCACTAACGTGAATCAAACCTTCAACACCGGGGATGATTTCAACGAATGCACCGTAGTCAGCTAATACCACTACTTTACCTTTCACCTTATCACCTTCTTTCAACTCGCTATCGAGGTTATCCCATGGATGAGCCTCAAGCTGCTTCAGACCTAATTGGATACGGGTTTTGTCTTCGTCGAAGTCCAAAATTACCACGTTCAAAGTCTGGTCCAATTCTACCACTTCGCTTGGGTGGTTGATACGGCTCCAGCTCAAATCGGTAATGTGGATCAAACCATCTACACCACCCAGGTCGATAAATACTCCGTAAGAAGTGATGTTTTTCACCACACCTTCGAGTACTTGACCTTTCTCGAGTTTGCCAATGATCTCGCGTTTTTGTTCTTCGAGGTCGGCTTCGATAAGGGCTTTGTGAGATACTACCACGTTCTTGAATTCGTGATTGATCTTAACAATCTTGAATTCCATGTTTTTATCTACATAGGCATCGTAATCGCGGATAGGCTTCACGTCGATCTGAGAACCAGGCAAGAAAGCCTCAATTCCGAATACGTCAACGATCATACCACCTTTAGTACGACACTTAATGTAACCTTTCACTACTTCCTCATTGTCGTGAGCTTCGTTCACACGATCCCAAGCCTTGATAGAGCGGGCTTTACGGTGAGAAAGTACTAACTGACCTTCTTTATCTTCAGTTTTGTCAACCAAAACTTCAACCTGGTCACCTACTTTCAAATCAGGATTGTAACGGAACTCGTTCAGGGAGATTACCCCTTCCGACTTGTAACCGATATCTACGATAGCTTCGCGATCGGTCATGTTGATCACCTTACCTTCGGTAATGGTGTGCTCATCGATGCTAGTGAGGCTTTCCTCATACAACTTGGTGAGCTCTTCGCGCTGAGCTTTTCCTTTAGAAGCGATTCCGTATTCGAATTCGTCCCAATCAAACTCAGTGCTTTCCTCAACTACTTCAGGAGCTACTTCTTTAGCAGGAGCTTCTTCAACAGTTTCGGTCTTAGTTTCAGCAGCAGTCTCAGCAGCCGCCTCCTGGGTAGTTTCCGGAGTATTTGCTACTTCCTCTTCTACTTTTTTGTTTTCTTCTGACATGCAGAAATCATTTGTATTTCGCGCCGGTAAGATCATTAGGGAAACCCGCAACGAAAGAATTTTTACATCATTTTGATTCTAAGCCTTTTCCTGATCCATTTCACTCCCCAGAAAAAGGAGCGCAAAGGTAAAGTTATTTTTTTGAAACTCAGAGAGTATAGAGTGATATTTCGAAAGCGAAATAGGCCAATTCAAATTGAGGAATTACCTTAGCCTTATGCGCATTCTGATTCTCCTATTATTTTGTTCTACCTTATACAGTCAAAGTGCTGTTTGGCAGAACTTTGGCCCAAATCAAAGCTTGGAAACTGCTGCTAAACTTTGCTTGGATCCCACAGGCAATATCTACTACCTGGCCAATGGCGATACCAACCAATTTCCCGGTAACAAATGGCAGCTCTATAAGCTCAATTCTCAGGGACAGGTTCTTTGGAAAAAAGTATTCGGGACCACCGGAAACTATGCCGCATCTCAAATCATTTTCTTGCAAGAAAAACTCTTTGTAGCGGGTGAAAGATCATGGAATGACACCAATCAAGCCTGGGTAAGTATCCTTGATACCAGTGGAACCCTCCTACAAGAAAAGCGCTTTGGTTCCGGTGATACCATTTTAGCGGGTCAGGATATAGCAGCCAACCAACAAAATCAAATTGCCCTACTTAGTCAAATGCGCAGCCAGAGTGGCGCGGAGCAAAGTGCCCAGGTTTTGATTCTGGATACCGCTTTAAACATCCTGCACCGCCATACCCAAATCGATACCCTCTCTTTTGTGGCGCAGGAAATTATTGCTTTGCCTTCCGGCGGATGGGCCTATACCTCCGATTATGAGCTCGCCACTCGCTTTGATTACCTAGTAACTAAAATCAATAATCAAGGTCAACAGGTCAATCGTAAGATTGTCTCCAGTGGTTTTACCCGAGGAGGAAATGCTATTGGCGTTAATTCCAAAGGGCAAATTGCCATTGGTGGTGAAGGTGCCTCTGCCCTATCCGTGTACTTCGACATTACCCTAACCCTTCTGGACAGCAATCTCAATGTGCTTTCTGATGTCTTTGTTCATCCCGGAGTGGTAAAGAATGATGCCTGCTTTGATATGGCCATTAGCCCCTACGATACTTATCTCTTTACTGGCTATCGTATTGCACCGGAAAACGGTCAAACTGAAATGATTGTGGTGGAAAGTGACTCAGCCGGTAATCGCCTTTTTATTGATAGTCATTCTAGTTCCCCCACCTGTATTGGTAGTGGCCTAGTTTGCGATGATCAAGGACAGTTCTTTGCCGCGGGTTCAGACTTCAATCAGGCGCCCAGTCTTATTTTGGCTCGAGGTCAGGCCAAAGGACTTTCTCAAAATCAGTATTCTTCTACTCCCCTTTTATCGGCCTATCCCAATCCTTCAAAAGGTCTATTTCATCTTAATCAGGAAGTGATTTCTGATGATTGGACGCTTACTGATGCCTACGGCAGATCACATCCCTTTAAGCTAAGAGGTCGTAATTTAGAGATTGATGCTCCAGCCGGAATCTATTTTCTGAATTCACTTAAGAGCAAGAGCTCCCTAAAGCTTCAAATTATAGCCCAATAAAAAAGGCTGCTCAATTTGAACAGCCTTTTTCTATATCGATAAAGAAGGGACTAAGCGTCGTATTCTTCTTTCAACAATTTAGTGGTAGTGGATCCAGGACGCTCGATAGGCATTCCTAATGCACGATCCCAGATTAAGCTGGCCAGGGTTCCCAAAGAACGACTTACCCCGAACAATACGGTATAGAAGTCATACTCGGTTAATCCGTAATGCATCAATAACTGTCCACTATGGGCATCCACATTAGGCCATGGGTTTTTCACCTTGCCTAATTCTTCCAATACCGCAGGAACTACTTCGTAAATACGGCTAATCACCTGGAATAACTCATCCTCGGGCATGTGCTTTAAGGCGAATTCACGTTGAGCAGTGTAACGAGGGTCAGTCTTACGCAATACAGCGTGGCCGAATCCTGGAATTACTTTGCCTTCGTCTAAGGTCTTGCGCACATAACCTTCAATGGCATCTTTGCTAGGTAAGCCGCCACCTAATTCGTCGCGCATGGCTAAGGTCCAGCGAATTACTTCCTGATTTGCCAATCCATGCAATGGTCCGGCTAAACCGTTCATTCCGGCAGCGAATGACTGATAAGCATCACTCAAGGCGGATCCTACCAAGTGAATGGTATGACCGGATACATTACCACCTTCATGATCAGAGTGAATGGTAAGGTATATGCGCATTAATTCGCGGAATTCCTCATCATTAAATCCAAGCATATGAGCGAAGTTACCTCCCCAATCCAAGCTTGGATCCGGAGCAATATGATCGCCATTATGGTAAGTACGACGGTAGATATAAGCAGCTACACGGGGAAGACGAGCAATGAGGTTCATTACATCTTCGAAGGTAGGTTGCCAATAATCTTTCTTATTAATTCCATCGCGGTAAGCGGTGTGGAATTCACTCTCAGTACGTAAGGCCATGATGGCAGATACGAACTGAGTCATAGGATGAGTATCGGTTGGCAAAGCATCTAATACCTTAAATACGTGAGCCGGTACATCCGCTCTCTTTTGCCATTCCTTGGTAACCGCTTGCACGGCTTCTTGAGTAGGAAGCTCATCGAATAACATCAGATAAAAGATGCCTTCGGGAAGTGGTTCGTTTCCTCCGGGAGCCTTAGGTAAAAGATCTTGCAATTCAGGGATTGAATATCCGCGGAAGCGAATACCCTCGGCCGGATCTAATTTGGAGGTTTCGGTGATCAGAGCTTTTACACCGCGCATACCGCCGTAAAGCTGACTGATTTTCACCTCACCCACTACTTTATCTCCATGCTTAGCAAGGAAATCTTTGATCTCAGCTGCAGCTGAATCTATTTTAGTAGAAAAGTGCTGTTTTAAATTTTCCATTTACGAATACTATTTTTTAATGAATTTGAATTGGGTACCGAGGTATTTGGCACTCTCGCCTAACATCTCCTCGATACGAAGCAATTGATTGTACTTTGCCATACGATCACTGCGTGAAGCTGAGCCGGTTTTAATCTGACCGGTATTAAGAGCTACTGCCAAATCAGCGATGGTAGAGTCTTCTGTTTCTCCACTACGGTGACTCATTACACAAGTCATATTATTGGCTTGTGCCAGACTCACGGTTTCAATGGTTTCTGTTAAAGTTCCAATCTGGTTCACTTTAATTAAAACAGAATTAGCCGCTTTTTGATCAATCCCCTGCTGAACACGCTCCACATTGGTTACGAATAAATCATCACCAACTAATTGTACGCGATCACCAATAGCTGCATTTAATTGTGTCCATCCGGCCCAATCATCTTCATGCAATCCATCTTCAATCGAAATAATGGGGTATTTGTTCACCCATTCGGTCCAATAAGCGACCATTTCTTCACTGCTGCGCTTGGCACCATCGCTAAAGTGATACATTTTATCATCTGCATGATAAAACTCGCTGGCGGCGGCATCCATGGCAATGTAAATCTCTTCTCCAGCTTTAAAGCCTGCTCTTTCTATCGCAACCAATACCGTTTCGATAGCCTCTTCATTTGATTGAATATTAGGAGCAAAACCTCCTTCATCTCCAACATTGGTGCTGTAACCTTTTTCCTTCAACACACTTTTCAGGTGATGGAAAATTTCTGTTCCCCAGCGTAATCCTTCAGAGAAGCTAGAAGCACCGAAAGGCATAACCATAAATTCCTGAAAGTCGATAGCATTATCAGCATGCTCACCACCATTCAGGATATTCATCATGGGCACGGGTAAGGTGCGAGCATTTACCCCACCTACATAATTGTACAAAGTTTGGCCGGTTTCACTAGCAGCAGCTTTGGCCACGGCTAAGGAAACAGCTAAAATGGCATTCGCTCCTAATTTGGCTTTATTGGGGGTGCCATCCAGATCCAACATACGCTGATCGATGTCAGCCTGGTCAGTAACGAACATCCCGATAATCTCCGGGGCGATCAATTTATTTACGTTATCCACGGCATTCTGCACGCCTTTACCCATCCACTGATCTCCACCATCGCGAAGCTCTACCGCTTCATGAACACCGGTGGAAGCTCCTGAGGGAACTGCTGCACGCCCCAGGGCGCCACTTTCAGTGATTACGTCGACTTCTACTGTAGGATTACCGCGACTGTCGAGAATCTGACGGGCGTGGATGCCGGAAATAATTGCCATTTCTTAGGATTTAGATTGTTTCAGTTGTTCTACGAATTGATCAAAAAGGTATTCAGAATCGTGCGGCCCGGGGAATGCCTCGGGGTGATATTGCACGCTGCTTACCGGTTTATTTTTCAGGCGAATGCCTTGCACGCCATCATCATTTAAATGACGGTGAGTTAATTCTATTTCTGCATGCTCCTCAACGGCATCCATGCTTACCACAAAGCCGTGGTTCTGAGTGGTGATTTCTCCCTTACCGGTTAAGATATTAAGTACCGGGTGGTTAATTCCACGGTGCCCCTGATGCATTTTATAGGTATTTAAGCCCTGTGAAATGGCAATCAGCTGATGCCCAAGACAAATACCAAATACGGGATATCCTGAGTTTACCATATCATTTACGATACTTACCGTGTTTTGCATTGCGGCGGGATCTCCAGGTCCATTGGAAATAAATAATCCATCCGGGGCCCAGGCTTTCATTTCTTCCAAAGAAGTATCCATTGGGAATACCTTCATATAGCAACCGCGATTGGCAAAATGGCGCAAAATATTGCGCTTTACACCTAAGTCGAGAACGGCTAATTTATAAGTGGCATTTTCATCTCCGAAATAATAAGCTTCGGTCGTAGCCACTTTAGAGGAAAGCTCCAGGCCTTCCATTGAGGGCACTTCATTGAGTAGTGCTTTCAGCGCTTCAAGATCATCGGTCTCGGTGCTGATAATAGCGTTCATGGCTCCCTTGCTGCGGATATGACGCACAAGTGCACGAGTATCCACATCAGAGATTACCAGTTTGCCATTCTCTTCGAAGTATTTCAAAAGGGAATTGTTGGCTCCTACCCGACTGTGATCGAAACTAAAGTTCTTACAGATCAATCCGGCAATTTTAATAGAGTCGGACTCTACTTCATCGTCCTTCACTCCATAATTACCGATATGGGCATTGGTAGTAACCATTAACTGACCATAGTAGCTGGGATCAGTGAAGATCTCCTGGTAGCCGGTCATGCCAGTGTTAAAACAAATTTCGCCGGTAGAACTTCCTTCTAAACCGACAGATCTTCCCCAAAATGTAGTTCCATCTTGCAGGACTACAACTGCTTTCTTACGTGTAAAATTGGCCATCTTTCAAAAACTCTTCAAAGTTAATTCCTAAAGCAATCACCCACAAAAAAAGGGATAAGAACTAATGCTCTTATCCCTTTTGTATACGTTAAAAGAAATTCAATTACTCGCCTTTCTTTTCTTCTTCATTCGATTCTTCAGCAGGTGCTTCAGGAGCTTCGGCTTTTGGAGCCTCTTCTACTGCTGGAGTTTCCTCAACTACTACTTCTTCAGCAGCCGCTTCAACAGCCGGAGATGCTTCTTTCTGAGCTTTTCCGGAACCGCCACGACGACTACGCTTAGACTTAGTAGCTTCTTTCTTGGCACTGGTGTAGATTTCGTTGAAATCAACCAGTTCGATCATACACATCTCGGCGTTATCACCTAAACGAGTACCGGTTTTAATGATACGAGTGTATCCACCGGGACGATCACCAACTTTGGCAGCCACTTCACGGAACAATTCAGTAACCGCATTTTTATTCTTCAAATAAGAGAATACAATACGACGGTTGTGAGTGCTGTCGGTTTTTGATTTAGTGATCAACGGCTCCACAAACAATTTCAAAGCCTTGGCTTTGGCAACGGTGGTGTTAATACGCTTGTGTTCAATAAGGCTGTTTGCCATATTGGCCAGCATAGCCTTGCGGTGTGCTGACTTTCTACCGAGATGATTTATTTTCTTTCCGTGTCTCATCGGTTAACTAGTCCTTGTCTAATTTGTATTTAGAGATATCCATACCGAAGTTTAATCCCTTGCTTTCCACTAATTCGTCAAGTTCTGTAAGAGATTTCTTACCGAAGTTGCGGAATTTCATCAGATCGCTCTTGGTGTAAGTTACCAAATCTCCCAAGGTATCAACTTCAGCTGCTTTCAAGCAGTTCAACGCACGAACTGAAAGATCCATATCTACCAATTTGGTTTTAAGCAATTGGCGCATGTGAAGGATTTCTTCATCGTACTTATCAGCCTCAGAAGAGGAATTGTCTTCTAAAGAGATCTTTTCATCGCTCACCAACATAAAGTGTTGGATCAAGATTTTAGCGGCTTCAGTAAGTGCTTTCTTAGGATGAATAGAACCATCAGTGGTGATGTCTAAGATCAACTTTTCGAAGTCGGTCTTTTGTTCCACACGATAGTTTTCGATGCTGTACTTCACATTCTTGATGGGAGTATAGATAGCATCTACAGCGATGGTTCCGATGGGAGCACCACTTTTCTTGTTTTCCTCAGCAGGCACGTAACCACGACCTTTCTCAACGGTGATGTCCATGGTAATGGTCACTGAAGGATCGAGATTACAAATTACCAAGTCTGGATTCAGTACCTGGAAAGAGCTGGCAAATTTACCGATATCACCGGCGGTGATACGTTCTTGGCCGCTAATGCTCACATTGATATTCTCAGTTTCGTTCTCCTCAATCTGACGCTTAAAGCGTACTTGTTTAAGGTTAAGAACGATTTCAGTAACGTCTTCTACCACACCTTTAATGGTGGAGAACTCGTGGTCCACTCCTTCGATGCGAACAGAAGTGATGGCGAAGCCCTCCAGTGATGACAAAAGAACCCGACGCAGCGCGTTTCCTACGGTGAGACCGTAACCGGGCTCCAAAGGCCTGAACTCAAATTGACCTTCAGTGTCGGTCGCTTGATTCATAATAACCTGATCAGGCTTCTGGAAATTTAAAATCGCCATAAGGGTAGGGATTAAGATTATTAATTATTTAGAGTACAATTCTACGATGAGCTGCTCCTTGATGTTTTCAGGAACTTGAGCTCTCATAGGTACGCTCAGCATTTTACCGCTGTGTGAAGACTCATTCCATTCTAACCATTCTAATGGTTCTTTGCGAACGGATAATGAATCAGATACCACTTGAAGTGATTTGGATTTCTCGCGCACAGCGATGATATCTCCAACTTTCACGTGGTAAGAAGGAATATTGTTCACCTCACCATTTACAGTGACATGACGGTGACCTACCAACTGACGTGCAGCACGACGGGTTGGAGCAATCCCTAAACGGTACACGATATTGTCTAAGCGGCTTTCACATAATTGAAGTAATACCTCACCGGTAATACCTTTTGCACGTGAAGCACGATCAAACATATTCGCGAACTGACGTTCCAGAATACCGTAAGTGTATTTTGCCTTTTGCTTTTCAGCTAACTGAATAGCATATTCCGATTTCTTCCCGCGACGACGGTTAGGACCGTGTTGACCGGGAGGATAGTTTTTTCTTTCTAAGGCACGATCAGGACCGAAAATAGGGTCTTGGAATTTACGTGCGATCTTGGAAACGGGGCCTGTGTATCTAGCCATTACTCTTTAATCTAAATCGGTGATTAAACTCTTCTTCTCTTGGGTGGACGACATCCATTGTGAGGAATTGGGGTTACGTCAACAATCTCAGTAACCTCTACTCCACTGTTGTGGATGCTACGGATAGCAGATTCACGACCATTACCTGGTCCTTTAACGTAAACCTTTACCTTTTTCAATCCGTATTCTGCAGCTTTAGTTGCACAGTCCTCGGCTGCCATTTGAGCAGCGTAAGGAGTGTTTTTCTTAGAACCACGGAATCCCATTTTACCGGCGCTAGACCAAGAAATAACTTGACCGCGAGTATTGGTAAGCGAGATAATGATGTTATTGAATGTAGCGTTGATATGCGCCTCTCCGGCCGCTTCAACCACCACATTACGCTTCTTAGTAACTTTTCCTTGCTTCTTTGCCATGATGCGTCAATATTATTTAGTGGCCTTCTTCTTGTTGGCAACGGTCTTACGACGACCTTTACGCGTACGAGAGTTATTCTTGGTGCGCTGACCGCGAAGTGGCAAGCCGGCACGATGACGAATACCACGATTGCAACCAATATCCATCAAACGCTTGATGTTCAATTGGATCTCAGAACGCAGTTCACCTTCCACGGTGTAATTTTCAGAAATAACTCGACGGATGGTGGTCAACTGATCGTCGTCCCATTCGCTAACCTTGATATTTGGGTCGATTTCGGCCTCTTCGAGGATCTTTACAGCACGGCTGCGGCCAATGCCGAAGATATAGGTAAGGCCAATCTCGCCTCGCTTATTTTTCGGTAAATCAATACCAGCAATTCTCGCCATATCAGCTAAATATTAACCTTGTCTTTGTTTGAACTTGGGATTCTTCTTGTTGATCACGTACAGCTTGCCTTTACGACGTACGATCTTGCAATCTGCACTTCTTTTTTTCAATGATGCTCTTACTTTCATAATCTTAGTAGCGGTAAGTAATACGACCTTTGCTTAAATCATAGGGTGACATTTCAAGTTTCACTTTGTCACCGGGTAAAAGTTTAATGTAGTTCATTCGCATTTTTCCGGAGATGTGCGCAGTAATAACGTGTCCATTCTCCAATTCAACCCGGAACATTGCATTGCTCAATGCCTCTACAATAGTTCCGTCTTGTTCAATTGCCGATTGTTTCGCCATAGTGTTCTTCTCCTTAGAATGCGCTAACTGCTCTTCCTTTTAATTTTCCGTTTTTCATCAAACCATCATAATGACGATTCAATAGGTAGCTCTCTATTTGCTGTAGAGTATCCAATACTACACCCACCATAATGAGTAAGCTTGTACCTCCATAGAAATATGCGAACTGAGTATTTACACCAGCGATCATCGCGAAGGCTGGTAAAATGGCCAAAATGGCCAGAAAAATGGATCCCGGTAAGGTGATACGAGACAGTACCGTGTCCAAGAATTCTGCAGTCGATTTACCCGGTTTAATACCCGGAATAAAACCACCGTTGCGCTTCAGGTCTTCAGCCATTTGATTAGTGTTAACCTGAATTGCAGTATAGAAATAGGTAAATAAGATAATCAGTACGGCAAACACAAAGTTGTACCAGAATCCCTGAATATCGCTGAAGGCTGTAATTAACCATCCGCCGCTCGCATCTTCACCAGCCGCGGTGTAGCTAAGGATGGTTACCGGAATAAACATGATTGCTTGCGCAAAAATGATCGGCATTACACCAGAAGCATTCACCTTAAGAGGAATATATTGACGAGCCATATTACCGGTAAAGGTGCGTCCTCCAGTAGTACGCTTAGCATACTGTACAGGAACACGACGTACCGCTTGTACTAGGGCAACCGCCAAAAGAATAACAATAATCAATGCTGCGATCTCTACCACAAAGAGTACCATACCACCACCACTGCGTTCCAATTTAGAAACGAGTTCTTGTAAGAAGGCCTGAGGTAAGCTGGCGATAATACCCACCATAATAAGAAGGGAGATACCATTACCAATTCCTTTGTCAGTAATACGCTCACCTAACCACATGGCGAAAATGGTACCAGCAGTAAGAACTACGATACTCAACAACCAGAAAGTTTGACCACTTACGGTTGTTTCCACACCTTGTGCCATCAGGTTGGCAACATAACCCGGAGCCTGTGCCATGGTAATCCCTATGGTTAAGATCCGAGTGATTTGATTCAGTTTACGACGGCCACTCTCTCCTTCCTTTTGCATCTTTTGGATGGTAGGAACGGCCATACCGAGAAGCTGAATTACGATACTGGCAGAGATATAGGGCATAATTCCCAATGCCAGAATAGAGGCATTTGCGAAGGCTCCTCCGGTGAAGGCATTCAAAATACCAATTAAACCACCATCAGCTTGACTTTGCAAAGATGTAAGGGTTTCGGTATTAACGCCAGGAAGAACCACGTTGGAACCTAAGCGATAAATAAGCAAAAGACCTAAGGTTAAAAGAATCTTTTCCCTTAGTTCTTGGATTGCCCAGATATTCTTGATCGTATCGATAAATCGCTTCATGCTCCGGTTTTATACAGTTTTAGCTTCGCCTCCTTGGGCCTCGATCGCTGCTTTAGCGCTGGCAGAGAAAGCGTGTGCTTCTACGTTCAACTTTGCGGTCAATTCGCCACGTCCAAGAATCTTAACGCGATCATTCTTAGCGATCAATCCGTTATCGATAAGGCTTTGTACGGTTAAATCACCACTAATTTTACCGTTGTCTACTAAAGACTGTAAAGTATCGAGGTTAATACCATTATACTCTACACGATTAGGGTTTTTGAAACCGAACTTGGGTACACGACGCTGTAATGGCATCTGACCACCCTCAAAACCAATCTTGGACTTATATCCACTGCGAGACTTGGCACCTTTGTGACCACGGGTAGAAGTACCACCATGTCCACTTCCCTCACCGCGGGCGATGCGCTTTGTGTTCTTTACAGAACCTTCCGCAGGTTTTAAATTATTCAAGCTCATTATACTATCTTTCTATGCGTTAGCTTAGTTCAACTCTTCCACTTCCAATAGGTGGGCTACTTTACGCACCATACCTAAAATTTGAGGAGTGGCTTCATGTTCAACCACTTGGTTCATCTTACGCAGGCCTAAGGCCTCCAAGGTACGTTTTTGATCCTCGGGACGCTTGATTTTGCTGCGTACTTGTTTAACTCTGATCTTAGCCATGAAACTATATCTTAACCGTTAAATACTTTATCCACGCTAATACCGCGAGTCTTAGCAATCGCACCAGCATCACGCAATGAAAGCAATGCGTCGAAGGTAGCTTTTACCACGTTGTGAGGGTTAGAAGAACCTTTAGACTTGGCAAGTACATCATGTACACCAAGGCTCTCTAAAACCGCACGCATCGCACCACCGGCAATTACTCCGGTACCGTTTGATGCAGGACGTAGGAATACGCGAGCTCCTCCGAATTTACCATCCTGCTGATGAGGAATAGTATTCTTCACGAGCGGAATACGTACCAAATTCTTCTTGGCATCTTCAATACCTTTCTGAATGGCTTCGGATACTTCCTTGCTTTTTCCCAATCCGTAACCGGCAACCCCGTTTTCATCTCCTACCACAACGATGGCAGAGAAACCGAAGGTACGTCCACCTTTGGTCACTTTGGTTACCCGTTGAATGCCTACTACGCGGTCAGTTAATTCCAGACCACTCGGCTTTACGCGTTGAATATTTTTGTGTCCTTTAATCATGGGATTTTCTTAAAATTTTAATCCACCTTCGCGAGCACCTTCAGCTAAAGCTTTAACCCGTCCGTGATATAAATACCCACCACGGTCGAAGGTGCAAGTTTCGAGGCCTGCTTCTGTGGCTTTCTTAGCCAAGGCAGAGCCTACAGCTTTCGCCATATCCGACTTGGTTCCTTCTTTGCTGATCTCTTTATCCAAAGAAGATGCAGCAGCCAAAGTTTTACCACTCACGTCGTCGATTAACTGAGCGTAAATTTCTTTATTGGAACGGAAAACCGACAAGCGAGGAATACTATTAGTACCGCTTACTTTTTTACGAATCCGGTTGCGGATTCGGGTTCTTCTTTCTGTTTTAGTCAGTGCCATGTCTTAATTATTTACTAGCAGTTTTACCAGCCTTTCTACGGATGTACTCACCTACAAAGCGAACACCTTTTCCTTTGTAAGGCTCTGGCTTACGGAAAGAACGAATCTTAGCCGCTACCATACCAACCAGTTGCTTGTCGTGACTCTTAAGGATTACAATCGGGTTCTTACCTTTTTCAGCTACGGTCTCAATCTTAACCTCTTGAGGCACCTCAA
The DNA here is from genome assembly GCF_014524565.1 of Croceimicrobium hydrocarbonivorans. Lineage (NCBI taxonomy): Bacteria > Pseudomonadati > Bacteroidota > Flavobacteriia > Flavobacteriales > Owenweeksiaceae > Croceimicrobium > Croceimicrobium hydrocarbonivorans. The sequence goes on along the minus strand of NZ_CP060139.1, from coordinate 2,927,130 downwards.
GAACGATATTATGAGAGTATCCTAAAGAAAGATCCAAAAGTTGTCCCTGGTTGGTTGCACGATAACCTACACCTACCAGTTCTAATTTCTTTTCGAAACCTTCAGAAACACCAATTACCATATTGTTGATTAAAGCACGGTACAAACCATGGTCGGCACGCGATTGCTTTTCATCATTCTTACGGCTCACAGTGATGGTATTATCTTCGATGCTCAACTCCACACTGTCAGAAACAGTCTGCTGAAGCTCACCTAATTTACCCTTCACGGCAACCACACCATCCTTGAAGCTTACTTCAACTCCGGCTGGGATACTAATGGGGGCTTTTCCTACTCGTGACATCTCTTAAATTTTAGTATACGTAGCAAAGAACTTCGCCACCTACATTCTCTTTACGGGCCTCTTTATCGGTCATCACTCCTTTCGAAGTAGATACGATAGCAATACCCAAACCATTGATTACCCGTGGCATGTTTGCACTGCCGGTATAAGTACGTAAACCTGGCTTACTAACACGCTTCAAAGAACGGATAGCGGGCTCATTGGTAATACGATCATATTTCAAAGCAATTTTGATAGTGCCTTGAGGTCCTTCTTCCAGGATTTTGTGGTTCAGGATATAACCCTGATCCTGAAGAATTTTAGTGATTTCCTTCTTCAAGTTAGAAGCAGGGATTTCCACTACTTTGTGTCCGGCCAAAATGGCGTTACGAACACGGTTCAAATAATCTGCAATTGGATCTGTAATCATCTCTAAACCTTTTTACCAACTGGCTTTTTTAACTCCTGGGATCAGACCATCATTGGCCATCTCTCTAAAGGTTACCCGGTTAATTCCGAACTGGCGCATGTATCCACGTGGACGACCGGTAAGCTTGCAACGATTGTGCAGACGCACAGGAGAAGCATTCTTAGGAAGCTTTTGTAAAGCTTCATAATCACCGGCTGCTTTGAGCTCGGCACGCTTCTGAGCGTATTTGGCTACCAGCTTTTCGCGTTTGCGCTCGCGCGCTTTCATTGATTCTTTCGCCATGTCTTATTTTTTGAAGGGTAAACCAAAGTTCTTCAACAATGCCAAAGCTTCTTTATCGGTTTCAGCGGAAGTCACAAAAGTGATATCCATACCGGTAATGCGTGGCACTCTGTCAATATTCATCTCGGGGAAGATGATCTGCTCGGTAATACCTAAGGTATAGTTACCACGACCATCAAAACCATTATTCTTGATTCCGTTAAAGTCACGAATACGTGGTAATGCAGACCACAATAAACGCTCGAGGAATTCGAACATGCGCTCGCCGCGAAGAGTCACTTTAGCTCCGATAGGCATGCCTTTACGAAGTTTAAAGTTTGAGATATCCTTGCGGGAATAAGTAACGATCGCTTTCTGACCAGCAATCATAGACATTTGCTCAACCGCTTGCTCAACCAGTTTCTTATCTCCGGTAGCTTCACCTACACCTTGAGAAAGAACGATCTTTTTCAAGCGAGGAACTTCCATGCGATTCTGATATCCGAATTCTTCGGTAAGAGCCGGAACGATCTGCTCCTGGTACTTATCTTTTAATTTGGTAGAAAAATCCATTACTTAATAATCTCTTGAGTTTTCTTTGAATACCGTACTAGCTTACCATTCTCGTCAGCTTTACGACCTACGCGGGTGGGCTCACCATTAGCGGGATCGATCAACATCAATTTTGATAGGTAAACAGGAGCTTCTACTTCTTCGATTCCTCCCTGAGGATCGGTAGCGCTAGGTTTCTTGTGTTTCTTAACCACATTGATACCTTCCACGATCGCCTTTCCTTTTTTAGGAAGCATCTCTAGTACTGTACCCTCCTTGCCTTTGTCTTCGCCGGAGAGAACAACTACTTTATCACCTTTTTTGATATGAAATTTGGCCATTGTTCTTTCGTTTAAAGTACCTCAGGGGCTAGTGATACAATCTTCATATACTGCTTATCGCGAAGTTCACGAGCAACGGGTCCGAATACACGGGTACCACGCATTTCATTATTCGCATTCAGTAATACACAAGCATTATCATCAAAACGGATATAAGATCCATCAGGACGACGAACCTCTTTTTTTGTGCGAACCACTACCGCTTTGGATACTTGTCCTTTCTTGGCATTACCGGAAGGAGTAGATTCCTTGATAGAAACCACGATGCGGTCTCCAACGGAAGCATAACGACGACCGGTACCTCCCAACACACGAATTACCAGAACTTCCTTGGCCCCGGTGTTATCCGCTACTTTAAGTCTAGATTCCTGTTGTAACATCGCTTACTTCGCTCTTTCAATGATTTCTACTAGTCTCCAGTTCTTGGTCTTGCTCAGGGGACGAGTTTCCATAATGCGTACGGTATCACCGATATTGCACTCATTCTTCTCATCGTGAGCATGAAACTTCTTGGTAAGCTTAATAAACTTACCGTACATAGGGTGCTTTTGCTTTTTCTCTACCGACACCACGATGGACTTGGCCATTTTGTTGCTGGTAACTACCCCGATACGTTCTTTACGCAAGTTTCTTTTGTGTTCCATTTTGAACAGTCTTATTAAGATGCGCTTTCTTCAGAACGAGCACGAAGCTCAGTACTCAAGCGAGCGATCAACTTTCTTTTTTCTTTCAATTCCACAGGATTCTCTAAGGGAGAAATGTGGTGCGCCATACGCAACTTGTCGTAATTGATCTTCTCCTCAGCTACTTGATCGGAGATTTCTTGCGTGGTCATTTCTCTAATTACGGATGCCTTCATCTTTCAATCTTAATTAGGCACCGGTATAATCCCGGCGAACGATAAACTTACATTTAACGGGAAGCTTCTGAGCGGCCAAACGCAATGCCTCTTGAGCGATCTCTTGGTTCACACCATCAAGTTCGAAGAGGATACGTCCGGGACGAACAACAGCAACCCAGTGATCCAAGGCACCTTTACCTTTACCCATCCGTACTTCGGCTGGCTTTTTGGTAATGGGCTTATCGGGGAAAATACGGATCCACAACTGACCTTCACGTTTCATATAACGGGTAGCTGCAATACGTGCTGCCTCGATCTGACGTGAGGTGATGAAAACCGAATCCATCGCTTTCAGACCGAAACTACCGAAAGCAATCTCTACACCGCGCTGGGAGTTACCCTTCATGCGGCCTTTAAACTGCTTTCTGTGTTTTGTTTTCTTAGGTTGTAACATCTTTCAATATTTTAAGCGGTCTGCTTATTTTCTTTTTCTTCTGTTACGTCCGCCACCTGCATTGGCTCCACCAGCCGGTCCATTGCTCTTCTTAGCAGTACCGAATGGGTTGCTCAGGTCGCGTTTTCCGTATACTTCTCCTTTCATGATCCATACTTTGATCCCCAAACGACCATAGGTAGTGTGAGCTTCTGTCAAAGCATAGTCAATGTCTGCGCGGAAAGTGTGCAAGGGTGTACGTCCGTCTTTATACATTTCGGAACGCGCCATTTCCGCACCGTTCAAACGACCAGAAACCATAATCTTAATCCCTTCAGCTCCCATACGCATCGAAGCGGCAATAGCCATTTTCACAGCACGACGGTAAGAGATACGTCCTTCAATTTGGCGGGCGATAGAATCAGCCACCAGTTTGGCATCTAGTTCAGGACGCTTGATCTCGAAAATGTTAATCTGAACTTCTTTCTTGGTGAGCTTTTTAAGCTCCTCCTTCAATTTATCAACTTCCTGACCACCTTTACCGATGATAATACCAGGACGACTGGTAGTAATGGTAATGGTAACCAGTTTAAGGGTACGCTCAATAATGATACGGCTAACGCTGGCCTTATTTAAACGTGCGTACAAGTAATTGCGGATTTTGGCATCTTCCGCGATCTTGTCGCCATAATTACGGCCACCGTACCAATTGCTATCCCAGCCGCGGATAAATCCTAATCGGTTTCCTATTGGATTAGTCTTCTGTCCCATGCGGTTATTCGTTTACTTCGTTAGATTCTGCGGCTGCTTCGTCGTTGCTACGAGCATCTACCACAATGGTTACATGATTACTGCGTTTGCGAATGCGGTGAGCACGTCCTTGTGGGGCGGCTTGAATACGCTTCAACATACGAGCGGAGTCAACCTGAATGCTGGAAACAAATAATCCGGCATCTTCGATACGCTCTCCTTCATTCTTCTGCTCCCAGTTGTTAATCGCTGAGCGCAATAATTTTTCCATGGGGATACTGGCATGCTTAGGGCTGTACTTCAAGAGGTACAAAGCTTTTTCAACATCCATTCCACGTACCATATCAGCTACCAAACGCATCTTGCGAGGGCTGGTTGGGTAATTGCGCAGCTGAGCAATCGCCACGTTCTTACGGGCTTCCTTTCTTGCTTCAGCAGATTGTTTCTTTCTAGATCCCATAACCTATTCTTAGCGCTTACCTTTATCTTTCTTATTACCACCGTGTCCACGGAAGGTACGAGTCAATGCAAATTCACCGAATTTGTGACCTACCATGTTTTCAGTTACAAAAACAGGAACAAAGGTTCTTCCGTTGTGTACAGCTATAGTCTGACCTACTGCTTCAGGAAAGATCATGGAGGCACGGCTGTAAGTCTTAATTACCGACTTCTTACCGCTATCGGCTTGTGCCAATACTCGCTGCTCCAGCTTATGGTGAATAAAAGGACCTTTTTTTAGTGATCTCGCCATAGCTAATTACTTTTTACGTCTTTCAATGATATACTTGTTCGAAGCCTTCTTAGGAGTACGAGTTTTGTACCCTTTGGCTGGAATACCAGTACGTGAACGTGGATGGCCACCGCTGGCACGACCTTCACCACCACCCATGGGGTGATCTACTGGGTTCATCGCTACACCACGAACGCGAGGACGACGGCCTAACCAACGGCTACGACCTGCCTTACCACTACGCTCTAACTGGTGATCTGAGTTTCCGATAGCACCAATGGTAGCTTTACAAGTAGTCAAGATCATACGGGTTTCACCGCTAGGCATTTTCACGATAGCATACTTACCATCGCGAGCCGCTAATTGGGCAAAAGATCCGGCAGAACGTGCAATGATTGCTCCTTGTCCAGGACGCATCTCAATGCAACTGATTACTGTACCTAAAGGAATATTCTCTAGGAACATGGTGTTACCGATTTCAGGAGTAGCATCTTTACCACTTAATACCTGCTGCCCAACTTGTAAACCGTTAGGAGCGATAATGTAACGCTTCTCTCCATCTGCATAAAACAACAAAGCCACGCGAGCTGAACGGTTAGGATCATACTCGATTGACTTTACAGTTGCAGGAACGCCGTCTTTTTCGCGTTTGAAATCGATCACACGATAACGACGTTTATGACCACCACCTAACTGGCGAACAGTCATTTTACCACTATTGTTACGTCCGCCCGACTTAGACTTCCCTTTTACAAGAGACTTCTCAGGCTTGCTGGCGGTTACAGTTTCAAACTGACCTACAACCTTAAAACGCTGTCCGGGAGTAACCGGATTTAACTTACGTACAGCCATGATTATATTTCGCTATAGAGGTCAATAGTTTCACCACTGCGAACCTGCACAATGGCTTTCTTATACTTACCAGTGTTACCACGGGTAATACCTTGTTTGGTATAGCGGAACTTGCTCTTACCTGGCATTACCATAGTTTTTACACTTTCTACGTTTACACCGTAGAGCTCTTCCACTGCCTTGCGGATCTCAACCTTGTTGGCATCCACCGCAACTTCGAAAGCAAAACGATTATTGTCTTCGCTATCAGCGGTAGCCTTCTCAGTGATGATTGGTTTGATCAAAATGCCCATGGTTTACTATCTTAAAACAGTTTCAAGCTTCTCCAACGAATCTTCAGATAAAATCACAGTTTGCGCCTTCATTACAGCGTAAGTGTTTAATTCTGAAGCACTTAACACGTCGGAACCCTTAAAATTTCGGGACGACAAATATACAGCTTTATTTGACTCACCAAGCACCAGTAAAGATTTTTTGTCTTGGAGGCCTAATGCGCTCAAAATCTGTACGTAGCTTTTAGTGTTTGGCTTGTCCATTTGAAGGGCTTCCAAAACGATAATATTTTGGTCAGCGGCCTTCTGTGCTAATGCAGAACGACGGGCCAAAGCTTTCAACTTTTTGTTGAGTTTGAAACCGTAGTTACGAGGACGGGGACCGAATACGGTACCACCACCACGTTGTACAGGACTCTTTAAAGATCCTACACGGGCATTACCGGTACCTTTCTGACGGAAGAACTTCTTAGTTGTACGAGAAATCTCATCTCGTTCTTTCGCTTTGTGAGTACCTTGACGCTTATTGGCAAGATGTTGCTTAACATCTAAATACAGGGCGTGCTCATTTGGCTCAATCGCAAAAATGTCATCAGCCAAGGTCACTTTACGTCCGGTATCCTTACCTTCTTTATTTAATACTGCTAATTCCATTACTTGGTGATAATTAGGATTGAGTTCTTAGGACCGGGAACCGACCCTTTAACAACCAAAAGGTTCTTATCGGCATCTACCTTAATTACACGGAGATTCTCTACCATAGTCATGGCTCCTCCCATGCGTCCAGCCATTCGCATACCTTTAAATACACGTGATGGATCCGAACCGGCACCAATTGAACCAGGAGCACGTAAGCGGTTGTGCTGACCGTGGGTAGACTGACCTACACCACCAAAGCCATGACGCTTTACTACACCCTGAAAACCTTTTCCTTTAGATACACCGGAGATATCAACGAATTGTCCTTCGGCAAAAAATTGGTCTACGCTAATTGCTACACCTTCCTTCAATTCCACTTCTTTGAAGTTGGTATCGAATTCTTTTACTTTTTTGCGAGGGCTCACTCCAGCCTTCTTGAAGTGTCCTACCATAGCTGCAGGTACACGACTCTCTTTTTGCTCGCCGTAAGCTAACTGTACGGCTTCGTAACCGTCTTTCTCAGCGGTCTTGATCTGGGTTACCACGTTGGGTTCCACTTCGATGACGGTACACGGTAAGTTTTTACCGTTTTCGTCAAAGAGGCTTGTCATCCCGATCTTTTTACCGATCATTCCAGGCATTTGACAATCTATTTAAATTAATACTCTAAACTCAGACTTTAATCTCTACTTCCACTCCACTTGGCAACTCCAATTTCATCAAGGCATCAATGGTCTTAGATGAAGAACTGTAGATGTCGAGCAAACGCTTGAAGGAAGACAACTGGAACTGCTCACGTGACTTCTTGTTCACGTGAGGAGAACGCAATACTGTGTAGATACGCTTGTTGGTCGGAAGCGGAATTGGACCGTTCACGATCGCACCGGTACTCTTAACAGTCTTTACGATTTTCTCAGCACTCTTATCCACCAAATTATGGTCGTAAGACTTAAGCTTAATGCGGATTTTCTGACTCATCTTCTTAATAAACTTATTCTTTGTTACCCTTAACCTTTGCAATAACATCCTCGGCGATGTTCTTAGGAGCCTCAGCGAAGTGAGAGAATTCCATAGTTGAAGTCGCACGACCAGATGAGTTAGTACGCAGGTCAGTTACATAACCAAACATTTCAGACAGTGGCACTTTGGCTTTGATCGCTTTTGAATTATTACGATCGCCCATGCCTTCTACCACACCACGACGACGGTTCAAGTCACCTACGATATCACCCATATACTCTTCTGGAGTTAATACCTCCAATTTCATAATAGGCTCTAATAATACCGGGTTGGCTTTAGGAACTGCGTGACGGAATGCCATTTTGGCTGCAACCTCGAAAGAAAGTTGATCCGAATCCACAGGGTGGAAAGATCCGTCTTTCAAAGTCACTTTAATACTATCTACAGGGTAACCAGCTAAAACGCCAGTAGACATAGCTTCTTTAAATCCTTTCTCTACAGAAGGGATAAATTCTTTAGGTACGTTACCACCTTTTACCTCGTTAACGAATACCAATCCTGGCTCTTCGCTTTCGCTTGGCTCAATGGTTACGATGATATCGGCAAACTTACCACGACCACCAGTTTGTTTCTTGTAAACTTCACGGTGATCTACAGAACCGTTGATCGCTTCTTTGTAAGATACCTGAGGAGCACCTTGGTTAACCTCAACCTTGAATTCACGCTTCAAACGGTCGATGATAATATCCAGGTGAAGCTCACCCATACCAGAGATTACAGTTTGACCAGTATCCTCATCTGTGTGTACACGGAAGGTTGGATCCTCTTCGGTCAATTTGGCCAAAGACATACCTAACTTATCCACATCAGCTTTAGATTTAGGCTCAACCGCTAATCCGATTACTGGCTCTGGGAAGTCCATTGATTCAAGAATGATAGGAGCATTCTCTGCACAAAGGGTATCACCAGTTTTAATGTCTTTAAATCCTACCAATGCACCGATATCTCCTGCACCTAGCTCATCAATTTGATTCTGCTTGTTAGCATGCATTTGGAAGATACGTGAGATACGCTCTTTCTTACCGGTACGAGTGTTCAACACATAAGAACCGGAAGGAAGAACACCTGAATAGGCACGGGTAAAGCACAAACGACCTACGAATGGATCGGTTGCGATCTTAAATGCCAAAGCACTGAAAGGCTCCTCGAAAGAAGGCTTACGCTTCTCTTCAGCATCGGTATCTGGGTTAGTACCTACGATAGCTTCAATATCTACCGGAGCAGGCATTAATTCCATTACCATATCAAGCATGGCCTGAACACCTTTGTTTTTAAAGGCAGAACCACACATCATAGGCACTACTTTGTTAGCGATAGTCGCTTCACGTAATGCATCAAGGATTTCACGCTCGGTAAGAGACTCTGGATCCTCGAAGTATTTTTCCATTAAGGTATCGTCGAACTCAGCTACGGCCTCGAGTAATTTCTCGCGGTACTCAGTAGCTTCGTCTAACATATCAGCTGGGATTTCAACTTCTTCGAAAGTCATACCCATATCTTCCTCGTTCCAAACGATTCCGCGGAAGTTGATCAAATCAACCACCCCTTTAAAGTCGGCCTCAGCACCAATAGGTAACTGAAGAGGAAGAGCATGAGAACCCAACATTTCTTTAACCTGACCACAAACGTTCAGGAAGTCGGCACCCTGACGATCCATCTTGTTTACGAAACCAATACGTGGAACGTTGTAGTTATTAGCCAAACGCCAGTTAGTTTCAGATTGAGGCTCAACACCATCAACCGCAGAGAACAAGAATACCAATCCGTCTAATACACGAAGAGAACGGTTTACCTCAACGGTAAAGTCAACGTGTCCGGGAGTATCGATAATGTTAATATGGTAGTTATCGCCACGGTAAGGCCAGTTAAGGGTGGTAGCAGCAGAAGTAATGGTAATACCACGCTCTTGCTCTTGCTCCATCCAGTCCATGGTAGCGGCACCGTCGTGCACCTCACCAATCTTATGACTTACCCCACCGTAATAAAGGATACGTTCGGTGGTAGTGGTTTTTCCCGCGTCGATGTGCGCTGCAATACCGATGTTACGGGTGTATTTTAAATCTCTTTTTGCCATGATTTATCTTTCCTATTTGAGGGATTTAGAATCTGCCAAAGTGAGCAAAAGCCTTGTTAGCTTCCGCCATTTTATGAGTATCCAAACGCTTCTTAACTGCAGCACCTTCTTCTTTAGCAGCGGCCATAATCTCAGCTGCTAAACGGTTCGCCATAGATTTCTCATTACGCTTACGAGCATAAGAGATTAACCATTTCATGGCTACAGAGATTTTACGATCTGGACGAATCTGAACAGGAATCTGGAAAGTAGCACCACCCACACGCTTAGAACGTACTTCTACGTGAGGCATAACATTGTTTAAGGCTTCTTTCCATAATTCTAAACCATTACCCTCTCCGGTTTTCTCGGAAACGATATCAATGGCCGAATAAAAAATGCGGTAGGAAGTACTCTTCTTCCCATCCAACATCATCATATTTACAAAACGAGTTACCAGTGGCTCACCGAACTTGGGATCTGGTAATAAGGGTCTTTTTTTAGCTCTTGCCTTTCTCATGAATCTTTTTCTCTAACAGGATTATTTTTTCGCTTTAGGACGTTTCGCGCCGTACTTAGAACGACGTTGCATCCGACCATTAACACCAGCGGTATCCAATGCACCGCGCACAATGTGGTAACGCACACCTGGCAAGTCTTTCACACGACCACCGCGAACCAATACAATGCTGTGCTCCTGCAGGTTGTGACCCTCACCAGGAATGTAGGCATTCACCTCATTTCCATTGGTTAAGCGTACACGCGCTACTTTACGCATGGCTGAGTTAGGCTTCTTAGGAGTGGTGGTATACACACGCGTACATACTCCACGACGCTGTGGTGAAGACTGCAGGGCTGCAGACTTACTCTTCTTAGTAATCTTAGTACGTCCTTTTCGTACTAATTGCTGAATCGTTGGCATACACCTTTATATATAAGCTATTTAATAAATTCGCTACCCCACTTTTTTGGGGACTGCAAATGTAGAACAATTCAACAACGTAGCAAGCCCTTGAGAAAAAATGTTTTAGGCTTTTGTTCAGATACTTAGAAAACGATGCGCAGCTTGAGCTAAGGAAGTCTATTTCCCTCCTTTTCAATCAATATTCCAGCTTCACAATTTTGGACTTGTGAACACTATCTTGGGTGATTTCGTAAAAAACACCTTCCCGATTAAAATATCCCTCCATTATTAAGGTGTCGAAAAACATCGGCGCAAAGCCCCCACTATCTGCATCAAAATCGAGATAAGTTTCTTGCTTTAGACGCAACCAAGAGCTATCACTTAATACCTCCAATACATCCTCTTCGGTCCAACCGCCATCACCCCCTTTAAGAGCTAATACTTGCGCATCTATAATATGCAGGCTATCCCGCGTACTGGTAAATCCATATAAAGTGATGCAGCAAACCTCATCTTCCTTTACCAAGCTAAAGAAACAAAGGCTATCGTCTTCCCAATACGCATCCCAATAAAAAGGAAGAAAGGATTCGTGGTACAATCGCTCGCCATCCGGTTTTACTGGCACGCCTTTTAGATATCGATTTACAAACCAGGCCGGAACTGAATCCGATGCATCATTCTTATCAATGTCCTTAATCCCTGGTCGCCAATCCTGACTTGAATTTTTAATTAGAGCCAAGACATCTTCTGGAAAAGATTCTAGCTCTTGCTCCGTCGAATCTTCAGAGATGCTAAACTCAGCTTCTGAAATCTGAACTTGCTCTGTATTAGAACTTGGGTATTCAGACTCAGCTATCTGAGTACATGCCCAAGAAAGGCAAGACAAGAAGCAAATTAGCAGTATTGATTTTAAGGATTGAGCCATGATCTGCATTAATCAGATCGCGAAATTAGGAAACGAACCCAAGCCAAGGATTTAGCATTGCTTAATTGAGTGAAATCCATTGCTAGAAAGCTAAGCTATTTGGATCCCAAGGAATACCTCCTACTATGATCGACCCATGTATATAATTGAAATCCTATAAGTAATCAATCCTGCAAACTTCCAAATTTGAGTTAACCACCCAGTTTAATGCATAACCTGAAACTTCACTTGTTGCCCAGCAACATGAAGCAAATACACACCATTTGGCAATTGATCAAGACCTATTTTAAACTTTGATTCAATAACTTCAAAATTATTTTCCAGCATCAATTGACCTTGGCTATTATACACCTTACAATATTCAATTTCCTTTGAATCAACCAACTCCACTTCAATATAATCAGAACCAGGATTGGGAAACAACCGGATTCCCGTCTGAGCAATTTTATCCTCATCTAAACCAATTGTACCTTTAAACTTATAGCCCAAAGGCAACCTATAATTACTCAAGGCAATGGGAGTATTTGGCATTATCTCATTAAACTCGTAGTTCTCCACCAAATTTACAGCTAGGCTCGAACCAGTGTTTTCCAATAACTGAATACCGAGGTTCTCCAGGAAGTGGACCTCCAACCTAATGAAATCCCAATTCTGCAGAACAATATCCACGGGAATCTTTAGATAAGACTCCTTACCGACATAACAGATGGTATCCAGGTAAGGTCCGCTATTAAATACACGTACTCTAACTTTTCTTGGCACATCTGGCTTAATGTTTTCAAGCCCCAGGATGTATAGGTATTCAAACTCACGAACGCTAGAAGGAACTCTAATTTTACATTCATACATTCCTAAAATCGAATCCGTAGATAAAACAGACGCTGTAAAACGTCCATCATCCGCCATATTGGAACCCCAAATAAAATCCTGCCCCACCCTTAAAGTATCTGAATAGTGATCACAATTATTGACCCCATAGACTTCGCTTTTCGCACTGTAGGAACCCGCACCCACAATAGGGAACTGATCCTCCTTAACTCCATTCATTTCCACGCGCCCCGCCATGGTCCATACTTGACTAAGGGAATTATCAGCATCCAGCTTCTGAATGCTTGAGCCAGTTGATTGCAGAGAATAGATTGAGTCGGCAGGTACTCTCCTTAAAAAAATGGAATCCCTTTTACTTCCGTTCGCAGCCATCCAGTAAATCCATTGAGAGCTAAGCGGGTTTATTTCCGTCTTTATAGCTGTAGAATCATCAGCTAAGATTCCGGGGCTCCAGTAATCGCCCTGTGAAAAGCCCAGCGAAGTAAGTTGTACACTTTTAGTATCGCAGAAATTCGCAGTATCCAAACGAAGTGTATTAACTGTAATTCCAGGACTTCCAATTAACTGAATGCGCACCCTAACTCCGTTAACAACGCCTCCGCAAGCGTATAACCTCCAAGTGATCGGACAAACCCAGAATTCTCCTCCATTCCAAAAGTTGGCCGGACCAGGTATAAAACTTAACTCCACCAGATTCGTGTCAATTGCCTTCCATTGCCCTCCAGGGTTATGGGACTTTAACTCGGGAAATTCATATCCAGAACTAACAAAAGCAGGAATACGACTTGAATCAACAAAGCTTTGCTGCGAATACACATACAAACTATCACCAGGTTGCCCTACCCCAACCTTAAATTGCAATCTCAAAGTATCGCCATACTCTAAATTGTATTGGAGCACCTCGGGGTTATCTGATATAATCCAACTAGTATCCTTATCACTTACCTCAACGGTAGGAATTGACTTTGTTCCATCAAACATCTTAAAATACACCATTCCTAAAGTGACATCCTTAAATATCAAATTCCCGGCGAGATAATACCGCTTCTCGAATGCCATCACATAATAGCCCGGTTGGTAGCCTCCTGGCACTACTGTAGAACTGATAATGTTTTGTTGCGGAAAGTAAGTACATGGCCCATTTAAAGTATCCTCGGTATAATCCGGTAATGGCGCTAAAGCACTATATCCAGCCGCAAATCCAATGTTCTGGGATGGAGTCGACTTTGGATTCACTAATTCATAGGCCACAGAATCTGCACCTTGCATACCTGGAAACATCTTAAAAGAAGTGTAATTAATGGTATAAGCAAAAGCAGCTTGTAAAGGCACGGGGGTTGTGCCAATATTGTCAAAATACTCCAAGGTTAGCTGACCATTTACCCCCACCTTCGGATATACAGTTACAGATGTACTAGTGTTATAGGTATTTAAAGCATCTATATTTTTATAATCAGCGACACAACAAGCAACATTTCCTATTGTAAACTCAAGAGGAGTCAAGGAAGAATTTAAAGGAAGACTAGAAATTGGAATGATAGCCGTATACAAATTCTCTTCGTATGCAAAGCCCCCGCATGCAAAATCTTCAACTTCGACAGTATCTAAAGGGGCATTACCTACGCGGTTCAAGACAATTGATATTGGCCCATCCAAAGTGACATGAGTAGGTGCCGGAATTGGACTGAAACCGTAAATATTTTTAAATAAATGATATTGAACCTCCCAAGTATTATTAACAGGATCGACTCTATGTTCGTAATAAGAACCAAAAACATGTGCTCCACTCGCGTTGAAAGAAAGTAAAGCACACAAAAACAATAAGCTAAGGTTTAAGCTGCGCATGATTTTTCAGATTTGGAGCAAACTTAATTCATAACGAGAGATAAAAGACTAATTTCATAATCCTTAGACTAAAATACAGAGACTAAAAATCCCCCTCTAGTTTAATTTTGATAACCAAACTTCATGTTCCGAAACCTTTCTCTCCCCATTTTTATTCTTCTTTGCCTTAAAGGATATAGTCAAAAAGATTACCAGCTCTACATGAGCACCCGGCTTTCCGTTTATTCACCTATCGGAACGCCCCTTATAACTGGCGGCAACTATTCCTTACACGGAATGGGAATAGGTATAAACCAGACCTATGAATACTTTATTAAAAAAACTCAAATCGGCTTAAGCCTTGCTGGTGGATACATGCGGAGTGAGGTTCCAGCCCCCTACCTCTATAATGTTAGTTCAGTTCCTCAGTCTATAATTGCCAACCCTAGTGGAGCCCTCAACTGTTTAAACCTTATGCTGGAGGTATATCGACGATTCGGTGAATCAGATAGCAAGATATTTTTCCAACCAAGTTTTGCCTACGGTGTCAATTATGCGTTATTAACTGAATTACCTGAAGGAGTTAGAACACCTACACAAAGGCTTTTTGGAGGTCAAACAGCCCTAAATGATTTTGTGAAAGTTGGCGTTGATTTTGCCATCCCGGTTAACGATGAAGTGAAAATTCTAATCGGCTTCGACTTATATATTACTCAATTTCGATTCCAACCTTTTCGGATCACCGGCGTTTCCGAAATCTATAACTACTACAATGCAGGTATTCATTTTGGCTACCAACATGCGATCAACTACTAATATATTAGGTAGCCAGCTTATTCATTAGGCCCTTGCCGCCTTACCATAATATACGCACCTTTGTCCCTCAAATTATTTTTACTGTGACGGACTTCCTCCAGGGACTCAACCCACCTCAAAAAGCCGCGGTAGAAGCTACCGAGGGCCCCATTATGGTTATTGCCGGTGCCGGCTCGGGAAAAACCCGGGTGCTGACCATGCGCATTGCTTACCTCATGGCAAATAAAGGTGTGGACCCTTTTAATATCCTTTCCCTGACCTTTACCAATAAAGCCGCTCGCGAAATGAAAGAGCGGATTGGTAAAATTGTTGGCCCCTCCGAGGCTAAGAATATTTGGATGGGAACCTTTCACTCGGTATTCGCTCGCATTTTAAGGGTTGAAGGCCACCTCTTAGGCTACCCTTCCAACTTCACTATTTACGATGCCGAAGACAGTAAGAAGGCCATTAATAATGTTATCAAGGAATTGAACCTTGATAAAGAGATTTATAAGACCGGCAATGTAGCCCGCAGAATCTCGGCCTTTAAGAACGGCTTGATCACCCCTCGGGAGTATTTCAACAGCCCTGACCTTCAGGAACAAGATGCCGCTGCACGCATGCCCCAATTAGGTGATGTGTTTAATGCCTATAATGAGAAAAACTTTAGGGCCGGAGCAATGGATTTTGATGATATCCTGCTTCAAACCTATACCCTTTTGCGGAACTTCCCAGAAGTATTAGCCAAATACCAGGATCGCTTTCGCTACATCATGGTGGATGAGTATCAGGATACCAACCACGCTCAGTACCTTATTGTAAAGGCCCTGGCCAACCGTTTTCAGAACATTTGTGTGGTTGGTGATGATGCTCAGAGTATCTATGCCTTCCGGGGAGCGAACATTCAGAACATCCTCAACTTCCAGCGCGACTATGACAATGTGCAAGTCTATAAGCTGGAGCAGAATTACCGCAGTACCAAAAATATTGTTGGAGCAGCGAATAGCCTGATTGCGAAAAACAAGAATCAGCTTCCTAAAAATGTATTCACCGAAAATGATGGCGGCGATCAAATCGTGGTTCATAAAACCGTAAGTGATTCCGATGAAGGAGCCTGGGTAGCACGCACTATTTTCGAAAGACAGATGAATGAGCATTTCGACTATTCGGACTTTGCCATTCTCTATCGCACCAATGCCCAATCTCGGGCCATGGAAGATAATCTTCGCCGCAAGAATATCCCCTATCGCATTTATGGCGGACTTTCCTTCTATCAACGTAAGGAAGTAAAAGACCTTTTGGCTTATTGCCGATTGGCTATTAACCCTAAGGATGAGGAAGCCTTGCGTCGCACCATAAATTATCCCAAGCGAGGTATTGGCGACACCACCGTTGAAAGGCTTACTGTAAAAGCCAATCAGGAGAATCGCGCTATCTGGGAAATTTTGGAAAACATCGACTTCTTCCCAGATTTAGATATTAATCGCGGGGCGATAAACAAGTTGAAAGACTATGTTACCAAGATCAATAGCTACCGCATCTTAGCGGAGAACTCCGATGCCTTTGAGGTGGTGAATCACATCTCCAAAACCTCTGGCCTGATGCGCACCTTGGGTGAGGATAAAACCCCAGAAGGAGTTAGTCGGGTAGAGAATATTGAAGAATTGCTGAACTCCGTAAAAGAGTTTGTAGAAGGTCAGGCTGAGATCGAAGAAGGAAACCCCAAACTGGAAGGTTTCATGCAAGATGTGGCCTTATTAACCGATCAAGATAAAGATGATCCCAATGATCGGAATAAGGTATCACTAATGACGATTCACTTGGCAAAGGGATTAGAGTTTCCGGTGGTATTTATCGTGGGGATGGAGGAAAACCTCTTCCCTAGCATGATGACCGTAAACAGTCGGGCTGACCTGGAAGAAGAACGCCGTCTTTTCTACGTTGCCCTCACTCGCGCCGAGAAGCAAGCCTATCTATCTTTTGCCCAAATGCGTTATCGCTGGGGTAAATTGGTCGATTGTGAGCCTTCACGTTTCCTAGAGGAAATAGACGATAAATATCTCAATCAAAGTACTCCTGAATTTAGCCCTTTCCTATCACCGGAAGAACTACAAGGCTTTCGCCAGAAACGCCCGAATACCGCAGCACAACGCAATCCCATGGCTGGTGGTGATCGACGCAGCGCTCGGCCGCAGCGCAATAGTCCCCGAAGCCCGGTACGCCCACCGGCTGGTATGAAGAAATTGAGCGATCAAGATTCTGTAAGCGGCAATTTCGAAATCCATACTGACCTTGATGCCGGACAAAGAGTAAAGCATCCACGCTTTGGTATGGGCGAAATTAAATCCATGGAAGGCAGCGGTGCCAACAAAAAGGCCATCATTCACTTTGAGAATGTGGGCGAGAAAAAACTGCTGCTCAAGTTCGCTAAGCTGGAGAAGATTTAAAAGCTGAACCTGATTAAGGTCAATGGCTGGTTTAAGTCGTTCTTTGCTCCAATTAAGGAGCTTGCCCCAGATTTTTTAAAGCTGGGCTCAATTCCTGTATGTGACATTGCCAACCTTCAAAGTACAATCTATCCCTATCTTTGTACTTTTAGGACTTCAAAGGCAATACTCTGCAATCTGATTTTTTATATTGCCTTCTCAATAGACTATGGAATACAATACTAGCAGACCCCGCATGATCATCCCTGAGTATGGTCGTAATGTTCAGCGCATGGTAGACTACCTGCTGACCATCGAAAATCGGGACGAACGCAATAAACAAGCTCGTAATCTAATCGCCATTATCGCGAACCTGAATCCTCAGGTATACGAGACCGATGATGATCCTGAGCACAAGTTATGGGACCATTTATATATTATGTCTGATTTCAAATTGGATGTAGATTCTCCCTATCCTCCTCCCGCGCCAGAAAGCTTATTGGAAAAGCCTCAGCCAGTGGAGTATCCTCAAACCAGTCGACGTTACCGTCATTACGGAAATATTACCCGTAAAATGATTGACTACGCCGTAGCGCTGGAAGAAGGTGACGAAAAAACCGCGCTTACTGAGGCCTTGGCCAATGTGATGAAGAAAAATTACATCGTTTGGAATAAAGACCATGTTGAAGATGATGTAATTCTGAACAACCTCAAGGAGATGTCGAACAACAAATTGCAGGTTGCAGATGTAAGTCTTTCCGAGAAACGGGATTTGTTGCAAAATCATGGTGGAAACAAACACAACCACAAAAACAAACGCAACAACAATAACCGTTCGAAGCGAAAAATCAACAAGAAAAAATAATTCCTTGGGAACTTTTCAAATCACCGGCGGACAACGCCTAAGCGGCTCCATCACTCCACAAGGAGCTAAGAATGAAGCCCTGCAAATAATCTGTGCCACCCTGCTTACCGCGGAGCGTGTTACCATTTCCAATATCCCGGATATTGTAGATGTAAATAAGCTTATCGACATCTTGGCCGACCTGGGTGTTAAAGTACAACGCAAGGGCCATGGCATTTACAGCTTTAAAGCCGATGACCTTAATTTGGATTATCTCGAATCGGATGAATTCAAAGTAAAGGGCGCTTCCTTAAGAGGAAGTATTATGATTGTTGGTCCTTTATTAGCGCGCTTTGGCAAAGGTTATATCCCAAAACCAGGAGGTGATAAAATTGGCCGTCGTCGTTTGGATACCCACTTTGAAGGTTTCCAGAAATTAGGCGCCAAATTCCGTTATAAACCCGGCGAGTCCTTTTATGGTGTAGAAGCTAAAAAACTTAAGGGCGCTTACATGCTTTTGGATGAAGCTTCAGTAACCGGTACCGCCAATATTGTAATGGCAGCGGCTTTGGCCGAAGGAACTACTACCATTTATAATGCCGCTTGCGAACCTTATTTGCAACAGCTTTGCAAAATGCTGAATCGCATGGGCGCTAAAATTTCCGGTATTGGTTCCAATTTATTAAGTATTGAAGGCGTAAGCGAATTAGGAGGCTGCGATCACCGTGTGCTTCCCGATATGATTGAGATCGGATCTTGGATCGGTATGGCCGCCATGACCTCCTCAGAATTGCGCATCAAAGACGTAAGCTTCGATGATTTGGGCGTAATCCCTACTGTATTCAGTAAAATGGGAATTAAGGTGCAGCGTGAAAACGATGACTTGATTGTACCCCAACAGGATCATTACGAGATTGAAACCTTTATAGATGGATCTATCCTTACCATTGCAGATGCTCCCTGGCCAGGCTTTACACCAGACCTATTGAGTATTGCCTTGGTAGTAGCCACTCAGGCCAGAGGATCGGTATTGATCCACCAGAAAATGTTTGAGAGTCGACTGTTCTTTGTCGACAAACTTATAGATATGGGTGCACAGATTATTCTTTGCGATCCACACCGTGCTACAGTTATTGGTATGGACAAGGCCACGCCGCTAAAGGCAACCACCATGACCAGCCCCGATATCCGCGCCGGAATCTCATTGCTGATTGCTGCCTTGAGCGCTGAAGGCACCAGCACCATCCACAATATTGAGCAAATCGACCGTGGATATGAGAATATCGATGAACGCCTCCGGGCAATTGGCGCACAAATTGTAAGAGTTAACTAAAAAGAGGAGATGAACATCTTTAGAAAACCCCTATTCATTATCGGACTAGCCGCTTTAAGCTTTGTTGGACTAAGCTTTGTGGAAGGTTTGAATAAAATGCCGGATGAGGAGCAAAGCCGCGGCCTAGGTATTGGCAGCAAAGCTCCAGAGATTGAAATGAATGATCCTAATGGACAAGTACGGAAGCTCTCCGACCTCCAGGGAAAAGTGGTATTGATCGACTTCTGGGCCGCTTGGTGTAAACCTTGTCGCCGAGAGAACCCTAATGTGGTAGCCACTTATAATGACTACAAAAATACCAGCTTTAAGGAAGGCGAAGGCTTTACCGTTTTAAGTGTATCTCTGGATCAAAACAAGAGTCAGTGGATTGCCGCCATCGAACAAGATAAATTGGCCTGGGAAAATCATGTGAGTGATCTGAAAGGTTGGAGCAATGCTGCAGCGGCCACTTACGGAGTTCAGTCCATTCCTGCCACCTTCCTAATAGGCGGCGATGGAACCATCCTTGCCAAAAACCTGCGCGGTCGTGCCTTGCGAAATGTGCTGGAAAAAATGAAGAAATAAGAAAAGGATAAGCCTTTTAGAAAGCGTCTCAATCGAGGCGCTTTTTTTTTGCCCTTTAGTCCTAAAAAAGCTATTCATACAATGCACTATCGACCTAAAAACAGAGCAAAAATTCAGGCTTATTCTTGAGTCCTGTTCCGATATAAGAGTAAAATACTTCCGATATAAAAACGGCTTACCACTCTTTTAACACCTGAAAAACAATTACTTATTTCCAACATATACATTCTGTCCATATTGAAAAATAGGGGAAGCGAAGCATATACTCTTAATTGGTCTTCGATTTAAAATTCTAAAGCCCTATACATGAAAAAGATCGTCACCCTGCTTTTTGCATCCCTGACGCTTAGTACCCTCGCCTGGGGAACCTGGCAGGTGCAATTAAAGCTCAGCCATGCTCCTACCGAAATGAAGGAGAAAGATGCCGGGGAAACAGAAACTAAAAAACCGGCTCATCCAAATGCTTCTAGCCTACAACAAGCTGCAGCCGCATGCAGCAATAGCTATTATATTGGATACGCCACTGGTTTTGAAAATGACACCCTCTTTCAAAGTCCACAATGCTGGGAATCCGGTTTAGTGAATACCATGGGCTTTGGTTCCGCCGCGCAAGTAGAAAATTACGATCCTTTTAGTGGTTCTAAGCATGTGGTACTCTTCAATGAATTTGGAGATACAACCATGCTGATCTCACCCCAATTTGGTGATCTCAGCCTAGGTCAAAAGCAAATCCGCTTTATGGCTGGCACCAGTGATACCAGCTCCACCTTGGTTATCGGATCTATGCCCAACCAAACTAATCTCTCGGCTTTTCAAGCATTCGATACCATTCATTTTACTGAAAGCTCACAATACCGAGAATATATAATTCCAGTTACAGCTGCCAATGGCTATAATATGCAAGATAGCCACCTCGCTTTCTTACATGGCAACGAATCTACTTTCACTACTCTCTTTATCGATGAAGTAGAATACGACACCATCCCTCCTTGCCAAAAGGTGACCAATCCCTTTTTGGTTTCGATTGGAGATACTAGCGTTGGTATCGACTTCAATGACAATACCGGCAACTTTCGCTTTCACTGGGGGCCACGTGGTTATACTCAGGGAACCGTTACCAGCCAAGGTGATTCGCTATTAAGCACCGCCCCGGCTCAAATTCACCCTTTACAAGCCAATACCGAATACGAACTCTACATCTTTAGAGATTGTGGTTCTGAAATTTCAGATTCTAGTCAAGCTTTCTTTTTCACCACCGGCTGTAGTCCTTTCCAAGCACCCTATTTTAATAACTTCGAAAATGAAGCCCTCTATGATGAACCCAATTGTTGGACACCCAGCTTAGCAGGAAATGGCGGCAATAGAACGGAAGTAAAATCCTATAACAATGGTAGCAGTGCCTTTAGTGGAACGCAACACCTAGAGTTTTTCCTCAGCGGAAGCACTAATGCTAGTCATCGCACCATGTTGATTAGTCCCTCCTTTTCAGACTTAAACCTTGGCGACAAACAAATCCGCTTTATGGCCGCCGCTACCAGAGGTGACGCCTCCTTCCTAATTGGCACGGTAGACAATCCCTTAAACCCAGGAAGTTTCCAGCAATTGGATAGCATTTTTATCCCGAGTAGCAGTCCCACTCGCGACTTCCCAAGCTATTCCGAATTCATCACCGAAATTAGCAGCAGCAATGGCTACAATGGAACGGACTCCTACATTGCCATTGTCCTAAGTAAAAGCAGTGCCTCCTATGGAAACATTTATATCGATGATTTCCACTATGAGCTCGTTCCTGCCTGTAATCCACCTTCATTCAATAGCCTAGCTTTAAACAATATCACCACCAATAGTGCACAGTTAAATTGGACTACTGGTCAAGGTATTCACAGTCAAATTAAATGGGGAAATGCTGGCTTCGATCCTAATATCGCTGGTGATTCCATCAACGATAACAGTGGCAGCTTCCTAATCAGCGGCCTAAATTCAAATACCGCCTACGAGGTCTATCTAAGAGACTCTTGTAGCAATGGATCTTACACCTATTGGTTAGGCCCCCTAAGCTTTAGCACCGCTTGTACCGAAATTGCCGCGCCCTATCTCGAGAACTTCGATGGAGCTAATTGGGCTATGGGTAACGGATTCGATAATGCTGGCGACACCATTGACAATTGTTGGTGGCGCAGTCCTGTAAATGGCGGTCAATACCGATGGACAGTTGGTAATGGCCCCTCACCCGGCTTTGGCACTGGACCGGATCAAGATGTGTCTGGTAGTGGTAACTATATATACAGTCATGGTTCTTATGGCTTTTCTGGAGACAGTGCCATTTTAGAGAGTCCACGTATCGACATATCGGCATTAAGCCAGCCCTTCTTGAGCTTTGCAGTTCATCGCTTTGGGCCTAATATGCCAGCGCTTGCCGTACTAATCGACTCCAGCGGAACATGGCGAGAAATTACTCGCATTAGCGGCAGTCCTCAAAATAGCAGTGTAGCTCCTTTCCAAAATATCGGAATTGATATCTCTAGCTATCCCGATACGGTGCAAATTCGCTTTGTAATTGTGAGTAATGGTCCTAATAGCGGTGATTGCTCCATTGATGAACTAAGCATTGACGAAGCACCAACTTGTCCTGATCCGGTAGGATTAGCAGCTGCATTGCAGAATGACAGTACCGCCAATTTAAGCTGGTCGGCCGTTGGTGCTGCTGGTTCCTATGAAATATGGTTTGGTCCCCAAGGATTTTATCAAGGAACTACCACTACCGGAGGCACTAAAACTACCTCCAACAATGCTCAAAAGCTTCTGGATAGTTTAACGGCAAATACTTTCTATGAATTTGTAGTTCGTGGAATTTGTGGCCCTGGCGACAGTTCAAACTGGGTAGGCCCCCACCGCTTTAAGACCCCTTGTACTTCATTTAGTGCTCCTTATTTCGAAGACTTTGAAAACTTCAATATGGGTAATACCCCTGATTGTTACGAGGGATTGCTTTCTGCTGCTGGGAGCATTGAAGTAACTGGCAATCAATTTTCCAGCGGAAGTCAAAGTGTTCAAATCTATAATGACTTCTTCCCTAGCGACCTAATTCTTGTGAGTCCCAATTTCAGTGACATGGATCTCGGCAATAAGCGCATCCGCTTTAAAGCGAGAAACAGCAGCGCTCCTAGCGAAGATTTAATTGTGGGCACCATCAGTAATCCTAGTGATATCAACAGTTTCCAAGCGTTGGACACCATTCACTTGAACACAAATTTTAATACCTATACCCTCAATTTTGATGCCTCTACCGGTTACAATATGACGGACAAGAACTTCGCTTTCAAGCACGGAGTTTTGAACTCATTCGAGCCTATCTATATTGATGAGTTGCATTATGAGCTCATTCCCAGTTGTGCAGAGCCCACCAACCTTAATTTGGTATCCTCTACTGCCACTTCAGCGGATGTTTCATGGAATGGCACTACCGGTCAATATGAATACGAATATGGCATTAAAGGCTTTAGCATAGGTAGTGGTACCCGAGTAAGTACTTCGGCCACTACTGCAACGGTAGGCTTACAAGCGGCCAATGTTCCCAATCAGGTATTTGTGCGTTCTATCTGTGCGCCTGGAGATACCAGTCTTTGGGCAGGCCCTATCGACATTTCAGTGAGCCCCATTCTCTGTGATGATTTCGAGGCCTATAATCTGGGTACCTTTAAGGGTCAATCCACCCTTTTTGAATCCCTGAGTATTAATGATGTTACCGAAATCAGCAATTTACAAGCTAGCTCAGGAACCCAATCTATGCACGTAGTTGCCTTTGGACTGGATGCCAGCAATACTGGTGCCTCTTTCAACCCAATTGACAGCGGGCAAATTGAGGTTTCTATGGCAGTTTATATTCCGATGGGGAACTCTGGCTTCATCAATTTCTTCAAGGATTATCAAAACTCCAATCTGGCTTTTAGCCTGGATTTCTTTGGAGGTACGGCGAATGTTTTAGCTCCCAATGGATTTGGACCACCTAATACCGTAGGTACCTTTAACTACAGCACTGGAGTATGGTTTGATGTAGATCAAATTATCGACTTCGATCTGGATACCTGCTATATTAAAATTAATGGTCAAGATCAAGGTATCGGCTGGAGCTACAGTCAGAACGCCTTTTTCCCACCTGCTCAATTAACCGGCTTAAGCTTTGTTGCCCCAGGAAGTTTCGGGGGTTCTAATGAATTTTTTATTGATGATTTCTGTATCACTGAATTACAGGATAATAATTGTGCTAGTCCATCCTTCACCCAAGTGGCATTTACTAGCTGCGATAGTGTGGTAGTAGAATTTGGAGATCTTGGGGACACCCTGATAGTGGAATACGGCCTTAATGGTTTTAATCCAGGAAGCGGAACTATTATTAGTGGTACAGATTCGCTGGTGAGTCTGGATCAATTGCTAGCTAATCATACTTATGAAGTTTATTATCAGAACATTTGCAATGGCGTAGATAGCTCTGACTGGGAAGGTCCGATTAGCTTCCAAACCGATTCGGTGCCCCTACCAAATGCTGCCTTCACCTATAGCATTGTAGACAGCCTGGGCATGCAATGGATCTCTGTAGACGCATCCGGCAGCAGCCAAAGCCATCAATACCATTGGGATTTCGGTAACGGACAACAAGATACCGGCATGATGGCCAGCAGCAGCTACAGTCAAAATGGCCCGGTTGATGTACAACTCATTGTAAGCAATGCTTGTGGTAGCGATACTTTGGTGCAAAGCTTTACGGTAAATATTGGATTGGCCGATTATCATATCCGGGCTCTAAGTATGTATCCCAATCCAGTAGAATCGATCCTCAATATTGAAGTACCAAGTGAAATGAGAGGTAAGATTCGAGTGCAACTATTTAACAGCTCTGGACAAGAGGTTTGGAATGAAAGCCTCATCCAAAACGATCCCATCCTGAAACTGCCGCTGCAATCTCTGCCGCAGGGTATGTACCACATCCGTCTGGAAGGTGGTCAATTACAAAGACAAGGTACTTTGGTGAAACACTAGGTATTGGGGACTTATCTTTTCTTAGGATAGTTACGGGAAAGAGTCGGCATAGGGCCGGCTCTTTTCTTTTTAAAGCCCTTTATATACTACTCCGAACCTCTCTCAACCAGGCTTCTAATTCTTGTCCCTTAGCTAGGTTCAACTTCTTCCGCAATTTATAGCGACGCATGTTCACCGTTTGATCCTGCACCTCTAAAAAGGCCGCTACTTCCTTAGTGGAGAGATTCAAATCAAATAAGATGATGTACTCCAAATCGCTATCCGTTAATTGGGCATAGCGCTCACTAAAGACTTTCAAGTAGCGCTGGTACACTATAAAGGCTTCCTTAATTAAAAGAGGGGCAGCATCTTGCTCGCGCATTAATTTTCGCAAAGAGCGGGCAAAATCCTTAAACTTTGGCGAGGCTGTTTTCCCCTTCCAATTCGAAGCCAGAGCTTCCATTTTCTGAATGAGGCTCTTATGCTTTACGATTCGGGCGGCCATCTGCGAAAGTTCACTTCTTTGCTGATTTAGCTTTTGCCGCATCACCTTCTCCTCAGTTTCCAACTTTAAAAGTCGCGCTCGATTAAGTTCATTACGCGCTTTAATCAGAGCACGATCTTGCTCCATTAAGATCTTAGTTTCTTTGGATTTGCGGCGCAAGCTCCAAAGAAAGAAGCCCAAATACAAAAGCACGCCAATCGCTAAAATCCCGATCCAAAGATTGATGCGCTTTTGCCTTTTCAGTTCCTCATACAAGAAATCGGCTTGCTGTCTGCTTTGAGCCAAATCAAACTCCGCTTCCACCTTAGTTACCAGATTGGCCCCATTGATCTGTACCTGCAAATCGGCAATGCTATCAAATTTGCGATGATAGCTTTGGGCCAGGGCATAGCGTTCTTGCCGCATGGCCAAATCTCTAAGGGTTTGATAGGCCAAAGCTTGAAGTTGCGGATAGTCTGTACCGGCCTCTTCAATAGCTTTTTGGGAATAATAAACGGCTGAATCATTTTGTTCCGGCCAGTAAAATTGCCCCAAATTGAAATAGCTGTATACCAAGCCAATGCGATTATTAGACTCCTGATAATGCTTTAAAACCGGATGGATCAATTCAATTGCCAGGTCCTTCTCTCCCATTTTATGCCTTAATATGGCTAGATTGAGGGAAGAACTTACCAGGGTCTTTTCAATCTTATGCTCCTGACTAAGGTCTCTGGCCTTCTGGTAAAAATCCGCTGCCCTTTGGAGCTTATTGCTATCCATATAGCTGGTACCCAAATTCACATAGTTCTTGGCCACCCCTTGAAAATTACCAATACTGCGGTATAAACCAATGCTCTTTTGATGCCATTCCCAAGACTGTTCCGAGCGATCTTCCACATTGGTAAGATTCAGGTAGATTGCGGCCATCCCGGCCGTATCCTTTGCTTCCTGATATTTGGCCAAAGCCTCAAAATAATAGCTAGCGGCCCGCTCATTATCCCCACTCTGCATATAGTAAGTACCTAACATTTTGTAGGTCCAAGCTGCTTGCTTCTTGGGTTTTAAACGAATTTGAGTTTCCAACCAGGTTACTGCAGAATCTGGCCGTGAGTCCATTAAGGCCTGGGCCTCTGCTTCCCGTAAAGGAGAAGGCATTAAATCATCCTTACTGCAAGCCCATAGCGAGAGCAAGGCAAAACCCATGACTATTTTCCTCATTCTTCGTTCAGGGATTTTTCAATGAATTCTTTAAAATCTGCTCCCTTTTCTAAGGCCAGTTTCTTACGGAGTCGATAGCGCCTTTTATTAATGCTGGCTGATTCCAAATGGTAGATCTCAGCAATTTCACTGAGACTTAAATCATTTAAAATGAAAACCAGCAATTCCATTTCTTCCTGCTTTAGGTCGATAAATCGCTGTTGTAAACGATGGGCCATCTCCGAATCTAATTTGGAAAGCTCCTCTTGATACCTTTCCAGATGTTCATTGCGGAAGCGCTCTTGCGTCATTTGCAAAAAGATCTCGCGCAGGGGTTCTGCTTCTTCGGGTTCTAATTCTTGAATCTGATCTTTCACAAAGTCTTTTAAGATTCCAGATGCTTGTTGTTGCTGCTTCAACACCGCTTCAAACTCCAAACGTCGTTCGTGATTCTGTGCTTGCTCGGCCTCTAATAAATCTTGTTCTAATTGACTTTGCTCTACTTGATTTGCCAATAAGGCTTCTTCCAGTTTGAGTTTTTCGGCCTTGGTTTCTAGCAAAGCCTTTTGCCTTAGAGCTGCAGACTTCCTACTGCGGTAAATACTGTATACCGAAACCAGAATTAAGAGGGCCATGGCCGATATCCACCAGGCTAATTTTCGTTGGGCCGCTTCCGCCTTAGCGAGTTCGACCAAATCTTGCTCCTGCAATTGCCTTTGTTGCTCTAGCTTTAAAATCGAAAGTTTATGGTCGCTTTCTACCTGCAGGGCCGCTCTCTCAGCAGAATCTCGCCGTATCTCCGACTTTAAACTTTGCAAACTATCTACTTGAGCCTGCACACTAAATCCTGCCAGGAGGAAAAGCCCAATCATTATCCAAAGAGGATGCCTAATCGAGAGAAGAAATCTTCCGCTTAATCCAGGGTTTTCGGGGCTCATAGCCCAAATGTAGGGCATAAAGCCCAAGCTTCCGTATACTGTGCCACTCTGACACTTTGCCCCCCCTTGGCAAACAATTTGCCTTTAATGGCACAAATTTGAGCAGGATGAGTACTAAGAACACAGTACAAGACCCAGATAAAGAAGCCTTGGATCCCAAAGAAAACTTAGCGGAAACCCAAGCCGAAAACACTGATAAAGAATCAGTTGAAACACAAGAAGAAATGAGCCCTGAAGAGCAATTAGAGGCTCGTATCGCAGAATTGGAAGAGGAGCTTAAAGCGGAGAAAGATCAAAAATTAAGGCTCTATGCCGATTTTGAGAATCATCGCAAGCGTACTGCAAAGGAAAGAGTGGAACTCTTTGGCAGTGCCAATCAAGAATTAATGTCAGCCCTTCTGCCAATTATCGATGATTTTAAACGTGCCCTGAGCAATTTAAAAAATGAAGAGGACCAAGAAGGAATCTCTTTGATTTTCAACAAATTTGAGAACACTCTCAAACAGAAGGGCCTGAAACCGATGGAAAGCACCATTGGTAAAGAATTTAATGTAGATACAATGGAGGCCATTACGCGCATCCCCGCCCCGAGCGAAGACATGAAGGGCAAAGTGGTGGATGAAATTGAGCAAGGCTTTCATTTGGGAACGAAAATCATCCGCTACGCCCGTGTAGTGGTTGGTGAATAAGAAAGAGCATGGCGAAGCGAGATTATTACGAAGTATTAGGAGTATCAAAGAATGCCACGGATGCCGATATCAAAAAGGCATACCGCAAACTGGCCATTCAGTATCACCCTGATAAAAACCCCGATAACCCCGAGGCGGAAACTAAGTTTAAGGAAGCGGCAGAAGCTTACGAGGTACTTAGCAACAAAGAAAAACGTCAGCGTTACGATCAATTCGGTCATGCCGGCATGAGCGGTGCGGCCGGTGGCGGTCGTGGTGGCTTCGGAGGCGGCATGAGCATGGATGATATCTTCGAGCAATTCGGAGACATCTTTGGTGGTGCCTTCGGAGGTGGCGGTGGCTTTGGTGGTTTTGGAGGTCGCGGCGGCGGTGGTCGTCGGGTGTTCAAAGGCTCCAACCTCCGGGTACGCGTAAAACTCACTTTGGAAGAAATTGCCAATGGCGCTACTAAAAAATTGCGCATCAAACGCCTGGTACCTGCCGAAGGACTAAGCTTTAGCACCTGTAATACCTGTGGAGGTCGTGGTCAGGTAAACCGCGTTACCAACACTATTTTAGGTCAAATGCAAACGGCCAGCACCTGTCCTACTTGTGGTGGCTTGGGTAAAACCCTCGATAAGAAGCCGGCTGGTGCCGATGAGCATGGCATGATCCGCAAGGATGATGTGGTAGAGGTGAAAATCCCTGCCGGGGTAGCCGAAGGCATGCAATTAAAAGTTTCCGGAAAAGGAAATGCCGGTCCATTGGACGGAGTTAATGGCGACCTGCTGGTTCAGATTGAGGAAGTTCCGCATGATGAGTTGCAACGCGACGGACAAAACTTGCATTACGAATTGTACATCAGTATTCCGGATGCAGTATTAGGTACCAAGGTAGATATCCCAACCCTTAACGGGAAAGCACGCATAAAGCTGGATGCCGGTACTCAAAGCGGAAAAATCCTAAGATTGCGAAACAAAGGATTACCCAGTGTGGAAAGCTATGGCACGGGTGATATCTTAGTTCACGTAAATGTTTGGACTCCCAAGCATATGGACTCCAAGTACAAGAAAATGTTCGAAGAAATGCAAGAGAATGAGGCCTTTCAGCCGAAACCCGATCGCAGTGAGAAATCCTTCTTCGATAAAGTAAAAGAAATGTTCAGCTAATATGATTGAAGCCCGGGGTATACGTAAAACATATGGCTCGCATCAGGCATTAAAGGGCCTGGACCTCAACATTAAAGAGGGTAGCATTTTTGGCTTACTGGGCCCTAACGGAGCAGGTAAAACCACCTTCATCCGCATCTTAAATCAAATATTAGCTCCCGACGAGGGCGAAGTTCTCATAAAAGGAGAAGCCCTATCGGGAAAACACATCAGCCGTATTGGCTACCTGCCAGAAGAGCGTGGTTTATACCCTAAAATGAAAATCGGGGAGCAATTGCTCTACCTCGCTCAATTGAAGGGTTTAAGTAAAAGCCAGGCCAAAGAGCGTATTGCCTATTGGCTGAAGCGCTTTGAATTGACGGATCGCGTGCAAACCAAGGTAGAAGAGCTCTCCAAAGGACTCGCGCAAAAGGTCCAGTTCATTGCCAGCGTCATCCACGAACCGGAATTACTCATTTTAGATGAGCCATTCACCGGTTTTGATCCGGTTAATACCGAGCATATTAAGCAGGAAATACTTCGCTTACGCGAGGAAGGCGCCACCATTATATTCTCTACCCACCGCATGGAATCGGTAGAGGAACTTTGTGAAGACATAGTGCTGATCAATAAAGGCAGTCGCCTCCTGGGAGGTCCATTGCATGAGGTTAAGGCCCAATATAAAAGTGGCTGGTATCAGGTGGAAACCGAAAAGGAATGGCAAATTCCCACTGGAAAAAACTGGCAGGTGGAAAAGCTTAATGCCCAATTGGGAGGTAAGGCGTATCGCATTCATCCGGAGCAAAACAGCCGGGCTGAATTATTAGAAAGCTTACTTTCCTCCGGCCTGATTGAGTTCCGCGAAGAAATTCCCTCCCTCAACGAAATATTCATTCAAAGCACCCGCAACGCATGAAAAACCTAGGCCTTATAATCCGCCGGGAATTTCTAACCCGGGTACGCAAACCATCCTTTATCATCCTAACCCTGCTAGCCCCCATATTAATGGCGGCAGTGATGTTTTTACCCGCCTATCTGGCCACCCTACCCGGTGATGAAAAGGTGATCACCATTTTGGATGAGTCCTATTTAATGGACATCTACGATAAAGGGAATGAAGAAATCAGCTTCAAATATCTGAATCCTAAAGATTTTGATTTTGAAACCGCGAAAGCATTGGTAGAAGGCCGTGAGGACTATGCCTTTGTGCATGTTCCTGTAAGCGAGGGTGGTGATCCTGATTTTATCGCTCGTAATATTCGGGTATTCCGAGCGGGCGATTTGAGCCTTTCTGTAGAAAGCTATTTAGAGCGCAGCCTTGAAAAATACATCCAAAAGGAAAAACTGAAAGCGGAAGGTGTAGACCCTGAAGTTGTGGCCCGCACCAAGACCCAGGTCAATCTACGCATCATCAATACCGAAGAAGGCCGGGAAACGGAAAATGCCACCATTGTAAAGATGGGTATTGGCTATGTAGCAGCTTTCGCGATTTACCTCTTCATTTTTATCTACGGTGCCCAAATTATGCGCGGAGTGATCGAAGAAAAGACCAATCGCATTATGGAATTGATGGTCAGCAGTATTCGTCCTTTCGAATTAATGATGGGCAAAATTCTTGGAATCGGCGCCCTAGCCTTATTGCAATTTGTGATTTGGATAGGATTGGGCTTATTGATCTTCACCATCTTCACCGCGGTATTCATTGACCCTAGTTTAAGCAGTGGTACTGCAGTGCAGATGGAAGGCATGAATGCCCTGCCCGATAATGCCGCTTTTGATATTTACCGCAGTTTACAATCCATACCTTTTACTAAGGTCTTACTAAGCTTCCTCTATTATTTCTTTGGTGGATACCTGCTTTATGGTGCTCTTTTCGCAGCTATTGGCTCGGCGGTGGACAAGGAAACCGACTCTCAGCAATTTATGCTTCCCTTGACTATTCCATTAATCTTAAGCCTCATTGTAATCTTAAGGGCTCTGGATAATCCGGATGGAAGTTTAGCGGTTTGGATGTCGATGATCCCTCTAACTTCTCCTTTGGTGATGATGGCGCGAGTACCATTCGATGTGCCTACTTGGCAATTGCTTTTATCCATGGGCATATTGGCCATCACCTTCTTTGGCAGCGTTTGGTTGGCCGCCAAAATATATCGAGTTGGAATCTTGATGTATGGGAAAAAACCTACCTTCAAGGAACTTTATCGTTGGACACGTTATAAGAACTGATGGATTCTCTGAAGGACTTTTTCGAACTGGAACTTATTAAGGTAGACGATTGGAGTCTTACCGTTGCCAATCTCTTATGGGTGGTGCTGGTGATCTTAGTCGCCATCCTCATGCGTTGGCTTTTTAAGAAATACCTGCGACGACTCGAAAAATTGGAGCGCCTAGATAGAGGTAAGTCCTATGCGATTTATTCCATCGGCACCTATATCATTTTCATCATTGCCATCATCTCCTCCATCGACTCCCTGGGCTTTAATGTCACCGTACTTTTAGCTTCTTCGAGTGGGGTATTGATTGGCTTGGGTCTGGGATTACAAGACCTCTTTAGAGATATGATTGCAGGATTTATCATCCTCTTCGAAAGAACTGTAACCGCCGGCGATATTGTAGAAGTAAATGGCACTATTGGCCAGGTTAAGGATGTAGGTTTACGCACTACTACCTTGCTTACTCGGGAGCAAATTATATTAATTGTTCCCAATGTGAAGCTTACTACCGATAATGTGATCAACTGGAGTCAGAACAATCATGTTACGCGTTTCTCCATTCCGGTGGGGGTTGCTTATGGAAGCGACACTAAATTGGTGGAGAAGCTATTATTGGAAGTAGCGGAAAAGCATCCCGATGTTTTGAAAGCCCCCAAGCCGATGGTTTTCTTCAAAGACTTTGGCGATAGCTCCCTAGACTTCCACTTGTATTTCTTTTCACGGAATTTGTTTCAGATCGAAAAAACCAAAAGCGAAATGCGCTACGAGATCGATCAGAAATTCCGCGATAATAAGGTGAGTATACCTTTCCCTCAAAGAGACCTTTGGTTTCGAAACGCCCCAAACACAGCAAACGAAGAATGAAAATTGCCATAATTGATTGCGGTACCAACACCTTTAACTTGTTGATCCGCTCTCAGGAAGAGAACCGCACCCTCTTTAACACGAAGATTCCGGTTCGCTTAGCGGAAGATGCCGATGATGAGCTCCGCATTAGTGATGCAGCGATGGAGCGTGCCATGGCCGCCCTTAAATCGCATCGAGAAACCGCCCTCGAATGGCAAGCCGAAGCCCTGTATGTGGTAGCTACCGCAGCGGTGCGCACTGCCCCCAATGGTCCGGATTTAGTGGCTCGGGCCGAAAGTGAATTGGGCATCCGTATTAATGTAATTACTGGAGATACCGAAGCTCGCCTCATTTACGAAGGGGTACAGCAAGGCATCGAATTTAAAGAAGCTCCTACCCTGATTATGGACATCGGCGGTGGCAGTACCGAATTCATATTGCTTCGCGATCAAAAACCCGTTTGGCAAGCCTCCTTCCCCATTGGCAGCAGTGTTATGCTAAATCGTTTTCGTCCTGCCGACCCTATCCAAAAGGAAGAGATTGATGCCATCGACGATTACCTCGATGAAAAGCTCATCTCCCTTAAGGAAGCCTGCGGTAAGGAATACCCCAGGGTATTAATTGGCAGCAGTGGTAGCTTCGACACCCTGGCTCAGATGTGTGCAGATAATTTCAAAACTTCTCGCTTTGAGGAAGACGAAACCAGCTATACCTTCTCCATGCATGAGTACATGCAGATTTCCAAGAAAATGCTGGAATCTACCTTCGAAGAACGTTTGAATACTCCGGGTATGATTCCCATGCGAGCCGACATGATTGTGATGGCTTGTATTGAGATCAATTTTATCATCAAACGCTTTGGGATACGTCTCTTGCAACAATGCAATTACGCTTTAAAAGAAGGCTTATATTACGCTCTCGAAAACGAAGCGGAGCAATGGCAAAGATCCTCCTTGTAGAAGACGAAAAAGCAATACGTAATGTCCTGAGAAACATCCTTCAGGACGAAGATAAATCCTATCAAATCTCCGAAGCAGAGCATGGCAAAGCTGCCATCGACCTGCTCGCAAACGAAGAACACGACCTGGTGCTCTGCGATATTAAGATGCCCGGCATGGACGGCATTGAGGTTTTAGAGCATATTAAAGCCAAATATCCAGAGACTACCGTGGTAATGATTTCCGGTCATGGTGACTTGGAAACCGCCGTAGACAGTATGCGTAAAGGAGCCTATGATTATATCTCTAAGCCCCCTGATTTAAATCGCCTGCTTAATACAGTGCGCAATGCCCTGGACCGTAATACTCTTGAAAAGGAGAATAAAACCCTCCGTAAAAAGGTCAGCCGTAAGTACCAAATGATTGGTACCAGTCAGGCCCTGGAAGACATCAAAGAGATTATCGAAAAAGTAGCGCCTACCGATGCCCGGGTTTTAATTACCGGCCCTAATGGAACCGGTAAGGAACTGGTAGCCCATTGGGTGCATCAGAAGAGCGAACGTAGCAAAGGCCCAATGATCGAAGTAAACTGCGCCGCCATTCCATCGGAGCTGATTGAAAGTGAACTCTTCGGACATAAGAAAGGAGCCTTTACCTCGGCCGTGAGAGATCGTGCCGGTAAATTTGAACAAGCCAATGGCGGTACCCTCTTTTTAGATGAAATTGGAGATATGAGTCTATCGGCCCAAGCCAAAGTATTACGCGCCTTGCAAGAAGGTCGGGTAAGCCCGGTAGGCAGCGATAAGGAAATAAAGGTGGATGTACGCGTATTGGCGGCCACCAATAAAAATCTGCAGGAAGAGATTGCCGCCGGTCGTTTCCGCGAAGACCTCTACCATCGCTTAAGCGTGATCCTGATTCAGGTGCCCGCATTGAATGATCGTAGAGAAGATATTCCACTATTAGCAGAGCATTTCGCACAGCAAATTGCCAGCGAATATGGCAATGCCCCCAAGCCTTTTAGCAAAGATGCGATGAAAGCATTAATGGAACTCGACTGGACCGGAAATATCCGGGAACTGCGAAATGTTATAGAACGATTGATCATTCTGAGCGCCGAAGAAGTAAGCGCGGATGATGTCCAAAAATTTGCACGAAAATAAAAAACAGCGCTACTGAAATTTTTTATATATTTCAGTATCAACCCCATAGCCATGGAACTACCTCACTTTTTACTCGCCGACAATACCGATACCCCTGATAATCTCTACATTATCCATACACAATACCCCCGCTTTATTTGGGACATCTACGGCGACGACGTAGAATGGCTCGATGAGCTGGAAGGGGAAGAAGAAGAATTGGTGAATGAAGTAGCCTCTTTGATGGAAACCGCCGAGGCCTTCTTCGAAAGGGAAATGCAGAGATTAGAGGCTGAGGCTTAAGCTTTAGGCCTCCGCGACTCCGGGCGGAAATACCAGGAAAGTACTGTTAAAACCAATAATAGGCTGGGACCGAAAGACTCCATTGCCGGATCATTCACGGCCCAATGGGAAACTAATGCCCCGGACATGGCGATGAAGAAGCCCGCATAGGCCCATTCCTTCAATAGCGCAGCTTTGGGTATTAATACTGCTATTACTCCCAGTAGTTTCCAAACCCCCAGAATTATCATGAAATAGTCAGGGTAACCCAAACGCTGCATCATGATTCTCTCTTCTTCTATTTGCAGGATTTGTACCAGGCCTGAGGATACCATGCCCATGCTTAGCCAGATAGTGGCAATCCAATAAATGATCTTATCTCTCTTTTTCATTTTACTTGAATTACTGAGTCATTAAATTTTGAAGACGGTCGTGGGCCATGCTTAAACCGGATGCAAAGGGCATTTGCAGCAA
Source organism: Croceimicrobium hydrocarbonivorans (assembly GCF_014524565.1). Taxonomy (NCBI): domain Bacteria; kingdom Pseudomonadati; phylum Bacteroidota; class Flavobacteriia; order Flavobacteriales; family Owenweeksiaceae; genus Croceimicrobium; species Croceimicrobium hydrocarbonivorans. Next base: position 2,891,845 of record NZ_CP060139.1, on the reverse strand, counting down.
TTGATTCCTAAAAGCCTCGGAGCGAAAGATGATTTGCATTTTCAAAAGACTGGAATGCTCTGACAGACTTTCAAATTCTAAGAATTCTAATTGAGCAGGAAAGGGAGTGCCCTCCATTTGAAAGGTGCGAACAATTTTACGGTTCACATCAATCTCATGAAAAGTACCATTGGCACTAAACACCACTTTGCCGCTAGGATCTGAGGTTTCAAATCGATAGCTACCATGATTTTCGGCTTCCAACTTTAGGACTTTGGTGCCCATCCATTGGGCAAAAAGATCGGCTTCGGTAAAAGCCTTGAACAAGAGTTCCAGCGGTAAATCAAATTGCCGACTAATTACAATTTCTTGTTGCCCCTGCCCCGCTTTAACCTGCGTTTTTAGTTCCATGCTTAAGATTTATTTTTGGATTGATATTGCTTCATCACTGCTTCCAACTGATCGAAACGCGCTTCCCACATCTTCCGGAAGGGCTCAATAAAATCGCTTACCTCTTTCATCTTATCCGGATTGAAGTAATAGAGTATTTCACGCCCCTGTTGCTTCTGCTCCAGCAGATCGCATTCATTTAGGATGCGGATATGCCGGGATATGGTTTGACGAGTAGCATCAAAATTTTCGGCGATAGTACCGGGTGTCATGGCGCCAGCTGCCACCAAACTAAGAATGGCTCTTCGTGTGGGATCGGCTATGGCTTGAAATACATCTCTTCGCGTTTCCATTGTGCAGCTATTTGACTGCGAATATACGCGAAGCTATTTAGCTGCGGAACAACATGTCTTGTTTTTTTGAAAAAACTCTTTCAAGATGGATTATGATCTAAGAATTGATGCTCAAATGAAAATCCGTAATCAGGTTGGCCCAAACCCAGACTCTGCGATCCAAAGGAATCGCCTCCCAAGGACCTTGATATTTTGTTCCGTTTTGGGTGAAACTTTTTGCATTGGCCAAAAAGTATCCAACCTGCCCGCCGCTGTTCCAGCTCCGGTAGGCGGGAAACCCTAGGCCTTTCCCTAGGTGATTTTTGATTCCTTCCAGTCTTCAAAATCGTTCGGCGCTTTTCGCTTCATGCTCTTTCCGCCTGCGGCGGACGCAATTCCGCGAAGCGCCGAACTATCACTGAGGAAAGGCCGAATCTTCCAAATGATGGTAGTCGCTACAGATAGAGTTCAGTCGAATCCTTCACTAAACATTGCCTCTACGCCAAAACATTTTTCGGAGCATGTGGCACCTGAGCAGCGATAGCCATTCGAAGGGTAGTACTTAGGACTCAAAATCGATTGTGGGTGAATTTCCAATCCAAAGAAAAACATCAATCAGGCTGGCCCGACCCAAGAAGCGGCGGTCCAAGGGAATCGCCTTTCAGGGGCCTTGATTTTTTGGATACTTTTTTATCAAGAAAAAAGTATCGTCAGTATTGAAGGAATTTGAGAGCTCAGGCCAGAAGCCTTCGGTTTTATCAAGAAAAAATGAAGCACTAAGTGCATCCACCCAAATTTTAAAGCCACAAATGCCCCAAGCTTCTGTGATCGAAAGAACCGACCGAAGGTCCAGGTAAATTCGAATCGCCTTCAAGCTTCCTTGATCTTTTGGATACTTTTTCAAATGCCTCTTAAACCTCCAATAGAATTTGAGAGCTCAGGCAAAAGCCTTCGGTTTTATCAAGAAAAAAGTATCAACCAAAGCATTATACAAAAACTTCATTTCAAAGAAAGCTCTGATACTTTTTGCATCGGCCAAAAAGTATCCAACCTGCCCGCCGCTGTTCCAGCTCAGGTAGGCGGGAAAGCCTAGGCCTTTCCCTAGGTGATTTTTGATTCCTTCCAGTCTTCAAAATCGTTCGGCGCTTTTCGCTTCATGCTCTTTCCGCCTGCGGCGGACGCAATTCCGCGAAGCGCCGAACTATCACTGAGGAAAGGCCGAATCTTCCAAATGATGGGAACTGCAAACTCCCGTATTTAGCCGAATCCTTCACAAATCATCACCCCAACCTTAAAACAATGTATCAGAGGCTCCGGCACCTGAGCAGCGATAGCCCTACACAGGGTAGTATTTAAGACTCAAATTCGCTTTAAAGAGAATTGTAACTCTAAGGAAAATCATCAATCAAGCTGGCCCGACCCAAGAAGCGGCGGTCCGAAGGAATCGCCTTTCAGGGGCCTTGATTTTTTGGATACTTTTTCAAATGCCTCTTAAACTTCCAATGGAATTTGAGAGCTCAGGCCAGAAGCCTTCGGTTTTATCAAGAAAAAAGTATCAAATAGAGCCTGGAACCCTAAAGTCGTGAGGACATTCCAGGATTCTATCCTTACTAAAATTAAGAACTTACCTTGCATGCTAAACTCTAAGCTGCACCATGTCCAAATTCCCCTTGAAATTAATCCTAGGCCTAATCATGATCACCTCCTTAATAGGCTTAGTCATAAATCCAATTGCTTTAAATACTGAGCAATCAGAAACGATGATCTGGCAGAGCGGAAAGCTAAATCTATCCTCCTTTTTATTCATCCTAATTTTTCTACTAAGCCTTCTTTGCTGGTTCATTGCACTGAAGCGAAAAAAAGCTTAGAAACTTGAAAACAAATTTTGAAATCGAAGACAACTATGCCGTTCTACTGGCTGGAACTCATCTTGACCTTCACAATAATTTCGACTTTCAAGGGCTCATAAAAAAGGGGGATGATATCCTAATCCGATTTCAGAAAACGAAAGGCGATTGGCTTAATGCTAAAGTTCCTGATGTCCTATACTTTCACTGCATGAATGTGTCCTACCAATATTATATTGAAGGAGATGAACAAGCTTTAAAGGAGGATGCCATAGGACTGAGCGACATCACTTTTTTTCCTTCTGAATCGAGAATGATCAATGACAGCCTAAGACTACAGTCTAATCCCGAAGACAAGGACGATTTAATATTATTTTTTCAAGATGGGAAGGTCATTCGGATTGGCTGCACCGAAATAAAGCTCATCACTGAAGATCTTGAACCTGAAAAATAACAAACCTATTAGCAATAAGGTTATGACGCGCACTTCCAAATTATCTTCAGCTTGAGTCACTTTGAAAAAAACAAATGCCTCCTTATTCAAAATCAAAAAGCCTGATCCTGAACCTGTGATGAAATTATTCTTAGTCCTTATTCTCTCCTGTTTCCTACTTCAAACTACTTGCGGACAATCCCTTCATCAAGAAATCTATGCCAGTCCCCGTGATTTTGCTCAAAAGCTAAATGCTTCATTCAAACAGGGTGATCAGCAAATTTTTGAATCCTTTTTTCAATCCTGGCATAAATGGTCTTTAGAAAAAGACTCCAAGGCAAAACAGCGCACAGCAAGCTTTGTGGACAGCATTTTTCAAATGGCTTACCAAGCTCATGATTATACCATTTACGGCTGGAAGTCAAATCGCAATCCAAAGGAATCTGAATATCTAATTCTGCCAAACCTTATTCCCATTTGTATTAAAGATTCCATTTACCTCAGCTCCTTAGATTCGCTGAAAACCTGTGGTCGCAATTCGAAATCACTGCAATACAGCCCCTCCCTAAGTTTTGATTCTACTAAGGTGATCTACGACAACCCTTACTATACCAGTGTACTACGGATTTTTCTAGAAGAAGACTATCTCGATAAATCATACTTTCTTTCAAGCTGGATTAATTGTCCACCGACCGCTAGTCCGAAAGAGTTTTCAAGTCCTCCCATGATTTTAGGTTGCCAAATCAACAAGAAAAAAGATAATGTGGTGGTGCACCTAAAACTATCCAACACTGAATTTTACTTGCATTTAACTAAAAATGATAAGACTTGGAATATGGAGGTATTACCCTTTAGAGAAATAAGGGATTAAAGCTCAATTTCGACTCCTGACATTATTTAATAGCTTTCAAGCTTTTATGAAAAAACTAATCGTAATAGTAATCTTGCTAGCCAGCTGTAAAAGTCCTTCACCAGAGGAAATGTTGGGAAAGCATCAGGCTAGCGATATTCCGGATTCGCTTTTTGAACAGACCTATCCCAGTGACCTAATCAATAACAACTACTACAAGCTGGTTCCACAGCAAATTAGAGAAAACCTGCCTAACAATTTCTCTCTCGGATTTCACCCTGACTCTATCCGTTCTCAGAAAATTCAGTCCATAACCAGTATACATTACAATGGCCAAGACAGCCTAATCGGAAGACTAGAGTTCGATGAATTTGGAAATTTACTTTTCGAGAAGGTTCCCTCCATTTTAGAAGGACATTATTATCGCTACAAATTTGATGAAAAGGGGCGCATTCAAATGAGACTTCAATATTCACAATCGAAAAAGCTCATTCGCACTGAACAATTTCATTACGACGAAAACAGTCGGCTTAATCTGGTAAGCATTGATTATCAAAACCAAATTGACTCTATTCTCTTCCAATATGACCTAGGTGGAAACTTAATTAAAGCAGGGGCTAAATCCTTCAAGTATGACGAGCAGGGAAACTGCACAGAATGGATTTTAAATATCGAAGAAGGAATTTGTGGTAATACAGCAACTCATTGGAAAGGAGAATATGATGAGGAAGGAAACTTGGTTACTAGCTGGACAAACACACCCGATTTACAACTGCTGAACAACACTCATTTCCGTTACGACAGTTTACTATCCAAAGATGGAAAACTAATAAGCCTGAAAACCTACACAGGAAAAGGCGACTTACTTACTAAAGAAGATTTCAAATACTACAAACCTTATTAGCCAATTACTTGCCCCCTCATCCACACCTATACCCAAGATTAGGAGCATGCTGATATTGGGGATGCCCATTTGCAGGATAAAAGCTTCTTAAACCATTGGAATCTCTAAAAGCTAATTTGCTACTAAACCCTATCTCCATAAAAAAACAATATTTACCTAAAACATATAAAACCTTTAAATGAAAGCAGTCCTTAGCCTATTCCTTCTTCTTCCCATTTTCGCTTATTGTCAGGGTGAAACAGCTTATGACTCCATTTTTAATGTACTGAAGAACAGTAGAGATATAGACAGTATATATACTGAAAACGAATTCGCTATAGTAATCCGAACTGGCTCTGTCAACCATCAATTTTACAGCAGCCATACTAAATGGGATAGCCTTAATACGGATTTCAAGGTCAAGTGGAAACAGCAAGAAAGCAGCCCGCTTGGTTATCGTATTTCCGGCTACCACAAAAATCAATTGCAATGCAATTGGTACTTTGACACCAATAAGCAACTCGAATCCAAAGTGTACTTTAGAAAAGGCAAAGCCCAAAAAGTCGAAATCTTTAAGTCAAACACTGAAATAGAATATTACCTCGAGTTGATTGAAGGAAAATGGCTAAGCTACTATCCTCAAAAACCGGAAGAAGGAATTGATGAGAAATGGAAAAGTTTTGAGATGATAAAGGCGATGCTTTTAAATCGCTAATATCATAGCACAAGTATTGTCTAGTCCATGGCTCAACTTAGCAAGAACAATAGAATTTTGGCCGGAGTATTGGAAATCACCCTATCCGCTATTTGGCTCATCGATAGTGCCTATCTCTTTTACGATCACACTCAGCACCCTAATTATCTCAGAATCTTCATCCTCCCGGATTGGTTATTAATTGTAAGGCTTTTAATCGGTTTAATTGGCATCTATTCCGGCATACAAATTATTCGTGGTAAATGGACCGTGCTAAAAGGATATATGACATTCATTATTCCCTGGATACTTTCGCATTTACCAGTGATGTTTTAAGCCAATTAGCTGAGACCCTATTAAAACGAAATCCAATTAAACTTGAACCAAGCAGAATTAATTTCCTATTGAAATTTGCTTCAAACTGGTTAATACCTTTTCACTAAAATGAAACGCCTTTTATACTGCATCTTTTTCATCCTAAGTGCTACACCAATTTTCGCACAGATTATTGTCATCGAAAATGTTGGAAGCTATGACAGAAAGCAGAAATATGAATTCTTGGTATCGAATGATTCCATTGATGTGAAAGTCATTGATGGCTCCTACTACGCTAACATTCTAGCTTCTGACTTCCAAAATTTCGCAAAGCGAGTTGAGCAACTCGGGATTCCAAAAGTTAGCCTAGCCAATTTAAGCAAGGCTTCTTTCCATACTTGGATGATTACGATAATAACTGGAACTAGATATCAGGAATATATCCTTATCGGAAAAGAGGATACCATTCATTTCGTCAATGAAATGAGAGAGGAACGAATATCCGCTCGTTTGAAGAGTGTTTTGGAAGAACTTAAGGATTAAAAAAACAAGGAATTATCCTTCCATAGTTTTATCATGAACTAAAATCTTAGCCTTCTATTTACTTAGCTCCAAGCTTAGCTGGTGATCGATCGAATCCTTCACCAAATAATACTCCTTCTAAAAACAATAATTCGGAACTCCCGGCACCTGAGCAGCGATAGCCGTTCGTAGGGTAGTACTTAGGACTCAAAATCGATTGTGGGAGCATCTCCAATCCAAGGTAAATCATCAATCTGGCTGGCCCGACCCCAGAAGCGGCGGTCCAATGGAATCGCCTTTCAGGGGCCTTGATTTTTTGCTTCGTTTTACAAATGATCTATATTAAATTCAAAGGAATTTGTGAGCTCTGGCTGCGCCTTCGGTTTTATCAAGAAAAAATGAAGCACTAAGTGCATCCACCCAAATTTTAAAGCCACAAATGCCCCATGCTTCTGTGATCGAAAGAACCGACCGAAGGTTCAGGTAATTTCGAATCGCCTTCAAGCTTCCTTGATCTTTTGGATACTTTTTCAAATGCCTCTTTACTTTTCAATGGAATTTGAGAGCTACAGCTTCGCTTCCGGTTGTATCAAGAGAAAAATCACTCAAAAAAATCACAGCATTAAAGGCAGGTTTGGTGTAAATTTACACCAAATAGAAAATCAATGGCTAGACAAAGTATCTCTCTTACAGAGCCCAATGATGAATGGCTGAAACGTCAAGTAGACAATCAAGAATACTCTAGCAAGAGCGAATTGGTTAACGACCTTATTCGTCAGGCTCGAAAGCAAGAAGAACAAATGGATTGGCTACGACTGAGACTTAAGGCAGCTGAAAACAGCGGTTTCAGCAATGACTCGAAAGAAGATATAAAACGCGCATCCAGAGAAGGTTTGAATGGCCAAGTACAAACTATCTAATATAGCCAAAGAAGATCTTGTTCGAATTCATCAATATGGCATGATCAAGTTCGGTGCATCACAAGCCGACAAATACATCGATGCTCTCTTTAATCAATTCGAAATAATTGCGGCGCGTCCATATTCCTTCGAATCCGTTGATCACATTAGAGCAGGATACCGCAGAAGTGTTTGTGGGGTAGATAGTATCTTCTTCCGCATCAATAATAAGGTCATTGAAATCATGATGATCATTGGACGACAAAACATTGATCAGATTTTCAAATAAAAAAATGTAAGCCTTTAAAAATCAAGAAGAATCCTCATGAACCAATTGAAAGCAATAGCAATCCTAGGCCTTCTACTCATCCTTTCATCTGCTTGCCATAGGAACTCATGGACAGAAACTAATAAAAAGCAGATCCGAGAGAAAATAGAGCTCGACGACTTACGAAAGATGTTCTTTAGTGAGGAAGCAACTAAGGATTATGCGGATTGCTGTATGCAGAAAATTGTGACTGATTTTGAATATTCCCAAGTACAGAACATAAACCTGGAAATACCAAACACTGATATAGAGCATAAGATAATTTCCATCCGAGAAAGCTGCTGGGAAGAACTATTAAAATCAAGCCCATTAGATCCAAATATCAAAGGTGTTGAAATTGTGACTCCCGAATCCGAATAGAATGAATAGCCTTTCAAGGGCCTTGATTTTTTGCTTCGTTTTGGGTGATACTTTTTGCATCGGCCAAAAAGTATCCAACCTGCCCGCCGCTGTTCCAGCTCCGGTAGGCGGGAAACCCTAGGCCTTTCCCTAGGTGATTTTTGATTCCTTCCAGTCTTCAAAATCGTTCGGCACTTTTCGCTTCATGCTCTTTCCGTCTGCGGCGGACGCAATTCCGCGAAGCGCCGAACTATCACTGAGGAAAGGCGGATCTTCCAAATGATGGTAGTCGCTACAGATTGAGTTCAGTGGAATCCTTCACTAAATATCACTTTTACCAAAAAAACAATAATTCGGAGCTTGTGGCACCTGAGCAGCGATAGCCGTTCGCAGTGTAGTCCTCAGAACTTAAATTCATTTGAAAGGTAATTTCCAATCCAAGGTAAATCATTAATCAGGCTGGCCCGACCCCAGAAGCGGCGGTCCGAAGGAATCGCCTTTCAGGGGCCTTGATTTTTTGAATACTTTTTCAAATGTCTTTTTAATTTTCAATGGAATTTGAGAGCTACAGCTTCGCTTCCGGTTGTATCAAGAAAAAAGTATTGAGGAACCCCATCAAACGTCTCTTTATTCCCAAAAGGATTTGAGTGCTCAGGCTAGAAACCTTCGGTTGTATCAAGAAAAAAACATCAACAGAAATAAAGAATTTTAATAGCTAGCCCTAAGCTTTCACCAATCCCTTCGTCTAAGACCTGCCATTAGCAATTTCTTAAAACCTTAATCCGGCCGCAAGGGACATCATTTAACTACTTTTGCAGGCTTTCTTTTTTCCCATGACCTATAAAGAGCACTTCCGAAAAAACATCGAACTCGCCTGGCCAGTAATGTTGGGTCAGATAGGCCACGTTATGGTAGGCCTGGCGGATAGCATTATGGTGGGAGCTTTGGGAACGGTGGCTCTGGCGGCAGGTGCCTTTGCCAATTCGGTATTTGTAGTCCCCATGGTTTTTGGAATTGGTTTGGCATTTGGACTCACCACCCCGGTAGCCAATGCCGACGGAGAAAAGAAACCCGAAAAAGCCCGGAGCTACCTTAAACATGGCATTTACCTGAATACCGGCATTGCCCTGCTCATCTTTTTCCTTCTATTAGGACTGGAGCATTTCCTGCATTTTATGGGTCAAGAGAAAGAGGTATTGGACACCGCCCGACCTTATTACCGCATTATCTGCCTCAGCTTAGTTCCCTTACTAACCTTCCTCACCTTTAAGCAATTTGCCGAAGGTCTGAGCGATACCCGCATGGCCATGCTGATTAGCCTGGGTGCCAATCTCCTCAATATTGGTCTCAACTATCTTTTAATTTACGGCCATTTTGGATTTCCAGCCATGGGATTAGCCGGAGCTGGCCTAGCTACTTTAATTGCGCGAATTATCATGGCCCTCACCATGGCGATCTACGTGTTCCGTAAACCTGCATTTAAGGTCTATACTCAAGGAATTCAATGGGCTCAAACCCAATGGAGTCACTTTAAGAAATTGCTGGATATAGGCGTTCCCTCCGGTTTACAGTTTATCTTCGAAGTATCGGCCTTCGCCATTGCCGCAGTCATGGCCGGTTGGATTAGTGCCGAATCTTTGGCTGCGCATCAAATTGCGATCTCCCTGGCCTCTGTAAGCTATATGGCCGCCAGTGGCATTGGCGCCGCTGCGAATGTGCGGGTAAGTAACCAATTGGGAGCCGGTAATATTCCTGCTCTACGCATGGCGGCTCATACCAATTTTGCCTTGATGCTCATTTTAATGTCCATTGCCGGACTGGTATTTTTCTTTGGTCGTCACCTGCTTCCCACCTTCTATTCCAATGATCCGGTGGTAATTGATCTGGCAGCACAACTGCTCATTGTAGCGGTAGCCTTCCAACTTTTTGATGGTATGCAAGTCGCGGTGTTGGCGGCCTTAAGAGGATTATCCGAAACTCGTATCCCCACCTTAATTGTAATGTTTTCCTATTGGGTAATTGCATTGGGAAGCTCCTACTATATGGGCTTTGAACTAGAATGGGGTCCACTGGGAATTTGGTATGGATTGGCCTTAGGCTTGATAGTCGCCTCCAGCTTATTAACTTGGCGCTTTGAAATTAAGAGCAAACAACTCCTAGCCCTTCATCATGCTGAAAAACACCAATTATAAACTGGCCCTGGGCGTATTAATCGCCATCCTCATTCTGGCGCCCTGGAGTTTAGATTTAGGCTTTATCCCCCTTACCCTGCAAACCCTTATCATATTTATTGGGGCTAGCCTCCTGCCTTGGCGTACTGCCATTTTAGTGGTGGGGGCCTATTTGGCTTTGGGTGCTTTGGGCTTACCGGTATTTGGGCATCACACTTCAGGTTTCGCTAAATTATACGGGGCTACTGCTGGTTTTTTGTGGGGCTTTGTGGCTTGCGCCGGATATGTCGCCTATGCCAGTGCCCGACAAGAATTTCACTTTTTCCGCGCCATTCTAATTTTCCTGAGAGCCCATCTCCTATTATTGATCCCGGGCTTTGCAGTGCTCTATTACTATATGCCTGGGGCCGACCTTTGGAATACCCTTATTCACCTTATCCCCGGTCTTATTATTAAGAGCCTAGTAGGAGGAATTATTGCGGCACAATTAAGGGCTAAACTGGTTCCGGTTACTGATCAAATTGCTAGCTTAGAAGAGCCGAATGAAAGCGATTAAAGTTCTCTTTGTATCCCGTCCCAACCTCTACAGTCAAGCTGGAGGAGATACGGTCCATGTAGAGCAAAATCGTCTATTTCTGACCAAGGCTGGCGTGCAATGCGACTTTTGGGATGGCCATCAAAATCCCAAAGAATACGATCTTATTCACTTCTTTGGCTTAAGTCGACCCGCCATCCTATTGCCCCTTTTAAAGTCGGGGGTTCCACTTGTAGTATCCAGCATCTATGTCGACTACCAACAAGCCGATCGCAAAGCTTCCGGCCTCCGAGCCTTTTTGCAAAGAGCCTTTGGTCAGCATGCCCTAGAATATCTAAAACTTATTGCGCGGAGCTTAAAGGGCCGTGATAAAATGCCTGGCCTGGATTACCTGATGGAAGGGCAACGTGGAAGCATCCAAAAGATACTTAATCGCTGTGACCACCTCATTACCGCCAGTAATGCGGAACTTGAAATCCTGCGTAAGGATTTCAGCTATGAAGGAGCACATTCGGTGGTTAAATTAGGCACTGAGCATCTGCCCCCCTTAAACCCTCCACGGGAAAAGAAGGATGTTTTATGCGTAGCTCGTATCGAACCCCTTAAAAATCAATTAGCCCTGATCGAAGCCCAAAAAGGCAGCGATTGGAAATTACATATCATTGGTGATGCGGCTCCGGCCCATCAGGCTTATCTAAAAAAATGCAAGCGCGAAGCAGGTCCCAAAGTGTTATTCCAAGGGGCACGTAATCATGAAGAATGCGCCTCCATGTTCAATAAAGCCAAGGTACATGTATTGCCCTCCCACTATGAAAGTACTGGCTTATCCAGTTTGGAAGCCTTGCATTTTGGTTGTCAAATTGTGGTGAATGATCACCCTATCAACCGCGAGCTTTTTCAAGATCAGGCCAATTTTGCCAGGGTGGAGGATCCTGAAGATTTACGAAACGCCATCCATAAGGCCTTAAAGCAAAAGGAAGATCACAGCGAATGGCTTAAAGAAAACTTCAGCTGGGCTAAGGCTGCCCGAAGCATTCTGGCCATTTACCTAAAACATCAAAAAGGGGGCGCATGAAGATAGGAATCATCGGCACCCGTGGTATCCCCAACCTTTATGGTGGATTTGAAGAATGCGCCCAGCAATTAGGTTTGAGGTTGGTAGAAATGGGACATCAAGTTTGGGTCTACAATTCGCATCGTCATCCCTACGACCAAAAAAATTATCAGGGCATTGAGATCATCCACAAATACGATCCCGAACATCGCTATGGCACCATTGGGCAGTTCATCTACGACCTCAACTGTATTATCGATAGCCGTAAACGGAAGTTTGATGCCATCCTCCTTTTAGGATATACCAGCAGCTCCGTTTGGCAAAGACTGCTCCCCAAGCGCAGCCTCATCCTTTGCAATATGGATGGCCTGGAATGGAAGCGAAGTAAGTACAGTCCTCGAGTTCAGAAATTTTTGAAATACGCTGAGAAATGGGCCGCCAGACGCAGCGATATCCTCATTGCCGACTCTACGGTGATTCAAGAATACCTGGAATCGCAATACCCCAATGACACCGTTTTCATTCCCTATGGAGCGGATATCTTCAAAAAGGGAAATCCTGAAATTTTGGATGCTTATGGCTTAGATGCGGGAGATTACAATTTATTGGTAGCCCGCCTCGAACCGGAGAATCATATAGAAATGATCCTGCAAGGCGTGGTGCAAAGTGAAAGTCAACGCCTGATGTTGGTCGTTGGGAATCACGACACCCCCTATGGTGAATACCTCAAAGAAAAATTTAAAGATGCCCGCATCCGCTTTGTTCGTGGCACTTACAAAAAGGATAAGATCAATAATTTACGCTATTACAGCCATTTATACTTCCATGGTCATAGTGTAGGCGGCACTAACCCCAGCCTCTTAGAAGCCATGGCTTGCGGCTGTTCCATCGTGGCGCATCGCAATCGCTTTAATTATGAAGTATTAGGGGAAAACGCCTCCTATTTTAGTGATCATATTGATGTTGCGAATCACCTGGACCACATGGATACAGATGCAGTATTTAAGGAGCGGATTCAGGAAAATCGCCGTCGTATTGAGGAGCGCTACAATTGGCAGTTAATTGCTGAAGAGTACGAAATCACCATGCAACAAGGCCTAATTCGAAAGCGACCATGAAAAGTGATAGCCAAAAAGCAAAATCTGCCGCCTGGCTCAGTTTTACCGTAAATCTATTTATGGCCATCATTAAGGGTTTGGCCGGGATTTTCGGAAACAGTGCTGCCTTAATGGCCGATGCCACCGAAAGTATTAGTGATCTTTTTAGCTCCTTATTGGTGATTGCCGGACTTAAATATGCACAGCGACCGGCCGACGACAATCACCCCTATGGTCACGGAAAAATTGAAGCCCTGGTCACCTTTGGTATCACCTCCCTATTAATTGGCTCGGCGGTAATTATTGGTTTGCGCTCCATCGATTCTCTGCAAGGCGAAAATCCCGTACCGGAAGGATTCACCCTTTATGTGCTCCTATTTGTAATTGCTGTAAAAGAAGGCTTCTATCGCTATCAGAAAAGGCAAGGTGAAAAAACCGGTAGCTCTTCTTTAATTGCAGATGCCTGGCATCATCGTTCGGATGCATTGAGCTCCGTGGTAGCTTTGGTAGGGGTAGGCATAAGTCTTTGGGGTGGCGAGGCCTGGGCTATGGCCGATGAAATTGCCGCCATGCTTACCAGTGTTTTAATCATTTACAATTCCTACCTCATCCTTCGTCCCGCTTTGGGAGAGGTAATGGACGAACACCTTTATCCCGAACTCGAATCGGCCATTCGAAAATCGGCCCTGGAAGTTGATCAGGTTTTGGAAACTGAAAAATGCTTCATCCGTAAATATGGTTCCGGCTATCTGGTAGATCTGCATATTGAAGTAAATGGAGAATTAAGCGTTCGGGAAGGGCATGCCATCGCTCATAAGCTTAAAGATCACCTAACCAAGGTTTATCCCCAAATACAGGATGTGCTTATCCATGTAGAGCCCAGCTCATCTGATTAATATCATATTCTACCGCCCGGCTATTGCCTACCTTGGATCGCAAATCCATGCCCATGCATTTACGCGAGCAACTCAAACAAAGCTTAGCGGGTCTTAGCCCTCAATTAATAGATGAAATTAGTCATGAAGGAACCTATGCCTCCTACCCTGCCGGCACCGAATTACTGCGGGAAGGCCAATATGTAAAGGTCATCCCACTGGTAATAAAGGGCAGCATTAAGGTAATGGCCGACTTCGATGAAAAGGAGCTCCTCCTCTATTATATCCGTGCGGCCCAAAGCTGTGCTCTTTCTTTCTCCGCAGTTTTGGAGAATTCACCCAGCCAGATAAAAGCCTATACCACCGAAGAATGTGATGTATTGCTCCTGCCGGGAGATGCCGTAAAACGCTGGACCAAAGAATACGAGGACTTTAATAAGCTCTTTTTCAATCAATACCAATTGCGCTATTCGGAGTTATTAGAGACCATTCAATCCCTGCTTTTTGGCCGTATGGATCAACGATTAATGCAATACCTCAGCGATCATGCCCGAGCCCATCAAGGTCAGCCCATAAAAATGTCGCATCGCGAAATTGCCCGTGATTTGGGCAGTGCCCGTGAGGTTATTAGTCGCGTAATTAAGAAGCTCGAAAACGAAGGAAAAGTAGAACAGCGCAAAGAAGGCATTATAGTTTTGGAGCAGTAACTGCGGTTACTGCACAGACTTGACGAAGGTTCTAGTTTAGCTCTACAATCCAAATGAAATGTTATGAAAAAGAACATGAGCAACGCCGACCGTCTTATCCGCGTAATCATCGCCGCCGTAGTAGCCTACTTGTATTTTAGTGGTATTATTGGCTCCACCCTGGGCATCGTATTAATGGTATTGGCAGGTATTTTCGTCCTAACTAGCATCATTAGCTTTTGCCCGCTTTACCGCCTTTTCGGAATAAGTACTTGCAAAGTTTAAATATGGAAAAGCCAGATTCTTTAGGGTCTGGCTTTTTTAATTGGTTTTAGACCAGCTTGCCAAAGTTCGTAAGATGATACTCAGATCGAGCAGCAGGCTCCAATTCTCCAAATAATACACATCAGCGCGTACCCTTGCTTCCATGGAGGGTAAATCGTGCTCCCCCTTATAACCCTGCACCTGCGCCAAACCGGTTAATCCAGGTTTCACCAAATGCCTGAGCATATAGCGATCTACCAAATTGCGGTATTCTTCGGTATGGGCAATCATATGCGGCCTGGGTCCCACCATCGACATCTCTCCTCCTAAAACCTGAAAAAGCTGGGGCAATTCATCCAAATGCCAACGCCGAATAAATCGTCCGAAAGAAGTGATGCGGGGGTCTTCGGCTTTCGCCTGATGCGTATCCGATTGGGCATTCAAGGCCATACTTCGGAACTTGTAAATCACGAATTCCTCCCCACGATAACCACTGCGTTTCTGCTTAAAGAAAATGGGACCGGGTCCCGATAATTTCACCCCAATCGCTAGAATTGGAAATAAAAGGGGCAGGCAAATCAAAATTAAGAGCAAAGAAAAGAGGATATCAAAACTGCGCTTCAACCAGCGGTTATGCCATTGCTGTAAGGGCTCGGGCCGGAAGCTTAATACCGGCAGATGATCGTAAAAATCAATGCGCATGCTCTTCATGGGAGGCATACCTAAATCAGGCAGGGCTCGGAAATTCATTACATGCTGATCCGCCAAACGGTACAATTTCCCAAACGCAGCATGACCAGGATTTAAGGCTACAAATAATTCTTCACCGGGAGATTGCTCCAGATAGGATTCCAGATCTTCCAGGCTATCCGATTTATCGATGCGAAAGCTGCGAGATACCGCTATTCCTAATTCCGGATTGCGCCCCACCAATTGAATGAAATCATCAAAAGCCCGTCCCTCTCCTACCAAGACTACGGTGCGTAAAGGCCGTGATCGACGTCGAAAGGAGCGTAAAAATCGAAGGTAAAAGAAATGCCAGGGTAAAATAGTGAGAGCCACACCGCTGTAGAAATACACGAAGAACAAACGGCTGTACTGCTCACTTCGCTGCAAGGCCACTAATAATAGGAGCACCACAAAAAGGTGACTCACAAATACATTAAAGGTCTTGGATACCGATTGCCGAGGCTCGGGCTTTAAGGCCAAATCATAGGTTCGGAAAATCAAGCTCAATACCAACCACAGCAAATTAAGGATCAACCAGAGCTGTAGGTAATAGTCGTAATAGGGAGTATCGAAAAAAGGCAAATCCCGAAAGCGCTGCCAAGCCGCTCCGAAAAATGCAGCATTGAGGAGGGCAAAGTCTCCTAATAAAACCAGAAACTGGCTAAGTCGATTGTGATTGGCAGGCATAGCTATTCCTTCTCAAAAGTACGCTCTGCCTTTTGCTTTTGAAAATCATCCCAATCGCGCCTGGCCTTGCGGTAAGCCTTTTTAAACTGAGCAGCTTCCTTGCTTTGTAAATCAAGGAGTTTCTCACGTCCCATTTTACTAAGTTTCCAGTTTTTGTTTTGGAAGGCTTCAAACAATCGCTGCCAATACAAATCGGCATCAATCGGTAGATAAGACAAAAAGCTCAAGGCATTCATGCGGGTATTAAAATCGAAGGATGGTCCGGCAAAATCCAACATTTTGGCTAAGGCCTCTTGATCCCGAAAAAAGGCAAATCGATAAAAAAGAGTTTGCAAATAAAGATCGTGTCCTACTATTCCTGGTTGCTCCGCCCAATGTGCATCATTGAGCCATTTCATATTCGCCAAATTATCGGGATCAATACTGGCTTGTAAGGCTGAAGACCTCAATTCATAGGAGCCACCATACTGACGTAAATCCGCTAAGATCTGAGCATCAATGTCCATTTTCTCTTTCAAAACCACAGTCATAATCGCCTTTTGCAATTGTACATCCTTTGTGCTGCGGAGCAGGCTTTCTACCAAGGCCTTTTCTTGATTTCTGTCTTTTGAAATTCGAACAAAGGCTCGTATCGCTTCGGCGCGAAGCCAATGAAAATTCTGCTTATTCTCCGCTACTGACTTGATGAAATCTAAATCCTCCTCCCATTGCGGCCACTCGCGCATATAGCGACAGCGGGCGGCCAAGTCATCATTCGCCTCAAAAGCGATCCGATAGTATTCTGAGGTCATGCTTTCATCATCCAGCGTCAGAAGTAAATCATCCACCTTCGCCAGATAGTAGGCGGTACAAGAGTCTGGAATAAGGACCATCGAGCGCCCTTTGGGTATTTGATGTTTTTGAAAACGCCATTTACCATTCACCAAAAATGCGAACTCCAATTCCTGAGGCATGGCTTCACTTAAATCAGTTACCAAAGCCTCTTTAATAGGACTGTGCCTGATGCGTAAACTTGGTTCCTTCTTTCCATAAAGCCACAGATCAAAAAAAGCTCGGATATCTTTATCACTGTGCTTTTCAAATAGCGCAATCAAATCTTCATTGTGCACTACCTGATGAGTATAACGATGTAAATAATCGTCAATCACCACGCGGTATACCGAGTCGCCTACATAGTTCCTAAGCATGTGCAATAACCAGCCACCCTTTTGGTAAAAACGTTCCACTCCCGCCTTGGGATGTGCCAAGGGAAGGCTATCACGAGCAGCGGCCCCCTCAATTAATTCTCGAGCCTTAAACAATTCCCAATCATAATGATTGGAACCATAAAGCTCTTCCTCACTTAACCACTGATAATAAGTCGCAAAACCCTCATGCAGCCAATGATGCTCGGACCCTGCCGCAGTCACCAAATTCCCAAACCATTGATGCGCAAACTCATGGGCGTCTACATAGGTATAATTACGATCATTAAAGGCAATGGAATCCACCAAAAAGAAATCTCCAAAAATGGTAGCACAGGTATTCTCCATAGCCCCATGACGGAAGTCCATTACTGGCGCTTGCTTATAATTGCGCCAGGGATATTCATAATTAATTTCCCCCTCCAGAAAAGAAGCTATATGTTGATGTCGATAGTAGTACCAGGCACTATCTGCGATTCGATCGGGATAATGATATAAGATATGAGGTGTCCCCTTTATCATTTGAGCACTGGCAACATAGTTTCCTAAAGCCATGGCGATTAGATAGGAACTCATGGGCTTATCCATACTGTAATACCAGTGGCTCTCGCCTTCCTTGGTCACCATGGAATCCAGTTGACCATTGCTCATTATCTGATAATCGGAATTAAAAATCCACTCAGCCGAAAAAAGAATTTTATCAGTTTGATCATCATGATGAGGAATCCAATGTCGATGATCAATGCCCTGACCCTGCGTCCAGATTTGTCGGCGGGCCCGGCGGGTCTCATCTTGCCAGCCAATAAAGTAGATTCCTTTATTGGGCTTAGCTTCATACTCAATTCGCAATTGAAGCTCTCCCCTTTCAGCTTCCTTTATAGGAATGAAAAGAGCCGTATCATTCTGCTCAAAATCCCAATCCTCACCATCTAATTGCAAGGATTTAATCTCCATGCGAATGGCATTGAGCACCAATTGATCTACATCCTCGCCTACTGCCACTTGATGGTAAACGGTTCCTAAAACCTTTTCATCAATAGTGTCGAAGCGCGCCACCAAATGCAGGCTTTTAAAATCCTGAGCTTTCAGGCCAGATACGAACACAAAAAAAAGACCGATGCTTAGAAACATCGGTCTGTATATAGAGCACTTATTTAAGGTCATTTCTTTCGGGTAAGATTGATCTCGCGAGCCGATCCTTCGGCCTTCATCTCGCGAAGATACAACTCCAGTTCTGTTTGCGACATTCCACTGAGGTCGCGCTTACCACTGGAAGGATTTACGATATACACCTTAAAATATTGGTCAACATCAGGAGGAGTAGATTGTAAGTCGGAATCTTTACAGATAAAACCTACATAGCCAACACCGTAATACAAACTAAACTCGCGGGTATAACCATCGAAGTTAATGGTGTTTGGCAGTGTATAAGTAGTTCCTCCATCAATCTGATAACCAATCACCAATCCATTATCGAAGGTGTATTGATCAATTTCTGGGGCATTGAATTCCTGATAATATTGATAGTCGATTTCACCAGGATTATTAAAGGGCAACCAGTTCTCAAAAAGAGCGGTGGCATCAATAATACGATAACTCAATCCGGGTCCGGGAGGGCCTTGTGGACCTACTGGTCCGGGCACATTGCTTTCATAAGAACAAGAGGCTATGCTGAGGCCCAAGAGGAGTACAATTAGCTTTTTCATTGTGATGGTTTTTGCGTTCCATCAACAACATAAAAATATCATGCCAAAAAATGGGTAGCTTGCTTTTAGGCGATACGCCCCCAGTCGATTTTACCGGATTTTCGCTTGGCAAATTCCTCCAATATACTCTGATGCTCAGCTGCTTTTAAAGAAGGATCCGCATTGAATAAATCTTGTAAGGCCCGGCGCGATAAATCCATAATTGGAGTATCCTGCCTAAGGTCGGCTAGTTTAAGATTGAGCATGCCACTTTGCTGGGTTCCGGTTAAATCTCCCGGTCCACGTAATTTGAGGTCCACATCGGCAATTTCAAAACCATCCTGGGTACGCACCATGGTCTTCATTCGAACTTGAGCATCCCGACTTAATTTCGGACCAGTCATTAATATGCAATAGCTCTTTTCAGCGCCACGCCCTACCCTGCCGCGTAACTGATGCAATTGACTCAATCCAAAGCGCTCGGCGGATTCAATTACCATCACTGAGGCATTAGGTACATTCACCCCTACTTCAATTACCGTGGTCGCCACCATAATTTGAGTTTTACCCGAAGCGAAGCGCTGCATTTCAAAATCCTTATCCTCAGGCTTCATCTTTCCATGCACCACACTAACCTGATACTTGGGTCGAGGGAAAGCACGGCAGATACTTTCATAACCATCCATCAGGTCTTTATAATCCATTTTCTCCGACTCTTCAATCAGCGGATACACGATGTATACCTGACGACCCTTTTCTATCTCCGTCTCCAAAAAGCCAAAGAGCTTATTGCGATCCTTATCAAAAGCATGACTGGTAGTAATGGGCTTTCTACCTGGTGGCAATTCATCAATCACCGAAAGGTCCAAATTGCCATAAATACTCATGGCCAGGGTTCGTGGGATGGGAGTGGCCGTCATTACCAAAATATGAGGCGGTAATTTATTCTTCTTCCAGAGCTTGGCCCGCTGTGCAACGCCAAAACGATGTTGCTCATCCACTACCGCCAGGCCCAGGTTTTTATACTTCACCTTATCTTCCAATAAGGCATGGGTGCCAATTAAAATGTGAAGTTCCCCCGATTGCAAATTTTCATGAATTACCTTCCGATCAGCGGTCTTTACCGAGCCAGTTAGTAAGGCTACTTGCAAAGGAGAATCTTCCAATAATTCGCGAATACCTTGATAATGTTGTTGGGCTAAAATTTCGGTAGGCGCCATTAAGCAGGCCTGAAAACCATTGTCTATGGCAATTAACATCGCCATTAAGGCCACCATGGTTTTCCCGGATCCCACATCCCCTTGAAGGAGACGATTCATATGCTTACCATAGCGCATATCCTGTCGAATTTCCTTGAGCACCCTTTTTTGGGCTCCCGTTAATTCGAAGGGTAAAACCTTTTCGTAAAAATGATTGAAGTGTGCGCCGACTTCCGCGAAAGCGAAACTTTGAAATTCCCGGTGATGCTGACGCTTTTGGGCGGCCATCTCCATCTGAAAAAAGAAAAGCTCCTCAAATTTCAAGCGTAAGCGTGCGGCCTCCGCTTTATCAATACTACTAGGAAAATGAATTTGCATTAATGCTTCTTCCCGCGTCATTAAGGCATAACGATCCCGAAAATGAGCCGGGAAGAAATCCGGTAAAACCCCTTTTAACTGAGGCAAAAGCACCTTGGTTAATTTGGCTAAACCCCTATTATTCAATCCTTTTTGATTAAGCTTTTCTGTACTTGGATATAAGGGTTGCAATCCCCGCAAAGGGCTACGTTTAAAATCCGCCTCCAGGTCCAGTTCAGGATGTGGGAAACTCAAGCTGCCATTAAAAAAGTTCGGCTTTCCATAAAGCACATAGTCTTGATGCAATTTCAAGGATTTCTGAATCCACTGTACCCCCTTAAACCAAACCAATTCCACCTCTCCGGTGTCATCTTGGAAAGTAGCTTTTAAACGGCTGCCGCGACCTTTTGGTCCTTGCACCTCCATATTGGTAATGCGGCCTTTAATCTGTACCTCAGCTGCAGTGCCCCCTAACTCATTGATCTTATAAAAACGACTGCGATCTACATAGCGATAAGGATACAATTGCAATAAATCGGCATAGCGAAAAATCTGTAGCTCCTTCTTCAGTAAATCGGCTTTGGCCGGCCCTACTCCTTTCAGGTATTCTATGGCAGTGCTCAGGATGGACATAAAACAAATATAGAACGAGCACTCATTGCCCAGCCGATGTATACGGTCAATTTTTTAACTTGAGCGGTTTAATTCCCTATGCCCTTCGTATGAAGAAAACTTTACTTCTCTGCCTTCTCAGTTTGAGTGTAATGGGTCAAAGCCTGCAATTAGCTTGGTTCACCCAAAACGATCAGGTTAATATTATCGACAGCCAGATGGATCCCTTTGGGAATATTATTGTGGCTGGCACCTTTTCTGGCGTGGTTGATTTCGATCATGGCCCACATGCCCGAATCGACACCGCCGTAGGCCTTTACGATATGTTCGTTGCCAAATACGATGCTTATGGGAATTTAAAATGGGTTCACTCTCTTGGCAATAATAATCCCGAAAAAATCACTGCCATTACTACGGATATTAATGGCAACGTATATGCTGTAGGGGAATTTACGCGCACCCTGGATTTTGACCCGGGCCCTGGAATTACGAACCTTACCGCGGCTGGATATGTAGATGTTTTCCTTTGGGTTTTAAAGGCCAATGGTGATTTAATGTACGCCAAGGTTTTTGGCGATCGCTCTTATGAAAGCCCAAATGATATTGATGTGAATAGTAATGGCGACATTGTTATAGGCGGTTTCTTTTGGGGTAATGCCGATTTGGATCCCAGTGTGGGTGGCTATGCTCCTGTCTTTTCAAAAGGCAGAGCCGATGTCTTCATTATGCGATTACATCCCGGTGGCAACATCTGGTGGGCCCGCTCCGTAGGCTCTACTCTTGAAGATCAGGCATTAAATGTGAAGATTGCAGATAATGGAGATGTCTATGCCCAAGGCTTTTTCAGTGGTTCCGTAGATTTTGATCCCGATACTACCGCTGGCAAAGAGTACTGGCTTAGTCCTACTTCCGGGAGTGGCTTTTTCCTGAAACTTAATCCATTTGGTCTTTTCGTCTCGGCCTTCAACAGTCCGATTGTACCGCAGAAAATGGAAATGCAGAATAGCGAAACCCTATACTTTTCGGGGTATTTCACAGGCACCAAAGACTTTGACCCTGATACTTCCACAGTTTTAAGTTTAAGCGCCGTCGGTAATCAAAATCCCTTGTTCCTCTGGAAACTCGACACCAGCTGGTCGGTCGACTGGGCTCGAATGTGGGGTGATGCTGAAATCGGCAAAAACAGCCTTTTCCTGAATCGAGATGGTTCAGGTGGAGCGATTGTATCCGGACCATTTATGGGTAGCATCGACCTGGATCCCAGCTTGGG
Source organism: Croceimicrobium hydrocarbonivorans (assembly GCF_014524565.1). NCBI lineage: Bacteria > Pseudomonadati > Bacteroidota > Flavobacteriia > Flavobacteriales > Owenweeksiaceae > Croceimicrobium > Croceimicrobium hydrocarbonivorans. The sequence continues at coordinate 2,869,629 of NZ_CP060139.1, read as the reverse complement.
AGCCAATATGAAAACCTCCAATGGACTTCAAGATATTTTTATCGCGAAAGTGGATTCCGCAGGAAATTACCTTTATGGAGAATCTTGGGGAAGCAGTCAATTTGATTACCCGGCAATGGCGATGGTAAACAGCAGAGGTGAAGTTTATGTTGCCGGTAGATTCGACATCCAAATGGATTTTGACCCCGACCCAACTATTGTGGATAATGGTAACAGCCCAGGTATGGAGTCCTTTATGCTTAAGCTCACCTATTGCCAGGAAGGCTATGGCTATGATACCGTTCAGGCTTGTAATTCCTACACTTGGATTAATAGCTTTACCTATCGCGACAGTCGCAGTGGCGATCGCTATATTATCCCCAGCTCATCCGGCTGCGATTCCTTGGTCTACCTCACGGTATACATGAACTTTATAGATTCTACTGCAAGCCTAATTAACGACACCACCTTTAGAGCCAATCAATTTGGGGCCAATTACCAATGGTTGATTTGCGATAGTAGCTTCACCCCAATTCCAGGTGCCACAGGACGTGAGTTCTATCCCGATAGCAGCGGACAATACGCAGTGATTGTAGATAATGGCAATTGCATCGACACCAGTGCCTGCTTGCAATATTGGAAACCCATTGGCTTGGAAGAGGAGCAAGATTTCAAGCAAATTAGCGCCTACCCCAACCCGTCGAATGGCATTGTGCATTTGAATGCCTCTTATGAGCTGCATGGCACTCAAATTCTCCTTAGCGATTTACAAGGCCGCATCTTGTTTAGAGATCAGATTGAAGGCTCGGAGGACTATGAATTCCAATTGCCAGAACAGGCCGGTATTTACCTCTTGCATTTAAATCGCGAGGGAGAACGAACAACTTTAAGGCTGATCCGGAACTAGAAGCCCCGAGGCCGCTATATTTGTGACATCGCAAAGGATAGCTACATATTAATTAGGGCGGGCCGCCAAAATTTGGCCAGCCAATGGAAAGAGCTGATGCAATACCGCAGTTTGGGTATCAGCTTGGCACGTCGCGATTTTAAGGTACGCTATGCCCAAACCATGCTGGGCACACTTTGGGCCTTAATTCAGCCATTGCTTTCGCTGGCTGTGCTCTTTTTGGTTTTTCAAAGGGCTTTGCAGGCCGATACCCAGGGTATTCCCTTTTTAAGCTACACCCTTAGTGGCTTGATCTTTTGGGGCTTTTTCAATTACAATTTGAGTCAGGGAGCCGCCTCCCTCATTCAGGCTCGCAGTATGCTGCAGAAAATCTATTTCCCGCGCATACTCTTGGTGCTTTCCAAAAGTCTGGTGGCCTCCATAGATCTCATCTTCGTGCTTATACTGTTTGTTTTTGTGGCTTTCGCCGATGCGCATTTCACGCTGTTAAGTATGGGCAGTTTTGTGGCGGCCCTTTTCATGAGCTTCTTCGCTTCCCAGGGCCTAGCCCTATGGTTTGCCGCGCTGAGCTTACGATTCCGCGACCTCCAACAGATCATTCCCTTCTTTGCCCAAATGCTGTTTTTCCTCAGCCCCATTGCTTATAGCCCCGAATTATGGCAGTCCGCCCTCCATGAAAAATTTCAAATCTTTCTGTACTTGAACCCCATGATGGGCATCCTGGAAATATGGCGAGCCGGAATATTCGAATTGGGCTTTTCAGCTAATAGTAGCGGTATAGGCTTAAGCATTGTATTCTCATTACTTCTCTTCCTGAGTGGCTGGATATACTTTCAAAAAGTAGAACGAAAAATGGCTGATCTCCTGTGAAAAAGGCCCTCGAAATACAAGGCATTTCCAAGCAATATCGCATTGCCGGCAAGGAGCATTTTTGGGCTCTGGACGATATCCATCTCGACTTGAAGCAAGGTGAAGTATTAGGTTTAATTGGAGCCAATGGCGCTGGTAAATCTACCCTGCTTAAAATCCTCAGTCGTATTACGGCGCCCACCAAAGGACAGATTAAGGTGCATGGAAAAATGGCCTCCCTGCTTGAAGTAGGTACGGGCTTTCACCCTGAACTTAGTGGACGAGAAAACATCTTTCTCAATGGTAGTATTCTGGGCATGAGCAGAGCGGCTATTAAAGCGCGTTTTGATGAAATTGTAGATTTTGCCGGGGTTAGTCGATTTTTGGATATGCCAGTAAAACGCTATAGCAGTGGCATGTTTGTGCGTCTGGCATTTTCGGTAGCGGCTCATTTGGATTCAGATATTTTACTCATCGATGAGGTTTTAGCGGTGGGAGATGCCGACTTCCAAAAGAAGTGCTTGGCTCGCATGGAAGACATTTCCAAAGCCCAGGCTCGCAGCATAGTTTTCGTGAGTCATAATATGGGAGCCATTAATAGCCTCTGTGATCGCGTAGCCTGGATCAATCAAGGTAAACTGCAGGACACCGGAGCCCCCAATGAAATGATTGAGCAATACTTAGGCGGCCTGGAACAGCTAAACGCCGATAGAAATCCCGCGGAACGTAGCGATCGCGAGGGTGATGGACGGGCTCGATTCCAGCAGATTGAAGTTAAAGCCAAAGACGGATCCAAGCTTCTTAAAAATGGCGAGAGCCTCCAACTTGATTTGGCATGGGAAAGTTCCGCGCAAGCCAAGGAGATTCGCTTAGAACTGCACTTATTCAACAGTCGCGGCAATTACCTCAGCAGCTTTCAACATTATTTATCTGGCGATCAGCAAAGGGCGCAATTAAGCATTCCGGAACTGCCCTTAATGGCGGGACGCTTTTTCTTTAACGCTCATATTTATTTGGATGGCATTCGCGCCGATTTCCTGGGTAGAGCTTGTTATTTCGAAGTCCTTAGCGAAGAATGGCAGCAAAATGAAGTGGCGGTGCAAAGGCAAAATCCCGGGGTGGAGATTAAGAGTTCCTGGCAGTCTTAAGCCTTATACCAGATCAGGTAATAGTAGAGCCCAAAAATATCCACGATAAAAACCATCAGTACTCCAGCTTTAAAGAACTGTGTTTCCACTTTCTTAAAATCCAAATCCAGGCTCCATAAACGATGGTAAATCCACTCATAAATTAATCCCAGATTATAAACCCAATTCATCAGCACAAAGCCGGTCATGAAAAGGAAAAAAGGGAATTGAAAATCAGAAAGTGGAATTTGCTCAAATGCCAAACGAGCAAGCACCAAAAGACAGGCTAATCCCAAATTAATAGCATTCAAAAGGCCTAGCTTAAAAATCCAGCGCAGAATACGAAGCAAAATTTGACTTGAAAACGCAGATTTCATTAATCAGGCCAGCAATCCTTTTAGTTTCAGCTTTAATCTTTTAGCAAGAGGAAGCTCCTTATTCCGATTAAAAAGCGCCCTAGCCTCCACTACCAATTGGGCATCAAAGCGATTTAAGTCGGCAATTAAATCACGGTATTTTGCATTGAGCTCCTGCCACAATTCTTCCGAGGCGCGGGTATTTAAATGGGGATGGTAGTAGCTCTCAAAGCCTAGCTTCAAACTTAAATCCAGAGCGGCCTTCGCCATTTGATCGGCCGTGGCCACCCAATCCATGGCATAAAGCTGATCGACTGCCTTAACAAAGCTCTCTTCATTTACGCGCCCCTCATGCCATTGACCAGCGAGCATGCGCACTTGCCAATTATCGGCATAAGTACTTTGCAGAAAATCTTCGAAGCTCAAATAAGATGCAAACTCTTTTTGCAGGCGCTCTTCTTTAGAATGCGCTAAATGCACATAGCGAGAAATCACTCGGTCGCTGGCCTCCCTTAAAATGGTGGCCTTCAAATAAGCTGGGCCTGTCTCCAGGAGATGGGCACTAAAATGCCCATGAATAAAGGGAATCCCCGCCTGAATCGCATCAGCCAAAGCTACTTTATCATCACCGGCAATGAGGGCAGATTGCTCCAAACCGTAATGTTGATGTAAAATATTCACCAGAGTGCTGCCTCCTGTTTTAGGCAAGTGCAGAAAAATTATCTTTCTTTGATCACTCATTGAATGCAATGCGTCCTCCTTTCATCATTATTGGCATGCACCGAAGCGGCACCTCCATACTCACAAAAGTACTGGAGAAATCCGGCATCTTTATGGGTGTGGTGAAGGATCATAATTATGAGGCCATGCATTTCCTTAGCATCAACCAGCAGGTTTTATGGAAAAGCGGTGCCGATTGGCATAAGCCCAAAGTTCCTGAAAAGCTGCACTGGCATGAGATTCCCGCCCAAGAACTTTTTAGAGAACACTTCCGCTTAAACGGTCGATTGGCTCAATGGCGACAAGCCCTTCGCCATGAAAAGTGGGGCTGGAAAGATCCGCGCAATACCTTCACCTTAGATATGTGGCTGGCCAAATTTCCGGGGGCCAAGGTTATTCATTTACTGCGCAATGAAGATGATGTGGTAGCCTCCCTGCAAAAACGCAATGAGGTGAATGGCGAGGTTTTCGCCCCTGAGCTCAAAGATCAGGATTACTGCCATCAATTATGTCAGGACTATGTGAAGCAAGGTCGCAGCTATGCCCAAAAGTTAGGAGATCGGTATCTGGAACTGGAATATGAAAAGCTCCGTGCTCAAGACCCCGCCAGTATCGAGGCCCTCCAAAAATTTACCGGCTTAGCCCTCAAAGCCAATTTCAAGAAATACCTGCATTAATGCCCAAGCTCACGATTATTGTTCCCAATTATCAGCATGAGGCCTATTTGGCGCAGCGCCTAGAAAGCATTAAAAAACAAAGCTTTCAGGACTATGAGGTGATATTATTGGATGATGCTAGTAAAGATGGGAGTGCCGCGATACTCCAAGCTTATGCCGACGAGAATCCCGATTGGCAACTCATCCTCAATGATCAAAACAGTGGCAGTCCTTTTAAGCAATGGAACAAGGGCGTAGCTCTGGCTCAGGGCGAATACATCTGGGTAGCCGAAAGCGATGATTTGGCCCACCCTGATCTCCTGGCGGCCTTAGTGCCCTTATTGGATGAAAACCCGCAGGTAGGCATTGCCTATGCTCAATCGATGTTGATTGATGAGGCCGGCAATGAATTGAATAGCTACGAGGAAAATTTGCGCTTCCTCTATAAAACGGAGGCCTGGCAAAAAGACTTCATCATCAGCGGAAAGCAGGCTTGCCAGCAATGGCTGTTTTTTCACAACCCTATACCTAATGCCAGTGGAGCTCTCTTTCGGAAATCGGCCTATCTGGCGGTTGGCGGCGGTGATCCTGAAATGCGTTTAAATGGTGATTGGCATCTTTATGCTAAAATCCTCTTGCAATACGATCTGGCTTTTAAAGCCGATATCCTCAATTATTTCAGGGTACATACCCAAACCCAAAGAAGTCGTTCCCGTAAACAGGCCTCAGTATACAAAGAGCTTATTGCGATAAACCAACTCTTAAGAGCGGGGATCCCCGAAGCAAAAGAAGAGGCGAATAAGTCCATGGATGAATTTGCGAACTGGTGGATTGGCAATTTGCCCTACCATAGTATTAATGCCGAGAACAGAGCGCTTAACAAAGTGCACTATCGCATATTTGGGCAGTATAAAAACAATTTGGCCTGGCGTATCTTTATTACCTATGTAATATCCTATCTGCGTGATTTTTTAAGATGGACCGGACTTTTAAAGCCCCTTAAAAAACTGCGTGGCCGAATCTTCCCCGGTAAATATTGGAACGCATGAAGCAGCCCTTCTTTTCAGTCATCATCCCGGCTTACGAAGCCATCGACACCCTCGAAGATTGCCTAGACTCGGTTTGGTCTCAGAGCTTTAGCGATTATGAGATCATTTTAACGGATGATGGTAGTAGCGATGGTTCAGGAGCCTTTGCTGAAAAATGGCTGGAAGAAAAGGCCGTATTGCGCTATCATATTATTGAGCAGGAGAACAAAGGCTTGGGAGCCGCCCGTAATGCGGCAATCGCTGCGGCCAGCGGTAAATTTTGCGCTCTATTGGATGCTGATGATCTCTGGCATCCTGAAAAACTAAGTGCCTGCTATGATTTTCTAAAATCCGCTCCGGAAACGGCGGTACTCTATCACAGTGTCGAGAATTTTGGCCGCAATCATAATCGCCGTCCAACCTTCCCGATTAAATCTCTTAAAGACCTGATTTTACTAGGTTGCCCCCTGGTTCCTTCCGCCAGCATCATTCGAAGGGATTTGGCGCTGGAACACCCTTTTCAAACAAATTTAGATTATCATGGTGCCGAGGATTTATACCTCTGGCTGGAATTGCTTATCGCCGGAGAGCAATTGCATTATTGGCCCGAGGCCCTCTCCTACTATCGCGAAGAAGGTGGTATGAGCAGCAATATTGATGAGCATCTCTTTAAGGTGAATAATGTGTACGAGCATTTTTACCAGGAGAATCATATCAGCAAACAAGATTTCGAGCGAGCGACCCAAAGGAAATACTATGAAGCTGCGCGCTTTTACCAAAAGGGTGGTAAGCATGATAAGGCCCAGCAATTCTACTCGGTGGCAGATGCTAAAAGCTTAAAGATTTTGGGCCTTCGTATTCTTAATGCCCTCGGCCTGAGTATTTAATTAAGGAGACCGCGCTTTCGGCGATAGGCCCGCACATAATCCACTGGATTCACCAATTGTCCACTTTGCTTCAAATGCTCCATCATAGGTGCAAATCGACCATGCTGTGGATAGGTTTCTAGGCTGCCACGTAAAGCCTGCGCTAAATCCTGCATATAGCGTGTATCATTGCTGGTAGGTGGGTACAAGTTTAAGGTCTCTAGGGCATCAGGATAATCTTTATGCTTGAGATGAATCTCAGCCTTCATCAGCAATAATGACTCAAAAAGAGGTGAGATTTCCAGAATGCTATCGGCCAAAGCCAAGGCTTTATCATCTTGATCTTGACGGGCATAATACTGGGTAAAAGCTTCCAAAACCAAAATATTATAAGGTGCATAGGAACGGGCCATATCCAAATCCACCTTGGCTTGCGGTAAGCGATCGGTGAACATATAGGCTTTGCCACTATAATAAGGTAGTGGATTGGCATAATTATCCAAAGTATACCATTGCGGATCAAAGGCTGCTTGGGTAGCTGCAATTAAGCTCTCGGGCTTACGATTGGCATTGGCTGCCATTACTGCATCCATTTTCGATTCTCCTTGGTAGCGTTGATAATTCACAAAGAGGCTCAAGGCTAACATCGGAATAAGAGCATAAGCCAAATAACCTTGCTGCTTTCCTGCAGGGGCAGAGGCAAAAGCGATGGCCAAAATCAACATAAAGAAGAAGGTATGACTGGCTCTTTCGAAAGGAAAATCACTAAAAGAGAAAATTGCCAGGGCTGCCAAGCCAAAGAAGGCCGCTAAATTCACAATCTGCATTTCTTTATTCAGGCCTGCACCCAAATTTCGAATCAATTGCAGGAATCCCAGAATGAACAAGCCCAAATACAGCGCTAAACCCAGCGGTCCGGTTTCGGCCCAAAGCCAAAGGAAGTCATTATGCGGTCTTTGAATGTGGGTAATGCCCTGCATGGTTTCTCGATCCACCTTACCTAAGCCATATTTCGGGAAGATGATCTTCCAGTTTCCAGCACCTACTCCGGTAACCGGATGCTCCTGAATCATATCCATGCTGTTTTCCCAAAAAACCAAACGCTTTTGAACGTTGCTGCTATTGGTAAAACCCGCTTTAATTTGAGGCGACAGGAATAAAGCTACCAGAATCACTATGGCTCCACCACTAAAAATGAAAAGCCATTTGCGAGGAATGCTAATGCCCTTGGGTTTCTTCACTTGAAGTACTATCGCACTAAAGAGAGCCGCACCAAATAAGGCTAACCAAACCCCACGTGTTCGCAAAACAAACATTTCGATCAGCATTAAAAGCGCGATAACCATTGCCAAGCGTGACCAAAGCCCTTTCAGCAAAGCCCAGGAGGCCAATACAAAGGGGAAGCTCAACATTAAGGCTGAAGCTAATAAGTTCTTATGCCCGAAGGTGCCGGTAATTTGATAGATATCATCGAAGAAATCGCCGCTCCCCATGGCTTTTAGTAAATAGAAGGCGGCTGGTAAAGCTGCGGCCATGGCGAAAATCAATAGGCCTTTCAATAAATCGGTCCAAGTGAATTGGGCCTCCTTAAGCTGATAATAAAGAATGAAGAAATAAGGACTAAAGGCAAATACCCTCGCGGCTACTCCCCAACTTTCAGAAGGGTTATAAGCCCAGCTTAGACTAACCAATTGCAAGAATCCAAAGACCAATACTAAGATGCTGATTAATCGTGGAAAGCTGCTTTTGAGAATCTTACGATCCAGCACTAAAATACCTGCGGCAAAAACGGCTAAAAGCAAATAGCGCGATACCAAAGTTTCATCTTGCAAGGCTTTCAGACGAAACAAAGGCAAGACTAACATCAATAACCAAAACAACCAGCTAAAGGCCTTATTCGAATTTGGGGATTTTGCCATCTATAATTGGAATTTGCGCTAATGTAAAGTTTTCGCCTTTTTCAGAGCGATGCATAGAGGCGCTAAATTTGCCGCCAGATGTCCGAAAATTCCACACCAAACGAAAGCAGTAAAAGCAGCAAGCAATTTATTCGTGAAAATATCGCGAAGCTTATCTGGACATTCGTGATTTTCATGGGGCTTATTTGGGCCGTGAATTACTTCTTTATCGATGTAAATGAGCTCAGTTTTTGGCTCAATGAAAAAATGCCGGTATGGAGTGTGTTCCTGCTTTTCTTCTCCAGCGAAAGCTTATTGGGGATCCTACCTCCCGACTTATTCATTATTTGGTCTAAGTCCCTGGCAGATCCCTGGACTGCCCTCAGCCTATTAGCCCTTTTAAGCTATGCGGGCGGAATAATTTCCTTTGCTATCGGCAGATTATTAAATCGCATTCCGGCGATAGATCGTCTGGTTCATAAACGCTACACCAAATTGAGCACGGAATTTAGAACCTTTGGGGCCCTAGCCATCTTTTTGGCGGCTTTAACGCCCTTGCCCTTCTCTCCTGTTTCGATCATTGCCGGTAGTCTAGACTATCCCTGGACTCGTTATGCATTGGTGGCCCTAAGCCGTATTTTACGCTTTTACCTTTACGCTACTTTTCTATATTCCCTCTATTGAATTATTCAGGAGGCGGCCATTCTAATTGGTGCTCTGTTCTAAATTTGCCTTATGAACAGAGAGGAGGAAATTTTCCGTACCCACCTGGCAATGACTACCCCTTTTCCCATTGCCATCGAAATTGAAAAAGCTGAAGGATCCTGGTTATATGGGCCGAAGGGCGAAAAATACCTAGATTTTATTTCCGGGGTATCGGTAAGTAATCTGGGGCATGGTCATCCTGCTATTAAGCAAGCCATCCATGAGCAGGTGGAAAAGCACCTCCACATTATGGTTTATGGGGAGTATGTGCAGTCGGCGCCCAATCGCCTGGCGGAGCGCTTAGCTAAAATTTTACCGGAGACCTTAAACTGTTCCTACTTTGTAAATAGTGGTGCTGAAAGTATTGAAGGCGCCTTAAAACTAGCCAAAAGGTATACGGAAAGAACCGAGCTTATTGGCTTTCGCGGCTCTTACCATGGCAGTACCCATGGCGCTTTAAGCCTAAGTGGCAACGAAACTAAGAAAAGAGCCTTTCGTCCATTACTCCCTGATGTTCGCTTTTTGAATTTCAATAAGATGGAGGACCTGCAGCAGATTACAGAGCGCACCGCTGCAGTTTTAGTGGAAACCATTCAGGGTGATGCAGGGGTTCGTATTCCTGATAAAGCCTATATGCAAGCCCTGCGCGCGCGGTGTACGGAGGTAGGTGCATTACTTATTTTGGATGAGATTCAAACCGGCATTGGTCGTTGTGGAACCTGGTTTGCCTTTGAGCAATTTGATATAGTACCGGATATCCTTTGCACAGCCAAAGCTTTGGGTGGAGGTCTACCATTAGGAGCATTTATCAGTGATCAGAAAATTATGCAATGCCTAACTGAAAGACCCATGTTAGGTCATATCACCACTTTTGGCGGTAATCCAGTAGCCTGCGCTGCGGCGGATGCGACCTTAAAGGTGATTGAAGATGAGAAGCTTTTAGATTCGATTGAAACAAAGGGAGCTCTGATTGAAAGTCTTCTACAAAATCCGCGCATCAAAGAAGTTCGCCGACGCGGACTCTTCTTCGCCATCGATTTTGAAAGTGCGGAGGAAGTAATGCAGATTGTGGAAGGATTACAGAAAAAAGGGCTTTTAAGCTTTTGGTTCTTGAGCTGTCCTCATAGTTTCAGGATTGCGCCCCCACTCAATATTTCGGAGGAAGATATTCGCTGGGCTTGTGCCCTAATTCAGGAGGAAATTGCGAAGCTCGATTGATACCTCTATCTGAAACATCAATAACTAGATATCCATTAGATTAGAGTACTAATAAGCTCTCCCTTTAGAAAACTAATTGAGGCTTTGCACTTTAGTTTGAGCGCCTACTTGCCAACTTAGGGTAGTTGCTATTTTCTGATTTGGGTTTCCTCCAAGTGAAACCAGCTGTTCACAAGATTGACTAATCCAAATGGTAATTTCCCCACCATCTGGAATTTGGGCCAAGTCACTCGACTTTATGATGTAAGAGCCCGAATTTTCCGCTTCAATTGGAACTTCAATGGATCGGTTTTCAAACTGAAAATTAGCTGGATTGTTTCCATTATACCATAATTGAATATGAGCTTCGATTCCATTTCTTGAATCACTTTCCCAAGTAAGCTCTGTACCTTCTTTAATTTCTGAAGGGACTTGGATTAAAAATGGTTGAGGACCAAGAACCGAAATACTAGCACGGGATAATGAATCGCTCGAGTTCTTGTTTGACATCTTAAATTCCAAGGAAACAGAATCCCCATCAAAAACATCGCACAAATCCCCTGCATAGGAAAACACTTTATTTACAGATGAAAGCACATGTGAATTAAGGAGTAAATCGCCATTAAAAAGGACCGGATTTTCACCCTCCGGAGAATGCGGTTCAAGACTTAGAGCAATCTGCCCATGGCAATTTTCATTTGCATTAAAAACAGATGACCTTGCTTGAATTAATAAACGACCAAGGATTCTTTCCTCCTTTTGAATCAAATCAGCATCCGAATTAAAATCGGAATTAACAGTCATTAACCTAGTCTTGCCAAGTCCTGCACCAAGAAGAAGTAGGATGAGCGGGGCCAATAAAACTTTCTTAAAACCTATCATTTAGCAAAGCGAATATCCCTCCAAGTTAAAATTATTCATCCAAGCCAACAAATAGAGATTCTATTCCCAGACCTTATAATAGGATTCTGGAGGCAAGGAAATAAAATAAGATTAATTAACTTAAAGCTGAATCTTTTCGAGCTTAGGCGCAGATAGTGGCTTTTCGATATAGCTCTTTACGATGGGGCTTTGTTCAGCTTGCTGTAAATCGGATGGATCGATACTGGAAGAAAGCATGTGAATATTAAAATCCACTTTCATTCCGCTGGTGATAAGAGCATCCAAAAAGTCGAAACCATTCATTACCGGCATCTTGATGTCCAGCAAAATACAATTGGGTTTACAAGCCCCAGACTTTAACATTTCCAAAGCATGTTCTCCTCCATTAGCCTTATAGATCTCGATTTCGGAATCATAGCGTTCCAAAGTCTTTTCATTGATCATAAGGTCAATGGGATTGTCATCAATGAGGAGGACAACTTTCGACATTGTTAGTTCTTTTTGGGTAATAGGAGAGTAAAGGTACTACCTTTTTTCTCTTTGGAGTCTACAATTATTTCTCCATTTAAATTATCCATAACTTCTTTTAAAATGTACAGTCCTAATCCAGATCCCGGATGTTCAGATTTCACTTTAAAGAACATATCAAAAAGATAAGCTTGCTTTGCTTTAGGTATTCCCAGCCCATTATCAGAGACGCTAATTTCCCAATGATTCTCACGGCTAGAAACTTTAAGCTTTACCCAAGACTCAGGTTTGGAGACATCTCTATATTTTATCGCATTAGAGATTAAATTATTAAGTATAATTTCAATACGATAAGAATCACTTTTTATAGTCGAAACTTCGAATTCTTTACTGAATTTTAATTCACGGTAGCCGGGTATGAAACGAAATTTTTGCTCCATTTCCTTTATCAAGTCTTCAAGGTCAATTTCCTCTTCCTCAATAACAAAGCGTTTGTTCCGTGAATATTCGAGGGTATTGCGGATATAACTATCCATACTCTCGGTCGCATCCAACAGCATTTTCCCATACAATTTGGTTTCAGGTAAATGCTGCGAATTTTCGATCAGGTTAACCAATCCCATTATGCTGGATAAGGGAGCTCGTAAATCATGAGATATACTGTACACAAATTGATCGAGTTCTTTATTGCTCTTTTCGAGATCCGAATTCTGAGTGCGAAGGGCACGGTTAGCATTGTATAGAGCGGATACATCTTCCACCAGCATGGTTAAGCCAAAAATTTGACCTTCACGATCCTTGGCGGGTGCAAAATTGATCTTCAATTGAAAATCACGATTGCGATGCTTCCAACTTAAATACTCTTCGGAGTGATTACCATTCAATGCCTTTGCGGCCATTTGCTTAAAGTGCTCGCTAAAATCCTTGGGAATTAAGCTGCGGAAGGAGCGCCCTTCTTTAATATTAACTCCGGTAAATCTACGCCAGGCGCGATAAGCAGCCGAATTGCATGACATCAATTCGAACTTATCGTTAAAAAGCAAAAAGCTATTAGGCGTGGAGTTAATAATCGCCAAATGCCGCTGCTCTAATTGCGAAAGTTCCTCACGTGAGGTCATTTCTTCAATACGAACACTGAGCACTTCGGCGGTTCGTTCCAATAAATCCTGATGAATGGGTCGGAAATAATTGAGTTTATCACTTTCGCAGTCGATCACTCCAAAAACCTTCCCTCTTACCATAATCGGGACGGCAACCTCCGAACCTGCTTCGAAGTGTTGTTGAATATAGCGTGGATCAGTACGACTGTCGGCCGTCATATACGATACGGCAGAAGTGGCCACATATCCGGTAATACCGGCTGAGAAAGGCACTTTTACCCCCACCGCTACTTCGCGCTCAGCAATACGTTGATTACCATGAGCGGCCACCGGAACCAGAACATTACCCTTACGTAGGAGTATCATTGCATCCGGCAAATAAAGCTTGGATAGCAATTCATCAACTACAACCCACATCAGTTCATCTACATCCTGAACTTTGATTGCCTTGGCCAAAAACTCAATTTTCAATTGATTAAAACGATGCTCCAGAAAGGTATCGCTGAGCTCATCAAAACCAATGGCATAATATTTCACCTCGCCCGACTCCATTACCATTTGCACCTCCGCATCGATACGAGTTTCTTGTTTGGGCCAATGGTCAAGGGTTGAAAACTGATATTGCAGATGAGCGGCATTCAATTTTTTAAATGCATCCAGCCAAATACGACTATGTCCTTCGGTGTCGTTATTAAACAAGTCCAATAGGGAAAGACCACGCTTAGGATTATAACCCATCGACTCCATCAGATTTCGATAGGAGCGATTCAGGTAGAGGAAATTAAACTCAGCATCCAAAATCGCGCAATATTCACGATTCAGATCGCCCAGCAGTTCCAACAGTGACGAATCCAGAGGTAAAGTAGCTTTCATAAAGTTCCGTCCCTAAAGTACAAATTTGACTACACTAAGTCTGTAAATTCTAGATATTCAGTCGCTTTTATTCGACGAGCTTATTTTTAGTTAGAAGCTATCCATCTCATTGATTTGGAAATAGTTTCCCCGGGTTGAGAATTTCTTGGGGATCGAAAATCTTTTTGATAGAGCGCTGAATTTGCAGTTCTGCCTCTTGAAAAACTACATCCATATAGTCTTTCTGTACATAACCAATACCATGCTCCCCGCTAATGGTACCCCCCAATTCTTTTACAATTTGAAATAATTCGCGAATCCCCTTGGGGAGGTCTTCCTTCCAGGCTTGATCACTCATTTCATTCTTAAGAATATTAACGTGCAGGTTGCCATCACCAGCATGACCGTAGCATACCGAATGGAAACCATAGCGAGAACCTAATTCTTTAACTGCGCGTAAAAGTTTGGCCAATTCGGCTCGAGGCACAACCGTATCTTCCTCCTTATAAATGGAATGCGACTTTACCGCCTCTCCCACTTTACGACGTAATTTCCAAAGGGCTGCCTTTTCTTGCGCACTTTCAGCAAAGAGTACTTCCCCGGCCTCAAAGTTTTCGACGATATCGGCAATAGCCATGCAATCCTGCATTAGCACTTCGGCATTATTACCATCTACTTCAATCAGCAAATGGGCCTGCACCTCCGGGCCAATAGGCAAGCTTACATCATCTACATATTGCAGAGTATAGTCAATGGCATCCCTTTCCATAAACTCCATAGCCGAAGGGGTTATTCCGGCTTGAAAAATAGCGGAAACCGCCTCGCAGGCCTTTTCGGCCGATTGAAAGGGAATCAACATTAGGCGATCCTGTTGGGGATATGGAATCAAGCGAAATACAGCCTTGGTAATCACTCCGAGGGTTCCTTCACTGCCCACCATTAATTGGGTGAGATTATAGCCGGTGCTATTCTTTAATACCCGAGCTCCGGTGCGGATTAATGATCCATCGGCCAAAGCCACTTCCAAATCCAAAACATAGGCATTGGTAACCCCATACTTCACGGCCTTAGGCCCACCAGCATTCAGGGCTAAATTCCCGCCTAAGCTGCAAGAGCCCCAGCTACTGGGATCGGGAGGATAAAAAAGCCCCTTCTCCTTACAGGCCTCGTGAAAAACCTGATTAATAACACCTGGTTCCACGGTGGCTTGCAAATTTCGCTCATCGATTTCTATAATGCGATTCAGCCTTTCGGTTGAGAGAACTACTCCACCATAAACAGGTAAAGCCCCACCACTTAATCCGGTACGAGCTCCGCTGGTATACACCGGAATCCGGCGATCATTACAATGCTTTATAATTTTTGCTACCGCTTCTGCACTGGAGGGCTTCAAAACTAAATCAGGACTAAATTGATAGTCTTCAGTTTCATCGTGCCCATAAGGCTCTCGCTCTTCGGGATTTGTAATTATTTCCGACTCCTTCAAAAAGGATGCAAAGTGTTTCAGATCCTCATTATCCAACCGGCGATAGTCCATAGGTGTCTCTAAAATATTCTAATTTAGGCGCGCTTAAAATTCAGGCAATGTTCTATCGCAACTTAGTTATTGTTTTTGTAATTCTCATCGCCCCTGGCAGCCTTCTGGCCCAAAATCGCGATGTTACCGTTCAGGATGTTTGGCGTGGTACTTTTTACGCACGTAGTACCAGCGGTTTACGCAGTATGAACGACGGTTTGCACTTTACCGTTTTAAATGGTGCTGATGGCAGTATTGATAAATACAGCTATGAAAGTGGTGAAAAAGTAGCCACTCTCCTTTCCTCCAAAGAAATTGAAAAGAAAACTGGTCAAAGCATCCAATTTGATAGCTACCAGTTTAATGCCACCGAAGACAAGGTATTGCTAGGCACTGAATCGGAATCCATCTACCGCCACTCTTCCAAGAGTTATTATTTCATTTACGACTTAAAACAAGGCAGCTTAAGCAAGGTAGATGCGGAAGGCAAACAACAATTAGCCGACCTCTCTCCCACCGAAAACAAGGTGGCCTATGTATACCAAAACAAAATGCATGTGCAGGATTTGGATGGAGAATCTGAGTCGATCAGTTTTGGTGAAGGCAAAGAAAATGCCTTAATCGCCGGTGCCGTAGATTGGGTGTACGAAGAAGAATTTAGTTTCCACAAAGGTTTCCACTGGTCGCCAGACGGACAGTATATCGCCTATTATCAATTTGATGAATCTGAAGTACCCACCTTCTCTATGGATGTGTACGGACAAGCCCTATACCCTTCTCAAGATGTATTTAAATACCCCAAAGCGGGCGAGGTGAACTCCAAAGTGAGCATCCATATTTATGATCTTAAAAGTCAGAAAGACCATAAAGTAGAACTACCCATGGCAGTAGAATACTACCCTCGTATTAAGTGGACCAGCGAAGCCGATGAATTGGTGATCACCACTTTGAACCGCCATCAGGATCATTTGATCTTATGGGAAGTGGAAGTAGAAAAGAAGGGTCTGGAAGTGGAAAAGCTCTACGAAGAAAAGGCACCTGCTTATTTAGAGATCCATGATAACCTTCGTTTTTTAGATGACAATAGTTTTATCTGGACCAGCGAAAAAGACGGCTATAATCATATTTACCACTATGGTGAAGATGGTAAACTGATCCGTCAGATTACCAAAGGAGAATGGGAAGTAACCGAGTTTTACGGCTATGAGTCTGGCAGTGGTTATTTATACTATCAAAGTGCCGAAGAGTCGCCCATCCGCCGCAGCGTTTTCCGCGTGAAATTAGATGGAACAGGCAAAGAAAAACTCAGCACCAAAAAAGGTTGGAACGACGCAACCTTCAGCAGTGGCTTCCAGTTTTACATTAATCGCTACTCCAGCGCCAGCACACCTACACTGGAGACCTTACATCGTTCGAACGGAAAAGAAGTGCGGGTGATTAATGACAATGAGGGCACGCAAAAACGAATGGAAATGTTCCGTTTGTCGCCCAAAGAATTTATTCAAATCCCTAATGAGGAAGGCACCCAATTAAATGCCTGGATGATTAAGCCTCAGGATTTTGATGCTTCCAAAAGCTATCCGGTATTAATGTTTGTATACGGTGGCCCTGGATCGCAAACCGTGGAAGACAGCTATGATGCCTTTAACGGATTCTGGTATCAGGCCTTAGCCGCTAAAGGATACATTGTAGTAAGTGTGGATAATCGCGGTACCGGAGCCCGTGGACGTGATTTCCGTACCCAAACTTATCAGCAATTAGGAAAGCTAGAAACTGAAGATCAGATTGCTGCCGCCAAATGGTTAGCCAAGCAAAAGTATGTAGATGGTGAGCGCATTGGCATTTGGGGATGGAGCTATGGTGGCTATATGAGCAGCTTAGGTATTACCAAAGGAGCCGATGTATTTAAAATGGCTATTGCAGTAGCACCGGTTACCAACTGGCGTTTTTACGATAATATTTATACCGAGCGCTATATGCGTACGCCTCAGGAAAACCCTGATGGATATGACGATAATAGCCCTATTAATCACGTAGATAAATTAGAAGGCGCTTACTTCCTGGTGCATGGTAGTGCTGATGATAATGTGCATGTACAAAACACCATGCGCATGATTAGTGCTTTGGTTAAAGCGGATAAGCAATTTGATCTTTTCATTTATCCGGATAAAAATCACGGGATTTACGGGGGCAATACCCGTAATCACCTGTACACCAAGATGACTGAGTTCATTGAGGAGAACCTTTAAAAAGCCAATCACCTTTGGATTAATTTTTGTTAATTCGACGGTCAAATTAAACTCCAGTATATGTCAAACGCTGATCTAGCAAAACAAGGACACCCCAGAGGTCTGTACATCCTCTTTTTCTCCGAAATGTGGGAGCGATTCTGCTACTACGGAATGCGGACCCTCTTAACCTTATATTTAGTAAAAGCGCTTTTTAAAGGCGATGCCGATGCTGCTCTTATTTATGGAGCTTATACCGGATTAGTTTATGCCGCCCCTGTTTTGGGAGGTCGTATGGCTGATCAATTTTTAGGCTATCGTTTTGCCATTATACTAGGAGCGATATTAATGTCAATTGGCGAGTTCCTCATTTTGGGCGGAACGGAGTCTTGGCTATTCTTAGGAATGGGGGCCATTATTATTGGTAATGGCTATTTTAAAGCTAATATTTCCACCATTGTAGGGAAGCTTTATAAGGAAAATGACCCTCGACGAGATTCAGGTTTTACCATATTCTACATTGGAATTAACGTAGGTGCCTTATTAGCCACTTCTGTGGTAGCCTATGTAGGTGAAACCTATGGATTTAAATACGGATTTGGCTTGGCCGGTATCGGTATGCTTCTCGGTATGCTTATATTCTGGTTTGGACGCGATCGTTATGCCGAGGCTGAAGGTTTGGACATTACCCCAGCAGGAAAGAAAAAAATTGTTGGCCCTATCAATTACGTTTTCTTAATCACTCTGATCAGCATCGCTTTAGTACCGGTATGCTACGTACTTATTAGCAAAAACGAAATTCTCCAATACCTCCTTTTAGGACTCTTCGTACTGGTTTCTTACAACTTGATTAGCTCTGGAGCAAAAGAAGGTAAGGTTTGGAGAGATCGTATGATTGCATTGGTGATTTTCATTCTCATCAATATTGTATTCTGGGCCTTCTTTGAGCAAGCTGGTACCTCCCTCACTCTATTTGCCGATCGTAATGTAGATCGTGAAATTTTTGGATGGGTGATGCCCGCTTCGATGACTCAGTTCTTCAACCCCTTCTTCATTGTAGTCTTTGGATCTATATTTAGTGTAATGTGGGTGAAGCTATCAGAAATGGGTAAAAACCCCAGCATCCCCATGAAGTTTGCTTTCGGTATCCTGCAATTGGGATTAGGCTTCTTGGTAACCTTACTCGGCTTAACCTTCGCTGATGGTTTCCAAGTTCCTCTATTAACCTTGGTTTTCCTTTACTTACTGCACACAACCGGTGAGCTTTTCCTTTCTCCGATTGGATTAAGCATGGTAACCAAATTAGCACCATCTAAAATTTCAGGTACTGCCATGGGTGGTTGGTTCCTAAGTTTTGCGATTGGCAACTTCTTAGGTGGTCAGATTGCAACTTTAACTGGTACCCACGGTTCTGAGGAAGGCCCTCAATTAGAGTTCCCAATGACTACCACAGTGATGCAAGCTTCGGATGATGTAGCCAGCATAAACTTTACCGACTGGAAATCCTTAACTGAGGAAATGCCAGTAAACATCACAGTAGGGAAATATATGGACATCCAAGATTGGGTTGAATTCCGTTTAGCATTTGCTGGAGACATGAACTTTGTGGATTGGAAAACCCAACGTAGCTTGAATAGCCCTTTCACCTCCGCTCAAGATTGGCTAAATAAAGAGCAGTGGAATAAGTTAGGCAGTACTTATGACTCCATACTCAAAGCAGACAAAGAGTTATTGGAGCAAGATCCAAAAGCCAATGTAATTAACATTGAAACCTGGCTCTATTTCCGTGAAGCCATCGAGGAGATGGAAGGAGCAGGCCTGAGTTTACCCGATGCCTATAAGCAGCATAAAATGGAACGCATGGAAATTGGCTTAAACAAATACACCGATGTATTCTCAAATATTGGTTTTATCCTAATCGGTTTCTCAGTGGTTATTATGATCTTCAATAAGCCTTTGAAAAAGCTTATGCATGGAGTAGAATAAAATGCATTGAATTAAAAATTCTAAAGCCATCAATCTTCAGGTTGATGGCTTTTTTTGTTTTGATATGTACCTCATTAAATTCTAAAAATCCCGACCTTCAAAGCTTAAGCCTGAACTAATACTTCAGGAGAATTATCACCTTGAATGAAACATCTCCATAAGTATGATCGATCTTAAGGAAAGATACTTTCTGGTTTCCTTTCAATTTAACAAAAGGACGCCCGCAGATTTTAAACTTACCAAAGTAAAGGGTGAGGAATATTGTCTTGATAAATCCGGAAACAAATGGACTCAGGCCTATCTCTGGGATAAAGGTTGGGGACAGGAATATGGATTTATCCGTTTTCCAGAACCCAATTTCAAAGAATTATGGAGCTTGCTTTTGGAATCAGAAATTAGCGATAACCAACAAGGTGCAGCTGAATTGTTAAAAGCGAAATACCCCGAAGAATTAAAACTTGCATTAAAAGAACTTTTCAAATCAAGTCAGGCCTTAGACAGCAATATGTCGAATCGCATTAATTGCTTGCAATTGGGAATCAATTGCTCTCCAATCGAAGGCAAGCCCCACACGGAAGTGGAAAAAGACTTCCAAGATTGGAAATACCTCAAGGCAGAGTTTGAAAGACTCAGATCAAAACCCTATCGTTTCTAAAGCACCACCATAACGAATCAATAATAAAGAGAATAATGAAAAACCTCATCGCCTTATTCAGCCTCCTCCTTTTAGTTAGCTGTCAAAACAACTCAACACCTGCCCATTCCAAATTCAAAACCATTCTCCTTAGATCAGAAGGAGAAGTGGAAACCCTGCCTAATCAAGCTTCCTTTTATATTAGACTGGAATGCCTTGACTTCTCCATTAAAAAATCCAAGCAGTGTTTAATTGATAAGTCGAATGAGCTCAATGATAAATTACTGGCCCTGGGAGTAGATCAGGATGACATTCTCACCACCGCAGTTGATTTGGATAAGAGCTACCGCTGGCAAAATAGCTCCCAAATTTTTGAGGGATATAAGAGCTCTACCCGGATTTACCTTACGGTTAAGGATATTGATAAATTGGATGAAATCTATACTGAGCTCTTAGAGAATCGAAACCTCGACTTGGGCGGATTAAGCTATTCGCATTCCGAGATTGACAGCTTAAAAAATGAAGCCTATCTCAATGCTCTGAAAAAAGCAGGAGAACTATCCGATAAACTATTGGAGCAAATTCCAGAAACCAAAAAAGAAATACTAAAAATTGGCAATGTTGAGATCTCGGCCTCTCAGCCTGATGCCAATCAATTCCTTAAACAAGAAGCGGATAATTTCGCTAATAGTGTTGCTAAGTTCAAGTCAATAGCCATCAGTAAAGGCACGGTAAAAGTGACCGCAAGCTTATATGTAGAATATCAGATTAAATAATTTTTATGAGGAATAGCCTAAACACATTCATATATCCCTAAGTTTAATCCATATCCACAGACCATAATAGATGAGACCTTATTTCCTCCTAGTCCCAGCCTGCCTATTATTAGCTTGTAATGAGAAAATAGGAAATGATGCCAATGTTCAAAACTCATCACAGGTACTCGAAGAAACAAACATAGACACCTTGACCAATTATTGGCCTTGTGAATATGACACCATTAAAAGTGACATAAGCATCCGTATTGATAATGATTATTTCCAACTGAACACCTACGTCTACTCACTGAATGACAGCTCTATTCATAGATTCAATGAAGCCTATCAGAAAAAGGTTTATCAGGATATCTATCACAACTACGAATCCTCAATTTATCTAACAGGATCACAAGACACTCTTTTAATGCAAATTCTCAAAAAGGAAATTTTTAAGGATATTTTTCCACCTGAATTCTACCAACAGGCCGTTATTAAAAGTGTTGAATACAAAGCTGTACGATCCAATCAATTATTCTTCCATGTAGAACTGATCGTACCGGATACCGATTGGATCAAGTCCGCCGAAATGTCCATTTTCTTTAGAACTTCAAAAAAAGGACGGCTTTCTGTAATTTCCTCTTGAGGTTCAAAGTAAAACAAATCGCATCCTTGATATTCTCTTAGGCCAAAGATCTCCGGCTATCCCTAAAATTCATCGCTCAATAACATATAGTTATCGACTATCCTTATTAACTTTACAATAGTGATAATTAATAGCTATTTTTGAACAGAATTTAAAAACCATAGTCATGAGCAATAATCAAATCGGTTTACCTATCAATGAAGCCAGCAAACTGGCTGACAAACTGAATATCCTCCTTGCCAATTACCAGCTTTTCTACGCTAATAGCCGTGCCCTGCATTGGAACATTAAAGGCGAAAAATTCTTTGAATTACATGTGAAGTTCGAAGAGCTCTATATGGACTCCTTCCAAAAGGTGGATGAAATTGCCGAGCGTATCCTCACCTTAGGTTATACGCCCCTGCACACCTTTACCGACTATCTTAAAGAAGCCAAAATTGCCGAAGCCGCTAATATCAGCGAAGCTCGTCCGGCAGTAGAAGCAGTACTTTCCGGCTACAAAACTTTATTAGAGCTGGAGCGCGAAATCCTTGACCTTTCCGGTGAAATGAATGATGAGGGTACCAATGCCCTAATGAGCGACTACATCCGCGAACAAGAAAAAAGCGTTTGGATGTACAGCGCCTTTTTGAAATAAAACAAAAGCAAAGGGAGTTGGGTTAAATACCTGACTCCCTAAAATTTTACGATTATGAATTTCCATACCCGCAAATGGGTAAAACCCGAAGACCTCAACCCTAACCTAAGCCTTTTTGGTGGTCGCTTACTTTCTTGGATCGATGAAGAAGCGGTAATCTACGCCATCGTTCAATTGGAGAACAAGCATGTTGTAACCAAGTATATCTCTGAGATCAATTTTATCTCGGCTCCCAAGCAAGGGGATATCGTAGAGCTAGGGATTGAAGCCACTCACTTCGGCAAAACTTCCATTACCATGCGCTGTGAGGTCCGCAATAAATTAACTCGCGAGCCTATCCTTAAGATTGATAAACTGGTTTTTGTAAACCTCGACGATCAAGGCAAACCGGCCGCTCACGGTAAAACAGAAATCACCTACGTTAAAGATCGCCTCGATTCTTAAGGCATATAAGCTTTGTAGCTAGTGGTATCGGTCAATGCCTCCAAGAAGGAAATTAAATCTGCCTTTTCCTGAGCGCTGATACTAAAGCCTGTAATTAGGGAACTCTTTAAGCGATGATTACTTCCCCCTGAAGCATAGTGATCTACCACTTCCTCTAGGCTTCCCAAACTACCATCATGCATATAGGGGCCGGTTAAGGCGATATTGCGCAAAGTCGCCACCTTAAACTGCCCTTCATGCTCGGGAATATTATTGGTCACTCGGGCCCGACCGGGATCCTCATAAACCTCATAAAGGCCATTATTCTGAAAGCTAAAATCTGTGGTCAGAGGCAATACATGGCAAGCTACACAATTAAGCTCCGCACTTTTAAAAAGCGCCAAGCCTCTTTTCTGGGCTGGGCTCAGGGCCGATGCGTCTCCAGCGTATTCATAGCGATCGAAAGGTGAGTTAAAGGAGACCAAAGCTCTTTCATAAGTGGCCAGTGCCAATGCCAGGGTCTTCGGATTCACATCCTCCTTAAAAGCCCTTTGAAACAGTTCTTGATAATAGTCTACCGCTGCCACCCGAGTTATGGCCTCCGAATAGGGCAAATCCATTTCCCGATGTTCTTCAATAGGGCCAATCACCTGACTTTCTAAAGTAGGATTCCCCCCATCCATAAATAGATAGGGCTGCCAGGCCACATTAAATAAGGTGGGCGAATTACGATTGTGTAGCCTTCCCTCCGTTCCTATCGCCACTGCTCTACCATCCGAAAATGCCAGATGGGTTAAGTGGCAGGAGCTACAAGATAAATCCCGGTTCCGACTCAAGATAGGATCAAAAAACAGAGCCTTACCTGCAGCAATAGCTTCTTCTGTAAGTTCCTTCCCTTCTTCAAGGGACATTTCAG
Source organism: Croceimicrobium hydrocarbonivorans (assembly GCF_014524565.1). Classification (NCBI taxonomy): domain Bacteria; kingdom Pseudomonadati; phylum Bacteroidota; class Flavobacteriia; order Flavobacteriales; family Owenweeksiaceae; genus Croceimicrobium; species Croceimicrobium hydrocarbonivorans. The sequence goes on along the minus strand of NZ_CP060139.1, from coordinate 2,846,298 downwards.
GGAAATGATTGATGCTAATCAGTAGCGGGCTAGGCTCCGATTGAATATTTAATTCGGTATCCGGCTGACAAGCCTGAGTCAAGAAAAAAAGCATTCCCATCGCGACTAAGATCTTCGCGATGGGGAATGCTCCAATTTCTATTTTACTTTTTGTGTCCATGATCGCTACCCAATTCAAAGCTGGTAGCGGCATCGAACTGATTCATCATTTTCTCTGCCAAAGGACGAGCATCGCCCATAGACATGGTAAGAACTTCAGAATGCAAATCGATTCCGTGCAGGAACTGCTGATAATCTACGGTCATGGTGATATCCAAGGTATCTCCCTTTTCTACCGAAGTATGAAGCATGGTACTGCGATCTTTACGGAAAGGATCAGTACCTAAGTGATACTTGAAGCTTTGATCATAGGTACCATCACCTTCATAGTCGATTTCACCTTCAATCTTCACGAAGATATAACCTGAAGCCCAAGACCAGTACATGCCTTCCGGCTGAGGAGCCAAAGGATGGTTTACATCACTAAAGTCGGTAGGTTGCATTCCATTGCCTCCGGTTTCAGTATTGGTTTCGGCATCTACACCGATGCTTAGATTGAACATATGGGCATGACCTGCTTCGATGGTTCCCATATTGCTCATCATCACATCCGGACGAATGATATAATACTCAGGATTCAAAGCGGTAGAATTTCCCGCATCATCCATAATCACTGGCTTTGCCAAATAGAAAGAGGCCAAAGTATAGCGAATGGTATAACCGCTATCGCTGGTAAACTCCTGATTTAAGGCAAAATCTGTGGTTCCGTATTTAAAGTCATAATGCAGAATTACGGGAACTTCAGAAGTTGTGGTACTAGGATTCTGACTGGGGGTATCGTCCTCACAAGAGGTCATGAAAGTAACAAGCGCTAAGGCAGCTACGAAATATTTAAGTTTCATTATTTGATCTGATTTAGAGTTGATTATATAGGGATTCTATGAAGGGAACCTATACAATCGGAGGACGCCAGATCATTTTCAATGCACCGCTGGAAAGCAATGCTTGATTGCTTAGAGGATAATCTAAAGTAAGGCTATGAATTTCTATTGGATTTTGATCCGACTCAAAGTCCGTCAAGAATAAAGAAAGCTCTTCTCTATACTCAGGCAAGGCAGGCTTATCCGGCTCATCATCTGCTTGTAGCAAGGCTTTCAGCTGACAGTGACCCTGACAATCATTATCCTTAATTTCCTTTTTCACACAGAGTTGAGTGGCATAATAGTCTTGCTGTACCTCAAACTGCATCCAAACTATCGAATTATAGAGGCTGCTGGCGAGGGTACCCAAACTGATTAGTATAGCATAGAGCCATCTCATGTTACAAAGGTAATTCTGGCGATGCTATTAGAATGTATCCTAAAGCACCTAATTAGTATACGAAGGAAAATTCTGTGGGTTGGCTGATCAATTTTTTTGGTGGCATAAAAAAAGCCATCCTGAAAATTCAGAATGGCTTTTACCTTATAAATGAGCTTAAATCTACAAAGCCCCGGCTTTGATTTCATCCACTACGTCTGGATCCAATAAAGTTGAAGTATCTCCTAAATTAGAGGTATCTCCTTCTGCAATCTTGCGTAGAATACGACGCATAATCTTTCCAGAGCGAGTTTTAGGCAATCCACTCACAAATTGGATTTTATCGGGCTTGGCGATTTTACCAATCTCTTCTACCACCGTTTCCACGATTTCCGCTCTCAGCTTATCAGGATTTGTAGGAGGTTCCTTGGTAATCACATAGGCATAAATTCCTTGCCCCTTAATATCGTGAGGATAACCTACCACCGCAGATTCCGAAACGATATGGTCATTGGAATTAATAGCATTTTCAATTTCGGCCGTTCCAAATCGGTGACCAGATACATTGATTACATCATCCACCCGACCAATAATCCGATACATGCCCTTATCATCTCTACGTGCGCCATCACCAGTGAAGTAATAGCCATTGTAATGAGAGAAATAGGTGTTCTTGCAACGTTCATGATCACCATAGGTGGTACGCAACATAGATGGCCAGGGGAAGCGCATCGCTAAATAGCCTTCCTGATCATTACCGTCAATCTCCTTTCCTTCTTGATCGAGCAGCACAGGCTGAATTCCCGGTAAAGGATATCCTGCATGCGAAGGTCGCATTGGACTATGTCCACCTAATCCCGAAATCATAATTCCACCAGTCTCAGTTTGCCACCAGGTATCTACAATGGGGCATTTCTCTTTCCCTACGTGGATATGGTACCATTCCCAGGCTTCCTCATTAATGGGCTCACCCACGGTACCTAATACTTTTAAGGAATAGAGTCCATAACTCAATACATGATCCTCACCCTTGGCCATTAAAGCCCGAATAGCGGTGGGAGCAGTATAGAATTGATTTACACCATGCTTATCACATACCTGCCAGAAACGACCCGCATCAGGATAAGTGGGCACCCCTTCGAACATCAAAGTGGTAGCACCATTTAAGAGAGGACCGTAAACGATATAAGAATGACCGGTAATCCAACCAATATCGGCGGTACACCAGTACACATCACTCTCATCGTATTGGAACACATTGGCAAAACTATATCCGGCATACACCATGTATCCACCGCAAGTGTGCACTACCCCTTTGGGTTTACCGGTAGATCCGGAAGTATAAAGGATAAAGAGCATATCCTCGCTATCCATAGGCTCAGCGGGGCAAAAACGATCTACGTCCAATAATTCCTGATGCATCCAATAATCACGACCTTCCTTCATCTGCACATTCCAACGGGTACGTTCGGTAACCAAAACCGTTTCCACGCTGGTACAGCTTTTCAATGCTTCGTCTACCACTCCCTTACAAGGGATCTCTTTGGCACCACGGTAAATACCATCGGCGGTAATTACCATTTTGCAAGATGAGTCATTGATGCGATCGGCCAAGGCGTGGGCTGAGAAACCTGCGAATACCACGGAATGCACTGCACCAATGCGGGCACAAGCCAAAACGGCAATCGTTAATTCGGGTATCATAGGCATATAAATCGCTACACGATCCCCTTTACCAACCCCGTGCTTTTTTAACACATTGGCGGTACGACAAACCTCTTCATGCAATTCGCGATAGGTCATCCGTACAAAGCGTTCTTTGGGATCATTAGGTTCCCAAATCAAGGCTAGTTTATTGCCACGCTTTTCCAGGTGACGATCTAAACAGTTCTCTGTAATATTGAGCTTGGCATTGAGGAACCACTTTACATCGGGGCTATCGAATTCCCATTCCAGGGTTTTATCCCAGGGCTTTTGCCACTGGTAGTTGGAGGCAATTTGCCCCCAAAAATCTTCAGGTCTTTCAGTACTGAGCTTGTATTGCTCTTCGTATTCTTCGAATGAATTAATTCGGAATTTTGCTTCCATTCTTAGCTGGTTATTTGTTTAACACTTGGATGAACAATATCATTGATCTCCTCTACAATGGCAGGATCATCAATGGTTGAAGGTATTTTTAACTCCTCAGCATTTACAATGGCACGGAGTAATTTTCGTAAGATTTTTCCCGAGCGGGTTTTAGGTAAGCGGGGTACCTGATATACTTTTTTCAAAGCAGCCACCGCTCCGATCTCAGAACGAACCGAAGCTACAATTTCTTCCGCTACTTCAATGAAGGGCCTACCGGTTTGATGACAAACCACCAGAGCTAAAGGAATTTGTCCCTTCAAGCTATCATCCGCACCAATCACAGCACATTCCGCTACATCAGGATGGGCGGCCACCACTTCTTCCATTTCAACGGTCGACAATCGATGTCCGGCCACATTGATAATATCGTCTACCCTACCGGTGATATAGGTAAATCCTTCAGCATCCTTAAAGCCGCCATCTCCGCTGAAATAATAGCCAAGGAAGCGCTCTAAATAAGAAGATTTAAAACCTTCTACATTATTCCAAAGGGTAGGCAAGCATCCGGGAGGTAGGGGCAATTTCACCGCTACATAGCCTTCTTCTCCGGCTGGAGATTCTTCGCCTGCTTCGGTAAGGATTCTTAAATCGTAGCCCGCAACTGGCTTACTAACAGAGCCAGGCTTCACTTCGAGCAATTCTATTCCCGGGAAGTTTGATAGCATGGGCCATCCACTTTCAGTTTGCCACCAGTGGTCCACTACGGGAATACCCAACTGACCTTGCAGCCAGGTAAGGGTATCGACATCGCAGCGCTCACCAGCCAAGAACTGAAATTTTAAAGATGACAGATCGTATTGCTTAATAAACTGTCCCTTGGGATCTTCCTTACGTATGGCCCGAATAGCGGTAGGTGCGGTAAACATCACCTTCACCTGATATTCAGAAATCACCCGCCAGAAGGTGGAGGCATCTGGAGTGCGGATGGGTTTACCCTCAAATAAAACGGTAGTTGCTCCGGTTAATAAGGGGGCATAAACAATGTAGGAATGCCCTACTACCCAACCAATATCCGAAGCGGCCCAATACACATCACCGGGCTTAATACCATAAATAGCTTCCATGCTGTAGCGAAGGGCCACTGCATGACCGCCATTATCCCGCACCACCCCTTTGGGTTTTCCGGTAGTGCCGCTGGTATAGAGAATATAGAGTGGATCGGTAGCGTAAACTGGCGTACAACCTACATACTCGGCCTGTTCCTCCATTTCCTCGAAATCGACATCGTAATCTTTGCTGGGCACCAATGCGCCAAGCTTCCGCTGAAAGATCACCACCTTCTTAGGTTTATACTCCGCCAGTTCCATGGCTTTGTCTACCATAGGCTTGTAAGGAATAATGCGATCTACCTCAATACCGGAAGAGGCGGTGATTAATACTTTGGGACGGGCATCATCAATACGGATAGCCAGCTCATGAGGAGCAAAGCCGCCAAACACTACCGAATGCACGGCTCCTAAGCGCGCGCAGGCTAGCATCGACATTACCGCTTCGGGAATCATGGGCATGTAGATAATCACGGTATCTCCTTTGCAAACCCCTAGTTTCTTAAGTCCACCGGCAATTTTCGCCACCCGATCTCGCATCTGGCGATAGCTAAACTGAGCTTTAGTTTGAGTTACTGGTGAATCGTAATACATCGCCACCTGATCGGCTCTACCGTTTTCTACATGGTAATCTAGGGCCAGGTAAGCGGTATTGGTCATCGCACCTTTAAACCAGCGATATAGTCCATCCTCATCGGTAGACAGTACCTCATCGGCTGGGCGATACCAGTCTAATTTCTGCGCTTGCCGGGCCCAAAATCCCTCCGGATCCTGCAAGCTGCTTTGATATTCGGTTTGGTAAGACATGGTTTTAGATTAGTTCTTCTATATGTTGTAATAAATTTTTGTTTGAGAAGGGTTTTAGAAGATAGAGATCGGCGCCATGTCCATAGCCTTTTTGCACATCGTCTTTCTTGCTTTTAGCGGAAAGGAAGACCACTTTGGGTGGAGTAGATTTTGATTTCAGATAGTCGCATACTTCATATCCATCTACATCCGGCATCATAATATCCAGGAGCACCAAATCCGGCTCATAACGATCGGCCAAATTTTTGGCTTCGTTGCCATTTCGGGCGATGTACACCTCATAGCCTTTGCGTTTAAAAAGGTATTCCAGCGACATCAGGATATTGATCTCATCATCAACTATTAAAATTTTGCTACGCATCAATGTGGGGTTTCGAATTCTTCATTTGCGCCTCTTGCAGATACAATGGCAGGGTAAAGCTAATCTTTGCTCCTCCTCCAGGGTTATCTTCTATCCATATTTTCCCCTTATGCATCTGTATAATATTCTTGCTAATTGCTAAGCCCAATCCACTGCCACTGGGCTTTCGACGGGTTTGATTTCGTACCTGATAAAATTTATCAAATACCAGTTCCCGGTCACTTATGGGTATTCCATTGCCATTGTCATGGATGTTCACCTTTAAGTCTTGATCCAAACGGTAGGCTGTTACCCATACCGCTCCATTATCATGGCGAGCATATTTTAATGCATTGCCAATTAAATTGTGTAATACCTGGGCGATCCGATCTTCATCTGCATAAGTAGCGGTAAGGGGCGCCGAAATTTCACAGCGCAGGCTATGTCCTTTTTTGGCTGCCAAAGCCTGAAACTGCATTACTGTATCCTCTATTAACTGGCCCAGATCCAAGCGGTTCAGAGAAAGTTTCTGACTGCCGCTTTCAAATTTTTCCAAATCCAGCACATTGCTAATTAAGCGGGTTAGGCGCTCACAGTCTTGCACCATATTGCCAATAAAGCGCTGGCGATCTTCTTCGGGCATTTCCGGATCATCGTGCACCAATTCTGCCTGGGTGCGAATGGCCGTTAAAGGTGTGCGCAGCTCATGAGTTACTGTATACAAGAACTCATCCTTCAATTCGGTTAATTCCTGGAGCTTATAATTGGCTTGTCGTAAATCCTCGGTGGCCTTACGCAGTTCCTCACTTCGGGTGCTCAATTCGCGGTTTAATCGTAGTACTTTCTGACTTTCTTCTAAGATTCCTAAAACCTCCGAACGACTTAATTCTTCCCGCTGCACTACCGAGGAGATCATAATCTTCGCGCTGGCCGGACCAATAGCCTCGGAAAGCAGGCGCTCGGCATAACTGATCACCCGGCTATCGGCAGTGGGCGATACACTCCAATCAATATTATTGAGGCGGGCATAACGGTCGAGAACTTTTTCGGTACGTTCATTTCCCAAGAAATTGTTGAGCAGACTTTTAATATCCGGAAAGGGTGCTGAGCCTCGATAAATTTCCGGAGCCTCATTTCCACTTAAGAGGCTACTGGCCTTCACAAATAAGGTGGCTTGATTTTCTTCTTCCTGCGTGGCTTCCAAATTCAAGCTCCAGGCAATAAAAATGCTGGTATTCACCAATAAGCTAAAGATGGTGGCCGCACTAAGCACACTCACCCCCATAGAATTGGCAATGAGCTGTGGAGAGGCCCAGCCTAAAAGCTGAGGGTCACCACTCACCAGATTCAATATTTCGGGCAATACCAAGAAATAGAACCAAATAGCAAAGCCGGTGGCGATTCCGGCGAATGCCGCTTTACGATGCGCTTGTTTCCAAAATAAGGCTCCAAAAAAGGCTGGTGCAAATTGACTAATGGCCACAAAAGACACCATGCCAATGCTTACCAGCGATTCTTTAACCGCGATATAGTGATAGTAGAAATAGGCTAAAATGAGGATCCCGAAAATGGCCCATCGCCTTAAGCCGATAATACGCCGATCCAAGGGTTTGTCTTTATCCCAAACAATTTGAGGTACCAGTACATGGGTGCTAAACATATTACCCAGGGCCAGTGTAGAAACAATGATCATGGATGTAGCTGCGGAAAGTCCCCCTAAAAAGGCCAGAGCAGCAGTGGCCGGTCCACCACTCTGGAGGCTGAGACTCAAGAGGTAAAAATCGGCTTTAGTACCCGGTGCTAATTCAGGGCCCATCAAGGCAAAAGGCAGGACCAATAAGTTGAGGATAAGCATGTACAAAGGCACTAACCACAGGGCCTTTGGAATATTTTTTTCGCTGGTGTTTTCTACCACCCCCATTTGAAACTGGCGTGGAAGCAGCATAAACGAGAGGCCGGAAATCAACAAAATAGAAGCCCAATCGGCAGTGGGTAGCTCGAAGGATTGATGGCTAAATCGATCGAGCGCGGAATAGAAACGATCGTCCCTTAAAAAGCTGTTCAGGCCTATCAGACCTACTATTAAAAAGGCTAAAAGCTTAAAAAGACTTTCAAAAGCGATGGTACCAATAAGCCCGGCTTTGGGTCGGTTATTTTGAACATAACGAGTTCCGAAGAAAATGGTAAAAGCAAACATGATCAGGCTTACATAGAGGGCCGGATCACTAAGGCTAAAGCCTGTATTTATAGGAGAGGCACTTCCACTCAGGGTGGTAAAGCTTTCGCTGATGGCCTTGATCTGCAATGAAATATAGGGCAAGACTCCGATAAGCGACAGAGCGGCTACCAATTTGCCTATGGCGGCATCTTTGCCATAACGCGATGAAAGTAAATCGGCCAGGGAGCCAATCCCTTGATTCACTTTAAGGTAATAGAGTTTACGAGCGATGGGATACCACAGGAACATTACCAGGGTAGGCCCGATATAGATTAAGAGGAAATCGAAGCCCGATTCGGCGGCCCGCCCAATGCTACCGTAAAAGGTCCAGGCGGTACAATATACTGCCAATGCCAAAGCATAGATATAGGGCATCCATCGGCGGAAGCCTACATTACTGAGTCGCTTTTCAAAATACCAGGCGGCACCAAAGATGAAGCCCAGGTAAGCGGTTGCTATGACAATGAGTAAGAGTGTCATTAGGGGTTCTCAATCTTTTTAGCAGTTCGATACAAGAAGAAAACCCAGATTACAAAAAGGCTAAAGAGGTAAATGATAAACGAAAGTGATCCTTCGAAGAAGGACCAAAAGAGCGGAGAAATTACAGTAAGGCTCAGGACTACAATCAGGGCATTTTTAGTTAACAGCTTCTCCATCTTTCAAATATTGCAAATTCCAAAAACTGTGCGGCTGACAATTATCATAAAGAAGGATCGCCCGGCCAATAAAAGAGGGGTACGGCCGGGCAATCTTCTTAAGCTTAGGTTTGGTCAGCTTTTTTAATTAGTGTGCATGAGCATCTCCTGCTCCGGATGGGATACGAATATCTTCCACCAACTCCTGAACATCTTCTGGGGTTTCAGGGGTAAATCGCATCACGATTAAACTCACCGCCAGGTTAAACAACATGGCAATAGTTCCAAATCCTTCAGGACTAATACCGAACCACCAGCTTTCTTTCAAGCCTGCGGTTGCCGACATGCCGCCGTCGAATACTCCGAACTTAAATTTAAGAATATAAAATATCATTAAGCCTAAGCCGGCGATCATTCCAGCCACAGCCCCTTCTTTGTTCATCTTCTTCATAAAGATTCCCAGAATGATAGCCGGGAAGAAGGAAGCCGCTGCCAATCCAAAGGCCAGCGCCACCACTGCCGCTACATAATCGGGAGGATTGATTCCGAAATATCCAGCCACACAAACTGCGATGAAGGCGGAGAAACGAGCAGAAAGTAATTCACCGCGCTCAGAGATATCGGGCATCCATTGCTTCTTCAATAAATCGTGAGAAATAGAAGTAGAAATTACCAATAATAAACCAGCAGCAGTAGAAAGAGCCGCAGCTAAACCACCGGCCGCCACTAAGGCAATTACCCATACGGGAAGGTTGGCGATTTCCGGATTGGCCAATACGATGATATCACGATCCACGAATAACTCATTATCATTGCTGTTATCGGGATTGCTTACAATCAAGTTTCCTTGCTCACCTACTTCATTGGAAAACTCAGGAGCCTTGCCTGTAACTGCGGCACCAGGACGGTATTGAACTTTTCCATCTCCGTTTTTATCGGTCCAGGCCAATAAGTGAGTTTGTTCCCAGTTGGAAACCCACTGTGGTAATTCTGAATAGGATTTACCTTCAACGGTTTGAATCAAATTGGTACGCGCAAATACTGAAATTGCAGGAGCAGTAGTGTAAAGGATGGCAATGAATAATAAGGCATATCCAGCCGATTTACGGGCATCACGCACCTTAGGCACAGTAAAGAAACGTACAATTACGTGGGGTAATCCTGCCGTTCCCAGCATAAGGGCTGCGGTGATGAAGAATACATCTACCTTGCTCTTAGAGCCATCGGTATAGGAGGCAAATCCCAGTTCTTGGTTGAGCTGATTGAGCTTATCCAGCAGATAAGTATCATCCGCGAGTTTACCCCCCATTCCAATTTGAGGAATGAAGTTATCGGTCAACATCCAAGAGATAAAGAAGGCAGGCACCATAAAGGCGAAAATCAATACACAGTACTGAGCCACCTGAGTATAGGTAATCCCTTTCATACCACCGAGTACAGCGTAGATCAGTACGATTACCATTCCGATGATTACACCGGTAGTTACGTCTACTTCGAGGAAGCGTGAGAACACCACCCCTACTCCACGCATCTGTCCGGCTACATAGGTAAAGGACACGAAGAGCGCTGCGACGATAGCTACGGTACGAGCAGTATTACTGTAATAACGGTCGCCAATAAAATCGGGCACGGTAAACTTTCCAAATTTCCGGAGATAGGGTGCCAGCAGTAAGGCCAGAAGCACATATCCTCCGGTCCATCCCATCAGGTAAACCGAGCCATCATAGCCCTGGGTTGAGATAATACCGGCCATGGAAATAAAGGAGGCCGCACTCATCCAGTCGGCCGCGGTGGCCAAACCGTTAGCCAGAGGTGAAACTCCACCACCGGCAACATAAAATTCTTTGGTAGAACCGGCGCGACTCCAAATCGCAATACCGATATACAAGGCAAAAGTGATCCCTACGATGATGTAGGTCATAATTTGAATATCCATTTCCTTAAGCTTTTAGATTATTCCTCGGTATAGCCGTATTTGGCATCGAGCTTATTCATTTTCCGAACGTAGACGAAGATCAAAATCACGAAAGTGACAATGGATCCCTGTTGTGCAAACCAGAATCCCAGCGGGAATCCGCCAATGTGGAACTGATTAAGGAAATCGACGAAGATGATTCCGGCCCCATAGGACACCAGGAACCAAATGCTTAATAGTATAGCTAGGAGCTTGAGGTTTTCGCGCCAGTATTTATGCGCTTCGGTGTGATCTTTCATGCTAAATAGGTATTAGAATTTTTTGGCAGAGCCGATTGGAGTTAAATGGGAAGCAGGTGATAGATCGGCCTGCTTTCCCATTAGATCACTCCAGAATCTTTGCTCCTTATAGATAAATCATTGCTTGCAGGGTGATCTCCGATTTACGGGTCACATCATCAGGATTGGTAAAATCCGGACGACTGCGATAATTGAGGGTCAATTTGGAATGGTGACCGGCCATGTACATGTTCAGACCTAAGTCGAAAACACTTACCGGCACCTTATCGCCATTGGAATCTTGCACACCTTCAAAATCGTTGTAGATCAGAGCTACATAGGGTTGCCAGATCAGATCATCGCGTTTTTTAGGCAGCATATAGCCTACCTGAGTATAGATGCTGGTTCCGGTTCCTAAGGTGGGGAAAGAGTTTCCACGTAAACCTGCGCTAATGGTAGATCCATCCGCAGGGTTTAGGATACCAATGCTACGCACATTGTTAGGACCGAAATCATTAAAGTAACCAGCCGCATAAGCAGTTAAGGCACCGCCATTTTTCAAGGGTAAATCCAGGAAGGCATCTACAGAAAAGAGATTCATTCCGCTGGTTACAGTATCGCCCGCAGTATTGGTATACCACATAGCATCAGGATTACTCATGAATCCCGCTCCGATATTGAATACCTTCTTGGTACCTAAATAAGTACCTACGCGATAGGGTAAAAGGTTTCCTTCGGCATCGAAGAACTCATATTGGAAATAACCCTCATATACTTTAGCACTATTCTGAGGATTGTAATTGGCGCGTTCTACCGCGATAGCTCCTCCGGTATTAGTTTCAAAAGGATCGTTCACCGCTACTTGATAGGCCAATTTGCCAATTTTACCTTTAGCGAAGATGCCCAGTTTACGAGCAAATTGATCGGTAGCCTCAATGGTAGCCCAGTTTAAGATTGGGGCATCATAAGCCATTAAGTTTAAGGTAGAGGCATTGGTCATCCGGCTTAAGCCATTCCAATAATGCAAGCCACCACCCAGGTTTAAATATTTGGGGATTACGGTATAGTCTACCCAGGCATCGTGCATATAAAGCTGAGGCTTCTTACCATCAACCCCAAGATAACCTCCGCTTACTGCATTTTGGTTATTGATTCCGAAATGGGTAACAATTAAGAAACGCTTATTAAGTTGACTAAACATCAGAAAGCGAGAACGACGCAAACCCACATCGGTGGTCGCATCTTGAGGAGCGCCTGCGCGCAAACTCCCTTCATTGTTTTGATTGTAGCGTAACCACACCTGATGCCAGGTTAAGAGTCGGAAATACTTAGAGCCATCTTCGTTTAGCTTAACCTTCAGTCCGCCATTATAATCGGCGAAACCTTGTGCCATTAGCGAGCCTGAGCCAATCAGGAGCAGCACTAAGAGTATTGTTTTTTTCATCGTCTAAGAGTTTGGTTATGGGTACCATAGCATCGCGCTTTGGTATTGCCAAGGTTCTACAAATCTCTCTCAGAATGAAAAATGGTATAGTTTTTCGCTAAGGATTAGTATTCCGATTCGCTAAGTATCAGTCTCTGAAACGCTCCCAGCGTATGAGCATATATTTATCACCCAATTCTGTTACTACCATCCCTGCTCCTTTCAAATTATCAGCATTCTGGTAAAACTTAAGCAGTTCATCATGGGTTAAAATTCGGTAGGTAGGATGGTAATTCGAATTCATGGGACGTTTCACTTTATGTTGCCGAACCCAATTAATTACACTCACATGAGAAACGCCTAAAATGCGCTCAATCTCTCGGTAGGAAAGACCCTCTAAATAAAGTTGTAAGGCCTTGGTAACGTAATAGTCATCGATCTTTTTACCTAATCGAGAAACGGTAAAATGGTATTTGCAGTTCTTACAGCGGTAGCGTTGTCGACCTTTTACGACCCCACTTTTAGTGGACTCTTCTCCGCCACAATTTGGACAAACTCTCTTTTCCATTTTCGATATACCTATTTAGCAAAGATATATCAATTTAGCAATTAAGTGTTGAACCGACATTTAATAATGGACAAAAAAAAGCCTCCGCGCGAAGCAGAGGCTTAGATACCCATTGTTTATGAAAAAGTATACTAGAAAGGGTACCTATTCGAATCGATAAGCTTAGCGGCGATTTCGCGACGTAATGCTTTAACATTTACTGGGTTAGCTGGCTTAGTAAAGCGCTTTAAACCGATCAACATCATACGTTGCTCATCTCCTTCAATAAAGCTGTAAATAGCTTCACGTCCTTTATTGGCCACAGCTTCCTGGGCCCAATGCAAGTATAAACGTGCCATGGAGATTTCCACTTTTACCGCTTCCTCGCCTTTTTGTTTCGCTAATTTCTCTGCTCTCAACAAAGCAGACTCCGCAGCATATACTTCGATAATCATATCGGCTGCATTCATAATAATCTCCTGCTCTGCTTCCAGATCCATCCCGAAGGTCTCTACGGCTTTACCGGCCACCATTAAAATGGATTTTTTCAATTTAGCAATGCTCTCTTTCTCTTCTGCAAAAAGGATATCCTCATCAGGTGTATCGAAAGAGGGAATCTCCATTAGTTCATTAGCAACAGCCATGGCAGGACTCATTAAGTCGAGTTCTCCTTTTAAGGCCTTTTTAAGCAACATCGCTACCGAATGCAGGCGATTGATCTCATTGGTACCTTCGTAGATACGAGCAATGCGCATATCGCGATAGGCGGCTTCTAATGGGGCATCGGCACTATAGCCCATACCACCATAGATCTGCAGGCCTTCATCCGAAACAAAACTTCCCGCCTCAGATCCCAATACTTTTAATATGGCACATTCAATAGCAAACTCCTCTACACCTTTCAATTTCGCTTCGCCTTGATCCATTCCGGCCTCCATTAAGCGAGCAATATTATTTTCTACATCCTGACCGGCACGGTAGGTCGCCGATTCTGAAACCCAAGTACGAGTGGCCATATCGGCCAGCTTCTGCTGGATAGCGCCAAAAGTGGATATTGAAGTTCCGAATTGCTTGCGCTCGTTTGCATAGGATACCGCGTGAGTAGTAACCCGACGGGCGGCATCCAAACAAGCAACTGATAATTTGATACGGCCATAATTAAGAGCGTTCATGGCGATTTTAAATCCACCATTGCGCTCTCCCAACATATCTTCTACGGCTACTTCACAGTCATTAAAGAATACCTGGCGGGTGGAGCTAGCACGAATACCCAGTTTATTCTCTTCTTCCCCGAAGGTCATTCCGGGATTACCCTTCTCTACAATAAAGGCGGTTAAATATTTGTCGTCTTCGATGCGGGCAAATACCGTGAAGACATTCGCAAACCCTGCGTTTGAAATCCAAATTTTCTGTCCGTTGATTTTATAGCTCTTACCATCAGCACTTAATTCGGCTTTGGTTTTACCGCTATTAGCATCCGATCCGGCACCAGGCTCTGTAAGGCAATAGGCCCCCATTAATTCGCCGGTAGCTAGTCCTGGCAGATACTTCTGCTTTTGCTCCTCCGTTCCATAAAGTAGAATCGGCAGGGTACCGATTCCGGTATGCGCACCGTAGGCAGTGGACAAGGAACCTGATATACCCGAAATACGATCGCAAACTAACATGGAAGTATTAAAATCCATTCCCAGGCCGCCATATTCTTCGGGAACACTAATTCCCAATAGACCTAATTGGCCGGCCTTTTTCATGATGTCTTCGGTAAACTTATAGTCCTTGCTTTCAAAGCGCTCGCGCTCCGGAGCTACTTCCTTATCAATAAAGTCAGAAGTGGCCTGTGCCATCATCTTCTGTTCTTCTGAAAACTCTTCAGGAATAAAGACTTCATCACTGCTTACCTCACGAATTAGAAATTCGCCACCCTTTAAAAAGGACTTAGTATCGACATCTGCCATTGCGAGAATTTTTTTGGATTTGCCCAAAAATACTAAAATTTACTATGCATGCATAGTTTATAATCGAGCTTTTTGAAAAAAATAAAGGTGCCCCTTTTACAAGAAGCACCTCCATTGCAGAGTATCCTTTGTGTAATCTACAAATCCTTACCAGCGGTAGGATACACCCAACTGGAAAGAATACCTTAATTCATTCCTGTCGTACAGCACAAAATCTTGTTGCAGGGGATAGCGAAGCTGTACGCGTCCTAGAACTGACCAACGATCACTAAATCGCCAGCTCGCACCAGGTTGTAATAAGGCGCTCATTCCAAATAGGGATTGACTACCGCTTTCATCTTCGGAATAGGCCAAAACCTGTTGTAATGCCAGCCCTCCGGCCAGTTGAAACTGCCAATTGCCTTTACCCATTTGGTAACCATACAATAGTGGAAGCTCGGCATAATAATAAGCCCTTACTCTTTGGTTTACGATATTCGTTCGGTATTGGTTTGTATCTACTCTTAAATTAATTGTAGTGTCACTAACGATTCTACGTGTAGTGTCATAGACATAGTGGCCTGCCTGAAAGGAATCAATTACCCATTGGCGACTCACTTCAATCACCTCACGATCTTGAATATTTGTTTGCCAAATACTATCAATTCGCATTCCTTCAGAGGGCAGATTTAGTTTATACGGCTGTTCTACTCTATAATAACCCAGACCGACACTAAAGAATTGATGACGCTTTTGCCATTGTAGTTCGGCTGCAGAACCATAGGCCCAAAGTGAATTGGATTTCAAATCATTTTGTAATCCAGCGAATAGGCTTATGCGATTCAATTCAAAACCGCTTTCCTTGCGAATAAACTCATCTTCCTCTTCTTCAGGAGCAAGCTTGGGTTCTTCATTAGTTCCAGCCTCTGCTTCAGTAGAAGCCTTTATCTCATCAGTCGTCTCTTCTTCCTGCGAAGAATCACTTTGATTAGGCATATCCAATTCGGAGTTTTGATCTGAAGCAGCAGAATTATTTTCTGGTTTTCCAATTGTTGCTCCAGAATTTAATTCTCCTTGATCATTAAAGTCCGTGGCAATTGGTTCACTGCCTTCGGCCATTTCTTCTGCCTGCTGATTTATGGGACCCCTATTTTCAAAGGTTCTTTCGGCAGCCCTGCTTCTATCAGCCTCAAAAGTAGTATTGAGAGCATTTCCCTCTTGCGTATTGAGGGTAGACACTGCCTCTTCCTCTTGATCGGCTTCTATGATATTCGCTTCCGAATCATTAGTAAAAGCTACTGCGGAATAACCTGACTCCTGTCCTTCTTCCTTCAGGTTTGGATCAATCTCTAATTCAGACGATCCCATGCTTGGTCCTTCCTGCCTTTCTACATCTCGGTCGGCATCAGGTATTCCCACAGTAGTTTGATTTGAATTCTCTGGTAATGGAGCTTCAAGGCTAGACTCACTATTCCCAACTCCACTCTCCCCTGAAGAGCGAGGCCAGAAATACAAGGAACCCATGCCCAGCATTAAGCCAATTAATCCGGCAACCAGCCAGCTAAACCAAGAATTCTTTGAGGCAACCGGAGCTAAAGCCGGCTGGGCTGCAATTTTAGCCTGCATAGCCTCCCAGTCCGCAGGGGTCGGACCATCGGCATTTGCACCAATTTTATTTTTTAATTTATCCCAATCGGCCATCAGATCACTTTTTTTAATGCTTGTTTATGGCTGAGTTCTTTCTTAAGCAACTCTTTCGCTTTATTTAAATAGCGCTTAGAGCTCCGTTCAGAGCATTCGAGTTTGGAAGCTATTTCCCTATGCTGATATCCTTCCCATTCGAAAAGGACAAAGACCATTCGTTCCGGTTCTGGCAGGTGATATATCAACTCCTTTACTTCTTCGGCCGACATTTCGTCGACCACCTTAAACAGTCCGGGGTTTAAATGGGGTTCTTCCAATTCAGCATCGGTTTCTTTCAAATCCGTTTGCTCTTTATACCGCTTTTCACGTCGGTATTCATCAATAGCGGTTCGCACCGTTATGCTGGAAATCCAAGGGAAGAAATCTTGCTTCTCATCGTAGGAATCCAGGTTCAATAAAATTTTCAGAAAGGCGTCGTTTAATAAGGAAACTGCGTCCTCTCTCTGCTTCTTATAGCGGAAACAAATAGCCAATAAATAGTCAAAGCAGTGATGATACAGATCAAACTGCGCTTGCCGATCATTCTTTCGACACTGCTTTATTATTTTATGTACTGGCCTATTCATTAAGTATTTAGGATTTGGCAGAATGATGTAATTATCATCCTGCCAAATTCCTTAATCTGTCTGCTTATTGTACAATTAGTCGCAAGGTTTTTGTTGCCCTTTGAGTATTTAAACGAACCAAATAAGCTCCGCTAGGGATATCCCTAATTTCTAATTCATGTTTCTCTCCGGGTAAAATCCGCATTACTTCCTGTCCTGTTAAAGAAATCAGAGATACGGTTTCTACTTTCAAAGCTGGCTTCCAGCTCAATATAAGTTTTTCTGCTGCTGGGTTAGGATACATCTGCACCTCATTTAAAAGGGTTTCTTCCTCTAAACCAATGGTTGATGGATCGATAATATTGATCGTAAAACCAGCCTGTCCTTTATATATGAGTGCTCCCGTGCTATCATAACCGATAGAATCACAGAATACACTAGTGCAGGAGTCGCCAGCGGGATTGCTAGCAATGATGCTAAGACAAACATAGTACACACCATTATTGGCGTAAGTATGGGATGGATATCGACTATTAATTACGGTACCATCACCAAAGTCCCAGGAATAGCTTACAATATTCCCATTGGAAATAGACTGTTCCCAAACTATTAATTGATTTTGGAATCTACCTGAATTAAAGGTATCTACCACAAAATTCGCATAGCAATTTACGGCTCCGGAATTACCAAAATTAGGCACCACAACAGCACTATCGCAATAGGTATTAACACAGGTATCATTACCCAGTACAGAAGTAATGGTTAGACATACCTGATAAGTTCCTGGAAAAGAATAGGTATATAATGGGTTCAACACATTGCCTCCTTGTAGTGTATTACCATCTCCAAAATCCCACTGGTAATTTATAACTGTCCCGTTTGTAGCGGAGGAACTATTGAATCTGATATCATAGCCAATCGCACGTCCACCCAAGGTGTCATAGGTAAAGCTAGCCATACAGTTGATTGGAGAAGGGCCAGAGCCACCTCCACGAAAAACAGCTAAAGTATCACAGTACACCGACACGCAAGTATCGGTCCCCATTACCGAAGTTATCTCCAAACAACGGTAGTAATTTCCTTGAGACGCAAACCAACTTTGAATAGTTGGGACCAAATTAGGTGCAGAAAAGTTGCTTCCCGTTCCAAAGAATCTCATGCCAATGATTGTACCATTGCTACTGGAGGTATTAACAATTGTCGCACTGTAACCAGGATTGCCATCCACAACTGTATCTAGATAAAAACCTGCATTACAATGATGGATCAAGCCTACATAAATATTAGAATGACAGGCAGTTGAAACGCAAGTATCCGAACCTAATACAGAGGTAATGGTTAAACAAACCTTATAATATCCAGTATCAGCATAAACATGACTTATCGGATTTAAATGATTAACATCTACACTACTGCTATCGCCAAAATCCCAATGACTATTAATAATGGTGCCATTGGTGCTAGAGTGGTTGCTCAACTGTAATCCAAATCCCTGAGTTCCCGGGCCGAATAGTTGTGAACTAAAGGATACATTACATTGCACCGGTACAACAGTGCCATTATTCACAACCGTTGTTTCCGGACTGCAAACTCCTTCTTGCCTGGAGTAACTTATTGTTAATGGTAAGCTAAATTGACTGGTACTAATTCCGGTTAAAGTATCATGTCCCCCATTGCCAAATTCGGCCGGCCTGAAAGCTTGACCATTTACGGTCCAAACCTCATTAGTATCTGAGGTAAGACTGGTATTACTGAAATGTCTTAAGAAATAAGTTCCGATTGAAACGCTATTTGAATATACATTAGATACCAGCACAAAGTCGCAATCCCCTGGTTTACAGCTTATATTTAAACTACCACTGGACGGATTAGTAGTACCACCTGATTGACGAATAAAGAAATCGTAATAAAGAGTTCCATTGCAATCTTTGGCTGCATAGTAAACCGTATCACCCGGATTTGCGCTAAATGGAGTATATATAGTAACCTGTCCATTTACGTCGGTAAATCGATGGGCATAAAAGTCGTAAATGCGAGGAGGTTGATTATAGCCATCAATATAAAACTGCCCGGGGGTTTCGAAAAAAAACACGGCCACCCCTTCAGCTGCCGAACCATTCTCATTTACGGTAACAGTAAAATTTTGAGCCGAGAGCGAAAAGCTCATCAAAGCAATTAATAAGAGCAGATAATTTTTCATAAGAGGTTAATTTGAATCTAATTAGTTGATATCCTAAATCTTACAGTTACTTATAGATTCATTTTGAAAGCGTTTTCTTAGGCGCTTTCACTCCTGCTTTAATATTTTAATTCACAATTAATCGAAGGGTTTTACTGGCCGCTTTCGCTTGAATTCGCACTAAGTAAGCGCCTTTAGGAAGATCCTTAATCTCCATATTGGATGCCTCATAAGGTTTTACGCTAAGCAATTCCAGACCTCCTAAGGAGAACACCGAAACCCTTTCCACCTTCAGGGCAGGATCCCAGCTTAAAGTTACTTTCTCTGTAGCCGGATTTGGATACATCTTCAAACTTTCCTCCAGCAGGTTTTCATCCAGGCCAATAGAAGCGGGGTCAACCACATTAATGGTAAATCCCGCTAACTGATCTTTAAACACCATATTTCCACTGGCATCAAAACCGATGGAATCGCAATAAGTACTTATGCAAGTATCCATACGAGAGGAATCGACGGCTGTAATCTCCAAGCATACCTCATATACACCATTTTGGCTATAAGTATGACTGGGGAATTGGTTGGTTTTAATGGTACCATCACCAAAATCCCAACGATATTGCAAGATATCGCCATTGGATTGGGAGAGTTCTCTAATTACAATCTGATTTGGCGCTGCAATTGAATTCAAAGAATCTACCCTGTACCAGGCTTGACATTGCGCTTGTCTTGAAACCGTGATACTATCGCAGTATGTTAGCTGACAGGTATCGCCTCTAAAAGCGGATTTAAACGTGTAACATACCGAATAAACACCATCTTGAGACCAACTGAAGCTAGTGTGTCCACCCCCCTTATTATCGGAGATATTGTGAATCACTCCGTTTTCATCTTCAATGGCCCATTCTGCAAAAAACAGATTTCCAGTGGTGAAAGGACTAGCATAAATATCATACATGTTTGTACCAGGCATACCAGCACTCGAAATTTGCTGAACTTCGCACAGAAAGCCGCGCTTAACACTTCCGCCTCCAGGCCCTACCACAACATTGGTTACCCATTCCTTCATTGCCCCCCAACCAGATGCACTTATACTAGTAACTCCTAATCGCACTCGATAGGTTCCGGTTGAAGCATAGGTATGTTGTGGATCGGAGTCGTATCTACCGTTCAGGGTGGTTCCATCACCAAAATCCCATTCATACCTTCTGAATGCACCATTACTAAAAGATGAATCATTAAAAGCCATAGTGTATCCAGAACCGGATGGACCAACAGGGTCAGCGGTAAAATAGGTAGTTAGGTAAACCTGAGGATCATTATCAATAATTGAGCACTGATTCTGAGCTCTAGTGTATTGTACATTGATCGGTGCTGATAAGCTACCTGGACTGAAGCTTGCAGAATCATAATTAGACTGCACAGTACCTGTCCTACTAATGCCATTCACCGTAATTTGACTTTGCGATCCACTGGTTAATCCCGTTTGACTGTATTCTAAAAAGGGGATAAATTGGAATAAAACAGTTCCTGACACCAATGTGTCAATCCTAATATGAGTGTCACAATCTTGGGGCAAACAAGGTAAATCCAAGACTCCTGTCATTGATGAGCTTGATCCTACCACTCCAAAATCAGTTACCATACCTCGCTGGCAATCGTGGGAGGCCCAATAAACAGTATCGCCAACAGACATATTCCCAAAGGAAAAAACTACCTGTCCATTCGCATCAGAATAAGTAACAGCATCATATTTACCTAAAACAGCTCTAGGTATTACCAAAGGAAATATTTCTTGCTTATCCGTAAATAAAAACACCGAAACACCTTCGACAGGTGTACCATTTTGAGAGACTGTTATTGAAAGATTAGTTTGAGCGAAGGAGGCCAAACCTATCAAACAAAAGAAATAGAGAAATAAACTTTTCATAGTCAGGGATTTAGATTAATCAAACGTAAAGTTTTTTTTAGCGAAAAAGCGCCCCGGTTATCCCGGGACGCCTTCTTTCCAAGGGCTGATGATTTTAGTGTACGATCAATCGAAGCGTTTTGCTGGCGGTTGCGGCATGAACACGCACCAGGTAAGCTCCGCGGGGAAGATCGTTGATCTCTAAGCTAGCTGCTTCGGAAGGACTAACACTAAGCACTTCTTGACCGGCTAAGGATAATACCGATACATTTTCCACCTTCAAAGCAGGATCCCAGCTCAGGGTCACCTTCTCATTAGCAGGGTTAGGATACATAGCTAAACTTTCATCAAGTAAGTTTTCTTCTAATCCAACGGTTGCAGGATCAATTACATTGATGGTAAATCCACCAGTTTGACCTTTGTATACCAGGTTACCATTTGAGTCGAATCCAATAGAGTCGCAGAATGTACTCATGCATGAATCACCTTGAGCGTCTACCGCCATAATGGTTAAGCACACATTGTATACACCAGTGTTGGCATAGGTATGACTAGGATACTGAGTGTTGATTACAGTACCGTCACCGAAGTTCCAGCTGTAGCTGAAAATGGTTCCGTTAGAGTAAGAACTTTCCCAGATAATCAATTGATTTTGGAATAAACCAGAGTTTACGCTGTCCACTGCATAGTATGCATTACACATAATTGGGGTACCACCGCCACCGGTGTTTCCGCCTACATACACACTATCGCAGAAAGTAGAAGTACAGGTATCGTTTCCTAATACCGAAGTAATACTTAAACATACGGCATAAGGACCAGTAACGCTGTAAGTATGAGTAGGAGCAATCGCGTTTGGACCAGAAGCAGTAGTTCCGTCACCAAACTGCCAATCGTAGCTAATAATAGCACCATTGGTAGTAGATGCATCACGATAGATCATAGTATAACCAGCAGGACTTGCACCAACAGTGTCAGCAGTAAAATCTGCATTACAAGTTACGGTAGTACCACCACCGCCGTTTCCGGAATAGGTATAAGTGATTGGAGAACATACACTATCTACACGAGAGTAGGTAAGGGTAAACGGACTTACAGCACCGAAAAATGAAATACTGTCATAGTTTGCAGCCGGGAAACCAGTAGAACTAGTTCCATTTACGGTCCACATACTTTGACCATTAGTAGGTAAGCTGGTTTGATTGTATTCCATTAGAGGATACGCTTCCACTAGGATCATTCCACCAGGGAAAGAATCCGTTCTGAAAATCGCATCGCAATCACCAGGCATACAGCTTAAAGCTAAAGTACCGGTAATATTGGCTCCAGCAGAAGTTAAAACACTGCCACCCCAGATCACATTACCATTGCAATCTTTGGTTGCATAAAACACGGTATCACCTACGCTCACATTCCAAAGGTTAAAGGTGGCTACACCATTACCACTGGTAAAGAGAGGGTAATCAAAGTTTTCCATAGTTGGTCCAGCTGCTCCGCCATTGGCAAAGAACTTGGCATCCGAACTATAGTAAAATACGTTCACGCCATGTGCGGGTACACCATTGTCCGTTACGGTAACCGTAAGGGTAGATTGGGCAGCCACGCTTAAGCTGAAAACGCTTAATAGAGCTAATACTAATTTCTTCATTGTAAGAGATTTTGATTCTTGTATTAGCTAATACGGATCTGAGCCTTCAAAAGGGACAGCCCTTCCTTAATATTTTTCATTATCCACAAAAAAACCCGGGTATCTCAAGCCCGGGTTTCCTACAAATCAGCGTATTCTTCTTGGTTCTATAAAAGTTCATAGATGCCCGCGGCACCCTGACCTTCTCCTACGCACATGGTTACCATGCCGTATTTCTGATCACGTTTTTTCAATTCATTAAAGATCTGCACCGATAATTTAGCACCGGTACATCCTAAGGGGTGCCCCATCGCAATGGCCCCACCATTTACATTTACTTTGGATGGATCTAAGTCCAACTCGCGGATCACCGCTAAGGACTGGGAAGCAAAAGCTTCATTCAATTCGATCAAATCGATATCATCCTTCTTCATGCCTGCTGCCTTCAAGGCCTTAGGAATAGCCTCTACCGGACCAATACCCATAACTCGCGGCTCAACGCCTACCACCTGATAGTTTAATAAGCGAGCTATGGGCTTCAATCCTAATTCATTTACCATCTTCTCGCTCATCACTACCACAAAGGCCGCCCCATCACTCATCTGTGAAGAGTTACCAGCAGTTACAGAACCACGCGCCGCGAATACCGGGCGCAATTTTGCCATGGCTTCTACATTAGTTCCCTTGCGAGGACCTTCATCTGTATCCACTGTATAGGTGCGCACCTGACGTTTTTCATTTTCATCCAAGTAGATTTCCTCGACTTCGATAGGTACAATATCGTCTTTAAAGCGACCTTCTGCGATGGCATTCAATGCCTTCATGTGGGATTCGTATCCAAACTGATCTTGATCCTCGCGCGACACCTTATACTGTTGGGCTACCGCTTCGGCAGTAAGCCCCATATTATTGTAATAGTCGGCATGTTGCTTGGCCAGCTCATAGCTAGGCACCACTTTATATCCCCCCATGGGAACATAGCTCATGCTTTCTACTCCACCGGCGATAATGCAATCGGCAATACCGGCGTGAATCTTAGCAGAGGCAATGGCAATCGACTCCAATCCACTGGCACACCAACGATTTACGGTAGCCCCGGGAACCTTCACTGTATCCAATCCCATTAAAGAGACTAGGCGCCCCATATTCATTCCTTGTTCTGCCTCCGGCATGGCATTCCCCACAATCACATCGTCAATGCGGTCCTTATCCAATTGGGGCATATCCTTCAGGATTTCCCGAATTAAGGTGCCCGCCAAATTATCCGGACGCGTAAATCGAAATACACCCCGAGGAGCTTTACCTACGGCAGTACGTTTTGCGGCTACTATGTATGCGTTCATCTAATATTGTTTTTAGTTCTATATTTTATTAAGGCAGATTTGAGATGTGAGAATTGAGATATGAGAATCACTGGGTCTTTAATTTGGATTGGAAACTGAATATCATTTTCTGCAATTCATCTAATTCTGAAAGTATCCAATTAAAGGATTCCGACTCCTCAAGAAAATTTAATCTCTGAGATAATAGCAATTGAGTTTCAACTTCATTGATAGAGCCATTTGCCATATCCAAAAACCTACTGAAATCCATATCTGTTTTTCTTCCTGCCCCTTCAGCAATGTTTGATGGAATAGAAACTACAGCACGACGAATCTGAGATTTCAGGCCAAATCTTTCTTCATCAGGAAAACCTTGGCTTAGTTCATAAACCTTTTCGGAAATCCCCATCGCTCTTTGCCATATTTTCAAATCCTTGTACTTGTGCATCTCTCACATCTCAATTCTCAATTCTCAATTCTCACATCTCACATCTCACATCTCACATCTCACATCTCACATCTCACATCTAGTTTCTCAACGGCTTCCCAGTCTTCAACATGTGCTGGATGCGCTCCAGAGTTTTCTTTTCGGTGCAGAGGCTTAGGAAGGCTTCACGCTCAAGGTCGAGGAGATATTGCTCTGATACGAAAGTGGGTTCCGAAAGGTCTCCGCCACTCATAACGTAAGCGAGTTTCTCTACCATTTTCTTTTCATGCTCGGTGATATAGCCCCCTTCTAACATGGTGTGGGCACCTACGGTAAACATTCCTAAGGCCTGGCGACCTAATACCTTAATATCGCGTTCGCGGATAGGCATTTGATAGCCGGTTTCCGCTAAAGCCAGAGCACGTTCCTTGGCATCGGCAATCAAACGATGGCGGTTCATAGAAATGCCATCCCGACCCTCTACAAACAAGCCCATATCAAAGGCTTCTTTCGCCGACTTAGCTACCTGCGCCTGACCGATTCTGAATAAATTCTCACGATAGGCATTGGTTTCAATATCATCTTTCACGTAGCGAAGTCCTGCTCTGCGGGTCAATTCTTTGGTACCACCACCGCCAGGGATTACACCTACTCCAAACTCAACCAATCCGATATAGGTTTCAGCTGCAGCTTGTACCGCATCCGCGTGAAGCGACATCTCACAACCGCCTCCCAAAGTCATTTGATGAGGAGCCACCACCACAGGGATGGAAGAATAGCGCACCCGCATCATAGTATCCTGGAAGTACTTAATCGCAAAGTTTAGTTCGTCATATTCCTGCTCAATGGCCATCATAAAGATCATCGCCAGGTTAGCACCCACAGAGAAATTATCCCCTTGGTTGGAGATCACCACCCCTTGATAATCCTGCTCGGCAAGTTCAATACCTTTATTGATACCGGCTAAAACTCCGCTGCCCAAGGAATTCATTTTGGAGCGGAACTCAATATTGAGGATTCCATCGCCAAGGTCTTCAATGGCGCATTCCTTATTCTTCCAAACTGTTTTGCTGGGGCGGATATGATCCAATACGATAAAGCTCTTTCCACCAGGTAAAGCCTGATAGCTCTTATCGCCAATATTGTAATAGTAGCCCTGTCCTTCCTTCACGCTATAGAAAGAAGTATGTCCGGCAGCTTGCATTTCTTTCACCCAGGGAGCCAGGCTCAATCCTTCGGCTTCAATCAGTTTAATTCCCTTCTCGAAACCAATGGCATCCCAAATTTCAAAGGGACCATGTTTCCAGCCAAAACCAGCCCGCATACCTTGATCAATGCGGAATAGATCATCGGCAATTTCTGGAATACGATTAGCTGCATAAGCCATAACTCCGGCTACAGAACGACGGTAAAATTCGCCTGCCTTATCCTTGCCACCAATCAGCACCTTCCAGCGCTCACGCACATCATCGATGGTTTTAGTGAGCTCGAGGGTAGCGAATTTACTGCGCTTTTGAGAGATGTATTCTAAGGTATCTAAATCGAGAGATAAGATTTCCGACTTACCATCCTCACCTTTTACTTTCTTATAAAAACCTTGACCGGTTTTAGAACCTAACCAATTGTTTTCCTGCATTTTTTGCAAGAAGCCCGGAAGTTTAAATACCTCTTGCTTCTCATCATGAGGAACCGCTTGAGCTAAGCCATTGGCCACGTGAATTAAGGTATCTAAACCTACAACATCCGCTGTACGGAAGGTGGCTGATTTTGGACGACCAATCAACGGTCCGGTGAGCTTATCGATATCTTCTACGCTAAGGCCCATTTCTCCCACCTTATGGAAGAGATCCATAATGGCGAAAATGCCTACCCGGTTGGCGATAAAAGCGGGAGTATCCTTACAAAGCACGGTGGTTTTCCCTAGATAGCGATCGCCATAGTGCATGAAGAAATCTACTACTTCCGGATCCGTCTTTGGAGTTGGAATAATCTCTAATAATTCCAAATAACGGGGCGGATTAAAGAAGTGAGTACCCAGGAAGAATTTCTGAAAATCCTCACTGCGACCTTCCGTCATCAGGTGAATTGGAATTCCACTGGTATTGGAAGAGATAAAGGTTCCCGGCTTGCGGTACTGCTCTACCTTTTCAAATAAGCTTTGCTTGATATCCAAGCGCTCCACTACTACTTCGATGATCCAATCGGTTTTGGCGATCTTGGCCAAATCATCATCGAGGTTACCGGTTTCAATACGAGAGGCATAAGCCTTATCAAAAAGGGGCGCCGGATTCATCTTCACTGCCTTAGTCAGGCTTTCATTTACAATCCGATTGCGCACGGCCTTGTCTTCCAAACTAAGGCCTGCTTTTTCTTCTCTTTCGTTTAATTCGCGCGGAACAATGTCGAGCAAAAGCACACGCACACCAATATTGGCCAAATGACAAGCAATCTGGCTTCCCATAATTCCGGAGCCGATTACCGTTGCGTGTTTAATAGTCTTTTTCATACAATTACTTTAGTTCTTGAGTTGCGAGTTTATTCTCCTGCAGCATGGTTTCAATTCCGGTGATTACCTTAAAGAAGGTCTCCAATTCGGAGGGACTGAATCGATCAAAAACCTGCTGGTTAAATCCAATTACGGCTGCCTTAGCATCACGGCGTTTCTCAATCCCAAAGGGGGTTAAAAAAACGAGGACCGATCTCCCGTCCGCCGGATTTGGCTTTCGTTCAATCAGTCCTTTTTCTTCCATGCTCTTTAAAATGCGAGAGAGGCTGGTGGCCTCCATTCCCATTTTGGGGCCCAGGGCAGTACTGGGAGTCCCTAATTCTTTATCTATGTTGAGTAGCACATATCCGGTGGCCATGGTGGCTCCGTATCCTGCGGCTACTTCATTGTACATCTTGGCGATACTTTGCCAGGTACGTTTGATGTGAAAATCAACTGTTTCTTCGGGTTTCAAGCGCTTTTATTTTGAAGCTGCGCTAAGATATAAAAATTATGCATGCATAAGAAATTGCAGCATTTCAAATTCCTGGAATTGATCTGGAAATTAATTAAAATATTTAGGCTTGAGCAGTTCTCTGAAAATGAGATTGGCGCTCTAAGAGCGATACCGTTTCACTCTTAGCCATGCGCAAGAGCTTCGCACTACAGACCATGGTTAAAACACTAAAGAAGCTTAAGAGTGTATTGATTAGTATGCCTCTATCTGTAAGGAGTAGATTGAAAAAACCATCCTGATTAAAGAGAATCCAATTATTGAAAGGAGTAAAATAGATCAGGTAAAATAACCAGCCCGATTGATACAGGCTGCCCATGATCATGCTTTGATCGCCACCTAATTTTTTCGACATCTGACGGCGTTCCCAGAAAATATAAATGACCAGTGAAATGATGGCTACATAGTTGATCACGTAGACAATCTGACTTAAAACAGGCCAGTTTAGCATTAGAAGATACAGCGTCGCAAAAACCAAAAGGGTAAGTAGCACCTGTGGTATTTTGAACCAGTGCTTTAATTCTTTCCACACTGTATACCAAAATCGACGGGTCACCACCTTTTCATGTTCGTCTGCCACCTTGGACAAACCGAATATGCCGAAGGATTTATAAACCTTATGGAAAGCCTCTTTGAAACTTAATTGGGGCTGTTCTTGCCATAGCTCCTCTACCCGCGAGGCTATATGATCCACCAACTCCAATCGCAATTCGAGATAATGGATATCCTTGCGCTTACATAAATCGTAAATCTCAATAAGCTCTTCCTGACTTACTCTGCGCTCTTCCATTCCTGCTCATTTTTAAAAATGGCGGCCAAGGCACCGATATATAGCTGTACCTGGCTTTCCATTTCAGATAGTAATTCCTTGCTCTCCTTGGTGGCGGCCAAACGATAGTATTTCCGCGGCCGACTCCCATCCGTTTTAAAAACAGACACCAAGAGCCCTTGCTCTTCCAGTTTATGCAAAACCGGATATAAAGCTCCTTCATTTAGTTTGATGACACCTTGGGTACGCTCTTCCACCATCCGCGTAAGCTCATAGCCATAGCTCTCCCCTTTCTCGGCGATCAAATGCAAAAGAATATCCTTTAAAAATCCTTTGATGTAAGATTTACTCATACCTCAGAAACTGAGGTAAAAATACAAGGCGATTTTCAGAATTCCAAAAAGGAAGGCCTAAGTAGTTTTCCGATAATTTAAAATCGCCCAGGAATTAGAGATCAAAGCCATTAGTGCAATAATCCCAAACTGAGGCAGCAAATCTTTGAAGCCAGAACCCTTTAAAACCACCAAACGCACCACCTCAATAAAATAGGTAACCGGATTTAAAGCCGCTACCCATTGGGCCCATTCGGGCATGCTTTCGATTGCCGTAAATAAGCCTCCCATCAAGATGAATATCATCATTATGAAGAAGGCCAAAGACATGGCTTGCTGCTGGGTTTCCGCATAAGTAGAAAGCATCATCCCAATCCCCAAAACGGCTATCAAATACAGAAATAAGAAGCTATATAAAGCTAATATGGAACCGATGGGCACAATGCCATAGACCAATCGAGCTACGCCAAAAAGGCCCAAACTAAAAACAAAGAAGCCAATGATCAAGAAAGGAATAAGCTTACCCAAAATGAAATGGTATTTCTTAATCGGGCTCACATTGATCTGCTCAATGGTTCCCACCTCTTTTTCCTTTACAATATTTAGGGAGGTCATATAGACTCCCACCATGGTTACCAAAAGCACCAAAATACCAGGAACCATAAAGGCCTGATAATTTAAAAAGGGATTATACCAATTCAGGCTTTCCACCTGAATACCACCTGATATATTAGCCTGTAATTTTTGGGCAAAACGATTTATCACCTGATTGAGATATGCACTCCCCACGGTGGCTTTCACGCCATTAATAGCATTGGCTGATATGTTTAGAGAAGTCTTCTTAAAGTCTAAAATCTCCTTCTCAAAATGTGCGGGAATTTCGAGAATGAGATCCGCCGTTCCTTTTTCAAATGCTTGATTAGCCTCTTCGAAGCTGTTAAAATCACCCACACTTATAAAATAGCCGGATGCTAATATGGCCTCTTGTAAATCTTCCGCATAGGGACTTTTATCGAGATCCACCAGGGCGATATGGATGTTCTTAATTTCATAATCCGCCGCCAAAGGCATGATCAGCAATTGCACAACCGGCATCATCAAGATCATCGCCAGAATACTGCGATTGCGAAAAATCTGCTTAAACTCCTTTTGTAAGAGAAACTTCAAAATTCTCATGCCAGTCGGGTTTTAAATTTGCGGATACTCAGGGTGAGAAAGACGGTAGTCATCCCCATTAAAACCAACATCTCTCGCCAGACAGACGCCAAGCCTTGCCCCTTTATCATAATCGCCTGCACAATGATGTAATACCATTTAGAAGGCACGATATTGGAAATCACCTGTAAAGGCCAGGGCATATTTTCCAGGGGAAACATAAATCCGGTTAACATTACGGTGGGCAGCAACATCGCCATTAAGGAAATGAGCATGGCTGTTTGTTGCGAGGCGGTTGAATTGGATATAAGCAAACCCAGTGAAAGGGCCGTCAATATTAAAAGCGCGCTGGAAAGGTAGAGCAGGCCTAAACTTCCGGCGATCTCCATATCCATCAGCAGCACACTTAAAATCAATATTACCGTGAGGTTTACCAGCGATAAAAAGAAATAGGGCACTGCTTTGGCGCTGATCACCAAGATGGGATTAAAGGGTGAAACCAGCAGCACTTCCATAGTACCGGTTTCCTTCTCGCGCACAATGCTTACAGAGGTCATTAATACCCCTACTAGGAAGAGCACCAATGCCATTACCCCCGGCACAAAATTGGTAGCTCCCTTCAATTCGGGATTGTAAATCATCCTGGTTTGGGTTTCAATCTGCAAGGGCCCTTGACCAGGCAGTAGATCCGATTTTTGATAATCCTGAATAATGACAGTGGCATAATTCGTTAAGGTGGTGGCTGTATTTGGATCCGAGGCATCGGCAATAATCTGAATCTGACTGCCTTCCGGCCGACGGCGATCTAAACCAAAATTTGGCGGGATCAAAACCGCTACTTTAACCTTACCCCGACGAAAGGCTTCCTCCACCTCAGCCTCACTATTCAATAGCAATCCCTGAGAAAAACTTCGATTGGCCTGAATTTTTTGAATAAGCTCCTGAGCGGCCCAATCGCCCGACTGATCTACTATAGCAATGTTTACATTCTTAATTTCATTGGTGAGGGCAAAGCCAAAGAGCACAATTTGAGCAATGGGCATTCCGAAGAGCAAGAGCATCGTCTTAGGATCGCGGAACACATGCCAGAATTCCTTGCGGATGAATATGTTAAACTGCTTCATCTTAATCGGATCTTTTCGCCCCTCGGGCCATTTCGTAAAACACCGCATCCATGCTATCTACCCCAAATTGCTTTTTCAAATTACGGGGCGTATCCAGGGCCTTCATTTCACCATCTACCATCATGGAAATTCGATCGCAGTACTCCGCTTCATCCATATAATGTGTGGTAACAAAAACGGTAATCCCTCGGGCTGCAGCCTGATGAATTAAATCCCAAAACTGTCGACGCGTAACCGGATCTACTCCTCCGGTAGGTTCATCCAGAAAAACCAATTTAGGCTCATGCATAATGGCCACCGAGAAAGCCAGCTTTTGTTTCCATCCCAGAGGTAAGGAGGACACCAACTTTTTGCGCTCCTGCTCCAGGCCCAGATTTTTAATAACAGCCTCCGAAGCCTCCTTCAATTCCTTTCGGCCCAAGCCATAAATTCCACCGTAAAAGCGAAGGTTTTCGGCCACCGTCAAATCCTCATAAAGCGAGAACTTCTGACTCATATAGCCAATGTTCTTTTTGATGGATTCGGTTTCCCGATAAATGTCAAATCCAGCAATAGTGGCTTCTCCAGAACTGGGTTTAGATAAACCACAGAGCATGCGAATAGCGGTGGTCTTCCCAGCACCATTGGCCCCTAAAAAGCCAAATATTTCGCCTTTATACACCTCGAAGGAAATAGCATTGGTAGCAATGAAATCCCCAAAGGCCTTGCTGAGCTTTTCGGCTTTAATTACTACTTCCATCGCTCTTTTGCATTAGTTCAATAAAGCAGTCTTCCACCCCGGCCTCAATGCTATGCGCTTCGAGATCCTGAAAGCCCTGATCCCTCAAATCTGCCAATAAAGCTTCCATTCCTTGTGGACTCTGTTCTTTAAAACTCAGGTGATGATATTCACCAAAGGCATAAACCGAAGCCAGTTCAGGCTTATCACGCAGGCTATCCAAAAGCTGATTCATGCCCTGAGCCCGCAAAGCAAATAAGGGCCGTGGATATTTCTCTTGTAAGCCTTTCGGCTGATCGATACTCAATATTTGCCCTTCTTGAATAAGCGCAATCCGGTCGCATAAACTGGCTTCATCCATATAAGGGGTAGAAACCAAAATGCTTATCCCTTCGGCTTGAAGCCCCTTTAGCATTTGCCAAAACTCCTTACGGGAAACGGCATCCACCCCGGTGGTAGGCTCATCTAAAAACAAGACTTTAGGTCGATGAATCAAAGCACAGCAAAGGGCCAACTTCTGTTTCATCCCTCCTGACAATTGCCCGGCCCTGCGATCTTTAAAAGGCTCAATCTGAACGTAGATATCCTTGATTAAATCGTAATTAGCCTCAATGGTGGTTCCGAAAAGAGTGGCGAAAAAACGTAGATTCTCTTCGATGCTTAAATCTTGATATAAGGAGAATCTACCAGGCATATAACCTACCGCACTTCGCAGGGCTCGCAAATCTTTCCGTACATCAAAACCCGCCACTTCAGCCTGACCTTCATCCGGAAGTAATAAGGTGGTAAGGATACGAAAGAGGGTACTTTTCCCTGCTCCATCCGGACCAATCAAACCAAAGAGCTCGCCTTTCTCTACTTCGAAGGAAATATCCTTTAAGGCCTGAACTTCCGGTTTCTGATAGCGCTTGGAAATATGTTCTACGCGCACTTCCATTAGTCAGTCCAATTTACTTCGCCGTACATGCCAATTTTATAGCGACCGTCATTCGGCACGCGCACTTTAATGGCATATACCCGATTGGCTCTTTCATCTTTGGTTTGGATACTCTTAGGGGTAAATTCCGACTGATCGCTAATCCAGCTAATCCGTCCTTCTGCCTGATGCATATCGCCATCCCCATTATCCGTTAAAACTTGCACCGGCATATCCAATTTGATTTGCGCCAGTTGATCACCACTCACATAAGCACGCAGGTAAATAGGATCGAGAGCCGCCACTTTAAACAGAGGCTTTCCGGCTGCCGCCAATTCCCCTTTAAAGCTATAGGTCTGTAGGATTCGACCAGCAATAGGACTTTGAACCACGGCTTTATCAATCTTCAAATCAATCTGCTCAATTTGTAATTCCAGAGCTCTTACCTCCCGACGAACCGATTCATTGGCATCCTCCAGTTTATTCTGCAGGGCTACCAACTGTTCCTTGGTATGAATTATCTGAAAATTAATATCATCTATTTGCTTGCGGGTAGCGGCATTTGCTGCCAATAATTTCTTCAGGCGTTTTTCTTCATAGTATAGATTGCCAAGGGTGGCTCGTAAGGCGGCGGTTTGCTGTGCTACGCCTTGGGTATGCGACTCGGCCACCGCGATTTGAGCCATTAACTGCCTTTTCTGTAAATGCAAAGCGGTGGTGTCTATCAATGCTAATACCTGTCCTTCTGTAACAGAGCTACCTTCCTGCAATTCCCATTTCTGAATTTCGCCATTGGCCTCGGAAGAAACAATGATTTCATCGGCTTCAAAATTTCCGGTAGCATCAAATTCGGCCTTCGAATTACTGCAATTCGTGAATAGGAAGAGGCTGGCGATAAAGAGTGTTATTTTTTTCATGGCTTAAGATTCTTGTTTTAGTTTCCCTGAGTGTTGGCATATTGATATTCGGCCATCAGCCTTTGCAGGCGATGAAGCTCCAAATCCTGACGAGTACGACTCACATTATTCAAGCGACGTAAATACTCACTGGTTTGCAGGGTACCTTCCTTTAATTGTACGGCACTGGATTCCAGAATTTCTTCTTGTAATTCCAGCAGACTTAGATCCTTGCTCATCACCGAATCCAGACGCTCCAAATCGGCCAGCTCTTGGGCCAATTGCAATTGAGTTTGGTACACAAAGCTCTCTTGCTGAGCAGAAACCTTTGA
Organism: Croceimicrobium hydrocarbonivorans; assembly: GCF_014524565.1. NCBI lineage: Bacteria > Pseudomonadati > Bacteroidota > Flavobacteriia > Flavobacteriales > Owenweeksiaceae > Croceimicrobium > Croceimicrobium hydrocarbonivorans. The sequence goes on along the minus strand of NZ_CP060139.1, from coordinate 2,812,736 downwards.
TTGCTCTAGCTTTAGAATTTTCTTTTGATTGCCGGCAGTATAAAAGCTACTGAAGTTCCATTGCAAGCGCAGTCCACCGATATAATAGAGATCAAAATCATTGTTCAGCATATTTAAAGCAGGGCGACCATAACCACCCTGGAAGAACAAACTGATTTGGGGAAGCTTTTGCTGATCCACCAAATCCCTTTGTAAATCGATTGCCCTTTGCTGCTGACTAAACAATTGCAGTTCGGGACGATTAATCTCCACTGCTTGCTCGCGGTTGCCCGGTTTTTCGAACTGAGCATTTTGGGCGGAGCGACCAATCATCTGGCTAAACATAGCGCGGTAAGCCTTGTCCATAGACCGCAAGTCAAATTGCTTCTGATCCAACTTTAGCATTTCCGCCTTGATTTGCGCCAAATCCACGGAAGTGATTATTCCATTATCCAATGCGGCTTGCATTTCCTTTTGTCTGGCCTCCAAATCAGATCGAGTCAATTGCAATTGATCCTCCTGAATTTCTAAAAGCATGATCCCGAAATACAATTGAATTACCCGCTCCCGAATTTTATAAAGCTCCACTTGTACTTGCTTATCCTGAACAGCCATTTGGGCGCGGGTTAAATCTTCCTTGCCTGAAGTTGTAAAAAGCGCAGTTAAGGATTGATTGAGCTCCCCGTATACCCGATACTGATCTTTGCTCAATTCAGGGATATTCATATTGGGAATCTGTATCGGTAAGGAAGTTACATCCGACTGATAGGTCGCCTGACCCGCCAACTGAAATTGGGGCAAATAAGCCTTGCGCACATTGGAAACGGAATAGTTCTCCGACTGGGCTATTAAATCCAATTGTTTGATGGAGGGATAATTTTGCCGCGCCCACTGCAAACAGGAATCAAGCGACAAGGTCTGCCCTTGCAGTCCAATCGACAGCAAAAAGAGCAGAAGCCCCCAATAACTAATCTTCACTTTTCGATTCATCTTAGTATTTTGATTTAATCATTTGTTTAATCTACAGTCAAAAAAATATTAGTCGGCCCGCAGCATACTTTGCACCCAAATCGGAATCAAGCGCTTTCGCTCTTCCACCATAGCTGCAAAGTCTGCATCCTTTAATCCACCAATATGCTTAATGATGGGCGCCGCCATAAAAGGAAAGACGCAGAACGACATTAAATTGAGTACAAATTGCAGGAAAGGCATGGGCCCAATTTTGCCTTGGCCTTGCAGCTCCGCGTACTGCTTTACGAAATACGATTCCAATAAAATGGATCTTAGATTGATATGCTTAATAACCTCCGCCCCTTGGCCCTGCCTTAATTCGGTAAGCATAAAAATGGGGAGATCGGGTTCCTGACTAAAGAGATTCAAATAGCGCTCGGCAATCAGCTCCAGCTTTTCTTCAAAAGTCGAATCGGTATCATTAAACACACCCGACATCGAATGCATAAACTGCTGCATGGACTCGAGCATGATGATTTCAAAAAGCTTTTGCTTGGAGCGGAAATAGTAATTCAAGAGCGCTAGGTTGATACCTGCTTCCTCTGCGATATCTCGCGTTTTGGCCCCGGCAAATCCCTTGCTATGGAATACCTTTCGTGCTGCTTCCTTGATTTTCAACTCTGTGCTTTCGTCCGTTTTGGGGGCCATTACCTTAAATCTTAGGCAAATGTAAAGCAGAAAAAAGGAATTAAACAAGAGATTTAATCAAATGATTAAATATTGAGACGATAGACGGTAGATTTTAGATGCTAGACTAGATGATGCCGCAATAATAGAAAGTGCCTAGGTCGAATTTGCAATTCGACCGACAATGGCTTTAGCTTGAATTGCAAATTCAAGCTAGTTACAAATTCAAGCTAGATGCAGAATGTAAATTTGATTAAGAAGCCCAATCGACTTTGCGGTACTGGCCAGGAGTTTGGCCGGTTTCCTTTTTAAAGGCGGTAGTAAAATGGGATAGATTCTCAAAACCGCAACTCATCGCTACTTCACTAATGCTGGCTTCGGTATTAAGGAGTAATTGGCGGGCCTTTTCCAATCGTAAACGCTGTAAGAAGCGGGCGGGAGTTTCGCCATACATCTCTTTAAACTTGGCAAAGAATTTCGCGCGACTCATGCAGGCCTTCGCGGCGATATCCTTCATGGCAATACTTTCGGTGAGATGTTGAGACAGGTACTCCACAGCCGCAGACATAGGATTAGATACCGAACTACGCTTATAATCGCGGATCAATAAGCTACGAGCCTGAGTTTGCATTAATCGGATGATCATTTCCTGCATGGCTAAATCCAGCAAGGCATCTTTAAGCTTGGCCTGCTCATTAACGGAAAGATGTACCAATCGATTGAGGGCATTGGCTAAATCCTCACCATTTAAAAGATGATGGATTTTCATATCTAAACTCCAATCGCCACAAGCCTGGGGTTTATTGAATTTCTCATTGAGAAGATCTGCAGTTTTTGAAATCAGATCATCACCAATTTCAATTGCCAGGCATTGGGTGGGATTCTCCTCACAGGCTTCAGGAAAGTCGATGACCATTTTTTCACCGGGTGCGATGATTACCGATTCACCTGGTAGATAATCAAATGCGCCTTTACCTTCTAAATGCATCACCTTCTTCCCTCTAAACATGGAGGTAAAAACAAAGTCTTGAAACTGCAACTCCACCTCATGCGCCTTTAAATGTGTTTCAAAGACATTTAATTCAAATTGATTGTGGCTGTAAGTGGTGCGGTTCTCGACCAAGCTCTTTAAATCCCGCGACTGGGTTAGCGAAGGCTGCTGCAAATAGTTCGGCATAAAATTCTTCCTTTAGCTATACTGTCAAATCTACAATAATTAACTGTAGCTCAAGCATTTTAGACGCAGAGCAAAAAAGTATAGACGCAGACAAAAAGGCTTTCAATTTTAGACTTTGAGCAAATTGAAAGGGACGCGCAGCAAATTGAATCTGTTTTAATGTTTTGACTTTGAGAGGGTCTAATCAAAAAAACATTGAACATGGATGTAATGAATACGCCACACCAAGCGGTGGAGCGCCCCCAAATTAAAAATCAGTACAATCACTTTATTGGTGGTGAGTGGATAAAGCCTAGCAGCGGTGCCTATTTTGAAAATATTAGTCCGGTTGACGGTAAAGTTCTCTCCCATGCCGCCCAAGGAAATGCGCAGGATATTGAGCTCGCTCTGGATGCTGCCCACAAGGCTTTTGCCACCTGGAGTAAGGCCAGCGCTATTGAGCGTAGCAATACCCTTTTAAAGATTGCCGACATTTTGGAGGCCAATGCCGAATTATTGGCGCGGGTAGAAACCCTGGACAATGGTAAAGCTTTACGCGAAACCCGTGCTGCCGACATCCCCCTTTGTATTGATCACTTCCGCTATTTCGCCGGCGTTATACGTGCCGATGAAAGCACCATGTCGGAGCATGATGAAAATACGGTCAGCATTAACCTGCAGGAGCCCTTGGGAGTGGTAGGTCAGATTATCCCTTGGAACTTCCCGCTTTTAATGGCTACCTGGAAAATTGCCCCTGCTTTGGCAGCCGGATGTACTACCGTAGTAAAGCCTGCTGAGCAAACTCCTACCAGCATTATGGTTTTAATGGAATTAATTGCCGAGGTAGTTCCTGCCGGGGTAATTAATGTGGTAAGCGGCTTTGGTCCTGAAGCCGGAAAACCCCTCGCCACCTCCCCACGAGTAGCCAAAGTGGCCTTTACTGGTGAAACTACTACCGGTCGTTTGATCATGCAATATGCCTCTGAAAACCTAATTCCGGTTACCATGGAATTAGGAGGTAAATCACCTAATATCTTCATGAAAAGCATTGCCGATGCCGATGATGCCTTCTTCGATAAATGTGTGGAAGGCGCAGTGATGTTTGCCTTAAACCAAGGGGAAGTATGTACTTGTCCCTCACGGATTTTGGTGCACGAAGACATCTATGACAAATTTATGGAGCGCGTGGTAGCTCGTACCAAAGCGATTAAAATGGGCCATCCCTTAGCGGAAGATACCATGATGGGTGCTCAAGCTTCCAATGATCAGTACGAGAAAATCCTTTCCTATATCGAAATTGGCAAGCAAGAAGGTGCCGAGGTGCTTTGCGGAGGAGCTGCCGCCAATCTTAATTCAGGTTTGGAAGAAGGCTATTACATTCAGCCTACCATCTTGAAAGGCCACAATAAAATGCGAGTTTTCCAGGAAGAGATCTTTGGTCCTGTAACCTCAGTAACCACCTTTAAAACCATGGAAGAAGCGATTGAAATCGCCAATGATACCCTATATGGTTTAGGAGCTGGCGTTTGGACTCGCGATGCGCATGAGATCTACAAACTACCCCGTGAGATTAAAGCCGGTCGGGTTTGGGTAAACTGCTACCATGCCTATCCTGCCCATGCACCCTTTGGTGGTTATAAGAAATCAGGCTTTGGTCGTGAAACGCATAAAATGATGCTGAATCACTATCGCCAAACCAAGAATATGTTGATTTCTTACGACAAGAATAAACTGGGCTTCTTTTAGTAGATAGCCATTTTCATACTGGCCCCGACCGCCTGTGTCGGGGCTTTTCATTTCAAAAAAACAGCTTATGAAAATTGAACGCATTGGTGCTACAGAAGCGGCTTTAGACCTCATTCATAAACTCGAAGCGCAGTATGGTGATTTAATGTTTCATCAAAGTGGTGGCTGCTGTGATGGCTCCGCTCCCATGTGCTTTGAGCGCGGTGAATTTAAAATCGGCGAAAGCGATGTCTTGCTCGGGCATATCCTGGAACATCCCTTTTACATGTCGCGAGACCAATATGAGTATTGGAAGCATACCCACCTCACCTTAGACAGCACCCGCGGCCGGGGCTCCAGCTTTTCTTTGGAAATCCCTTATGGAGAAAGGTTTATAATTCGGTCCAGGCTCTTTAGTGATGAGGAGTATAAAGCCTTAGTCAAGGAAGGGGTGATTTAGATAAGATCGAATTACAAATTCGATCTAGGATGTATAGAGTAGGCAGTTCCAAAATAAGATCGAAGCTAGGTTGAAATTGCAATTCAACCGAAATTTTCAGGATGCACTCCAGGATCAAAACCCCAGAACCAGGGTAAGATGAAATAAACAAAGAAGATCAGCAAGAAAGCCGATAGCAGGTTAAGCCAAATACCGGTGCGCAGCATGTCCTTTAATTGAATCACGCCACTGCCAAAAACGAGGGCATTGGGTGGTGTGGCTACCGGAAGCATAAAAGCACAGGAAGCAGCGATAGCTACCGCTACCATCAAGCTAAAAGGATGCAAGTCGAGGCTTAAGGCCAAAGGCGCTAATATGGGTAACACGACTGAAGTGGTAGCTAAATTGGAAGTAATCTCCGTTAAGAAGTTTACCGATACGACCAAAATTAAGAGTAGCATTAAAAAGCCGGTTCCTTCCAAACTACTGAGCTGATGCCCCAGCCAATCGGCTAAGCCACTACGGGCAAAGCCTATGGCCAGGGATATTCCCCCTCCAAATAATAATAAGACACCCCAGGGGAGGCCTCTCATATCCTCCCAGTCCATGATGGGACCAGCGCCCATTTTTGACGGAACGATAAACAAAATCAGGGCTGCTACGATGGCTATTATGGCATCATCCAAAGCGGGAATCCACTGTTGTAACAAAAAGGATCTACTAATCCAAGCGAAAGCCGTTAATCCAAATATGATCAAGATGCGTATCTCGGGAGCGCTCAATGGCCCCAAAGCTTGAATTTGCTCCTCCACATTTTCACTCACCCCACTTAAATTCAGATCCTTTAAGCGAAAGGCCTTATAACTGATGTAATACCATGTGATAAAGAGCAAAATCAAAGCGAAGGGAAGTCCAAAAACAAACCATTTCATAAAGCTAAGTTCCACTCCATAAGTTTCTTCTAATACCCCCGCTAATATCAAATTAGGAGGCGTTCCAATAATGGTGGCTATTCCTCCGATCGAAGCACTATAGGCAATGGCCAACATTAAGGCCTTGCTAAAATCATTCTGATCGCTAGACAAGCGAATGATCGCCAAACCAATAGGCAACATCATTACGGTGGTCGCCGTATTGGAAATCCACATACTCAAAAAAGCAGTGGCCAACATAAAGCCCAATATAATTCGAGGTGGACTGCTGCCAATCGCTTTAATAATCATCAAGGCCAAACGGCGATGTAAATTCCATTTCTCCATGGATAAGGCCAAAACGAAGCCGCCGATAAAGAGAAAAATATAGGGATGACTATAGCCGCCTACCGCCTCCTTTAAGGGCATGGCGCCACTCAAAGGAAAAAGCACAATGGGTAATAAGGCCGTGGCCGAAATAGCAATTGCTTCGGTAATCCACCAAATGGCAATCCAGGCACTGCAAGCTAAAACCGCCTGAGCCTCAGCTTCCAATTGAGGAGCCTTGAAGAAATAATTAAGGAATATAAAAGCCAGGGGACCCGCTACCAAGCCGGCCCGCTTCTTCATTAACTCACCTAGGTTCATGAAATGCTATACTTAATACAGAAGATCCGCCGCAAAGGCAGAGGTCGCCTCAAAATCGTGATCTACATTTTGCAATTCACGATACTGCCAGCTAAAGGGCGAAGCGATAGCCTGGGCTTGCTGGATACTCTGCTGATAGAAATATTGGGCACGTGCTAGTCGATTGCTACCTTGGGCTCTTGCCTGCGGAGTTTGCCTTAAACTTGCCGCATTAGGATCATTGTCTGCGGTGCCAATTACAATGGTTAAAGGCCGACTAAAAAAAGTAGACAAGTCTGCATTTTCAGCCGGACTAGCTCCCAAACCATAGGGAAATTGGACACTGGTATCCGGAAGGGTATACCATCCCGCTGCTGCGGCAACCACGCGATTTACCGGCGCATCATTCCAGAAAAATAAATAACGATGGGCAACTTGAGCGCCAGCAGAATGCCCAAATACATCAAATTGAGTGGTTCTTAAACCGGTACGCGTTTTAAAGTTTTCGAAGAGAGGTTCAATCACCGAAAAGGTCCACTCCTCTTTAGGATTTAAGGTCGATTCGGAAGGATGGTCTCCATCCTCAAAAATATTCCCCAAATTGTATTTATCCCCTCCTGGATAAGCATCGGAAGAAAACTCAGGCACCACTAATGCAAACTTTAAGCGATTGGCTTTAGCGATGAGTTGATCGCGACTATACTCTGCATCCCTACCATTACCATGGAAAACTATAAGCACCGGAGCATTGGCAGGTAAATCGGCAGGTACATGGTAATAAACTGGCAGTCCACCTGCGGCCAAATTCGGGTAGGTCTTAAAATGGTACAAACCGGTACCTTCCAAACCCTGCGCGGTTTGTGGACTGATTACCTCATTTTTATCGCAGGCCCAAAGACCTGTTAGTAAGCAGAATAGTAAAAATACTTGTCGCATAGAGAAATTCGAAGTGCTAAGATATCGGCCGAAAGAGCCCCAAACAGCAGTCCAATTAAAGTATTTTTAGCAGTCCAATTTAAAGCTTGGTATATAAGGCTCCCATTTGACTAAGCTTTCGGCGAATGATGGGCTTACGCACAGAGGAATAGCCTAAGATTAATCCATTCTGTTTTTCCTTATTCACAAAGCATTTACTGTAAGCATGGGTCACAATATTGTGTTGGGCAAAATGCGCCACCACTTCTGTATCCTTTACCCCATTTGGTAATAGCGCCAGGGTATGCAAACTGGGAACCGGATTGGCCAATTGCCGCAGCTTGCCCTTAAAATTGCTTTCAAACTGCTCGGTAAAAAGTGCCAGGCGCTCATCCGCTACCTGCATCAAGCTATGGATATGGTTGTGCAAATAATGCTTCTCAATAAATTGATTTAATACCACCTGAATGGAAGGCGGCACAAAGCGATGCGAGTGCTTTAAAAGCGCCTCTACCGGAGGTAGCAAATACTCGGGCAAGACCATGTATCCAATCCGAATGGAAGGATGTAATAAACGATTAAAGGTCCCCAGGTACACCGTGCGTTGATCGGTATCCAAGCTGTAAATAGAAGGTCGATATTCCCGATAATTATGCACCTCATGCTCGTAATCGTTCTCAATAATTATCGCCTTATTGCGACGAGCCCAGACCAATAAGTCCTGCTTGCGCTCCAGGCTCATGGGAGTGCCAATGGGATAATGACAAGACGGAGTACTATGCACCAATTTAATTGCTGTTGCCTCCCTGCCCTCCGGCATTGCCTCTACCTGAATTCCCGCATCATCAATAGGCACAGCTTGAATATCGGCTCCCAAGCCCTTAAAAATGGAATGCACATTAGGGAAAGTTGGCTCTTCCATGATAACGCCATCCCCAGGATTCAATAAGGTGGAGCCCAAAAGATACAGCGACTGCAAAGAACCCGAAACGATAATAATCTGATGGGGCTCGCATTTAATGCGTCTACTTAAGTTGAGATAGCTGGCGATATTGCTTTTAAGCTGATCAATCCCTGAAGAAGGTGAATAGGATAAAGCCGAAGATTTAATGTGCCGCCAGTACAAATTGGAAAGGTTCTTCCATTGCGTAACCGGGAATATATCCAGTGGCGGTAAGCCTGGTCGAAAGGCCAAACTCTTATCATCAGTGCTGTTTATAAGACCTACGTTCTTTTGAAAGGATTGCCCCATTCTCGATATTTCGGGATAGGCCTGTACATCAATCTCCACTTTTTCCGGCAGGCTGCGCGGTTCCTGTAATAGCTTCACCTGATTTCCCGATCCTGCTTTGGATTCAGTATAGCCTTCCAATCGCAAGAGCTCATAGGCCTTAACTACCGTGCTGCGAGATATCGCCAAACGGTCTGCCAATACCCGACTGGCGGGCAGGGTACTACCTGCAGGAATCTCATTATTGATAATCCCATCCTTCAGCAAATTATGCAAACGTTGGTAGAGCTTGGTATTCTTATTCAGACTGGCATGCCTGCGCGACTTCTCCCTGAAATTCCGTTCCAAACGCTCCAAAAGGCTCTCCATATTGGTATGCTTATTATTCCATAATTGGTATGCTAAAAGTAGGCAATATTAGGATTCCTTCGAAAAATCAAATGGATAGGAATGTCCCTGTCTCATTCTAAACCTCTTAAATTCTATACTATGCGAAAAATATTTACTCTTGCTTGCCTGCTCTTCCTGGGCATTCAAACTCAGGCGCAGCTGGTTATTAATGAAGTGCTTTATGATCCTTCTAACAATGCTCTGGATGGCGACGCTAATGGCGATGGCACCTACGATCAGGAAGATGATGCCTTCATTGAACTCTACAATTCGAGCAGTACCAATTTTGATATCAGTGGCTATCAAATTTGGGACGACACCACTTCTGGAAATTTAAAATTTGTTTTCCCAGCCAATACCTGGGTACCTCCACACGGGGTAATCGTGGTATTTGGATCCGGACCTTTAGTGGGGAATTTTGGCGGTGCTGTAGTATTATCTGCAGACACCAGCGCTGATGGTTTAAACCTCAACAATTCCGGCGAGGTGATTGCCATAAGAGATGCCAATGGCACTACAGTATTAACCTTTGATTCTGATGCCTTATCCAATAATCCCAATGAATCATACACCCGTAATCCGGATATCACTGGTGCTTTCGAGCAGCATAATGATAATTTCTCGGTATTGTTTTCACCCGGAACCCGGGTAGATGGCACGCCATTCGACACCAACTTTGTGGTTTCTTCCATTGATGTTCAGGGCCAGGGGGGCGGAGACAGTATTACCACTTTAGCCGGCACCCTTCAAATGGAGGCTATGGTTATGCCCAATTTTGCAGCAGACACAACTGTAAGTTGGTCGGTACCCGCCGGAAATGGCATCGCCACCATTAGCGCTACCGGTTTATTAACTGCCGTTTCAAACGGCTCGGTAGTAGTTACTGCCACTGCCAATGATGGCACTGGAATTAGTGGAACCGACACCATTCACATCAGCAATCAGGATATTGGTTTGAAGGAATTAAATCAGGCCTTCCAAATGGAAATTTTCCCCAATCCTGCTCATGATCAAATCCAGGTAAAATCTCCGGTTCAGATTGATCAAATTGAACTTTATACCTTGAACGGCCAGCTGCTGATGGAGACTAAGCAAGCTAATGCACTAAATATTTCAGGCCTGGCCCCTGGCACCTATTTATTGCGTGCCTTTGGCGAGGGCGAAAGTGCCAGCCAATTATTCGTTAAACACTAGAACCCCTGGGGAGCGGAATGCTTCGCTCCCCATTTTCATTTTAATTTGAAGCTATGCGCCTTATAAAATTTGCAGGCCTGGGCCTTTCTACGCTGATCCTTGGATTAAGCTCCTGCGCTACTGATGATGTTGATGGACCTGCTCCTTATACCGGTCCGGCAGTGGCTCTCTCGGCCGATATGCCAAGCATGATTGAAGCTAATGGAAGTATAAATCTGAGCGCTACTTTGGCCGCCACCACTAGCCAAGATGTCAATGTTAGCTTGCTATTCGGAGGCACTGCTTTTGGTGATGGAGTAGACTATCTCTTGAGTGATACCGAAATCAGTATTCCAGCAGGAAGCCTCTCTGCTTCTATTCTGATTACTGCTGTGCAAGACACCTTACAAGAAGGCAACGAAAGTATTGAAGTGAGCATCGCCTCTATTTCAGGTGGATCAGCAGGAACTACCGCCGGAATCACCATTACGATTGAGGATGATGATGTGCCCCTGGAATCGCAAATCATTTTAAATGAGATTCTTTACGATCCTTCCAATAGTGGTTTAGAAGGTGATGCCAATGGCGATGGCAGCTATGCCCAAAATGAAGATGAATTTCTCGAATTCGTTAATCTTTCTTCGCAAGCGGCGGACCTCAGTGGTTACCAAATTTTTGATACCGAAAATTTAACGGCCGGAACCCCAAATCACACCTTCCCTCCGAATACCATCGTACCGGCGGGAGGAGCTATAGTTGTATTTGGTGGTGGAACGCCTACCGGCAATTTTGGTGGCGCTATTGTGCAAACCTCAACTAGTGGAGACTTAAACCTCAACAATGCGGGTGACATCATGACTTTAAAGGATGCCAATGGTGAGGTGGTTTTGAGCTTCGACATTGAGCCGCTCTCCAATAATCCAAACGAATCTTATACCCGAAATCCGGACCTTACCGGTGATTTCGAGCAACATGGCGCTAATTTCCCTGTGCTCTTTTCACCTGGCACTCGCACTGACGGTAGTCCATTTTAATAGTCGACCTTGAATAGCTTAGGCCCCATATTAGCCCTTCTTTTTATTGTGGTAGTTGCCAGGCTCTTGCTGCGTAAATATCACCCACATGCAGTTTTATTAATTGCCGGTTTGCTTATGCTGGCCCTGGCTTTAATTCTGCAATTCCCGGTTCCCGAACCCATGAAGAGCACGGGCTCCAAAGGCCTGGATCTCTTCCGTTTACTTAAAGAATCCTTTGCCGGAACCAATGCCAAGGTGGGCCTGATGATTATGTCGATCGGTGGCTTTGTGGCCTATTCTGATGCCATTGGCGCTTCCAAAGCTTTGGTGCGCATCGCCATGAAACCGCTTTCCCTCTTAAGAAAGCATCCACACGCTACAGCAGCAGCAGTGATTCCCATCGGGCAATTGCTCTTTGTCTGCATTCCCTCAGCGGCAGGCCTGGGCCTCTTGTTAATGGCTTCCATCTTCCCCATTTTGGTGAATTTAGGGGTAAGCCGCTTATCCGCAGTTTCTGTGATTACCGCTTGTACTGCATTTGGAATTGGTCCTGCCTCGGCGATTACGGCCAGCGCCGTTTCTCTGGTGGAAGACAATAGCATTGAATTTTTCCTCGGTCATCAGATACCCTTGGTACTCCCCCTCTCTTTGATTGTGGCGGTGGCCTATTATTTCGTGAACCGTTATTTCGATCGCAAGAATCCGGAGGAAGCCGAAAACACTGCGGCATCTGCAGAAAGTAATTCTGATGCTGAAGAAAAGAAGGCACCGCGCATTTATGCTCTTATCCCGGTATTGCCATTGATATTGCTAGTGGTATTTAGCGACTTCTTTCAGATCTTTTCTAAACCCATTGTACTGGACACTACCACGGCCATGTTCATCAGTTTGTTCATCGCTTTGATATTCGAGTTTATTCGTCAGCGGAAACTCAAGCCAGTACTCGATTCTTTGAAAACCTTCTGGAATGGAATGGGCAATATTTTCAAGACGGTAGTTACCCTGATTATCGCGGCGGATATCTTCTCGCAGGGTCTGATTGCCATGGGCTTTATTGATGGCTTGCTCTACGCTTCCCAAAACTTAGGCTTTGAGGCGATTGGAGTGGGCATTGTAATGACCGTAATGATCTTCCTGGCCTCCATGCTCATGGGCAGTGGAAATGCCGCCTTTTTTGCTTTTGCCCCGCTGGTGCCTGAAATCGCCAAGCAATTTGGAGTGAAGGCCAGCCAAATGATTTTACCCATGAACCTGGCCGCCTCTATGGGCCGCACCGTGTCGCCGGTAGCCGGGGTTCTTATTGCCACGGCAGATATTGCCGGGGTTTCTACTCTACAAATTGTGAAACGAAATCTCATTCCCCTGGGGCTGGCCCTGGTGGTGATGTTGATATACCATTTTATCTAATTATGTTACTAATACGTAATGCACATGTATTTGCCCCCGAAGATTTAGGCATGCAGGACATCCTGCTTGGCGAGGGGAAAATACTGGCCATCGACTCCAAGATCGAAGCCAACAAGCATTTTAAAAGCTGGGATGCCCAGGGTCAAATTGTGACCCCCGGGTTTATCGATCAGCATATCCATATTATTGGCGCGGGTGGTAAGCGGGGATTCTCCTCTATGACTCCCGAAGTAAAAATGACCGACCTCGTACAATGCGGAACTACCACCGTGGTGGGCCTGCTGGGCACCGATGGTTCTACCCGCAGCATTAAAAGCCTCTATGCCAAGGTTAGGTCCTTGGAAATGGAAGGCCTTTCTGCCTATATGTACAGCGGCTACTACGGTTTGGATCCCATCCATATCATGAGCCGGATGCAAGAGGAAATGATCTTTATCGATAAGGTCTTAGGCTGCAAAATAGCCATTGCCGATATCCGCTCCTCTTATCCTTCCGAACTGGATTTACTGCGCTTATTACGCGAAATTCGAGTGGGTGGAATGATCGCCAATAAAAAAGGTATTCTCCATATCCACCTCGGAAATTTGAAGGATCAAATGGACCTACTCTTCCGAGTGGTTGAAGAATATGAATTCCCCATTCAGCATATTTCCCCAACCCATGTGGGACGAACCAAATCCCTCTTCGACCAGGCGATCGCTTTTGGCAAATTAGGAGGAATGATCGACATCACCACCGGAGCATCCAAGTATACTGATCCGCATAAATCAGTAATCTACGCCATGGACCAGGGGCTCTCTATCGAGCAAATGACCTTTAGCAGCGATGGTAATGCCGGCTTAGATCGATTGGATGAAAACAAAAACTTTATTGGGGTACGCGCCGCTTCATTTGCGGAGAACTTCCACGAAATGCGCGCCTTGCATCAAAGTGGATTAGCGCTGGAAGAAGCCTTAAAGCCAATCACATCGGGTCCGGCGAAAAACCTGGGCTTGGCCAATAAAGGACGAATTAAGGTAGGCGCTGATGCCGACTTCTGCATTCTCGATGATCAACTCCAATTACAAAGCGTAATCGCGCGGGGTCAGATGATGATGGAGAACGGGCAATTAACTGTAAAAGACACTTTCGAATGAAAAGTTCCCATTTGCTAAAATTGGGCGGAACGGCCTTATTGCTGCTCGGGCTCTGCTTTCAAGCCTGGGCACAGAATCCCCGCTTAAACCAGTATATCCTTGGCGATGGCCTCACCTTTACCGGAGATAAGGATTACACTGTAAACCTTAGGGGTTACTTCCAGCCTTATTACGAGTACAAATCCTTTACCGATCCGGCAATCGATCAAGGGGTACAGCGCTTTCGTATGCGTCGCTTACGTTTACGCCTTTCGGGTGAAGCGGCCCAACAGAAAATTGAATACCGCTTTCAAGCCGATTTTAGTGGGAACTCTGAAACCGGTGATGAAGCTGCAGGCTTCCTTTTCGATGCTTGGGTAGCCTATAATTTCAATCGCCGGATACGACTCACCTTCGGCCAAAAGGCCACGCCTACCGACAACCGCGAATTGTGGATGGGTTCCAATACCCTGATGCTGGTTGAACGGAGCAGACTCACCTCTTCCTTTGCCAGTATTCGTGAATTCGGGCTTTTTGCCGATGCGACCTGGTGGATTAATGGCGGACATTATTTACGTCCCTACCTCACCCTAACCAATGGTGATGGAGTAAATGTTGTGGGCAATGATCATGGCGGACTTAAGGTTGGCGGTCGCTTGGATTACCTACCCTTTGGTCTCTTCACCTATTTTGGTCAATTCCGTCAGGCGGATGTGGTGCGAGAGCTCAGTCCAAAACTGGTAATTGGTGGTTACTACAATATCAATTACGGGATGAGTAGCAGACGGGGTCGTGGAAGTGGTGACATCATCTATCTCAATAATGACAATGAAGAATCGCTGCCGGACTATGCCAAGTTTGGTGCCGACCTGATGTTTAAATACCGTGGTATTACCGTGATAGCTGAATACGCCGCCTCCAGCGCTACGGTGCCGGATGACATCACACAAAGAGTACGAAATGACGGTACTGTATCTCGCACCTTTGAGGTGGACGGAGTGCAGAATATAGAAAATTATGTAAAAGGCCGTTTGATGTTGGGTCAAGCCTTCAATATTCAGGCTGGCTATATGTTCCGTTCGCGCTACTCCATTGATGGTCGCTTTACGCACATCGAAGCCGATCAACACAGCTTCTTGAATAATGGCACTTTTTACAATCGTCCCAATTACTATACTTTGGGCCTGAGCAAATACTTCGGTAAGGGCTATGGCTTTAAAATTCAGGCTTCCCTAACCTATGTGAATGCCGCTGCCGGCTCCAATGATATTTACAGTTTGCCCATGGATGGCGACGAATGGATCGCTCGGGTAATCACCACATTCTCTTTTTAAGATGACTTGGCGTTATTCCATATCCATCATTGCAGTCCTCTTCCATTTTACGCTGAGGGCCCAATTTAGTCCTCAACCGAAGGAACTTACAGAGCGCTATTTCGCGGATCCTGATATTGAAATTAGCACCCCGGCCTTTGAGAGTAAGCGTGGCTTTACGGAATATGAGGATATGATGCCCTTTCTGCAAAAGCTAGCCGCTCAATATCCGGAGACCATGAGCCTGAGCTTCATCGGCGAAAGCCAGAAAGGTGAAAAAATCCCTTTAGTAAAATTGAAAAAAGCCAATGTGAGTGGCCAGCCCATTAAAGTATGGATGCAAGGGGGCTTGCATGGCAATGAACCGGCCAGCACAGAAGGCATGCTATGGCTTATTCAGCAAATATTGGAAAAGCCAGATTACTTCAAGCTCCTGGACCGTTTGGAGCTCGCGATTGTTCCTATGGCCAATATTGATGGCATGAATAAAGGCAGTCGCTATGCCGCCAATGGTCTGGATTTAAATCGGGATCAAACCAAATTAAATGCGCCAGAAAGCACGGTTCTCAAAACCGCTTTCAATGCCTTTGCCCCAGAGGTAGCAGTCGATTTCCACGAATACCGTCCCTTTCGTAGAGACTATGCACGCCTCAGTTCCTACGGAGTTACGGTGCCTTATGATGTGATGTTTCTCTATTCGGGAAACCTCAATGTGCCTAAAAACCTTCGCTTATACACCAAAGATCGTTTTGTGCAAGCTGCGGCCGATGCGCTAAAAGCGAAGAACATGACTAGCCATGATTATTTCTCGAGCACCAAAGTGATGGGCGCCATCCAGTTTAATCAAGGATCTCATAATGCACGTTCCAGCGCTACCAGCTATGCCCTTACCAATTGTGTAAGTAGCCTGATTGAAATCCGGGGCGTTGGCTTAGGTCGAACTTCCTTTAAAAGACGTGTGCTCAGCACTTTTACCGTGGCCTTATCCTATTTGCAAAGCAGCTATGAGCATGGTGAAGAATTACGCGCCGTAATCGCCAAAGCCCGAGAAGATCAAAGTCCGGCGGTAGTAAGCACCGAACGCCTCAAGGAAGAACGAGACATTTATATGATCGACGTAGAAAGCAATGATAGTATTTCATTGCGCGGCGTAGTGCGCGATGCCTGGCAATCTACGGCTAAACTTAGTCGGACCCGCCCCACCGCCTACATTCTCCTTCCGGAAAACACCGCCTTGGTAGCACGACTTAAAACCTTGGGCCTGGAAGTGCAAAATCTGGACAGTCCACAAAACCTGGAAATAGAAAGCTACACGGTTAGGGAATATCAGCAGGAAGCCGAAGAATATGAAGGTGTACATCGCCAGGAACTACAATGTGAACTAAAGACCGAAAGCCTGGAGATTCCCGCCGGCAGCTTCGTGGTTTATATGGATCAGAAGCACGCGAACCTGGCTATAGAAGTCTTAGAACCCGAAGCACCCAACAGCTTTGTTTCCTTCTCGGTATTTGAAACCAAGGCGGGCGCTCAATTACCTTATTACCGATACCTCTCCAACAAAAAATTGCATCCCTAAATCATGAAAAAAGCATATATACTCTTAGCGGCCTTATTTGCAGGCCAGGCCTTACAGGCTCAATTAAAGCCTAATGATCACCAAGCCTCATTTGAATTAGGTGAAGGATTGAATTTCAATTTTCAGGATGGCGACTACCGCTTTAAAATAGGTGGCTTTATTCAGCCCAATATCGAGTGGCAGCAGGTAGATACTGAGGATGGCAATTTCCTGCTTAATTCCAAGCGCACCTATTTCAATTTCTCAGGTCAGGCCAAGGAAGAGAAGCTGAGTTTCTTGCTGCAATTGGACTTTAGTCGTACCAATCCTCTATTGGATGTTTGGGTAGCCTATCATCCCTGGCAGGCCCTTACCATCACTATGGGACAAAAGCAAAATATTGGCAATAACCGTGAGATGTTGATTATGGAGAACAATCTCCAGTTTGCAGATCGCAGCCTATTTAGCGAGTCTTTTAGTAGAAGCGGCCGTGAATTAGGCCTATTCCTGGACTTGAAATTAGGTACTGAGAATTTCCGAGTGATACCACAGGCGTCCCTTACTTCGGGGGATGGCATTAATAGCTTTGGTGCGGATTCTCGTGATGTAGATTTAGGGGGATTTAAATACAGTGGCCGCATCGACCTTTTGCCTTTGGGCGATTTCTCTGAAGGAGGTTTAGAAGGCTTGGCCGATTTAAATCATGAAGAAGACTTAAAGATGATTATTGGTTTAGCCGGTAGCTACAATGATGGCGCCAGCGATGCAGTTGGTGAAGGTCATGGTACACTGGTTCTTTATGATGGGGCCGGCGCAGTGCAATATCCGGACTACCGCCAATGGTTTGCCGATCTTTTGATGAAGTATCGCGGATTATCACTTTATGCGGAATACGGTCAGGGCAGCGCCACCAATTTAGAGGGCACCTACCTGAACCCCAGTATTGAAGATCCCTTGCTTGCCACTCAGATTAGCGAGTACTACAATTTGGGCACCGGCTTTAACGGACAATTGGGCTATGTAAGCAGAGGCGGCTATGGCATAGACCTGCGCTACAGTGCGGTGTACAATGAATTTGAGAATAATCAGAATGCCTTGTTGGGCAATTCCAATGCCTATGGCTTGGCCTTAAGTCGCTATTTAAAAGGCAATGATTTGAAAGTATTAGTAGCGGTGAATTACCGCGAATACCCTGAGGCCACGCAACTAAACTTTTTGACTGCGCAATTAATGGTGCAAGTTGTTTTTTAGAAACTTGAATACTAATAGCGAAGCTTGAATTACAAATTCAAGCTAGTCAATTGTGGGATTTGAAGACCGGGCGAGAGTTCGGTCTTTTTTTTAATCAAATCTTTAATAAAACATGTTCCTTTGCTAGCCTGAATTTGCAATTCAGCCTACTCCAAAACCAAGCTCACAGCCACTCCTTCCGATTTCAAAACATAAACCCCGGCCGGCAAAGAGTTTCGATCCAATCGAAATAGCTCCTGCCCGGTAATTTTGAAAGTGCGCATACATTGGTCTTGAGTATTATACAAGGAGAGGGATTGCTGATTAGGCTCACCTTTCATTCGAATCCAGGCAAAATCCTTTATGGGATTGGGGAATACTTCAATAGTTGAAGGTTCTGCATAAGTAGGGAGGCTAATCCACGGCTGACCATAATAACGACTTAGCACCAAGCCTTGACCGGAACTATCATAGCGAGCGCCGGCTAAAACTACTTTCCCATCAGCTTGTATAGCCAGGCTATTGGCCAGGGAATAAATTCCCATCGGACTTTGTAATATTCCTCCCTGAGCAAAATTGAAGTTCAAAGAACCATCTCCCAATAGGTGAATTAACTGAAAATGCCCTTGCCCAGTATGTGGTCGAGAGCCGCCAGCCAGATACATGCTGCCATCCGCACGAAGCTTTATATCCTGCACTTTACCAACTGCCGGCTGGCTAATTCCACTCTGTCCAAAACTTTGATCTAAGCTGCCATCCGGATGACAACGAATAAGGGTGACTAGAGAATCGGATGCACCGGCAAATATCAATTTACCATCCGCCTGTTGAGCTGAAGCCCTAACTTCGGCGAAATTTCCAATAGCGATTTGCACGGAACCCTGGCTTCCAAAACTGCTATCCAGACTTCCATTCGAATCGAAGCGCATGGCTGCGAATTCTCCATCTACCACACCAGCAATTAGAATCTTGGCATCTTGTTGAAGCAGTCCAGTATAGGCTCGCCCAGACAATCCAATCACTACCCCATCTGAACCAAAAGCACTATCAATCTGGCCATTGGGAAGGTAGCGCGACAAAGTGAAAAAGGGTTTATCATTACTAAAATGACTAGCATGCCCCAGACAGAGAATTTTGCCATCATTCTGAATTAGCACCTTCAAACATCGCTCGCTATAATAACCTGGATAATCGTGAATAAGTTTTCCTTGATCTGCAAAGCTGGTATCGAGCTCACCATTGGCTAAGTAGCGAACTATATTCACAAACCATCTGGAAGCCCCAGCCACCACTATATTACCATCCGGCTGCAATGCCATGCTGGCCGGAACACTGCGATCTTCAATAGCCGTAATCACCCGTCCGTTTGTGGCAAAGGAACTGTCTAATGCGCCATTTGGCTTTAACTTAAGCAGGGCAAACTGAGCGGTGGTAAAACTCGCTTGAACCGTTGCCGCTACCAGCAAACTGCCATCCGCTAAATAGACCACATCATGAGCTTGCTCGCTTAAGCTCCCTAATGTCAATTGGCTAATCCCTGCCTTCCCGAATGAAGGATCCAAGCTCCCACGATGCTGAGCTGTTACTTGCCCGGATAGGCACAGGATACCTAATAGGACTAAAAATTTAGATAATATTCCAGGCCATTTCATTGCGGGAAAAATTGGGTTTCAAGGATTAAAGATAGAGGAAGAAGCTGAATCACTTCAATTTATTATCCCCGCAAAGGTTTAGTTCAAAATGACAAAAGCACAATCAATAAGACGCACTCATTTGGAACATCGGCATATACATCGCGATTAAAATTAAGGCGACAAAAAAACCTAAGAAAACAATAATCAAGGGCTCCATTGTATTACCCAAAACCTTGGCTTTATGCTCAAGCTCACTTTCTGTTTGGCCACTTAGCTTTTCGAGCAAGAAGGCCAAATTATTTGTCTCCTCCCCCACTTTGATTAAGCCTTTTAGCTTGGGAGACAATAATTTATTGTCTGCAATACCATTGTAAAAACCCTCACCCTCCAGCACCTTATTTTGAGCATCTTGTAAGGCTTTCTGTAATGGGTAAAAAGAGAGCATTTTCGAACTTAGATCTAAAGCACGTACTAATGGCACCTTAGCTCTGAGTAATAAGCCCAAACTTTGCAACATCCTCAGGATATTGTTCTCAAGAATTAAAGGACCTACTAAAGGTATTCTCACCAAGGCACTTCCTAAATTGAAGCGATAGTTTAAATTCTTCCGTAACCTAAGATGCAGAGTTGCCAATATCAAGGAAGTCACTAGTATCAGACCAAATATTGGTCCGATGTTCTCGGAAATCCGAATCACAAACTTTGTAACCGACGGTAAATTATTACCCATTCTTGCAAAAACCTCTTTAAACATGGGGACCATGAAATAAAACATAAAAGTTATTGCAATAATCGCGGTAAATAGGATCACCAATGGATAACTAATAGCTCCGATGAAATTTCTTTTTTGTTTTATCCTTTGGCTAAAGAAATCCGCCAACCTCTTTAAAATCTCAGAAAGATTACCCGTTTCTTCCCCAATCTGCACTGAAAAATACTCATAAGCCGTAAACTGCTTATCCAATTCTAATATTTCAGAAAACCGCTTACCCTGCGTCAACTCTTTTAAAATCTTCTCTAAAAGAATTCTATGACTCTCCTTTTTCTGTTGCTCCAGAAGTAGGTCAAGTGCAGCTTTCAAGTTCAAGCCAGAATCTAATAAAAGTGCGATCTCAGAATAGAAGTGCTCCTTAAAATTATCTTTCAATTTGGATTCTCCAATCTGAGTCTGCAACAATTGGGTAAGAGCACTGTCCTTCTTAGAACTTTCCTTTGAGGAATTTGTATGCACCGTTTTCTTCTGAACTTCCTTAATCGAGATGCTCATAGTCTTCTAGGCTTATTGATTGAGGATAATTCTTAAAATATGTGAAATCCATACTGTCTCCTTCCTGCCAAAACCTTAGGCGTAAAGAATCAACTACCATTAAACTACTATGGTTCTGATGGCAGAATGCAACAAACTCAAATTTTCCTAAGGAATATTGGACACCATTTTCATAGGATGCAAGGTTCTCCTCAAACTGAAGATTAACAAGAGTATCCGAATACTGAAACACCAAATGCCCCGTCTCCAATTCACTAATCTTGATTGCATCATTCCATTGGCTTTGAAGGACTTCATTGAAAGTTAATCGCTCCTGAAACAAATCTGACCTTGCTTTAGTCTGCTGGAAATACTGATTTAGGATTCTCAGACCTAAATAACACATGCTAATTAAAATCGCACTTAGTGCAATTCCAATGAGTACTTCAATTAAGGTGAATGACTTAAGCCTGTATGTGCTATTCCTAATGAACATAAAACCATCTGATTCTTTCGTAGCTAAGGCCTGAGTTTTTATTCGATTCCGCCCTAAAATGCAATCCTATCAAATGTTCCCCCTTATGCTCTTTATCAATACTTAGGGTCCAGCCTGATATATCAGGAGGTAGATATTCGAGCTTAAAGTCCAATTCCTGCTTCTGAAAATATTGACTAGCCACCTGCTGCACTTCTGCTAATCTTTGGTTGGTCCCCCCTGGGCCATTTAATCGGAGAAAAATCATCATCCCAAAGCCTAAGACCAATGAAATCACAGTCATTGCAACTAAATTCTCCACCAATGTACTTGCCTCTAACTTGGTGCTCATATCCTTGATGCTAGATGACATTCCCCTTTATCTTTAAAAGGAAGAAACAATAAAGTACCAGGGTAATTCAAACGATTTATTTTCCCGTTAAGAATCACATTTTCATGTATCCCGGACTGTGTTTTCAACAAAAAGTAACGTGTATAAACTTGACCAAGGACAGTACCTTCCAATTGAAGGTTTGCAGCACAGTAAACAGCTCCCATTACTTTGGAGCCAGAGGCGAGTTCTGCATGCACAGTATTGTTTTTGTAGGGGATCTCGCTTAGATGAATTATACTCCCTCTAAAGACAGACTGAGCTTTCTGTTGATACAAAGCTTCTCTCCCTTCAAGGTGTAATAAAATAGCACTACTGGGATAGTCTAACACCGCTGAATTTCCAATCCTAATCTCATCCGTGGCAATCAGATGGGCCCGAATTTCCACACTATCCTCCACCACAATTTTGGGCGCTATTATCACAATATTATCCAACTTAACACCCCGTCCGATTTGAACCTTTTGGTCTGAGATGAGAAGAATATTCCCCTCAAAAGCGCCATCATTAAGTAGTATCTCGGTGGATGATTTTAGCACCAGGGTTTTCTTCCAAAAAGGATGGTTAAGTTCTTTTGCATACCCTATAGTATGAATACTGTCTTGAGCCTTTATCTTGCCTTGCAGATAAGACAACCAATAGGCGTTTAAGTCATATGCGAAATCAGGGAGTTGTTTATTGGCAATTTTCTCCTTTCCGAAAACCAATTTCTCTCGCTTATAATTTTGACCGTCAATAAAAGCGGATTTCAAGCCTTTCTTTGATGTTTTCACATCTCCATTTAACCACGCATCGCCTGCTAATGACAATACATTATTTTCATCGGATTGATAGAGTGCTAAGGTGGTATCCGTTGGCAAATAGCCAGTTATAAAGGTCCTTTGAAGGGCTCTATCGGAAGCGATAACCCTTGAGCTGACTAATTCAAAGGCTCCCCAATGCCGATGTTTATTAAATGCTATTGCGTCAAAATCAGTTTGATCAATCTTCTCTTGATAATCTATCTCCCTGGTCATTGCCCTGGCGATTCCGGATTGCAAGGCATCTTCCATACGAAACGAAATATCTGAACGTATAAATGCCAGGCGATTCAAATGCACCAAACCTATCATCATGGTGCATATAAGTGCCACAATGATAGCCAAGAATAGTGCATAGGTTAATGAGCCGGCTTTCAGCATTTACTTTTTAAAATATTTCTTTTCTCTGTGGAATTTAAATTGAATGGAATCGCTTTTTGCATCGATCAATTCTAAGCCACGTTCCCTGTCACCTAATGACATAAAATAAATCTGTCCATCTATTTCGACTAAACATAGAGATTGCCCTTTCTTTACGATAAGCCCGCGATACTGCACTCGAGGCCAATGAAGCTCAATTGGCTTAAAAGTAACTTTCGTTGTTTTTGTTTCTTGGGGGCTTTTCGATACAGGTTTTGCCTTTTCAGATGAACTTGATTTATCAGGCCTAAATGGATCAGGATATTCAAGGTTTAAAACGTACACGTTTGTATCGGTATCCCTCTCCTGAGTTATTACTTTTTGTCCCGAATTCGGAATCTCAAAGTCCGGTTCCCCCAAGGCATCCACCAATCGATAGGCCACTAGTCCCCAAATAACTAAAACCGCAGGAACGAGAAGAAACAGCGTTTTTTTGTTATTTAAATTCATGGAATTTGAAAACTACGAACTGAACTAAACGGACTCCTATTTCCTGCCTTATCAATCGACTTAAGTCGCCAGAAATATTGACCACTGGAAAGGGTATCCACCACCAAGCTTGTGCCCCTTACCTCAGCATCAGCATAAATCAATAAAAACAAACTGTCGGTTGCCAACTGTATACTATCCCGGATAGAAGCTCCCCCCATTCGATAATGCAGCCACTGGAAGTTAACTGATGCATTGCTTAAACTTTGCCCATTTGACGGACTAATAAGTTGAGGCTTAGCAGGGGCAGTGGTATCCAGAAAAAAGCTCCTTTCGCTATAGGGACTTAAACTGGTGGTATTTAAGGCTCGAACTCTCCACAAGTAATTACCTTCTTCATCCAAGTTTATGTTTTGACTCGGCTCTACTGGTGACCATGAATTAAGAATGGTTCCAAAGCTATTCCCCGCAGCTAAATCAATCGTATAATATTCAGCATTATAGAGGGATTGCCATTTCAGGATCTGATTCTTCTTATTTGTAGTATCCTTATCAGCAGGACTAAGTAAGAGAACCTCCTGACTGCTTAAGTCCAGGGTACTATCCACATACAATCGATATAGAGTATAGGCAGTTGCGCTCGAATTATTAAAAGCTCTAACCCTCCATTCATAAGCCCCCGGAGCAAGGGTAAATCGCACTTTAGTTTCAGTAACGATAGTATCCACTACCAAGCGATTTATTTGTTCAAAGTTTGGTTGCGCAATTTGAAACTCATAATCCAAAGCGCCGTCTACTTCATACCAGTAAAACAATTGAGAAGACAACTCCGTAACAAGGCTATCCCTTGGGATAAAAATCTCAATTTTCTCATCATCAAGCTGAGGTTCCTGGAATTCAGTACAAGCCACCAGAAACAGGCAGATGAAAACCAAGCTACTTAGTACTCTCATCATCTTCATAGAGGTTTTGGACAAAAATTGTTTGATACAATTCTTCCTTCTGATTATTGTAATTCTTTCGTAATTCAAAGTCCACTGAGGCCACCGTTCCCAGTTTAAAATCACTTTCCAAATGGTTTAGCAATCGGAGATGATCCTTATAAGCTCCTTTTAAACTTAAGCGCAGGGTTTCAATTTTAAAGTTTTGATCCTGAGCTATCATCAATTCTGAAAACTCCGTTAACTGCAATCGATGATCTGCCGCAAAGGAGCCGACCACTTGCAATAAGGCTTCTTCAAAGCCCTGCTCAACTCCAGCACTGCCACCCAACTCTTGACTCAGCATAGCCTCTTGTTGCCGTAACTGCATCATTCGCTCTTCTACCCTTGCAATCCCTTCTTTTTGATCCTCATAATTTTTATACGAGCTTCTTTCTGAAAAGGCCTTACTTATCGACAAATTCCATGAAGCTATTAGCAGGATTAGAAAGCCCGCTACAAGCATGTAAAAACGGTACTGTGGCGTCTTCATGAAGGATCAATTTCAAGTTTCAGTATAAACTCTGCTTCATGTCCTGTCGACAATTCTTGATATCCCAAAATCTCCAATTCAGCCACCCATTCTAATGCCTTAATTTTTGATAACCAATCCTGAAAGCTCCGGTAGCTCTTTGCTTCACCGTGAATGCGAACCATATTTCGCTCATAAAAAACCTTCCCCTCTTTTTCCTTTATTCGTTCAACCGGATGCGATTGCAGCCTTTTAAACTTCACCTCTTTTGGAAGTCGTTCCGCTAATTGATCCAAGGCTTGGGCCGTAGATAAATAATCGCTTTGATTATTAGCGATGAAATTGCGTTTGGTACTTAAAGCAGCCTCTAGTTTCTCTAAGCTTTCTAGCTGCCATTGATAGTCTTGAGCCTTGAAAGCCACTTTATTATTAAGATTATTATAATAGCTAAAGCCTAAAAAACTAAACAGAAGCAGCACCAAAACAGAGCCCAAGCCATATTTAATTAAAGCCTGATTCCACTTGCTGAATTTCCACTGACCACGATTGTAGACTACTTCATTCAGGACAGAAGGAAGCACTGCATTACTACAAAATAGCAATGCATAGGCAAAAGCTCCACTCACCGCAGATTCTACTTCTTCCCCTAATAAGTGCATAATACCGGACTGCTCTGTAGCAGGAACCATTTCAAGAGCTGCGGGATCAAGCTCATATCCACCAATATGCGTAGGCTCCTGCAGTAATTCAGCCAGAGGCTCAAGTAAAAAATAAGGGCCAATCTGCAAATCAATCAAGGGATGGCTTGCGGGCCAATTCTGAAAGAACTCATCCAGCACTTCTTTCCTAATCACAGAAACATGTGCCATGGAATTAATCTGATCAACCTGAAAGTGGACAGACTTAGAATTTACCGCTGGAAAGGCCTGTTTTAATAATTCAGCCGCTTCCACAGTTTCCGGAGAGTCCAATTTCACATTTTTGGTCAAGACCTTTCTCCCACTCAAATAAGCAATACAGGGCAAAGCTCTGCTTTGCTTTAAGCTTTCAAAATCGGAATATACTTTTTGGTCCTTCAGGCTCAAGAGCCCTTTATGATATCGCAATTCACAAGCACGGATTTCCATTCCGGAATCCCGATAATGAATCTCCAAGGCCATGAAATGGCCAGGAACCTGAAAGCCATTCAGTATGTTATCCAGGATTTTCAATAGATAATTACTGGTTTTATAAAGACATTCAGTTTAGACTTACTATCACTACGAGTCCGGCTACTAAAGAGCCATTTCAATACAGGAATTCTGCTCAGCAATGGTAAACCGGAGCCGGTATCATTTGCACTTTTTTCCTCTAAACCGCCTAACAGAACAATTTCATTATTCTTAACTCTGATCATAGAGGAGAACTTGCGACTCACATTTCCTGGAGGAGCTTCCGGCGAAATTCGAGCGGTGAAATCACTTTGCTCTACTTCTATATCCAAGGTTACTTGATCCTTAGAACTCACCATGGGCTTCACTGTAAGGGTAAAGTTTGCTTCTACCGATTGATAATTTCGGGTTGTGGTGGGAATAGGATTTTGAACTCCCTGAATATTCACCTGCTCCACCACATAATACTCTGTGTTTCCTATACTCAAGGTAGCCTCATGTCCATTTAAAGTCGAAAGCTTGGGAGTGCTCCTAACATTTAGTAAGCCATTAGTCTCCAACAGCTTTAGATTCATATAGAAATTGGGAGTTACCGGACCTAAATTCAAGGTGCCAAAACCATTAAAGCTTCGAATTATCTCATTCAATGATTGAGAATTGAGACTGTAATCTATACCAGGATAAACACCTCCTCCGGAACTAGCGGCGGGCTGTTCGCCTACCCCTGCTTCTATACCGGTACTTACATTGAAATTGCGTTGATAATCCACTATAATCACCTCAATAATTACTACCGGAACGGGCTTGTCAATACTTTCCAGAAAACTGGCCAATTGTTCCACCTGAGGATAGGCGCCAGAAACAATCAAACTATTCAATTCTTCTAGCTCCTTAACCTCGATATCCTTAGACAAATTGCGGGGAATATAATCGACCACTTTCTCCACCGATCGATTAAGCAATCCAATTTGGCGAGACTCCAAAAGCCCCTGCATTTCGCGATCCCCGATTAGATAGATATCATTTTGAGGTTTATAAGTGAAGTCCGTTCCTTCAAACAAACGATTAAGCAATTCATCTAAACTTACCTTTTGAAGATTCAAGGTTGCATTGCCTGGAATTTGATTATACAAGAAATACTGTTGATTCAAAGCTCCAAATACCGACTCCAAAAGGGACATAATTGGCTCATCCTTAAAATACAAGCTGATCAAATTCGAATCCACTTCAATGGCTCCTGAACTAGAGCGCTTTAAGTCTCGAAATCGTTTTGGGCTCTGAATCCCTGCATCGGAGGCACCCTTAGAAACGGCATTCTCCAACAAATAGAAACCATCTTCTGTTTTGCTAATCTGTAGTTGATTTGCAAATGCCAGTTTATCCATAGCCTGGTCAAAGGGCACATTTTCAAGGTAAATGCTCAACCTTTTCATTCCTAAATCAGGCGCATAGACCAGGTTTTTCCCCGATAGCTGAGTTATACTTTTCGCCACCTTAGCCAAGGTATCCTGCCTCAATTCCATACTAATATGCTCAGTGGCTGTATCATAGTCAACCGCTACCGAAGGAGGTATACGAATTTTAGGAGGAGCCGGAGGGGCTTTATAGGGACTTATATGAATGATACTCCCCGTGAATTGAAGATCGAGCTGATATTGTTTGGCTAAAAATAGCAGGACATCGCTAACGGCTACATTGCTAAAAGTATTAGAAACATTGCCCTTGACATCTTCACTAACACTTATATTAACCTTATTTTGAGTTCCAATAGCACGAATAAACTCAGCTAATGGCGCCTGGCTCACCGATAAATCTACTGGCTCTTGGAGTCCTGGATTATCTGTTATTTGTAATTCTAATTCAATGGCTAGTCTGGCTATGCGCGCACTGTCGCTAAGTGATTGTGCATAGACCAAGCTTGAGCTCATTATAAAAACAAGAAGTAAGAGGTACTTTCGCATGAATCTATTGCATTAATAGTGAGTAGATTTCCTCCAAGGAGGTTTCACCTCTCCTTAATAAGTCCAATGAACGTGCTCCCAAAGAACTAAAGCCTCGTTCCTTTAATTGCTCATCAATTTCTGATCTGTCTTTTTCAATAGACTCTGCCAAATCACTGTCCATTTTTATCATTTCATAGATCGCCTGTCTGCCCGAGTAGCCAGTGAAGTAACAGGATTCGCAGCCTCTTGGGGCCATAACTGTTTTCAAATCATCCGGTTGAGGAACTGAAGAGGGCCATTGTTTCGGATCGATTACCTCCTCTTGTTTACATTCAGGACAAAGCTTTCTCACCAGTCTTTGCGCCACACTCAGATTTAAGGTGTTGGCAATTAGAAAGGGAGGCACCCCCATATCTATCAATCGAGAAATGGTGCCCCATGCAGAATTGGTGTGGATAGTAGAAAAAACCAGGTGACCTGTTAAGGAAGCCCTGATCGCCATTTGAGCGGTATCTCTATCGCGAATCTCACCCAACATAATTACATCGGGATCCTGACGTAAAAAGGTGCGCATGGCAGTTGCGAAATCAAGTCCGATACTTTCCTTCAACTGAACTTGGTTAATACCCTTCAGAGTATATTCGATCGGATCTTCAATGGTTAGAATATTCCGAGTTTCTTCATTCAACTGCTTTAAGGTTGCATAAAGGGTCGTAGTTTTCCCTGAACCTGTAGGACCACTAATCAATACCACTCCATGCGGTTTTCGAATGGCATCTTCATAGAGCGCTAAGTCATCATGAGAC
Organism: Croceimicrobium hydrocarbonivorans; assembly: GCF_014524565.1. Lineage (NCBI taxonomy): Bacteria > Pseudomonadati > Bacteroidota > Flavobacteriia > Flavobacteriales > Owenweeksiaceae > Croceimicrobium > Croceimicrobium hydrocarbonivorans. The sequence goes on along the minus strand of NZ_CP060139.1, from coordinate 2,784,169 downwards.
ATGCCGATTGCTTGGAGATCTATTTGCATGGCATCTCGACTTAAGAGCCGCATTACCACCTTCTCACCGTATAAAGTAGGAAGTACGGATACCCGAATATCAAACTTCAACTGGCCTTCTCTAAATTCAATACGGCCATCTTGGGGCAATCGTTTTTCGGCAATATCCAAATGAGCCTGAATTTTAATTCGATTGACAATTGCCGGATAATCCTCTTTTGAAATCTCGTATCGCTCGATTAATTTACCATCAATGCGAATACGCACCCGGCACTTATCTTCATACATCTCCAGGTGAATATCACTGGAACCCAAACGATGCGCTTCGCCAATAAGGTCTCTTAAAAAATCCTTCTCCCTTTCTTGATCAAAACTAAGAGCCTTTGAGGCCTGTCCTTTATGCCTTCTGTAATAGCGGGTAAGGCTATGTTGAATCTTTCGGGAATCTGAAGGCTCCAATTCTACTGCAGTTCCAAAAACCAATTCCAATTCATCCACCAAACCCCTGCTGTAGTGAAGCTCATCTACATAAAAGCTCAATTGTTCCTTGGCAATTATTTTAGGGATTATCTGATAGTGAAAGGCCTGCTCCGGACTTAAAAATTGTTGAGCTCCTACACTAAGTTCAAAAAAATCTTTACTTGCTACACCAGCCATAAAATCATAGAATTTAGATCCAGCCCCGCACTATACTCATAAACCAAAACCGCCATTAAGAAAAGAGCTTGTAAGCCCGCCAGGGGGATACTTTGTTTTTTAAACCAGATGATTCCGAAGAGGAGGGAAAGAATTAGGCTTAAAATGAAAAAAGCCGGGAATAAAGGAAAGGGCAAAGCAAGGCAGAGTCCCAAAAAGAAAAGAAGGTCACCAAGCCCGATAAAACTGTTTAAGATCTCTTTGACCCCGTATCCTTTCCATCGAAAAACCAAATACAAAACACTCATATTCAGTAATAGAAAGAAGAGATTGTAAAGGGTCGAATAAATTATATCTGGATAGGAAGCACCTAGGATTCGATAAAGTAGAATTAATCCGAAGCCAAGAGGAAAAAGAGGCCAATGCACGGCACGAAATCGAATATCCTCAAACAAAACCCAGAGCAGGACCATACAAGAAAGTATCAATACAATAACTTCCATTGTGCTTAGTCCTTTAAAACCTCCCGCAGGCTTTGTTCTTCATCAATTTCCCAAACATTAATATTTCCATCACCATCAAAATCGGCCAGAGCCGTTGCCCTGGCTAAAAAGCCGGATGGACTGGCTTCAACAATTTCAATTTGATAATTGGCGTTACCTCCTTGATTAATAGTCTTCTCATGCTCAAAACCGATATCATCCAGCTCGAAGGAATATTTTGAGTGCAGCATAAAATGGCTACGCTGAAGGGTATAGAGATGCTTCAACTGCATTTGGGCCTCCAGGGATTTGGTTTTTGAGATTAAAGGCATCAAACTCGGTAATGCCAAAAGGATGAGAATGCCAATAATTACTAAAACAACCAATAACTCTTGTAAGGTATATGCGGGAATTTTTTTTAGATTCGCTTTGCTCATTTTCTACATAATAGTGCATTACAAAAATCACTTTCGCCTTAAAACCTGATTAGGACAATGTAGATAAATAGGGAAACTTTTTGATTAACAGGAACTTAACACTGCTTCGCCATGCACCAAAATCAGCTCACGCAATTATTGCGGCTGGTAAAAAATCTTAATGAAAAACAGCTAAATTTTTTACAACAAGAACTTGAAGTCCGAAATGAAGGCTCGAACAAACCCAGCAAATTGCTGGCGCTATTTGTTGAGTTAAAGGAAGACAACTCCATTTGCAAAGCAAAAAACGATAGCCAACGCAAGTTGGGTGAATTGCTGGAAAATCAAATTTTGGATTTGCTACTGCATGAACAGAACACCTATTCTGGTTTCGATGATGCTTCACATCCCATGCTCTTGGAAAAGCGATTGATCAAGGCCCGAGTCTTAATGCAACATGGAGTATACCAGCGTTCTGAACAGCACCTAAGTAGAATTGTCCAAATTGCTACCGAGGCAGAGGACTTTGAGATGGCCATTCGCGCTCAACGCAGCATGATTTCCATCACTGCTTTACATAAAGACAGTCAGAAATTTACCAAGTACTTCAAGACCTTGGATGACCTGGAATACCTGAATGCACAAAAGAATAGGGCCATTCGCTTATTTCAAGAATTAAGAATTCGAAAACAAAGACAATTGCTGGAGAATATGTTGATCTTCCTAAGCTCTGCCTATTCTAAATTAGAAGAGAGTAGTCAAAAAGCTCCTTCCAAAACCCTGGAATTTATCCGCTTGTATTTCTTAAAAGAGAAATTAGAATTTGAAGGAGATCCCGGAGGTTCGATAGCTGTATTAAATAAACTTCAAGATGCGGCTCCCATAGCTTTGAGCAATTACCTGATCTCAGGGCCTATGGAATTGTTTTACGAAATGGCCCGGCTCCTTTTTAGTACTGGTAACAGCTGGTCTGCTGAATTCTTTTTGCAAAAATGTGTTCGAAGGATGAAGCTTGAAAACTACAGCTATCATCGCTCTTTAGAACTACTATTCTTTCTATACCATCATCAAGACCTGGAGGCTAAACGCAATGCCATCTTGAATCTTCAGCTACCGGAGCTTTTACAATCGGATAGCCTGAGCACCTTCGATCATTGCAAATGGCTCTATTATCGCGCTTGTGTGGCTCTAAATGAGCACAATGCTCATGCCTGTTTAAAAGACATTGATCGCATTTATCATTTAGATAAGCCTGAAAATTCTTTGAACCTACATTTGCGAATGCTACGAATAACCGCATTCATCGAAAGTCAATTATTTGACCATGCCGATCGTGATATCGAAGCAAGCCGAAAGTTTATTAATAGAAACAAGCTTGAGGAAAAAATGATTCAGTTGCAACTATGGGATTATTTTGAAGCTTTAAAAGCTTTAAAGAAAACAGGCTATCAATTCGAGCAACTAAGCTTGAACAAACCAATTTTCTTTAAACCGAAAGCTTTGGGCTTCACTTTATTCAATTATGCAGACTGGTTGGCAATGAAAATGAGAAATCCCAGGTTTAAACTAACTTATCTGGAGGATCGCCGCAACCATCTCTTTGAACAGGGAATAGCCCAACCAATATACCTCTAATTGCAATTATTGCAGGATTATTCGAATAGGCTCAGCCCCTTCTATATACAATAAGTAAAGTCCTCTTTCAAGGTGACTTAGGTTGAGCTTCAGGTTATGGGGAGCCTGAATGGCTCCTTTTTGAATTAATTGGCCTCCGGTTGAATATAGTGTAAACGGGAAAGGTTTATTCTGCACTAAACCAGGAGCCCATATTTCCACCTCATTCTCAGTAGGATTGGGGTATGCCTTGAATTCCTGTTTGCTTTCACTTAGACCTATATTAGGTAAGTTCACGCACTCTGAAGTATCCACGCAACCTAAACTATTGGTAATGATCACCTGATATTGACCATTTTGACTTGGATGAAATGTTCTGCTGGTAGCACCTGGAATGGTATCCTTAAAGAAGCAATCAATCCATTGATAAGTACTGCCACTATCCGCTTCATTAGAAGTGAAATAATCTCCCCAGGGAGAAGGACTAATACTTAAATTGATGGAATCATGTTGCAACTGCAAGCGTAGAACACTATCTCCTAAACTGCCTTTGCTAAATGAAACATCAAAAACTGTATCACCACGGCGCCAAGACCCCTGCCAAAAAAGCGAATCCCCCACGCAAATCTCTTGAGCATTGGTATCTACAAAACCTTCGAAGTACTCATAAGCACCTATATCAACCTGGGAGCCGGAAACCCGAGGATTCATATCAATATCAAAATCTATCCTTTCTGTGGTATCCCCATCTTCATCTAAATCCAAAACATCAATAGGTAACCAAATGGTATCTCCTCTATCCCTGCCATAGGTTTCTGGGCGAGGGCGGAAGTCTAAGGTGTCATAAACATCGTACGGCATGGACGCATAGCCATAAGCTGACACATTGACTGTATCCCAATTAAAAGGAGAGCTATGAAAATACTGATTATTCCTCCCCATGTGACTACTTGGATAGGTTACCTTACCTGTACAAAGATTATTAAAATGTTTTGCTGAATCTACGTTTTGTAACACCAAAGCTCTTTCCATATTTCGCCAAGCAGTATCTCCAACCAATGTGTTGTTATACAACTCCCAATACGAACCTCCATTTTGATAATTGCTAGATATTGCAGAATTCAGAGCCCCAGGCAAATGAGTGTATATCAACGAGTTAATCATTTTCATATTTGCTGTTTCACAGTTTATCACCCACCCATATGGATAAACTGTCATGCCCTTCTCCACCTTTAAATTCACTAAATAATAATCATTTAGGCCAGCGCTGGTTGAAGAACGGTCACCTTCAAGGTAAATTAGCGAGAATCCAATAGTCGAAACTCTCAAAATTAAATTTTGAAAAATAGCCTTGGCACCTCCTGAACAATGAATGAGGCAACCGTTTTTCCAATAAGTATCATTTCCAAATGGGAAAGGAGAAGCCTGTCTACCGAAACCTTTCTCTAGAACAAACCCATCTAATTTTGCATACGTTGTAAAGTCACCATATAAGGAGACCACATGGGCCACATTATCAGAATCATTTAATGGGTCCCCCATCTCACCAGATAAAATTGTTTCATTCTTTATCCAATTCCTTTGGCTTTTTTGAGTTTCATTCCCAAGGAATCCCCCATATATATGTACACCTTGCTTTAATCTAAAAGTGCTGAATTCTGCTCTTATTCTAGCAATTCCCATAGTATCCAAACTTGGAACATAGGTACCTTTGGCAACCCAGATTTCATCTCCATTTGAAGCAAGGCTCAAAGCATCTTGAAGACTTGTAAAGGCATTAGACCATGACCCCCCATTATTTGTACCAGACGCAGCATAGTTAACATAAATAGTACTTTGTGCCTTAAGAAGACCAAAGGTGAGGCAAACACATAAAGGAAATATTTTTTTAAAAAACATCATACCATAATACTACAAACTAACATCCATAATTCTTCCCATGCAGAGATGACATAAAATCAAGAAATTAAAGCTTAACATCAACACAAATTGGGATAGTCTTCAAGCAAATGGTTATCAACGCCCACACTAACTGATCACATTCAAATTGCCAAACTTTCAAGTCGGAATTAATTGAAAAGTTCTTAATGATACAATGCTATTCTTGTGTGACCTTTAAATATTTCATTCAGTTTTCCCTTAAAACCAATAATCTTCTCATCTGAAAGGTTAGTGTTTTCTATATAAATATTTAAAACTTCCAAATGACGCAATTTTTCGAAGGGTAAAGAATCATATCCATGAATATCAGATATTACAATATCAAGAACCTTTAAACTAGTCATAGATTCTAAAACTCTGATATTATCCGTATTAAATAGTCCAATATTAATATCCAACCTTTCAACCACTTTATGCCCTAACTCGAGCTGTCGTATATCAACAGCCCTTCCTGCATCTAGACCAAAACTCTTGATATAAGGATTCCTCCGAAGAAAACGGTTTAAAACTGAAAAATCTGTTATATTTTCATATCGGAGATAAAAATACACCAATGAGTCATATTCAATTTGACACAATTCTTTACTCTGCCTGTCATTACGAATACCAATAAATAAGTACTCTAAATTAGTCAAGCCAGATAACCCTGAAACATCTACTTCATCGCTTACTTCTAATGCAAGAGATTTCAGCATTTTATTACCTCCACTAATAAAAGTGGGCAGCATATCATAATAGCCTTGAAAAACACAGAATTCCAAATTATCTAAACAATCTAAATTCAGGTACAATGAAGGACAACTTTCATCATATACAATATGACTTAGCCCCCTATATAGGCACAATGAATTGGAGTCTAGATTAACGTCATCTCGACAATTGGCCACATGTAAAAACCGCACAGTATCCTTTCTAGTTGATGACTGTGCTTCCTGAATTGACATAAAGTAAATTTCCTTTGACTCACCATTATAAAAATCCAATAATGTTTGTGCCTCCAAATTGCAGGCCGAGCAAAAAATTAAAATTACCACATAAATCCTCATCGAAACCATCTAACATTTCTATTATTTCTATTGATTACAGAAGGAGGAACTGCAGGAGCCCCGCCTTTTAATCTATTACCATCTGATCCTTCCCATTCGTTAGTCCCATTTGGCCCAGTTCTAATTACGTGCTGCGTTAGCATTGACTGCCCACCTCTGTTATCATTCATCATAACAGAAGTAATCCTGCCTTCATCTTCAAATATAGATATTGAACTCGCACGATTAATGGATACCCTGCTTAACAAATAAAGTCTACCATGATTCCATTTATTTTCAACCTTACTAATATCTTCCATAATATCAATCTGATATGGCGTTAGAGTATAAGTTCCTAAACTATAGGCATTATTATTGAAAACATAGTCCGGATCTGCATCACCAAGATCGCCTCCACTTAACGGAATCGTAATCCTGCCAGCGGCAGTCATTCTCCCCATTACGAATTCTCCAACTTCAGCATATCGATCTTCCAGGCCAAAATAATGGCCAAATTCATGAAAAGGTACGCCTGCTGTATTTGCATCCGAATAATACAGTGTCATGTCATTGCGAGCATCGTTCACAAAGGAAACATCAAAGTTAGGATTGTTTGTATTAGGAGTAATTCGAACCACATTATTAAACTCACTTTGCCCCAATAAATCTTGAATTTCTGATTCTGTTGTTCCTGCTGGCAAAATTCTAAATTGAACCTCACTTGACGAGATACCATTTGATTCTAGCCCTGCAATAATATCAAGCACCGCACCCAACATTGCTGCCTGAAAGTTACCTTGACCAACTCCATTATCATAAAAATAGACCGTAGCCTGAGCTCTGCACTGATCATCAACCTCCCCTCCAAGACCAGATGGGTCAGTGATAGATATTGGCCTATTATCCAGTCCAACATATGGACTTTGATAACTATAATAAGTTTCAAGTTGATCAACTGAAAGCCATCTAGCAAGACTCGAATTATACAGCCTATATTCAGTATTATAAGTCATATCCACTTGTCCTATTTCTTCATGTTTTTCTAGTCCATTAAAGCCATATGGATAGCTCTCACTTCCACTATATTTTCTATCAGGCATAGTCAATCCAAACGAATAATAATCTTGTGCCGTTAGCACATCTGCCACTAACTCCTTAGTTTGACAAGTCTTTTCTAAAGTAACTTGAGATAGACTAAAAATATCCGCTTCACTACTAAATAATTCAAAGGTATAGCTTCCAGCCCCCGACTCCGACAAATCAAAACAGTACTCTCCAGGTTCTTCTATCGTCATTCCTGTTGCTTCAGAACCACCTTCTAAAACTCTTAGAGTTAGCTCTCCTCTCAATTCCTCATATGTAACAGTCACGCAAAGCACATATCCACAATTATCATTGGCTACCGCAAACTCCCTACTAATGCCATCTTCAGCCCCTTGTCCATTTACAGTATATAGTCCGTTCTCATCATCCGACACTAATTCAGGGTCCCCGATAGGTGAATAATTACTAAAATCCCCAGCCTGCGTAAAATCTTCATCTATGACTGAAGTTGACGTTGAATACGATTTCCAATATTTATAATCGGCCACAGTCGCCAGCACATTCCCTAAATGATTTTTTAATTCATATTGTTTCTGATCCGTGTCCCAGCCATCGGTCAAAGACCCTAGAACCTGTTTTACCCCCACAAACTCATGATCCACATAGGAACTTAAAGCCACCATTTCATAAGATGCAGTAGTAGTAAGTACAACCAAATCTGAATACTCAATAATAATCGACTCCATGGGTTTGAGCGTATAAATCACTTTGGAACTACCATCCCTCATATCGGTGAAAGTTCCGACTTGAGCCTCAATTATCAAATCACCTTCTAATGCCTTTAGCATAACCACTTCATCAGCACCACCACTAGCTACATCCAATAAAGCCTCATTATAAGAATTCGATCCAGACACAAAGCAAGGATGCCAATAGCGTGCCCGATCGTATGGATTTAGAGCACCTGCACTTTGACTAGGCTGACAATTAGAAGTAATGAGCTCTTGACCTATTTCCATTTGATCTTCAACAACTCCCAAACGACCTGCGCCATATAACACATAATCATGAAGGAAAGTAGGATTAGTTCCAGTTTTTGTGTAAGTGGCCATGACATTACCCCTAACTCCTCTGACATAAAAAGTATAGCTATTAGCCCCCGTTTTCGGCTTCTCAATTTTCACAACACGTTGTCCCATGGCATTGTATCGATATTCCAAATCAGGTTTAACGCTTGTACCAATTCTTTTGATCTTCGAAACCTTACCACTTAAGGTCCATTGAACTTCATCAATTTCCTCCGAAACATCTCGAATCAAATTCCCTACTGCATCATAACCATAGTTCCCTTCTGATTGATCTTCTAGATCAGTATTGTAGTTTCCACTGGGCGCTAAATCATCCACCCAGGCCAATTTATTGGAGTTCTCATAATAATTATAGCTTAAATTATCCATGCCCTGAGTTCCGGAACCTGAGTAAACACCTTTTCGGTTTAGGCTTAAAACATTTCCATTGGCATCATAAGAATAAGTTGTTCGATAATCACCATTTTCCGTAGCGGTGGCAAAGCTATTATTAGCCACAACCTGATCAGTTCCTGTATTGCGATCTTTAAAAGTATAAGAACTTACCAGGCGATTGAGCTGATCATAAGTGTAGCGGTTGGCATGAGCCTTCACCGGTTCTTCCACATTATCCCAAAATGAAGTGACCATAGCCATAATATCTCCATTATACAAATTAGACGCTCCAATCGAATTAATATTAGCTAAAAAAGGTGCTCCCGTTCCAGAAATAGCGGAATAATCATTTGAATTATAATGCAAACTAAAACAAAAAGCATCGCGAGCTACATGGTTCGCAACCCCATCTGCCCCTAAATCATTACCCTTGTTTAATAGACTTGAATTAACCGCTTTCAACCAACCTTGTAAGGTGTAGGCAAAATCTTCCCCTTGTACTTTAGCTTGACCAAGCTCTAAACGAGATAAAAGTCCGTGATCCATGTATAAATAATCCGCATCCAGATCCCAGGTTTTCCCATCATGAGAAGTATAAACCTCTTGAATTCTATTATCTGCATCATATAAAAAACGATGGTATAAAAGTTCTTGCTGGTAAGGTTGATAAATAACGTCATTAACATTACTCGTAATCAAATCATATGAGTAGTCCAATCGCTTAAATCGTAAATTCTCCACACTTGAAAGACCAAACTCCTTTTGATAGTCGTGAATAATTGTTTTCACATTTCCATGAACGTCATAACTATAAAAAGTGGCATGATCAAAGGATTCATCAGCAACCGCACCATTTAGTAAAAAAGCATATGTTGCTGAAACAGCTACTCGATTCTGCAAATTCCTTAAGGCAAAATCAGATTCAAAATTTTGATAATAGGTTTCAACTGCATTAATACCGGAAGAAAATGGATTAACATCATAAAATGTATGAGTCACTTCTTCTAAATCAAGAGTTGAACTGATATTACGGGGCCAATTCCCTTGACGAGCAAACATTAAGAGATTGGCAGTTGCTCCTGAATATTCAAATTGCCCCACTTCAGTTACCCTTCCTAAATTATCATAGATTGAATAACTGTAAAGATCATCGACCGCTTGCTGGGCATTCTGAGAAAAAATTATTCGCCCTAAATCATCATACCAAAATTGACTTAATCCACCATCAGGGGTACTCTGTAATACCAGTTGGTTTAAACTATTGTAAGTATAAACTGTAGCTAAATTTTGATTGTGTGAAGGTTCTACCGTAGCTCCGTTTGAATTTCGACTGGCTTTAACTGAAACTAATGAACCAGAGCTTAGGGTAGCCACCGCATTTGGCGGAATTGTTTTGGTCAAATTCCCAGCCTGATCATAATAGTAGAGCATAAAATGCTCATCACTGGTTCCATTGCAGGTACGATCAAAGGTCTCTACAGCATTTTCCAGTATATGGGTTCGATAGCGAATTTTAAAAACCGCTTTAACCGAATCCAAATAGGATTGATAGGCTATTAATGCATTATGGGTAGCAATCCGGATTAAATTACTGTCACACTCATTTTCATTAATCTCTAAACCAGGGAAGGGGCGAAAATCCAAATTCGGACAAGGAACGTCCGCCGTGTAATTTGAGCAATAACTAATGATATCTTGTGGGTAGGTGGCGGAACTTAAATAAATATCATAATTCTGAACACAGCTTAAACTGATTCCATTATCCGCAAAATGACCAATCAATGCAAATTGGCCGGTATATGTTCCGGGTAAATAGGTGGAAAAATTTTGAGCAGTACCATTTCCCAAAATAATGGGCATGTAAGCAAAATAAGTACCCAGATAATAGCCCATATTCTGATTACAGAAATCAATCAAAGACACGTAGTAGGGTGAATTGACACTACTAATATTCATGCGGGATAAGTAAGTGATATACTCATCTAAACAGGTAATACCCCAAGAACAGAACTCGGCTTCATTAATGGCATCCAAACCCAAAGGTGTTTCCACCTCGTTTTGGTAATCACTAAAATCTGCCCAACAATTAGTTGGAACTCGGGGAGCTTGTTTAGTGCAACTCTCACATTCCGAAATCATAAAGCAAGATTCCCCTTGAACTTCTACATATTCTCCACTACTTAGTAAGGCCCAAACTGTAAACTGATTAGTTAATCCATCTACAAAAGTTCCGGGCACCCCTTGTAAATTGGTGAACTCTATAACATCATCAAATTCATAAGCCGAAATTTGATCTACAAAATTCATTCGAACCTGGCAGTCATATAAGCCCACTGCATTCCAACTAAGCTTAGTTAAATCGGGACTATACTCTCCGGTTTCAGAATCGTAATTCATTATAGGCTCTTCCACCAAGCCATGTCCATTATAGAAAAAGCCCAAATACTCGGAATGATTATCCGGATTTTGGAAAGCCGTATAATAAGCCACGCCAATTCCATAAGGCTGCCACCCTGTTCTGAAAACAGGTTCCCCAATTTGTTGAGATAAAATTGGAGCTAAAACATCCGTTTGATGCGTCCCAGTATAGATATCCGGATAATATGCTATTCCTGAGTAAGCCAAACCTAAGGCCACATTTAAATAAGACTGCAAAGCAGAGCGAGCGGTACTGAAAGCCTCACAATTCTCCTTAAAACCCGGATCAGACTCTAATGGTCTTCCAGTATAGCCTAAATCAATACTAGCCAAATAATAAGGGGCTGCACCACTAACAGGTGCAGGATCATAAGCATCTAAATAGCCATACAAGGTTGTGGGAGTTTCAATAGGAGTACTCCCTGAATAGCTCACCGTGTTCACGGTAACTTCAAAATTGGGACTCTGACTTAAATTACTGCAGCTTGGACTACTTGCAGGATCAATCTGCTTTAAATCAGCAAAATGATAATCAGTTGCGCTAAAATTAAAGCTGGGGCTATTACAGAATAGTATCCGAAAAGCCACATTACTATTATTCGTATTTATATAGTACTCCGTGGTACTGGATTGTGACCAGGTAAAACCTGTAAAGCTTTGACCAACCGAATTTTCAAGAATAGGACGAAGTGAACTATTAAAAGCATCCGCGTAGGTGGAATTTAAGAGATTAATACTCGTTCCATCAAAATCACCATTCAGCAACAATAAGTTAAAAAGGTTGGTATAGGCACTTCCCTGGACATTTCCATGAGATTGATTTGTGATTACATTAGCACAAGTCTGAATGTCTAAATTGGCCACAGTACCGGTTAAAACTTCGATTACCGTAACACCATTATAATCTATCTCCACCTCCATGGCAAAGCCATAACGAGAACCTGTATTTAAGCTTGGGTCGGGCACCAGGGAACGAACTTCCCTAAACTGCATAGTAGTAGTCCAATCAAAGCTACTGTTCGGATCGAAGTCAATTTTCAGAAAATCATTTATTGGGCTTGAATAATTAAGGTCAACTGTTAACTTTTTGGATGTAGCATCTATACTGGCATCCCAGGTATAGGCTTGATATGAACCGCTAGGAGCAATTAAATCATAAAGCGTCTTTGAAAAACCGTCCACATATAATAAGGCATAAGCGGAGGCTGGATAAGGATCGTGATTCACAAAAACATCACGAATAAAGCCTTTCAAATAATGGGCATGAGGACAAATATTAGTGCGCTCATAGAGTTCCTGCTCTACATCCGCTTGGGCGGGGCCAGATGAACTGGAACCCAACAAATAAGGATCATAAAAAGAAAATCGCTTTTGCTTTTGCTCATAAATATCGGCATGAATTCCGCAAATAGTTTGACGATAAGCTTCCGTTAAAACCCCTGAATACGAATTCATAGCAGAAGGAACCGAACCGATACTTACATATCTATTAATAAGATAAGAAGGTCCGGAAAAACCTTGCTCTCCGATGGCGGTATTGCAATAACCATTTCCCGGCCCTCCAATGTTTAAGGCCTCCCCGTTAGCCCAGGCATAAATTACTTCTTGTTTTAAACTATAATAAGTAGACCACAGAAATCGCCATTCCTTTTCTTGAAGTTTTGCGTCCATGGTTGTACCGTAAGACGGAACTCCTGTACAAGCATTAGTACCATGCCAATTGGAACAATGAGCTGCAAATGCCGCAAAATCATACAAACTTGTTCCGTTCCCATCAACATCTTGTAATCTACTTAATAATGCAGTCTTTTGCGCCTGGACCGCCGCAGATGGAGAAGATTGCTGGAAATAGGGATCCTCATTTAAGATAGGGAAATTAGTGCTGCTATAACCAGTAACAGGCTGGAAAGTACCACTAGAAGCCAATATCACTTTGTAATAATCATTTAAGGCTCCCAAATCTGTATATGAACGAACCTGCCCCAATAAATACTCATACTCCTGAGTGTTTAGGCCTTTGTACGTCACCGACTGATCCCGATAATCTAAGTAATACTGGTTCCAATACTTATACTCGGGATGATAAGGCAATAAATCGATCGCATATTGTGGATCCCAATCTTCAATAATTTCAGAAATAGTCAAACCACTACCGGGATAAGTTATACTTGAACCAACCACATAAACTGGCAAGAGGTTAGGATAATCAGCATTGCTATTATCATTGAAAACGGATAAAGGATCTTCGCTATAATAATCACCATTAGCATCTACATCAAATGAACCATATTGACCACCAGGAGAGACATCCTGCAACATGGTGAAGTAGATTTGGTCGAAGATTTGCGGAACGGTATAAGGGTCCATACACTCCTCTAACAAAGCATCGTATTCAGCCTGACTAGAGTAATTTGCCGGAGACCCGAGCATGGACGCGCATTCATCATAGGCCTCATAGGAACTTAATTCACTATTGTCCAATAATTCATCGCAAGGATTAAAGTCCATTTCATTCATCTCACGTGTAAGGAAGGTTGAGAAAGGAGTCAAGCAATTCGCATCTTCCAAATAGGATTCAGCATATTGCTCCATAGCATCCTCATCAATCCTTAGGGTTTTAGCAACTTTATAAGATCCAGCATCCAAATCAGATAAGGCCGCGCTGTTTAAACTTAAAGTTGATGGGGTAGTAGCACTGGTATTTACATCACCTGCTTGACCTTCTTTCGAATCCAATTCAAGTTGACAGCGATCATCATAAATATTGGTATTCACCTGAACCACTGGCGCGTAGGCTACTCCTTCATCAAAGCAGGCATCTGTAAAAATGGGGATACTCACACTGTAAGCACTACTAAAATCATCTCTGGACGGATAGATTAAATGGTAATTAGCTTCCAAGCCTAAACTATCGATCATGCTAAAATTCCGATCCTGCTCATCATCGGCATCACCCGCTGCGTCTTTAGCCAACATATCTAAACTAGTTAGTGGAGTCACTCCACCACCTAAGGCTTGTAAATTGGCTGGAACATTTCCGGTTAAAGCAGTGGCAATTAACTTCCCAGTTTGATCAAAATAACTTACTGTGGCCTGACCATTTGGGTCCACCATTACAACTTTTTTATAGTATCGGGCATAACCGACCTCGGTGCCAAAAAGTCGATCCAACTCTTCTTGATCGGGTGTACCATAATAATATTTTGTCTCATGACCTGAACCTAGCTGATAATCTGCTCCAACCCCTCCTTGTCGTCGAATTCTCCCCGTATTATCTGGTTCAAATTCAACCTGTGCAAAAGGATAACCATTGGCGTCAGGAATGAATTCACTAGCCCCATTTTGATTAGGGCTATTAGATGAATAAAAACGGGATGATCCAGAGCTAATATCCATAGCGTCAACTGCGACTCCACATGAAACCCCATCAATATCAAAATTTAAAGGACCAAAGTTTGAACTAGAAACTTGATTAAAGTTTTCATGAAAATTTATCTTTGCCTCTCCTGGAACCGGTAATGTTCGAATCGCAGGACGACCTGCATAATCATAATACTGTTCCGACACAATAGACTTAAACGCATCATTTGCGTATGAAATAGTCTGCCGACCTCGCTGAGTACCATCAAAATAGGCTACCATTTCTTTGCTTTTAGTCCCTTCAGCAAACAATCGACTAGCCTGCCAGTTTAAGTTTCGTTCATGACCGGCCAATTGTTGATAGTTGGGCGAAAAGCAATCCAAAGTGCTCACACAGGAAGAAGAGGTCCAATTTGTACTTCTTAAATAATCTGCCGTACAATCAACTTTGTAAAGGGCCCTTAGTCGATACACTAAAAAGCCTTTATCATATAAAAGTGGAATGCGAAATTCATTGCCATCTACAAAAATTCGACTGGCGTTAAAACGCATATCCTCCACTCCAAAGTTTAAGCTTGAAGCAGCGGAAAAGACATTGGCTGTTGCGGTGTAATTATCTACATAAGTCCACTCCAATTCATAGCCTTCCACAAAATCAATCGCATCCCATTTCACCAGCATATAATCGGCCAGGGCATATTCGCTATCCTTATCGGTACCTGTGATTAAGCTAGGGCTTGCATTGGAATTATGTAATTCATGCCGCAAATTCAAAGTACTTAAGGAAGGATTTGTATTAATTCGATGCGAGAATAAACTAAGTTCTAAACTCACATTTGCCGGACAAGAAACATTGGAGCCATTGGACTTTACAGTTAAAACATCCACCTGTATTTTATGTGCTCCGGGCAAGTCTATCAGGTCAATGACACTCACACTGGCCTGAACAACATTGCGTGGATCAACCGACAAAGTGCGGTTTTCATCAAAATACGGGCTGGTATTATTTTGCCCATAAGCCCGAATCCGCACTGCAATATCAAGACTATGCGATAAATTTATTGGATTAGAATAGGCCCTATCCACAACTAAAGCTACCCGACCTTCAGCATTTTTACAATCTGTTCCATTGGAGCTCAGGCCGTAGTCTTCAGCTGCAAGAACCATAGGATCACCGATATCAATCGCCGTATGATCAAATGATTGATTGGATTTTAACTCTTTAGCTAAAGCAGACTCGTAACAAAAGAGGAAAGCCAGTAAAAGGTATGCTATAACACGAAGTTTCATTTCAGGAAGTTTAAAGCGAAAGCAATTCATAATCAGCAAATTCTTGGGTTGGTTTTGGCCCCTGCTTGGCGACCTGGAGATAGGTAGATAGGACCAAGTCCTTGGATTTATAACGTGAGCAAGAAAGATCTTCTCTAACAGAAATTCTCAAATGAGGAAAACTCTGAAAGGCATTGGCCTCATTTGAAGCATTGGGATAAAAAATATCGATTTGAAGTAATTGTCCTTCCGAATTCACTTGAATTTCCATACTCTTACATAGAGTACTATTATCAGCAAATAAGTAGTTGAAAATCAGAATTCCCTCAGAGGTATTTCTCCTCTTAATATTAATGGAGCTTTGAATTAGAGTATCCAAAAGTGTGAAAAATGGATTTGACTGCTGCTGCGAGGAATAAAGCATGATTTTTTCCTCTTTATCAATCTGAAGAACTCCTTCAGAACAAAGCAGAGTAATTTGATCTTCTACTTGAAACAAAACCCGTTCACCGTCATTTTCAGTTTGATAGTAGGCCTTCATTCTTTCTAAAGGTGCAGATTCAGAAGGGCCAAAAGCGGCATATTCTAAATGATAACAGCGTTGCTCACCACTAATAAAGTGCTTTTTCACTAAGTCAAAATCCATTTCAATTTGAGCCAATGCCATTTGATTCATGAAGAGAACCAGAATTAGGCAACCTAATACATCGTTAATCCCGCGCATTACTTCACGAGATTTTGACGATTCTCTTGAATTGTTTGGATCCCTCTTTCAGTTTCCCTTTTCACCCTTACTAAATTTCCTTCCAAATCATACTCATAATAAGTTGCATAATTATTTGCATCCAACTGGGCTGACAGTCTTCCAAAAACCTTATCATAAACATTTGAAGTCATTAATCCATTTGACGGATGAATGCGTAAATCATCCATGTATATTGCCGCGCCATGACTTTTCTGAAAAACCATCATTACCTTATCAACGGATGAGCCAGCTTGAACCTCTAAAATCTGTTCAACCTTTTGCCAACCGTTAATCATTGGAGATATTTTCCTGATATTATTGGCTGTCACAAAACTTCCTGTACCACCTACGTTGTTAAATTGTAAATTAAAGCTTTGATCAGTAAGACTAGCACCATCTTCCGCCTTCAACCAAAAGGAAACCAAATATTCCTGTGTCTCACTTTCTGTATTTTCAGATTCAATTTGGAAAAATGTGTTAAGTTTTTCAGAATCTCTTTGTTCATATACGTACTGATAGATTGGATTATTCAATTGAACTTTAGAAAAGAATCTTGGATAATAAATTTCTGCTATGGTTAATGAACCTGAACTTATTCTCAATGATTGAAATCCAGTATGGCTCTGAGTGGTATTAAGAAAGCTAGGAATTGATGAAGCTCCCCTAAAACCAAAATAAACATTCACCATACTATTGAACAAACCATCGTGTTCAGGGGTCGTACCAGGCTCAAAATCTAAGCTTAGAAGTTGTCCAATAGACATATTCTGCCCACTGGCCACAACATAGTTATCTCCATCTACTAACGCTGAAGTACACAAACCTAAAGCATCTTTAGACTCCACATTTTCTCCATTGGGAAGATATTTAGTAGACTCACTTGCCTTTTTCCAAGAAATACCGGGGCTTTCTGCCCACCCAAACTGAGAATCAAAATACCAAAATGGCTTCAAGCTAAATTCGCCGGCCTCACGAACCTTGGCATTTGAACTACGATTTGCAAAAGCTACATATTGTGATTTGGGACGCCAATTTCCCCTAGCATTGCTGACATATGGATTATAATAAAATCCAGTGGGCAACATAGTAGTTACCACATCAACCTTATGTGTTCTCAATTGACGCACCAAACCAAACTTCCCATAATTATCTCCATTTGCCACTCTAAAGAAATTATTATTCAAAGGGAGACTCAAATAATGATAATAGTTGTAAAAAACATGACGATCATCATTACAAGTTGGACTTAAAGAAGAATTGCTCCGAATCAATTCACCATAAATCTGACAGGTTCTAAATTGCTCTGCCTCGGCCTCATATGCTCTGGTCTGGTAAAACAATCCACCAATATCTTGTTTGAAACTGAAGTTAAGATTATCAACATCAACAATAGTATTGATTGACTTTATATTATCAATTTCATCATTAGTAATATCAAATTCATTCTCACATAAATTAGTCACCAGCGACATATATAAGCCTACGCAGCCACTACGTTCAATTTTAATTTCACAGACCGCACTTTTTATTGTATAAGGGGATTTACTGTAATAATTCTCAACTAATTTCCAATCAACTGAGACCTCAACATAATCTGATACAGATGAGTTTAGAGTTTTAATTCCTGCAGGCGCAAAGCCCCCCGAACCACAACCCCACAAATTCATACAAAAGTCTTGTAGTTCACTTGCGGTAATGGAAGAATTATTAAGAAGCGTTGTTTCTGTTATCGGATTAGCACCGGTTGAAGTATTTAATTTACCACTGGTAGCTAAATAACCTATAAGCCTATTCAGAAAGGTCTCATTTGCAGCTTGAACAGCAACATCATCACTTATTTCATACCCCTTAAACCTAGGAGCTCCTTCATTCAATATTATTTCTGACGTCCCTTGCCAATGATCAGAGTAAGTAATAACATCTGCATTTATTACATTTTCCATTATTGCAGTTCTATCAACAATTTGCAGACTTTTATCGTAAATGTTAGTTTCATCAATCGGATTCTCCTTTAAACCAATTGAACCAACATTAGTAAATTGATTATCTCTCCCGGAAGAAACTATATGGATAATAACTTGTTGATTATCTAAATCCTCATAGTTATTCGCTATTGAATGACTTGAATTCATTGCAGCATTGGAAGGTATTGGATCCCCGTTTTTATCTATTAAAAAATAGCCCTTATCTCCATTACTATCAGAACCTTCAATTATCCAGGCCCTATCAATACTCTCAAGAGAATTACAGTAAATTAAAACCTCATCTCCAGGTCCAAACATTTCATAAAAAGGATCACCTTCAACGATAAATGGGTACTCAGCACTGAGACTCACATTACTTAACTGAAACCCCTGATTTTTATATACTCCTCCCATTTGAGGGTATGGAAGGTGTGCTGGCAAACTAAAATTGTAAACATTAGCATCATATTTATCATTTACCTTAGTAAGGATGACGTTGCCTGTTTCGGCATCCCAGACCAAATTCTCAGTTTCACTCGTTGCTTCTTCATTATGTACCAAGGTTTTATTTAAAACACCAAACTGATTAACGATTTTTGTACTTACGACCGAACGATATTGCGTTTTCATTCGACTATAAGAAGGAATGATAGTAGGTAAATAAATAGCAAAAGGAGGAACAAAAGGAATCACAAATGATGCTCCATTATAATTCAAACCACCAGAAGTAGATGTCGAGTAAAAGTGTCTAAAGTCATTGACCAAATCATATTCTACTCCTATTTCAAAGTTTTCTGAAATTGAATTATTCTTATGTAGCATGGATACTTCGTTATTTAACTTCCCCCCATTAGTTCGATATAAATACTCCAAACCTGACTGAGGTTTTACCTGACCCTCTGCATAAGCCCATTCCGCCTTTGGTTTACCATGCATATCATTCTTTACAATGGTATAGCCTTGACCGGTAGTCATATGCTCTTTAGTTGAAAACTTCAAGAAATTACTTAAGAAGGATGGAGGCCTATGCTGAACCTCAAGACTAGTCTGCTTAACTCGAACTGGAAAATCCTTTGCAGTATAGAACTCCTTTACCACTTTACCAGTAGCATGTTGTCTTGCGTTTTCAGGAATAATATCTTTAATGGTCATCCTACTATAACCCACCATTGGTGCTGGAAAAAATGACTCTCCAAAAGGGCCTTCCTGATATCGACCAGGAACATAGAGATACTCCTCCTTATCAAAACGATCACTCCCATTTTTACGTGCCAAAACAGGAGCTCTAAACGGATTTTCCTCATTACCAATCATTGGCTCATAAGCCGCTACCCCACTGGACTTACCATTAGATAAGGTATACTCAAACTCCTGTCCATAGGAAGCATCTAAACCACCAGCCATGGCATTCCAAGAATCTGATATTAACACTTTAGAAACCCTTGTTCCTCCCCCCAATTTCCCGGACTTTGGCACATCCAATCGGAGCCAAGAGCTTCCAATCTCAAATCTCTGGGCTTGCTTCTTTATCCTTAAACCACCATTTGCACCTGTAAGAAATTCCGCAAAACTTTTAAAAGCATCATACAGTTCGTAAAAAACGTCTTCAATTCCATTCGCACTCAATCCTGATGGATTTACCGAGGCATTTTTCGGTCGAAGACTATATGCTAAATCTGGATTGTTCATCCTTGTATAATTCCAAGCGGTAACTGATACCGGATGTGCATCAGCTGTTGTATTAAGAGGATCCCCCGTTTTCACTGGCTCCACCTTAATATAGGCATAATCATTACCATAGCCTGGAACAAAACCTACTTCTTCCACTCTTAAATAGCCCGAAATATACTCTTGCTCATATTCACTTTGATTTCCAAACACCTGCATACTAGTGCGATTAGGTATTTGAATGAGAAACTTAAAATGAACAGGATCTTTATCTATTCCACTGAAATACTTCGTCTTCAAACTATCTACATCATCATCACCATCCAATGCCGCGGTGCTGATATAGAAATATTGATGAGGGGTTTTATTCACATAGAGATAATTAGAAGCTAAACCGGGATTAAAGGTAGTATTGGTCCCACTCCCTAAAACTTCTACCATTTGCTGAGCTTTTTTATCCTGTACGTATTGGTAATCATCTGCCTCATAGTCCACCTGGATAATTCCTCCACTGGGCAATTGAATATCAGTTAAGGACCAGGCTGCGGTGTAAATATCCGTATTGGAGCGATTTTGATCGGTATATGGCACATCCGCCCTTACAGGGCCATCAGAAGCTTCACAACCCCCTATATTATTAGGGCTGTAATTTCCCCAACGATCATAAGCTTTAATGTCATAATCTGGATTAGCTCCATCATCATCCAATCCATTGTGATCCAAATCCGCATAGGTAAAATAATAAGGATTAGCCTTACCCTTAAAAGAGTTCCCATAGGTGAAATAGACCTTTTTCAAGGTCAATTTCCCTGTAGTATTAGTATTATTATCAACGCCCTGGCATAGACTGTAATCATATTCGAAATGCACTTCTTTAATCGGGGTTGCAGAAGCACCATTAGCCTCATAATCGGCTAGGGTGTATAAACTGATTTTCGTCAAACGATGCATAGAAGCGGGAGAATCTCCTGCACCACCTTCTTCACCTTGAACTCCTTTACTATCTGAACGACTGGCATCGGTATGAAAAATTGCCACATGTGTTTTGCTTTCAATTTTCGAGAGATACTTGATCTCTTTTTCTCCATAGGAATAATGTCCGCGATCATCATAGGCTTTAGTCCGCATCCCAGGATCAAAATTGGCCTTCAAATTACCATAAGGCACGCGCCATTTATAATCATCAACGGTGTTGTATTCAAACTTGTAATAGGTTCCCAAATCGCCAGAAGATGGCCCGGGGGTATTATCAAAATCAGAATAGTCAGACGAAAGTACTTCACTCAATAAATAGGAATGTGCATAAGCTGGTGTTGTAATAGCCTGAAAAAAGCGATCCTGTCCTCTTTCATTCTCTGCGGAAGCATCTTTGCCTTGATAAGAAACCAGACCCGTTTGGCAATTGTAAGGGCGTCCACTTACATTAAAGCTTACATCCTTACTGAAATAATTATAGACCGGAATGCCATAAACGTAGCGAGAGCCATCGGTTTTAGTTACGGCAAACTGTCCAATATGATGTCCTTTAGCAATAGACGAGCCCAAATTATCCACATCATCTTCCCCAGCAAAATAGCCTCCAGCTGAGGTATAATCCTTCATTTCATCTATCGTAAAACTGCTAATATGTTGGGTTCGTTTTACGCGATGGTCACGATTAATTGAACTAAAACTATGGGTACTAAAATTAGCATAGGCGAAATTTTGAGAAGCTTTTACGTCATAATCAGAACCAGTTAAATCTACACGCATGGCAGCCGCCCCATGTACCTGATCCTTATACCAATCGTCAACGCTTGAGCCTGACTCTTTTAAATCTGCGGCTCGATGGCCCACCATCGCGAAATAATACCTTTCCTCTATATCATTTGTGGATTGAGCTTCATACTTCATACTTTTTGCATCATTATGATCCTCCCACATACCACTTTCAGAATTCACAACACCAACATTTAATCCAGCACCATCATGAGTCAAATTTGTTACCCCAAACTCTAAACCAAGCTGCCCACTACCATTGGTATTCTTTACCGTCGGATCTTTTACGTACCCCACATCTGAACGGTAGGATCGGAACATACCAGATAAGCCTTGGCCAGTTAGATGGTATAAATCATAAGTCAAGTTTGTCACGGGTAGATTCGTAGTGTACTTATCAAATGCTCCATCTCTTTCTCTATTAAAGTCCATGGTTGCATTATCAACATTAAGTGCACCTTCCATTTTTGTATAGCCATAAGAAGGTGAGTTCTTTTGATTAGTCATCAAATCTTGATAACTATAGGTTCCTCCGATATCAAAAGTGCCATCTAATCCAAACAAAGTTCCACCAAACTTGAAGGTTGCTCCGTAGTTGCCAGATGTATAGGGTAATTGGAGTTGTGGGACATAAGTGTTTGGTAAAAAACTTGTGAAACCGCCAGCTCCCAGTTTGAAATTCACCATATAAAATGAATTTCCACGTGCAAAATTTATTGATGGGGGACTTAGGCTAATTCCATTTGTCAGCCCTTTAAAGCCTAAGCGAGAATTAACGCTTGCGCCCAAGCTCAAACCAACATTAGTCTGAAATAGCTTATTTGAATAGTTAACTGAAGGACTAAAATCAGCGCCATTCTCACTACTACCCAAAAAGTTTAAACCCAATTTTGCCGTACCATAGGAACCGCCAGATTTCCCAAAGTCCAAAGCCAAACTCACGCCTGCAGAAATATCAATTCCCACTCCTGTGAACGTATTATAGTTTAGAGTAACACCTTGATTTAAGCTTATGCCAGCAAAATCTTCAGGAAGCATATCAATACCAAATAACTCCGAACCAAAATTCCCACGAAAAGTATAAGTCTCATTGCGACGCATACTCATTTCCGTTTTTATTTCATCCCCATCAAACTCATCCGGTATCCCGCGCATGCTGCGATTGATTACCCCAGGGTTTAAGTTCCATCCCAAGCCAACCCAACTAGCCTCTTGATCCATAGTAATTCCTGAGCTATAACTTAAATTGATCGGATAACCACCAACATCCAATAAGGGAATATTGTAACTAAAGTCCCCAGTAAATGGATCTACCAGATCCGTGACGCCTATAGCCTGAAAGCTCTCTACTTCAGGCTGACTAGGACCACCAGTAAGCGCCCAAGCCGTAGTCGGGCTAATCAATTGAAACAAAAAACTCAGCAATAAGGCTTGCGAAATGAACTTGAGCGATCGCTTATTTCGAATCATAGTCAAGGTTTAATTTGGGTAGCTTATTTTGGGGCTGAAGGGGAAACATAATTCCTCCCGTCCCTAAAACGGTTTCATTAAAATGGAGTTCCCCTTTTAGACCATATACGTCCAAGGAACTATTTGAAAAATCAAATGCTAGTAATACCGATTGATAAGGCTTCAGATTATCACTTCTTTCAAAGTGATAGGATGCCACAGGAATTTTACTTGAGTCGGTTCTTATAAATATGTCCTCGGCCGGATAGGCCATAAAATATTGTAGGCGCTTATTGTACTCCTCTTCTGATTCTATCCCGAAATCCAAGAAATCCTTTGTTCCGGATGCTGAAAACCTGAGCTCGAGAAAAAGCATATCCTTAAGAGACGCTAGATTGTTTTCAAACTCCTTTAAGTTAAATCGATGTCGAGAAATGGATTCGAGTGCCTTTACCTCTATAGGTTTGTGCACCAACTCCACCTGAAAACCATTAAAATTTTTCTTTTGACTAAAATCTGCTTGGTTCTCATAATACCAATCCCGCAATTCTATAGGCTCTAAGCTTTGCTGACAAGAGCTAAAAAATGTAATAAAGAATGCAGAAATAATCAGGTGGCGCAAGGTCATGCATTTAATTTGAAGCTAAAATGCATTTTCGAGTTTAGCAGGCCCAGGACAAAACACTTCAGACTGGAAAAAGGCTGAAATTCAGCTTTTTGAAATTGATTTTATTCGAGAGTATTGATAAAATGCAACATATTGGATTTACAGAACATCAATATTCCGTCAATCTAATTTGCAATTAGATCGACACCTTACTACTTAAATCTTAGATTGGATTAACTGCGCTGCGCTTGCTGATCCCAAGCAGGATATCTTAACCAAGAATCCCCGCTTCTCGCTATGCTCGAAGCCTAGGTATTTTTTTATGCACCCCTCTAGATCTAATTTGCAATTAGATCGATCTCTCAAATCTCATCACTCACTACTCATATCTTGAAGTGGATTAGCTGCGCTGATCCCTCAATTCTCCTTACTAAACACCAAATCAAAAAGCCTTTGGACTGCGTCCTTGCGGGCTTTTGCATCTTCTAGATCTAATTTGCAATTAGATCGACCTCTCAATTCTCACTACTCACTACTCATATCTAAAAGTGGATTAGCTGCGCTGCGCTTGCTGATCCCAAACAGGATACCTACACCAAGAATCCCCGCTTCTCGCTATGCTCGAAGCCTAGGTATTTTTTTATGCACCCCTCTAGATCTAATTTGCAATTAGATCGATCTCTCAAATCTCATCACTCACTACTCATATCTTGAAGTGGATTAGCTGCGCTGATCCCTCAATTCTCCTTACTAAACACCAAATCAAAAAGCCTTTGGACTGCGTCCTTGCGGGCTTTTCCATTCCCAAGGCTTCAAGCAAGCTTGGCCCTGGAAACGAAAAAAGCCCTTACGCTTTCGCGTAAAGGCTTTCCGATTTGCGGAGAGAGAGGGTTTTGAACCTAGCTCTCCAATATGCTCAATATCAAATATTTACAACGCTCAATATGTCAAAGTCAAGCCGCTAAGTAAGTAATTCAAATGCTGGAGGGTTTAGCACCCAAATCCTCGACTTAACCGGTTCAAATATAATATATGTGCTGCAAGGTTCAATTCTCAATCCAAAAAATTGATTTTGGATCAACTACAACAACTCGATGCCCCATTTTCCTGAATAGAAGGACAGGCAACGGTTCCGTAGGAGCAATAAACGCAGCAATCTCCCTCCTTGGGACGTAGAAGCGTATGACAGTTCTCGCATTCATAGAAGAACTCACACGCGTCCGTTGGCATCGTTTCTTCTTTCTTATGCCCGCATTTCGGGCAAGTGATAGTTGATTTTGATAAGATTTCCATATTCAAATGCTCTAAATAAATCCTGAAGTATTCCCGCTGCAATGACCGGAACTTACTCCTTATTCATTGCCGTTACCTTGTAACCCGTACTGTTTATCGCTTTTTCAATTTCAAGGATTGAAGTTCTGGACGTGTCAAACTGAACAATTGCGTTCTCACTTTCATAAGAGGCTTGTACTTGCACAATGCCATCAAGTTTGTTAACCTCATGGTGAACGTGTTCTTCGCAGCCAGTGCAAGTCATACCGCTGACTGAAAAAACCATGCTTTTCAGAATTTGCTGATTTTCCACACCTGCCTGCTGTTCCTGCTGGGGATAAAAAACATCTGCATAAACAGGAAAAGCCAGCATCAGTGCTGCAAAAACGGTGATAATAGACAGGAATTTTTTCGATTGCCAGAAGGAAGGCTTAGTCTCATCATCGCAGTCACATTCTATTTCCTCTTTGGACCGCGGCCTAAGCTTCTGATACCAGGCAAAGCCTAAAACCAATACGGTAATGCCAATTAGATAAGGCCGTGCCGGATCTAACCAGGAAAAAGTGGAGGCGGCACCGCTTGCTCCAGCAATTAAGGCCAATACAGGAGTTATACAACACAGAGAGGCTCCTATGGCCGCCATCACGCTGGTGAACATCAAGGAGGTAGAATTTTTCATAATGTAGGCGTTGATTTAGCGACTAGACTTAAGACTTCATTTACAAACAACTTTTCTTTTTCATGGATGGAATAGTAAAGCGTTTGGGCTTCCCGCATTGCAAAAACTAGATCCAGTGATTTCATTTTCTTCAAATGTTGTGATATGGCTGGAACAGACATTCCCAGTATGTCACTCAGGTCACACGGGCACATACGCCCCTCTTCTCTCAGTAAAAAGAGTATTTTCATACGGGTAGGATTCCCAACTGCTCCCATTTTTAGGGAGGCATCAAGGAAGTGCTGATTTAGCTCACCTATCGCCTGCCGACACGACTTGATCTGATTTTCATCAGCTTGAACCCTTATGCACGTTACGCTCATCGCTTATTTAAGGTTTTGCTTAAACAAAGGTAATGAATTGGGGTGGCGTGGGTAGGGTATTCACCGGTATTTCAGGATTCGATCATTAAGAATCCCCATTATGAGAAGACATATCATAATGAAATAATTAACCTCAAATTCTTAATATCTATTGTCAAATAGTTACAAATTATTACATGAAAGCCCACTTAATTTGCGCGCCCTTTTAACCGCGGTGTGCAGAGTAAACACTTTATAGCTGGATATCATCACTGAAATGAACTCGTGATGAATCAGGAATTGGCTCTAATAACCACGAGGTCAGGGGTTTGAAACCTCCGTTTGAGGACTAGCGCTGACTGAGAAACCCCCATTGCCAAAATCTACTCGTTTGGCAATGCTTTAGATAGATTAAAACCATTTTGCAATGAATTGATTTTTAAATACTTGCAACGGAAATTTCCAAACCCATATCCTGTATGGCAATGCGGCAATGTATATATATATACCATTGCCGCATTGCCAAGGATGGGATTTGCCAGAAATGGCCCTCTCGACTAGCACCGTTCCAATCGGAGTTTAACACAACCTGAATAATTGAATGACCAGCATGTTAAACTCTATTGAAACCATTTTAACTGAAATATCGAAAGCTGAAATAAAGCTCGGTAAGAAAACCGGACAGATACCGGTAAACCTATTTGAAACAACTGAAATAATTGACCTGACCTTTAATGGACACGCTACTCTAAAAAACTACGACCACTTCTGTGAAGGCCTGCTAAAAGACCTCCAGGACCAGATAGACGCAATCACCAGTGACAGTGCCAATGCCTTTGGAGCGGTTAGGGCACTTAACCTTCTATTGTTTGATGCCAAGTCACAGGAAAAGCGCTACTTCCCCAAGAAAAAGAAGGACGATTGGCTGGTGAAAGTCACATTTAAGATTCGCTACCAGGTGGAATTCACCCACGATAAACTGGTGCGAGACACGGTGCTCCGATTCCTGGAAATACAGAAGCGGCTCATCACAAGGTGCATCCGCTTAATCAATAATCGGATCAAACACATCCACACCTTCTTTCCGATTCAGGATCTACTCCCACATCATCCGGGTCACGCACCTTTTACCGGACTTGCCCCCTACCAAATGGGCCAGCTATCCCTTTTTCCCAATGGTATGGGACAAACGACTCTCACCTGGAACCGAAGCAAGGCGGATCTCCTGGAGCTCATTGTAGCCTTAAGCAAGAGCAACTCCGTTGGCAGTACCGGTGGAGTTGTCCACCAAAAGGACTTGATAGAGCTCTTTGGATGGTTCTTCAATATAGACCTGGGCAGTGCCCGACAGGCTATTGGTGCCCTCAAGCGAAGGAAGAAACCTGAAAGCTCCTATACCCGGGAATTGAAGGAGGTTTTCAAGCTCTATTGCGAAGATGACTGATTGATAAAAGTATTAGACCTCTATTAGAGTCTAACATTTTTCTTTTCACCTGCTCCTAATCTTGCGTCCATCAAATCGAGAGCAATGTGGAACACAGAAAAGAAAACCAAAGAGGATCTGGAGCATTTGAGACAGCGCCTGGATTCCATGGAGCGAAACTTCAAGGAGCTCCAAACGAAGTTATTGGCACCAAGGCCAAAGCAAAAATTTTTAACCACAGACGAAGCAGCCGATTACCTGGAAGTTTCCCGGAATACGCTGTATCGCTACATGCGGGAAGGTAATGTTGCCTTTCACATGATTGGTGGGAAGCGTAAACTGGCCTTGGACGACCTGGATGAGTTTATCAATCGCAATCACGTTGGTGCCTTGCCTACAATTCTTTAATGCACGGAGCCATGGGATTAGATAAGCAAAGCATACTAGATGCTACCAACAATGGGTATGACGTCTTCAAGCATTTTCTGGGTAGCCGGATTCAAGGAACCGGCAAAGCATTTAAGAGTCCTTTCTATGAAGACACCAAAGCCTCGTGCTATGTCTTCTTTGACAAGCGATCACGGATGTATAAGTTCAAGGATTTTGGGGATGCTGAATACAGTGGCGACTGTTTCTTCTTCACGGGTAAGATCTTCGGATTGGCTTGTGAACACAAGGATGAGTTTGTAAAAATCCTTGGCATCATAAACCAGGAGCTATCTCTGGGATTGGAATCCAACACTCAAAAAATTGATCGAATTATAGAGCGTGCTCCTGATCAGCTCATGCGCGTTAGCGAGCTTCCAAGCATTCACGAAGGATTTGAAACCGCTCAAAACGAGCTACCTTTAAAGGTAAAGGCTTTCACTCCAAGCGAATTGGCCTATTGGAAACAATATGGAGTTTCCAAGGAAGACCTGGTTCGCTTCAATGTAGTATCGGTAGAATCCTACCAAGGTATTGGCAAGAGCGGTAACCGCTATGTGTTCACTTCTTCTGAGAGTGAGCCAATGTTTGGCTACCAGAGCATCCGGTTTACCAAGTTGTACCGGCCGTTTTCCAAGCCGCGATTCCTTTTCACGGGTGAGAAAACCGAACAATACGTTTTTGGAAAAGAGCAGTTACCGATTCGTGGAGATATTCTCTTCTTTACAGGAGGCGAAAAGGATGTGATCACCCTCTCTGCACATGGCTTCAATGCCGTTTCCATGAACAGCGAGACCGCTCATATTCCTAAGAATTTGCTGCGGGCTTTCAGCTTCCGGTTTAAGCACCTGGTCTTGCTTTATGACGTGGATGAAACCGGATTGAAATCCATGGAGTCGCTCAAGCATCAATACAAGAGTTTCAACTTGAAATCGCTGCGACTGCCTCTTTCCGGAGAAAAGGATCAAAAAGATATTTCTGACTTCTTTGCCCAGGGCCATACTGCCGATGATTTGCGAATGCTTTTTCGGGAAATGCTGGATATAGCCTATGAAGATTCCCTGGCCATTATGCGGACTTGTGAAATTGATTTTAGCAGACCACCAACCGAACCGGAGCCATTGATCAAGATCAACGAAGTTACAGTAGGTGCTCCGGGAAATATCATGTGCGTGGCCGGATCAGAGGGAAGCGGAAAAACCAACTTCCTGGGTGGTATTCTTTCCGGTAGCATTAAACCGGAAGGACTGGATATCGACACCCTGGGAACCACGGTGCGTGAAAACAGTAATGGCCAAGGAGTTTTGCTTTATGATACCGAGCAAAGTGAGTATCAACTTTATAAAAACCTGACCTACATCGTGAATCGCTCTACCTTAAAACGTCCGCCATCCTGGTTCAAAGCCTTTTGCCTCGTGGGCATATCCAGAGCGGAACGCATGAAGCTCATCATGGAATCGATGGACAAGTATTTCTATCAATTCGGTGGAATCCATATGGTAGTGATTGACGGAATTGGTGACTTGCTCCCTGGTGTAAACGAAGAAGAAGGATCCGTTGCCCTTATTGAAGAACTCATTCGCATTGCGGCCATCTACAACACGGTAGTGGTTTGCGTGTTGCACATGGCTCCCTCCGGTATGAAGCTTCGCGGACACCTTGGTAGTGAAGTACAGCGGAAGGCGGCCGGTATTCTTTTGATTGAGAAAGATGAAAACACCGACTCATCATTGATTAAAGCCTTAAAAGTGCGCGATGGAAGTCCATTGGATGTACCAATCATGGAATTCGGCTGGAACAAAGAGAAAGGCCGGCATGAATTCTTTGGCGAAAAGAGTCCGAAGGAAACGGTAAAGCGAAATTCAGTTGACTTGAAAGCCCTGGCCAAGGAACTCTACGGTGAAAAACGCTCAATGTCTTCAAAGGATCTGGGGAAACTGATCTCCCAGCACCTTGAAATTAAGGAGCGCATGGCCAGAAACTATATCAATTACATGAAAGAGCACGGAATACTGGAAAAATCCACACAATTCCCTGGCTTCTACACGCTGGTTGACAATCAATAGCATATCATTCAGGCCGCAATCTGCTTTAACAGCCCTCCATTTCACCTTGATTGCGGTCTGAATTGAGAACAGACTGAGACGTCTGTAGTACGGAAATCCTCCTTTTGGGAGGATTTTTTGTTGATATTGGGAAGAACTGAGTCCAGTTGATATATTTTTCTTCGCTTTTCCCATTTACTTAAAATGAAACCGAGCAGATACGAGACTCTACCTACCTGGTTTTCGTATTGGTAAGGCAGTTTTACTGAATTTGTTGAACTATTCCTTGAGACTATAATATCAAACGCGTACTTTTGGACAATTAATGTCCTGACACATTTTTCTAGAACTTCAATGTCAGATGACACCTAAAGCATCATTCGGAGAACATATAAGATCCTTAAGGGAGAATCAGAAACTCCCTCTCCGAAAGGTAGCTGCGATACTGGATATTGACCCGTCCACACTTAGCAAGATTGAAAGAGGTGAACGATCTGCTAACAAAGAAATGATCCCTGTTCTGGCAGAGTTATTCAAAGAAGATACAGAAACACTTGGTTTGATTTTGCTGAGTGATAAAGTGGCTTACGATTTAATGCAGGAGGAAAACTCTCATGAAATCCTTAAAGTGGCGGAGGAGAAAATCAAGTATTTAAAAACCAAAAACCATCAGCAAGGTAAATTAGATTTTGACAAGCAATGACCATTCAAGAACTGGTAGAAAAATATCGATCAGACAGAGTGAGTTGCCTTAAAACAGCTTACAATGAAACGCAAGTACGTAATGACTTTATTGATCCGCTTTTGAAGTGTCTTGGATGGGATGTGGACAATTATAAAGGAAAAACGCAATTCTTACGGGATGTTATTCAGGAAGAATATATTGAGGTAGAAGACGAAACAACCAAAAAGAATCCTGATTATACGCTACGCATCAACGGTACCAGAAAACTATTTGTAGAAGTCAAAAAGCCTTCGATTAACATTTTAAAATCTGCCAAAGCTGCTTTTCAAACGAGAAGATATGGCTGGAACGCGAATCTTGGTATTTCGATTCTAACCAATTTTGAACACCTCATTACCTATGATTGTAGGTTCAAACCAGATGTTTCGGAAAATGAACAGGTAGCCCGAGTTAGAATTTTCAATTTTGAAGAATACGTTGAAGCCTTTGACGAAATTCAGAAGCTGGTTTCGTTTAATTCAGCAAATTCTGGTCAATTAGACGACCTGTTTTCCATTTATGAGCGAAAAGGACAAACTTTTGATGACTATTTCTTAAAACAAATAGAAGATTGGCGGCAAAAATTGGCCATTACTGCTATAGAGAAAAATGAGAGCCTGGATGATGAAGACATTAACTTCTTGATTCAACGGCTGCTTAACCGTATTATCTTTCTAAGAATTTGTGAAGACCGAACGATTGAAAAGTTTGAAACGCTGAAAAATATCAAAAGCTATGATGAACTAAAGAATCTTTTTAAACAGTCGGACAAAAAATTCAATTCTGGCCTGTTCGATTTTATTGAAGATACTCTTTCGCTTAAAATTGACATTGACTCTGAAGTACTAATCGAAATTTTTAATGAACTCTATTACCCATTAAGCCCGTACGACTTTTCAGTTGTTGACCCGACAATATTAAGCCAGATCTACGAAAGGTTTTTGGGAAGCCGTATTGTTCTCGAAGATGGAAGACAACTTTCTATTCTGGAAGAACCGGAAGTTTCTGCATCTAATGGTGTTGTTCCGACCCCTAAACTCATTGTAGAGCAAATCATAAAAGACGCCTTGTCCCCATTGATGACTGGGAAAACCTTTGATGAGATTAGCACAATTAAAATTGCAGATATATGCTGTGGTTCAGGAACCTTTCTTATTTCTGCTTATGACTTCATGCAGCAAAAGGTTCTGGAAAAACTGATTGAAGAAAATGCGAGTAGTAATGAGTTGGTTTACCAACTGGATGAAACCACATCTGCACTTACTCTTAAAGCTAAGCGAAATATTCTTGAGCAGAATATTTATGGTGTTGATATAAATCCTTATGCCACTGAAGTATCTGAATTCAGTTTGCTTCTGAAGCTTCTGGAGGGAGAAGATAAAGCTTCGGTTGACAACTTCATTAATCAACATACAGAAAAAGTCCTGCCAAATCTCAAAGGAAATATTAAATGTGGGAATTCACTGGTTGATTCCAAGTTCTTTGAGTTTATGCCAGATGCGCTGGAAAACAACCAACTGCTGCATAATGTCAAACCATTTGATTGGGAAATAGAATTTCCTTTTTTGAAGGAAACAAAGGGTTTTGATGCAATTATTGGTAACCCTCCTTATGTACGCATACAAAATCTCGTAAAATATGCTCCTGAGGAAATAAAGTTCTACCAATCAAGTACCTCTGGATACAGTGTTGCCAAGAAGGAGACTATAGATAAATATTATGTCTTTATTCAGCGAGCCATTGCTCTGTTAAATACAAATGGGTTGCTTGGCTACATTGTGCCGCATAAATTTTTTCTTATCAAAGGTGGCAAAGGATTACGGGAGTTTATAACAACGAACAGTCAAATTTCAAAAATCACGCACTTTGGAGTTGCACAGGTATTTCCGGATCGTTCGACATACACGGCTATCTTAATCCTTCAAAAAGCTAAAAAGACAGACTTCCAATTTAAGCGAGTTAGAAAAATCACACCTGAATTGCTCGAGAAACAAGATGCCTTTGTTTCGTACCGAACAGATGCTTTCAATACTGATCCATGGATATTTCTTTCACCGGACACGGAAAAAGTCTTTAACAAACTTCGTTCTGAGCAGTCCGTTCCGTTAAAAGAGTTGGCAGAAATATGTGTGGGTTTACAAACCAGTGCTGATAAGATTTACATTTTTGAGCCGGAAAGCGAAACATCAAATACATATAGCTTTACCAAGAGTGGGAGACAATGGGAAGTTGAAAAAAACATCTGCCTCCCGGCTATTTACGACTTGTCATTTGGCTTATTCGATACCATAGCAGCCAATGCCCGGATTATATTTCCTTATTCAGTTGAAAATGATGGAGCCCATTTATTCAGTGAAAAGTATTTTGAAAGCAACTTTCCGCTTGCCTGGTCTTATTTACAGGAGCATAAGCCGCAATTGGAGAAAAGGAGCTTGCAAGGGAACAACCCCAAATGGTATCAATTTGGACGTTCTCAAAGCCTGACAAGATTTCACAACACGCCAAAACTTGTTTGGTCTGTTTTAGCAACCAGCCCTCCCTATGCTCTTGACAATAATGATCTTCAATTCACTGGTGGAGGTAACGGTCCGTACTACGCATTAACTAACCGATCTGACTATTCACTACTGTACTTCCTAGGTATTTTATCACATCCTCTTTTTGAAAATATGGTAAAGGCAGGAGCAAGTGAGTTTAGAGGTGCTTATTATTCTCACGGCAAGCAGTTTATTGAAAATATTCCTATTCGACAGATTGATCTCAACAATACTTCCGAAAAAGAAAAATATAACACCATTATTAAACTGGTAAAATCCCTGATCAAAACGAGGGCACAATTAAAAAGTGCGGCTTACGGATCCAAAAGAACGGTACTCCAAAGAAAAGCTGACACGCTCTTTGATCAATTAATTCGAAACATCAACCTTTTATATGAGATCAGTGAGGAGGAATTTAGTCTGGTTAAGTACGATGATATGTTCACCACAGAATTAGCCATAGAGGAATAATGGGACAGATAAAAAAAAACATAAGCGCTCAAAAATTAAGAGGTGGTTACTATACGCCTCAGGCTATTGCTGATTTTTTATGCCAATGGAGCATTGACAAAAAAACTGAGCGGATTTTAGAACCGAGTTGTGGTGATGGAAATTTTATTGAATCGGCCATACTTCGATTCAAAGAACTGGGGATTGAAGGAGAAGACTTAAAAGGCCGAATCAAAGGGATAGAATTGCTGAAAGAAGAATCACTAAAGGCCAAAGCCAGAGCTGCCAATTTGGGTCTGAATTCCAATACCATCGTTAATCATGATTTTTTTCATTATATCAGCAGCAATGTAGTTGAAAAGTATGATGTGGTTATCGGCAATCCTCCTTTCATCCGCTATCAAAGCTTTCCCGAAGAGCACAGGAAACTGGCTATTGGAATGATGCAGGATCTTGGATTGAGCCCCAATAAACTCACAAATATCTGGGTTCCCTTTTTAGTCGTTTCCGCTTCCTTACTGAAAGATGATGGCAGAATAGCTATGGTAGTTCCTGCCGAATTGTTCCAGGTGAAATATGCAGCGGAAACAAGGGTTTTTCTTTCTAAGTTTTTTGAACGTATTACAATTATCACTTTCAAGAAATTGGTCTTTGCCAGTATTCAACAAGAAGTTGTATTACTACTTTGCGAAAAGAAAGTATATCATGGAAAAGGGGTTAGAGTAATCGAATGTGAAAACCTGGACGAATTGAAGTCAATCAATTTCAAGGCGATTAACGGCTCCAATGTCAAGCCTATAGATCATACCACTGAAAAATGGACAAAGTACTTTCTCAATGAGGGTGAAATCAATCTTTTAAGAGGATTGCGGAAAGATAAACGAGTTACTACCTGTGGAGACATCATGGAGGTAGACGTTGGTTTGGTCACTGGTAGAAATGAGTTCTTTATGATGAACGAGGAACAAGTGAAAGCATGGAAATTGAAAAAATACACCATTCCCGTAGCCAGTAAATCCAACCAATTGAAGGGTATTACATTTTCTGAAACAGATTTTTCTAATAACTCAAAAGCTCAAAATGCCATCCATTTGTTCATTCCACCCAATGAGGATTTTGAGAAGCTACCGAAGGTCTGTCAAAACTATATTGAGTATGGTGAGCAACAAGGATTTCATACTGGCTACAAAACCCGGATAAGAAGAAGGTGGTACATCACTCCATCATTATGGGTACCGGATGCTTTTGCGTTGCGACAAGTAGGCGATTACCCTAAACTCATTTTGAATGAAACAGGTGCTTCTTCTACAGATACTATTCACAGGGTTAGGTTTAAAGAAGGAGTAAATAGAAGTATGGCCGCCATTTCATTTTTGAACTCCCTTTCCTTTGCCTTTTCAGAGATAACAGGGAGAAGCTATGGAGGTGGCGTAATGACCTTTGAGCCCACAGAAATTGAAGAGATACAAATCCCTGTGTTGGCTGATTTAGATATTGATTTTGATCAGGTTGATTCTCTGATTCGTCAGCGAAAAATTGAAGAGGCACTGGATATAATGGATGAGGCTTTCTTGATCAAACATCACGGATTCAAAAAATCTGAGGTAGATGATTTGAGAGCAGTATGGAAGAAGTTGTCACAACGGAGGAATAATAGAAAGAGGTGACATTATGGTTGGGTTGACAGAGGAGGAGAAGAAAATTGTGGAGGCAGGTTAATTGTGTCATAAAAGTTTGATAAAGAAACGCCCAGGATGAAAGGATCTACGAGACAAATTGATAACGAAGCTATCTGGGCAGAGGTGGCCGAAAAGTTTCTTAATGAATGTAAAGCTGCTGTTGATAGGGTAAAGAGAGACCCCAAATTTGATAGGACAGATAGTAACTATCATCTATTAAGTATGCTTGATCGCTATACACTGGAAACCCAAAATTACTGGAGCCGCCTTAGTGGCTTGCTTAGTGATGTACAGAAGGTGGAAGTAATGATTAGAAGATTTCCGGATTCTAAGTATTTACTAAAGAACGGTGTTGACCAGATTGATTACATTAAGTATCATATGGAGGTACTTTACCATAAGCTAAGTTCCATTTTGGATGTTATGAGATTGATGGTAGGCTCACGTTTATCAACTTAATTTGTCTCCTGAAAATTGCAGCTATAAGAATGTAAAGAAGCATCTTCCGGAAACCGACAATTTTGTAATTCGGCTACTTGATAACTATAACGATTCTTTTGAAAATATGATCAAAGCACGTCATTTAAATACTCATCGTGCATTATACAAGGATAGTAGAGCCGATGAGATTGGCTTATTTTTAAAGATTTCAAGGGAAGCTCAAAGATTAGGGATAAAATTTCCAGAAGATCGCAATTCAAGAATAGAAAAAGTGCTTTTACCCTATCAGCTTAAAGCTTTACGAAAGGACAAACTGAAAATGATACGAGATTGCTACAAAGTTGCTGAGAACTATATTGAATACTTCATGCTGACTGCCTTGTCTGAGTGGCAAAAGCGGTGGATGATAAGGAAATAAATCAGATGGCTTATGGCTTGAACATGGATTAAGCTACGTAGACCGCGAATGGACATTGGAAGGAGTTAAAAAACGGAAAGGCACAGCTGCTTCCAAAGAAATTATAGTAGAGGATGAAGAGGGGATAGTCCGCAAAGTAAAGGCCCCTCATGAAGCCGAAGGCTTAGAATTGATGGAGTTAACAGAAGAATTAGAGCGGCTCCTTATTTTTGAAAGCTTTATCAGCTTTGCCAAGAGCAAGGATCATAAGTTGATCTCAGCCGTTTACAAATACCGGGAATACCTCATTGAAAGAAGGTTGGAATTGTCCGATACAGAGGCTTCCTATTGTCACAAACGCTTAGCCACCTTAGGCAACCCGGTCAAGAAAGGATTTTGGTATCACTTGAGAAAGGATATTCGCGAAGAAATAAAAGCGTCTCTAAAAGTTGAAGAAACCTCATTCTGAGACCTTCGGGCCTCCAGCAGCTACTTTTTGAAATCTCAAGACCTTTCCTTATTTTTGCCGACTGTGAAATGGCTATGCTACATATTGGCAGTTTATTTTCTGGGTCTTTCGTTCATAACCTGCGCGGATGATCTTAGCAATAATTCCTCTACTGAAAATCAGCAGGTTGTGATGAGCAGTGATTCCCATTCCGGGCACGATAACGGGTCATCTTCCAATGACTTATGTAATCCAATATGCTCCTGCCATTGTTGCCATATCCATGTTATCTTCCCCAATGCAATGAGCGAAGCCAATCCACTTGGCAATCCATCGCATTACCCTTTTTATCATCAAAATTTCAAAAGCCTCGACCTCTTCGAGCTTTTTATTCCTCCAAGGGCCTAAACCCGGGCAATTTCAGGATAGTTATGCCTTTTCATCTCCTCAGAGGAGCTGATAGAGCAGCTATTTCAATAATCCTGATTTCATAAGCCTTTTTTGTATCAGGCCGGAAAACGGCATTATCTGTAGCAAGAATTTTTAATTCAAGAAAAGGGCAGTTGAGTAAAAAGAAAAAAGGCAGCGAGAAAGTTACCTGGCAAAAAGTGCTAAAGTGGTTCTTAATTGCCATTGCTTGTATAATCCTGCTCTTAGCCACTATCGAACGGATACATCATTACTTCACTGTCCATTTAAAATAACATCAAAGCATTATGATAGACAAAATCATTTCCTTTTCCATAAGGAATAAATTTATTGTGGGCCTGCTCACGCTGGCCCTCATAGGAGTAGGTATCTACTCCATGTCCACGGTTAACCTCGGTTCGGTGCCGGATATCACCAACAACCAAGTACAGGTAATGACCGTATCAGAAAACCTGGCTACCGAAGATATCGAGCAGTTTGTCACTTATCCTGTGGAGTTGGCCATGGGAAATCTTCCCGGAGTGGAAGAAATCCGTTCCGTTTCAAGGTTTGGCCTGTCGGTCGTCACCATCGTTTTTGAAGACGATATGGGCACCTACCTGCCCCGCCAATTGGTACAGGAAAAACTGAATGAATTACAGGAGACCATCCCTGAAAAGTTTGGCGACCCAACTATGGGCCCTATTTCTACAGGCTTGGGCCAGATCTATGAATATACCATCCAACCGAAACCGGGTTATGACACAGTCTACAGCCCGATGGAACTGCGAACCATTCAGGATTGGATCGTAAAAAGACAACTCACCTTGCTTGATGGTGTGGTGGAGGTCAACTCATTTGGTGGTTACATCAAACAATACGAAGTGGCTATTAATCCTGAAAAGCTCAACGCCATGGATGTGAGCATTTCAGAGGTTTACGGTGCCCTTGCCCGAAATAACGTAAATACTGGCGGTGCTTACATCGAAAAAAACCGGATGTCCAATTTCATTCGCGGGGAAGGACTGGTGCGCTCTCTGGACGACATACGGAGTATTGTAATCCGAAACGAAAATGGTATTCCCATCACCATTGATGACGTGGCCGAGAAAGTTCATTTTGGCCACCAGGTGCGCTACGGGGCTTTCACCCGTGATGGTAAAGAAGCCGTAGGAGGCATAATAATGATGCTGAGAGGATCCAACCCTAATGCCGTTATCCAAAACGTGAAAGAGCGCATGGAGGAAGTAGAAA
The DNA here is from genome assembly GCF_014524565.1 of Croceimicrobium hydrocarbonivorans. Lineage (NCBI taxonomy): Bacteria > Pseudomonadati > Bacteroidota > Flavobacteriia > Flavobacteriales > Owenweeksiaceae > Croceimicrobium > Croceimicrobium hydrocarbonivorans. The sequence goes on along the minus strand of NZ_CP060139.1, from coordinate 2,745,787 downwards.
AATCGCTTCCCGAAGGGCTCACGATTGATGCTTTTATCGACCGTAGCGCACTTATAGGGAGAACCACTGATACGGTAAAGAACAACCTGATTGAAGGCGCACTGATCGTAATCTTCGCCTTGGTAATCCTCCTGGGAAGTTTGCGCGGGGGTCTCATTACGGCCACTACCATTCCGCTTTCTCTGCTCTTTGCCTTCATTTTGATGAAGCAGTTTAACGTTTGGGCCAACCTGATGAGCCTGGGCGCTATTGACTTCGGGATTATCATTGATGGGGCAGTGATTATCATTGAAGGAACAGTTTACGAAATCCAGAAACGTATTCGGTCAGGGAAAATCAAGTTCAACCAGAGTGTAATGGATGAGGTAGCTTATGAGTCCGGCAGCACAATGATGGGTTCAGCCTTTTTCGGACAGATTATCATCCTGATTGTATTTGCCCCTATTCTTTTCCTCACAGGTGTGGAAGGTAAAATGTTCCAGCCCATGGCCTATACCTTTGGATTTGCCATGATAGGTGCTATAGTCTTGTGCCTCACTTACGTTCCCATGATGTCTGCCCTTTTCATGAAACCCATCCAAAACAGAAAGAACTGGTTTGGGCGATTTGAACGCTGGCTGGAAAAAATCAGTGATAAAGTCATTGGTGGCATTCATTGGGCCTATCTGCCCTTACTCAAAAGTGCACTCCGGTTTAAAACAATGGTAATTATCGTTGCTGTTGTTCTGCTCGGCATAGCAGGCTATACCTTTTCCCGAATGGGAGGAGAATTTGTGCCCCAACTGGATGAAGGTGATATCGCCATGCAGGCATTGATAAGGCCAGGAAGTTCGCTCAGTGAATCTACAGAATTATCCTATAAAATTGAAAACCTCTTACTGGAGAATTTCCCGGAAATCAAAACCGTAACAGCTCGCATAGGTGTGGCCGACATTCCTACCGACCCTATGCCAATGGATATTGCCGATATGTACCTCATTCTGGAAAAAGACCGGGATAAGTGGACTACGGCAGAAACGAAGGAAGGGCTTATTGACGAAATCAAGGAACTGCTTGAAGAGCGGTTGACTGGTGTCAACCTTGTGTTCACACAACCTGTGGAACTTCGATTCAATGAACTTTTGGAGGGAGTGCGCGAAGACATTGCTGTCAAGCTCTATGGTGAAGACCTGGATGTATTGGCTACCAAAGTTCAGGAAATGGCCGATATTATTGAGACCGTGCCGGGTGCAGGTGATGTGAATGCCGAACGAACTTCGGGTTTGCCTCAAATGACCGTGCGCTATAACCGCAAGAAAATGGCACAATACGGGTTGGACATTGAAAAGGTGAACGCCTACATCAGTTCTGCTTTTGCAGGTGGAAAGGCAGGGGTGATTTTTGAAGGCGAAAAACGCTTTGATCTGGTCATCCGTTTTGATGAGGCCCACCGCCAAGGTATAGACGATCTGCGCACCCTGTATATCGACCTTGAGAACGGAACACAAATTCCCATCAAAGAAATAGCTGACATAAGTTACCAACCAGGCCCGATGCAGATTAGCCGCGACAATACCTACCGTAGGACTTACGTAGGTGTAAACGTGCGAGGCAGGGATGTGGAGTCGGTAGTAAATGACATACAGGCTAAATTGGATGATCAATTGGATTTACCATCTGGCTATTATATTACGTATGGTGGCGAATTTGAGAATTTACAGAGTGCCAAAAAACGGCTCACTATTGTAGTGCCCATTGCACTCTTTTTGATTTTCGTGCTGCTCTATTTTGCACTAAAGTCATTTTCGCAATCCATTATGATCTACATGGCCATTCCCCTGGCAGCCATAGGGGGCGTTTTTGCCTTGTGGATGAGAGATATGCCATTTAGTATTTCAGCCGGTGTTGGATTTATCGTGCTGTTTGGTGTAGCTGTATTGAATGGTTTGGTTCTGATCAACCGCTTCAATTCCCTCAAAGAAGAAGGGGTGACCAGCTTAAAGGATCGAATTTTGACCGGTACCAAAGAAAGGATTCGCCCCATCATGCTTACTGCAACCACGGATATATTCGGTTTCCTGCCTATGGCTTTCTCGGCATCTGCCGGAGCGGAAGTGCAACGGCCTTTGGCCACCGTAGTAATTGGTGGAATGCTGTCGGCTACACTTCTTACGCTGGTTGTACTGCCTGTACTCTATACCTTCGTTGAGAAACGCAGGGAAAAGAAAATCGGAAACCAGGGGCATAAAACAGCTCTGAACACCATCGTTCTACTCATTGGTTTAGGTAGTTTTCTTGGCTTTTCCCAATCTGCACACGCACAGGGAATAAACCCGGATACCTTGCAAAGCATTTCCCTTGAAGGTGCCCAAAATCGGGCTGTTGAGTATTTCCCGCAAGTGAAGGCCAAAAGGCTGCAAATAGAAAGTGAGGAAGCCTTGAAGAAAACCGCATGGGATTTTGGGAACACCCAAATTTTCACGGGAGCGGAAGAAGCAAGCAGCAATACTGATGGAGTTTATACGCGGATAGGGGTTCAACAACAAAATATTGATGTTTTTGGAATTGCTCCACGACTGCGCTTGCAAAAGGAACGGGTCGCCCTTGCCGAAAGCGCTCTCGACCTGTCATTAACAGAGCTTAAACGAGAAGTGAAGTTGGCCTGGGGCCAGGTTTACACCGCTAAAAACACCTACCAGGTGTACAACCGTTTGGATTCGCTCTTTACCGATATAGAACGAGCGGCAGATGTGAGGTTGGAAGTAGAAGAAACTTCTAAACTGGCCTATTTGGCCACTAAAAACCAGGCCAATGAAGTGCGCATCCAAAAGGAACAGGCCTATCGCGATTACCTGGGCGCTTTGCAGCGGCTCAACTTATGGCTGGTCAGCGATACCCTTTATACAGTACCGGATGTGCCCAGTGAGCAATTGACCGGGATCCTTAATTATGACTTGGATTCCCTAAGTACTCACCCTTTGCTTAATGTGTATCAACAGCAAATAAAAGTGGCCGATGCTCGAATAAAGGAAAGAAGATCGGAGTTTTTGCCCAAGTTACAAGGACAGTATGGCTGGCAAGAAGTTGGGGGGCAAACCGGGTTTTACACCTACCAAATAGGCATACAAATCCCCTTGTTTTTTGGGCCCGAGCTGGGCCGTACGCAAGAGGCTAAAATCCAGCGCGAAATTGCCACGGAAAATCTCAGGCAAAATCAGCTACAACTCAATGCCGAGTACCAATCCATGCGGGAAGAATACCTGAAATGGCGTAACTCATGGATTTACTATCGTGACCAGGCATTGCCGCTGGCACGCGAGCAAAGACAAGGTTCGATAACGGCTTACCGAGAAGGCGCAATAGACTATGTAAGTTTTTTGCAAAACATAAGGGACGCTATCCGCATAGAAGTGGATTCATGGAATGCCCTGGGCAATTACCTGGACAGCCGCTATGAACTCGAATACTATTTACAAACAACAAACTAAAACCGGTAACGGATAAAAATAAACGACATGAAAAATCAGATCATAAAATTATTTGCACTGCTATTTATAGCAGGTTTTGTTTCGGCCTGTGGCAACGAAACCGATGGCGATGGGCATAATCACGAGGAAGGTGAGCAGCACGAATCGCACGAAGGCCACGGTGAAGAAGACGGCCATGAGGGGCATGGCGATGAAGAAGGCGGGCACGAAGGCCACGGGGAAGAAGGCATGGGCGAAGTTCATTTGTCCAACCTGAAATTTAAGAGCCTGGGGATGAAAGTGGACACTATGCCCACTCGCCCCATATCGGGCGTGGTAGAAGCCAATGGCCAGTTGGAAGTGCCACCACAACACGAGGCCACCGTTACAGCGATAGTTGGAGGCAATATCACTTCCATCAAAGTGATAGAAGGGGATAAGGTCAGTAAAGGCCAGGTGCTGGCCTACCTGTCTCACCCTGATCTAACCGAGATTCAAACCAAGTACATCACGGCCTACAACCGCAGTGAATACCTTGAGCAGGAATACAACCGGCAAAAGAAGCTGTACGAAGAAGAAGTAGGTTCCGGCAAAACCTTTCAGGAGACCAAGTCTGACTATCAATCCATGAAAGGAGAAGTAAAGGGCTACGAAGCCCAACTGCGCCAGTTGAACCTGAATGTAGAGAAAATCAGGAATGGCGATGTATATGAGCAGGTGCCTGTGGTAAGCCCCATAGATGGTTATATCGAGAACGTTCTGATTCAGGTAGGTCAGTACATTCAGCCGCAAACGGGAATGTTCACAATTGTCAATACCAAACATATTCATGCTGACCTAATGGTATTCGAAAAAGATGTGTACAAAGTGAAAGAAGGGCAGAAAGTTTCTTTTACTGTGGAGTCCGTGCCCGGTTCCCGCCTTACTGCCAAAATTTATTCGGTGGGTAAACAATTTGAACAAAACCCAAAGGCGGTTCACGTCCACGCAGAAATTGAGCAAAAGAAAGAATTCCTGATCCCAGGGATGTACATCAACGGTAAAATCCACACAGAAAGTGAAGCTGTAAAAGCCCTGCCGGAAAGTGCTATTATCGAGGAAGAAGGCAAACCCTATATCTTCATTGCCGAACAGCACAATGAAGACGGTGAGACGGAATGGGCCTTTAAACCGGTGGAAATACGAACCGGTATTGCCGATGAGGGTTGGGTGGAAATAAACCTGTTGGAACCACTGCCCAAAGGAGCTAAAGTAGCCTGGAACAATGCCTATTACCTGATCTCAGAGATGAAGAAAAGCCAGACATCGCATAGTCATTAATTATCTTAAAATTAAATACATACCATTATGAAGACGAGTTTTTTAAAACTGTGGATTGCTTCTTTCATAATAGCCGGAGGCTTTATGGCTACCGGCTGTAACTCGAAGCAACAGGAAGGCACACACCAGCACGAAAATAGCGAGGAGCATGGGGAGTCAGAAGAAAACCATGAAGGCCACGACCATTGAGAAAGCCTCTTGAAATGAATTTAGCAGCGCATTGGCAGCAGGCCAATACCGGTTTTTTGCCAATGCGCTACAATCAATAAAAATAAAGGAATTATGAAAGAAATAAAAGCATTTATCAAGCCCAAGCGGGCACAGGTAGTCATTGAAGCCTTGAGCGAGGCTGGTTTTCAAAGCATGACTATCTCACAGGCAGAGGGTACAGGAGCCCACAAAGCAAAGGGCGCCTCACCCTCTCTTGATTTTCATGTTACCGATAGCCCGGTGGTAAAGCTGGAGCTGGTCTGCCAGAATGAAGAAATGGATAAAGCGGTACAGTTGATAATTGGCAAGGCCAAAACACCTGAGCCGGGAGATGGGATTATATACGTTTCGGAAATTGAGGATGCGTTTCGGATAAAAACGGGTGAGTCGATCCGAAAACAGGTCTAAAGCGATTTTAAGATGTTAATGCGTCCAGTTGAAATGAAACACCGGTATGTGGAGGAGGGACATGCTGCAAACAACAATGATTTGAACATAAACAGACTTAGAAACCCATGAACAATTAGTAAGATGATGCAGATAATGGAAACAAAAGAGGAAAACTTGATTGCCGCTAAAATCAGCGGTAAAATCTCCAAAAAAGACGTGGAAAGATTCCACCCGCTCATCCACAACACTATTGAAAAAGGCCAAAAGGTAGATTTCTACTTTGAACTGGAAGACTTTGACGGCTACGAGTTGGAAGGTTTATGGGAAGATTTAAAAGTAGATACCACACATCTATCAGATTATGGAAAAATGGCATTTGTTGGAGATAAAAAATGGCAGGAGTGGGCGGCCAAAGCCACTGATTTTTTTACGGATTCAGAAGTCAGATTTTTTCACCTTCAGGAGAAGAAAAAGGCAAAAGAATGGATCAGTCAGTAGAAAATAGTAACTCCCAATTAGCATATATCAGAGAGACTGCCCGTAAGTTTCTGGACAGGGAGACCACCGGAGGATTGCTTCTGATTGGCGCAACCATTATTGCCCTGGTGCTGGGCAATTCCCCTTGGGCAGATGCTTACCACCACTATCTTAAAGATGAATTTCTCTTTGAACTATCCGAACATTTTTCTTTTGGTCTGACCATCAAGGAATGGATCAATGACGGGCTGATGGCCATATTCTTTCTGGTGGCCGGCATGGAACTGAAGCGGGAAATAATGGTGGGCGAATTGTCGTCCTTCAAAAAAGCTTCTATGCCGCTCATGGGAGCAATCGGAGGAATGGTTTTACCCGCACTGATTTTCGTAAGTTTTAACTACGGTACCGAAAATATCAATGGCTGGGGAATCCCTATGGCTACCGATATAGCCTATTCTTTGGGCATCATTGGCCTGTTGGGGAAGCGGGTGCCGGCACAGCTTAAAATCTTTCTGGTGGCGCTGGCCATAGCGGATGATTTGGGGGCAATACTCGTTATTGCACTCTTTTACAGCAATGAGCTTAGTGGGCTGTACTTAAGCGCTGGTGGAGGTGTATTCATCCTATTGTTACTGTTAAACCGTTTTGGGGTAAAAAACCTCTTCTGGTACATTGTGGGAGGAGTCGCTTTATGGTATTGCTTCCTGAATTCAGGCATTCACCCGACCATAGCAGGGGTGCTTTTCGCGGTTACCATACCTATAAAACCCAAATTGGACAGTAAGGTATTAAAGGAGCGTACCGCTCATAATATCAAAGAATTAGAAGAAACAGATATTGAAAACCTTGACCCCATGCAGGATAAGCGTCAAGGACAAATACTGAAAACCATTAAAAAAGACACGGAAAACGCCAGACCACCGTTGCTCCGGTTAGAAAACAGATTAATTGATTTTAATGCCTTTTTCATTATCCCAATTTTTGCCATTGCCAATGCAGGTGTAAAACTGGATGTCGGGTTTATGGAAGTGGTTTCGGGCTCTCTTGGACTTGGTATTTTATTAGGGCTTGCCGTGGGTAAAGTTGCCGGTATTGGATTGTTTGCATTTATAGGTCAGAAAATAGGTATTGCAGAACTGCATCCTTCATTGAAATGGCGGCATATTATTGGTATGGGCATGATAGCCGGTATAGGGTTCACTATGTCACTGTTTATTACCAACCTGGCATTTGACAATCCTGAGATTATCAAGGTATCCAAAATCAGTATTTTAATGGCTTCTCTGATTGCTGCTATAGGTGGTGTCATTACTTTGGTAATCGGCACGAAGCAGAATAACTATAAGGAGACTGAAAGTTATAATCATTCTGAAAATGAATAATCCCGATGTTTTCAATGTCCCACTATACCAATCCATGGAAATACTCCGGTATATTCAACATTTAATTGAATTATAGAGATTAAAATGCAAGAATTTCTAAACAGACTATACAAATTCAATCATGAAAAAACTACAAATAAAAATACCCCTTATACTGCCCGAAGTACCGGACGATAAGGATCGATGTGTGCAAAAACTCATTCAACGTCTTGAAGATAAAGAAGGCCTTGAAAAAGTGCATGTAGCAGACGAAACAGACAATGGCATACCTCAACTTTGTTTTCACTACGACCCGGAGTTGATCTCTATAGACCGTATCCAGTCGCTGGCAGAGCAAACCGGGGCGGAAATCACTCAGAAATTCGGACATAAACTCATAGAAGTAGAAGGCATTCGCCATACCCGCCACGCCCGTCATATTGAGCGTGACCTTCGGGGGATAGCCGGTATTTTGGAGGCCTCCGTATCGGCATCCGGCATGGTGCGGGTAGAGTATGATACGGCCAAGGTGGATGAGGCGGAAATCCTGAAAGCCCTGAGAAAAGAGGGACTTGATATACCCGATACACAGGTGAGTGCCGAACGTTTTCTTGATAAAGTAAAAGAAACAAAAAAAGGCGAAGAGCAAAAAAAAGAAGCTGACAAGGGACATGACCATGAGGAAGGTGAAGATGATAAACATTCGCATGGCGGTATTTTCGGTAAAAATACAGAGTTGATCTTTTCCATTATCTGCGGAGCATTATTAGGTATTGGCTTTGGGCTTACTTATATCGAAGCTGTGCCTTCATGGGTAAGTCTTTCACTTTATATCGGAGCTTATTTCTTTGGAGGCTTTTTTACAGCCAAAGAAGCCATTCAAACAGTGGCCAAAGGCGGCTTTGAAATTGATTTCCTGATGCTGGTAGCAGCCATTGGAGCGGCTATTCTTAGCGAATGGGCGGAAGGCGCCTTATTGTTATTCCTGTTCAGCATGGGCCATGCACTGGAACACTTCGCCATGAACAAAGCTCGTAAGTCCATTGCTGCTTTGGCAGAGCTCGCTCCTAAAACGGCATTGCTTAAGAGAAATGGTAAGACCGAAGAAGTCGGTATTGAGGAATTGAGCATCGGTGACATCATCGTGGTGAAGCCCAATAGCAAAATCTCAGCCGATGGTGTGGTTGTCAGCGGATCAAGTAGCGTGAATCAGGCGCCTATCACCGGGGAAAGTGTGCCGGTAGATAAAGAACCGGTGGATAATCCCGATAAAGACTGGTCACAGGAAGATGATATCAAAGATGAGAACCGTGCATTTTCGGGTACCATAAATGGCAACAATACGCTGGAAATCAAAGTGATTAAAGTAGCAAAGGACTCTACGCTCTCCCGTTTGGTAAAATTGGTGAATGAAGCTCAAACCCAGAAATCACCTACACAACGGCTCACCGACAAATTTGAGAAGTATTTTGTCCCGTCCGTATTGGTACTGGTCGTGTTGCTCAATTTCGCTTTTCTGGTCATAGATGAGCCTTTTAGTGTAAGCTTCTACCGAGCAATGGCCGTATTGGTGGCTGCCAGCCCTTGTGCTTTGGCCATTGCCACCCCAAGTGCAGTGCTAAGTGGAGTAGCCCGGGCAGCCAAAAGCGGAGTGCTTATTAAAGGTGGTCGTCCGCTGGAAGACCTGGGTGTACTCACTGCCCTGGCATTTGATAAAACCGGAACGCTAACAGAAGGTAAACCCAAGCTCACCGAAGTAATTGCTTTAGGTGATGTAAACGAGGACGAGCTGTTGAAAATAGCAGTAGCTGTAGAAAACCTCAGCGACCATCCTCTGGCCAAAGCTGTAGTGCGGGATGGGAAAGAGCGATTAAATGGTGCTGATGTGCTTGAAGCGAAAGATCTGGAAGCGGTGCTTGGTAAAGGGATAAAAGCTTCACTGGGAAATAATAAAGTGTACATCGGCAACCTGGACCTGTTTGAATCCCTGGATGATAATAAGCCAGAGAAGGAAATAGAAGAAAAAGTGAAGTCACTGGAATCGGATGGAAATACCACCATGCTGATCCGTCAGAATGACCACTACATTGGCATTATTGCCCTGATGGATACGCCCAGAAAGGAAGCAAAAAATACCCTGGAGCAGCTCAAAAAGATTGGTATCAAGCGTATGATCATGCTAACGGGTGATAACCAGAAAGTAGCCGATGCAGTAGCCAAAGAGATTGGCCTTACAGATGCCTGGGGCAGTTTGTTACCAGAAGAAAAGGTTGAAGCCATTAAAGAACTTAAGGAGAAAGAATCCAAAGTAGCGATGGTAGGTGATGGCGTGAATGATGCCCCGGCCATGGCAAATAGCACAGTAGGCATTGCCATGGGAGCAGCTGGCAGTGATGTAGCCCTGGAAACAGCTGATATTGCCCTGATGGCTGATAAGCTGGAGACCTTGCCTTTTGCAATCGGTTTAAGTAGGAAGGCCAAAGCTATTATCAAACAAAACCTCTGGGTTAGTTTGGGAATAGTAGCATTGTTAATACCTGCCACGGTTTTCGGCTTTGCTAATATCGGTGTTGCGGTACTCATTCATGAAGGGTCAACTCTGGTAGTGGTGTTTAATGCTTTGAGATTGTTGGCTTATAAGAAATAGAATTTTTAAAAGTTGGCACTGGGCAGTTGGCAAAGAGAAAAAAAACAGTTGGCAAGGAAGCTTAACCGCGACAACTTTTGCCAATTGCTATTTGCCTATTGCCAACTTAAAAAGATGGAAAGAAATAAAACAACTAACAATATGAAAGAGATCAAGACATTTATCAGACCAAAGAAAGTAAAGGCAGGTGGTTATGGCAGGTAGTTTTCGTGATTTGACTGTTTTCAAGAAAGCATTTTCGCTGGCGATGGAGGTGTTTGAGGTTACTAAGAAATTTCCATCCGAAGAGAAGTATGCGCTGACTGATCAATTAAGAAGATCTTCACGATCAGTGTGTCGGGCTATTGGCGAAGGATATAGAAAACGTCAATATCCAAAGCACTTCTCAAGTAAAATGAGTGATGCAGATATGGAAAACTCTGAAACTCAGATTTCTCTTGATTTTGCTTTGGCCTGCCAATATATATCGGAAGGAGAGCGAAATGAACTTGTCGTTAAATCAGAAGAGGTAGGTCGAATGCTCAACCATATGATTGAAAACCCCGAAAAATATAAACCAAGAAATAAATGACGGTACCTTTTGCAAACTGCCAACTGCTTTTGCCAACTATTTTTTGCCAACTAAACTAACGGGTAAATAAAAAAACACTTGAAAAAAAGCACATTCATAATAACAAAAATGGACTGCCCATCAGAGGAGCAGATGATCCGCATGAAGCTGGAGCCTTATAGTGAGGTAAAGCAACTTTCATTTGATATTCCCAATCGTAAACTGGAGGTATATCACACGGAAGAAGTAGACAAGATCCATCAGGCCATTCGTGAACTTAAGCTCAATGACCACTTGGAAAGTACGGAATATGAAGCTGAGTTGCCGTTGGCTACTGACGACTCCCAACAGCGAAAAATACTTTGGTGGGTGCTGGGCATCAATTTCGGCTTCTTTGTGATAGAGCTGACTACTGGATGGATTTCCAACTCTATGGGCCTGATAGCCGACTCATTGGATATGCTGGCAGATTCCATCGTTTATGCACTAAGCCTGTTTGCAGTTGGTGGTGCTGTTTCCAGAAAGAAGAAAGTCGCTAAATTCAGCGGTTATTTTCAAATGGGATTGGCGTTCTTAGGATTCTCAGAAGTTTTGCGCAGATTTTTCAGCGAAAGCGAAACACCGCTGTTTCAATGGATGATAGTTATAGCAATTCTGGCCCTTATCGGCAACTTGGTTTCCCTATGGTTGATCAATAAAGCCAAAAGCGATGAAGCGCACATGCAGGCCAGCGCCATATTCACTTCCAACGACATTATTGTTAATGGCGGAGTGATCCTGGCCGGTGTAATGGTTTATTTTCTAAACAGCAAATGGCCTGACCTGTTAATTGGTGGAATCGTGTTCGCCTTTGTGATGCGGGGCGCTATTCGCATTTTGAAACTTTCTAAATAGTAACGACATGATACAGATAGAAGAAAATATAGACAAAATTTACATGGTTGCTACAGGCAAACTTGATGATACCGATTACGATAAAATGTTACCACTACTGTGGCAGAAAATTGAGCAGCACGAACAAATTAGCTGGTACTTTGAGATGCAGGATTTTGAAGGCTGGTCAGCAAGCGCTCTTTGGCGCGATGCGAAGTTTGATCTTAAAAATAAGGAGCATCTTAAAAAAGTAGCCATTGTTGGCCAAAAGAAGTGGCACGAACTCATGACAGATATCATGAAACCTTTTACCGATGCAGACATCCGGTATTTTGATGAGGAAGAAGCTGAGGAGGCGAGGGAGTGGATTAATAGCAAGTAACTTCTTATGGAAAAGGAAAGAGGAAAATATCTTAGAAAGGCCCGTAAAGTACAGGTTTACAATGTCATTTACGACACCATTGAAGTAGTTGTATCTCTCATTGCAGGTTTCTCTTCCGGCAGTGCAGCTTTGATCGGTTGGGGCCTCGATAGCATAATTGAAGTAGTGTCGGCAAGTACCTTGTGGTGGCGGCTTAATGGTGAAGTGAAAGGCATCAGTGAAAAGCGCGTTCGAAAAAGGGAAAGAGCCACTCTCTATGTTATCGCCATTTCATTTTTACTGGTAAGCGCCTTTATTACCTATGATTCTATTTCAAAGCTGATAGCTCAAAACCCTCCTTCCTGGAGTACAGCCGGAATTGTAATACTCGTGATTTCTCTCGTGGTAAATCCGATCCTGATTTGGTACAAATACCGCTATGGCAAAAAGCTGGACAGCAAGGAGCTAATTGCAGATTCCAAGGATACCTTTGTATGCCTTTATCAGACCATTGCAGTCTTAGGGGGTCTGCTTGCTGTTCGTTATCTGGATTGGTGGTGGGCCGATCCTGTTGCAGCATTTCTGATCGTGCCCTATGCTCTTAAAGAGGGTTGGGAAGCTTTTCAGAACGGAAGAAAGATTGATGTTTAGGTTTGTTCTATGATGTAGCTAAAGCAAACAATATGAAATTCAACACTATTAAGCCTTCCAGGTTGCAGCCATACTTCGAGCAGGAGCTTAGAGTATATCGGGCAGCTCTGGAAAAGGATCAATTTAGAATTGCCTGGAGACATCTTGAAAGGGCACATATAATCGGCCAGTCTTGCCCCTGGGAACACAGCTATTTGCATTGGAAGATGCTTCTCTTTGGTATCAGAATTAAAAGTGCCAAAGAGGTGATCGGTCAAATACCACGGTTACTGGTAGGTGGGGTAAAGTCTTTTGTTGGGAAAATTCCTGTAGGTAATACAGGAGGAGCCAAGGTTCCACCTCTAAAATCAATGGAAATACCTCCGGATATTCAACAATTAATTAACAGTGTGAAATGATTACTATCCTTAAATCAATGGTTCTGTTTGTATTAGCCGGCTTATTCGAAATCGGAGGCGGTTATATGGTTTGGCTCAGCTTAAGGGAAGGTAGGCCCTGGTGGATTGGCGTTTTGGGTGGTCTATGGAGTGGTGGCCACCTTTCAACCGGCAAATTTTGGCCGGGTGTATGCAGCCTATGGCGGCATTTTCATTGTGATGGCTATTATCTGGGGCTGGAAGGTGGATGGAGTTGTGCCGGATAAGTATGACCTTATCGGTGGCACTGTTGCATTGCTTGGTGTACTGATTATTATGTATGCTCCAAGATCAACGTAGTTCAAGCTAGGGCGAAAGAAGGATGACTTACTAGTGTCGTAATGAAGTGTGGGACATAGTTTGATCACCAAAGATGATATTGAATGAAAGTGGCCTTCATTATTGAGGGAGCCTCCAACTTTGTCAGAAACCAATATTTAAGCTTGCCTCTTCGAATGGGCAGGTTCTGGAAAAACCTAGCTTAAAACCTCACCTCCATCTCCCCTTGACCAAACCGCCCTTTCCCTTTGGCCATACCATTTTCCACCTCAATAATCACGTCCACCTCATGGGCCAGTTCATTTCCGCCTTTGAACTTACCGTCCTTGGTGGCATGGAAGATGAAAATGAAACTGGTGCGTGGATACTTGTTTTTTAGTTCGATCATGTCATCGAGTTCCATTCCAGCCCGGCTCACGCTGTCAATGAACACAAAATCGTAGGCTCCTAGTTTGCCTGGCAATTCCTCGGAAAAGTTTAGTCGAGGATGAATGGCGCCAATTCGGGTAATCTTCTCCTTTAAGGTATAGCCGTAGCCCTCTTCAAAGGCCACATACAAGACTTCACCGTGATGGCTGGCCAGGTGATGCGCAAAGTCCAGCATGAGGGTAGATTTACCACTCTTGGGTTGACCGAATACCATGGCCGTAAAGCCTACCGAAGGGTCACCGATCAGTTCCTGGAATTTCCCACGGAGGCCGATGGTTTCAAAATCCATGTTCATGAGATCCTGGCTGGAAACAACTCCGGCAAGTCCTTTTGGTTTACCCGGTTTGATTTTAGTTCCGGGCATCCCCAAAAGTCCATAGATTCCGTTGAGCTCGCTTTCCGTAATTTCAGGTGCGGCTTTTTTATCCCGCAGGAAGATCTTCAACGACTTATAAGCCTCACTGAGCTTAGCCGCATAAGGATCGTCTTTACGGATCTTTCCCTTCTTTACCATGCGCTCCATGGCTTTCATCAGGCGCTCGGCCCGTTCTTCCATGCCTTCCCGGCCATGAATGGCCACAAAGCGCTTGAGCAAGGCTATCGACTCCCGGATCCGTTGTGATGAAGCAATTTCCTTGTAGTGCTCTAAATGCTTGGAGGAAATGCTGATTTCTGCTTCGTCACCCATACGTTCCGCGCAACTGATGAGTTGATCTTGGATTTGCAGCATCTCTTTGGCGTAAGAAGAAGTTTTCCGGATGCGCTTCTCCAGCATGGCCTTCTGTAGAGAAGAAAGAAGACGCATGACCGACAATTTGGATTTTACCTTACCATGCATGGCCACATACCTGCGGATAAAGCGAATCTCTTCCGGTAGCATTTCCACCGGCTTGGCTTCGGTCTTGGCAACAGCCTTTTTTACAGCCCTGGGTTTTGCCTGAGCTTTAGCAGGTGATTTCTTCTTTGTCTTTGTCGGGCTAGGCTTTGCTGGCTTGGTTAATTGCTTTTGCGTTTGCTTTGGCCCACTCGCCTTCACATAGGCATTGAGCTTTTCGATATAGGTATCCACCACACGCTTGATGGTTTCATTGCTGTGGTACCCGTTTTGAGCTAAGGCTTTGCGGGTAAGATCGTCACCCTTTTTCAAAGCTTCGGGGAAAGATGAAAAGTCGAGGTTGCAAGCGGTATTCAGGTAATTCTGTACGGTAATCATGGCTTAAATTGCTAAAAGTTCAAGTTCTAATTCAAGGGCAAGGGCTTCCAGTTCCAGGGTACTGTCTTCTTCATCGATGATTTCAAATTCAGCTTCTTCCTCTGGCTCAGTCCGGGATGGTAATTCCACCTTGTAGTCCAATAGGTAATTGAGACGGGCAAACTCCGCAGCGCGTTCCCTGGCCGTTTTGCCCTCCACCTGGAGCGCAGATTTCTTCTCTTGGATCTCACTTCTAAGCTCTGACCAACGTGGACTCTCTTTACCCCCTTTATACCGGTCGGCTTGAGTGGTCAAGGCATCTTGTTCCTTGGTGTAAGTGGCCAATACCATATCGAGGTCAGAATCGATGCTAAAGCCTTTGCTTTTGAGCACGGTTTTCTCAGTCTTTCGCACCTTGGAAACGTATTCCTTCAAATACTCCAGGTACCATTTGTTGGAGAAATACACCCCTAGCATAGAGTAACTAGCATCGATCTTTCGCCCCATGGCGATAATCTCCTTATCCCCCATCTCGGTGGCAGAAAGCAACTCTTCCAGATCATCATGGAGCTGAACAGCCTTTTTCCGAACTTTAGATGCTTCGCCTTTCTCCTCCTGGTCTTCGCTTAGCCAATGGCTGTTTTTGAGAGAAGCCAGGAAAGCCCGCAAGGCCTCAATGGATTTTTCCCGGTAAGAGCGGTAATACTGGATATCCCGCTTGATCTCCTCAATCAGGGAGATGGAATGGCGAATGCGTTTCCATTGGCGCTGTAGCTCTTCTTTTTCCTGGTCAAAGAACATGCGCACCAACCGGTCGATGTCAGTGATCAGTGCCAGTTTCACTTCCTGTGGATCCAGGCTTTCCAGGTCAAGCACATTGCCACGATCACCCCGGAACCAGATGTCATTGATCCGGGCGGTTTTCTCTTCCAGTTTTTGGAATACAAAAACGTCCATGGAATCCTGGATGAGCGGCATCACCACCCGTACATATTCAAATTGGTTGCCTTGTCGCCAGATGCGGCCTTCGAGTTGCCGGATATCGGTGGGGTTCCATTCGGGGTAGCAGTTGTAGATTACAGTCCCGCGTTTTTGGAGGTCAATACCCTCCCGTATGGTAGCCGTACCTATGATGACCTTTACCACCCCTTCCAAAAAGGCTTCCTTGACATTCTCCTTTCGGGTATCATTGATATCAGAAGAGATGATTTCCACTTCATCTACTTTGACCTTCGAATAAGTTACACCTCGCTTAAATCCCAGCTCCTCTTCCAGGTACTCCTTGATCATCGGGAAGAACTGCTTTCCCCGGTTCATGTAGATCACCTGGCCCGAAACTTCCTCACCCCGTTTTTTGTGGTAGTCCTTCACCGAAGCAATACACTCCATCACGTAGGCGATTTTTGGTGAGTTCTTTACAAACTCCCGGTAGTCCTCCGGCTGGCCACCCAGTAAATAAGGAGAAAGTGCGTTATCCAGGCTATAGGCCAGGGCCCTGAAGAGATTGCCCATATCCAACTTTCCTTCCGTGGACTTCTTGGCCAGCGAAACAATCTTATTTTGATTCTCGCGCTGGAATGGAGTCATATTGATGTAGGTGAGCGCCTGATCCTTTACCGGCAAACGCTGTTCAGGCTTGTCCTCCAAAAGGTTGTAGATCATCGGGAGATTGATCTTCTTTGGACGCTTTACCCCGGCCTCCTCACCAGTTTTGTAAAGAATGTGGTTGTAGATGAGCTTCTGCAACACCCTGCGGTTGGTGAAGCTCTTAATCACCTCCTTCTCCACAATCTCTTCCTTGTAGTTGGCCGTCCACTCAATGGTAGGAAGAACAAAAAGGTCGAAGAAGGTATCGATGTTGTAAATCCCACTGCTTACAAGGCTTTCGTAACCTACCAGGGAGAGCATGGAATAGATCTCCAAAGGCGAATTGGTAAAAGGCGTAGCGGTAAGCAGCATGGTATTTCGGCCATACTTACGCTGAATGTAATTGAGGATCAAAAATGCCTTTTGACCGGTTTCTGAAACCGCACTTTGAATACTGTAGCGCTTGCCATTGTCCTCATCGGCTTTTACCGAAGCAAAGACGTTTTTACACCGGTGCGCTTCATCGATCACCACATAATCAAAGGCCAGTGCATCCACATCGGCCACGGTATTTTTAAGACCTACACCGATCATCTCCCGGAATTTCTGGTACTTGATTTCCTTATCGCGCTCGCTTTTCTCGGAAGACTGTCCAAGGATATTCACCAGCTCCGTGAAGAGTGATTCCGAAACATCCTGACCAAAGCCCAGACGCTTGAAACCTTCATAGGTGACGATGGTAATCGACTTCTTAGGAACCGGCTTACTCAGATTCAACCCTTTGACTACCTGAGTTCCCAGATTGTACCAGTCATTGAGCTGGACAACGGTATAGGACAAAACACCAGGAACGAATTCACCGGACTTTTTATCCGTGTAGCCAATGAGTTCGGCAATCCATTTCTTGTAAGTTGGTTTGGGTACTACGATGAGAGGCCGAGAGCATTTACCACTGTACAGCGCATGCGCCAGGTTGGTAATAGCGGTCATGGTTTTACCCACCCCCACGTCAAAAGCATTGATGCCGGATCCCATGGCCTCCATAAAAGCTACTCCCTCCCGCTGGATATCGGTGATCTGTAGTACACCACTTTTAAATTTCCGGGAACATTCAAATCCCACCGGTACCTTGTGGTGCATAATGTCGGCCTGGGCATTGTAGAGTCGGTTCCAAGAATAATCCAGTCGCTGCTGATCCTCGAAAGTCAACACCTCGTGCAGGAACTTGGAAAAAAGCTTTTCGCCTTCTTCACGGGCATTGGCTTTCAGCTCCGCCTTTTCCTCTTTTGAAAGCCGGTCATCCCGCAACGGACGATTGAGCAAATAGTAGTCAGAAATATCAATGGCCGAGCTTTTTACGAAATCTGTTTCCTGGAGGGTGTAAAGCCACTTGATAAAAACGTGTTGCAAGGTGTACTTGCGTTCCCCATCAAACTGGAGGTTGATGGATTCCTTGGCATTCTTTCGGGCAATACGTCCGTTGACCTTCTTAAACTCACTGGCCGATTCCACATCCATATACTCCTCGCGAACCTGGGTGATATTGAAGGTGTCCTTGCTGGATGCGAAATCTGAGATGGCCGTTATTATCGGACGCTCCTTTTCATCCGGATTGGTCACCGTCATTAGTTGTGGTTTGGCCTCCGAGATTTCTTTCAGATGCTTCTGATAAATGGCCTCACCCCAGGTTTCAATAATAAAAGCCTTATCCGCTTCCAGTTGGAGTTCGCGGTCGTACATATTACCAAAGGTGTAGATCGGCAAAGGCAAAAGTTCGCCACCGTGGTAAAACAGAGCTCCTTCTTCCACCAGGCGATTAAGCTCCTTTTGATTGCTGGTCGCTTCACCTTTTATAAGGGAACAGTCATCCGATTTGACTTTAAAAAGCCCGGAGCCCGAACGAACGATATAGTAATTGGTACCGGCTTTGCTTTCTTCATCACGGATCCACTTACCCAGTACTTCACCAGGATAAGCCATGCGGATCTCAGCCATACGCTCGTCATAAAGTAGCGTGGCCGATTTCACTTTCACTTCCTTAGTGGCTTCACCTTCCTTTAGAAAATAGGCTTCCCATCCGTGCATAGGCACACCCACACTTCGCTTGTACCATACCCAGGCTTGGATCTCATTTTTGGAGATGCCTTTGTTGTAGCGTTTCACTACCTCCGAAAAGGGCATCACTTTGGAAGATGTGATGCGTCCTAAACCGTCCAGTTTAGGATCTTCAGTCAGCAATTTTTTCAAAGTCTCAGACTGCGCTGCCAATCTTGCAGCGGTATATCCATTCAGGCTACCCAAGCCCGAAGCGCTCGAAATTCCGTTTAAGTAGCTCATAATTCAAAAAGGTTGAGTTCCAGCTCTAAGGCTTGCGCCTCCAGCTCCATGCTGTTCTTTGTTTCCAGGGTTCGGTCAATTGCTTTTTCCACATCCTCCCGGTTTCCGGCAATGCTTACCGGAAAATCCCGCGAACTGGCAATCACTTCCTGGCCACAAATCTTACCTGGATTGATGTCGAAGTAGGTATTGAAGGTCATCAGCTCGGTTGTGCTAAGCGGCTCATTGGAAAAGCTTTGCTTCTTTTCCACCAGCTTCACCATCTCACCTGCGTCAAATTCTTCAGGGAACACACCATTTCTAACCAGAGCTATTTGCTGCTCCAGTTCCTTTCTTCTGGCAGCAGTGGCGGTCTTTAAATCTTCATTGAATTCCGCGCGCAGGTGATGCAGAGCTGCGATTCTTGCCCTAGACCGTTGAGGAAAGATCAGTTCCATTCCATTTCAATTTGAGGGATCACTGCTTCTGGAATCCGGTTATCACGCAGCACCTTTTCCAGGATGCGCTCTTCCAGCTTTCGGTAGCCTTCCTTGGTTTGAATCATACGATGAATGTTGGGAGAATTAGCCTCAGTCACCTGGCGCAAGCCTTGGAGAATACGCTCACGCATGGCCGTAACCACAGACTCTTCCGATGGACCGGAGAGCGAGCCTTCGCTATTGTCCGCGAAAGAGTAATAGTTGTCCGCGGTACAGATGATGTGATCCAGAACACTGATGTCAAACATAGAAGCCGCTTCTTTAAGACGTTTGGTCATTCTGCGATCCGCTTCACTGGGACGGGTATTCCCGCTGGGATGATTGTGCGAAATGATCATAGCCTTGGACAGAGTTTTGATGGCCACGGCCGTAATGATTTCGATATCCACTTGGGTAGAGTTGATGGTGCCCTTCGAGTGCTTGTAATAGCCTGTGATCCTATTAGCTTGATTCATGTAGAGCACCACAAAATGCTCCTGGATCTCCATGCCATCGAAGATGACCTCCTTGATAAACTTATAAGCATCTGAAGAATGTCGAACCTGGTTGTCGTAAAGCTTTTCTTCTTTGAAGGTGATGTCAATTTCCCGGACTTTAAAGTCGCGTTCGATGTCGCTGATTTGTAATTCCAGTTCATTCAGATCAACCCCATCCAGAACAATGGTACCGGCATGTGAGGGTATATCGTATCGTTTCATTTTCGTCTAAGGATTATAATGTCAGTAGGTACCGAAGAATGCTTGAATACCGGGGGCAAGCGATAGGCATCAATCAGATCGGCCAGCTCGCTTATCCTGTCTTTCTCACTTTGGTAAGAAATGCCGCTGCGGATGATGTTGCTGGAAGTGACAAATACCAAGAGGCCACCAGATTTGAGCAACTGCAAGGATTTAAACATGAAAAAGGTCTCCAGCTGCTTGAATTTTTCCTTCTTGAAGAATGCCGAGTATTGGTTGACATGCTTGCCATAAGGAGGATTCGAGATGACCAGGGAAAAAGGCGAATGCTCCAACCAGGTTTTTCCGTTTGGCAAGGCAGAGGTGAAACGTGGTGCCTTTAAAAAGGCTGTTTCAAAGTATTGATTGTAGACCGTAGCCTTGGGGTAAAGAACCTCCGTAATACGAGCGGAAACCGGGTTGATCTCAAAGGCGGTAATACTGGTCTTTGCAGGGGCATCTTTTAAAAACCTACCGGTGCCGCAGGAAGGTTCCAGAATGGAGCCACCATCATAGCCGTGAAAATGAGCCAGTTCCCACATCTTTTTACAAAGCCATTCGGGAGTGTAGAATTCATGCAATAAACCCTGCCCGGTCGCACCCTTTGAAGCTAACCCGCCAGCTCCTTCATAAGCAGAAATAAAAGCTTTGTCCGCCACAGAATAAGGTTCTCCGGCAGCGTCCTTCCTTTTGATGAAGGATTCTATAGCCATATTTCGCTCTTGCGGATTCAATCTTCAATTTCAATGTGTTGGGTATATTCAATTTGTGCGTTAGGGTTCTTCAAACTCACGCGCTGCATAAGCTTTCGTGGAGAGAAAATCCACAGCCAGGGTTTTTCCCGCTCACCACGGTAAACAACTTGCACCAGGGTATCCCGGTAGGCCAGGTTTAACTGCTGCCGGTTGCCAATGGCTGTTCCCCGGATGTCAAAAAAGCCGTCCTCGTAGTCGAAAATCTTCACGGCAAGGGTATCGTAGATAAGTGAGTCCCGAAGTACTACAGTAGCCGGAGTAGAGATCTCGAACCCGGTAGCGCTCACCGATTCAGCTCTTGAAAGCTTTACTCCCAATTGCTTGATCTCTGAGGCCATTTGAGGCAGCAAATACGAAAGCTCCTTGCTCTTTAGCTGGAGTGCTCTGTTTTGTGCGGCCAACTGCCCATTTTCGGTTTTGAACTGAACCAAGTCTTCTTGCAGTGCTTCATTGGCACCCAAAACCCTTTTGTAGGAGTGATTGGCTTCCTTCCAGGCATCTAATAAATACCAGCAAAGTCCTAGCGATAACACGAGGCCAGCAACCAAGGTGAATATGGTCTTTACATTCATCATTCTTTGCCTGATGTTGGTCGTTTGGTTTCTGCCCAGATGTAGGTGGATAGTATGGTCATCACCCCGGCAATACAGGTAGTGGCCACCGTTTCAAGGTCGCTATGTATGGCGATATAGGTGGTGCTGATCAAAAAAATTAAAGCCACCCAGGTGATAGTCAATCTTTTGCTTTTGCTGATCATGCTCTTTCCCACGTATCTCCGTTAAAAACTTCAATGATTAATGTGCCTTCCTGTATTTTGAGCCGTGAGTTGCCGGCATCTTCCAAAACCTTCTCGCGCTGGCACCAATACAGCGCATCCTGGTAGGCTACCATGATGGTTTCCCCACCGGTAAATTGTTGCGGTGCGCTAAAGGACTTGGTCCCGGTCACTTGTTGACCGGAACTCAAGTCCATAGCACCCTCCACCTGTTTTACTTTAATGCGATCCATTATCTGTAAGCGTAGGCAACTGAGACAGTGTCTGAGGTTTCAGTGACGTAAGGAACCGTGTAGGATATTTCCGGTGATCCGGGAGAGTAAGTCACGGTTTTGACCAGGAGGCCGTTGAAGTAAACTAAGGGCTCAAAACCGGCTGCTACATCGTTGGCAAGAGTGATGTTTACAGGAACACCAGCTTCACCGATTATATTGGTAAAATCCTCTCGCGTTTCTGTAAAGAGATCTTCCTTACTGTTCGCTGTTGAGAGTGCTGAATTCGCGGTAGTTTGGGCGGCATCGGCATCGGCCTGAGCAGCATCAGCAGCCGTTTGAGCATTAGCTGCTGCTGTGCTCGCGCTGTTGGCAGTATTCTGAGCATTGGTTGCCGCAGTGCTTGCAGAATTAGCAGTAGACAGTGCGTTGTTAGCCGTGGTAGTGGTGGAAGCCAAATTGGATTCAATCGTATCCAGGCTTACGGCCTGTGTTACGGTGATATGTCCCACCTTGGTCTTCTCCGCATCGGTGAAGGCATTGGTATTGGCATTACTTTCATAAGAGCTCTTAATGGCTTCTTTGGTAAGCGCATTGCTGAAAGCATCCTCATCGGCAACTTTCTCAAAAGTGGAGGTGGAACCGTTTCCATTGGTGACAGCGGTAACGATGTACATACCCCATTTACCATCACCATCATTCGAAACGAAAACACGGTCGGACACTTTTAGTCCGGTCAGCGCATCGCGCTCGGCAATGGTCGCCACGTTAAATCCATTGTCAGCCCCGGATATCATGTTTTGCACCTCTGTCTTCGAGTACACATCCAAGTTGGTACGTGCATTGGCGGCATTTACATCCGATAGGTTATTGGCTTTCTTTACCACCTGAGAATCCAAGGCTTTTGCAGCCAAATCGGTGGTGAGGTTTTGAATCTGTTTCTGTTTAATAAACTCGCTCATAGTGTCTTTTTCTTCGTGTTAGATAGTTGTTGACGGATATTTCAAGATCACGCGATCGGTGGTCTCCAATTCAAAAGGGCCATGCCAATACAATCGATCATCCTGTATGTGATAATCATAGCTCTGTCCGTATTGGTAAAGCACATTGTTTACGGTAAGGAAGATTGAATCAGTGTCGATGATGGTATCTGGAAAGAAGAAGGTATTCTCACCGTTGGCAATAATCACCAGCTCCAATGTCACCCAATCGATTAGTATCGCAGCTGGATTTCCATCACCACCCAATTCTTGGCAAGAAGAAATACGATAGCGCTCTTCGCCAATGAGAATTTCATCATTGACCGCATCGCCTAAGAACTTCAACACCTCTTTCAAGGTGAATGTCTTGGTTTGTCCACTCCGTAGTTCTTTGAGGGTAAAGGCCATAATTACTTTTTGCTTTTACTGATCCAAATCCAAGCGATTAATCCTGAGATGAGCAATGCTCCGATGGCTTGTCCTCCGGTGGATTGGATAAATTCAAGTCCTTTTTTTTTACGATGGTGGAGATACTGTTGAACGTGCTGATGATACCCTTGCGGTAGTTCTCACGATTATCCCCATTGTTTTCACTGATATAGGGGCTGTAAGCAATGGCCTGGGCATATGCCGCAGAATCATTACTGACTGCATGCGCTGATTTATAGCGACTAGAAATCAAGCGAGCAAAATCATAGAAGCTATCCTGAGCGGTACGATATACCCGGAATTTCAAACGATACTGGTTATTGGCAACCGTGTAGCTTCCGTCCCAGAATTCATTGGGAGAACCAGCCGCAGTAATACCAAAGAAATTCTTCCGCACCCGTGCTCCATAACTTGAGCCCCATCCGCTTTCAATGGCCGCTTGTGCCAGGATAACTGCTGGGTTCATGCCAAAGCGCTCACCGGCTTTTTGAGCCAGTGGCAAATAGGTGGTTACAAAGGTTTCTTTATCCATTATTCAGTTCTTACGTGTTTAGAATTGATCCATCGGTCTGTGCCATCCAGGGTTCTTACCAGGGTATAGTGCATGGCATTTCCTTCCAGGCTCATCACCGGATATCCGATCAATACTGATTCGGGAACTCGCGAGATGGGTTCAAACTTTTCTCCCAGCACCATGGCTGATTCTGTAGTAATTACTCTTGATCCAGGAGCAGATAGCCAACCCAGCCCTGGAATAGGCAGCATGTAGCTCAATTGATTTCGAGCATTGGGATAGGCCTGTGCAAGAGTGGATTCAGAAGTAAACTGAGCTACGTAATTGCTCGAAGCACTTACCCATAAAAGCATAGACTGTCCAATCTTTGAGGCTAATGCTCCAGGTGCTCCTGCACCTACACGAAAGGCCACTTCAATGAACTTGACATTGTTCTTGCTATCAAAGTGTTGCTTGCCGGTAGCATAGCCAATAAACTCTCCAGGACTAGCTGTTTTGTAGATGTTTTTGTTTTCACCCACCTCATACCAAGCCCCGTGATAGGAGGCATCGGGAGATGTCCGAACGAACACGCTGCGCTTGGCAACAATCATCTTTTGGGGAGCGGTATAGGCTCCTGAAGATCTCGAACCGGTACTGCTAGAAGATCCCGAACTATTGCTGCTATTGATACGGTTATTCGAGATGGTTTGCAGAAATGCGTTGAACTTGTCAGTGGAAAGCTCTCCTTGCAGATCCTGAATAAGTTCCTTCCCATACAAGTTGCGATAAGCGGTAGCCACTGCATCCAGATTGGTTATTTGCGATGCAATCTGAGCGATGGCATCTTCATTGGTACCGTCACTCCACATGAGCCAGGAAACACCACTGGGGTTCATGGCTGAGCGTAAGCCCATGGCTTGTCGCACTTCAGGGCTTTGATCCGCCAATACAGAAGTGTTTCTTGAGCGCATGTTCTTAATGGCTTTACTGGTTACTCGATAGCCCAGATAGAGTCCACCGGCAATCATCAACCCACGAAGGATCTTCTGTTGCTGCTCTTTTGATATGGGAAGCACAGGAATCATTAGATCATCAATCGAATTCGCATTTGAATCACTTTGCTGGCCAATTTCTTACCGATAGCTGTCCATTCCTTGGCGTTAAAATGACCGGACATACTGCTCATAGCTGTGGCTATTTCCTGAGCCTCAGCATCGGATTTTGCTTTAATGAGAATGGTCTTTTGATAGGTCATGATGCTTGTTCATTTTGTTGGGTCAAATGAGCAAGGAGCCCTCCAATCAAGGACGGGTTATTGCTCAATTCAATAAATACCAGGTAGAGTTGACCAAGCAGGGCGTCATCTAGCGACTGCATGAATTCGCTCACGAGTTCTATGATCGTTTCCCTTTGGGTCTTCTCAGATTCTTCAGTAGATGTAGAGGTGTCCTCAATTCCAGCTAAGGCTCCCAGGGTATTTCCAAGTGGTGTAGCACTTAGCATTTTAGCAAGTCCGGGAAAGGCCAAGCCTAGAATATTAGCGTAATACTCTACCTTCTTCTTAGCTTCTACAACTTCCTCCATTTCCTCGATCTGCTTTTTCAGCTGATCGTTTTCATGGGATAGTTGCTCATTATCGGTTCGAAGTTCCTCGAGTTCCTCATTGCGTCTTAATTCCGCAATCTTCTGATTCAACAGGTCGTTTACCTCAGCCTCACCCAAACCCTGAAAATCCGTTTGAGTACTCACCATTGGAGTAGGCTCAACATCAAATGAGAAGGTCTTGGTCCAGAGCAACACATCGTCATTGCCTCGAAGCTCAACCCTCAATTTATCGGGCCCTTCCGACTGAATGTACTGATGCATTAATCGGGTGAAATTCTTAGAAGGTGAACGATCTATGCTATTGAGCTTTTTCCCCCTTTTCGAGAGATATGCTGAACACATGATATCCTGATGCCCAAGGGTTCGTTGGGCAGAAATCGCCTTACGGATCGTTGAAGCGATATTGTAGCGTCTATTTTTCTCTAGCTCACTCATGCTCGGGGTATGGCTCTAATGAATTCGACTTGAGAAAGAGCACCGGGATTAGGAAGATGGATGGCCAGTTGACCACCAAACTCCTGGATCTTGGTAATCCCTCGTGAAGACCAGTTTTCATCTACTTCCAAAATGGCTGTCTCACTGGCAATGGTGGTACCTTGAGGCAGCTCATGAGTCAGGAGATAGTAGTAGCCTCGATTGGCATCGCTGTAGAAATTCTTTTGCGATGGATCCAATACCAGGGTAAAGACATCCAGATAGAAATCTTTCACCTGACGAGTCGCTAAGAGTCGCTCAACATATCCTATGGATTCAACAGAAATCATGCTTTGTAACAGTGAAAGGTGAATCGAACTTTATAGGGAGTGAATTCCGCAGTTTCAGGATCAAAGTCCTGCATACCTAGGTCACGGTAGAAACCGGTAACCATACGGTTTTCCAATTGCTGAATGGAAATAGGAAGAAGCTGGGGACGGTGGTGCGTCTGGTCTGTAAAATGCTCCTGGCTTACTAGCGGCACTGTAAAGTTGACCGGATGGATTTTCTTGCCCTCAAACTCTAATGAATACTCACCAAAGACGGGGATTACCGGACTATCCATGGGGATTCGCCCCACCACGATTGCCTGTACGCCAAAGCACTTTGCTGCATCACCAGATAAACGGAAATCCAGGGGCACCACCTGATTAGGGCGGTACACCTGAATACTCCGATTAAGCCTAACTATCCCTTTCATTCTTCCTCGTTCACTAACCACAAAAACACTTTGGCCTCGTAGGGATAGCTCACCCCTTCAATGCTAGGGTCGCTATATCTGCCTTCAAAGGCATTCCCACTGGCCTCGAGCTTTTCTTCAAATCGAAAGAACTTATCATTAGGCGCAACCCCTTGTCCGCAGGTAATAAGACGTACATCGTGATCGTCATCAAATACGTCTTGCCCTCCAACCTTAAAACTCAGGGTTGCACCATATTCTATCTTAGGATCGGGTAAGGCCACGAAAATGCCCCGGATACGACTGTAGGATTTCTCTGTTTCACCGGTAAATCGAACAGTCGCTCCTGCTTGGGGCACCCCAATGCGTATCATTTGGAACTTGTGGTCTTTCATGGCACCCTAACCTTATGCTTTGACAATGATGGTTCCGCGTAGAATGGCCTTTACGTAGGTTCCGGCTGGTGCATTAGAACCCCACTCAAGGTTGAACTCGATGGTTTGCTGATCCTTGATCAGTTTAGGGTTATCCAATCTGTAATGTCCAACAGGCATGGTTTGACCAGTGGTGTTGAACAGCTCGTTGGATGCGTTCTGAATCAAGTTGGTACCATTGGCGATGAATTCAAATTCCCCATTGCGTAGATAGTCCGGGATCACTCCGAAATTCACATCGTGAACGGTGTCTTCAGCACCGGCTACACCAGATAAGAGGGTAAGACCACTAAGCATGAAGAAATTGCCTTTTTCCAACTTAGCTGATGAGATATTGGACAGACCAACCACCTTGTTGTCGTCATCTTTCAAGAGCTTCTGAACACGTGATCCAGAAACATCTTTAACCACGTAATAAGCGGCATCTACTGCTTGCAAGGTTTTACGAGCCAATCCTTCCTGGATGTCACGCGGCAAGAGGTGCAAACGTTTTTCCAATTCACCTCTGGAACCTTTACTAGGTGCCATATTGCGGCTTCGCGCAAACTGGCGAATCGCCTTGGTAAACTTCTTCTTAGCCTGGGGAGTGGCTCCTTCCAAGGCCATAAGCAATTCCTCGTCACTGATTGCGCCGAGAAGTGTAAACTCACTTTGAGTGATTTCTCCTAATGTCATCATAATGATTCGTTGTTTAAATGATTTCGATTTCGGCGTCCGTATAATCGCTTACAACCTCGCCAGGGCTGTATGATTTTATTGTTTGTTCCTCAGCCTCATAGCTGCTTGCGGATAAGGCAGGAAGATTGGGTTCGTAAGACTCGATGGAGTGCACAACCGGATCCTGATATACGGTCATTGGAGCCGCGATTTCAGGCGTACCATCCAATCCGCTCAACAGGTCTTTTTTCAAGACCACCTTCACGGTAGAAACCACACCTGATGCACCCACACCGGCAGATAGCATTTTGAGATCTTGATTTTTAAGCTTGAGACTTCCAAGTACGCCTGCGCCAAGAAGTGCAGCTGGACGTACAAACTTTTTAGCTTGGAAGCCAGGAAGGGTATCGTCCACCTTCAACACTTTGTCGATGGCTTTTCCTCCCATGGTACCGAGGATCATTCCTCCACTGATCATAGCCAGAGAGCGCAACTCGCCCAACATGGCCTTGTTTGATACTTTCTTTGTTCTCATGAGATGTTTATTTAAGCGTTACTTTTTTGATTGTGCTTTTGCGTTTTGTGGAGGTCCTTTTGGTGGGAGTTTTACGGGTTCCCGATAATCCCCGAGAGGTTTTCTTTTTAGGTTTTAGCAGCATGTAACCACCAATGAGTACTGCACCTGCTCCCAGGGCAGCCACTGCTGGATTGTTCTTGACAAAAGCCATGATTCCGCCACCTGATGCCCCCTGCGTTGCAGGAGGTGCAGTAGATTGTGGAGGGGCAATGGGAGGAACACTGGCTTGCACGATGGGCATTGAGGGAGCATTTGTTGGAATGCTCACATTGCTTGGTACGTTAGAGGTTTGTTGAGCTGATGCAGCCTCGGCCTGAAGATTATTGGTAGAGGTATCCTCCCCAGGTGAGAATAGACCGGAGTCCTTTAGGATCTTAATGGCAGCTACAATAACTGGAGTAGCAGCAGCCACCGCAGCAGTCATGGAAATAGGTTCACCCAATCCGCTCAAATCATAGGCATCCGGATGCAGTTCCCCGTTAAGTCCACCTGCACGTCCTTTTAGAATGGCATCCTTCAATGCGCTTCGTTTTCCTTGAAGCTTATCAGCATAAAGACTTTCAATCTTGGATAGAGCCGTTTTAGCCTTACGCCACTCATTAGCCGAAACACCTTTCGCAGCGGCTTGTGATTGAGTAGCATACGCCCATTTAAGCTTAGAAGCCATCTTCTTCAAATTGAGCTTCATGGCAGCTAAGAATCCAAGTCGAGCAGTTACGCTTAGTGGATTATAGCGGACGATGGCTTTACCCACTTTCTGCGCTACGTTCTTGATGCCTGATCCTACTTTCTTCGCGAAATCACCAATGCGTTTAAAGAAGCCTCTTCGGGCAGCACCTAGCGCATCATCATCCCAATCCCAGTCATCCTCGTAGCCGGAAAATCCATTCTTAAGATTGAGTTTCTCTTCATTTTGTGCGAGTACTTCAAGCGCTTCGTCTCGTTTGTCGGTGTACCAATACTGAATGGCATAATCCAGCATTTTTAAGAATGCCTGGGGATCCTCGATGTGAGCGATGTGATTTGGATTTGCTGCTACTGCATTTCGGGTAGAAACCAAATAGCGATACATCGCATCCAACTGTTGCTCTTCACTCGCATTTCCTAATTCATCAAAGTCAGGAAAACCAAGTAATACATCGCTGAGCTCGTCATCATGGCCGCTCAGCACAGCCACGTCTATACCGGAAAGGTTCATATCAAAATCTTTATGTTCTGAAAAAGGTTTTTCGTAGTTGAAGCGGGAGAGCACAGGGTCGATGATGATGTTTCCGGTTCCGTTGGGAACTACCACATACACATGTTGGAAGTGGTCACCACCGTATTTGGTGATCCGAAAAGAATGAGGGATTTTCAAATTGGTGAGGATCGAGCTGGCGAAAATGGAGAAGCAATCACAATCGATTCCTTCCGTGCGATCTGCCCAGCTCCGAGCAGGTCGTCTTAGTTGTTCCAGGCCACGTTTATCCAGCTTGTACTGTATGTGATGGTAGAGGAAATCCCAGATATTCTGGCTGGTCTGGGTTTTAGATTCTCCTTTTAAATGCTGGGCTATGGCTTTGGTATCATCGATGTATCGCCAAACCACACGTTTCATCAAATCAACGGTGTCTTCAACCTCACCATCTTCAATGATGATTCGATCGGAAACTTCTGGTTTAGGAAAGAAATGATCATACTTCCTTCCGTCACGAATGGTGCGATAACCGCTGGTTATAGATCCTATTTCAAATCGTGCTTTCATACCAGTCGTTCAGGAGTTGATTCGTAAAAGATGTCGTTCACATACACCGAGTAGCGGTATTCCAGAGGAAGGTTGAGGGATTGAATGCTAGTGTTGCCACCGCGCACCAATGCCGGAATTCTGCTTACCAGATTAGAGATGTAGGGGGTTAGAGCGCTCCAAGGCACTTCCACTTGAGCCACACCCAAAGAAGTTTGATTTAAGGGTGCGATGGTAAATTGATCTCGAGTAGGAACACTAGAAGCGACATACTTGCCACCAGTAGTGATTGTAATCACCGGTTTGGTGATTTGGACACTGACATTGGTGGGATTGTCCACGTAGATATCCGTGGCCAAAGTTATTCCGGCAAAGGTGATCTTCGCAATACGCGGATTAAGTGTGCGCACCACCGATTTATCACTCAATCGTTTGGCACTCAGTGCTCGACTCCCCCAATAGAGAAGTCCACCTATAATTCCTATGGCTAGAACGCTTCTCACTTTGTATCTTTCCCTTTGCGGAATCGTTGATAGATGAGATCCATAGCCACTTTTACGCAATAGCCCACACTAGCACTGACCACTGCATAAGCAGCTACGTCAATGACACCTGGAAATGTGATGGTCGTGTTGGAAAATTGCTCCGACAAGGCTCGGGACAGACCTCCGAGCATGCCGGAAGCGGTAGTAGCAAAAGAAAGACTATGGTCGTGCTGCATCTTCAATGATTTCACATGATTGTGAAAGCGAAGATTTCTTCAAATAAAATGGTGAGATGAACTTGTTGTAATAACAATGAATATAGATTACTTTAAACGCCAATTTGTAACTAAATAACAGCCTACTTAACCTGAATTCACAGCCTATGACCAATAAAGAAGAGAAATTAGCATATCTGCATAGCATAAAGAAGGAAACTGAGATCCATACGCTTCTTGAAGAACTACTTCCTGAATTAGGATATTCTGATGTGATTATTACTCATGAAAAGGGAAATGAACCAGAGTATGGTAAGGATCTCGTCTGCTCCAAGATGGACGATATAGAGGGCAAAAAGGATTGGATTGCCTTTGTAGTGAAGAAAGGGAAGGTAAGTGGAAGTGCCGGAGTGGTCAAGGAAATTGACGATCAGGTAGCCGAATGCTTTGAATATCCGTATAAGTCCTTACATCAGACTAAGACAATACCAATTAACAAAGTCAAAGTAGTTACTAACCAGCACTTTTCATCAGGAGCTAAGAACAAAATATTCAATGGTAATGCTGAAAAGAAGGCGAATATTGACTTTTGGGATGATGAAAAACTCGTTTATTTTATTGATAAATATTACCCAAAGTATTGGTTACAGGGCTCCAAACAGTACAAGAAATATGTTGAAAGAATTCAAGAAAGGATTAAAAGTGATTCATTGGTTAAATCTTTGAGTATTGATGATAAAAAATCAGAGAAATTCTTAAACAGCATTATTGAACCTAAGCTGAGTGAGAGGATTACTAACGAAGATGGATCAATAAAGTGGGTTGGAAAAAAATCTAACACAATTATCACCATTCCGGACAATTCGATAATTATTGGTGAGCCTGGTAGTGGTAAATCTACTTTATTTAAATCATTGTCGAATGAGATTATTACTCAAAATTCGCTCAGAAATCACACGGAATTTTACCCTGTTATTCTAACTTTTAAAGAAGTAGCTTCTACTGGTTTTGACCTAGAAAAGGCTTTAGAGTATTTCTTCAGTAAGGACTGGCTTGAAGACTTGTCTATTGATGTCAGTCAAATACTCAAGACTAATAGTTGCGTCATCTTCATAGATGCACTAGATGAATTACCTCAATTAGACCTAAAAGAGAAAGCATTAGACGCAATTGGAGAATTCAAGACAAACTTTCCAGAGATCAGGGTGATTTGTTCATCTCGTCCCTCTGATTATTTATTTCATAATTGTGAAACAGCGGGTTTCCGTTATCTAGAAATAAATGATTTGAATAGGGAACAAGTCGAATCATTCCTTTACAATTATTTTGGTGAAAATGTCATTAAATCAAAGTCACTATTAAAATCTTTAAAGGATTCCGAGATACTTGAAAAATTACCAAAGACCCCTCTCACTATTGCCTTGATAACTATTCTTTTTGATGAAAAAGAGGTTGAGATTCCTGCTACTATCTCAGATCTTTATGAAAATTTTGTCAATCTACTCATTGGAAAGGTTACCGCGCAAGACTCTTTTGATTTAATCGAGTCTGGAGCAAAACATAGAATTCTTTGTCATATCGCCAAGTCATTCCATGTTTCACTAAAGAGGAGTATGCCTCGAGGTGAAGTCGAGAAGCTCATAAGTGATTATGCTTTGGAAAGAGGGCAGTCATTAGAGTCTAGCAAAATGCTAAATGAGCTCCTAGACCAAATTGGCCTATTGTACTTGAATGATAAAGAAGAGATAGAATTCAAGCATCAATCTTTCCAGGAATATTTTACTGCATTTGAAATATTTCACCATAGACAGGCAGATAGAAGCCTTTTTGTGGATAAGTTTAATGACCTCTGGTGGCAAAACGTGGCGATCTTTTTTGCTGGAATGAGTAAGGATGCTCCTCAATTGCTTAATGATATCCTAAGCCATAGTTCTCCTCAAACTCTCTCTGAGACAATTACTAATATTGGTGGTATAGGAAAGTTACTACAAGCTTTATATAACACCCCCATTGAAGCCAGAGAGAAAGGAATTGAAACAGGGCTTCAGAATACCTACAAAGCAGTAAACAAAATAGAAGTTGAACAAGACGAACACTTTGATTTCTGGAAAAACTTCTCGACCTACGGGTTAATGCAAATATTGGGAGGGTGGTTCATGCACAATTATTGGTCTGTTACCTTGCAAAAGCCATTGGAAAATTGGTTTGATAGCAATATTCAAAGGTTAGAAGCTAATAAAGACGATGAGAACTTAGAGTACATGCTTTATCTTACTTCCGGTATTTTAGCCTCAGATGATTTTCAAAGTTTCGAAAGATTAGAAAAATTGGTTTCTACGTCGAGTTTAAAGAACCTTAACCTATTAGCAACCTACGACACTCATCTGAAAAGAATCTTGAAGCACTTACCTAAAGAGTTCAAAAGGAATGAGGATCTAAAATCAATACAACGAAAGCTAAAGAAGAAGATTAGAGCAATTCCTTCATTTGCCGAGATTGTAAATGAACCAATTAAGGCTAAATTGAAAGAGTAATAACTATGGCTCCCCGATTACTGAGACAATTTCTCGTACCATTTCGGGAGTAAGAATCTTACAACCTTTGAAGAAACCCAATTCTAGCAAC
Organism: Croceimicrobium hydrocarbonivorans; assembly: GCF_014524565.1. Classification (NCBI taxonomy): domain Bacteria; kingdom Pseudomonadati; phylum Bacteroidota; class Flavobacteriia; order Flavobacteriales; family Owenweeksiaceae; genus Croceimicrobium; species Croceimicrobium hydrocarbonivorans. The sequence continues at coordinate 2,712,945 of NZ_CP060139.1, read as the reverse complement.
TTAGAGTATAGAGCCGTATTTCTTTCCAACCAGGCCCTCAGCCTCAATGAAGCGCTCCTTGGTTGAATGTTTGGCAAATACAAGGTTGCCAACTCCTGGAACCCATAGGATCTAATCTTAAAAGTATCTTCCATAAGTAAGTAATGGCCGGTAAGCCCTTGAGCTCACCGGCCTCTTTTTTATTATGCCCAATTCATATTTATTTTCCTTTCTAAGCGACTCGAAAGCATCTTCATGTCTTCGGATACCTTCTGGTCAATAATTCTCGCGTAGTGTTGCGTAGAGGTGATATTCTTGTGGCCAAGCATCTTACTCACACTTTCAATAGGAACACCATTTAACATGGTTACAGTGGTCGCAAAAGTGTGTCGAGCAATGTGGTAACTCAGCTTCTTCGTGATACCGGCCAAATCGGCCACCTCTTTCAGGTATGCATTCAACTTTTGGTTGCTCATCACCGGAAGCACCTTGTCAGTTGGAAAGAGCTCCTCAAAATGTGGATTGTACTTCATGATAATCTTCCAGGGCACTTCGAGCAGAGGAATATTGGCCTTTCCTCCAGTCTTACGTCTTCTGGTTTTGATCCAGTAGCCATCTTCGGTGAATTCGATTTCTTCTCGAGTGAGCTTCTTTACATCGGCATAAGAGAGGCCAGTGAAACAAGCAAACAAGAAGAAGTCTCTCACACGATCTAAACGATCCATTTTGATTTCAAGTCCCATCAGTCGGTTGAGCTCTTCTTCATTCAAGTAGGGACGTGCTACCTCTTTTAATGAGAGACTCTTATTCATGAAGGGGTTCTTCACCAGCCAGCCGTTACTGATACAAATAGTAGTAATCCTCTTGAGGTTTTGAAGAAACTTGATGCTAGTGTTGTAGTTACACCCTTTCTCTGTTTTAAGGAAATGTTCAAAAGCCTCGATCATCTCGTGATCCACACGTTTGACACTAACATCGTGAACCCGATACTTCTTTTTGAGGAACTCCTGGAAGTGATTTCTAGCCGTGCGATACTTCTGCATGGTTGGATAGGTGCATTCCTTGCCAACCAGTGATTTGAGCTTCTCTACGTGATCATCCCAAACGGTGATAATGGTCTTAGGACGGGCTGAATTAGTACCCAGAATAGCATCTTTAAGCATCGGTGCAGTTACCTCCGCATAACTTACAAGCAATTCATTGTATAACTTGTTAGCCCTCAATCTAATAGCGTCAAGGTACTTATTGAAGGTTTGTGCCTCCTGGGAACGTCCCTTCATGCAACTTTTCTCTGCTGACCACTGTTCCGGAAGGACATGGCGCTTGATGGGAAAACTGGCTTTTCCCCCATTAATGTTGATCTTCAGATAGATTGGACACTCACCATTTTTCTTTGGACGAGTGCGGCTGATGTAAAACACCAGCGAGTAATTTGACCTTTCGTTTAACATACGACTTAATGTTCATTAAGCCCTCCATTTCATTTTCAAAAGTGCCAAACTTCGACCTAAAAAACCAATCGTAACTATTTGATTTTCGTATCATTATGTATCGTTTTGTCACATTGCTGGCTTGCTTTTTTGGGTTTTGAAAAAAAGCAAGCCGCTAAGCAACCCAAAAGGGGTACAAAACGGTGTTTTTTGATACAGGTTGAAAGCAAAAAAAAATGCCCAAAACCTTGGTTTTGAGCATTTTGATACAATTTGTTACTGTATCTATGCGGAGAGAGAGGGATTCGAACCCCCGGAGGTGTGACCCTCAACGGTTTTCAAGACCGCCGCATTCGACCACTCTGCCATCTCTCCTTAGAAACTGGATTGACCAGGTTTCTGAAATTTGGGCTGCAAATGTAAAATTTTTTTAGCCCGAGCAAACAACCATTTGCTTCTTTTTACGTCTATCTTCGTAGATCATTGGTCAAAACTCAATTTTATGCGGCGTTTTCTACTTCTCATCCTCCTGTCTTCCTCCCTTTTACAGGCCAAAACCACCAATCTTTACATCTCCCTCAATGAATTCATGACCGGAGAACGTGAAAACTACATCGAAATAAATTTTGGTATTGGTAGTGAAAGCCTCGATTATCTAAAACAAGCAAATGGAAGCTTTTTAGGTGGACTGGAAGTAACTATCGCTGTTTACAAAGGAGATTCAGTAGTGAGTGCCGATCGTTTCCGCATCCTAAGCCCCGCCTATAAGGACACCGCTAATCTGCAAGAACTACTCTATCATCAAAAGCGTTTCTTCCTCAACAAAGGAAAATATCGCCTCAAAATGGATATTCAGGATATAAACGATGCCGAAGAAGATTATCATATCGACCGTCCATTACAACTCACCATTACTAAAAACTTCCCTGATCATTCTCAGGTAGTTTATTTGGAGGACTTTAAGCCTGCCACTGAAAACTTAAAAGCCGCCTACACTCGCTCCGGTTATGCCATGTACCCTATTATCAGCACCGGCACCCCTTTTATTCCGCAAGGTCTTAATCGATTAGCCTTTTACAATGAGCTCTATAATCTGGATGAAAAATTAGGGGCCGATGAAAGTTTCCTAATTCGCTACTACCTCCAAAATGAAGCAGATGGACGAGTGCTTTCGCAATTCGGAGGTTTTCAACGCGCAAAGGCCAGTGTTGTAAATCCTATTCTGGGTCAAATTGATATTAGCAAACTCCCTAGTGGAAATTACTTATTGGTAATTGAGGCCATCGACTCCAAGGGAGAGAAAATCATCAAGCAGGACAACTTCTTCTACCGTCGTGGCGATGAAAGAGAAATCATTGCTGGTTCCTTCGAAGATCGTGCAGTTAGCGGATCTTGGGTAGATCAATTAGGCAATTTGGATTCGATTGTGAAATTTATGGATTACCTCTACCCTATTTCCAGCGAACGCGAACAAAGAATTCAGGAAAACCTACTCGCTTCCGCAGATGAAGAATTGATGAAAAAATACTTCTTCGCTTTTTGGGAAAATCGCAAACCATTAGCCCCAAAAGAAGCTTGGGAAGATTACCATAAGGAAATCCTGGTGGCTAATAAATTATTCACCTCCGGACTCAGCAAAGGCTATAAAACGGATCGCGGTCGGGTTTGGTTGATGTACGGTAAACCCAGTCAAGTAGAGAGACGAGACATGGAGCCTAATATGCCTCCCTATATTATCTGGCAATACGACAATGTTACCACAGCTTATGCGGTGCCTCAAAACAATAAGATTTTCATTTTTGGAGAGTTTGAGCCATCTACCCAAATCTTCAAATTGATCCATTCCACCGCTATTGGCGAAATCAATAGTCCTGACTGGAAACAGGAGCTTTACTTCCGCGCTTATGGCGGTCCAGGCACCATCGATCCGGGTAATGATCCCAATGAAAGAGAGTTCGGAAGTCGTGCTAACCAAAACATCATCCTCGGAACTACCGGCGCCGATCAGAGAAACCGCTAAATTTGCGGCATGATTGGATATTATCTGGCGCTGGCTTTTGGGCGCTTGCTTTCCTATATGCCCTTTTTCCTTTTGTATCGCCTAAGCGATTTCCTCGCCTGGCTGATGTCAAAAGTTTTAAAATACCGTCAGGAAGTTATTGATGGCAACTTAAAGCGTTCCTTTCCTGAGAAAGATGAGGCCGAAATTAAAGGTATTCGCCGCCGCTTTTACCGCAATTTCAGTGACATCTTGGTAGAGTCATTTAAAAGCCTGAGCGTTTCTGAGAAAACCATGCGCAAGCGATTTGTACTTCGCAATCCAGAGGTTTTCCAAAATATCTACGATCAAAATCGCGGATTGATAATGGTAATGGGGCATCATACCAATTTCGAATGGACTGCCATGAGCATTCCCTTGGTAGTACCCCAAAATTGCTTCGCGGTTTACCATCCTTTGAAAAACCCTCGCTTCAATAAACTGATCGTTAAGATCCGGGAGCAATTCGGTTTAAAGCTCTTCAAAATGGAGGATACTTATCCCTTCATGTTAAACAATTCCGACCCTCGCCCCCTCTATGTTTTTATGGCCGATCAAAGTCCACATCGAGGAAAAATAAAATACCGAACCCAATTTTTACATCAAGATACTCCTGTGCACTTAGGCGTTGAGAACCTTAGTCGCAAATGTGACTTAGCGGTGGTCTTTATCGATATCCATCGCGTGAAGCGTGGTTACTATGAAATTGAGGGGCATTTGCTTTTTGAGAATACCCAAGATCGAGAGCCTCATGTGGTAACTGACACCCATGTAAAAGCCCTGGAAAAACTCATTCAATCCGATCCTCCTAATTGGCTATGGAGCCATAAACGCTGGAAATATGCCTGATACAATCGCCGTAGCAGTTCTCAACTGGAATGGCCAATCTTTACTAGAGCGCTACCTACCCAAATTGGTGGCTGACTCGAAAGGCCTCGGAAAAGTGTATCTGATAGATAATGCCAGCTCAGATAATAGTATTAGCTGGACCCAGGAAAAGCTTCCCGAAGTAGAGATCTTGAAACTCGACGACAATTATGGCTATGCTGGTGGTTATAATAAAGCCATTGCGCAGTTAGAAGAAGATTTAGTGGTATTAATCAATTCGGATATTGAATCCACTCCCAATTGGCTGGAGCCTATCGCAGCACGATTTGCAACAGAACCTAAATTGGGCGCCTTGCAACCCAAGATTCTCGACCTAAAGGATCGCTCCAAATTTGAATACGCCGGAGCCAGCGGTGGTTATATGGATAGCCTGGGTTATGCCTTTTGCAGAGGTCGCCTCTTCGATGATTTGGAAAGTGATGAAGGGCAATACAACGACTATCAGGAATGTTTTTGGGCCACCGGAGCCTGTCTCGCGGTGCGCAAAACTGCCTTCAATGAGGTGCGCGGTTTATACGCTACCCTCTTTGCACATATGGAGGAAATTGACCTCTGTTGGAAAATGCAAATCCAAGGCTGGAAGGTTGCGGTGGAACCCGCCAGTGTGGTCTATCACTTAGGAGGAGCAACTTTGGAAGCGGCCTCACCGAAGAAAACCTATCTCAATTTTCGCAATAACCTGATCATCCTCTTCCTTAACCTTCCGCATTGGGAATCCATGCGAATTATCTTCAGTCGCTTGCTCCTGGATGGATTAGCAGGATTGCGCCTTTTAAGTCAAGGCAAACTATCTCATGTTTGGGCAATTGTTAGGGCTCATTTCGCTTTTTATGGAATGTTCACCGAACTTTATCGAGAGCGCATCAAGCGAAAGCAAGAGCCCTTTAAAAACATGAAAGGCCTTTATCCAAAGAGTATCATTTGGGCCTATTTCGCCCAGAAAAAGCGGAAATTTTCAGACTTATCCTAATATTAGCGAAGCGCAAAAAAGGATTCAACCTACTGAACCTTATTTAGCTAAAAGCTCGGAATAGCTAAGGAATTCACAAGCATGATCCGAATCTGGGCCATGGACGCAGTTTCTAGTAAATCGCATCTTGCGCCCATAGTCTGGTCGAGTATTCTCCAGCTTAATCTCAAGTTCCTTGTTTAATGGGCGATACACAAAATGCAACCTGAAGCCCGGATAAGTTTGCTCGAAAAGCACCAATAAACTCGTCAAATCCCCTTTGGCAAAACCGTTCCAACCTGGAGAAGGCTCCTTGCTAAAATATGTCCAGTTTATATAGTCTGGCTCTACTTGCAGATCCCGCACTATTTCATCTAAATAGTAGCGAGCGGAATCCAGACTGATACCAACTATATTAATTCGTCGAATCCGAAGATTACGCTTTCCAAAAGTGCCAATCTCCACTTTCTTTCTCCCCTTGCTAAAACAAAAAACGGCATTTCGAGGTCGATCACAATCAACAAGGTTCCATGCAGGAAGCTCCACAGAATCGCTCATCAATTGATTGAAAGAAAAGCCTGCAATGGATAAGGGCAGGAATATTCGCGCTTGCTGATTGGGCACTGCTAGATTTCGGCCCTTAGTTCCCAATGATTCAGCTTTGGCTTGCATGGCCTGCATTTCAGACTCATCCAAACTTTGTTCTTCAACTAAAACGAAATCACCATCTCGCAGATAATGAAAGGCTTTGATGGCTCCACTGGCCGAATCTTTCTAGGCTATTTGCATTTCATCCCAAGTATCCGAAACGGCTACATTTTCGACCAGCCAACCAGAATTAGGAATGCCATTCTTAAATAACTGCCCCAGGTAATGATGCTCCGCCTCTTGAATGCTCAATTTTTCACCTACCTGAGAACAGGCTTCCAAGCCTACAAAAACCAAAGCCATTAAAAGGACAACTCGAATAGAATGCACTATTTACCAGGTTTATGTCCGTAGATACGCTCGTAATGATCTTGATGCAGGGACTGCACGATACGACGTTTTAATTTCATGGTTGGCGTTAATTCACCCGAATCTACTGTCCAGGCATGATCGCTCAACTCTATTTTCTTCACCTGCTCCCATTTCCCGAAGTGGCGATTAATCGCTTCTACATCCTGGAAAATCCGGGCTTTAATCTTCTCGTTCTGGATTACTTCTTTATCGGAACCATAGTCCAATCCCTTGCGTTTGCAATAGGACTTTAAGAATTCAAAATCAGGCTGAACGATGGCAGCAGGATGCTTCTCACCCTCACCAATCACCATGATTTGCTCAATAAAGTGGCTTTCCTTAAAACGAGTCTCCATTAACTGAGGAGCAATATATTTCCCACCACTGGTCTTGAAAATCTCTTTCTTACGATCGGTAATTTTCAAGAAGTCACCATCTACAAATTCGCCGATGTCGCCGGTATGGAACCAGCCATCTTCACTTAACACCTCGGCGGTAGCTTCCGGCTTATTGTAATAGCCCAACATAACATTAGGACCTTTACATAGAATTTCACCATCCTCGGCAATCTTCACTTCTACATTGCGAATTAGGCGACCTACCGTACCAATGCGCTTTTGATCTACATCCGGACCATTCACCGAAATTACTGGTGATGTCTCCGTTAAACCGTAGCCTTCCTGGATATTCACCCCGGCCGCTGAGAATATGCGAATCAAACGTGGGTTTAAAGCGGCTGAACCACTGGCAATAGCCTTCACTCTACCACCCAGGGCTTCCATCCATTTGCTGAAAATCAGCTTCCGAACAATAGCCAACTTCATTTTATACAGGCCCCCTTTTCCGGTGAGCTCATATTCTTCGCCCAGTTCAATGGCCCAAAAGAAGAGCTTCTTCTTAATCCCGGTCAGTTCAGAGCCTTTGGCTACAATACGGTCGTAAATCTTTTCTAATAAGCGAGGTACGGCAGTGAAAATAGTGGGTTTTAATTCGCGGATATTATCCCCAATACTATCCATGCTTTCTGCATAGTAAATAGGCACACAGGCATAGCAGTAGAGGTAAATCAGCATACGCTCGTACACGTGGCAGAGCGGCAAGAAACTTAATGCCAATTCATTATCGCCCTTAGTGGGAATGCGCGGAAAGGAATCCAAGCTATTCGAGGCAATATTCTGGTGGGAGAGCATCACCCCTTTAGGTCGTCCTGTAGTTCCAGAAGTATAAATTAGGGTCGCCAAATCTTCCGTTTTCACAGCCTTCATACGCTGCTCCAAAACCTCTTGATGGGTATTACTTTCCCCCATGGCCATAAAATCCATCCAATTAGGCGCATTCGGCACCTGATCAAAGGTGTAGATTTCAGCCAGACCTGCTACCTTATCTTTAATGTGAATGATCTTTTCATAGAGCGCTAAATCTGAAACGAAAACCAGCTTTACGCCTGCATCATTAAAGATATACTCATAATCATCTTCCGAAATAGTGGGATAAACCGGCACATCTACGCAGCCGGCTTGCAGGGTACCGATATCGAGAATATTCCATTCCCAACGGTTATTCGTAGATGCGACTGCTACTTTATCACCCGGTTGCAGACCAGCTTCAATCAGCGCTCGGCCAAATTGATCACTCATATCAACATATTCCTGGGTGGATATCTTTTTCCACTTCCCATCTACCTTTGTGGCTAGTGAATCCGCTAAAGGCTTATTATTCAATTGAAAGCGTGGGAAATCAAATAATCGAGTCGGCGTATCTCCTTTCATATATTCCTGCAAAATCTTGTGGATGCTAAATATAGCGGAAAAAGCTATAAATGTTAAGCAGACACCAATGATATCGAGCTATTCTATCTGAGAATTCAGGCCTATTGATCCTGGAATTTTTGATGGAAGTTTTTCAAGTCCTGTAAAGCCTTTTCGGGAAAGGGATCATATACTGCATTGGACCGTCGATAATGCCAATCCTCTAAAATAGCCGGGCGCTCCTTTCCATCAAAAAAAGCTCTGCGCCCGCGTTTTACCCGTTTAAAAAATGCTTCGGTACGGTACCAATAATGTTTAATGTGGCCGGGCTCAATTAAAACCCGTTTTTGTCCCGGACGAAATCTCTCTCCATCACTCCAATACAAAGGAGCCCAAGGCGAATAATTGGGATAATGTGGATTCTTATTGAAAAAGTGTGCGCCGTATCCTGAGCGAATTACAGTCTTAACTTGCTGGTTCTCTTCATGCCCATCCGGGAAACGACGATTCAGTTTTTCCAACATCCATTCGCCTTCTGCCAAATCCTCTTGATGCGCCGTGCCATATATCAGCCAATTGAAAACCAATCCCGAAGCATTGCCAGGAACATTCTTCAAGACCGAGGCATAACCCTCTTCGCAGTACCAAAACTCATCACTGTCTAAAAAAGCAATCCATTCGTATTTTTTGGCGGCTTTCGCCGAAATGCGCTTTTTATGGTATTCCTCGCGGGTATAAAAATCAGGATGATTTATACTGTTTTCGACTTCCACTAATCCCGCTTCCAGATAGGGCTTTAGCACCTCTTGCCAATGATCACTGCTCTTATCATTGGTCAAATAAATATGCTTGATCCCTTGCGAAAGATGATACTCGATCCACTCTGCTAAAAAGGGAGCCTCATCCTTAAACATAGCATGCAGGGCTATTTGCCCATTACGCTGCTTAGGCTTAAGCCAATAATCCAAAGTACAGAGGATCTTAACAGCCCCATTCCGAATGCGATAGGACCAATTTGCCATTAGAGACTGTAGAGAAATTCACCATTAATAGCAGTTGCCTTTACTTCCAGATTGGAAAACTCATCGGCCTTTAGCTTTTTCAAATCGCGATCCATCACAATGAAATCAGCATAATAACCGCGCTCCAATAATCCTTTCACTTCTTCTTCAAAACTGGCATAAGCTCCAGACCAAGTCATGCCTTTTAAGGCTTCATCAAAGCTTAGGGCTTCTTCGGCTCTAAAGCCCCCTTGTGGATAGGCATTGGCATCTACGCGAAAACGGGCTGCTCTAAAAGTATTGAGGGGATTAATATCCTCTACCGGAAAATCGGTTCCCAAGGGTAAAACCAATCCCTGATCTAAAAAGCTTTGTGCACGATAAGCATACTGAATGGCTTCAGGCCCCAGCCTTTCCTCCGCCCAATACATATCTGAGGTGGCATGGGTAGGCTGTATTGAAGGAATTACGCCCAAGGCCTTCATATCTTCCAGATCCTTAGGATGCACAACTTGCGCATGTTCGATCCGCCAACGGTGATTGCGATTATGTAAATACCCCACGCCAAAGATTTGCGTGGCTAAGCGGTTGGCCGAATCGCCAATGGCATGAATGGCCATTTGCCACTTCTGATGACTCAAGGAATCGGCCATCTCTAAAAAGTAATTGGTGGGCTTTAATTGCAGACCATAATTACCGGGATCATCTGCATAAGAATTCAACAATAAAGCTCCACGAGAACCCAAAGCGCCATCCAAATAAAACTTCACCGTTTTTAACCTAAAACGCGGCTCTTCAATAGGCCCTCTGGCAAAATAATAGGCCAAAGAAGCTGAATCATCTGAGACCATTACATTGAGGCGCAGCTTTAATTCACCACTCTCACTTAGGTCCTGTAAAATTTGAATATCCTTCTTTTTAAGACCCGCATCGGTGATGGAAGTTAAGCCAGCATGTACGCAAAACTCCTGGGCTTTTAAGATCAATTCTTTATCTCGCTCCGGATCGTTTGCAGGTTCTTCAATAAGGTCTACTGCATTATCGATTAAGATGCCCTTTACTATATCAATAGTCCCTCCTGCCACGGTCGTTGATGCATTAATCCCGGCATAGTCCAAAGCTGCTTGATTGGCAATAGCCGCATGTCCGTCGATTCGCTTCAATAGAACCGGGGTATGGGGATAAAGTGAGTCCAAAGCTTTTCGATCGGGGAATTCCTTACTCTCCCAATCATTCTGATCCCAACCTCGACCTAAGAGAAAATCATTGGGATTCTTTTCAGCAAAATTCTGCAAACGCTCCAAGCATTCTTGCCAGGATTGGGTAGCTACTAAATTCACCCTCCCTAAACTGCGAGCATAGCCGAGAAAATGCGCATGGGCATCATTAAAACCCGGGTAGATATACATGCCCTCAAAAACCTTGACTGCTTGTGGCTTATAAGCCGACTCTAATTCTTTCTGGCTGCCCGTAGCCCAAACCTTACCATCTTTAATCACCATGGCCTGGGCGGTCTCACCTGCTTTCAGGTAAATCTGCTTAGCCACTACCAATAGATCTACCGGCACCTTTTTAGCTTCTGTTTGACAAGAAACCGAAGTCAGCAAAATCAGGAGAGCGAAAAAAATACGGGCCATAAGCTGAATTTTGGTAAAGATAATTATTGCCGCGAGGGGAAAGTAGGCGCATAAAAAAACCGCTTCGGCATAAGCCAAAACGGTTTTTCAAAATATGATATAAAGCTTAGGACTAAGCCTCTTCTTCTTTGTAGCCAATCATCTTGTAGGCTAATTTAGGAGCCACTTGCTCCAAGCCAATAAGGGTTAACCAGTAGCCTACAAAGAGACCCAAGAATAGCAACATGCTGAAACCCATCAAGAAGATGAACAAAAAGATAAAGAATCCTAATACTTTGGTGAACATCGTTGGTAAATTTGTGGCCGCTAAAGTACAGCAAAAACTCAATCCACTAAAGTCCTAAACACCATTTTTAATGAGTCTGCGCAAATTCCTCACCTTCAGCGCCCTGATCTGCGCCTTCTTTTGCATCTATCTGGGATACTTCGGATTGGAGCAAGAATTTTGGCAAAAGCTATTTGTGGCGGTGCAGGCTAGTAGCTCCGGCCAATGGGATAATCCTCCGGAATGGGCCTTGGGCTTTCGCTGGATGGGCTACCTCTTAATCGCCTTTAATTTAGCCCTCTATTTTTTAGGTAAAAATTGGCACCGCGGCCTCTACCTCGGTATTTTTGTACTCACTTTGCTGTTGACGGTTTTCATCAGCAGTTGGATAATTACACACTAAATTCTCAAATTCAAGAATATGGATTACCGTATCGAAAAGGACACCATGGGCGAAGTTCAGGTGCCCGCCGATAAGTATTGGGGTGCGCAAACCGAGCGTAGCCGTAACAATTTTAAGATCGGAGCAGCAGCCAGCATGCCCATCGAAATCGTGCATGGCTTTGCTTATTTGAAAAAAGCAGCCGCTCACGCCAATGCAGATTTAGGTGTTCTTCCGGTAGAAAAGAGAGATCTCATTTCTAAAGTTTGTGATGAAATTTTAACTGGCAGCCTCAATGATCAATTTCCATTGGTGATCTGGCAAACAGGTTCCGGTACCCAAAGCAATATGAACGTAAATGAGGTGGTAGCCAACCGCGCTCATGTTATTGCTGGCAACAAATTGGGTGAGGGCGAGCGCATGATTCACCCGAATGATGACGTAAACAAAAGTCAGTCTTCTAACGACACCTTCCCTACCGGCATGCACATCGCCGCTTATAAGATGATCGTAGAAACCACCATTCCAGGGGTTAAGCAATTACGCGATACCCTGGCGGCTAAATCCGAAGCCTATAAAAATGTGGTGAAAATTGGCCGTACACACTTAATGGACGCTACCCCCCTAACCTTGGGTCAGGAGTTCAGTGGCTATGTATCGCAATTAGATCACGGTTTAAAAGCCCTCAATAATACTTTGGACCACCTTTCAGAAGTAGCTTTAGGGGGTACCGCGGTTGGAACCGGAATTAACACTCCAGAAGGTTATGCCGAATTAGTAGCGAAGAAAATCGCTGAATTCACCGGTATGCCTTTCCGTTCGGCCGACAATAAATTTGAAGCTTTAGCGGCTCACGATGCCTTAGTAGAAACCCATGGCGCCTTGAAGCAATTGGCCGTTTCTTTAATGAAAATCGCTAATGATATTCGCCTTTTAGCCTCCGGTCCTCGTGCCGGTATTGGTGAGATCTTAATTCCTGCCAATGAGCCAGGTTCTTCCATTATGCCTGGCAAAGTTAATCCTACTCAAGCGGAGGCCATGACCATGGTTGCGGCTCGTGTAATGGGTAATGACACCACTGTAACTGTTGGCGGATCGAATGGTCATTATGAATTGAACGTATTCAAACCGGTAATGGCCCACGCGGTATTAGAATCGGCTCGTTTAATTGGTGATGCCTGTGTTAGCTTCGATGAGCATTGTGCTGTAGGCATTGAGCCTAATCACGATGTAATTAAACGTCACTTGAACAACTCCTTGATGTTGGTGACGGCCTTAAACACAAAGATTGGTTACGAAAAAGCGGCTAAGATTGCCAAAACCGCCTATGAAAATGGTACTACTCTTAAAGAAGAAGCCATCAATTTAGGCTACCTCAGCGCGGAAGAATTCGATGCTTGGGTAAAACCCGAAAAAATGGTAGGCAGCTTAAAATAAGCTCCTCCACAGTATAATTAAAGCGCAAAGGCCATTAGGTTTTTGCGCTTTTTTTATGATCTAAATTCACAACTGATCTTGCACTGCCTTTTGCAGTTCCGGGAAAAAATTTTCGAATCGCTCCTTAAAGAAATCCTCTTGTCGATCGAGCTGAACCACCGCATGGGCCATGCGATTTTCATTTTGAGCTCTGCGCGACATGCCATTTAAACTGCTCTCCAAACCATGACGATGCTGGTAGTTCTTCAACCAATTACCGCGTTCCATATAGGTAAAAGTATGCTGAGCACGCTCGGGTAATACCGACCAATAATCCCGGAACAAATCATAAGCCTTCTGAGCAAAGGCCTCCAGGTTCTCACCAGTCCAGCTATTGAAACTACGGGCCAAAAAATGATCCATTACGATATCATTCACCACTCCGGCATACTTACCCTGGGCGGGTCGCCAGGCTTCGAGCATTTCACCAACTATCGCATGACTATCGGTAAACTCATCAATAAAATGATGCAATTCGATCCCCTTGCGAATCCCTTCCGAATATTGATCGTAAAACTTACGGCGGGTAAAATCAGCAATGGAATTACCAATCATAATTTCCGGATCATTATCACTGAGGGCCAAATGCGCTAAAAAGTTCATAGTTCGAATTTAGGCTTCTTCCTCGGGTCTATCAATCGAGAATGGCATAATTAAGATTAGATTAAAAGATGAAGAAAGTCACCTTGAGCAAAAGCCCATGCTTTTATCTTTGCAGCCATCGTGCAGAAGCTCGCCAGCATACTCCTCCTTAGCAGCCTCTTAGGCCAGCTCTTGTTACCCATTCCGGTAATGCTGGATTATGCTTTGCGCTATCAGGAATATGCGGAGCAATTATGCGAGAATAAGGACAATCCCGAATCGCAGTGTAATGGCAGCTGCCAGGTAGTAAAAATCTTGCAAGGCGATAGCTCCTCTCAAGAAGAACCAGGCTTACCGGCCTTCCGGATTTTCAATGATTGGTTTTGGCTAGGGCCGGATGAAATTCCTCAAACGAATATTGATGCTAAGACCTTTGACAAGCCTTTAGTGCTATCAGAGTATCTTCAACCCTTTTTGGCTCAGGCTCCTAAGCCCCCAAGTTTTACCCGACTCTTTTAATCGACTTAGGTAAAACTTAATTCTCAATTTCATGAAATTCAAAATTGGGCTCAGCATCCTTTTGTTGAGCGTATCCTGGCTGCGCAGTGCGGCCTGCGATGTTTGCAGCTGTGGTAGCATGGCTTTTGGCATGGGCGATTTCACCAATCAAGGTCGCAGTCTTATTAATTTCAATTATCAGCTTAAAAGCTTTCAAGGGCCTTTAAGTCAGGACTATTTCCATCAATTGCAAATCAGTGGTATTTGGGCTCTTTCCAATAATTGGCAAGTAAAACTGAGCCTGCCCTGGATGTACGCAGAGCGAGAGATTAATGATGATGGCAGTCGCGCCGAACTCAATGGCCCTGGCGATTTAAGCTTAAGCCTGCAAAAGAAAGTTTGGTCATGGATGGGCAATGAAAGCAGTCATAGTCTATATCTCTCTGCCGGTATCCAAGCTCCCACGGGAAAATTTGAAGACCGCCCTATTGAAAGTTTGATTGCCCCCAGCTTTCAGCGTGGCAGTGCCAGTTGGGACTTTCTTTTTAGCCTGCAATATGAATATGGCTGGAAGGATTATTTGCTGGTTTATCAAGCGGCCCATGCGCAGAATACCACCAATCACTATGAATATCGTTTTGGTGACCAATGGCTCAATTCCTTAAAAGCGGCCCGTAACTTCGAATGGGGTAGCAAAGGTTTATCGATGTTTTACCTCAGCCTCGACCATCAATATCTGATGCGCGATGTAAACAAGCGAGGTTATTATCAATTTGGAACGGGGGGCAGTGCCTGGTTGGCCGGATTGGGATATCAATACAGTAGTTCCAAATGGTCATTAACGGGCCAATATCAATTCCCGGGATTTGCTCAGATTGGCGACTATCAAAGTGGTAATCAGATCAGCCTAAGCTTCAATTACTTTTTATGAAAAAGGCAATCTTGTTTTCGGCTTTAAGCCTGATGGCATTTACGGCCTGCGAAAAAGAATTTAGTGCTATGGAAGATCAAAGTGCTCCGGAAATTGAATTATTGTTACCCCATCTCCTCGAAGCTACTGCCGGAGATTCCTTGCATTTTGAAGTTCGCATTAGCGACAATGACCAATTGCATGATTGGTATTTGGGCCTCAATAACCTTTCAACGATGACCAAGGAAATTCACTGGTCACAGCATAGTCATAGTCAAAGCGTGGTTTTAGATACCAGCTATTATCTAGACTCCAATTAAGTGACAGTCATTTTCAGCTACAGCTAGAAGCCAGTGATCACAATGGCAATAAGAGCAGTAAAAAAATTGCCCTATTTGTAAAAGCGAAGGGCTAAAAAAAAGAGGCCATTGCAAGAAATAAATCATTGCAATGGCCTCTTTAAAATTATGGGCTTCAGGTATATACCCTAAAGCACTGGGAGCGGATCGATCAAATTTCGAATACCTCGAACTCGTAACCCTCGGTAATAGGGTTAATTAAGAGTTTCTTGCAGGCTTCATCCACCTTAGCACGAGCAGCATCTGCAGAGTCGGCTTCCACCTCTAGGTGAATGTGCTTACCAATGCGAACATCCGAGATCTCGGGTAAACCGATATTCTTCATGGAGTTACTTACTGCTTTACCTTGGGGATCCAATAAAGCCTTATGAGGCATGATGTTGATTTCCGCTTTAAACTTCATAGTTATAATCATTAGGCCCTTTTACCGGGCTTAAATAGGAGTGAAATTAGAAGGTACAAAGGTATAATAAAGGCCAATGCCCTAAAACGTAAAAGCGCAAAAAGCACAACGATCCCTAAAACCAGGATTATTCGCGAGCGATTGGCCTTCCAGGACCAGTCCTTTATTTTGAAAGACATCAGCGGAAGCTCGGCTACCAAAAGTAAGGAGCTAATGATGCTTAAAGCCGTTAAGAAAAAGGGATGTAACAAAATGGCTTCGGTGGTGGGATTGCTGGTAGTTTGGGCCCAAAGGCAAAGGGAATAGAGCAAAATGGCATTGGAGGGCGTGGGTAAACCAATAAAAAACTCTTCCTGCCGATCGTCCAAATTAAACTTCGCCAAACGTAGGGCGGAGAAAATGGGCACCAGCAAAGCTAAATAGGGTAAAAAGTCGGGCAAAGGCTCTCCACTGCGACCGGCTTCCTGAAAGGTGTGAAAGAGGGCAATACCCGGAGCCAAACCAAAGCTAATCAGATCGGCCATGGAATCGAGTTGCAATCCTAATTCGGAATGCACCCCTAGCGCTCTGGCGACCAAGCCATCTAGAAAATCAAAAACCAATGAAGCTCCCAAAAACCAAAGGATCAAATCCCATCGGCCTTCGAAGAGGGCAATTATTGCCAGCACGCCACTGGCCAAATTGGCCAAAGTGAGCATATTTGGAAGATTCCTTTTAAACATAAGGGCAATATTAGCTAATCGCTAAAGTTATGAAGGAGGAAATTTATTTATTTGCCTAAAGAATTCCCTTGAGACGAATCATTCTTTTTTTAGTCCTCCCTATGCTGGCCTTTTCCCAAGGTCGCAAGTATTCGAACGCCTTTTTGGAAATCGGGGTAGATGCCCGTGCCATGGCGCTTTCCAATGCCGTTATTGCATCCACAAATGATGTGAATGCCACTTATTGGAACCCAGCTGGCCTGGCCAATATTCGAAATTCCTGGCAAGCTTCGGCCATGCATGCCGAGTACTTTGCTAGCATTGCCCAGTACGATTATGCCGCTTATGCGCAAGCGATTGATGATTACAGCTCGGGAGGCCTGGCTTTTATTCGCTTTGGGGTAGATGATATCCTCAATACTACCGATCTTATTGATCAAGATGGCAATGTGGATTATGATCGCATCACCCGTTTCTCTGCGGCCGACTATGCCTTGATTGGTTCCTATGCCCGACGTTCCAAAACTGTGGAAGGCCTCAATTATGGCGGAAGTTTCAAATTAGTTTACCGTCAGATTGGTGAATTCGCCAGCTCCATTGGCTTTGGTTTTGATGCCGGTGTACAGTATCGCAAAGGGGCTTGGATGTTTGGCGCTACCCTACGCGACATCACCACCACCTTTAATGCCTGGACCATTCATGAAGATCAATTTGGCGATATCTTCAATTTAACGCCTAATGAATTGCCAACCGAAAATCTGGAGCTTACCATACCACGCTTACTCTTAGGGGCTGGTCGTAATTTTAAGCTGAACGATCGCTATAATCTGCATGCCGAAGCCAGTGCCGATTTAAGTTTCGGTGGTCAGCAAAATGTTTTATTGGGTTCCGATTTTGTAAACTTCAACCCCAATCTTGGTTTGGAGCTCGCCTACCGTAATTTCATCTTTTTACGGGCTGGGGCCGGAAACATCAAAAAGCTGCAAAACTTCGACAGTAGCGAATACTTTAGCCTGCAACCCAATTTGGGGATTGGCTTTGCCTACAAGGGGATCCATCTGGATTATGCCTTAACGGACATTGCCAGTGCATCCGGCACCTTATATTCGAATATCTTCTCTCTACGCTTTAACTTTGAGACCTTCAATAGGTCTTAATGCGCAAAATATTAGTCCCCCTGGGTACCTCTACCCTGGCTTTCATTTACGGATATCATCACTCAGAATGGCTTTGGTTTCTGCTGGCTTTTGCCTGGACTCCTTTATTGATTGCCGCTGAGCGAGAATTTCCAAAATACCTGACTATTACCGCTGGCCTTTGGGTGCTGGCAGGAGCTTCCTTGGGCGCCGAAAATAGTTGGGGTCTTTTTCCGGCTATCGCCTGGATTCTCTACATTTTAGGCAAGGATTATTGGGGACCACAAAGAGCCAATTTGGCTTTTATCTTCCTGATGCTGAGCGCAGAAGCCCTACCTTTTTATTTCGACCTTAAGCCCTGGGATCTGGGCCTGTATATGGCGATCCCCCGAAATAGTGACGTGTCTTATTTGGAGTGGTTCCCTAGAGTGGGAGCTTTGTTCACTTCTGCCAGCTTGCTGCTTAGTAATCTGTTTATCGCTCGATTATGGCTTCACTTTGAACAAAAAAGAAAGATCGCTTGGAGCTGGGCTATTCCCCTCTTAGTCCTTTTAATTTCACCTTGGATTGGCAATGCCTTAAGCGGATTAGAAAACCCTGAGCTCACCGAAAACTGGCCCTTTTTACCTATGGATCAATTTATGGCGCGCATGAGTTTTTTCCTGGCCTTTTTCCTTTTGCTATTTGCGCTGGTCCGTAAATTACTACCCGAAAAGAATGCAGATGATCGATTTACGTAGCGATACCTTTACCAAGCCTTTGCCCGCCATGCAAAAAGCCATGTGGGCCGCCGAGGTGGGAGACGATGTTTTTGGAGAAGATCCCACCATCAATAAACTAGAAGCCAAGGCTGCCGAAATGTTTGGTATGGAAGCGGCAGTATTTTGCCCCTCCGGCACCATGACCAATCAAATTGCGATTAAAACGCATACCGTTCCGGGCCAAGAGGTAATCTGCCATGAATACTCCCATGTTTACAATTACGAAGGAGGAGGCATCGCCTTTAACAGTGCTTGCCAGGTGCGGCCTTTACGCGGACCCAAGGGGAAATTGGAAGCAGCGGAAGTAGCGGCTTCCCTGCAAAATCCATTGGATCACCATGCCGCTACCAGCCGATTGGTTGTTTTGGAAAACACCAGCAATAAAGGAGGAGGCGCATGCTACGATCTCGAAACCATCGATGCTATTCGAGAAATCACCTCAGCCAAGGGCCTGGGCTTACATCTTGATGGTGCCCGTTTATGGAATGCCTTAGTGGCAACTGGTCAAAAAGCCAGTGACTATGGCCGACGCTTTGACTCTATTTCTGTTTGTCTGAGTAAGGGACTAGGCTGCCCGGTAGGATCTCTATTACTAGGATCTAAAGACTTTATTCACGAAGCCCGCTTCATTCGCAAGAAACTGGGCGGCGCAATGCGACAGGCCGGCTATTTAGCAGCGGCAGGCATTTATGCTTTGGATCACCATATTGACCGATTGGCAGAAGACCATGAAAAGGCGCGTCGCTTAGCTCAGGCATTAGAAGCTTCCGGCTGGGTAGAGCCCATTGAAACTATTGAAACTAATATTCTGATTTTCAACCTAAAGCCCGAAAAGTCGATAGAGCAGTTTAATCAACATCTAAGACAGGCTGGTATTTTACATATCGATATGGGACAAGGCAAGCAACGCTTTGTAACGCATCATGATGTTAGTATGGAAATGACGGAAAGGACTTGTGCGGTAATTGCAGACTTAAACAAATAGGCTTAATTTTCGACTGCCTAAAACCTTAACATGTCTGTCTTCTCGCGTTTGTTTATTTGCTTACTGTGTTTGGCATCCTTCTCTGCATTGGGCCAAAATCAATTCAAAGTTGGAAAAATCTGGGCACTGGACGGCCAAGTAAAATCGGTGCAAATTTTAGATGAAGATTGGAAAAACAATCCTCGCAGCCTCAGTATTCGCAAAGACTCCCTTTCCAATGTTCAAGAATTAGCTTTAGAAGAAATCCAAGGCTTCCAAATCGGAGAGGAACTTAAATACCTCAAAGCGACAGTTCTGGTAGATCACTCCTCTTTAGTTACCAGTAAACTTGATAATAGTCCTGCCCCAAAGTTTCAGCAAGAAACGGTTTTACTTCAGGTTCTTTTTGAAGGGGAATTCAACCTTTACTTTTATCAAAATCATACTCTAAACCTCTTATTTTTCAGCCAGGGTAATGACAGTATAATTCCTTTAAGTTACAAGTTATACAGCCCCTTTGGCCGGGAGGTTCGAGAAAACAACTATTTCCGTCAACAATTAAATGAGGCCTTTTCCAACTGGCCAGAAATTGAGCATAAATCAAAATACCTCTCCTACCAAAGAAAGGCCATTCTTCAGCTCTTTAGAGACTATCATCTGCAAAAAGGACTTAGTTTCAAGGAATATCAAAGATTAAAGAGACCATCGCCCTTCAGCTTTAGCTTAACTGCCTCCAGCCGATACTATCAACTTCACTTAAACCAATATCGCGCCTGGTATAATACCGACCTCTATTTTCCTACTAAGCTCAGTTATAGTTTCGGGCTAAGAACCGCCTGGACTCTTCCTTTTCACAACCGGTCATGGGAATTCATAGTTGAGGCGAACTACTACAAAATTGATGCTCAGGGAACAGACGTGCGCAATCCCGGTGCCTTTAATGAAAGAAAGGTAGACTTTGAGCTGAGCTATGAAGCCATTGAATTTCCAATCATGATTAGACGGTACTGGTTCCTTAGTCCCTCCCAAAAAATCTTTGCTAATGCCGGGGCTAAAATCAATTATCGATTAAGCGGGGAGCTGAGCAGTGAAATAATACATCCTGCCCTAGCTGTGTATACCAACCACAGTTTAAATGCTAATATTGGCCTGGGCTATGAGTTCCGCAATCTATCTCTGGAACTGCGCTATAACGCTTTCCAAGATCTTCTACTTGGAGAGGTATTATGGAGAACAGAATTTAGCACTCTGGACCTGGTCCTGGCCTATCGATTTTAAACTTTTCTAATTTCAGGTTTTGCTATTCAAGATATGAAGGACCTTAAAACAATCAATACAGAGCTGAGAAAGAAAAGCCTCATTGCCGCTTTTGGTTTAGGCCTATTTTTCCTTTCCTATCTACTTTTAATCCTATTCGCCTTAGGCCTAGCGATTGGCCTCACTTATGTTGGCGTTCAACTGGTTATTGCATTCCCACGATTTATCACCCTGCTTTTGGCCATTGCCATGATCATAGTTGGGCCCATGATTATTGCTTACCTATTTAAATTTTTAGGCAAAAAGGCAGAAGATCACAAGGGAGTTGAAATCCAAGTGACGGAAAAGGATCAACCTGAATTATTTAAATTATTAAAGGAACTCACGATTAAGGTGAACACCTCTATGCCCAGGAAGGTA
This sequence comes from Croceimicrobium hydrocarbonivorans, assembly GCF_014524565.1. Lineage (NCBI taxonomy): Bacteria > Pseudomonadati > Bacteroidota > Flavobacteriia > Flavobacteriales > Owenweeksiaceae > Croceimicrobium > Croceimicrobium hydrocarbonivorans. Next base: position 2,692,162 of record NZ_CP060139.1, on the reverse strand, counting down.
TTCTTGGTGCCCGAGATAAATGCTGGGGTATATTTCGACTCCAGCTTTTGGAGCCTCTTTTGGCCAGGTCGCAAGAATTTAAAAATTGGCATGGGCCTATTGCATGCCACCAACAGAACTGAATTAGAGTTTATTCTGGCGCATGAATTCGGACATTTCTCTCAAGGTTCTATGATGCTTGGCTCCTATACCTATCAGGTAAATCAAATTTTGACGGTCTTGCTTAGTCCCGATGAAACTCCCCCTAAACCAGAAGAATATGATAATCTGGGTTTAATTAGCATTGGTCAACGCTTTGGGAAAACCATCATTTATGCCATGTCAGAAATCCTCAAGGGCCTTTATAAATTGGTAAATCTTAGTCATTCCAGTTTATCGCGCCAAATGGAGTTCCATGCCGATGCCGTAGCGGCTAGTATTTATGGACCTAAGCCCTTAAAACACTCCTTTAACCGAACAGAGTTCATGGAGAATTGCTTCAGCCTGATGGGCAATTTCTACAATCGCTATCCCGGAAATCAGTACAGTCCTAAAAATTTATATCGCGATTTAGAGATTGTAAAAAAGGTGCTCTGCGAAGAATATGCAATCCCCGAGCATAATGGTCAGCCCTATATTCGACCTACTGAAAAATTCAAACCAATTAAAAGTCAGATAAGCTTTTATGAAAACTGGAATAGCCATCCTGAACATGAAGAGCGGATCGCCAGTTTAGAAGCTCTTTTTGGAAAACAGGAATTCCCGAAGCCCAATCCAGAAACAGCTTTCAAAATTTTGCTAAACCCAACAAAACTAGAAGAAGAACTAAGTCTCGAAATCCTGAAGGCTGATGCTGAGGAACAAAGTCCACTTAAGGATTCTTTAAATGCTGAAGAATTTGAAAAGGCATTCAAGGATCTTTGGAAACAACAAGTTTACCACCCAGTTTTCAATCATTATTACGATCAATGGAATCCAGAGCCCTTTGATTTGGATCTTGCTGCAAAAACGGAAATCAACATTGAAGCCGAAAGTTTATTTCAAATCGAGATTGTAAATTCTATTCACGACTGCCTTTCTATTAGCGAAGACTTGAACATCCTCGCCCATATCTCAGCCAAGGGTATTGATGTAAAACGCTTTCGCTATAAAGATCGTCAGTATAAGCGCCTGGAATGCGGCAAGCTGAGCATGGAACTCCAAAAAGAACAGGGGGATTTAGTCCATAAAATAGCTAAAAACGATCAAAGGATTTATAGCTACTGCCTGGAGCGTGAAAAGCAATTGAACAAAGAACCACGCCTACAGGAAATGTATCAAAATTGGTTTAAGTTCTTGAAACCACAGGAACAAGATCAGGATCAACCCTTGGCAGCACGCATTATGGCCAAAATGGCTTTTATCGAACAGGTTACCCCTTACGAAACCATTGAGAAGAATTTCAAGAACTTAATCCCTCTGGAACAGGAATTCCGGAAGGAATTAGCAAAGCAGCTTGAAAACAAAAGGCTTTGTCAAACTTTAGGCGAAGAGATATTGGAAAGTTTAAGGGCCTATTTAACTGCAAAGGCAGAGTACTTTAAGGGGGAAAAATATCTTGATGATAATCTCCAACTATTCATTAAGGCTTTACAATACTCGCTGCATATTATTTTGCCTGAACTTTTCCAAAACTGCAAAGTCGATGTTTTAGAGTATCAAGCCAGCCTCTTGCCTCATGAACTTTGTTTAGAAGCTGAGAAAAAACAGAAGGAACCCATTCCCATCGAAGACTGATAGCAACAATCATTTTCTAAAACCGGTATCAAAAGGATATAGCTTAAGAAAAGCTATGCAAATACATTTTCGATATCCAAGATGAAAAATAATGGGGACAAACTCTGGGAATCGCAGACTTTCAATGCTTTATTATTTTCAAAATTCTTGCATCTTTAGGGTCTCAATCAAATAAAACCAATATGACCCGAGAAGAAAGGTTGCTGTTCTGCAAGCAATGTGAAAATCAAAAAATGGACCTGAAACAAGGTATCATCTGTAGCTTAACCGGCGCACCAGCGGCATTTGAAGGCACCTGTGATGATTTCGTAGACAGCCCAGAAAAGGCAGCCTTGCACCAATCCCATGCTAGCCCAGAAGTGGATGGTTCGGATACTGTAATCCTAAGCCCTGAAGAGCTGGAAAAATACCGTTCGGAACAAAACCTGGGCTTGGGGATTGCCGCCGCACTTGGAACCGGTTTAGTTGGTGCCATACTATGGGCAACCTTAACTGTGGCTACTGGATACCAAATCGGTTATATGGCCCTGGCTATTGGTTTTGGTGTGGGCTTTATGAATCGCCAGGCAGGAAAAGGTATTGATCCTATTTTCGGAATTAGCGGAGCCATTATTGCCTTGGTGTCGGTTTTCCTTGGAAATATTTTTAGCATCATCGCCATTGCTTCTGATGAACTGCAAAGCACATTCTTTGAAACCCTAAGCATCATAGATTTCAGTTTGCTATTTCAGGTAATGATGGATGATTTTTCTCCCATTGATATTTTATTCTATGGTATTGCCGCTTATGAAGGCTATAAATTCTCTTTCCGAACTTTCGAGAAAGCCTGATATACCAGAACTACCAATATTTAGTAGCCGTCTCTTTTTATCGAGGCGGCTATTTTTTTTAGCCTCCGATTAAACCTCTGGTCATTTGCATAGTCCTATAGAGCATATATGCAAAACGATGAACCAAATCAAAGTACTTAGCACCCTTCTTAGTTTATCACTTCTTCTATCAGCCTGCTCTGAAGATGATGACACCACAGCAAGCAATACCTCCAATTGCACCTCTGATATCGAATTTGATGATAGTCGCGGTGATTGCGATCAAAGCCTTAGCTATAGCAGTCAAATAAGCATTAGCAGTTCCAATGGAAACTGGCTAATATCCGCTAATAGCATCCCCGATCATAAGGTTGGGCTATTTGGTCGAGTGCCCGGTGCCTTAAATCCTAATGCCGTATCACCTCAAAGTGAATCCTATACCATTACCCAAAACCCACAGCTAAGTGGATCTATGGTGGCTTGCCTGGGACCCAATGGCCCGCAATATCGTTTCGGAATTCTCTTCAATGGTGTAGAACTGGACCCCGTTGCAGCTGAACCCTGGCCCCATGAAGGAATAATGAGCCCTGATGTGAATTGGGAATGGAACCTCGAAGCCTTGAACGTTTCTATTGGCCTCGACTGTAATAATGCCCATGTTCAACCTAGTGGGCAATATCATTACCATGGCAAGCCTCAGCTCTACTTGGATGACTTAAACCTTAGCACTTCTGAAATGAAACAAATTGGCTTTGCAGCCGATGGCTTTCCGGTTTACTATAAATATGCCTACAGCGATGCAAATGACAGCACTTCAGCAGTGGTGGCCATGCAATCCAGCTATCGTTTAAAATCAGGTCAACGACCCGGTGATGGCGAATCAGCACCCTGCGGAGCCTATACCGGAGTATACAGCAATGATTATGAGTATGTAGATGGACTAGGCAGCCTGGATGAGGCAAATGGTCGCTACGGCATTACTCCCGAATATCCTGATGGCATTTACTACTATGTAATAACAGATGAATTCCCGGCTATCCCCCGCTATTTAAAAGGAAGTCCTTCCAGTAGTTTTGGTTTTTAGATGAAAGCCCTCCTTGTAATAGCACTAGTTCTATTGGGAATCCCCAGGGCCCGGGCGCATGATGCGGACCGGGCCTTTTTCACAATTTATTTTGAAAGCACCGCTATTCGCATTGAAGCGGAGGTACCCTGGACTTTCAGAAAAGCAGTGAGTCAGGCTTTTCCCGAAGCGATGCTGAGCAAAGACAGCTTGTTAATTGCTCAAGCCTTTGAACTCTATCTACGAAATAGCATCAAGGCTTTTGACCCAGCCAATAAAGAATTAACCTTCTTAAAATGGAACAGCCTTCCGGCGGAAGGGCATCAACATTCGGGGCATTTTGAACTCTTCTTCGAAAAGGGAAAATTGGCTCGTTTAGAAAATCACTGTATGCTGGAACTCTATGAAGATCAAGAGAACCAGCACTATATACCACAATGGGATCTAAGCTTTAGAACCAATCGTCAGAATCCGAGCTTTAAGTTCGAAAGCGATCAAAGTTCTGCTATTCTAAACTCTTGGTTTTTCGTTGGCCTAGCGCTGATCTTCAGCCTTATGGTTGGACTGAAGATTCGAGAAAGATTGCTTAGTGAATAATTAAATACTGCGATTGGGAACTTTCTGTAGAGCGGAGCAAATACATGCCCGGACTTAAATCCAAATGCAAGGTACTTCCCTCTGCTTGCCTAAAAACCTTGAGCAGTCTTCCATGCAGATCCAACAATTCTAAATCACCCATTTCTGGCAGCCAGTTCTCAATTTGCACTTGATCCTTAGCGGGCTGAGGATAAACTTGCCAGGACTGAGTACTTAATTCTTCACGAGCCAAGCTGCTGGTAAAAATCATGGTACCCCAGGTATCAGGCCGATAATGATCTGCCATTAAAGGCCAATGAAACCATTCAAATGTGGTATTGGTATTCACGAAGGCAATTCCAATACTATCTCCTGCTTGAGGATAAAAATTTAACATAGACCAAGGAATCGCCATTTCAAAAGTATCTGGATAAAAAGCTGCATTGGCATTAGGTATTCCAATCCAATTGGGACGAACCTCCTGGCAAGAATCATAGACCCCATAAGCCCCTTGATTTTCGCAATCAGTGGCCGATACATGGAACCACCAATCATCTGCCGCAAAAGCCGTATCTCGATCCAAATTCAAATCTAAAAGCACTTCCGGGAAGCGAAATTGCGGTCCTAAATGATCTGTAAAAGCGAAATATAAATACTGATCATCATATTGATAATAGGCTTTTGAATAAACATTGGGCGTAATATCAATACCCACATAATCTTGCAGATCCCATTCGCCGGCACTTAAATGACCGTCTACTTGCACCGCATTATAAACTCGGGGGCTTATTACATTTTGAGCTAGTATAGAGCTCGAAATAAGCCCTAGAAATAGGAGTAGTGTTCTTCGCATAAATAGAGTTTTGCCTAAGATAATTCTCCAACAATTAGGAGAACCACAATTTCTTGCTAAAGCTCTGTTATTGAATCCTTTTCCGCAATAATAAACAAGTTAAAGCGCTAATGTTACTAAAGTCACCAAAGGCCTAAAGCTAACTTTTATCATACTTTTTCCTCTTGGTTCAGGGGACCTTTACTAAGGTAAATGAAACCCATAAGCCATGAAAGATTTAGTGATTTTAGGCGCAGGAACTGCCGGAACCATGATGAGTAATCATCTGGCCAAACGCCTTCCAGACGACTGGAGAATCCGCATTGTAGACCAACGCAAGATTCACCACTACCAACCCGGATATCTTTTTATTCCCTTTGGAACTTATAAAGAAGAAGATATCATCAAACCCATACAGCAGTTTATTCCCGAACGTGCTGAATACATCCAACAAAGTATCTTAAAAGTAGATGCCGATCATAATCGGGTTTACCTCGAAGACAGCCGCGTTTTAGACTATGATGTTTTAATCATTGCCACCGGTACCGACATTGCTCCAGAAGAAATTGACGGAATGCTAGGCGATCACTGGCATAAGTCTGTATTCGACTTTTACACCCTGGATGGTGCTGTGAAACTCCATGAAAAACTGGAAAGTTGGGAAGGTGGACATTTAGCCGTTCACATTTCTGAAATGCCGATTAAGTGTCCGGTTGCTCCTCTGGAATTCACCTTCTTAGCTGATGCCTATTTCGAACAAAGAGGCATTCGCGACAAAGTGAAAATCTCCTTTGTAACCCCAATGGATGGTGCCTTTACCAAACCCGTAGCCAGTGCCCACCTTGGTCACCTACTGGAAGAAAAAGGTATCGAGGTGGTGCCCAACTTCAATATCATGAGCCTGGATGGTGAAAGAAAGGTTATTACCGACTACGAAGGCAGAGAAGTAAGCTATGATCTGCTGGTTACCATCCCTACCAATAAAGGTGCGGATTATGTAGAACGCAGTGGCCTGGGCGATGAGCTCAACTTTATCCCTACTCACAAGGGCACCCTGCAAAGCAAGGCTAAGGAAAACATCTTTGTGATAGGTGATGCCACCAATTTACCCGCCTCTAAAGCTGGTTCTGTAGCTCACTTCGAGGGAGAAATCCTACTCGAAAATGTAATGCGCTTTATCAATGGCAAGGAATTGCTCGATGAATTCGATGGCCATGCCAACTGCTTTGTTGAAACCGGTCATGGTAAAGCCCTTTTAATTGACTTTAATTATACCCATCAGCCCGTAAGCGGCACCTTCCCCATTCCTGGCGTAGGTCCTTTAAATCTCCTTAAGGAGAGCCGCATGAACCACATGGGCAAGATGGCCTTTAAATGGATTTACTGGAATATGCTCATTACCGGCAAGCATATCCCCTTTGTTAGCTCTAAAATGAACGAAGCCGGTAAAAACTTTGAAGAAGCAAACGTTTAAAAACAAATGCCATGGAAACCACAATTGCCGGTCAAATCATTGACCTCAACAACGAAGGATACCTCACCGATTTAAATCAATGGAATAAAGAGGTAGCCGCCCAGATTGCCCAAGAAGAGGGCATAGAACTCACCGACGGACATTGGCCCGTATTGGAATACTTACAAGAACAATATCGCAATGAAGTACCACTAAGCATTCGTAAAGTGGGAAAAAGCGGGGTTGTAGACATCAAGCAATTTTATGCTTTGTTCCCCGGTGGACCGCTTAAAAAAGCCAGCCGCATCGCCGGAATTCCTAAACCCGCCAGTTGCATCTAAAAACGAAAGATCATGGACCCCAAGACAATGGATAATCCCGCGGAAGTAAACAAAGATGCCCGCGTTAAAAAAATGATGCTCATCCTTTCTAAGGCGACCATCGACAACGTATACGCCTGCTTCATCCTGGCCAATGGTGCCCGTATGGAAGGTATCGAAGCAGAAATTTTCTTCACCTTCTTCGGCTTGGAAGCCGTGCAGAAGAAAAAACTGGAACATCTGCATGTGGCCACCGTAGGAAACCCAGCCATGCACATCCCTACCCTTTTAGGAGGTTTACCAGGAATGGAATCCTTTGCCACCAATATGATGAAAAAGGAAATGGAGAAATTGGACATTCCTCCGGTAGGTGAATTCATCGAAATACTGGAAGCCTCCGGAGCTAAACTCTGGGCTTGCAAATTAGCGATGGACATGTTCCACCTTGAACGCGAAGATTTAGTTGACGAAATTTCTGATGTAATTACCGTTGGAGACTTCTACAACCGCGCCCAGGGAGAAAATACACATTTGTTGTTCATTTAGAGCAAATTGTGGGTTTCATCGGAATCGCCTCGAATGTAAATTCGGGGCGATTCTATTTTTTGCATTAGCGTACCTTCGTGGCATGAAGAAAACCCTGCTATTGCTCTTCCTTCCCCTATGGGGATTATTGGCCCAAGAAAGTCACACCTTAAAATTAAAGCCCTCTAATTTCCATGAAGTGGCCCACGAAGTATTCTATTCCGATAGCGAATGGACCAATGGCAATTATGCTTTCCTAGGCATATCGGCCTACAGCTTCGCAAAAAATCCTTTTGAGCTCGACATCCGATTTAAAACCAAAGATGGCTGGCAAGAATGGCAGGCAATGGATGATCAGCATAATGAAGAAGACATTAAGGACCGACAAACTTTTGTTCTAAACCCTTTCGAAGAGCAAATCCTGGCCTGGGAAATTCACAGTTCGGACCTACCTCAATCGGATCTGGTGATGCGATTTTTCACGGCACCCAAAGAAAATAGTCAAGCTCTTCAATTAGATTTTAGCTCAATTTCAGACCCCGAAAGCTGCTCTTGTCCTCGTCCTCCGGTATGCGATCGAACTTGCTGGTGTCCCGATGGCACTTGCCCTCCCCCCACTTACGATAATACTACACCTACACACTTAATAGTGCATCATTCTGCTGGCTTCACTAACGCTACAGACTATCAATATGTGGTCGCCTATTATTGGGATTTGCATGTGAATACCAATGGCTGGAGCGATATCGGCTACAATTGGCTGATAGACCCTAACGGAGTGGTTTACGAAGGCCGTGGAAGCGGTCATTCTGGAGCTCATTTCAGCTGCATGAATTCTGGCACCCTGGGCTTTTGTGTTATAGGTGATTACCGTACTAATCCGGTTCAGTCTGCCGCACTGCAGTCTTTGGCCGAAATACTGCTATACGAAGGCTGCCAAAATTCTATTAACCTAGCAGACAGCAGCCTGCATACCAGTTCGCAATTAATGCTCCGCCATATTTCCGGACATCGCGATGGGAACAGCGCCTCGGTAGGCTGCCCCAAAGGAACTCTTTGTCCGGGACAAGTTCTTTACGATAAACTCGATTCCTTGGCCTTGGCTTTAAGTCAAAATGCTTGCATGTTGAGTCAAGAGGATTACACCTTCGATCAGAGCTTAAAGCTATTCCCTAATCCAGCAACTGAGATTCTACATTGGGAAGGAAATGGACTTTGGACTAAGCCCGAAATCAGAGACCTTTCCGGTCGCACCATATTGACGAATAGCATTAGTGAAAACAGCCTCGATGTTTCCGATCTTGCCGCCGGTATTTACTTTTTAAGCCTTCAGCATGAGGGCCATCGCCAAACCTTTAAATTTTGGATACAATGAGGATTTTAGTCCTGACTTTCCTTCTTCTAAACTTCAGCTTACAAGCTCAAAATTTACAAGCTTATCAACTCTACAATGCAGATGGCGAAAAAGTAAGTTTCGCAGAAATGACCGCTTCTCTGGCTGAAGCCGATGTTGTCCTCTTCGGTGAATTACACAACAATCCTATCTGTCACTGGCTGCAATTTGAGATTACCCAAAGTTTGCATCAGCAAGATTCCAATATGGTTTTAGGTGCTGAGATGTTTGAAGCCGATAACCAAGAACCTTTAAATCTCTATCTCCAAGATAGCATTGATAGCAAGGGACTCGACAGCCTAGCGCGTCTTTGGAACAATTACAAAACGGATTACAAAGGTTTAGTTGATTTCGCGAAAGGTCATCAGCTGCCTTTCATCGCCACTAATATCCCTCGTCCTTATGCCCGCCAGGTATTTAAGCAAGGTTTGGAAAGTTTGGATACCCTGTCAGACAGCGTGAAAAACTGGATCGCTCCCTTGCCCATCGACTATGATGGCGAGCTTCCTGGCTACAAAGCCATGCTCGAAATGATGGGCGGCCACGGTGGTGAAAACCTCCCTAAAGCCCAAGCTATTAAAGATGCTACCATGGCACATTTCATTGTTTTAAATCTGCCGGAAGACGGTATTTTCATCCATTACAATGGTGATTACCACTCTAAAGATTTTGAAGGCATTAGCTGGTATCTAAATCAGTATGCAGAGGACTTAAAGATCATGACCATCAGCACTCAAGTGCAGGATAATGTGAATGAATTAGATAGTGCCAATGGCGGTCATGCTGATTTCACCTTACTTATCGACGGACAGGTAACCAGCAGTTATTAGTCGCGGCCCAATTCGGCTTCTACCACATCCCTAATCAGGTCCATTTCGTAACCTTGGCGCTGCAGGTAGCCTATTAACTTGCTGCGTCGAACATAGTCATTGGGGCCCTTGCTAAGCGGCCATCGTTTTTGGCACAGAGCAATAAGATTTTGATAATAGAGCTCAGGATCAATTTCGCTAAAAGCCTTTTTTAAGACATAAGCACTAAGCTGATGGGGATAAAGCGCCTGCTTGATTTTAATTCGCCCCCATTTTTTAATCTTATACTTACCCCGCACAAAAGCCCGGGCAAAGCGTTCCTCATCTACAAAGCGCTCTTGAATCAATTCGGATAATAAGGTATCGGCAATTTCCGGAAAGAGGCCATAGCTCAACAGCTTGTCTCGCACTTCCTTCTGACTCCTTTCCCGATACAAGCAATAGCCACGGATTTTCTCCCGAGCTTCATTCAGGTCATAGATTTTGCCCTGATTGGAGGACATTAAGCCTGATCTTCGTGATCAATGCGCAAGATGGTGCGAAAGGCAGCGAACTTATTTTGGAAACGCTTGGAATGCTCCGCTTGCAAACGCGGTGCATGGTCTTTTTGATAACGCTCCAAATCCCGTAAATCCTTAAAACGATATTGCAAAGAATAGGTAATCCCCTGCTCTTCTTCCACCATAACATGGCAGATGCGGTTATCGATAAAAATACCTGTAGCCAAGACATCCGGAATATGCACTTCCTTCATCCATTGCAGCCACTCATCATGCACATCCTTCTCGATGTTTACCGTTACATTATAGATATACATCTCTAATTGATTTGATCCCCTCTTAAGCGACGATAGGCCTTCCTTGCATCACTGGCAAAGAAACTGTCTACATGTTCTGTAAACAACTGCTCATAAGCCTTCATAGCCGCATCAGTGTGGTTTAGTTTTTCTTCCGTTTTTCCAATTTCATAAAGGGCATCGTCTACGAGGATATCATCACTGTATTCATCTACCACCCTCTGCCATAATTTAATGGCTTCTGCATCCTGATGCTGCGCTCTTTTTATAGATGCGCGCAAAAACAGGCTTTCATCGGCAATGGGATGATCCGCATAACCAATGTCTAATACTTCTAAAATGGCCAAAGCCGAATCGTAAATTTCACGATAGTAAAAGAGATCCGCCCGAGCATAGGCTTCCAAAGCCTCCGTTGTGGAGTCCAGAGCCATATTATCGGTTATCAAGAGCGAATACTGCATGGCATCATTGGCAATCAATTTCGAAGTAGATTCCTTCAATACCGAAAATATCCCTTGCGCCCATTGAAAGTCGCCCACATAGTAGGCTGCCTTAGCCCTTTTAAATTTGGCTTCTTGTCCGATTACTGATTGATCCAAAGCCTTCTCTGCCTTGCGATAGTAAATGATTGCATCCCAACGTCGCCCGGTAAAAAGCAATAAATCGGCATAGGCAATTTGCGCCAGCGCCTGATCATCTTCACCAATCCAGGAACGATCAAATAAAGAAGTTAAAATAGCTTCGGCCGTATCTGCTTGATTTAAGCGATAGGCATAAACCTCCGCTAAGGGAATCATCAAATCAGCCTGAAAAGGATCCCCTCTAAAGCCCTTACCATATTGCTCATAGTCGGCCGCCAAAGACTGCCAAGCTTCCAATGTGCTGCTCTCCGATTCTTGCAAGCTGTGCTTACGTGAGTCCAGCCAAGCAATTACCGAAGATTGATAATAGGGATAGCTATCCCCTTTATCCAATTCATACTTATAGATGCGCGCCGCCAAATCGAAATCTCCGGCATTATAGGCCAAGCGGGCTAAATTGGAAATCTCCTTTCCTTCCAAACGACCTTGACGATCCAAGGCTCGCAACTGGGTAAAGGCGGCTCTGAAGTTTTCTTCCTGACTATAAATATGAATCAAGAGTTCATTGAAACGTTCCGGTCCTCCGCCTTGAATGCGTTTAATGATTTCCTGCTTAAGCAATTCCAGGTTTTCATCCCTTTGACCTGCTTCGATGGATTGAGCCAGCAGCGCTTTTACCGTAGCCAAATAGCCGGGGGTGCGCTCCACCATTTGCAGGTACATCTCATGCATTTTAGGAATATCACCCAGCTCTCCGTAGAGCAAAGCCATCTGATAGTCGAAATTCATATTCGGATTTCCCTTAATGGCGTGCTGATACACGCTGAGGGCGCGATTGGCATAACCTCTATCGCTTAGAGCTTTACCATAAGCATAAGCTTGCCCCGGACTGCGATCGATAATCTCATAAAAAGATTCCATCAACTTTTCTGCATCCCGCTGGTCTTCCTCCTTTAGGTGCAAATACAATTGATCTACCTCAAAATTGGCTTTCCGACCGGGCAAGCGACGGGCCCAATCACGACTGAGCTTAATGGCATCGCGATATTCTTCTAATTCCAGATAGGAATCAAATAGTAATTGATAGACCTGAGGCTCTACACTTCGTTCACCTAGATCCTCCAATTTATCGATGACCTTCTCATACTCCTGATCCTGAAAATACTGTTTAGCCAAGGCCAAGGCTTGAGCATCATTAGCCTGATTGGGACTCTGGCTAAAGGCCGGAAGGGTCCACAAACAAAGGAGGCTCAAGAAAATACTAAACAGATTTTTCAATGGCATGGGCTATTGAGCCAAGCTATCGCTTTTGGACACTAAATCCAAGTAGCGTGCTTCGGCAGTATCCCAAATCGCTTTCGCTTCTAATACCGGTACAATACGCTTGCCGATTAAAACTTGCATATCATTCAAAGCTTTTTCTTCCGCTTGAATGTAATCTCTAACCTGAGTGGTATCCAATTTCTGATCTTCGAGGCTATTGCGTAAAGATTCTAATTGTGATTTGGAATAGGCTAAACCGCGACGCATCTTCTTATAATCACCGCTGTACTTCATATATGGATGATGCACCACATCGATATTCGCCATGGTAACGGTCCAATAACGCTTATCTTGCTGATCGGCCATCGGGCCTGATAAAATCTTGTACAGGGAATCAACCTTTGGGAAGTCCTGTAAAATCTGAGTTGAATCTACTTGATCAAAAGATTTCTGAAGGCTATCGTTAATAGCCAACATAGAGTCGACATGAGCAATTTCCTCAGCGTACTGAGCTTCTCCAGAATTACAGGCCCAAAGCAAGCTGAGGCTTAAGGCCGATACAATAAGTTTACGCATGAATTAAATTTTGTCGAATCCCGTAAAGGCTTGCAGCGCCTCAGGAATTCGGATTCCATCTTCACCTTGATGATTTTCAAGCAAGGCGGCAACGATACGTGGCAAGGCCAGTGCACTGCCATTTAAGCTGTGCAATAACTGGGTCTTCTTGTCTTCACCACGATAACGAATTTTCATTCGATTGGTTTGGAAGGTCTTGAAATTGGATACAGAACTTACTTCTAACCAGCGTTCTTGTGCGGCACTCCATACTTCAAAATCGTAGGTAATGGCCGAAGTGAAGCCCATATCTCCACCACATAAACGCAGAATTCGGTAGGGTAATTCCAGCTTTTCCAATAGCCCAGCTACATGCTCTACCATAGAGTCGAGCATGGGCATAGAATCTTCTGGCTTGGTAAGGCAAACAATCTCTACTTTATCAAATTGATGCAGGCGGTTTAAGCCTCGAACATCTTTACCATAAGATCCTGCCTCGCGACGGAAACAAGCAGAGTAAGCGGTGGCTTTGATGGGTAAATCTTCATCTTCGATGATATCGCCACGGAAAATATTGGTGATGGGCACCTCCGCGGTAGGAATGGCATAAAGCTTATCCTCCGTTACGTGGTACATCTGTCCTTCCTTATCGGGTAATTGACCGGTTCCAAAACCTGAATCTTCGTTTACCATTAAAGGAGGTTGGTACTCTTCAAAACCGGCATTGCGATTTTCCTCCAAGAAGAAATTGATTAAGGCTCTTTGCAATCGGGCGCCCTTACCTTGATAAACGGGGAAACCCGCTCCGGTAATTTTCACACCCAGATCGAAGCGAATCAATTTCAGTTCTTCAGCCAATTCCCAGTGAGGCTTTGCACCTTCGGGCATGGCTTTGATTTCACCTACTCGCTTTACCTCTTCATTGTCGGCTTCCGATTTTCCGGCCGGAACAATATCAATCGGCACATTGGGCAAGGCTACCAAATCTTGATCTAGGCTATTTTTAAGTTGCTCCTGTTCTTGTTGAAGCTCCTTAATGCGATCTTTTAATTCGGCAGTACGCGCTTTGGCTTTATCGGCTTCTTCACGCTTACCCTCTTTATATAAGAGTCCAATTTCCTTCGAAATTTGATTGCTTTCGGCTAAAGCCTGATCCAGTTCATTCTGGTTTTGTCGACGTAATTCGTCGAGCTTTAAAATATCTTGAATACTCTGCTCCGCGTCGAGGCCACGTTTCTTAAGGCCAGCTGCTGCTTCCTGAGCATGTTCACGGAGATAAGTGATTTCGAGCATGATTGTGATTTTGATGCGAATTTACAATAGAGCGAAGAGACCTGATAGCCCACGAGAATTAATTCTTTAGGGCCTTAAACGAAAAAATCCCTCGCCGACCTAAGCCAACGAGGGATCTGAATACGATATCACACGCAGCTTAGGCCTGAGGCTCTACTGATACGAATGATTTGTTATTACTTTTCTTCTGGAATTTCACGGTACCATCAGTTAAGGCGAATAAGGTGTGGTCTTTACCCATACCTACATTCTCACCAGGATTGTGACGAGTACCACGCTGGCGCACGATGATGTTACCGGCAATTGCTTGCTGACCACCAAAGATTTTCACACCTAAGCGTTTACTTTCCGATTCGCGTCCGTTCTTGGAACTACCTACTCCTTTTTTGTGAGCCATGTCTTCTAATTTTAGGTTTCGGTTTACCTGAACTAACCGATGCCAGTAATTTCAATTTGAGAAATGTACTGACGGTGACCGTTCATCTTCTGGTAACCTTTACGACGTTTCTTCTTAAACACTAATACTTTGTCAGCTCTTAAGTGCTGTACAATTTTGGCATTTACTTTAATGCCTTCTATAACCGGGGCGCCAACTTCTACTTTACCGTCATTGTCGGTTAACATAACCTTATCAAAAGAAAGTTCTGCACCTTCTTCTGCATCTAAACGGTTAACGTAGATACGTTGATCTTTCTGTACTTTGTACTGATGCCCTGCTATCTCTACGATGGCGTACATACAATATCATTTTTAAGGGCTGCAAATTTAGGACAAATATTCAAGCGACTGATCATCAAAGAGTATTTTTTTCATTTCTTAATCACTTCGCTTTCAAGATGTCGTCAAAGGTAAAAAACTAAAATACTGTTAAGACCGACCTCCAAGCAAGGGGAAAAGGCCTATAATCTAATGTAAGCTCCTTAAAAAGTGTTAAAATTGCCTTCCGATTTTAACGGGAAATTAGATCAATAAATAAATCGAAAACGACATGAAGAAAAAGCTTTTGGGTTTGATTCTTCTTCTGGGATTCGGATCAGCGCAAGCGCAGACCGACATCAAATTTGAAGAATATGACCTCCCCAACGGTTTGCACGTGATTTTACATGAAGATCACAGCACCCCTATTGTTGCAGTGAGCGTACTGTACCATGTGGGAAGTAAAAACGAAAAAGAAGGACGCTCGGGCTTTGCCCATTTCTTTGAGCATTTAATGTTCGAAGGTTCTCCCAATATCGAGCGTGGCGAATACATGAAGATTGTTCAGGCTAATGGTGGTGCCCTTAATGCCAACACTTCTTTCGACCGCACCTATTATTATGAAATCCTTCCTTCCAATCAATTGGAATTAGGTTTATGGTTAGAGAGTGAGCGTATGCTTCAAGCTACTGTAGATTTAGAAGGAGTAGAAACTCAACGTGAAGTAGTAAAAGAAGAAAAGCGTTTACGCATCGACAACCAGCCTTATGGTTCTTTCCAGGCTAAGATGTTCGGAGCTGCTTTCGGCGACAGCTATTATGGTATCCCTCCAATCGGTACCATGGAAGATTTGAATGCTGCCGAAACTGCGGACTTCACTGATTTCTACGAAACTTTCTACGTTCCTAATAATGCCACTCTTTCAATTGCTGGTGATATCGACCCTAAACAAGCCAAAGCTTGGATCGAAAAATACTTCAGCGGTATTCCTGCCGGAACCAAAGAAATTCCTCGTCCTACCGAAGAACCTGCTGGTTTGAGTGGAGAGGTAATTGACACTATTTACGACAATATCCAATTACCAGGTATCATCATGGGCTACCGCAGTCCTAAACAAGGTACCAAGGAAGCTTATGCTATGGATATGATCTCTACTATTCTTTCGGATGGCCAGAGCTCACGCTTGTATAAGTCTTTAGTAGATGATCAGCAATTAGGATTAGTAATCCAATCTTTCCCTTTCACCTTAGAAAATGCGGGAGTATTCATCACCTTCGGATTGGCGAATCAAGGCGTAGACCTTAATGATTTCATCGCCGCTATCGATACTGAGATTAGCAAGATGACCACCGAAATGATTTCTGAAAAGGAATACACCAAAATTCAAAATCAATTGGAGAACGATTTCGTATCTACCAATGGCAGTATGGCCGGTATCGCAGAGAGCTTAGCCGACAACCATGTTTACCTGGGTGATGCTAATTTGATCAATACCGAAATCGAAGAGTATCGCAATATCGATCGCGAGTTTATCCTGGCAGTTGCGAAGAAATACCTTCGTCCAGAAAACCGCGTGGTACTGGTTTACTTACCTAAAAACGAACAATAAATAACAGCATGATGAAACGCATTTTAACCAGCGCATTGGCCATGCTGATTAGTGTGGCAACCTTTGCTCAACTCGACCGTTCGGTGCGCCCAGAGCCTGCACCTGCGAAAAGCATCGAGTTTGGCGATTACGAGGTATATAAATTGGATAATGGCTTAACCATTATTGTAGTAGAGAACGATAAACTACCCCGGGTTTCTTTTAGCCTGGTAGTAGATCGCGATCCAATCTTTGAAGGCGACAAAGCCGGATATGTTTCTTTGGCCGGACAATTATTACGTCAAGGAACTACCAATCGCAGCAAAGACCAGTTAGATGAAGAAATTGACTTCATTGGCGCCAGTCTTTTTACTGGATCCAGCAATGTGTACGCGGCTGGCTTAACTAAGTATCAAGAAACCTTAGTAGAGCTTTTAGCCGATGTAGCTTTAAACCCTTCTTTCCCTTCGGAGGAATTCGACAAGCTGAAAAAGCAAGCCATCTCTGGAATTGAAAATGCCAAGGATGATCCTAACAGCCTTTCCAGCCGTATCTTCAACCAAAGCCTATATGGTAAGGATCACCCTTACGGTGAATTACAATCTGAAGAAAATGTTGAGAACATCAGCATCGAGGACTGTAAAAGCTACTACAATAACTACTGGACTCCCAGCAAGACTTACATTACTGTAGTTGGCGACATCAAGGCTCGCAAAGCCAAGAAGTTGATCAAGAAGTATTTTGGCGATTGGCAAGCCAAGGAAATGCCTAGCGCTACCTACCCTGCCGTTCCTCAGTACGACGGTACTATTGTAAATGTAGTTAACCGTAACAGCTCAGTACAAACTGTACTTTCTATCGGTAACACTATCGACCTTAAACCCGGCGATCCCGATATCGTGAAATTGCGCGTGGCCAACCAAATCTTAGGTGGTGGTAGCATGGGTCGTTTATTCCAAAACATCCGCGAAGACAAAGGCTATACTTACGGAGCCTATTCTAGCTACGATTCTGATCGTTTAGTAGGTGAGTTCAGCGCTGGTGCTTCTGTGCGTAATGAAGTAACCGATAGTGCAGTGGTAGAATTCATCAAAGAATTTGAGCGTTTGCAAAACGAAGCTGTTACAGATGAAGAGTTGCAAGCCGCTAAAAACAACATCATTGGTGAAATTGGCCGTTCTTTAGAAAGTCCTCAAACCATTGCTTCTTTTGCTCTCAACATTCAACGTTACAATTTACCAGCAGATTATTACAGCAATTACTTGACGCGCTTAGACGCGGTAAGCAAGGAAGATATTATGGCTGTGGCCAAGAAATACTTCCATACCAATGCTTTGGTAATTACTGCGGTAGGTAAAGGAGCTGAAATCGCTGCTGGCTTGGAAAAATTCGGCCCGGTTACCTATTATGATTTCTATGGTGAAGAAACTGGCCCTCCCAGCTTACCTGTACCTGATGGCATGACCGCCCAAGATGTATTGGATGGCTACACTAAAGCCCTTGGTGGTAATGATAAATTAGATAAGGTAAAAGACCTTACTATCACCAGCAGTATTGAGATTCCTGGTTTACCAATGCCTGCTAAAGGTATTACCATGCAAAAGCGTCCGAACTTGTTTAAAAATGAAATGAGTGTTGACGGAATGGGAGTTATGCAGAAAACCGTTTACGATGGTAAAAAAGCCAACATTAGCGGAATGGGTGGCAGCAAGGAAGTAACCGACAGCGAAGAGCTTAAGGCTTATGAGGCTCAGGCTACCTTCTTCGCCGAAACTCAGTACCCTGCCTTAGGCTATACCTTAGAACTGACTTCAATTGGTTTTGTTGATGGTGAAAAGGCCTATGTAATGGAAGTAACCAGCCCAGAAGGTGATAAAAGCACTGAATTCTACTCAGTAGAAACCGGCTTGAAGATTAAAGAAGAAAGCAGCTTTGAAGGTCCAGAAGGCCCTATGACTGCCAGCACTGCTTATGCAGATTACCGCGAGGTGAATGGCATTATGTTCCCTTTCACCATGACTATGAGTCAAGGTCCTCAGAAAATCAAATTCGAGGTTAAAACCATAGAGGTGAACAGCGGATTGAAAAAAGGCGACTTCAACTAAGAAGGCCTCTTTATGATATCAGAAGCCGTCTCATTAATTTGAGGCGGCTTTTATTTTTTATTTAGGAAATCTAAAGTTCAGGTATTAACTGCTTTATAAAAAAACAGCGTAAATACTATCGCTTTATCAAAATCTTACGGGAATAGACTTCATCTCCTTGCACCAATTTTAGTAGGTAAAGGCCATTTGCTAAGCCACTGAGATCAATAGCCCTAGCACGCCATTTAGCTTCCCGCCAAACCAATTCACCTTTTAGATTGTAAATACTTAGCTCTGCCTCAGTGCCTTCTGAAACCCGCACTTGCAGATAATTTGTAACAGGATTAGGATATAGCTCCATTATTTTATTACTCTCTTGCTCTTCAGCACCAATCGACGGAATACACGCAGTGAAATTTACTGGCGTTGGCAATGCCTTAAGGGTATCATTGCCCTGCAGTAACCACTCATAACCATATCCCCAGGTATAAAGTGTCCCAAGACTATCTAAGGCATAGCAAACTGCTCCATTTAATCCAACAGCATAAATATTCTGTAATCCAGGCACATAGTCCGGATAAAAGCGATCCTGTAAAGTACCATCTCCCAATTGAAAATAATTATTCCTCCCCCAGGCCTTCACTCTCCCATCAGATAATAAAGCGAGGGTAGTACCAAAACCGGAAGCAATTTGGACAGCCTGGTTAATACCTTGCACCTGCTGCGGATTTACAATATAAGGATCCCCGTTGGTGGCTATCGGTACACCTAATTCTCCCTGCTGGTTTTCGCCCCATGCCCATACATGGCCAGAAGAATCTATACCGAATGATGTGAAATCTGCTAAAAAAACTGAGGAAAATTTCAGATTTGGCATTCTTCCGGCCCTGAAGCGATTTGAAAGATTCCCTAAACCTAATTGCCCCCATCCTCCAGCCCCCCAAAGCCAGAGTTGACCGTACTTATCCAAGGCTGCACTATGGTTATAACCCGCATAAACTGAAACAATTTCTTGCAAGGTGTCTACTGGGCCAAAGTAATTCCGAGGAATAGAATCTAAAGATCTCCCTAATGCCCCATATGCTGAAGAGCCCGCGGTAAAAACCAAGCTATCCACACTTAACAATATACTATTGCCATCTCCAGCAGCAATTGACTTTACTGGCGGAACATTTGGCACTAAAGCAGGGATTAGGGTATCCCAATAAGGACCTATACCGAGGTTACCTACCAGATTATCACCCCAGGCGTAAAGGTCACCGTTAGATTTAACTGCTAGCACATATCCAATTCCTGAAGCGAATGAATGAATAGAGTCCATGCCTGGCACCTTACTAAAACTGCTTGTATGACTCCCAGTGCTACCATTACCCGACTGACCAGATTCATTTATACCGGCAAAATACAATTG
The DNA here is from genome assembly GCF_014524565.1 of Croceimicrobium hydrocarbonivorans. Classification (NCBI taxonomy): domain Bacteria; kingdom Pseudomonadati; phylum Bacteroidota; class Flavobacteriia; order Flavobacteriales; family Owenweeksiaceae; genus Croceimicrobium; species Croceimicrobium hydrocarbonivorans. Next base: position 2,672,360 of record NZ_CP060139.1, on the reverse strand, counting down.
ATTATCTGCGCATTTAAGTAATACCACCCCATAGCGAGCTTCTATAACCTGTGCAAACAGACCATTTAGATTTAAGAAAGAAACAAGTAAGCTTATTACAATTTTGTTCATCCTATTGAATTTGAAGGTTGTAAGAATCAGCAATCTGACCATCACAAATTAAAACAACTAAATAATTCCCAACAGCCATGCCAGTTGTAACCAAATCTACAGCGCTTGCCATTGGATTCAAGTTTAAACTCAAAGCCGTGCTGCCACTACTCGCATTAACGATTAATAAACTTGCATTTTGAGCTCCTTCAGCAAGATATTCAACCGTACAAAGCGTTTGAGCCGGATTTGGATTAGACTAAGGAACATCTGAAATTCATTTATCCCTTTAATAAACCATGTACCCAAGGCGAAAACAATCTTCCTCCGAGTATTAATGAAAAGTCTTAAACTGAAATAATCTGTGTTTTGAGTAGGCCTTCCTCGAAACTACCTTGCTTTCGCCAAACGTTTACGAATACGATCGGCCGGTGAACCTTTGAAGTTTACTAAATAAACCCCGGCTAAAATCAGGAGCATACCTACCAAATGTTCAGGACCTACATCTTCACCATCCCAAATACCCCAAAGTAGAGCTACCAATGGAATAGCATAAGTAACACTAGCTGCAAAAAGAGAGCTGGTCCCCTTAATGAGATAATTAAAGAGAATTACCGCTAAGCTGGTTCCCACAATACCCATAATAGAGATATAACCCAAATTAAGCCAGGCATTAGGATTCGTTTGCATGATCTCCAGAAAGTCGGTACTAAACACATAGATCAAGGCCAAAGGTCCGACAGTGCTAGTACTAAATAGGGTGATGGACAATGAGTCTAAATCCTTCAATTTAGAATTAATGGTATTGATACTCAAAGCATAGCATACCGTGGCTATAATGGGATAAATACCAAAACCTAGTTTATCAGCATCTATTTGAAGACCGGGCAATAATAACCATAGTGCCCCGGCAAAACCGAGGATTATTCCTGTTACACCAATCCAGCGCACGCGTACTCCAAACCAGATCAAGCCAATGATTAAGGTGAAAAGTGGCACCAAAGAATTTAAGATTCCTACCAGGGAAGAATCCAATCGAGTTACCGCCAAGGGAAAAAGAATATAGGGGATGGCATTCCCGAAATAGCCCACAATGGCCGAAGGCATAGTATCTACCTTCTTCCAAAACTTGAACTTTCGGAAGGCAATAATCACCGTGAAAATCCAAGCCGTGGCGATCCGCAGCATGCCAATTTGCGCAAAATCGAAGCTCTCCAAACCACGCTTCATCAGGATAAAAGAGCTACCCCAAATTAAGGCTAGCAAAACAAACATGGCCCAGGCCAGAGCAGGATTTATCTTCGGTGTTTTCACGCCGCAAATGTATCTATTTGTTAGCGCCGCAGACCCCGCTATATTTGCCAGATAGAATGTATCGATACTTCCTTAAATATTTAGGCATCTCCAGTCTGATTTTCAGCCTGATACTCCCCTCTGTTTTAAATCTGAGCCTATTTTCCTGGCGCAGCTTAGAACTGAGGAAGGAGCTAAAAGCTCGTTTTAAAAGCGGGATTCCCGAATCGGAATGCACGGTATTTCTATTGGAAGCTCTGGAGTATCAAAATCTCGACTGGGATAATGCAACTGAATTTTTCTGGCAAGATCATAAATACGACCTCATCGCTTTGGAGGTAAAGGAAGGGCGTATCAAATTAATGGCCTGGCTGGATGAAGAGGAAAGTGAACTGAAACGTCGCTTTCATCAATTGCTACAGAAACATCCCCCGCAACAAGAGGATTGCCCCATAGCCTTAATCGACCACTTTAAAAATTTCTTTCTGGACTGGCCTTCGGCTTGGACGGCTTTCGCCGAATATGACTTTCATGTAGATCACTGGATCAATCCAGAGAGTAGCGCACATCTACTAAGTTTAAGCCCCCCTCCCCGATTGGGATTATTCACCTCCGTCAATTTTTGAATAATCCTTAATTAATAAATCATGAAAAAAATATGGAGCCTGGTTATAGCGATTATAGCCGGAAACGCTCTTTTTGCGCAAACTTTAAAGGTGGTAGACGCCGTTGAAGGCGAAGCTATTGAACATGCCACCCTGCGTATTCGCGCCGAACATTTACTGCCTCTTTACACGGATGATCAAGGAATGGTAGACATCTCTGTTTTTGAAGGAAGAGAAATTAGCATTAGCGCGCTCGGTTATCACCAAAAGACTTTAAGCTACCAGGAAATTCAGGCTTTAGGATTTCTGGTTAAACTCAGTCCTAAGCCCATGGCCTTGGATCAGGTGGTAATATCAGCCTCTCGTTGGAGCCAGTCCTCAAGGGAGCTTCCCTATCATATCAGCAGTATAAAAAGTAGGGAAATCTATTTCCAAAGTCCCCAAACTGCTGCAGATTTACTCGGCCAGAGTGGCGAAGTATTTATCCAAAAAAGTCAACAAGGTGGCGGTAGTCCAATGATTAGAGGCTTTGCTACCAATCGACTCTTAATCGCCGTAGATGGCATCCGGATGAACAATGCCATTTTTAGGGCGGGTAACCTGCAACAGGTAATTTCATTGGACCCATTTGCCATTGATCGCAGTGAAGTGTTCTTTGGTCCGGCATCGGTAATCTATGGCTCAGATGCTATTGGAGGGGTGATGAGTTTCAATACCCTTCGCCCTGAATTCAGCACCGATACCGCCCTGCTAGTTTACGGATCCGCCTACAGTCGCTATTCCTCCGCTAATCAAGAATTGACTCAGCATGTGGATTATAATGTAGGTAGTGAAAAGCTGGCTTGGCGCGGAAGCTTTAGCTACAATCGCTATGGTGATTTACGCATGGGTTCGCAGGGTTCGGATGAATTGCTACGACCTTATTCGGTGCAGCGCATCGATAGCCAAGATGTGGTAATCCGCAATACCGATCCTACCTTGCAGCTAAATACTGGCTTCGAGCAATTTCATACTCTACAGAAGCTACGTTATCGCCCCAGCAACCATTTGGATTTCGAATACAGCTTTATGTATTCTCGTACCGGAAACTACGATCGTTATGATCGCCTTATTCGTACGCGAGGAGGTTTACCTCGTGCCGCCGAATGGTATTACGGGCCACAGGTTTGGGCCATGAATAAGTTCGAAGTAAACTATCGCAAATCCAGTCTGCTATTTGATGGCGCTACTTTAAGAGTCGCTTCACAGGTATTTGAAGAAAGTCGTCATGATCGCGATTTCGGCAGCACGGATCTCAATCATCGCTTTGAAGATGTGCAGGCCCTTTCCTTCAATTTAGATCTGCAAAAGCGCATTTCCGAATCTCATAAGCTCTTTTACGGTGTTGAAGCTATTCGCAATGATGTACGCTCTACTGGCACAACAGAGGATATTGTAAGTGGAGATATAAGCAATGCTGCTTCCCGTTATCCTCAGTCGGATTGGTCGAGCTATGCTGCCTATCTAAACCATGAATGGGAGCTGAGCCAAAAGTTCACCACTCAATTAGGATTGCGTTACAATCACTTTATCATTAACAGTGATTTTAGCGACAACCTAGCCTATTATCCGCTCCCCTTCTCTACTGCGGAGATTAACACTGGTAATCTTACAGGGAGCTTAGGTTTTGTATTCCGCCCTACCGAGAATTGGAAATGGCGCTTAAATCTGGGAACCGCTTTCCGGGCTCCTAATGTGGATGATATTGGCAAGATCTTCGATTCGGGCGATGCCATTGTGGTGGTTCCAAACCCTGACCTTAAAGCCGAATATGCCTACAATGCCGAGTTTGGTGCTGCCACCCATTTATGGGAAAGCATTAAACTGGATGCTAGTGCTTATTACACCTATTTAGATCAAGCTATGGTGCGCCGGCCTTACACTATAAACGGACAAAGCAGCCTCTTTTACGATGGTGAATTGAGTGAAATTCATGCCGTTCAGAATGCAGCCCGAGCTCAAGTATATGGTGTGCAAATCGGTTTAGATTGGAACTACAATCAGACTTGGTTCTGGCGAAATCAGTTTAACTGGCAAAAAGGAGAAGAGGAAGATCAGGATGGAGTGGTTGGACCTTCTCGTCATGCCGCCCCTTGGTTTGGAGTAAGTCGTATTCAGTTTGAGAATAAAGGTTTACGATTGGAAGCCAATGTTCAGGTTTCTGGCGAAGTGAGTGCTGAAAACCTCAACTTCGAAGAAGCTGGGAAAGGCTACCTCTACCAAACCGATGCCGATGGCAATGCCTACTCACCCGGTTGGTATACCCTCAACTTCAAATCGAGCTACCAGCTTAATGAAGCCTGGACCATCAGTGCCGGAATTGAGAATATTACCGATCAACGATACCGTCCCTACAGCAGTGGTTTAGTGGCTGCGGGACGCAATTTCATTTTAGCAGCACGCTTTCACTTTTAAGTGACCGCAGACTAAATTTCGAAAGCCGGCCATAGCGCCGGCTTTTTTCATTCTGGCAATTCTTGCTAAAGACTTAGCTATCAATCAACTTATTTGGAAGCAGAGCCTTTGGGTCCTATTTTCGAACCTTTCCCTATTCCAAAAGTTTAAGATTTCATGAAAAACACCACTACTCTATTTTTAGCACTACTTTATTCTGCAGGCCTGCTCGCGCAGAGTCAAACCTGGGAAACGCTTAGTGGCATTCCCGATGGTATCCACCACCCCGTAACCTTTGCCATTGGCGATTACGGTTATTCTGTAACCGGAGTTTCCAGCTTTGGCGTAGAAACCGATAATGCCAATCGCTACAATCCGCTTACTGATACCTGGTCTACCCTGCCGGATTTCCCAGGAGGGGCCCGCGGTTTCGCTATTGGCCTTAGCTATAAAGGCTATGGCTATTTAGGATTTGGAGCCAGCAGCAGTCAGTATTTCAAAGACCTCTGGCGCTTCGACACCAGCAATAATCAATGGACCCAATTAGCAGATTGCGGCTGTGTGGGTCGTCGCCATCCAGCCCTTATGGCTGCCAACGATAAAATTTACCTGGGCTTAGGTAATGATAATACTGGGGACCTCAAAGATTTTTGGGTCTACGATATCCCCACCGACACCTGGACCCAATTACCCGATATTCCCGGGCCTGCCCGCCATCATCCATTTATGTTTGCAACCAATGGTGAGGTTTATGCCGGAATGGGCCATGGAGGCAATTTCATTTTTGGTGATTGGTATCGCTTTGATACGGTGAACATGAACTGGCAGAGCATGAGCAATTTCCCAGGCGAAGCAAGAGTTGCCGGAACCCAGTTCGACCATGCAGGCTATGGCTATGTGCTCAGCGGTGATGGCGACAATCACAGTTTCATGGGAACAGGCGAAATGTGGCAATATGAGTCTAGTACTGATACCTGGACCGAACTAGATCCACATCCTGGCTTTAGCCGTTGGGCTCCCGGGTCTTTTGTTATTGGCGACACCCTTTATTTCTTTGGTGGTTTCGATCGAGCCAATTCGACCTTCCCAACCGACATGTACAAGTACTTTTTTAATACCAATGGAATAGGCCTCACTGAGCTAAAGCAAAATGCTTCCCTCTTTTACCCCAACCCCAGTAGAGGTCTCATTCGCATTAATCCGGAATGGATTGAAAATGAATTAAAGCTCTACAATCTACAAGGGCAACTGCTACAAGGCTGGCCTCAAGCTCCTGGTGAGATCGATTTCAGCGAGCTCCCTCCAGCGATTTACATCCTCGAAATTCGAGATGATAAAGGTCAAATACACCGCGAAAAATTCTGGAAAAAATAAACAGGCGCTCCTTCGGGAGCACTTTTATTTTGGAATCCTTCTATCTACAATCATGGCTTAAATTTGCGGCATGAAAAAGTGGTTGTTAATTCTGTCGCGGATCGAAATTGTTCTGATCTTTCTGGTAATCATCGCTGGTTCCGTAGTGCGAATGAGCGGTTCAGGTATGGGATGCCCCGATTGGCCTAAGTGTTTTGGTCATTTAATTCCACCCACAGAACGCAGTCAACTCGATTGGAAAGCGGATAGCCACTTCAATAAAAAGCAGATCATTATTAAGGATGAAGCCCTCTATTATGCCTTGGAGGATTTCACTTCCGGAAGCGAATACAATCCTGAGAACTGGGCGAAATACACCCGTCATGATTACGCTCTGTTTAATCCTACTCACACCTGGATTGAGTACATCAACCGATTAATCGGTGCCCTATCAGGCTTACCAATGCTTCTTATGTTTGTATTAACCTTGGCGCTGATTCGCCAGAATTGGTGGTATACGCTGCTATCTGGAGCAGGTCTCTTTATGCTGGGTTTCGAGGCCTGGTTGGGCAAATTGGTGGTAGATGGAAATTTAATCCCGGGTAGCATCACCATCCACATGATTGGTGCCCTGCTGATAGTTGCCATCCTTCTAGTATTTAATGGCTTATTGGAAAGAGAGGAAAACTCAGCATCGGCCTACACTCCTAATTTCAAAAAATGGAGCCTTCTGGCCTTAATCCTAACTTTGATTCAGATTGGCCTAGGTACTCAGGTTCGGGAAACTATTGATACCCTGCAACAAAATGGTCTGGCCCGTACTGAATGGATGAATAATATGGATTTGGTCTTTTATGTACACCGAAGCTTCTCCATTTTAATATTAGCCCTAAACCTCTGGCTCTGGCAACAAAACCGCAAACTGCAATTGGGCTACTGGCAATGGAATGCCGTTTTACTAGTGCTTGTGTTGGAAATACTCGCGGGAATTATTTTGGCTTATTTCGACATGCCCTATTTCGCACAGCCAGTACATCTTTTATTGGGATCTATCCTCTTCGCTTTGCAAAGCCACGCCATCATCAAAATGATTCTCAATGGCAGCCGAAGGGTAATTCCTATAAGCTAATAGGGTTTCCGCTGGGGTTTTCGTAAAGGATATCCAAAGCGCGAATGCTATCCTCCAGCGGCACTTGCAATACCACCTTGGTGAAGCCAATTCCTGGTAAAACGCTATTGAGATTTTCATTGGTCAGGAAGCAAGATATTCCTTCTGATTCCAATCGGCTTTTAAGCACATAGGCTTCGTTTACCGCATCGAATTCCGCTATACTTATGAGTTTTCCCATTCGAGACTTTCAATCATACGAATCATTTCGCCCCGCATAAAATCGTTCACCGGTTTTAGGGAATCAGCATTGGGACTGGCATAATAATAGAGTACGCCGCGAAGAAAATGATCAGTACTGTCGGTCATGAAAAACTGCATACTGGTAGCAGCATCACCTTTGAGCTGATAGAGCAAACCATAGACTCTTTTTTGCTCATCGATATAGAGTTTCTCATCAATCCCATCGGCCTTTACAGTATGCTTATAGGCCAACTCATGACCTTCATAAAGCAAGGTATCCAAATTATCTTCAGTTACCTGGCGATAGGTTAATTGCAAAGTGGCTTTTAGCCTTGGGTATTTAATATCATACCAGCAACGACCTTTATCCTTCAGGGTCGCTACCTTATTATAATCGAAATGAAATGGGCAATCACTCTTAAATTCCTGATACACTGTTGCCGGCATATCGATACGGAAATAGCCTTTGGGCTTAGGAGTATAATCACCTTCGCACGCTCCTAAAAACAGGGCACTTAAAAGAATCAGCTTAAGCTTCCTCATCTCCATGCTTTTCCATCAAGCTTACCTTGATACGTTTCATGCGTCGACCATCCAGGCTTTCTACTTTAAAGCGATAATGCTTGTAGTCGATCTCCTCGTTTTTCTCAGGGAACTTACCGGCTACTTCCAAGAGCAGACCGGCCAAGGTTTCGGCCTCATCCAAAAAGTCTTCGAAATCACTTTCTACCGCACCGATCACTTTAAAGAAGTCGGTAAGGTGAATCTTCGCTTCGAATACATAATTGCGATCATCGAGCTTGGAGTAAAAGAGTTCCTCCTCATCAAATTCATCGCTAATTTCTCCTACAATTTCTTCAATAATATCTTCCAGGGTAACAATACCCGAGGTACCCCCATATTCATCTACTACAATAGCCAAGTGGATTTTACGATCCTGGAACTCACGCAAAAGGTCGTCGATCTTTTTATTCTCCGGCACAAAGAAAGGTTCGCGTAAAAGGCTTTGCCATTGAAAATCGTCCCCCGCTTCAATATGAGAAAGCAAATCCTTGATGTAGAGTATACCCTTTACCTGATCGAAGCTTTCTTCATAAATCGGAATCCTTGAAAAGCCACTGCTCAAAATCACCTCCATCACTTGCGGATAGGTAGAGCTTTGATCGAGGGAAACCACATCCATCCGAGGTTTCATAATCTGCTTTACATTGGTAGAACCGAATTTCACGATGCCTTCCAAAATCTTTTGCTCTTCTTGGGGGCTTTCATCATTACTAGTAATCTCCAGCGCCTGGCTTAAATCATCTACCGACAAAGCTTCGGAACGGGTTTGCAAGCGCTTTTCGAAAAAGCCTGTAGAGCGCACCAAAAGAATACTTACCGGGCGGAATAATCTACGCATGATAAACATCGGTCCGCACATAATTAAGCCGAAGCTCGTGCTGTTCTTGGTAGCGTAAACCTTAGGTAAAACCTCCCCAAACAATAAAATTAAAAAGGTGATTATACCGATTTGAAAGATCAGTCCTAATTGCTCATTGGCACTAAAATCAAACAGGGCATCGCTCAAAAACTTGGAGAGGATAACAATTCCCACATTGATGAAATTATTCGCAATGAGGATGGTCGCCAATAAGGTTTTGGGGTGATCCAGTAATTCGATAAGCGTATCTAGGCGGGGATGCTTGCGATCCTTAAGTTCGTCAATATCGCGTGGAGTGATCGAAAAAAATGCTACTTCGGAGCCACTTACGAGGGCGGAACCTAAAAGCAGGATTAAAAGCAGAACCAGCGGAAAGAGCAGGTCCAAGGTAAAGGGTTGAAGGATATCGCTAAGGAAAAGTAAACTCGACGGTTCGGGGTCCAAGGTTTGAATTTTGGTTAAACTTAGAACGGTAGATCGTCTTCTTGATCTTCCGCCTGGGGACTAAATGATGGTCCCGTTGAAGGAGCACTGCTGGCAGCACCCGTATTGTTTCCGTATCCCCCGGATTGGGCTTCGGATGGAGCTGAGGCGGGACGGCCTCCCAACATCTGAAAATTATCGGTCATAATTTCGGTGGTATAGCGCATCTCTTTGCTGCTGGGATCTTGCCAACTGCGGGTACGAATACGGCCCTCAACATAGACCTTTTCACCTTTCTTAATATACTTACTTACTACATCTACCAGGCCACCGCGTACTACTACATTATGCCATTCAGTTTGGGTAACCTGCTCGCCATTGCGATTGGTGTAAGACTCTGAGGTGGCTAGCGGAAAGCGAGCCAGGGATCCCCCGTTCTCAAAATGTTTCACCTCGGGGTCGGCTCCCAGATTTCCAATTAGAATAACTTTATTAACGCTGCCGTTGGCCATAGTGGATTTTTACAATGAGGTAGATTAACAAATATAGCGAATGCCACCTGCTAATCAAGCGGCAAAGTTAGTTGATTTTCATCCAGAAATTTGCGCAGAGGCCGCGGAATTGCAAAGTCTTCTAATTGACTAACAGTCACTTTCTTCCAGCCAATACCTTCCCTTAAAGTCACATCCGGCGAAAGCCGCAATTTCCAAACTGTTATAAAAAGACTCTGATGACTCAATTTGTGCACCGGTAAATCTTGTCTTTGGATATCAAAATCTGAGCTCTTCAAACCCATAATCTGCAATTGCTCCAAAGCCTGATCCTTTGTTAATTCTTGCCCGCTTTCGTAGAGAGGAAATTGAAAAAGCCCCTTCCAAATTCCCTCATCTCTTTGCTGCAACCAGGTGTTCTCTGCTTGCTGAAAGAACCAATAATTGAGATAGCGCTGGCGATCGTATTTCTTCTTTTGCTTTACCGGAAGTTCATCTTGTATTGCTCTTGCTCGAGCCTGACAAGCTTCGGCCAATGGACAAATATCACATTCCGGATTCTTGGGTTTACATAAGGTTGCTCCCAATTCCATGATAGCCTGATTATGGGTAGCAGGATCTTTAGTATTAAGAAATGCATCGGCTAAAGCCTGAAAGCGCTTTTTACCTTTGGCACTATTCACCGCTTCGTACTCCGCGAAAAAACGACTTAAAACCCTTTGCACATTCCCATCTACCACGGCATGTGGCAAATCAAAAGCAAAGGAAGCGATGGCTGCAGCCGTATAATCCCCCACTCCTTTTAAACTGCGAATAGCTGCATATTGATCGGGAAAGCGCGACTCATGCTCTTCTACAATACTTTGAGCGGCGGCATGCATATTTCGCGCCCTACTATAATAACCGAGGCCTTCCCAAAGTTTTAATACTTCCTCTTGAGGAGCTTGAGCCAAATCTTTTACCTCCGGGTATTTTTGGATAAAGCGCTCATAGTAAGGTAAACCCTGATTTACCCGGGTTTGTTGAAGGATAATTTCACTAAGCCAAATGGAATAGGCATCGCGCGTTTTACGCCATGGAAGCGGACGATAATGCTTTTGATACCAATTGCGGAGTTTATGTTGTACAGATGTAAAATCCAAATTATTTGTATTTGAGCGATTTAGCCAGAAAAATAATTCCCTTTTTAGCTGGCGGGTATCAGAAAAAACCTTCTATATTTGCAGCCCTCAAAATTAGAGTTTTAACACATAATTGATATTCAAATGACTAAGGCTGACATTGTAACCAAAATTACTGACAAGACCGGCATGGAGAAGTCTGATGTACAGGCGGTTGTTGAGTCTTTCATGAAGGAGGTACGTAACAGCTTGGAAACTGGTGAAAATGTGTATCTGAGAGGATTCGGTAGCTTCATTATTAAGAAGCGTGCAGAGAAAACCGGACGTAACATCTCTAAGAACACCACCATTATCATTCCTGCTCACAACATTCCATCTTTCAAACCAGCGAAAACTTTCGTTGAGTCAGTAAAGAAGAAAGTTAAAGTTAGCTAAGACTCTTGAAAACTGGTCCTGCCATACTCACTTTAGCCGGCATTGTACTTATTGCCGCCTTTATGCTGATGCCTAGTAGCCCCGAGGGCACTGCATCGGTAGCTGAGGAAGCAGATCATGCTCATGAAACCACGCAGAGCGAATCAGACGCTCTGTCTGTTGGGGACTCCATTATTAAAGATGCTATCAGCAAGCTGGAAAGCGGAGAAGTAGCACCGATGATTGCCATTCGCAGCATATTAAATGTGGCGGAGCAAAACCCGGAAAACAGCTACGCTCAATTTGCTTTAGGGGAACTAGGCTTGCAAAGCGGACAATTCGATAAGGCCATTGCGCGCTTTGAAAATGTTTTAAAATTGGATTCCCAAAACGGAGAAGCTCACCTCTTATTAGCACGTGCCCGCCTTGCATTAGGCGATAGCACTGCAGCGATCGACGGTCTGAAAAAAGCGTTGGAAACTCTTAGCAACAAAGAAACGAGAAAGGCCATTGAAACTGAAATGGCAAGTATTAATCCCAATTAAAAATTATTGTTATGCCTAGCGGTAAAAAAAGAAAACGTCATAAGATGTCGACTCACAAGCGCAAAAAACGCTTGCGTAAAAACCGTCACAAGAAAAAATAAGCTTGAGATCTTAGGATCCCAAGATAACCGTAGCACCCTTATTCGAGGTGCTTTCGGTGTTTATACAATATAGGTTTGTTGACATGGCCTCTTTTATCCTTTAGATAAGAGGCCCTAATAACATTTAAGGTGAGTACAGAATTAGTAATTAATTCGCGTACTGCCGATTCTGTAGCGGTAGCGCTACTCAAGGAAGGTAGACTTTCGGAATTGCACTATGACAATACCGATGAGTTTGCGGTGGGGGACATTTATATGGGTAAGATCAAAAAGATCGTGCCCGGCTTAAATGCAGCATTCGTGGATGTAGGCTATGAAAAAGATGCCTTTTTACATTACCACGACCTTGGCCCTCAAATTAAATCGCTTCTCAAGTTTACCCGCAAAACGCAAACGGGAAAACAACGTTGGTCCTTGACCGATTTTGAACCCGAAGCGGATATAGATAAGAACGGCAGTATCGATAAGGTTCTGCGCGAAGGCCATAATATCCTGGTCCAAATCGCCAAAGAACCCATCTCTACGAAAGGGCCGCGTATTACCTCCGAGCTTTCCCTGGCCGGACGTTATGTGGTACTTGTACCTTTCTCCAAGAGAGTAAGCGTGAGCAGTAAGCTCCGCGATAAAGACGAAAAGGATCGCCTGCGCCGTTTGGTGAAGAGCATCCGTCCCAAAGGTTTTGGGATTATTGTGCGTACCGCCGCCGAAGATTGCCAAGTGGCAGACCTCGACAGCGATATTCAGGAGTTGATAGAAAAATGGAAACAACTCCATCGTAATATTCAAAGAGTACGCGCCCCTAAGCGTGCTTTGAGAGAAATTAACCGCGTATCAGCCTTGCTGCGCGACGTTTTAAACGATTCCTTCAATTCGATTGTGGTCGACGACATGGAACTTTTCAATGAAGTAAAAGAATACATGCGCAGTATCGAACCCGAGAAGGAAAAGATTGTAAAATATTACCAGGGCAGAATACCCGTGTTTGAACACTTTGGCGTGGAACGCCAAATTAAGTCAAGCTTTGGCCGCTCTGTAAGCATGGGCAAAGGTGCTTACCTGATTATTGAACATACGGAGGCCATGCACGTTATTGACGTGAATAGTGGAAACCGTACCAATTCATCCGAAAATCAGGAAGCGAATGCCTTGGCTGTAAACCTTTCTGCTGCCGAAGAAATTGCTCGCCAATTGCGCTTGCGCGATATGGGAGGAATTGTGGTAGTAGACTTTATCGATATGCACCGCAGTGAAAACCGTAAAACTCTTTACGAAAAGCTGAAGGAAGAAATGGCGACTGATCGCGCCAAGCATAAGATATTACCCCCCTCTAGATTTGGATTGGTTGAGATCACCCGCCAGCGTGTACGCCCGGAGATGGCCATTCAAACTCGAGAGGAAAACCCCGACGGAAACGGCGAGGTTGAAGCCCCCATCCTGATTATTGATGAGATCGAGAATAAACTCGAACTAATCGCTAAGCAAGAAAAAGACAAGACTATTTACTTACACCTCCACCCCTTTATTGCGGCTTATCTAACTAAAGGCTTGTTAAAGTCGATTCGCCGTAATTGGTCTAAGAGGTTTAAGCGGAATATTAAAGTGATTCCTCGTGACTCCTTTAAGTTCCTCGAATATCACTTTTTCAATGATAAAGACGAGAAATTCGAGTTTAATTAGAATCTATAAGGTTTTTCGCTTTTCTATTTATTGGTAGTTTTGCAACAATTAATGACTGTGATGAAAAAGGGAATTTTAATTTTAGGAAGTGCTTTAGTTCTGAGCTCCTGCGTGAGCAAGTCTAAGTACACCGCTTTACAAGATCAATACAATGAAACCAGCGATGAGCTGAGTAAAACGCGCATGGAGTTAGCCGCTTGTTTGGATAACAAGAAAAACGCGTCTAAAGAAATTGATTATCTGAAAAAGACCAATTACCAATTGTTGAAGAACATTGGCAATATGTCTACCCTCAGTAAAAAAGAAGCCGAAAACCTCGAACGTTCTTTAGAACAAATCAAGGAAAAGGACCTTACCATCCAAAGCTTACAAGACGCCATCAACAAGCGTGACTCCGTAACTTTTGCCTTAGTAACCAGCCTTAAAGGTGCTACTGTAGGTATTGATGATGAAGATATCAGCATCAATGTTGAGAAAGGAGTGGTTTATGTTTCCATCAGCGATAAGCTCCTCTTTACCAGCGGTAGCTCTAAGTTGAGTAAAGAAGCATTAGCCGTTTTAGGTAAAGTAGCTCAGGTATTGAAATCTCAGCCCGAACTCGAATTTATGGTAGAAGGCCATACGGATAACAAAGCCGTTCGCCAAGGTGCCTCATTCGAAGACAACTGGGAATTAAGTGCCGAACGTGCTGCCTCTGTAGTCCGCGTATTGGAAAAAGACTTTAACATTAAGCCCGAGCGTATGACCGTGGCTGGTAAAGGAGAATATGCTCCTGTTGCCAGTAACGACAGCGCTGAAGGCCGTGCACAAAACCGTCGCACACGTATCGTTATTCTTCCAAAATTAGACGAGTTCTACAGCCTGATTGAAGAAGGCATGGAAAAAGCGAAATAAGCTTTAAGCAAGAAATTGAAAAGCCTCTTCGGAAACGGAGAGGCTTTTTTTATGCTCGGAAGTCCTACAGCACTTCAAAAGAAAAACTACATGAGGCAGTTTTCATAATTAACAACTTGATGCCAGCAATTAAAATCTACAATGGAGCTAATAAGGCTCCGGCTAATCAAGTTTAACCACAGATTATGAAAAAAACACTTATCCTCAGTTTCTGTTTTCTTTGCGCTATTGGCTTAAAGGCTCAAATTGAAAAAGGTAATTTCTTAACCGGCATTGGCTCCCAAATTGTTTCAGGAGGAGCCCAAACTAATAGCATTAGCTTTACTACTTATACAGTTCGCTATTCAAATCCTGATCAAGATCTTTCTGATCAGGATAAATTAAGCAGCTTTCATATAAGTCCGCGAATCGGCTACTTTATTTTCGACCATTTCGCAACTGGTATTAATTTCAGCTATTACTATGCTAAGTCTGAAGTTCCTGACTGGTCAACAACTAAAACAAATCAATACTTAGTTGGGCCATTTGTACGATACTATTATCCCTTCGAAAAATTCTGGCTTTTCAGCGAAATTGATTGCGCCTTTGGAGGGACTAAGACTTCTTTTCAAGTCATTAATTATAATGAGCAAGAATACAATAGTACTTTATTCAAATATCAATTTGCGCTGGGTATAGCTATGCCTCTGCACGAAAAAATTAGCCTGGACTTAGGTTTCAGCTACAGTTCCAGCACTGCCGATGAACCTGATTTCCTTCCTTTATATGATAAAGTTCAAACCAGAGGCTTTGGTTTAAATCTGGGCCTAAGCATATTTCTAGGCCGCTAAAACTTCTCACCATTTTAAAACTAAGCCAGTTGTATTTCGAGCTGGCTTTTTCATTGGTACTAACCCGAATTCCATTATTGTATCAGAAGTTTTGCCATTTATCCAATACCTTCACAGCCACAAACAAATCCAATCATGAAAAAATATATCAGTCTCTTTCTTTTGGCTGGCTTTGGCCTGATGGGGCAAAATGAAGTGATGACCCCCAAGAAACTTTGGGAGTTGGGGCGAGTAAGCCTCGATGCCGTTTCACCCGATGGCAAAAGCATGGTCTATGGCGTGAGTCGCTACGATCTTGAGGCCAACTCTGGTAACCGCGATCTTTATTTAATGGATATCAAATCCGGTAAAATCACCCAATTAACCGATTTGGCAGGTGGTGAGTATGGAGCGCATTTCTTTAATAATGGAGTGGCTTTTAATCACCGTGGCCAATTACACTGGGTAGATCTAAATGGTCAATCTCAAAAACCTCTCACCAATATTGAAGGCGGAATCTCCGGCGCAAAGGCCTATAAATTGGCCGATGGCAGCGTGAAAATCCTTTTTAGCAAATCTTTTAAAACCGCTGAAACACCAGCCGAAATGTATCCGGATTTACCCAAAGCTGAATTCCGGGTAATGGACGATCTCATGTATCGCCATTGGGATTCCTGGGATGATTATGAGTCTATGCAAGTATGCATCAGTGACTACGAAAACGAAGCGGTTAGCAGTTTCAAAAACCTTATGGATGGCTCCAGCTTTGATTCTCCGGTTCCTCCCTTTGGTGGTTCGGAAAGCTATGTATTAAGTCCTGATGGCAAATACGTGGTTTATGAAAGCAAATACCTTAACGGAAAAGACTTTGCTGAACAAACCAATAGTGATCTCTACCTGGTAGACTTAAGTACCGGGCAAACCAGTAATATTTCGGATGGTATGATGGGTTACGATAAAAACCCTCAATTCTCTGCCGATGGAAGTAAAATTGCCTGGTTAAGCATGGCTACTAATGGTTATGAAAGTGATGTAAATGATCTGATCATTTTAGATCTAAAAAGCAAAGAAAAAACCCATGTGCTGAAGAGCAGCGGTAATTACGACACTTATACCTTAAACTCTTTTGCCTGGAATGGCTCCAATGAATTTGTAGTGGGTATCCCAACCATGGGAAGCAATCAAATTTTTGAACTAGAGCAGAAAGGTAAAAGCTGGAAGTTTGAGAAAATCAGCCAGGGCGATCACAATTACAATCACTTCGAAATCGCCAAAGGTGGTTTAGTGGTAGATCGTCAGGATATGAACAATGCCACCGAAATCTATTTCTTGAAGGACAATGGCAAGGCTACACAGCTCACCCATATTAATGATGAGCTCTACAGCAAGATTGGCAAGAGCAAGATTGAAAAACGCATGGTGAAAACCAGCGATGGCAAAGACATGCTTACCTGGGTTATTTATCCTCCCGATTTTGATCCCAATAAAAAATACCCTACCCTTTTATATTGTCAGGGGGGACCACAATCTCAAGTTTCACAATTCTACAGCTTCCGTTGGAACTTCCAGTTAATGGCTGCTCAAGGTTATATCGTAGTAGCACCAAACCGTAGAGGATTACCAGGCTTTGGCCGCGAATGGAATGAGAAAATCTCCAAAGATTGGGGTGGTCAACCGATGCGTGATTACTTAGCGGCTATCGACGATGTAGCTAAAGAACCCTTTGTAGATAATGACAATTTAGGTTGTATCGGCGCAAGCTACGGTGGCTATTCCGTTTATATGTTAGCTGGTATTCACGAAGGTCGCTTTAAGAGCTTCATTTCGCACTGTGGCTTATTCGACCTCGAAAGCTGGTACCTAAGCACCGAAGAAATGTTCTTTGCGAATTACGATTTAGGTGGCCCTTATTGGGATGAGGCCAATGCCGAAACCTACAGCAGTTTCGATCCTAAAGACTATGTGCAAAATTGGGATTCTCCGATTTTGGTAATTCACGGTGGAATGGATTTCCGGGTACCAATTAATCAGGGCATGGAAGCATTTCAGGCAGCTAAATTGCGCGGAGTACCTTCTCGCTTCCTTTACTTCCCAAATGAAGGCCACTGGATTTTAAGTCCACAAAATGGATTGGTATGGCACGATCAATTCTTTGGCTGGTTAGACCAATGGCTTAAGCAATAAGCATTCTTAAAAACAGAATACAAGAGCCGCTTCCAATGGGAGCGGCTTTTTTGTTTTGAAAAATGCCTTCCGGTTTATCCAGAAGATATTACGGTTCATCCTCCCCAACTACGACTCATCCAGATTCAATTTTCCTGGCCAGCCAGCCCCCCTAGTTTAGCTGGCAAATCAAGGAATCATGTATCGTCTTCTTCTTTTAGTAACTCTTTTAAGCACCAGCCTTAGCGCCCAAAACAAGCTCGAAGGTTGGGTTACAGACCCCCATGGGGAAGCTCTGGCCGGAGTAAATATCTACCTCAAAGGCAGCTTCATAGGCACCACCTCCGATGCGGATGGTTATTTCAAATTAGCTGACTTAAAACCCGAAGGCATTTTAGTTTTCAGCATGATGGGCTTTGAAAGCGTTGAACTGGCCCTTCAAAATCTGGACTTTGCCCAAAAACAAAAAATTCAACTCAAAGAGGCCTTTAATAAACTGGCTGCGGTAACGGTAAATGCCGGCAGCATTGAAGTGAGCGATAAAAAGCAATCGGTTGTCTTACGTCCACTAGATATTGTTACCACCTCCGGCGCGCTGGGAAATATAATCGGTGCCTTAAACACCTTGCCTGGTACCGCCAATAATGCCAATGATGGGCGCCTTTTCGTTCGTGGTGGCGCAGCCGATGAAACGGCTATTTTTATTGATGGCCTTCGCCTGGGCAATGCCTATGGCAGCAGCCTTAATGGCATTCCTACTCGTGGTCGCTTTAGTGCTCAAATATTTAAAGGCAGCTTTTTTAGCACCGGAGCTTATTCGGCTGAATATGGGCAGGCTCTATCCTCGGTTCTTTCCATGAACAGTCTCGACTTCCCCCTACGTCGTCAAACCGATCTGGGCATCTCCACTGTTGGTGGCTCTTTAAGCCATACCGAAGTGTGGGATCGTCAATCCATCACTGCCAGCCTCAACTATACCAATCTTAGCCCCTATATGGCGCTGGTACCCCAAAATTTAGAATTCACCAAAGCCCCTCAAGGCATTAGCTCCGAAATTCTCTTTCGCCAAAAAACCGGGAAACATGGCATGTTCAAAGCCTTCTATTCCTTCCAAAACTCTGATTTGGGAATACTACGCAGTCAGCCAGACAGCAATGCCCTGCAAGCAACCAAGCTGAAAAACAATTTCCATCACCTCAATCTTAATTACCGTCAAAATATTGGTAAGAAACATTTGCTCGATGGCGGTCTAAGCTTCACAGGCAACCTCGACGATATCCAATTGGATAGTCTGGCCATTCAACAGAAAGGGCAATTAGTACATGCCAAAATTCGCTATCAATACTTCCCCGCTGCCCGCATCAGTATTAAAAGTGGTCTTGAATTCTTCGACCAGCTTTATCGTGAAAAAATTCAAATCGGAGCTCGCCAGCAGGATGATCTTTTAGGGGCCGCTTTCGCGGAATGCGATTACCATTTTAGTAGCGACTTCCTGATTAAAGTGGGTCTCCGCTCATCTATCAACCAAAGCAGCTCCTACCTGATGCCTCGGGCCTCTGTTGCCTATCGACTCAATTTGAAATCACAATTTTCCCTAGCCTACGGCGACTATGTACAAGAGCAAGCTTCTAATATCCGTATCCAGGATGTGGATCTGCGCGCTGCCAAGGCTCAGCATTTAGTACTAAACTATATGTACAGCACTCCTAAGCTGACCTTCAGACTTGAGGCCTTTCAGAAAAATTACCATGAACTGCTTCGTAGCAATGCAGGCTACAACACTAATGGAAAAGGCTATGCTCGAGGTTTTGATTTATTCCTCCGCGATCGTAGCAGCATCCGCAATTTAGATTATTGGATCAGCTACTCCTTTGTGGATAGTAAAAGACATTGGCAAGCCTTCGAAGGCCAGGTTCAGCCACGCTTTGCTCCTCGCCATAATGCCTCTATTGTCGCCAAATACTGGCTCGGCGGCCTTCAATCCCAAGTAGGGTCCAGCTTTAGTATCAATGATGGATACACTTATGACAATCCTAATCTGGCTGGTGAAATGGAATCTCGTACCAAAGCCTTCCACAGCTTAAACCTCAGCTGGAGCTATTTACCACGTCCTAACCTGATCATCCATTTTGAAGTTACCAATCTATTGGGACGAGAAAATATCTTCAATTATCAATACAGTTCCAACCCTGGAAATGACGGACAATACAGCAGCATGGCCATACCTCAATCGGCCACCCGCTTCATCTTCCTGGGCATATTCTATACCCTGTCTACCGATAAAAATGCTAATCAACTCAACAATTTATAATTCCTAAAAATTCAGAATCATGAAAAAGTTAATTGCCCTTTGTTTCATCGCCATCATCAATTTTAAAGCCACTGCTCAAGATGCCGAAGCCTATCAAAAATATATGCAAGAAAGCATCGCCCTCTATGATAGCGTTAAAACCCTGGCCGACTATCAAGAAATTGCCAATCGCTTCGATCGTATATCGGCTACTGCCAGCTCGGAATGGCTACCCTTATATTATGCAGGCTTAACCCATATCTATATGAGTTTTGTAAAAGGACTCGAAGACGATACCCGAGATGAGCATATCGACAAAGCCCTGGATTATATTGATCGCGCCGAAGAAATAGCCGGTGAAAATTCCGAAACTGTAATCTTGCGTGGATACGCCTATATGGCCAAGGTGAGCGTTAGCCCGGCTTTAAGAGGCATGACTCTTTCCGCAAAGGTTACCGGACTATTCGAAAAAGGCTTAGTGATGGAACCAGAAAACCCCAGAGCCAATTTAATGTTGGGTCGTTGGAAATACGGCAGTGCTCAATTTTTTGGTCGCTCTACTGACGATGCTTGCGCTTACATGCAAAAGGCCTTAGCTATCTATAAAAATCAGGAGAAAGGCAATGGACTGGAGCCTGCCTGGGGTGAAAATCAAGCTCAGTCTATGTCCAAACGTTGTCAAGGAAAAAGTTAATTTCAAAGCATGGAAAGTACCTCTCCCTATTCGCGTCAAGAAATACTTCGATGGATAGGCATCAGTGCCTTGCTGGGCATAATCCTGCCAGTCTTTTACAGCTTCGAAAGCTATTGGACCTTGCAGGGCCTGAGCAAGATTTGGGATGATATGCTCTACTCCTTTATGATGTCTTTGGGCATCAGTCTCTCGGTAGGACTTAATGAGCATTTACTAGATCGACGTTTCCCCTGGTTAGAGCATCCGGGCAAGCGCTTAATTCTGGAAATCCTTGGCATTAGCCTCTTCGGTTTTAGCGCTTCCTTTTTGATGAACGTATTGTTCTTCACGCTCTTTGGCATGATTGATTACAACAATTTCCCTTGGGAGACAATGTTGAATAATGCCCTGATCCCACTCTATGTCGGCTATGTGATATCCGCCATTTTCATTAGCCGAGGCTTTTTAGGACGGGCAAAAGCCGAGGCGGTACGAGCCGAAAAACTACAAACCGAAAAATACCGTAGTGAAGTGCGGGTTTTAAGAGATCAACTCAATCCGCATTTCCTTTTTAACTCCCTAAATATCCTCACCAATATGGTTTATGAGGATGCCGATCGCTCCGCGGCTTATATCCGCCAATTGAGTAGATTCTATCGCTATGTTTTGGAAGTTCAAGATGAAGATACAGTTGAGCTAGAACGCGAGTTACAATTCATTCGCGATTATATCCAATTGCAGCAAGAACGCTTCGGTGGAGATGCTTTGCAATACAGCGAAAAGCTATTTCCAAATCCTGATTTCCAAATCCCTCCCCTGGCTTTGCAATTACTTCTGGAAAATGCGCTGAAGCATAACCGCTGTAGCAGTGCAGAACCACTTAAAATTGAAATCATCCAAGAAGGAAATAGCTTAATTATCCGCAACAACATTCAAAAGAGGTCCGTGCAATCCGAGCATTTAGGCATTGGGCTATCTAACTTAATTAGACGCTATGAGCTTCTAAAAGCCGACTTACCACAAATTAATAGTGACGAAGCCCATTTTACCGTAAAAATCCCTTTACTCCTAAAGGCATGAAGATCTTGATTATTGAAGATGAAAAGCCAGCCGCTCGCCAATTAGAACGGCTATTACAACGCAGCGAGGAATTTGAAGGCAGCATTCATGGCCCCTTGGAAAGCATCGCTCAAACAGTGGATCATTTAAGGGAGCACAGCAATTATGACCTTATTTTAATGGATATCCATCTGGCAGATGGACCGAGTTTTGAAATCTTTGAATCCGTTGATCCTTCTACCCCGATTATTTTTTGCACGGCTTATGACCAATATGCTTTGGAGGCATTTAAACTCAATAGCATCGACTATCTACTCAAACCCATTGAGCCCGCCGATTTAGATCGAGCCCTGCAGAAATACAAGAAACTACATGCCCAAAGGCAAACTCCTGAATTATCAGCGGCCGAAATTTTAAAGGCCCTTCAAAAACCAAAGGAGGAGTCTAAAAGCTACAAAGAACGCTTTATGATCAAGTTGGGGGATCGCATCATTAGCCGGGAAACCCGTGAGGTCCAGTTTTTCTATTCGGCCGAAAAAGCCAGCTTCCTTCAGGATCAAGATGGACGATCCTATCCGATCGAATACAGCCTCGATCAGGTCGAAGCTTCTGTTCCTAATCGGGACTTCTTCCGCATTAATCGCAAATACCTGATTCGTTTTGAAGCTATTCGTGAAATGCATAGCTATTCCGGCAGTCGTATCAAGCTTCACTTAATGCATTGTGATGACGATGATATCCTGGTAAGTCGTGATCGCACCGCCGAATTCAAGCATTGGTTAGATAGCTAGCCAACTCGCTTCCAATGCTTAGCTTTGCAGGCCCTTTAAAAAGCGCTATGCAGTTGGACATCTTCACCTTAAGTAATGGCATCCGAGTAGTACACCGCGAAATCAATCGTCCGGTGGCCCATTTGGGTTTATTGATTGCCGCCGGTTCGCGTGATGAACTGGAAGATGAACAGGGTTTAGCCCACTTTATTGAGCACTGCTTGTTTAAGGGCACTCAAAAGCGAAAAGCCTATCATATCCTCAGCCGCATGGAAGATGTGGGTGGTGAATTAAACGCTTTTACCAGCAAGGAAGAAACCGTAATTCACAGTAGCTTCTTAAGTGGTGATTATGCCCGAGCGGTAGACCTGATCTGCGACATTGCTTTTCGCAGCACCTTCCCTCCCAAAGAATGTGAGAAGGAAAAGGAAGTGATTATTGATGAAATCAATTCCTATAAAGACAGTCCATCCGACAGTATTTTCGATGACTTTGAAGAATTGGTATTCCCAAATCATAGCTTAGGTCGCAATATCCTGGGCACCCTGGAAAGTGTGAAGGGATTTGGCACCGAGGACATCCATAAATTCCTGAATCGCAATTATTCTGCCGATCGCATGGTATTTAGTTCGGTGGGGAATATAAGTGCCGCTCGCCTACGGAATCTCCTGGAAAAGCAAGTGGAAGACATTCAATTCCAGGCGGGAGAGAAAAGGGAACTGATTATGCCCGAGCCAACCCAGCCCATAAGGGATGAGCAAACGCGCAGTGGGTACCAAACTCACGTAGTTATGGGCAGTCCGGCCTATGCCGCGCGCCATGATCATATGCGTCCCCTAGCCTTGCTCAACAATATTTTAGGTGGCCCTGGAATGAACTCAAGGCTCAACCTTAATATTCGTGAACGTTACGGCTTCACCTATCATTTAGAGTCTTTTTACCATCCTTATTTAGATACCGGCTTATTCGGAATTTATCTGGGCACCGACCCTGGCACGGCAGATCGAGCCATGAACTTGATAGATAAGGAACTCAAAAAGCTACGCGATCAAAAATTGGGTGTATTACAACTCTCTAAGGCGAAAAAGCAAATCTTGGGTCAGTTTGCCATGGCACAGGAAAACAATGGGGCTTTGATGCTTTCCTTTGGTAAATCTTTGCTCTTGCACGATGAAATTGAAAGCTTCGAAGAGATCGTGCAAGATGTAGAAGCCATGAAAGCCGAAACCCTGCTCGAAGTGGCTAATGACATTCTGGTACCGGAAAAATTCAGTCGCTTAATCTTCCGGAACACGCAACCTTAACTTTCGGCAGCGGGATAATTTCCCTTTCTTTGATGAATGAGTCAAACGGATAAGATTGCTCCTGGTCCAGGTAGCTCCAAATCTCCTTCCGGATTCGGCACTTTTGCCGGAGTATTTACGCCCAGCATCCTAACTATTTTAGGGGTAATCATGTACCTGCGCTTCGGCTGGGTATTGGGTCAAGTGGGCCTGATGGGCACTTTGCTTATTGTTACCTTATCTACTTGCATCACCTTCTTTACGGCCCTAAGTATTGCCTCAATAGCCACCGATCAACATGTGCGTACTGGCGGAGCCTATTATATGATTAGTCGCTCCCTCGGCATTGAAACCGGTGGTGCAGTTGGCATTCCTCTATTTTTAGCTCAAGCTCTTTCCATCGCTTTGTATACCATCGGTTTTGCGGAAAGTGTATCCAGCGTATTTCCACAATTTGATTCGCGCTGGGTGGGTATGCTCACCACCTTAGGGGTAGGTGCTCTAGCCCTGTTTTCTGCTAAGATTGCCATCCGGAGCCAGTTCTTCATCATGGCTGCAATAGCCATTTCTTTAATCTCTTTAGTCTTTGGCAGCCCGGTCGAAAACGCGGATTTAAGCATCTGGCATGGCGAGGGCGAAGTTGGTTTCTGGAAGGTCTTTGCTGTTTTCTTCCCCGCGGTTACTGGTATTATGGCCGGGGTAAATATGTCGGGAGATCTTAAAGATGCCAAGCAATCTATACCGCGTGGAACCTTTATGGCCATTGCCGTGGGTTATCTTATTTACATGGGCTTACCCATAATTTTAAGTCAGCGCGCATCGGCCGAAAGCCTGATCAATGATCCTTTAATAATGCGGAAAATTTCCTTCTGGGGAGATGCCATTTTATTAGGGGTTTGGGGTGCCACCCTTAGTAGCGCTATCGGCAGCATTTTAGGAGCTCCACGAGTTTTGCAGGCCTTAGCTCGGGATCGTGTTTTACCAGCTTCCTTAAGTTGGCTGGGAAAAGGGAAAGGCGAAGACGACAACCCTCGGGCGGGAACCCTCTTTACCATAGGACTGGCGCTCCTGGCCGTTTACTTTGGAAATTTAAATCTGGTAGCTCCCATCCTTACCATGTTTTTCCTTACCACTTATGGTGTTCTAAATATCTCAGCCACCCTTGAGAAACTCCTGGGAAGTCCCTCCTTTAGACCCACCTTTAAAGTACATTGGATCTTCTCCTTGTTAGGAGCCCTGGCCTGTATCGCAGTGATGCTTTTAATTAATGCCTTTGCCACTACCATAGCCGTCATCTTCATGTTCCTACTTTTTATTTGGCTGCAAAGACGTGAACTGCAAACTACCTGGGGTGATGTAAGGCAGGGCCTTTGGATGGCAATAAGTAGAACAGCTTTATTGCGTATCCGTCGTACTGCTGATCCTAAAAACTGGCGTCCCCATTTATTGGTTCTTTCGGGAGCCCCAACCAAGCGTTGGCATTTGGTAGAGCTAGGTCATGACCTTAGTCAGAATCGAAGTTTAATGACCGTAGCCACAGCCATCACCAAAACCGATTTACCCATAGGCAGGCAAATTAAGATGGAGGGGAATATTAAGGACTATTTACTGCAAAGAGGCATCAATAGTCTGGTTAGAGTGTACTATGCCCAAAGAGTTCTGGAAGGAACTCAATCCCTGATTAGCACCTATGGTCTAGGGCAAATCACCCCCAATACCATTTTGATGGGTGCTTCTGAAAACCCGGATAATTTAGATGAGTACTGTCGCTTGATTGAATACTGTTATGCCTTGCGTAAAAATGTGCTCATTGCCCGAAATGCAGATCAACTGCATGAACAGAATTACAGTCGGATTGACATTTGGTGGGGCGGTTTAAAAGCCAATGGTGGATTGATGATTGTATTAGCTCATTTACTGCAAAGAAGCATAAACTGGAAGGGCACCCAGGTGAATGTGAAAATGCTATCTCGTAGTGAAAAAGCGGCCGATGGAGCTAGCCATAATCTATCCTCCTTACTCAAGGAAATGCGGGTAGATCACAATGAAAAAGTGATCTATGAAGCAGACAAAGATTTTTACGAAGTATTGGAGGAACACTCTGCCGGTGCCGATTTAATTATGCTGGGCATGGCTGTACCCCGTGAAGGCTTTGAATATCGTGCCTATTATGAGCAGCTATCCCAAAAAACAAAAAACCTCCCAAGTACACTATTTGTATTAGCGTCTCAGGAGGTGCAATTTGGTGAAGTACTGAGCTAATCGCTTAGCGATCTGCGTACATGTCTTTGTAATAGTTTTGGTAATCTCCAGAAGTAACACTGTTTAACCAATCTTCATTCTGTAAATACCAATCAATAGTTTCTCCCAAACCTTGCTCGAAGGTTACTGAAGGTTCCCATCCTAACTCTTTATTGATTTTAGTGGCATCAATGGCATAGCGGCGATCGTGACCAGGACGGTCCTTTACATAGCTAATCAAGCCCTCCGAAGTCCCTGCCGGACGACCGAGTTTCTCATCCATTTGCTTGCAAAGAACCTTGATCAAGTCTATATTTTGCCACTCATTAAAGCCCCCAATATTGTAGGTCTCCTTATTACGACCTTCGTGGTAAACGAGATCAATGGCGCGAGCATGATCAATCACATACAACCAATCGCGGGTGTACTTTCCATCGCCATAAACGGGCAAAGGCTTTTCATTGCGCACATTATGAATAAAGAGCGGAATCAGTTTCTCCGGAAATTGATTCGGGCCATAATTGTTAGAGCAATTGGTAATCACATAAGGCATTCCATAGGTCTCACCATAAGCCCGAACAAAATGATCGGAACTAGCTTTAGAAGCCGAATAAGGTGAATTCGGATCGTAGGAGGTAGTTTCCTCAAAAAGGCCTTCTGCACCTAAAGTACCATATACCTCATCAGTACTGATATGGTAAAAACGCTTACCCTCGAAATTATCCTTCCAGGTATCTCTAAAAGAATTGAGTAAGTTAACAGTACCAATTACATTGGTGCGAACAAAGGCTAGTGGATCAGTAATACTACGGTCCACATGACTTTCTGCTGCCAAGTGTAAAACCCCTTCGAAACGATGCTCCGCGAAAAGCTTGTTCATTGCTTCTGCATCAACAATATCAGCCTTTACAAAGTGATAATTCGGGGCATTCTCAATATCCTTCAAGTTCTCTAGGTTCCCTGCATAAGTAAGAACATCAAGATTGTAAATTTCATAGTCCGGATACTTATTCACGAATAGGCGCACCACATGGGATCCAATAAAGCCTGCTCCTCCGGTAATTAATATTTTCTTCGACATGGTTATTTTCTAATCTATGTTTCTGATTTTCTTTTCCCAGCGCCATGCATCCGCCATGGCATCGTCTAAGCTTTTTTCGGCCGTCCATCCCAAAACGGTATTGGCCTTGGTTGTATCAGCATAAGCTGCGGTAACATCACCAGGCCTACGCTCCACTATTTTATAATTCAGTTTGCTATTAGAAACGCGCTCAAATGATTGAATTACTTCCAATACGGTTGAACCGGTTCCGGTGCCTAGGTTAAATACTTCGTAGGCCCCCTCATTCTGGCGATTCAATAAGCGGTTTAAAGCTACCACATGTGCCTTCGCTACATCCACCACATGGATATAATCTCTTTCATTGGTGCCATCACGAGTTTCATAATCGCTACCAAAAACAGCTAATTGCTCACGAACCTTTGCTGCAGTTTGGGTTACGTAGGGCACCAAATTAAGAGGTACGCCCAAGGGTGATTCGCCAATCATAGCACTAGGATGAGCACCAATAGGATTGAAGTAACGCAATGAAATAGCATTAAATCCGTGGGCCTTTATAGCATCTTGGATTATCTCCTCTCCTACTTGCTTGGTATTTCCATAAGGGGAAATTGCGGCCTTCACCGGGCTATTCTCTGTGATTGGCAATTCATCTGCCTCACCATAAACTGTGCAACTACTGCTAAAGATTAAATTATCAATCTGCAGGTCGCGCATTTCCTGTAGCAGGTAAACCAAGGAGCCTAAATTATTCTCGTAATATTCTAAGGGCTTGTGAACCGATTCACCCACCGCCTTGAAAGCAGCAAAGTGAATGATTCCATCCAAAGAACTATAGCGACCAAAGAAATCTCGTACTTCAGCTTTCGATTTTAAATCGACTCTTTCAAATACGGGACGATGACCGGTTATTTCTTCAATTCCATCAAGAACCGAAGCGGTAGAATTACTAAGATCGTCTATCAGTACCGGCTCATGTCCGGCTTTGATTAATTCGACTGCAGTATGCGAGCCGATAAAACCTAATCCGCCGGTTACCAGAATCTGAGCCATATTTATTGCTTTTGGCGAATGTAATCTTTGAAGTCTTTATGCTCCTTTTTATAGAGTTCCTCAGTGGGTAAAGACTTGAAATATTCGTAGGTGATTTTTAATCCTTCAGAACGACTAACCTTTGGCTCCCAGCCCAAGAGTTCTTTGGCTTTGGTGATATCGGGTCGTCTTTGTGTAGGATCATCTTTTGGTAAGTCTTTATAGATCACCTTTTGATCCGTTCCCGTAAGCTTGATGATTTCCTCAGCAAATTCGCCAATGGTAATTTCATCTGGGTTACCAATATTCACCGGCCCGGCATAATCACTCATTAATAAGCGGTAAATACCTTCAACCAAATCGTCTACATAGCAAAAGGATCGAGTTTGCGATCCATCACCAAATACCGTTAAATCCTCGCCTCTTAAGGCCTGACCAATGAAAGCCGGTAATACCCGACCATCATTCAAGCGCATTCTGGGACCATAGGTATTAAAGATACGTACGATGCGAGTTTCTAATCCATGGTAGGTATGATAGGCCATGGTCATCGCTTCCTGGAATCGCTTGGCTTCATCATACACCCCCCTGGGGCCTACAGGGTTAACATGCCCCCAATATTCCTCAGTTTGCGGATGCACTTGTGGATCACCGTATACTTCTGAGGTAGAAGCAATGATCAGGCGGGCTCCTTTAGCCATTGCCAATCCCAAGCAATTGTGAATTCCTAAAGAACCTACTTTGAGGGTTTGAATCGGAATTTTCAAGTAATCGATAGGGCTGGCCGGAGAAGCAAAATGAAGGATATAATCAAGCTCTCCTGATACGTGAATGAATTTGGAAACATCGTGATGATAGAACTCAAATTCTTCTTTCGCAAAGAGATGCTCAATATTCTTAAGGTCACCTGTAATCAGGTTATCCATTCCTACCACTTGAAAGCCTTCAGCGATAAAGCGATCACATAAATGGGAACCTAAAAAACCGGCTGCACCGGTGATTAGAACTCTTTTCATAGAAAATTAGGATTTTACCCCAATACAGTGGTACTCAAATCCTAACTCAGCCATGCGGCTAATTTCGAAGATGTTTCGACCATCAAAAATAAGGGGGCTATTTAAGGAGTCTTTAATTTCCTCGAAGTCAGGAACTCTAAATTCACTCCATTCGGTTACCACTAAGAGGGCATCTGCACCCTTAATGGCCTCATATTCATTCTCAGCATAGGTGATGCGATCGCCTAAATCGTGCTTAGCTTCTTCCATAGCTACGGGATCGTAAGCAGATACAGTTGCACCTTCTGCCAGTAATTTCTCGATAATTACTACTGATGGTGCTTCACGCATATCATCAGTATTAGGCTTAAAAGAAAGACCCCATACGGCGAAATGCTTACCCTTTAGATCGCCATTAAAACGTTTCAATACCTTTTGGAAAAGAACTGATTTTTGGTCTTCGTTTACCTCTTCCACCGATTGTAAGATGCGCATTTCGTAGCCATTTTCACGAGCAGTGCGCACTAATGCCTTCACATCTTTAGGGAAACAGCTACCGCCATAACCAATTCCTGGGTAGATAAATTTGTTTCCAATTCGAGGATCAGATCCGATACCACGACGAACTAAGTTTACATCAGCACCCATAATCTCACAAAGGTTGGCTACGTCGTTCATAAATGAAATCTTAGTTGCCAACATCGCATTAGCAGCGTATTTGGTCATTTCGGCTGATGGAATATCCATGAAAATTACCGGGTGACCATTAAGGGTAAAGGGGTGATATAATTTTTCGAGAACCTTGCGAGCGCGCTCCGATTCAACTCCCACCACAATACGGTCGGGTTTCATAAAGTCATTTACCGCTGCCCCTTCTTTAAGGAACTCGGGGTTAGATGCCACATCAAAATCAATGCTCACACCACGACGATCTAAGGCATCTTTAATTTCCTTCTTAACTTTTGCAGCAGTTCCAACCGGCACAGTAGATTTGGTGATAATCACACCATAATCATTCATGTTTTCCCCGATCTCACGAGCTACGGTTAATACATATTTTAGGTCAGCGCTTCCATCTTCTCCGGGAGGGGTTCCAACCGCAATAAAGGCAGCATCAGCACCTTTAATGGCTTCTCCTAAATTGGTAGAAAACTGAAGACGATTTTTTTCATAGTTGCGATGTACCAGTTTATCCAAACCGGGTTCGTAAATAGGAAGAATTCCTTGCTTAAGGTTTTCGATTTTCTTTACATCGACATCAACGCAGGTCACATCAATACCTACTTCTGAAAGACAGGTACCTGTAACTAAACCTACATATCCTGTTCCAACTATAACTATTTTCATGTTTAATGGTTCTTGATGAAGTTAAGTACTTCGGAGGTTATATGTTCTAATTGATCTTTTTCTAGCTCAGTGTGCATGGGCAGCGAAAATACCCGACTCACCAAACGGTTGGTTATCGGAAAATCATCTTTTTGATAACGTTCGTCCTGATAAGCCTTTTGCATATGCAGTGCTACCGGATAGTAAATCATGGCCGGAATATCTTTGGTTTGGAGATACTCTACTAATTTATTGCGATCAATACCTTCTGCTAACTGCAGTGTGTACTGATGAAATACATGCTCAGATTTCGAATCGCGCACTGGTGTTTTTAATTCAGGGGTATTCGCAAAAGCCTGATCGTAATAATCAGCCACTGCTTGCCTGGCTTTTATGTACTCATCCAAATGAGGAAGTTTACATCTTAGAATTGCCGCCTGAATGGAATCCAACCGTGAGTTCACCCCTATCATATCATGGTAGTAGCGTACGGTTTGCCCATGATTGGCGATGATGCGGATTTTAGAAGCCAAATCATCATCATTAGTGAAAATCGCTCCACCATCTCCAAAGCAGCCTAAATTCTTGCTGGGAAAAAATGAGGTGGTTCCAATATCACCGATAGTACCAGCTTTAGCACTGCTTCCATTCTCAAAATAATAGCTAGAGCCAATGGCCTGAGCGGTATCTTCTACCACATACAAATTGTGCTCTTTGGCAATCTGCATAATGGTCTCTAAATCGGCACATTGCCCAAATAAGTGCACTGGAACAATTGCTTTGGTTTTAGGGCCAATTGCCTCACGAACCTGATCGGTATTTAATCCAAATGTATCTTCATCGACATCTACTAAAACCGGAGTCAGGCCTAAAAGCGCAATTACCTCAGCGGTAGCAACGTAGGTAAAAGTTGCTGTAATCACCTCATCTCCTGGCTTTAAACCCAGAGCCATCATAGCTATTTGCAGGGCATCGGTTCCATTAGCACAAGGAATCACATGTTTCACTCCTAAATAGCTTTCCAAATCACTTTGAAAGGCTTTAACCTCGGGTCCATTGATATAAGCAGAGGAACGCACAACATCAAGGATGGCCTTATCTACTTGATCCTGAATTTTTTGATATTGGCTGACCAAGTCAACCATTTGAATTTTTTTCATGGATTTTTTTATATCCTGATATGGGGTTTAAAGTAACAAAGATAAAGACCACTATGCAATAGGCGACCTAATTACAGTGGCAATAAAACAAATTAAAGTATTGGGTATTCCATCTCTTTAGGACTCCCCTTTTTTTTCTGAAAAAAACGAGATCGATTAAACAAAAAAAGCCCGGTATAAAACCGAGCCTGGAGAGAGGAGATGGAGAATATAAATTTTTAATTTTTTCCTATTTAAATCTTTTCTAGGATGCCACTATTTCTCTTGTCACCCTAAAGAATTTCTTCTTAAGCGAAGGTGTTAAAACCTCTTACTTCATGTAGACGATTAGAACCCATCCAAACTGTTACTGCACCTCTTTCACCGAAGAGTCTCACAACAGCACCGAAGCCAAATTTTCCTTTCACTCGCACCTTGACATTAGACCCTATAACGGTGGAATACAAACCGTTTGAATGCACCAAATTACCATCCTTATACACCAATATTGGATTATACCATTTGTAAACTAATTGCCACATAAACACAGAGAATAATACCGTCAATGGCACATAAAAATAAACCGTATCTACATCGAATGAATCCCAAATAAGAAACAGAATCATTCCAATTAAAAGCAAAGCCATGCTTTTCAAAATAAATTCCAATAAAACGAAAGAAAAACTCCTATAATGCATCATCACTTTTCCGATTTTGTTTAATTCGACTTATCCCTAATGCCGCTCCCCCAACTAAGAGGACTTCCACAAAGCCTATTGGGGTTGGAGCTCCCGGACCACCACCACTTGGTTGAGCAGAAACTTCCGTTAGGATCAAAATCATCAATATTGCAAAAGCAAAACCAATTTTCGATTTCATAAAATCAAAGTATTTTTATTTAAATTCCTTTCCTCTTAAATCATTAATCATCCATTTCCCCCAAGAATAAATGATAGTAATTATTAGCTATCAGCATTTGTTAATCACTTTAACTTCAAGGCTTAATAACTGTAACAAATTAAGAGGATAAACAAATCAAGACCCGTAACACTTCATGCCTATTAATTGTAGAACTTCGCCATCCAAGTGTAGCTTTAGTTCTACAAATAGTCTCAATTCGCCTCAAGGCTTGAAGACTGTAAAGGAAAATTCGATCCTGTTCCGAGATCTACTTGCTAGAAAGTCAAGGGATTGTAAAAGGAGAGGTAAAGGCCCTAATGAAAAAAGCTCAAAAGCTCAGATTTTGATTATTCATTCAGTTCGGCATAAAAGGGCAGACAAACCCTTACCTGGAGACCTTTTCCGGCAGCATTTTGAAATAGGAGTGTGCCGTTTAGCTGACCAATAATTTCTCTAACCATAGGCAGGCCTACCCCTAAACCTACTGCACCACGCTGACCACCTTTACTGCGCACCGCTACTCCACTATTAATGGCGTTCAGTCGCTTTTGATCCTGAATACCCGGCCCATCATCCGTCACCTCAAGACAAATCCTTTGATCTTCCTCGAAGATTCGAATCCAAATTTTATGGGCACAATATTTTATGGCATTCTCAACAATATTCTCGACTACTATTTCGAGAGCTTTGGGTCGTGTAGCAATTAGAAAGTCCTGTTTTAAATCCCAATCCACCAAAATGCGGTACTTCATTAATTCGGCTGCCTTACGATCCAGAACTTGATCTACGGCCTTACCTAATGGAAATTGATTTTCTGAATCCTTTAAATCCTGATTACGAATCCACTCCAAGATGGTATTCGCCGTTTCGTAGGCTCCCCGAGTAGAAGTACTTAATATCTCTAAATCTCGACTGAGATCTTCCATTCCCTTTGCCTGGGTTTTTTCCTTTATATCAAAGGCCACATCCGCCATAAAACGCAAGGGCCCCCTAATATCATGAGAGAATATAGTGATCATTCGGTCCCGAAGTCCAATAGCGCGATTCAATTGTTGCCGAGATTCCTGCAAATCAGCTACCGTATGGGCTAAACTCACATTATTCCGCGCTATTTCTTCGGTTCTTTTCTCAATTTCATCTTTTAACCGCTGTTGATAGGCTCGGTTTCTTCGCTGCACCAACTCAAACAATCCCAATATCAGGAACAAGGCTACCAAGCCCATGATTAAGAAGAAGGCCAATGTTTCATGAAAGCGAGGACCGACAGAAAATTGCCAAACTCTAAATATTCGAGCCTGCTTAGGCATAAAGGGCATATATATTTCGAGGCTGTAGCTACCATTGCTGGGTAAGCGATCAAAGAGCAATCCTTTTTCAAAATCTATTTCCCGCCATTCGGAGTTCAGTTCTGGCACCCGATAATAAACCGGACTATTCTCTTCATCCCCATAATAAGGATTCAAAAGCTTCACCATTAAATTCGAAAACAGAGGTGGTAATTCAGCGTTCTCAATAATGGACAAATTTTGACCATCCACATAGACCTCCTCTAAAATCAATTCGGCATGATATCGCGGCATAAAGCTTTTAAAATCCCCATCTAAATAGGTCACACCATCGGGATTAGGTATCACAAATTTTCCGTCTAGATTGGAAATTATTGGCTCAGAGGTACCACCACCATTAAACTCAAAATTCCTCAAGCCATCATGCGCACTAAAAGCCGTAAAAGTTGGAAAAGGAATCTGATCATCTAAATAGGCCTCAAAAAGCTCCTTTGGACTTACATACAAACCTTGATTAGTACTGAATAGCAAGCAATCTCCAACTTGCCTTATACCATGACAGGCCTCCATAGCCAAGTTTCCTTTCAAATCTAATTTGGACCAATGTTCATTTTCCCAAACATAAATTCCTTTTCCATAGGTCGTTAACAAGACCTTATCTCCTATTCGATACAAAAAGCGGGAATTAAAATCTTCACGCTCGCTAATTCTTACAACCCTGCCCTCTCGAGTTTTTAAATCGAAGATGACCATTTGCGCTTTAAAACCGTAGAGCATCCAAACGGTAGAATCGTTTAGAAAGAATAATTGGCCTGCATAATTCACTTCTCCTTTATCTGCGGGCACGGAAGCCAAACAAACCAAGCTATCGCCCTCCAAGCGCATTAAGCCAATCGATTCGATGAACATATACACATCTCCTCTTCTTTGAATAATATGCCCAGTTCGAACATTTGCCGAATCCACCGGCACTTTTAAATACCTGCGATCTCCATTCTCTAGGTCTATTAATAAGGGCCTCGAAGGCTCCTCCACCGCATAGATTTGCTTCAAACTTGAATTAAAACCCAGTAATCCGCTATAGGCACCATAGAAGGCCTCACATTCCACCTTGGAATTAGAATACAAAATACCCAAGGTTGATAGCACTGAATCCCGCCCGATAGCGGCCAGGGTATAATTGGGAACTCCTGCCGCACAAGTACTATCCGTAACCACTTGCCGAATAAATAGTGGAGACATTATCATCAATCCTTTTTTGCGGGTGCCCAGAAAAATACGCGCATCCTCTTTACTATACACGCAGGCAGAGTATTCTCCCTTCGGAATACCTCGGGCAATTAATTGCAAGTGCAAGCCCTCCTTCTCATTTGGGTAAAACTGATATAACTCTCCCTTTCGGTAGAGATAAGCTTTATTCTCCGCCGCATTCCAAAGCATCTGACTCAGGAGCGGATCTTCTGTCCATTTTTGAGGCCGCACTAAATCAGGCACAGAGCCAATGGTATCTACTAAAAGTCCGTTAATTCGGATAATTGCACCATCATCCTGCAGTACATACATGCTCTCTCCAAAAACCATTAGATGCTCACGGCTAAATACCGTTAGCTTATATGGCACTTCCTCCATCCCATATCCATCATTGTAATACAAGGCACTGGATTCCCCGTCATTATCAAAATAATACCGATTGGAGTCCACCAAGTATTGATGATACCCATGCCAACGAATCAAGTCGCTCTCCCCCACGCTACCATGGCGGAAAAACAAATAACCTCGATTATCTTCATTTTGATTGGTAAGCGTTCTTTGATCTTCTGACAATAATGAATATTGATAGTATTCATTCAAGGCTAGAATCCGATTGGATCGGGTACGGTAAAAATCCAAGATCCGCACCCCATTCATCAAGGAATCATTCTGAGGAAGAAAAGCCTTAAGCCGCCGACCTGAATACCGAAACAAACCCTGTTGGGTCCCTATCCAAAGTAAATGCTCCGGACTCATGTGAAGGGCGGTAACCTCATTCTGCATCAACCCGGAAGTATTGTCGATATATTCGATAGAGTAATTGAGGATTCGTAGCGGGGCTTCAACCCGAAGTCTCACTATTTCGGCATGAATAGGCATGCATGCTAAAAAAAGTAAGGCGTTTAAGAACACGCTATAGAAATACCTCTGTTTCAAAAAACTAGCAGTCAATTTAATAGAACTCCTTATTATTCCCCAAAGCTTTCTGCTGTAAAACCAGGGTCAAAAGCTTGGAAAAAATGCTCTCAAAAAAAACACAATTCTGAAGAGCAAAGAGTAGTACGAATAATATTAAATGTCATGTATGTTCTACATAACATTCTTATTCTGACAATTCCCCCTTTGAAAATACAAAATTCCCATCTATTGATTTTCAGAGGTAAAAACAAAAAAAGGCCCCGATCTTAATGACCGGAGCCTTTTAAGGCTTTAAGCATAAGAAGGCTATGCAAAGGTTTCGCTAATAAGCCGTATCAGATTTTCGTGCTCAGACTGTCAGATCGTAGGTCAAGAAAATTAATTGGAATATCAGCGCACTACTAACCACCATGGCTACTAAGCTTTTATTGTGCTTATTTGTCACTTCTCCTTAACCTTTTCTAATGAATTCAAGTCCCTTTTTAATTCTAAACTCCTCATATTGAGGCCTTACAACTTCAGCACCTTCTTGGTTAATAAATCCATACAGCCCATTTAACTCAACTAAGGCCCATCCATCGTGATATTCTCCAAAATTGAAAATTCTATCATACTGAGGCTTTACAACTTGGGCTCCATCTTTACCAATAAACCCATACAGCCCACCTACCTTAACTAAGG
This sequence comes from Croceimicrobium hydrocarbonivorans, assembly GCF_014524565.1. Lineage (NCBI taxonomy): Bacteria > Pseudomonadati > Bacteroidota > Flavobacteriia > Flavobacteriales > Owenweeksiaceae > Croceimicrobium > Croceimicrobium hydrocarbonivorans. The sequence continues at coordinate 2,636,270 of NZ_CP060139.1, read as the reverse complement.
CCCATTTACCATGATATTCTCCAAACGGTGATATTTTATCATACTGAGGCTTTACAACTTGGGCTCCGTCTAGACCAATAAACCCATAAAGACCACCTACCTTAACCAAGGCCCATTTACCGTGATATTCTCCAAATTTGAAGATTTCATCATACTGAGGCTTTACAACTTGGGCTCCGTCTAGACCAATAAATCCATAAAGACCACCTACCTTAACCAAGGCCCATTTACCGTGATATTCTCCAAATTTGGAGATTTCATCATACTGAGGCTTTACCACTTCAACTCCATTTTTGTCAATAAACCCATACAGTCCACCTACCTCAACCAAGGCCCATTTACCGTGATATTCTCCAAATTTGGAGATTTTATCATACTGAGGCTTTACAACTTCAACTCCATTTTTGTCAATAAACCCATACAGCCCACCTACCTCAATTAAGGTCCATTTATCGTGGTATTCTCCAAATTTGGAAACTTTATCGTATTTATATTGTCCGTTTACCAACAATGAAATCGACATAAAAACAAATAACAATTGTATCCTTTTCATAGTAATCAATTTTAAATGTTAAAAATTAAATTTTTTCGATAATTAGCACAAATCCGATTTACCTATGCTTGAATACTTTCAAATTTTCGTTTAATTCCTGAGCACCATTACTAGCTTCGAGAGCAAGCACATAAATCCCAGAATTCTGATTTTGAAGAATTTGAAGATCTTGCTGAAGATTTTCCCATTTAAGCTTTTGCACCAACTTTCCACTTAAATCATAAATCTTAAGATTCATTTCAGTATTCGACCTTAAGTCAGACAGATAGTTTAAAAATACCTTTCCACCTTGATTATAAAATGAATAGTTAGAGATTTGTTTATCGACAACCGGTAATTCTCTTTGCCCTAACCTACCAGCAAACTTCAATCGGAATCGTCCGAGTTCGGTACTATCATGTACCAATGAATAAGAACTCTTAATTCTTAGATCCTGTCTAATGTCAAATTTCAAATCTTCCAGGTACACCTGGTCAAATGACATTAGTTCAGCTACATTGAAATCAAGATCAAGGGTATCACCTTGTTGGGCTACTAATTCCAAATCAACATAATAAGTGGAATCTGGATTAAAGGTTGCAATACTTAGGTTTCCTTCTGGACCGGGTATCGATACTCCGGGTTCTGCAAGACCTATCTCCCAAGCATCAAACTTCCGATCAAAGGCCTGACTTGCATCTTGGTGAAAGCCTACCCAAGCATCATCTTCTAAAGGAATGCTATCTCTTGTACTTAGCTTTACTCGAATTCCATCTGCTCCCGAATTGGCATTTTTAAAATATCGACCTCGATTCGCTCCTACTGCATTCCAAAGCGTCTCTTTATTAAAAGTCAAATTAGGATAGGTCAAAACATCATTCTGATCCAGTTGAATAAAAAAGGCTTGACCCGGAGCAAGATAGGGCGTCCCACCAGAGGTCGAAACGTCTGTAAAGGTGTTATAGGCAGAATAGCTTGAGCCGTTCCATAAGTATATGGACTTACCTGAGAGATTAGTTAGAAGATCACTAATCTTAATACTGTGGGTAAATGGATTGGCCAAGAAGTTCCATCCTTCCGTTGCTACCTGCGAGGTGCCTCCAACCCAGTTAATCGAACTACTTTGACCATCATTATAATGTATTGCTCTGCTGGGATTTTTAGTAGTGGGCAAGGCCCCTGTCAAAGTAATTACGCCGGATTGCCCGCTTTTGAGTAAGAAACGATCTGATGCATTGGTTCCTGCATATACGGCATAACCTCTACCTGGTTCAAATGGATCGGTGCTAGCCGGGCTTATCCAAGATGCATTGGACGCATCAACATACCATACTGTATTGTAGGAAGGATTAGTTCTTCCGGTGCGAATGGTGGTGTCTGCCGCTGAAATCAAATTAGCCATAGTTGCATCTTTAAACACATTCCCAAAGTGCACATATCGTCCATTTATTGCCGTATTCTCCAAATGGATATAATACTGCATACTTACATCGCCATTTACCGTCCCCAGGTTAACCAACTCGGCGAATTTGGCAGGACCTGCAGCTTTCAGCTTGAGGTAGTTGTTGGTGTTCAAAGTAGTTTGCGACTCTACAATTAAAATACTATCCAACTCTAATAAAGCGCCTTTAATGGTGGAAGTACCATTTCGATTAAAGTGTATTCTCCCGGGATTGACCAAGGCCCCATAGTTAAATAAATCCCCTGCGATGCTTATATCTTGGGCATTCATATTAAGGCTATGATTTGCATCTATAAGGAGCGATTTAGCTTGAAACGCAGCATTGGGACTGGTTGCTGATAAAACCTGTACGTTCTCCGACTTCGTTGTAGGAGCACCATTAGACCAAATCGCTCCATTCCAAATATTTCCAGGATTGAAGGCCCAGATATCATTCAGAGATTGATCGCCAGTTAAATTTGCAGTCCCCAATCCTGTTGCCAGATACGCAGTTTTGCCATCCCGCCAACTAATAGCATTGTATCGTGGTGCCGGTAAATTATCATAATCAAAATCCTTAGCCGACTCGTAAATTGGACTTTGATTATAACCAAAAGCATTTTGAGCACCTTTGAGCCAAGCCCAATTAGAACCATTCCATTCCCAGAGATTATTCGAATTGGTATAGGTAGAACCTCCCAAATGCTGTCTTCCTCCAAAAACGTAAAAAACACCATCGACCATCCAGGCTGTTGCACCTCTCAAATAACCCGGACTTACCGAGGAACTATTGAAGGTAGCAGCCCCATAACTTTGGGCAGGAGCACTGTTAACCGAAAACGTTTGTCCACTCATATAAGACCATTGATTTAGGCTAGCATCAAAATGCCATAACTGATTCGTATTTTCTAAAGCAGTGGTACCGAAATAGCCTTCACCACTAAAAACGAAAAATCCATTAGCATCTCCTGCCATACAGAAATTCGATCGACCGGAAGGAGTATAAGTGGATTGGTAATCGCCAGGAACACCAAAGACGCTATGCAAAGCCAAACTTGAATTGGTTCCATTTATCCAAACCCAATTGGTTCCGGTAAATTTCCACAAGGTATTTTGCGATACTAAGGCTCCGGAAGTATGCTGAGCAATACCACCAAACATATAGGCCTTACCAGCACTGTTGACCCAAACTCTCATCCCACTTAAACCCGGAGGATTATTTGTAGCAGCACCTGCGCCCTGACTGCCATAGACCCCTGTTTGGTTCACTAATTTAGAACCTTTGATCCAGGCCCATTTCCCATTAACGTAACAGAAAAGATCATTTAAGCGACCTAAACTTCCATTAGAATCATATCCATAACCGCCAAAGAGCCATAAGGTATCGCCCGCTGTATTAAACCACATTACAGACCCCATGCGAGACCCTGGTGTATTAGCAGTTGCCGACACACCTTGGGTACCATGAACCGGCAAGGTAGCGCTAGAAGCCCCCGCACCCGTTAACCAAACCCATTCTCCACCAGTATACTTCCATAAATTTGAAAAAAGCCCAGCTTCTTGATTATCACCGCCATACATATACAATTCTTTGCTAACTGAATTAAAGGCAGAAGCAGCTGAATAAAGGCCACCCGGTTTTGATATGGTCGAAGCAGTACCATTGCGATAGTTTCGGGCAGTATTACCCATTGTACTTACGAAGGCGAAATCTTCACCATCAAATTTGGATAATAATGAGGAGAACTCATTAGCCAAGCCTAAACCACCATAAAGGTAGATCTCATCATTCAGCTTTACCGACTTAATTTCACCCACCAAAGAACCCAAACAGGCCGTGCTGGAATATTCGGTACTGCTAATATTGTTGTAGGTTGATGCACAAGTTTTATAGGAAGACCAGGCAGAGCCATCCCACTTATAAATAGTTGAATTCGCCCAATAGCTAAATGGAAATAAGTTCACACTGATCATCCCACCAATCAGATAAATGTTTCCATTCGCTTCTGCCAAACTCGCGCCCGTTAGACCTCCGCTTAAACTGCCATTCGCATTGGACACACTACTGGGATCACCCGAAAGTACTGACCAGTTGATCCCATCAAACTTCCAGAAAGTTTGAGATCGAGCAACAACACCGGAACTCGTTACAGTCCAACCTCCATAGAAATAATGATTGCCATCACTTCCTAATACATGAGCAGCACCTGATTTTGATTCAGGATAGGTAAACACAGAGCCACTGGAAGTGGCTAGTGGATTTACCCCACTACTTCCCGAAATCCAAGACCATTGACCAGTTGAAATATTATAGCGCCATAAATCATTTTTATTCTGGGTAGGCCTGAGTGTTGGTCCCATCCAACCAATGTCAACCGCACTGGCCCCTCCGAATAGATACAAATAACCATCTTGATACCACATAGTGGCATTAGCTCTGGAACCGGGAGTAAAACTTGGCCCTTCCTGACCCAGGGTACCATAAACCCCACTTTGAGCTACCGAAACTGAATCCATCAATGAAACCCATTGACTTCCATTATACATCCACAAATCCTCCAGAGCGCCGGTTATTTTAGTACCGGAACTATTATAACCCAAGCCAAAGCCACCATACATAAACAATTGCCCGCTTGGGCTTTGAGCGGTCGCTGCCCCAGTACGGGCTCCAGGTAAATTTTTAGATGCAGCCACTCCCTTTTGACCATAAACCAATGAGGAAGTCCCGGATACATAGGGGGGACCATAACTGGTAGCAAATCCCGTGGATCCTGAAACCAAGGTCCATCCGGCAGCAGGAGTATAAGTCCACAATCGGTTATTGGCTCTTACCGTAAAATTATTGCTACTCGGATCTTTTGAAGAACCGCCAAACAAGTAAATGGTGCCATTATAAGACCACATGGCTTGTCCGGCCAAAGATTCTGGATGCGGGGTATTCACGACATTCTTCTGATAAAAAACCCCACTTTTATTGGCGGTAAAATCCCCACCAACATAAGCACTGGCCAATTGCTGAGCTTGAGCTTTAAATAGCCCCAATATAAATACGAGTAGAATAATCCTTTTAAAGTGCATAAATCAAGAATTTAGCTTGTGTTTCTTTGTAAACAATCAGATTCACCTCAGACTTAAACCCCTGAATAACAAGTCAGTCATGCGGCGAATCCCATTTCAATTTCTCAACACAAATGAATTACAGCCTAAATGCTTGATGAGTAAAACATTAGCAGATTAGTTGTAGAAAAGCAACTACAATTGTCGATCTATATCCACATTTAATTGAAATTCAAAACAGCAACCTAGAAGCCAAAGACATGAAGCACAATTACTTGAACCTTAAAAAGATGTATTCCAAAAAGAAATATTTCCTAAAGGAAGAAGAATCTTGCCTCCCAAACGTTAGTCAATAATCCGAAAAGAGAAACCTAAATTTTGATTCCAAGCCTATTCAAAGCAGGAATTCAATTCGATAGCGGAAAGATCATACTATGATGAAATAAAATACTTTTGCTCTTAATGAAAGCACTGCACTACTTACTGCTCACTTTATTTCTATTCAGCGCTCCTAAGCTATCGGGGCAAAACCAAAAATCTAAGCAAGCTGATCGCATGTGGCTCTTGGGAGCTCAGGCCAGTCTTAATTTTCCGGCAGGCGATTGGACTGATCGCTATTCTCAAAGCTTTAGTATTGGTGCTAATGTTGGACGTAAATTCCGCTCTAATCTCATTTTGAGTTTAGAGGGGGAATACCTTTTTGGAGGCGAAGTGCCAAACCGTCAAAATGCGCTCCGCAATGTTTTTACCGATAATGGAAATTTAATCAACACCACTGGAAATTATGCGGTGGTAAATATCAACCAGCGCGGCACCCATTTTCATTTAAGCTTGGAAAAGATTTTCCCTAAAACAGGCCCCAACCTTAACAGTGGCTTGGGTTTAGGCTTGGGCGCAGGTTATGGATTTTACTGGCTCAATATTGATAATGTCAATAATGACTCCCCCCAAATTTTAGATGAATACAAGAAAGGTTACGATCGCTTATCCAGCGGTTTTAGCCTGCGTCAAAACATCAGTTACCTCTACCTCTCACCAAATCACATGATTAACTTCAAACTATCCTTTGAAGTATCCGAAATCTGGACCCAAGATTTACGTAAATACTATTACCCTACCGGACTCCTGTCTTCTGAGCCCCAGCTTAATTTCATGTACAGTTTAAAACTGAAATGGTATATACCCATATATCTGGGTGGCTTAAAGGAGGAGTACTATCTTGACTAGCCTTCAAAGAATACTGTATCCCATTGTAATTAAGACTTATAAAGCCTTAATTCATTTAGCCGCCTTGCAATCTGATAAGGCTAAAAAATGGGTGGATGGCAGGCACTTATGGCGCGAAGAGCTACAGAAATTAGTAGATCCTGAAAAAAAGCGAATTCTGATTCATGCCGCCTCTTTGGGTGAGATGGAACAGGGAACCCCGGTATTGCGAAACTTACGTAAACAGTGGCCAGATCATCAAATTTTCGTGAGTTTCTTTTCCCCCAGTGGCTATGAGTATTTTAAAGAAACAGAGCTCTGTGACGCCATCATTTACTTGCCTTTGGACGAGAAAAAAAATAGCGCCGATTTTGCTGAGATCCTAAAGCCAGAGCTAGCACTATTTATCAAATATGAGATTTGGCCATTTTTACTTTCGGCATTAAAAAAGGTTAACACTAAACTAATTCTGGCTCCAGCCGTTTTCCGTGCTAATCAAATTTATTTCAAGGGTGATCAAAAGGCCTTTTTTCGAAAAGCCTTGCTGAAATTTGACCGAATTTTAGTTCAGGACTCCCCTAGCCTTGAAATCCTTAAAAAGGAAAAAATCAAGGGAATTGGCCTTTGTGGGGATAGTCGATTTGAGCGAGCCCTCGAAAACAAGGCAAAAGACTATGACACGACCTTTCTGAAGACCTTTATTAATGAAAAATTTTGCCTGATAGCCGGTAGTTCCTGGAAAAAAGAAGAAAACCTCCTGCTTAATTTATTGGAAGAGCATTCAGATTTCAAACTCATTTTGGCTCCGCACGATATTAGTGAAGGTAATATCCAGAGCATCCTTCAACGCTTTAGCAAATTTGGAATATCACCCTACAGCAAGAAGGAGCTCAATAGCCAAGACAGGGTCATTCTTATCGACTCCATCGGACAATTAAGATATATCTATCGAACTGCAGATCTGGCCTTAATAGGAGGAGGATTAGGCAAAGGGGTACACAATACTATTGAAGCCATTGTTTATCAAATACCCGTTCTATTTGGACCCAAGCGAAAAAAGTTTCCGGAAACCGAAGAAATGATTCAATTAGGTCTTGCGGCAGAAATTGAAAATTATCCGGATCTTAAAAAAGCATTTTTATCTTTCCAAGAGCAGACACCGGCATCCACTCGATTTGAAGATTATATCCAAACCAAATTGGGGGCCAGTCAAAAAATTAATGAAGCTATAAACGAGCTCCTAAGCAACCGTGAAAGTATCTAAGCAGCATATCCGATCCGAAATTTTAAATAAGCTACAGAGCTTGGATTCCCATCTTAAAGAAAAATGGGATCACGAACTGCAGAAAGTGCTTTTTAGCTTCATCGAGGATATTCAACCTCGGACTATTCACAGCTTCATCCCCATGGACCATGAAGTAAACCATTGGCCGGTTCTGGAGACCTTACATCAAAAAGGCATCACTATTATCATCCCCCAAATTGCCCCCAATCGGGTGCTAAAGCCAATCATTTATGAAGGGAAAGATCAATTAAAGCAAAGCAAATGGGGAACCTGGGAACCCTTGAAAGGAGAGTTATACGAGCAAAGCATCGATCTGATTATTTGTCCTGGCCTCGCTTTCGATCCTAAAGGGGGGAGATTAGGTTATGGAGGAGGATATTACGACCGGTTCCTAAAACTTCACCCTGAATCTCAAACACTTGCACTTTGCTACCCCTTCATGCTGCAAGCAGAAATCCCCACCGAAGCCCATGATATTCGCATTAAAACCATCCTGTGTAAGCCCTAAAATCTATTTACTCATCACTTTAATCACTCATTTTGAAGCGCTTTACTTTTTTGATTGGCGGTATAGTGATATTTTTAAAAGAATTTGAAATTAGGCTATGGCAGGCAATATCTTAATCGTTGACGATCATCCGGTAGTACAAATGGGAATGAGCTCTTTTATGGAGCGGAATAAATTATTCAGCCAAATTGATGTGGTGGGAACCGGGAAGGAAGCGGTTAAAAAAATCAAAGAGCATCAGTCAGATCCTGACTTTTACCAAATGGCGATCGTGGATATTAACCTACCGGATTACGAAGCTTTAGCCCTGGTAAAATTCATGCTTGATCGAGCACCGGAAATGGCCATCATGATGTTTTCTATGGAGCCACCCAAACTCTACATCAAGCGTTTGATCAAATTAGGGGTGAAAGGTTTTCTAAATAAAACCTCTACGGATGATGAAATGCTTTTTGCTATTCGCAGCATTATTTCCGGCAAATCCTATTTTTCCAGCGACATCTTAATGGAAGTGATGAACGATAAGGATGATGCGGATGAACTTAGCAACATATCCAACGATCTATCCGAAAGAGAATCGGAAATCTTGGGTTTGATGATTCGCGGTAAATCACCTAAAGAAATTTGTGAGCTATTGAATCTGCATAAAAGCTCTGTCGCAACCTACCGCACACGTATCTTCGACAAGATTGGTGTTAAGAGCAATTTTGAGCTCTATCAATGGGCCTTAAAAGAAGGGCTGATACATCCCTAAAAGAAGTGCCGGCATTTTTACCGGCACCATTGCTTCGGAAGGGAGGGATTCGGAGACATTGAGATCGAATCTAAAAGATCCCGAGAGCAATTCCTTTCCTGTTTAGTATTTGTTTTTTTGTTGGGTCAGCCTCAGCTAGCTTATTGGAGATGCTGTACTTGAATTATTGGCTTTGAGAAATGACAAAATTTCCGTCTTAATAAGCATTAGCCACTTGCGATTATTTTTACTGATATAGGACCAGTTCTTTAAACCTATATTCTCTTCCACCTCCATCAATCGTTCAAAGTCCGAGCTTACCACCACAACCTTAGTTTGTGGATACTTACGAACCTCTTTGAGAAAATCTAGACTGGTTCCCTGCTCCATATGAATATCTGAAATCAAAATGTCCGGTATTTGCTCTTTGAAGTACTTTTCCGCCTCGAATTGGTCCTTCACAATTAGCAATTCAGACTCGCTACTTTTTAAGGACGCAGTAATTATTGAGGCTATAAACTGGTTGTCTTCAAGAACTAATATTCGCACGACTTCATTTTTTTAATATCACAAACCTCATTAATCGGCGACTAGGATACTGTGGCTTTCGTTCGATTCTGCTGTAGAACTTAAACTAAAAGCACTGCTGCACCAAGTCCATTTTGCGACATGTAAAACATGTTCTACAATAAGAATCAGCTTTTTCTAAAATCTGAAAAGATGGAATTCTATTCCTTGCCGCAAATTCAATTCATGGGTAAACTTTTAATTGTCGATGATCACCCCGTAGTTCAAATGGGAGTTAAGTCATTTTGCGAGCGCAATAAGCTCTTCGACTCTTATCAAATTGCTGCAACAGGAAAAGAAGCGGTAAGCACCTGTCAGGAAATGGCCGATGCCCAAGATTTTCCGGATTTGATTTTGATGGACATCAATCTTCCAGATTTTGAAATCATCTCCCTGGTGCGCATTATCCGCAATTTGATTCCTAAAAGTCCCATTCTGATGTTCTCCATGGAACCCGCTAAGCTTTATATCAAACGTTTGGTAGATATTGGAATTAATGGCTTTATCGAAAAAACCTCCCCCGATGAAGAATTGCATTTTGCCATCATCAACCTCCTCAGTGGAAAGAATTATTTCTCCAGTGAAATATTAATGGAAAGTATTGCTTCCGGCTCCGACAACCGACAAACTATTAATTGCCTTTCCCAAAGAGAGTCAGAAGTACTTTCCCTTATGATTCAAGGCAAAACCTCTCGTGAAATAGCAGAAATCCTCAAGCTCCATAGTAGCTCCGTTGCCTCCTACCGCGCGCGAATTTTCCAAAAACTCGAATTAGAAACCAGTTTAGATCTTTATAAATGGGCCCTAAACGAAGGGCTTATCCTACCTAATTAGAATCAAAATTAGCTTCGCGCATTCTATGACAATTCAGCTAATAGCGCCTTTGTATCTTTAGGTCGGTCATTGGCCATTCGATTTACCCTAAGCCTGCTCCTTGAGCAAGATTTTCATGCCCTTTCATGAAGTTTAGCGCTCTATTCCTATTATTGACCTTTAGCTATCCAATCATTGCCCAGGAAATTCCATTGGAACTTGAGGCAAATTACATCAGTCAGTTTGGTTTGGAGAGTGACCTAGTCAGTTTTGTCCCCCTTTTTAAACTATCCAAAAATCAAATCAACAATCAGGAGCAAAGTGCTGATATTAAGCAACTCCCAAAGGGCATCAAGACCGAAAACACTGCCTATGGTTTTCTTTATTTCACCGGTCTAAAGCATTCTTCTTTTCCCAGAGAAATCTGTTTTCTGATTGAAGGCTATCAAGACTCAGTCGCCACTATTTACCTAGACCGAAATGGCAATTTAGATTTTAGTGATGATGGCAAGGCTATCTCCTATAAAAACAAGGAGACGTTTAGCCTGGCTAATGAAAATCATCAAAAGGCAATTCTTTACTATGAAATTGGCCGAAGTCAAATTTCCCCCAACAATGAATCCGCGCTCAAGTCTCGGTATCAATCCAAATATCCTAAAAGTGAAATCATAGGTCCAAGATTTTGGCTTACCGCCAAACGACTAAATCTACGACTGAGTCAGAATAGCTTGGAGGGGAAAGCCATCAGTATTTTACTTCTGGATAATTCGGCCGACGGTTGCTTTAGGATGGAAACGCATTCCCAAGGAGATCGCATTCTAATTTTAGAGGGAACATTTCAAGGTAATCAAGACTTTAGTTCCTTACTAAGACAAGCTCAGGTATTGGACCCCAATGCTGTTTTCAGTCTCTACAGCCAAGCATATTACTTAAAGAGTTTTAGTCCGGATGGCAGACAAATTTCCTTAGCCAAAACCAGCACTAAACCTGAGCCGGTTTTCATTGAAGGTGAAGATATATCTGACTTTTCAATTCAGCTTTTAGATGGCAGCAGTGCTAATGTGGGAAGTTTCCTAAAAGATGGGAAACCTCTAATTATTGATGTAGGTGGCACCTGGTGTGGGGGCTGCCTCAAGCAAGAACCAGAGATCAAAAAGATTTACGCCAGCACCAAAGTGGAAGTCATCGGAGTATTCGAGCACGACAATCAACAGAGTGTAGAGGTCTATCGCAAAAGCCATGATTTGCCCTGGACTTTAGCTTTAGCTGATGCTAAATTTCGGAAGCATTTCAATATCACTCTCTTTCCAAGCTATATTCTGGTTTCTCCAGAAGGAAAGATTATCAGCGTAGTCAATAATGCCAGGGACATATATTCTTCTTTAAGCCTTTAAGAATTTTGAAACAGGCGCTTTTCCTTCTGGATCAAATTCAACCAACAAACATTAATACCTGAAAATCAAAGCCCTAAGACTTTTCCGCACATTACTTAAATTTACAAACCCTTATTCCCGCTGCTGCAATGGAACCATTCTGGTATTGGTTGTATAAGGATTTTTAGCAACCCTATTTAAAACCCCATGATTCGCTTTATTAAACCGCTACTCCTATTAGCTTTCAGCTTAAGCCTTTTTTCTTGTACCAAACCGGATGATATCATCAATGATTTTGATGTGCATGTAAACCCCACTTTTTACCGCTATATTGCCATTACCGATTTGGTAGACGCCAATGATTCCACTACCGTTTTACCGGCGAACCTGCGTATTAAACTTAGTGGTCCCGATGCCAGCAAGATCTACGCTTTAGATGGAACTCAAAACATTCAAAACAGTGGTAAGCTTGTGCAATTAATGGTTCCCACTGAGCAGGAACCTGTTGCAGGTTCTCCCCTTCGATTTAGTATAAATGCTTCAGCCCCGGGCTATTTAGGCAGCAACCTCTCCTATGAGGTGAAAGAAGGCCAATACTATCAAAACAAGGAGTTAAGGTTATTGAACACTGCAAACCTTCCTTCCAATATTGCAGTGGGCACAGCTGGCTTCAGCACCAATCCCAGCACCGGAGAAACCAGCGACACCATTCAAGTTTCTGCCCAGAAAACCAATAGTAAAGTGGCCTTAACTATACCTCCAGGCACCAAGTTTTTAGATGAGCAAGGAAACGTTATCCTTGGCAAGAAGGCTAACCGTTTTGAAATTGAAATTATTGACGGCTCCGTTTTTATTGCTGTTTGGGATGGCGCTATAGACCTAGTCGTGCCAACAACAGGAGATGGAGGTGTTAGCTTGGGTGAAGGTGAAGATTTCTCATTTGCCGCAATTAATGAGAATGGCGGTTTAACCGAAATCCTGACCCCTCCGGGCCTCAATGCTACCGTTCGCTTGGATATAGATCCTAATCTCTACAATCCCGAAACGCTACAGCCCTTTGCGGTAGGTGATCGTGCTGGCGTAAAATACTTTGAACCCGAAGAACAGGTTTGGAAGTTTATGTCGAACCAGGATTTAGTGGTGAAGAAAGATGACAATGACGTTCTCTACATCGACATTTCAGTTGATCCCTTAAGCTATAGCACGGAAAGCAATGCTTACAGACTTTGGTATTCCCCTAAACTCACTCCTTCATACGAATATAGCATTAGCAGTAATTTAAAGAGCGCCAATGTACCGAGCGCTACCGGTAACTTAGAATTGGTTTTTGAAATTCTGAATACTAATATCCAATATGTGGTTGAGTTGGGAGGTTCTTTTAATTATGAGTCACCAAGCATTACTTCCTCCAATCCTCAACAAGATATTAAAGCCTTGCAACCCTTAGTATTAAAAGAGGTTAGAGCGAAATCCGGTAGCCTGAAAAACAGCAATTACAGCTTCAATGCCAGCGAAACCAGCAATGGCTGGAAAATTGAAATTGACTACAACAGCGCTATTGATCCGGTAACCTTAGCTTATCGCTTGCGCTGTGATGGCGCTTTCATCCAACCTCCAGTAGGGGTAGTGATGTACTACCGTGCTCATGATCCCAGCGATGAGGCTCCTTTTAGCGAACTCTATCGCTTTGTAAATAATACTGTAACCCAATACAGCTTTACCAGTCTGGAAGATGGCGCTTATTATGACTTCCGCGCACAGTATGGCCAAGACCAGATTGACACCATGAATGTGAAGGTGATTGATGGTCACACCTATGATATCAATCTACCACAATCCGTTTGTAATAAGATTGGATTCTAAAAAGGATTAAATATTATTTTTAAAGCAGGCTATTCAAGATTTGAGTAGCCTGCTTTTTTTTTGCTTAGTACTTAACTGGACTGATACTCATCAATGGTAAGCCTATAAACTTCCAGCGGCACCTCATTTACAAACTCCTTCCGGTAAAAGCTAAAGCCCAGCTTTTTCATAAGTCTTCTTGAAGCGAGGTTATCCCTTTCAAAAACCCCATGTATGCAGGGCAAGTCCCTTTCCTCGAATCCATACTTGATCATAGTGCTTAGCAATTCAGTGGCATAAGACTTTCCCCAAAAAGCAGATCTCAAATGACAACCAATATGCGTAATGGCCAAAGGTGCATAGGTATTGAGATTAACTGTACCTATAATTTGATCTGAGGCTTTCTCAACTGCCACCCAGAATCCCATTTCCTTTTGATTTTGCTGCTGCTTAGTCTGCAGGAAAATCAGATAAAACTCTGGCGATCGATCTTTAAGGGGAGCGATATATTTATTGGAATCGGGCTCTAAGTACATTTCTAAGAGCAGCTCAAAGTCGGAACTCTCCAAAGGCCTCAAATAAGCTCTTTTCGTACTAAGCATGGAACTAACTAAAAAGCTTTCGACTTCTGGCGTAGACCTTAAATCGCCAATACAATCCTACGGTTAAAATGTACTCTACCGCGATAAACCAAAATCCCGGATCGCTAAAAAAGCTAATATGATCACCTCCTTCAGGAATAATAAATAGGGGTACCGTGATAAGTGCATCCAATAGCATCGCGATGAAAAACATCCCAGTACCTAGCTTAAATCCATTAGTCTTGAGTCCACTCCGATAGTACAATTTAGCCCCCAAAATAGCACTGGGAATCAAGGCGAATGTGAGGACCAAATTGGCTTGTAAATTAGGATCTGCCATGAGATGGATAAAGAAGGATCCTGTATAAGCGCTTACACCTAATACCCATATTAAAACTGCCGAAAGCATTGCCCTTTTCAAATTCATGATTGTGTTTCTTTAATGATGCGGCAAAGATTGGCAGAAGCCTTAGCACCCATTGGTTTCAAAGGCACGATGATTGGTTCGAAAGGGAGCGTAAATGAGAAGACTTGATTTTGAAACTCAAAAGAGTTCACAGAAAGGTTTACCAACAAAAAAAGCGTCAACTTTCGTTAACGCTTTTTTCTGTTGTGCCCCAGGCGGGACTTGAACCCGCACGGCCGTTGCTGGCCACGGGATTTTAAGTCCCGCGTGTCTACCAATTCCACCACCAGGGCGGCTATGAAGAATTCAAATTTACATTCGAATTCCAGAACCATTTTCTGCGTTTCTAGGAAGCGCAAAAAAAAGCCCTCTTCAGGAGGGCCTCTGAGCGGGAGACGGGATTCGAACCCGCGACCCCAACCTTGGCAAGGTTGTGCTCTACCAACTGAGCTACTCTCGCAATTCTATTCTGTTAAAGAACTCCGCTGCTTTCGCTTTGGGTCGGCAAATATAATATCATTTCTTCAACCTGAGCAAGCCTAAGCACCAATTTTTTTCTTGATTTCATTAAGCTTCATCAAGGCCTCTACCGGTGTAAGGGTATTAATATCCAGATTCTCAATATCCTTGCGGATTTCATCCAAAATCGGATCATCCAATTGGAAGAAACTTAATTGCATTTCCTTAGCCTGATCATTCAAAGTTTCCGCCTCTCTGCCATTGGCTCTACTGGCCTCCAGCTCCGTTAAAATCTTTTGCGAGCGCGAAATCACCAATGCAGGCATCCCAGCCATTCGGGCTACATGGATACCAAAGCTGTGGGCACTACCTCCCTCACTCAGCTTGCGCATGAAGATGATCTTATCCCCCATTTCCTTTACACTCACATTAAAATTGCGAATGCGCTCGAAATTGCCTTCCATTTCATTCAATTCATGATAATGGGTTGCAAACAAGGTTTTCGCTCTGCTAGGATGCTCGTGTAAATACTCGGCAATGCTCCAGGCAATGCTTATCCCGTCATAAGTGCTGGTACCTCGACCAATCTCATCCAAGAGGATTAAACTTCGCTCAGAGAGGTTATTTAGAATGCTGGCGGTTTCATTCATCTCCACCATAAAGGTCGATTCCCCTTGTGAGATATTATCTGAAGCCCCAACTCTTACGAAGATCTTATCCAAATAACCCAGTTTGGCTGTACTGGCCGGAACAAAACTTCCGATCTGAGCCATCAGACTAATTAAAGCGGTTTGCCGCAATAAGGCCGACTTACCACTCATATTCGGACCGGTAATCATTAGGAGCTGCTGACTTTCACGATCCAATGTCACATCGTTGGCGACATATTCATCACCCGCCTTCAGGCTCTTTTCAATAACCGGATGCCGCCCGTCTTTAATCTCAATCTCATCACCCTCATTCATTTCAGGTCGATGGTAATCATTGCGTTGGGCCAGGTAAGCAAAGGCACTCAAACAATCCACTTCTGCTAATACTTGGGCATTGGATTGAATAAGCCCTAATTGAGCCAGTAAATCTTGTAGGAGTTGCTGATAAATCTCCTGCTCGAGAGAAACGATCTTTTCTTCGGCCTGCAGAATCTTTTGCTCATATTCCTTGAGTTCCTGTGTTATATAGCGCTCCGCACTTACCAGGGTTTGTTTGCGAATCCATTCTTCCGGAACCTTGTCCTTATGTGTATTACGCACTTCCAAATAGTACCCGAAGACATTATTAAAGGCAATCTTCAGATTGGCAATGCCAGTTTTTTCCGCTTCCCGCTGTTGTATCTCCAGCAATTTATCCTTGCCATTATACATCAACTCGCGGTATTCGTCTAGCTCTTCAGAAACGCCTTCCCGAACATACTCGCCCTTGGCCATATTGTTTTGAGGCTCATCCTTCAGGGTGCTTGCAATACGAGCAATTAAATCCTTGGCGGGATGGATTTTCCCTACTAAGGAATTGAAAGCTTCATCCTTCTCACAAAGGGCCTTAATATCATTGGCCAGCAACAAAGCACGCTTTAGTTGCACCAATTCCTTAGGCAATACCTTAGCAGTACTCACCTTAACCGCTAAACGCTCCAGATCATAAATCTCATTAAGCGCTTCACGCACGGAGGATATCAAATCAGGATTGCGATAAAAGGCTTCCACATGATCATGTCGCTTGCCTAATCTTTGCATATCTACCAGAGGCATAGCCAACCAGCGCTGCATTAATCTGGACCCCATGGGAGAGCAAGTCTCATTGATCACGCCTAAAAGGCTTTGTCCGCCGCGGCTATTGGATTCGAATAATTCCAGATTGCGAACGGTAAAACGATCCATCCAAACATATTCTCCATTATCCAGACGATTGATCGACTGAATATGGTCTAGGCGATTATGATGGGTTTCCTTTAGGTAATGGAATATGGCTCCCGAAGCAATTATGGCCTCTTCCATAGCCTCAATTCCAAAACCCTTTAAGGACTTTACTTTAAAATGGTCGAGTAAACTTTGCTCTGCAAATTCGAATTGGAAAATCCACTCATCCAAAGGGAACGAATAGGCCTGACTGGCGTATACATCTTCAAATACCCTGCGCTTACTCTTAGAATACAGAACCTCGGTGGGTCTTAAACTTTGCAGCAGTTTATCTACCTGCTCATGATTCCCTTGGGCCACCATAAACTCACCGGTAGAGAGATCGCAAAATGCCACCCCTTGAAGGCTAGCTCCCATATGCACCGCCGCCAGGAAGTTGTTTTCGCCGCTATTTAAAACCTGATCATGAGTGGTTAGACCTGGCGTTACCAGTTCAGTAATCCCACGCTTAACAATGGTCTTAGTTTGTTTGGGATCTTCTAATTGATCACAAATAGCTACCCGTCGTCCGGTTCTTACCAATTTAGGTAAATAAGTATCCAGAGAATGATGCGGAAAGCCCGCTAATTCAATTTCGGACGCTGAGCCATTGGCTCTTTTGGTTAATACTATTCCAAGGATACGACTAGCTGCAATAGCATCTTCCCCGAAGGTCTCATAGAAGTCCCCCACACGAAACAAGAGAATAGCATCGGGATGCTTCTGCTTGATCTCGTTGTACTGTTGCATTAAGGGGGTCTGAGTTTTCTTTTTAGCGGCCAATTTGAAGTAATTTGCGAGCGAGCTAAAATACAAAGGACAATGAGAAAGCTTCGAATGAGTGAGCTTAATAGACTAAGCGTTTCTGAATTTAAAGAGGAAGACAAATTCCCCTTTCGAATTGCTTTAGATGAAGTGCGAAGTTTACTTAATGTAGGATCCGTTTTCCGCACTGCTGATGCCTTCCGCTGTGAGAAAATCTATTTAGGCGGATTAAGCCCAACACCATCAAAGGAAATGCGAAAAACCGCTTTGGGAGCCACCGAATCGGTTAATTGGGAAAGCTTATCTGATGGCTTAGGCTCGCTTGAAACCCTGAAGAATGAAGGCTATCAAATTTGGGCCGTAGAACAATGTGAAGGCTCTGTTGATCTCCGCCATTGGGAACCGGACTTAAAGCAAAAGCAAATCTTTGTTTTTGGAAATGAAGTTAGCGGAGTAAGCGATGAAGTGCTCGCCTTCTGTGATGGCGCCATCGAAATCCCCCAATTTGGCACCAAGCATTCACTAAATATAGCAGTCAGCGCCGGAGTCGTACTCTGGGACTATGTACGACGCATCAAGGCATAAAAAAAGGCCTCCTTCTCAGGAGGCCTTTTTTATTGTTTTATATCGGCTTATTTAACCGCAACGTCTACACGACGATTGATGTTATTGTGACCTTTTGCTAAAGGATCACCTTCGCCTTTAGAGCTGGTTTCGATACGAGAAGCATCGATTCCGAACACTTGAACCAATTCTTGTTTTACTTCATCAGCACGACGCTGACCTAAAGTCTTGTTGTAATCTTCTGGACCGGAAGCATCAGTGTAACCGGTAAGAACGATTTTAACATTAGGATTAGACTTCAAGGTGCTAGCAATAGCAGCTAAACGCATGTAGTTAGCATCAGTTACAGTAGCACTGTTGAAGTTGAAGAATACTGAAGGTAAGTAAGCACCTACACCACCACCAGAAGAAGCACTGGCTACAGAAATACCTTTGAAGTTAACTAAGGCACCTTTAGGAGTATTAGGCTCTTGATCCATGTGATCACCTACACCGTCACCATCAGAGTCAACCATACGACCTTCGCCGTCAACTTTAGCTCCTTTAGGAGTAAATGGATCAGCATCTAAGTAATCAGGAATACCGTCACCATCAACATCAAGAGGAGCACCGTTAGGACCAACGTTTACGTCAGCTGGAGTGCTATTATCTTGATCGAAAAGGTTACTTACTCCGTCACCATCGTCATCATTAACTAATTTCTCATAGTTCTGCTTGATCTCGGTCATATCAGCAAATACGCCCTCGAAAGGACTGTAGTATACGATAGACTCTTTATCGTCAGAACCGAAGTTATAGGCAGCACCTACACCGAAGTAACCGAAGAAATCAGCAGTAGGAGGAACACTAAGACCATCTGCACCATCGATACCGGCAAAAGTGTGCTTATAAAGAATATCTAAATCCCAAGTTTGATTCAATTGACGCTTATAAGTCAATTGCAATGGAATAGTAGTAGTAAAGGCACGGTCAGGACCACCTGCACTCGAAACCAATAGACCTGCTTCATTATAACCGTCAGCTTCCAAAGAAGTAGCACCTAAACCAATGCTAAATAATAAAGCGTGCTTACGATCATAATCCTTTCCATAAAGGAACATGTTGCTTAAGTTGAAGTTCAAGCTTAAGTCAGCATCAATATAATTTCCTTCGAAATAGTAGTTCACATCTGTACCAGAAGTACTATGATACCCTGCAGATCCAGTTAAACCAATTGTTGGGCTAAACCAATAGTTCAGGTTACCGCGTAAACCAATTTCGAAACCACCTACACCAGAAGGCATAGCGTCAGTTTTTTCACCAAAGAAATAACTAGCAGCATCACCTAAAGAGGCTGTAGCTCCTACGTTCAGTCCAAGAGACCAATGTTTGAAATTGCTGCGGTGAGCTTCGGAAAGCCGAACCTCATTATCCTGGGCATTCATTCCACCAGCCATTAAGACACATCCGAAAAGTAATCCTAATCTTTTCATACAATTATAAAAGGTTAAGTAGTTGCTCTTATACAAATACTAGGCAAAAGTACTAAAAAGGGGGTAACAGCAAATAAAAATGAATGCTCGAAGAAAAATTAATAGCCCCTAAAATCTATTCAATTTCTAACTAAAGGCCTTTAATTCGATCTATGAGAGACTGGACGTCGGATTCGGAGTGTAAAAAATCCTGCAAATCAGCGTCAATTCTTAAAATATTACCGTCCCAGAAATTTTTTAAATACACTCCGTAACGCTCTGTTAACTTTAAAAGGTAATCCTCTTTCAAATTTTGTTCATAGCTGCGACCACGCTTCTTGATGTTTTGAATCAAATTTGGATTACTTCGATGCAGGTAAATAATCAGGTCCGGTTGACGGATTTTATTAAAGGCCATTTGCCAAAACTCACGGTACAAGCGGAACTCAGCCTCATTGAGATTATTCTGAGCAAAGATCAAACTCTTAAAGGGCGCATAATCTGCTATGATATAAGGCTGAAACAAATCGCCACTGCTTGGCAATTCCGATAATTGATGATAGCGATCCGCCAAAAAGGCCATCTCCACCGAAAAGGCATAACGCTCCGGATCTTTATAAAACTTCTCCAAAAAAGGATTGTCCGCAAATTCCTCTAAAATAAGGCGCCCCTTCAATTGCTTGGCTAAAAGCTTGGCCAGCGTTGTTTTCCCAGCCCCTATATTGCCCTCTATGGCGATGTACTTAATATCCTTCAAGCTTCTTGATCTTTTGACGCTCCTCATCTAAGCGTTCTAAATAATTCTCATAGGGAATATCGGTTCCGGGCTCTAGACATTTCGGCTGAAGCTCCAATAAAGGCATTAAAGCAAAAGCCCTTTGATGCAGAAATTTATGAGGCACCTGTAAGTCCGCACCTTGATAAACCTGACTTCCAAATAATAAAATATCAATGTCTATCAACCGGTCTTCATAACCTTGCCCTCCCTTACGCAAACGTCCTAAATCCCCTTCCACATCTAGGATTAATCTTAATAGCCCATCCGGATAAAGCTCGGTTTCCACTTCTAAAACTTGATTGTAAAACCAATTTTCACTCTCCATTTTCCAGGGCGCTGTAATAAACAGCGAGGATTTCCTACTAATAGTAATGGAAGAGTTCAGCAATTGGATTGCCCGCTGGAAGGTCTCTGGAGGATTTCCCAGATTCGCGCCTAAGAGCAGATAAACGCCCTGAACAACTTTCGACAAATCTCAGTATTACTTAATATTGCTAATGCAACGCAAAACTAAATTTCTAAAATGAAATCTTTCCTCAAAATGTTGGTGGCTTCCATCTTAGGTGGTGGAATCTTAATTTTTATCATTTTCATCTTCTTTGCCTCCCTGGCCTCCATTCAGAGCCCGGAGCTAGAAGTATTGGATAACACTGTTTTACGTATCGACATGAATACTCGATATGTAGAAAGAGCACAGAACAATCCCTTTGACAGCTTCGATCCCTTTTCGGGTGAACTGGAATCTGCCGTGGGTCTCGACCATGTAATCGCAGCCTTAAAAGCAGCTAAGGATGATCCGAAAATCAAAGGCGTATTCCTGGATGGCGGAATTCCCATGGCTGGAAGTGCTACCTTAAAAGATATCCGAGAAGCGATTCTGGACTTCAAAAGCAGTGGCAAATTCGTGTATGGCTACTCTGAAGTTCTCACTCAAAAAGGATTATACCTTGCTTCGGTTGCCGATAGCTTTATGGTAAACCCAGAGGGTATCATCGAATTCTCAGGAATGAGTGCAAATGTTACCTATTACCGCCAAGCTTTGGATAATATCGGCGTTAAGCCTGTTGTACTTCGTGCTACCGGAAATAAGTTTAAATCGGCAGTTGAGCCCTTCCTTTCTGATTCCATGAGTACGGCGAACCGCATGCAATTAACCGAATTACTTGGTTCCGTTTGGGGGCAATACCTTTCTGATATTTCGGCCAGCACCGGTATCTCTGTTGAGCAACTCAATTCTATGGCCGATAATCTTCTAACCGACCCTAAAGTGGCTGCGGAAGCTGGCTTAATCCAAGGCCTAGCTTATCAAGACCAGGTAGATGAAATGTTGAGCAAGGCCGTGGCCGTAGATAAAATCTCATCCGTTAACTTCATTAAGCCTGCTAAATATGCCAGTAAATTAGATTTGAATGGCAATTCCGGTTACAATGATAATCGTGTTGCGGTAATCGTTGCTCAAGGGGAGATTCAAAGTGGCGAAGGTGATGAGTACACCATCGGATCTGAACGTATCGCCCGAGCCATTCGCAAGGCGCGCGAAAGTGATAAGGTAAAAGCCATCGTTCTGCGGGTAAATAGCCCTGGAGGTAGTGCTTTGGCATCTGAAATTATTTGGCGTGAAATGGATTTAGCCCGTCAGGTTAAACCCGTAATTGCTTCTATGGGTGATGTGGCTGCCAGTGGTGGATACTACATCGCTTGTTACGCTGATACGATCTTAGCCCAAGAAAACACCGTAACTGGAAGTATTGGTGCCTTTGGACTTTTCTTTACCGCTGAAGAATTACTACACGATAAATTGGGTATCAATATCGAAACCGTTGCCACCAATAAGCACTCCGATTTAGGAGTTATGGATCGCGATCTCACTCCTTCCGAGAAACGTATTTTGATCGCTCAGGTAGACCAAATTTATGGCACCTTTAAAGAAAGAGTGGCTACAGGCCGTGGCATGGACATTAGTTATGTAGACAGCATTGGTCAGGGTCGCGTTTACTCCGGGCAACAAGCTTTAAACCTAGGCTTAGTAGACATGATGGGTGGTTTAGATGAAGCCGTAGCCTTAGCGGCAGAAAAAGCGGGAATCTCTGCCGACTACGGAGTTATTAGCTATCCTGAACTTGAAGATCCTTTACAAGCCTTCTTAAAAGAATTGAACCAGGGATTTGGATCGGCTCAAATCAAAAAGGAATTAGGTCAATATGCCTACTACCTCGATTTGATTCAGAATGCTGAAAAACGTCAAGGTTTCCAAACTCGATTAGAGTTCGACTTGCAAATTGATTAATGAGCGAAACACTCAATAAAAAACAACATAAGCACGCCGGGATCATCTTCGTGGTCCTGGCGGCTTTGTTTATTGCGGCCCTGATTACTTGTAATCTAGTGGCTAATAAATTTGTGGAAGTTGATTTAGGCTTCAAAACCTTTATCGTTTCTGCCGGGGTAATTCCCTATCCCCTCACCTTTTTAATTACCGATATCCTCAGTGAGATATATGGCCGCCGTAATACCGGCTTAGTAGTATTAAGCGGTTTTTTCGCTTCCCTGCTGGTTTTACTAATCCTTTACCTGGGGCATATCTTTCCTGCCATTGATGGCTCACCAGTAAGTGATGAGTATTTCGATACCGTATTCCAAAACTCCTGGCGCGTTATTGCTTCCAGCATGATCGCCTACCTGGTAGCCCAATTTGTGGATGTGCGTATTTTCCACCTCATCAAACAAAAAACCAAGGGCAATCACCTTTGGTTGCGGAACAATTTCTCGACTATCTTCTCGCAATTGGTAGACACCGTTCTGGTAATCAGTGTAATCTTCTGGGGATTGAAAAGCTTTGATGAAATGCTACCCTTAATCGGGGATGGCTGGTTATTCAAAGTTCTCTTTGCCGCTGCCGACACTTTGGTCATTTATCCTCTGGTTCTTTGGATTCGCGCCCATTTTAAATTGCAGCGCGGAGAAGAAATCGCATTATGGTAGGCAAGGCTTTCTTCTGGTCCCTAAAAGTCCTGCTCCTTAGCTTGGCCTTTTACTTTTTATATTTAAAACTCGACTCCATTGAGCTCGATCATTTACAGTGGAACTGGACCCATCACAGTCTTTACTACCTATCGGGCTTCCTTCTTTTGTGGTTTCTAAATCTGCTTTTTGATGCCCAGGCCTGGAGTATCGTTCAAAGTATATTACATCCCATCAGCCTCAAAACAGCCCTGGTTCATAATTTAAAATGCTACGGCTTGGCATTTATATCACCTATGAATAGTGGCGAAATTGCTGGGCGTTACCTTATTCAAGAAAAACCTTACGATCGAAAGAAAGCCTTATTTCTCACCTTCTGGACTCATGCTCCTAAGCTCTTTTCCAAGGCCATTGTAAGCTTTGGGATTTTAGCCTTTATGTTACCCAATCAAGGCTTAGGATTGCAATACAGCCTTTTAGCCCTTTTAGCAATTCTGATTAGCCTGGCTCTATATCTACGCTTGGAAAGGGTGATCAGCCTTTTGCATGAAAAGGAATTGTGGAATCGTCCCTTAAAGGACTATCTCATTAAAGGCAAACCCACTATCCAGCAGAAGCTAGCCGTATTAGCTATCAATGCCTTGCGTTTTCTGCTATTCTCCTCCCAAATGGCATTGGTGTTATTGGCCTTTAAACCGGAACTCCTCACCTGGCAATTGTACTGGTCTATACCGCTGTATTATTTTATTTCGGCCTTAATCCCCAGTTATACAGGAATCGACTTCATCATTAAGGGCACCTTGGCCTTGTATTTCTTCGATGTATTTGAGACCGATGCCCTAAGCTTCACTTTGGCCAGCACCGCAGTATGGTTCTTCAACTGGGCCATTCCGGCCATTGTTGGCCTAAGCAGTCTTAAAAAAGTAGAGATCGATCGACTTAAGCGAAAGAGAGCTTAACGCGATAGCCTGTATTGGCACGCACATTCAGCACCCGTCCCCCTTCAAAAATGAGGTACTGCCCGCGTATGCCTTTGAGCACTGCTTCAATTTGAGGTTCCTTATCCAGATTTATGGATTTCACTTTGGTAGGATATTCCAGCACTGGGTAATCTATCTTCCAAAGCTGATCATCACTGGAATAGAATTGCGCTAAATCGCCTTCCAATTTTGATTTCAAGTTTTGCTTTTCTTCCAGCAGATTAATTTCGGGAATCTCATTTTTCAGCATTCGCTGCCAGGGAGTTTTATCCCCCAAATGCGATTTCATAGCTACTTCAATTTGCCCGGCTTGATAGCGATTTTCGGTCTCGGCAAAAACAATGGCCTCCGAAGCCCCTTGATCAATCCAGCGGGTAGGTCTTTGTCCCATGCGCGTAACCCCTACCTTAATATCACCACTATTGGCTAAATACACCAAATGGGGCTGTAGCTGATAGGATTTTTCAAATTCCAAATCGCGATCTTCAATCCCTTCGTGGGCACGACTCAACTCTGGTCTAATAATGCTTTCGCCCGCCTGTGGCGAGGTAAAGAAACAATTCTGACAAAATCCCATCCGGTATAATTGCTCAAAGCGATTCCCACAATTGGCGCAATACTTCTCATTCACGAATTCTATCGTAATTTGCTGCCCAAGGAGGCGTTGTAACTGAATGAAATCCTGATCGGCCTTTAAGATGTAAGTGGCTTGCCCTTCATCATTTAGCCAGGCCGGCATTTTTTCCAGAGTTAGCGTTAATTCCATAGCTGTAAATCTAGTACAAAACAACCGCAACCCATGAAGCTCGATCTGGTAAATTCCTTCTTAAGCTGGCGCATGAAAAAACGCTATCATCAGTTGGAGTTATTCATGAAATACCCGCATGAAGTGCAGGCCGAAGTGCTGCAAAATCTATTGGGTACTGCTGCGCAAACCGAATGGGGAAAACGCTACGATTTCAAGTCGATTGGCAGCAATGAAGAGTTTCGCGATCGTATTCCCCTGCATCGCTATGAAGATATTGAACCGGAGGTGCAACGCATTCGCGATGGTGCGGATAATGTAATGTGGCCCGGTGATATTCGCTGGTTCGCCAAATCAAGTGGCACCACCAATGCCAAGAGTAAATTCCTTCCGGTAAGCAATGAGCATATCGAAGATTGCCACTTTAAAGGAGGCAAAGACCTGCTCAGCATTTATTGCAACCTCTATCCCGAAACCACCATTTTCAGCGGCATGAACCTGCGATTGGGTGGTAGCACCTTTGTGGATAATGAAGAGATCAACTCCTATTACGGAGATGTATCGGCCATCATCATCGAAAACCTCCCCTTCTGGGTGGAAATGCGCAGTACGCCCAGCAATAAAATTTCTTTGATGCAGGAGTGGGAAGCCAAAATCGAGGCCATGTCTACCACCTCCATGCGCGAAGATGTAACCTCATTAGCAGGGGTCCCATCCTGGATGATGGTTTTACTCGAAAGAGTGCTCGACATCAGTGGCAAAAAACACATTATTGATGTATGGCCCAATCTCGAACTCTATATGCATGGTGGCGTTAGCTTCGCCCCCTACCGCAGTCAGTTTAAAGAACTGATAGGCAAAGACATCAACTACCTCGAAACCTATAATGCTTCCGAAGGCTTCTTTGGCATTCAGGATCAGAAGGAAAGTGAGGATATGCTCCTGATGTTAGACTATGGCATCTATTATGAGTTTATCCCCATGGATCAATTTGATGGCACCAATTCCAAAACCATTGGCCTGGAAGAGGTAAAGCTCAACACCAATTATGCGGTGGTAATATCCACCAATGCCGGCTTGTGGCGCTATCTGATTGGAGATACCATCCGCTTTAGCTCCATTAGCCCCTATCGTTTCCGCATTAGCGGAAGAACCAAGCATTTTATAAATGTTTTTGGAGAAGAATTGATTATCGAAAATGCCGAATCTGCCCTAACTGCGACATGCAACGAAATGGGTGCACGCATTCATGAATACACCGCCGCGCCCATCTTTATGCAGCGCAAAGAAAGTGGTGCCCATCAATGGCTAATCGAATTTGAACAAGAGCCTAATAGTCTGGAAGAATTCGCGCAATTGTTGGATCAAAAGCTCTGCGGCCTCAACAGCGACTACGAAGCCAAAAGACATAAAGGCATGGCCCTAAAACCCCTGGAAGTAATCTCCGCTCGCAAAGGACTATTCTACGATTGGCTCAAGCAAAAAGGCAAATTGGGCGGCCAAAACAAAGTGCCACGTCTCAGCAATAGTCGCGAGCATATCGAAGAACTTTTAGCCCTGCAAACATGAAAGCTATCCTCTATATTTTAAGTATCCTGCTGTGCTTAAACTTAGAGGGCCAGGAATTAGAAAGGCTAAATAGCATCCCGCTTAAAGCTCAGGCCGACTTCATTCAGGTAGACCAATTTGGAAGCA
This sequence comes from Croceimicrobium hydrocarbonivorans, assembly GCF_014524565.1. Lineage (NCBI taxonomy): Bacteria > Pseudomonadati > Bacteroidota > Flavobacteriia > Flavobacteriales > Owenweeksiaceae > Croceimicrobium > Croceimicrobium hydrocarbonivorans. Next base: position 2,609,636 of record NZ_CP060139.1, on the reverse strand, counting down.
TCTATTTGGTGTTGGATAATGAACTGCGCAAGCTCAATAATAAAGGTGAGTATCAGGCCAGCTACAGCGACCCACTGCAAGGAAGCATATCCGATGTAGACCTGCTCAATCCCATGAATCCCATTGTTTATTTCCAGAATTCGAATGAGCTACGGATTCTGGATAACCGCCTTAATCAAAGTCGGGAGCTAAACCTAGCTTACACCTTTAACGACCCCAGCAGCATTGCCGCAGCGGCCGAAAACAGTATCTGGCTCTACGATCAAAATGCCGATCAAATGATTCGCTATTCCTTTGTGGAGAATCGCATCCTGAATCGCAGTCCCATCATTAGTCAGATATTGAATGATGATCAAGCAGAGGTACTCAGTTTCAAAGCAGGCTTTGATCAATTGGTAGTTCACATCAAACAAGCGGAAAAAGAATCCTTCCTACTTTTCGACGCCCAGGGCTCCTATCAAAAAAAGCTTTCCTTAGATACTAGCCTGAGCTCCTATTCTTATTTCAACCAAAAGCTCAGTGTATTGCTAAGCAATGGCCTCTTGCGCATCTACAATTTAAACCTCCAAAATCATTGGGATTTAATATGCCCGGTCGAATCCGCTCGCCAGGTATTTTACTTTCATCCCCAATTGTATTTATACGATGGTGATAAGCTCCATCAATACCGTGTCCAAAGCCCAAGTAAAAGCCCGAACAAGCCCTAAAATATTTTAGATTTGTGGGCTAAAATTAGCAATCATGCATATTGCCGTTTCCGGAAACATCGGATCAGGAAAAACCACCTTAACTCGTTTGCTTGCCAAACACTATAAGTGGACCCCCCATTTTGAAGACGTTGAGGACAATCCTTACCTGGACGATTTTTACCGCGAAATGCAACGCTGGTCCTTTAACCTGCAGATCTACTTCCTAAACAGTCGTTTTCGTCAGGTGAAGGAAATTCGCGATGGCGGTCAGGATATTATTCAGGATCGGACTATCTACGAAGATGCCCACATCTTTGCACCCAACCTGCACGCCATGGGATTAATGCCCAGCCGCGACTTTGAAAATTACATCTCGCTTTTCGAATTAATGGAGTCCTTCGTGGAGCCACCCGATTTACTCATTTACCTCCGTGCCTCCATCCCTACTCTGGTAGATCAAATTCAGAAGCGCGGTCGCGATTACGAGAACAATATTCGCATCGATTACCTCAACCGACTCAACGAGCGCTACGAGGCCTGGATTTCTGGATACGACAAAGGCAAATTACTGATCATCAATGTAGATGAAAACAAGTTTGCCAACAATCCTGAAGATTTAGGAAGCATCATCAATAATATCGACGCCGAACTCAACGGTTTATTTTAATTAAGCTTCTTTAGGCTGCCTTGCGGGCTTTACGCTGCAAGTCCTCACTGCAAAGCATGCTTCGCCTAAGCTTTTGCGGTGGCTTCCTGTGGTCGCCCCTCAAAGCCTGGCTGCGCAATGCTTTTCGCTGCGGGCTTTACGCTGCAATCCCGGGCAGAAAAAAACCCCGACCTTATTCAGATCGGGGCTTCCAAAATATCTAAAGCTTAGTCTAGCCAAACATGGCTAAAGAAGCACTGATTTTATTCTTACCTAATACGCTTACACGTAATTGAGCTGGAATGGCATTACCATCTAAAATCAGGTAAGCACGGCCACTAAAACGACCATCCGCATTTAGTCGCATTTCCTCAGAACGTACTACGGCTTCATTTACTTCAGACTGAAGGATATTACCTAATTCCTCATTGTTCAATAACATTTGGAAGTCGATAATCATCTCACCTTCGGGGAAGTCGAAACGAAAAGCACGTGCATTCAAAGTGCCACCAAAGTTCTCTGGTCCTAAAAAGTCAATAGTCCCTACTGTAGTTCCTTCGGCGGTCATTACATTATCGCTGGCCAATTTTGCCATTTCCTCTTGACCTAAAGGCATATCATTAGCTGCATGGTGACCACCACCTACATGAATGTGAGGAGCGATAACTAAAGAAACGATCGACATCAATTTGATCAAGATGTTCATAGAAGGACCTGAGGTATCTTTAAAAGGATCACCTACAGTATCACCAGTTACTGAAGCTTTGTGAGCATCAGAACCTTTGTACTCCATCTTACCATCGATCTCAACACCAGCTTCGAAAGATTTTTTAGCATTATCCCAGGCACCACCAGCATTGTTCTGGAAGATTCCCATCAATACACCACTTACGGTAACACCGGCTAATAAACCTCCTAACATTTCGGCGGAAGAAGTTCCTTCGAACACTCCATTAAAACCGAAACCAACTAATACCGGAGTAATTAAGGCGATCGCACCGGGTAACATCATTTCGCGGATCGAAGCTTTGGTAGAAATTTCCACACACTTCTCATACTCAGGCTCCGCTTTGTATTCCATAATACCTGGAATCTCTTTAAACTGACGACGTACCTCATGTACCATCGCCATGGCCGCGCGACCTACCGCCGAAATAGCCAAAGAAGAGAAGATAAAAGGAATCATACCACCGATGAACAACATCGCTAATACGGGAGCTTTGTAAATATCAATCGCATCGATACCGGCAATACCTACGAAGGCGGCAAATAAAGCCAAGGCAGTAAGTGCGGCAGAAGCAATCGCGAAACCTTTACCGGTAGCAGCAGTAGTGTTACCTACGGCATCCAGATTATCGGTACGACCACGAACCTCTTCAGGCAACTGGCTCATCTCAGCAATACCACCCGCGTTATCCGCAATAGGACCGAAAGCATCAATTGCCAACTGCATTGCAGTAGTAGCCATCATACCGGCAGCAGCGATAGCCACCCCGTATAATCCAGCGAACATATAAGACAAGATAATACCGGCAGCAAGAATAATGATTGGGATAACAGTAGACTGCATACCCATTGCTAAACCACCAATAATATTGGTCGCATGACCAGTTGAAGATTGTTGTACGATAGAGTTAACCGGCTTCTTACCCATAGCGGTATAGAACTCGGTAATCCAGCTCATTAAGGCACCTACTACTGATCCTACTAAAATGGCCATGAACACATCCATAGCACCAAATTCGTAGCCACGTAATACCATGCTCTCGGGCAACATCCACATACTTAATGGATAGGATACGATCACTACCATAATGATAGAAGACCAGTTACCCATGTTTAAGGCTTTCTGTACCGAGCTATTCTCATTGCTAATACGTACTAAAGCCATAGAGATAATGGAGAAGATCAAGCCTAAACCGGCAATCACCATTGGTAATAAGATTGGAGCCATACCACCGAATTCATCGAGGCTGTTAATCTCCTGACCCAATACCATAGTAGCTAAGATTGTCGCTACATAAGATCCGAAAAGGTCGGCACCCATACCGGCAACATCACCTACGTTATCACCTACGTTATCGGCAATAGTAGCAGGGTTACGGGGATCATCTTCTGGAATACCAGCTTCCACTTTACCTACCAAGTCAGCACCTACGTCGGCAGCCTTAGTATAAATACCACCACCTACACGGGCGAATAATGCGATAGATTCTGCACCTAAGGAGAAACCTGCCAATACTTCGATTGCAGTTTTCATTTCGTCGCCAGTAATGGCAGCACCCTCGGGCACGAACATATTGAAGAATATGATAAATAAGCTACCTAAACCTAAAACGGCCAGGCCGGCTACACCTAATCCCATTACCGAACCACCGGTAAATGAAACTTTAAGGGCAGCTACTAAACTGGTACGAGCGGCTTCGGTAGTACGAACGTTTGCTTTGGTTGCAATGCGCATTCCGATATATCCTGCCAAGGCAGAAAAAACGGCACCAATAACAAAGGCCACCGCAATGATGGGGTGAGAGTGCTCTACCAAGGTTCCGGAGAAACCTAATAATAAGGCGGCGATCACTACAAAGTAGCTCATGATCTTCCATTCGGCTTTCAAGAAAGACATTGCACCATCTGCAATGTGTCCTGCAAGCTCAGACATTTTCGCATCTCCTGAGCTTTGTTTGCTCACCCAGGAAGACTTCGCCAACATGATCAGGATTCCAATAAGGCCAAGGCCTGGAACCGCATACATTAACCAGTCGTTCATAGTTGTATTGATTGATTTGTTCTCTTAATAAGGGGCGCAAAAGTAATCTAAAATGCCAATCAGCCAAAGGCATAGCCCCTGATTATGAGCACAAGCAAGAAAAATAGGGACAAAAAAAAGTCCCGACTGAGCGGGACTTTAATGCTGAATTAAGCAGCTATTATTTTTTGTACATCACTTCCTTAACGGCAGTAATTACTCTGGCAGCATTCGGAAGGAACTCTTCCACCAAGGTAGGCGCATAGGCCATTGGGGTATCTGCAGTGTTGATTCTCAAAATAGGAGCATCCAAGTAATCAAAGGCGTGCTGCTGGCAATGCGCAATAATCTCTGTTGAGATATTTCCCAAAGGCCAAGCCTCTTCCAAAATTACCATACGATTGGTTTTCTTCAAGGAGTTCACCACCGCGGCATAGTCAATCGGACGAACTGTGCGCAAGTCGATGATCTCACATTCGATGCCATCCTTCGCTAATTCTTCAGCGGCTTTATCCGCTTCTTTAATGATCTTACCAAAGGAAACGATGGTTACATCTGAACCTTCACGACGAATGGAAGCTTTTCCAATTTCGATTAGGTATTCCTCTTCCGGAACCTCAGCTTTATCACCATACATCTGCTCACTCTCCATAAAGATCACCGGATCATTATCACGAATGGCGCTTTTCAATAAACCTTTTGCATCGTAAGGATTGCTAGGTACAATCACCTTTAAACCCGGACAGTTGGCATACCAGCTTTCAAAAGCCTGGCTGTGTGTTGCCGCTAGCTGACCCGCAGAAGCGGTTGGCCCGCGGAATACGATAGGTACATTAAATTGACCACCGCTCATCTGGAACATCTTGGCGGCATTATTAATGATCTGATCGATGGCTACCATCGAAAAGTTGAAGGTCATAAATTCTACGATCGGACGTAAGCCGTTCATAGCAGAACCCACACCAATACCGGCAAATCCTAGCTCGGCAATAGGGGTATCCAAAACGCGCTTCGGACCAAACTCATCCAGCATGCCTTTAGAGGCTTTGTAGGCACCATTGTATTCGGCAACCTCTTCACCCATTAAATATACGCGCTCATCGCGACGCATTTCTTCACTCATGGCCTCGGCAACGGCCTCACGGAACTGTATAATTCTGCCCATCATTCAGATTTTGCAGGGCCAAAAGTACTAAAGAGCTTGCAATATGCAGACTAAAATGCACGCATACCCTGAAAATGAAATTAGTATGCATGCATAATATTTTGACCGCGGCTTTTTTTAGGCTATTTTCGCGGCATAGACAATATCACTCTCAGAATAAACACATATGAAGGTACTAGTTTGTATTAGTCACGTACCCGACACAACTTCTAAAATCAACTTCACTGCCGATAACAGTGCTTTTGATAAAAACGGAGTTCAGTACGTAATTAATCCCTATGACGAATTTGGCTTAACCCGTGCGGTTTGGCTTAAGGAAAAGCAGGGTGCTTCCATCACCGTGCTTAATGTAGGAAACAAAGAAACCGAGCCCACTCTGCGCAAAGCTTTAGCGATTGGAGCCGATACGGCCATCCGCGTTGAAGCTGAACCCACCGATGCTTATTTCGTTGCCCAGCAAATTGCTGCTGTAGCTAAAGAAGGTGGATATGATATGATCATTGCCGGTCGTGAATCGATCGACTACAATGGCGGTCAGGTGCCAGGTATGGTAGCCGCTTTATTAGGCTGGCCTTTTGTAAATGCCTGCGCTGGAATGGAAGCCAATGGCGATACTTATGATTTCGTGCGTGAAATCGATGGTGGTAAAGAAAAACTAAGCGCTTCTGCTCCTTTTGTGGTAGCAGGACAAAAAGGCTTGGTTGAAGAAAAAGATCTTCGCATCCCCAACATGCGTGGTATTATGCAAGCCCGTACCAAACCATTGGAAGTTAAAGCTCCGGTAGAGGCGGCCAACAAGACGCAAACCGGCGCCTTTAGCAAGCCTGCTCCTAAGAGTGCAGTGAAAATGGTTGATGCCGAAAACATGGCCGAATTGGTTCGCATGCTCCACGAAGAAGCGAAAGTGATCTAATCAAAAAAATTGGAAGAATGTCTGTATTAGTATATCTAGAATCCTGGGAAGGGAAATTTAAGAAGAACACTTGGGAAGCGGCCACTTATGCGGCCAAAACCGCTTCAATGTTAGGTACCGAAGCCATTGGTTTATGCATTGGCAAATTGGACGAAGACGCTAGCGAAGCCGGTAATTACGGTCTTTCCAAAGTTTTAAAGCTCGAAGGTGATGCCTTCAATCAATTCGACGCCAATGTTTACGGTGCTGCAATTGCAGAAGTAGCCGCTGCTCAATCTGCCAATACGGTAATTGTAAGTGCTACCTTCAATGGCAAAGCCCTAGCTCCAGCTTTGAGCATTCAAGCAGATGCTGCACTTTTAAGCAATGTTGTAGCCCTACCTGAAAATGCCAGTCCATTTAGCGTGAAGCGCGGTGTATTCTCTGGTAAAGGATTTAATATTTTGACTAGCGATGCTGCCAAGCGCATTGTACTCTTTGTTCCTAACTCTATTGCTCCAGAAGCTACCGGCGGTAGCGCGAGTGTAGAAGGAACCTCAGCTGGTCAAGGTTCTATAAGCCCTGTAGCAGTTAAGGAAGTTGACCGTGTTAAGGGTAAAATTCCATTACCCGAAGCGGAGCGCGTAATTAGCGGTGGTCGTGGATTGAAAGGTCCTGAGAACTGGGGCATGATCGAAGAACTTGCCGAAGTATTAGACGCAGGTACTGCTTGTAGCAAGCCTGTTTCGGATATGGATTGGCGTCCTCATAGCGAGCACGTTGGACAAACCGGCATCGCTATTAAACCAAATTTATACGTAGCCGTTGGAATTTCGGGCGCAATTCAACACCTTGCCGGGGTGAGCGCTTCAAAAACCATCGTGGTAATTAATAAAGATCCTGAAGCCCCCTTCTTTAAAGCCGCAGATTACGGCGTGGTGGGCGATGCTTTTGAAGTTGTTCCTAAATTAACTGAGGAAATCAAAAAATTCAAGGCGGCAAATTAATGCAGCAAATCAGGCTTTATGTAAAAGGGCTTTCCTACAGCCAAACCCAAAGTGGTGCTTATGCTTTGGTCTTGGGAGAAGAAAGCGGAGAACGGCGTTTGCCCATTATCATTGGGGGATTCGAGGCGCAAAGTATTGCTATTGCCCTCGAGAAGGATATGAATCCGCCCCGGCCTTTAACACATGACCTATTTAAGAATTTTGCCGATCAGTTTAAGATCACTTTAAAAGAAGTACTGATTCACAAATTACAAGATGGAGTATTTTACTCCATCTTGGTTTGTGAACGCGAGGGGGAAACCCATAGCCTGGATGCCCGGACCTCGGATGCAGTGGCACTGGCTATTCGTTTTAAAACCCCCATCTTCACCTACGAAGAAATACTGGACAAAGCCGGGGTTATCCTTGGCGAAGGTCAGGCGGATACCGAAAAAGGTAAAAGCAGCAAAGCAAAGTCTACTGAAAAAAGTAGCAGCAGCCCCGGACTCCTCTCTACCCAAAGTCTGGATAGCTTAAAAAAACAAATGGATGAAGCGGTTCGTAATGAAGACTACGAGCGCGCTGCCCGACTCCGGGACGAAATTGAAAAACGGGAAGGAAATAAAGACTAATTCAAGGTCTTAATTACCTATTTTCACCAGCCGAGATGAAGCAAAAATCAACACTATTTGGGATCCTGTTCGCTCTCGTGCTGTTCTGGGGCCATACCACCAAGGCACAAAGTGCAATTGGAAACTGGGCATTTCATGAAATCCTTTCTGCAGAAGGGGAAAGTCTCTTCCCAATTGCCGCTCAAGATTCTTTCTTCATTTTCCCAAATGATAGTTTCGCTTATCAATTGCAAGCCAAATCTTTGCAAGCTTATGGCAGCTATGTTCTTCGCAATGACAGCTTACATTTCCACTATTCAGCCCCAAACGATGGTCTGCGCTCTTACGCCATTCATATCCTGAATGACAGTCTCTTAGATATTGAAGAAAAAGGTGTGCATTATCGTTTTAGCCGCAGAGATAGCGATAGCAGCACTGCCCTAATAGCGATGCAAGAAAGCGGTCCACAAGGCCTGCCTTTGAATTACGATTTTAGTCAGAGTGAATTTAAACTAGCTTCCCTCGCCCGCGGTCTATTAGGCCTAACAGTATTACTAGCCCTTACCTTTTTAATGTCTTCCAAGCGCCGATCCATTAACTGGCGCCAGGTTTTTAGTGGCTTGTTGATTCAGATCATATTCGCCTTTGCCATTTTAAAAGTTCCATTTATCCGCGGGGCCTTTGATTGGATCAGCGAGAAATTTGTGATCCTCCTGAGCTTTACCAATGTGGGCGCCAAATTCCTCTTTGGAGAGCTTATCAACGACTCCTCTTCCTTGGGCTATATTTTTGCTTTTAAAGTATTGCCCACGGTAATCTTTTTCTCGGCCTTAACCTCTCTTCTATTCTATTATGGAGTGATGCAGAAAATCGTTTATGCTTTTGCCTGGGTAATGAAGCACACCCTGCGCCTTAGTGGTGCGGAAAGTCTTTCGGCGGCAGGGAATATCTTCTTAGGTCAAACCGAATCCCCTTTATTGGTGAAACCCTATATCAATAAAATGACCCGCAGCGAATTGCTTTGTGTGATGAGTGGCGGTATGGCAACCATTGCCGGTGGGGTTTTAGCCGCCTATATTGGCTTTTTAGGAGGTGGTGATATTATGCAACAAACCTTCTTTGCCAAGCATTTAATTGCGGCATCGGTAATGAGTGCACCGGCTGCAGTGGTAGCAGCAAAAATTCTCCTCCCTGAAACCAAGGAGGTGAATAATGAGATGCATATTGAGTCGACCAAAATTGGCGGCAATGCACTGGAAGCGATCACCAATGGAACTACCGAGGGCTTAAAACTAGCCGTAAATGTTGGAGCAATGCTCCTGGTTTTCATTGCACTGGTGGCGATGTTAAATGCTATCCTCACCAATTTTATTGGCGATGTTACCGGATTAAACGCCTGGGTATCGGATCTTACTGATGGTCAGTATGACGGATTCTCAATGGAGTTCATTCTGGGTTATACGCTGGCCCCTATTACCTGGTTAATGGGTGTTGCAAAGGAGGACATTTTCTTAGTAGGGCAATTGCTGGGAGAGAAAACCATTCTTAATGAATTTGTGGCCTATGTTTCTCTTGGCGATCTAATGCAAGGCGGGGCCTTCAAATCCCAGAAATCGATTATTATCGCAACCTACATTCTTTGTGGTTTCTCCAACTTTGCCAGTATTGGTATTCAGATTGGAGGTATCGGCTCCTTAGCACCATCGCGTCGTGGAGACCTTTCCAAACTCGGCTTTAAGGCCTTGATCGCAGGTACTATGGCCAGCCTCTTTACCGCGGTGATTGTAGGGATGATTATCTGATTTAATTACCTTTTGGCAAAGCAAATTCCCTTGTCTAAATCTGTCTATCTAGTCCTTGCCCTTTTCGGCTTTACGGCCTGCCAGAATTCAGGGGCCGACACTGAGCTGCCTAGCAGTCAAACATCCGCCGAAAGGCAAGAACCAAGCCCTGAAAAAATAAGCAGTCCGCCCCCACGCGATACCCTTTGGCATTGGGAAGTACCTAGTTCTTATGCGGATAATCTAATTTACCTCAGCGACAGCGCAAATAGCTGGAAACTCATCCCTATCAATAAGTCAGACTTTGAACGCTATGAAAAGCTTTATAAAAGTCAGAACTTATTTAAGGCGGAAGCAGCCCTTTATGAGGAGTACAACAATTTCTGGATTCCCACTCAAAAGCACTTTGTGCACTACGACAGCCGGGTTCAAAATCCAAATTGGCACTCCAAGGATTGGTATTACTACTATTTTGGCTATGCTCAGAACTTAAAACTTCACTTTGCAGCCAGAAGCAGGATTGTTGCGCAAAGCCTGATCCTTGATAGCATCAGCGGAAAGCAATTTGTGTTAAATGGCAATTACGATGGGGCCTGGACTCAGTTAATCCCAGCCCCGGGAAAGGATCAATTTATGCTATTAGGTGAAGACACTTATAGCGGCCAGGGCTTTAGTTTAGTGCAGGCACAAATGATCAGAGCTGGTGATAGCCTGCAGTTTCGCAAAGCAGGGCAATTTCAAACTAATCAATTCTATCCCTTGGAATTGGTATGGATCAATCGCAGAGACTGGGCCCTAAAATGCTTGGAATATCAAGCGGATATGTATCCTGATAAAAGCGATCCTGATACGCTCTATTTTAAATCTATCCGAAACTAGGCTAGGGCCTTCTGATAAGCCTTTTCATATTCGGGCAAGAGTTGTTTCCAATCAAATCGCTCAGAAAAATCTTCAGCTCGATTTCTTTGGATAATGCGATAGCGCCGACTTAATTTCACGAAGTCGAGCAGGTAATTGGCCAAATCTTCGATCGACTGAGACTCCGTACGACCTTCCCTCCGCAATACATGCACCCCATGATCTACCCCACCGGTATCTTGAGCACTTACATAGTTTCCAAAACCGGAAAGGTCGGAGGTTACGGTGGCCACTCCTCTTGCTATGCATTCTAAAGGAGTATAACCCCAGGGCTCATAATAAGAGGGGAAAATTCCGAGATGACAACCGCGCACAAAATTGCCGTAATCGATACCAAACAAGGGATTAGTGCTATTGATAAACTCTGGATGGTATACCACCTTTACTTTATCCTTAGGACTATTGAATAGCTTTTTAGCCCGCATCTCATTTAGGATATCATCATTTTGATCATCCTTTAAATTATGAGTGGTGATATAGGGCCATTCATCACTTTTCCAGGATTGGATGGTACGACGGTAGCGTAGTTTCCAATAATCATCGACCATGGCCGATGTATCCGGTAAACGATGATCATCGTCAGAACCTACGGCCGATTCATAAAGCCGCTTTCCAATTTGCTTTTGAATTTCACCTACGCATTTCTGGATTTCGCGCAGCACCCCATTGGATTGTAAGACCTTAGGGTTGATAGACCAGGTTTCTTTATTGGTCACAAAAAACATCACCACCGTTACGTCCAGCTTCTCTTGCTTCATACGCTCATTTAACAAAGCCAAAGCTCGCAGGGTAACATCATAACCCTTATTACTAAACTCATAGCGCCCAGAGGTAAAAAAGTAGAGGGTCCGATCCAAATCAAAATGATAACTGGGAAAGAAATGGCCAATGGTGAAATCATGCAATACATCTTTAAACTCCTGATGCTTTACCTGGACCTCATGCATGGCTACATAGCGCTTAATATTCAAGCCGTTGGGAGTAATAAGCTCCGGCTCTTTCCCTAAAAGGTATTTACATTCTTTAGCGGTAATTTCACTAACGGTACTAAAGCAATTACTGTACTTAGCGCTCAATCTTTCTATTTGCACCATAGGCAAAATCCCAAAATGCCGGGCTTCTTTCTCCCAATCATAACTGGGTAAACGCTTGTAAAAAGAGGCATAGTTTGAGGCGAGATAGCGACCCAATAAAGTTGCATGGGTAGTAAATACTGTGCGTATATCCGGATGATTTTTATTCAAATCCAAAATCGGCAAAGAAGCCATCCATTCATGGAAATGGGCAATCATTTTAGCGCCATTACCCAATTCTTTATTCAAGGCTTCCAGAAAACGATAGTTTAAGCGCGACCATACGATCATTTCATTGAGGAGATCGTTTTTCGGATCCTTCTCTATCCCATAAAGCTTTTGGTAATGCTCCTGATATTGCGCTAATTTCTCTGCTCCCAAATCAGGCTTTATTAGTACTACTTTGGGGCGACCGGTAACTAACCAACGGGCGTATCTGACCTCGAGGCCCTCCTTTTGCAAAAGCTTTACCGCCCGAGCTATTGCATCATCCGCATCGTGAATATCTTCCAATTCAGCATCAATACCTTTCGCCACCAATGGCCCTAAAAGGGTATAATCATCCCCGTATTGTTCGATCATCGCGGGGACCTTAGACCGTAAAACGGTGTAGATTCCGCCAATCTGATTACATACTTCCCAGGAACATTCTATCAGGGGGACATTAAGCTTAGGCATAGTGTAGATTTTACAGCATTAAAGTTGCCCATTTTTAGGGACAATGCCTGAGCCAGACAAAAGAAATTAACAAGCTTCTTTTTTCATCCACAGGCTTTGAGGTCTATCGACAGAGAGCCCTTATTTTTACTTCAAATTATCAGGCCATGCAGCAGTATCACGATTTGATGCGTCATATTTTGGATCAAGGAACGCTTAAAGAAAACCGCACCGGGATTAATACTATTTCCGTTTTTGGTTATCAGATGCGTTTCAATCTTCAAGAGGGCTTTCCTCTGGTAACTACCAAAAAGGTGCACCTCAAATCGATTATTCATGAACTGCTCTGGTTTATCGCAGGCGACACCAATATTCGCTATTTGGTAGAAAATGGAGTGAATATCTGGAATGAATGGCCCTTCCAAAATTACCTGAATGAAAAAGGCTTAAGCAATAAACTGCCTAAGTACAGTGATGCCTGGAAAGCGGAATTGCAAAATTTCAAAGAGCAAATTATTACCGATGAGAGCTTCGCTAAAGAATGGGGGGAGCTAGGTCCGGTTTACGGACGCCAATGGCGAAACTTTGAGGGAATTGACCAAATGGCACAATTGATTGAAGATATTAAGCGCAATCCTAATAGTCGCCGACATATCATTTCTGCCTGGAATCCTAAGGATATTCCGGTTATGGCCAAATCAGGTTTACCGCCCTGCCACACCCTATTCCAGTTTTATGTAGCTGATAATAAATTAAGTTGCCAGCTTTACCAACGTTCAGCCGATGTATTTTTGGGAGTACCCTTTAACATTGCCTCTTACGCTTTACTTACTATGATGGTAGCTCAGGTTTGTGATCTAGAATTAGGAGATTTCGTGCACACCTTTGGCGATGCCCATTTGTATGAAAACCATCTGGATCAGACCAAGGAGCAATTAAGTCGCAACTTCCGAGCCCTTCCGCAAATGAAGATTAATCCCGAAGTAAAGGATTTCTTCTCCTTTAAGTTTGAAGATTTTGAATTAGTGAATTACGATCCGCATCCTGCCATTCGTGCACAGGTGGCGGTTTAAACCCAAAGCATGAAAAAGACCCTTTTAATCTGCCTGCTAAGTATCGCATTCCAAAGTTGGAGCCAAGCACAAGTGTTTCCCATCAGGGGCTGTGCTGATGAAGCCTGTAGTGAACAACGTTATCAAGCTCTGATGAATAGCGTTGCTCATGGCATTTATCAAGGAACTGGTTTTGAATACAACGACAGCATCAGCCTTAGCTTAAAGGTTGATGAAAACAGACAGCTTGAATTAACAAAATCTTTTGCCTGGATTAACGAAGCAGCTCCTATCCGCTATTTTAGTGCCTTGAAAAGCTTGGCCGATAGTGCCGCTCTCATTCCTGGACAAGAATTTCAATTGCACTGGAAACAAGAATTCAATTCCAAAGACCTTACAGTTCCCGAAATTGATATCAACAGCGCATTTCCAACCGCTAATGCCTGCAGTCAATTCAATCGAAAGGCCCAATTGGGCTGTGCAAAATATGTAATCTCTTATCAATTGGATGAAGCCACTAAGATTACTATTCCAGAAGATGAATTAAAAGCAGAACTGCATTACAGCAGAGGAAGACTACGGCGCGTGTTTATCAGTAGAGCTCCCATTTCACAAAAAAATGTTTTAACTGCCTTTCAAGGTTTCCCAGTATATGATACGGTAAACTTTAACAAGCACAGTTTGCCTGGTGCAGGCGAATACCACATCAAGTACTCTCGTCCCTTTCAAATAGATCCCCAAAAGCTTAAAGCCCATATCCAAGATAGCTATGGCTTTTACATTCAAAACCAATTATGGTCGCAATTGCGATTGGCTATTGACCCTAATCATCAAATTCCTGAAATCGACACACTGTCTTTTAATAAGAAGTACACAATTGCTTTACTGGAATACCTTGAAGCTGAATTACAAAATGGAAGTATCCCTTCTCAGATGTGGGCTGTGAAGAAAAAAAAGGAGCTTAATGATTCTTCTGAGGAAAAAAAAGATATTCCAATATACTCTGGATGTGACCCAGATTTGGAGCGTGACAAACAAATAGTTTGCTTTCAAAGAGGCATTATGGGATTCATCACGCAAAACTTTGAATTCCCTGAAATTTGCAAACAAAACGGCCAGGGAGGAAGAATTTATGTGGAATTCCGAATTGAAGAGGATGGTTCGATTTCTACCATCGAAGTAAATAAGAAATCCTTTCCCTTATTAGATATAGAAGGTATAAGGGTAATATCCATCTTACCCAATTTTAGTTCTCCGATACCAGGCGGTAAAATCACACCATTTGATTTTATACTGCCAATAAATGCAAAATTGCAATAAAAGCTTAAAGGGCTAAATTTGAGTAATGAAGCTTCAGTTCCTCCCCCTTCTATTCCTCGTCTTTCTTTCGCCAGCTCAGGTAATTCCATTCAAAGGATGTTCGGAACCGGAATGCAGTCAAGAGCGCTATTTTGCCATCATGGCTGAAGTAGAAGCCCAGATCTATGCTCAATACGGATTTGAATACAATGACAGTCTTAGCTTTGATTTCAAACTTGATGATGGAGGAGAATTAAGTCTTCTGAAATCCTATGCCTGGATTAATGAAGACGCAATCAGCGTTTATGCCAAGGCTCTAAAAGAGCAGATTAATACGGCAGAAATGGAAGCCGGACAGGACTTTAGCTTAAATTATCGGCAGGACTTTAGTCCCGAGGAACTTTCTGCACCGGAACTCAGCCTTTCCAGTCCCCATCCCGAAGCTCGGGAATGCCGCAAGTTTAATGAAGCTGCTCAATTGGCCTGTGCGAAGTACTTTATCTCCTACGAGCTGGATCAAGCGCTGGACTTCGACACTTTTAAAGACGACCTCTCCGCTGATTTGTTTTACCAATATGGAAAATTAAGTCGCGTGAATATTAGTCGAGCTCCATTAGTAAACAAGAGGCTAATCGACGCATTGCAGCAATTCCCCCTTTTTGATGATCAAAACTTCAAAAAGAAGAGTCTCGAAAAATCAGGTGAATTTATCTACCATTATAAGCACATTGGCCTCACAGACAGCGCCCAAGCTCCAAGCTATTTTGATCAGCGCTATGGTGAATATATCCGCAGTGAAAATTGGTCACAATTAAGAAGGGCAATTGATCCTACTCGTGCTACCCCGCTTATAGACACCTTATTGCAATTGCACTTTTACAATGAATTCTTGCTCCGCTATTTGGAAGAACAATTAAGCGCAGGGAATATTCCCCAAAGAATGTGGACCACCGAACGCTATCCACAGGCCGATAATTCTTCTTCCGATGAAAAGGCGACAAGTTTAAGCAAGGAACAGTCTGCGGAATTGGAAAAGGTCCCCGTTTTTAAAGATTGTAATCCAGAATGGAGCAATGAGGTATTAAAAACCTGCTTCGAATACCAGATGGTGAAATACATCTCAGAATCTTACAACTATCCTCGTAAAGCTATTTTCCTAGGTTTAGAAGGTAAGGTCTATGTGTACTTTGTGGTTGAAAAAACTGGTGAACTAAGTGGAATTGAAGTTCGAACCAAAACTTATCCTTTATTGGACCTGGAAGCCATTCGGGTAATCTCAGAAACACCTAAGCTTAGGCCCGCCACGCAAAAAGGCAAGGCGGTTCGCATGAGTTTTACCCAGCCGATAAACCTCAAGTTGAATTAGAATCTATAATTCTAATATCCTCTATCTTCGCCGCATCGCGAATTCGCCTCAGCAAATTTTAACACAGAAAGTCCAGGATTATGAATCTAACTCTTATTGCCGCCATGGCTCAAAATCGAGTAATTGGCAAAGACAATGATTTGATTTGGCATTTCCCGGAAGATCTTAAGCGTTTTAAAAAGCTGACCAGCGGCCATGCCATCATTATGGGCCGTAAAACCTATGAGAGCCTGGGGCGCCCTTTACCCAATCGCAAGAATATTGTGATCACCAGACAAGCCGACTATAAAGCAGAAGGCTGCCTAATGGCTTCCAACATGGAGTCGGCAATAGAACTGGCGAAGGAGGACAATCAACCTTTTATTGTTGGTGGTGCTGAGATCTATAAACAAGCTTTGCCTTTCGCAAAGACCATTGAGCTTACCTTAATTAAGGCCGATTACGAAGGCGACACTTATTTCCCTGAATTTGATCCGGAAGTTTGGAAATTGGCTCGGGGTGAAAAAAAAGAGGCGGACGATAAACACGCCCACCCCTTTGAATTTCAGACTTATAAAAAAATCAAGCTCTAGCTAACGGCCTTAAGGGCATTCATCGACATTTTATCGATGCGTTTCTTGGCATAGGCTTGATCTACTACCAATTGATGGTTCTGCTCTACCTCACCGGGCAATTCGAACATGGCATCGGTAAGGATGGTCTCGATAATTGAGCGTAAACCTCGTGCTCCTAATTTGAACTCCATGGCCTTATCTACTACATAGTCGATGGCCTCTTCTTTAAAATCAAGGCTAATATCGTCCATGCGCAGTAATTCTTCGTACTGCTTGATAATGGCATTCTTTGGCTCGGTTAAAATCAGTTTTAAGGCATCTGCATCCAGAGGATTTAAATGCGTTAACACTGGAATACGACCAATTAACTCAGGGATTAAGCCAAAGCTCTTCAGGTCTTGAGGTGCTACATACTGCAGCATATTATTCTTATCCAAAGCTTCACGATCCTTAGAAGAATGGAAACCTACGGATTGCGTATTTAAACGATTGGCAATATTGCGTTGAATGCCATCAAAGGCACCACCGGCAATGAATAAAATATTGCGAGTATCTACTTCAATAAATTTCTGATCGGGATGCTTACGACCACCTTGTGGGGGAACATTCACCTTGGTGCCTTCCAATAATTTCAAAAGGGCTTGCTGTACCCCCTCACCACTCACATCACGAGTAATGGAAGGGTTATCACTCTTACGGGCAATTTTGTCGATCTCATCAATAAAGATGATCCCGCGCTCTGCCGCCTTCTGATCGTAATTGGAAGCTTGCAATAAGCGAGTTAAAATACTTTCCACATCCTCACCTACATAGCCGGCCTCGGTTAATACCGTGGCATCCACAATGGTAAAAGGAACGTTTAGCATTTTAGCGATGGTGCGCGCCAGAAGGGTTTTACCAGTACCAGTTTCACCAACCATCATGATATTGGATTTATCAATTTCGATGGCATCTTCCTTCAGCTCGCTTTTATCAGCGCTTAAGCGTTTATAGTGATTATATACTGCCACAGAAAGGATACGCTTGGCTTCATCCTGACCAATTACATATTGATCGAGGAATTTCTTAATCTCTCTGGGCTTAACGATTCGCATGGAACGACTAAGTTCCTTGCGCTCTTTCATGTCCATTTCCTCTACCACAATGCCATAGGCCTGGCGAATACAATGGTCACAGATATGTCCATTAATACCGGCGATCAGAACATTGGTGTCCTTTTTTTCACGCCCACAAAATGAACAACTTAAACTTTCTTTATTACTGGAACTCATAGCCTTATTCTGCTGCAAAAATACGGAATCCGTTTCAGAGCATACTGAAACGGATTCCAAATGATTGACTCTTACTAGAGAAACGTTCTTAAGCGGGCTTGCGTTTGGTATCTAAAACCTCATCGATCATACCGTAATCTTTCGCTTCTTGAGAATTCATCCAGTAATCACGATCCGAGTCTTTTTCTACCTTCTCGAAATCTTTACCACTGTGGTTAGAGATAATCTGATAAAGCTCTTTCTTCATCTTCAGCACCTCTTTTACTGCGATTTCCATATCGGAAGCTTGACCTTGGGCACCGCTCATTGGCT
This sequence comes from Croceimicrobium hydrocarbonivorans, assembly GCF_014524565.1. Lineage (NCBI taxonomy): Bacteria > Pseudomonadati > Bacteroidota > Flavobacteriia > Flavobacteriales > Owenweeksiaceae > Croceimicrobium > Croceimicrobium hydrocarbonivorans. The sequence goes on along the minus strand of NZ_CP060139.1, from coordinate 2,591,618 downwards.
GGTGAATCATCACGCGACTATGCTTTAAGGCGGAACGCTTACCATCGGCTCCAGCACATAATAATACCGCTCCCATTGAAGCTGCCATACCGGTACAAATAGTAGCCACATCAGGCTTTACTAATTGCATGGTATCGTAAATTCCTAAACCGGCATATACCGATCCACCAGGGCTGTTCAAGTAAATTTGAATGTCTTTGGTAGAGTCTGCTGATTCTAAGAAGAGCAACTGAGCTTGTACGATATTGGCTACCTGGTCATTGATACCGGTACCCAAAAAGATGATACGGTCCATCATCAGACGTGAGAACACATCCATCTGGGCCACATTCATCTGACGTTCTTCAATAATGTAGGGAGTTAAGGAAGATTGAAGGTAATTCCCCACGTGCATGGAGTTTAAACCTTGATCCTTAACCGCGTATTGCATAAATTCTTTTCCGAAATCCATTAGTTACGTTTTAAGGGAGATAATATTAACAAAAAAAGGCTCGACAATGATCGAGCCTTTTTTTGTTTTATGACAGTATTGCAGTTAATTCCCGTAGAAGGATTTAACGAACTCTCCATAAGTCACCTCTTGCTCATCAAGCTTGAAGGTATCTTTAAAGAACTGCAATAATTTTTGCTGGAACAATTGATCATTAATACGCTGAGCTTCCTCGCGGTTACCCAATACATTATGAGCAATCTTATCTAAGTCCATTCCTTCTGGGAACTGACCGTATTGTGCCATTTGCTGAAGAACCATTTGCTTGGTGTATTCCACCATTTCCTCATGCTCCACTTTAATATCGTTCTCACGAATCACGCGGTTCTCGATAATCTGCCAACGCATATCATCTTTCATCTGAGGGAATTTTTCTTCGATCTCCTCTTCTGACATTGGCTCTTCAGTGGCCGTTTTCATCCACTTCTTTAAGAACAAATCAGGTAATTCGAACTGATATTTATCTAAAAGCTTATCGCGAACATCCTGATAGAACTTGCGATCTGAATCACCCACGAATACACGCTCAGCATCAGCTTTAATGCGCGCACGGAACTCTTCTTCGCTACTTACAGTGCCTTCACCAAATACCTTATCAAAAAGCTCTTGGTTCAATTCGGCCGGATCTAATTTGCTCAATTCAGTGATCTCAAGCTCGAAGCGGTAGCTGGAATTCTCCAAAACCTCATCTTCCACTTTCAATACACCTGCTAAACGGAAATCATCTTTAAAATCCTTTTTAGCGAGCACTACTTTATCGCCTACCTTCTTACCTAAAACAGATTTAGCTGCTTTATCAGTAAGGGCCTCAAGGGCGATGGTGCTTTCGGCTTCAATTCCACCTTCTACTGCAAGATCCTTTTTGTCAACCTCAACAAATTTGGCTTTAAGGATGGCATTTTCTTCTACAGTTTCAGGATAAGACATAGTGCCAAAACGACGGGCATAATCAGTCACATAGCGATCGATCATCTCATCATCGGCAATTACCTTATTAAAAGGAATCTTGGTACGAGCATTCAGCTTTAATTCAAATTCTGGCGCCAAGCCTAATTCGTAATCAAACTGGAATTCCTTCTGCCCATCCCAATCGATATCGCTCTGCTCCACTGGCATTGGATTTCCAAGGATATCCAATTTCTCTTCCTGAATATGGTCATAAACCGCATGCTGAAGAATATGGTTGATCTCTTCAATCAAAACCGACTTTCCAAACTGCTTTTTGATCAAACCGGCAGGCACATGCCCCGGACGGAAGCCAGGAATGCTTGCTTTTTTACGGTAATCCTTTAAAGTCTTATCTACCTTTTCACGGTAATCTGATTCCTCGATAGCCACTGTCAGTACGGCATTCAAGTCATCTTTCTTTTGGACATTAACCTTCATAAATTCCTTCTATTCAGTATGTTCTTAAAAAGGGAGCGCAAAAGTAGACATTATTCCTTAGCTGAGAAATCAAGAAGTGAAGGTTTCGAATTATTAACAAGCTGATTTAGCATTTTTGAAATGAAAAAAAATCGCAAATCATTAATTGTTCTATTTTTACGGGAAATTGGATAAAGTCTTTATTTATAATTAACTCGCTTTATGAAAAAAATTACTAGCCTTTTCACCTTAGCGTTTCTGGCAGGATTGAGTTTAAATGCTCAAAACAAGTTTTCTGCCAATATTGAATTCGGCTTAGGTATTCCATTTGTAGAGCTCAATCAAAATACCTACCCTGGCTACAAACCCAATTTGGGGATTAATGCTGGTATCGGTTACCAATTCGATAAAGCTTCTCGCTTACGCGGTGATATAATGGCTGGGCAATTTAATGGCAACAATGCAACGGCCTATTTCCAAGCCAACTCTTATGAGGGTAGCCTTTCTTATGAATACAACCTCCTACATATTTTCGGCCCGGTTAGCAATAACTTTAAATTGAACGCCCGTATCGGTATTGGAGCCGGAATGATGAACTCCTACCTATATGATATTACTACTCGTCGTCGCTTAGCCGAAGTACCTAACTCTGCTGTATCTGGCGATGCGTTCTCGGTTCAAACCTTTATTCTAGGTGGCGCCAATGCTGGTATTCCCATTAACAAGAAAATGGATATTAATATTGGGTATGCCCATCGTTTGTTATTCTTCCAACCTTGGGTAGATGCCTACGATCCCAATTCATTCGATACTTATGGTTATGTAACTGCTGGTGTAACATTCTACTTAAAATCCGATAAGGATGAATCCAAAATTGAAGTAGACCCTAAAAAATTCCAAGCTCTTCAAATGAAAGCCGATAGCAGTGATGCATTTGCAGCCCAAGCCAATCGTAACAATGAAAAGGTGGCACGTTTAGAAATGAGCAATCAGGAAAAGGACATGCAATTGGAAATGATGCGCTCAGAATTAGATAGTTTAAAAGCCAATCCGGTTGTGGTTTCTAAAGAAGTGAAACCCGGCAAAGGTGAGCGTATGGTAGTTCGCGAAAGTGGCTCGGATCAAGGAGCCGGCGCTGCTAATGCCGATTTAGGTCCCGTAAGATATAGAGTAGTAGTAGTATCATCACCCACCCAAGCCGGTGCCCAGCGTTTTATCGATCGCTGTAAACTGGATAAGAGTGAAATGATGATTGCCTATATCGAAAAACTGGATACCTACCGAGTAATTTACAAATCAAGTGAAAGCCTTGACTCGGCTAAAAAAGCTGCTCAAGAAGCCCGTCAATATTATTCAGATGCTTGGATTGCTAAGTTCTAAGTAACTGAATCTGACTAAGAAATAGAAAGCCCGCTGGTCGGGCTTTTTTTGTGGTCTCGATTTTTGATGATAATTTTGTAAAATGAATTTCCGCAAAATATTTGCTCTTCTTTTAATTCCAGCGCTCTTATGGGCAGGCATGGGCTTTTCACTCAGCCGCCATTTTTGCATGGATTTATTGGTAGATGAGTATCTCTATTTTGCCAAAGATTCTTGCGACATGGCCTTTATGGAGGCCGAAGAATGCGAATCTCCGGAAAATGAGAATTCATGGGGCGAAAAAGATTGCTGCCGCAATGAATGGATTCAAATCTGCCCGGTTGACACGCTTAACCAAGAGCAGAAAGCCAGCCAGCTTATTCTTATCTCTCCCTTGCAATTTAAGAATCAGGAAAGCCTGGTTTTAGTTTGGAACTCTACCGAAAACGAACCAGACTCTGAGATTTTTTCAGATCCACCGGATCTCTATCAGGCCCGGAAATTCAGAGCTCAAATCCAACGCTATCAGATTTAGGATTTACTAATAAGCCGTTCATTTTTAAATTATTAGTAAAAAATCCAAAATCATGAAAAACAGCATTTTAATATTAATTCTCTTAGTAAGCGGATTCAGCTTACAAGCACAATCCACCACCGATACCACCATTGTTGTAAACGGAGTTTGTGGCATGTGTAAAAACACCATCGAAAAAGCCGCCAAGATTGAAGGTGTAAGCTTTGCCGAATGGAATGTGGAATCATTAGAATTGAAACTAAAATTCGATCCCGCATTAACAGATCTCGAAAAGATCAATAATTCGGTTGTAGCATCAGGTTACGACACTGAATTTAAAACGGCTAGCGATTCCAGCTACTACAGTCTATCGCCTTGTTGCTATTATCGGGACCCTAACAATTCCCATAAAAAGCAATAGCAGCCATGAGACATTTTTATTTTGTATTAGCACTCCTTCTTGGAAGTGCTAATTTACTCGTGGCCCAAATCGATGGTTACGTATATCTCTACGAAGACAATGTACAAGTACCTGCACCCAATGCTGCGGTTTATTGGGAAGGTACTTCAACCGGAACTACTACTGATGACAAAGGATATTTCAGCCTGGAAAAAGTGCCGGGTCATAATACCTTAATCGCGAGTTTCACTGGATATCAAAATCTTTCCAAAGTAATTATCTCCCGGAAGGGAAGCACCAACTTTGTATTGATTCCTGAGTCTACCGAATTGGAAGATGTAACGGTTACCGGTGAAGCCCTAGCTACTCAGGTGAATGCCAAAGCGGCTGGCTTGCATTTTGAGATCAACAATAAAGAGCTGCGCAAGGCGGCCTGCTGTAATCTTTCGGAAAGCTTTGAAACCAATGCCAGCATTGACGTTTCCTTTAATGATGGAATTACCGGTACCAAGCAAATCGAAATGCTAGGACTGGCGGGGAAATATGCTTTGATTCAAAGGGAGAATGTTCCTTTCGCCCGTGGCCTTAATGCTCAAAATGGCCTATCCTATGTACCTGGTCCCTTTATCGAAAGTATCCAGGTTACCAAAGGCCTGAGTTCTGTTCTTAATGGATATGAAAGTATCACTGGGCAGATCAATGTAGAGTATTACAAACCGGAAAATGCCCCCCGCCTTTTGATCAATGTCTTTGGCAATACCGGTGGTCGTAATGAAATCAATGCCCTTATTCGCGATAGCTGGAGTGATGCCGCCAAAGCTCACAACAGTACCATGCTACACTTTAGCAGTGTGCCCTATGCGCAGGATCGTAATGGTGATCAATTTGCAGACCTTACCATGGGTCGCCAATTTAACGCTATGCATCGCGTCCATTATAAACTTAATCCCAACTGGGAAGGACAATTTGGTTTGGTACTGGTAGATGATTTAAGAGAAGGTGGCCAGATGAGTGCTTTGGAAAATGTGGATCCTTTTGGCTGGAGCTTTAGCAGTCGGGACAAACGTTATGGCTTCTTTGGTAAAAATGGCTATATCTTTCCTGATAAAGAAATCCGAAGCATTGGCATTATCTACAATGGCAGCTACCAGGAACGAAACAGTACATACGGGAACCGTGGCACCAAATTGCATCAGGGTAATTTCTACTTGAACACCATTTTGCAGGATTATATCGGAAACTTAGAACATCAGTTTAAAACCGGTATCTCCTTAAACGTAGATCAAGTAAGTGAGCAGTTATACCTGATCGGGCGAGACAGTAGTTTGTACCAGCATCAAAGAAATGAAATTGTGCCGGGTGCTTATTTCGAATACAGCTATGAGCCTGCCGATGATTTTAGTTTGGTAGCCGGAATTCGCAGCGATTACAATAGCTATTTTGATAAACTCTATTTCAGTCCTCGATTACAAGCGCGTTATCAGCTTTCTCCAAACACCACCTTTCGCTTAAGCGGAGGACGTGGACAACGCAGCCCCAATCGATTGGCTGAAAGCAGCTCTGCCTTGGCTTCTTCCAGAGACCTTCAATTTGTGGATACTTACCGTTTCCCGGAAATCGCCTGGAACGCAGGTTTTAGCTGGAGCCAAAATATCATTCTTGGCGAAAATGTCCTGCGCTGGAATACGGACCTCTTCTACACCTGGTTTGAAAGCAAATTGGTGATGGATCTGGACTATGACCCTCTAAAAGCCTATATCCTAAATCGAAGTGGCTCTCAATCTTGGTCCTTACTCAGTCAAATGGATTATAGTTTGGGTAAAAACTTCGATATCCGTTTAGCCTATAAGTATTTGAATAGTCAAGATAAGTTCCTGGAAGGCTTGGATTTAAGCTATCAGATCCCAGTGCACCGAGCCTTTTTAAACCTAGCTTATGCCACAGAAAAGGAATGGAAGTTTGATGCCACCCTGAATTGGTTTGGCAAAAAACGTCAGCCTAATACCAGCTTAAGTCCCGCTGAATTTCAACAGCTAGACTGGTCGCCTGACTATTTCACGGTCAATCTTCAGGTGAACAAAGTTTGGCGCCGATTTGAATTCTTCGCCGGAGTGGATAACCTATTTAACTACAAACAGGAAAACCCTATTGTAAATCCATCACAGGCCTTTTCAAATTACTTTGATAGTAATTTTGTGTGGGGTCCGATTTTCGGGAGAAACATTTACGCAGGCCTCTATTATCGCCTGCCTTAAAACAGAAAAGCCCTGCAAATGCAGGGCTTTTTTTTTAATCTTCTTCTTCGTAATACAGTTTGTAAAACTGCCTACCGTCTTCATCCACTCCCTTTTCAATTTTAGAGCGATCACCATGAACATAGATATGGAAGTTCTTATCCAATTTGATCACACTTTTAAAGACGCGACCTTTCTTTTTCACCGCCTCTTCTGAAACCGCGAAATTTTCATCCAATTCCAAATTTTGCAGATCACGGCTGCGCACGTATTCGCGAAAGCGATCGGCCACTGCCTCATCTTCAAACACCTGTTTGCTATAGGTTTCCGGATTATACTCTTCTTCCAATTCGAAATAATCTTTGGAGCGTCCGATATACTCCATGCTTTCGGTCTTCTCCAATGGAGTTTCATCACCCAAATCCTGATCGATAAAGCTTTTGGTCACTTTAATGATCTCCGAAGTTTTGGTAAATTCTGTGGAGCGCATTTGTATCCGCAGGAACTGCTCAAACCAAAATTTAGCTTCTTCTCCTTTATTGATATTATCAACGGCCATTACCTGATATCCTTCAGATTCCTCCTGGGCAAAGATGAGTGCTGCTTTATCCACTTTAGAAGGATTGATACCCTGATAGCTATAAAGTTCGATGTTCTGAGCTTCCTCCTCGGTAAATAAAAAAGGCTGCTTCTTTTCGGATTTAAACAGGGCTAAAGCTGGTCCTTCAACCTGAGCATGCCTTAAATGACTAAAATAGATCACCAGCAATTCACCAGAGCGCACCTGTGGATGATCAGATACTTCATATAAAAGCTGGGCCACCTTTTGAGAGGCCGACAAAAAACTCTGAGGATTATTGAAGAGAGACTTAGCTACCTGAAACACGGAGTTAAACTCCAAACCACTGGGATGGTGAAAGCGATAAAAATCCAGATCGCGAAAGGCACTTTGAAGATAGTGCCAGATAATATTGATGGTTGGTTGATCCAAGCCACTTTGGGAGGCACTTAAAATCAATTCCTCCTCCTTGCTTTTGTTCCCTACCAAATGCACCGCGAGATGCTCCAAATTGCTTAAAGTCTTTTCGAACATGCTATAAAATCTGCTCCAAAAATATTGAATACTTAGACCTTAAACAGCAAGGCCCCCTAAATAGGAGGCCTTAAAAAATATTGATCAATGAAAACTAGCTCCAATGTCTTTGCAGGCTCATCCAGCCTCCGCCGTTCATACATTCGATTCCTTGACTTTTCATCATAGCAGTAGCCTGTCCGCTACGCATTCCTGATGCACAGCAGAAAACTACTGGTTTTCCCATTTTTTTGATTTCAGCAACTTTGGAAGACAATCCTGGTAAAGGCATATTCTTCGCATTCTTGATATGGCCACCGCGAAATTCTTCCTTGCTGCGAACGTCAATCACCACCGCTCCACGGCTTTTAAAATCTTGAATTTTATCACCCTTCTTCGTGAGAAATGAAAATAATCCCATATTGTGTTTTTATTAGGCTGGCAAAGCAAGCACTAATTGTAAATATAAAGAGTGACTGCCATCACGACTTAAGCCGGCTGATCATAATTAAAGTGAACGGAGGCCTGACGGTCCTCAATTTTGTGGGAAGCTTCATTATACACTTCCCAATGTCGAATCTTATCGGCATAGAAATGCAAGATTACCGTGCGTCCTTGAGAGGTATTCTTAAAACGATGAAATCCTAAATCATCATTTAAAAAACCTTGGGATCCACCAGGGTAATCGTAACTAAAGCGCAGTTTAGGTTCGCCCTTTTCAAGGTTAAAGTGTTCGATCTCTATCGCACCTTGTAAAACCTTAAACCAACCCAGCGAATTATGAAAGTCGTGAATTTGACCAATTTGTCCTGGCTCCCAACAGGTGAGAACCGCTTCAACTACATTCGTATCATAGAGGCGCACCCTTTGATAGGAATGGGGATCGAAATGCAGGAAAGGCTGCAGGGCTTCTTTGTCTAAATCAACCGCTTTCAGCAGCTCGCTATAACCCCCGTAACCCGGGCCCAATGTCAGATTATAGCGAAGTCTTTCAACCGATTTTATAGTTTCCATTTTACTTCAATATTAAAGATCAATGTAAACTATAGCCCTGATTTAAAGTATGATATTTATCACCTAAAAGTCAAGAAGCTCAACTTTATTCCGCATTAATCGCACCTTACCGATTTTCTCCAACTGCTTGAGCAAACGGGAAATAACTTCTCGTGAAGAATGCAGCTCTTCGGCTAATCGCTTGTGAGTTACCTCAACAGCGGTACTACCTAAAGCAATACTTTTATCACGCAAAAGTCCGATCAAACGTTCATCTAACTTCTGAAATGCAATGGCATCAATGGTAGCCAATAAGTTTTCGTAGCGCTCATTGTAAGATTCGAGCGTAAACTGACGCCATTCTTCAAATTCGAGCATCCATTGTGGCAGGGCTTTTCGAGGAAGGCCAATAAATTCGGTACCGGCTTCTGCGATGGCTCTAACTTCACTGGGTTTATCGACCATACAGCAGTTCAAAGTCATGGCACAGGTTTGACCTGGATAGAGGTAATACAGGAAAATTTCGCCTCCTTCGGTATCAGCACGACTAATTTTAATCGCCCCTTTTATCACCAAAGGAATCCATTTTGGAAAATCGCCTAATTCCACTACTACGCTTTCTTCATCATTGTGAAAAACGCGTGCCTCCTTGGCGATTCTATCCAACAATTGGTCATTGTGGAAGACCGGGAAGTTTTGCTTTAAGACCTCCTTTATGCTTTGTTGGGTTTCCTGATTATCTGCCATGTTACTATTTGCTCTTGATTGCCATTTTTTGAAAGGCCTGCTAATTTACGAAGGAGGTGATGAATTTCAGCTATCGCTAGTTAACAAAGCCCAATATTCAAGAATAGCAAATACTCCCCTCAGGCTCCATAATTCCAGCAAATCAACACATGAATTCCCTAAAAAACACCAATTGTCGAGATAGGCAAATCAGCTACTAATTCAAACCTCACTTTTAATCAATTTCAAGACCGGAATTAGCAGATTATCAGGAAACAACGCTATTTTAGTAACGAAGAACCCAAGATGTAGATTCTAATGAAAGGAAAATTACTCCCCGTCCTCCTTACCCTGATACTCGGCTTCCTGACTTTGAATCTTCAAGGACAGTGCAATACCCCCACTAATGTGAGGCTGGTTGCCTATGGTCCAGATTTCATAACTATCGACTGGGATAACACCACAGCCGGTTCCTTCCAATACAGATATGTAACTCAAGGAGGGAGTTTAGTTACCGCTACGATTAACACCACTAGCAACAAACCACTCACCATTAGTGGACTCAGTGCAAGCACTTTTTACGTAGTTCAAGTAAGGGAGTTATGCTCACCCGGTCCAAATCCTTGGCCCGCTTTTTTGGCCGCCGGTACCAGTTGTGCGGTGGTCAACCCTCCTTTCAGCTCCAATTTTAATGGTGCCGCCTGGACAGTGGGTGCCATCAACACCGCCGGGAGTATCAATGCTTGCTGGCAAAGAAATGCGACAACCGGTTATATCTGGAAACCCGGCCCACCGGCCTTTGTGAGTAATTTCACCGGTGCCAGCAGTGATAAATCTGGGAACGGAAAATACGTTCAGATTGATCAAATCAGCTTCCCAATCAATCCTACCGATTCGGCAGATTTTGTTTCCCCACTTTTCGATTTAGGTACTTTAACCAATCCACAAATGAGCTTTTGGTACCACATGTTTGGTGCCGATATTGAAAAGCTTAAAGTGTATATCAGTACAGATTTTGGTCTTAACTACAGCCTGCTACAAACGATTAGCGGTCAACAACAAAGCTCCAATACCGATGCCTGGAAGGAAAGCATTTTAAACCTTAGTGCTTATGCAAATGATACGGTTCGGATTCTATTCCGCTCTGTGGAGCAAACAGTAGGTTTTCAAAATGCGATTTGCATCGATGATGTGAGTATTGAAGAAGCCCCCAGCTGCCCTAAGCCTTCCAACCTTCAACTGGTGTTTGCTGGTTTCAATTCAGCTCGATTATCCTGGACCAGCGGAGGCGCCAGCGACTGGGAATTATCCTATGGAACGCCAGGCTTTTCTCCCAATAGCGGAACCATCATTCCCCAAAATTCCAATCCCGGTGAATTAACCGGATTAAGCCCAAACACCAACTATCAGGTATATGTGCGAGATAGCTGTGGACCCGGAGATGTATCGGACTGGTTTGGCCCAATCGCTTTCCGCACAGCCTGCAACCCAGTTGCCACTCCCTACTCTGAAAATTTTGACGCCAATGGATTTGTCACCAGCCCTACCTTTAACGGTTTAGGCAACATAAACAGCTGCTGGCAAAGAACCCCCACTACTATTTACGCCTGGAAAACCGGACCACCCCAATTTAGCCCTACAAACACTGGCCCCACTGGTGACCATACCACAGGAAGTGCTCAATTTATGTACACCGAAGTAATCGCAGGTGGCAGCTCTGACTCTACAATTCTTCAAAGTCCCTTAATTGACCTTAATGGCTTAAGTGTACCCGAATTAAAATTCTATGTACACATGTTCGGGGCTAATATCAGTCAGCTTAAAGTGTATATCTCCAATGGAGGAGCCTATCAGCTTCTAAACACCCAAAGTGGGCAACAACAAAACAGTAAAAACCAAAGCTGGAAAGAGGTTATAGCGCCTTTGAGTGCCTACCTAAACGATACTATTCAGTTGCGTTTTGTTGGTTTCCGCTCTGCTAATGGCTTCGCTGCCGACATTAGTATTGATGATATAACCATTGATGAGGCACCCAGTTGCCCTCGTCCCCAAAACCTGGCTGCCATTAGTATTGGAACCACCACAGCAAACCTAGGATGGACCACCGGCGGAGCTACTAACTGGAATGTTTCTTACGGGGCTCCTGGCACTGCCGCTAATGCAGGAACTATTGTAAATGCCAGCTCAAATCCATTTAATTTATCCGGACTTAGCGCTAATACCTCCTACGACATTTATGTTCGAGACAGTTGCGGTCCTGGAGATGTTTCCATTTGGACCGGTCCTCTGCGCATTCAAACTGAATGTAATGCCGTTGCCGCACCCTATTTTGAGAACTTCGATGGTACTGATTTTGTACCCGGTGCCTTTAATGCTCCCGGCACGCTAAATAGTTGCTGGAGTAGGGACACCGCGGTTAATTACCAATGGTCGGTAGAAGACGGCCCTCCCGGAACTTTCAATTCTGGGCCTAATGCCGATCATACTACCGGATCCGGGCAATACATTTTTTCACAAGCAATATTTACTGTTGGTATCGGCCAGGTAACATCCACAGCGGTGGAGTCACCACTAGTGGACCTAAGCCCATTAACAATCCCAGAATTGCGCTTTTGGTATCACATGTACGGTCAAGGTGTAGATTCTTTGGGAGTGGAAGTAAATAATGGCAGTGGCTACCAGCATGTTTGGAGCATCAGCGGACAGCAACAAACGGCCAGCAGCGACCCTTGGGCTGAAGCTATTATTCCTTTAGCCAACTTTGCGAATGACACCATTTCTGTGCGCATAATTGCTTATCGGAACTCCCCTTTTAGTAACCAGGCACCAATTGGCGTAGATGATTTCCGCATTGATGAGCAACCGAGCTGCCCACAACCAAGCAATTTAAGTATCACTGCTGTGGGATCTACCAGTATTACCTTAAACTGGACCACAGGTGGCGCTAGCGATTGGCAAATAGAATATGGTGCCCCAGGATTTTCAGCCGGTAGCGGCACACTGGTAAATGCCAGTAGCAATCCATTTGTATTGAACGGATTGACTCCAAACACCCCCTATCAATTTATCGTAAGAGACAGTTGTGGTTTAGGGAATGTGAGTTTCTGGTCAAGTTTTGTTCAAGGTCGTACTGCTTGCACCGTGAGCATTGCTCCTTATTTCGAAGATTTTGATAATGGACTTTGGAATGACCCTTCAGTCTTTAATGATCCAGGGAATATTGATCCATGCTGGTCTCGCTCCGACACTACCACTTATTATTGGCGCGGCAACCAAGGTGCAGGTGATGGCTTCAACACCGGACCAGATGCAGACCATACTTCAGGGAATGGTTTTTACGCCTATACCATTCGAGAAGGAATCTTCAATAGCTATTTCAGCACCGACCTATTCACTCCCTTGGTTAGTTTAGACACTCTCAGTAGTCCAGAATTACGTTTTTGGTATCATATGTTTGGTCAGGATATTGACAAACTAGTGATAGCTGTTAATGCCGGTTCAGGATGGTCTAATGTAAACACCATTAGTGGCCAGCAACAAACAAGTGCCTCCGCCGCTTGGTTGGAAAAGGTTGTTAGCTTAAGCTCCTATATTGGCGATACTATTCAAATTCGTTTTAGAGCTTTCCGCTCAACTGGAACCGCCTTTAGGGCCAGTATGGCTATTGATGACATCAGAATAGACAATACCCCTACCTGTCCAAATCCTACCAATATTCAGCAAACGGCTAATAGCCAAACAACGCTCACACTTGACTGGACTAGCGGTGGCGCAACAAATTGGCAAATCCAATACCGTCCGGCAGGATCAACCGGGGCCTTTAACCTGGTATCCGTTACCAGCAAGCCTTTTGTATTAAATGGGCTTAATCCCAATACCAACTACGAGATTTTTGTTCGCGATAGTTGTGGAGCCAACGATGTTAGTTGGTGGGAAGGTCCATTTATCGGAAACACTGCCTGTGGAATATCTTCTTTACCCTTTAATGAGAATTTCGATAATATCCCTTGGCAAGAAGGCCTTGGATTCTTTAATACCAACGATCAAATTAGCCCCTGCTGGACTCGCAACCGACAAACCAGCAATGACAAGTGGGGTGTTGGTGCAGGAACCACCCCAAGCTTTGCTACCGGACCACAGGAAGATGCTTTGGGTTCTGGTAATTACATTTATTTCGAAAGTGACTTTAGCACCACCGCTAATCCTGCTTTAATGACCAGTCCGGAAATTGCCCTGGTAAACACTTCTACCCCTAAGCTTTATTATAGCTATCACATGTTTGGCAATAATATCAACTCGCTTAAGGTGCAGATTAATACCCGCAATAATGGCAATAACATAACCCTAAGAACCTGGACCGGCCAACAACAATTTAGCAATGGCGCGGCCTGGAAAGAAGACTCTCTCGACTTAAGCGCCTATGTTGGCGATACCATTGAAATAGTGTTCCGAGCCGTTTCTAGTGGTGGCCAGGGTGATATTGCGGTAGATGATGTATCTGTTCGCTCCAGTGGCCCCTCCTGCGGTATACCTTATAATTTACAGGTGCAAAACCAGGGTTACACCAGCCTGAGCTTTAGCTGGCAAAACAGCAATACCGGAAACTCGGTTACTACCTTGCGTTGGTATGATGCCGCATTGGGAATTGGCAGCGCTACCGTGGTGCCGAATGTAAGCAGCCCTTACTCCATTAATAATCTCAACTCAAGTAGTCAATATGTTATTGAGCTATTTGACAGCTGTACCACCACCATTAGCGCCAGCTTAATCGACACGCTTTCCACATTGGTTTGCGATAGCGTGACTGCTAATTTCACCTATACCAGTCGATTCTTACGCCGCAATTTCACATCTGGAGCCAGCAATGCTGATAGCCTAAAATGGTATTTCGGTAATGGTGATAGCAGTGCCCTTACTAATCCTGTCTACTTCTATTCTACTCCAGGCACATATTCTGTTACGCTCATAGCATCCAATAACTGTGGAAACAGCGATACCATAGTGCAAATATTAGAGGTTTGCGACACTTTAAGAGCCAACTTCAATTGGACTCAAAGCACCGATAGCACACACTTCACGGCCAACCCAGGTAATAATGCGAGTGGCTATTCTTGGGATCTAGGCAATGGCACTTTTGCTAGCGGCAGCACTGCCTCCGCTTTTTATTCAGATACCTTAGACAAATTCGTTACCCTAACAAGCTGGAATAATTGTGGGGATACTGTTCGCAATACCCGGAGAGTAGAAGCTTGTGATCCTCCGAGGGCAGACTGGACCTATACCGTTCTCAGTCCGATTAACTCAGGATTACGAATTCAATTTGATGGCACAATATCTACCGGAGCAACATCTTATAGTTGGGACTTTGGTGATGGCACAACCGGAACCGGACCCATGCCAATCCATATTTACAGTACACCAGGACTGTTCTATAAGGTAACCCTAACCATTAATGGTGTCTGTGGAAGCTCCACTCGAAGCTTTAAGCTCAATCAGCTGGGGCTGGATGCAGCGGAAATACCAGATCCGAATGTATATCCCAACCCTGTAGAACGCTATTTGAGAATTGAATGGCCAGAGGAAGCCAAAAGCCCTGATCTCTTAGTTATATATAATAGTACCGGTCAAGTAATTCGGAATATCGCAACTGAAGAAATAAATAAAGCGATTGACCTAAGCGACTTGGTACCTGGATATTATCACTTGGTCATTAAAGGATCATTTGGTGAACTACATTATCCTTTGATAAAAGACTAAACTAAAGCCGGCACAACGCCGGCTTTTTTTAGGTCTAATGCCACGCTTCTCACATTAAAGAAGTCTTTAAAAATGTAAATTGCTGCCAAACTCTGATAAAGGGATGGAGAATAAAAAGAATCCAAAATTAGACCTCGAAAAATACCGCACCCACTTTTTACTGGCGGGTGTTGCACTCTCATTATTTATTGTTATCCAACTATTTAACATCAATTTCTCGGAACCTGAAATTGAAAAGCCTCAACAAATTGTAGTGGATGGAGATGATATTGTAATACCCATTACGGTGAGACCTCCTAAAACAGTTAAGATAGAACAACCAAAAGAGCTTCCAAGTGAACTCAATGTTGTTGATGACAACACAGTCGTAGATAATGAGCTCGATATGAGCGCTACTGAAACAGACGAAGACGAATATCTAATCTCCGAGAATCAAGATGTAAGGTATGTAGAAGGTGAGGTAGAAATAGTAGGCGAAGAAGCTGAAGACCTTGAAGAATTGGAAGACCCCATTCCCTTTGCGGTAGTAGAAACCGTGCCCATCTTCCCAGGTTGCGAAAGCTTTGCTACTAATGACGAGCGTAAGACTTGCTTTCAAACTCAATTACTGCAATACGTAAGTCAAAACTTTGTATACAGCGAAACGGCCCGCCGCCTTAAAATAGAAGGTCGGGTAATTGTAAGTTTTGTAGTTGAGAAAAACGGTCAGGTATCCAATGTTCAGGTCATGCGCAGTGTAGATCCTTATTTGGATAATGAAGCATTACGAGTAATTTCAGGATTACCACAAATTGAACCCGCCAAACAACGTGGAAAAGCGGTTCGGATGAGCTTTGTGGTGCCCATCAAAATTGAATTAAAAGAATAATTTAAAATCCAGGTTAATGAGAAAGCTCTACACTTTATTAAGTCTGATCCTCATCAGTCAAATAGTATCGGCCCAAGCTGCCCTAAACCTGGATGGAACTGACGATCATATAAGTTCTAATTATTCCGGCGTCACTGGCTCTGGCGAGCGCACTGTTGAAGCTTGGATTCGCACCACCGCTAATTCCATTCCCGGGCAGGGCGGCCAAAAGGTATTAGTAAACTGGGGCAGCATGACCACCGGTACTCGATTTACATTTTGCCTGCTTTGGAATAATGCCATTCGCCTCGAAATTGGAGGTTCCGGCCTAAGCGGAAATACTGCCGTAAATGATGGCACCTGGCATCATGTTGCTGCTACCTATAAATCAGGATTGGTAAGCTTGTATGTGGATGGTGTTTTAGATACTAGTGGAAGCCTCAGCGGGGTAAATACCAGTTCCGGCAGCTTTGTGATTGGGCGACGTGTAGATGGTGTAAATTACTTTGATGGTGATATTGATGAAATTCGAGTTTGGAACACCGCTTTAACTCCAAGTCAATTAGCCTTAAAAGACAGCAGTGAATATTGTATATCGCCAAACAATTTGGTGGCTTACTATAAATGTAATGATGGCAATCCTCAGGCGAATAATAGTGCTATTAGCGCAATCATTGATCATTCCGCCAATGGTAATAATGGCAGCCTCCAAAACTTCGCCTTGGCAGGAAGTAGCTCTAATTTTGTAGCTTCTCCCGTTCAAGGTGCTGGACTAAATTTAGCTTTAAGCATTAATTCTTGCGGTCCCTATACCGCGCCTAATGGCATTACCTATAATACAAGTGGTCATTATCAAGACACTATTAACTCCCCTTCCGGTTGTGATACCATAATAGACCTAAACTTAAATGTGACCAATCTTAATTCGGCAGCCAACCGCATATCAGCTAATCAATTAGAAGCTTTGGAATCGGACACCAATGCTCAATTCCAATGGTTAAACTGCAATAACAATTTCAGTAAAATAAGCGGTGCAACTGGCAAAGTCTTCACCTTCGTGCAAAATGGATATTACGCCGTGGAGGTAAGTTTAAACGGCTGTGTTGATACCTCGGCCTGCATCCTGGTTAGCAATGTTGGACTCCAAAGTTTTGAAGATTCCGAAATTCAGGTTTATCCTAACCCAGCTACTAGCAAGCTTCAAATCAGCGTTAAAGCAGGAGATTACAATCGCTATTATCTGCTCGATTTACAAGGGAGACTGATCCTTGGTGGCGACTTAGATCTTAATGGACAAAGTGATATAAGCCTCCCTAAAGTACCGGATGGAATTTACCTTCTCCGGCTAGAGGGCAAAGAGCAAAGGACTCAAAAGAAATTGCAAGTAGTGCATTAAACAGAAAAAGGCTTGATTCAAATGAACCAAGCCTTTTCTTTTACGGTGCGGGCGGGGAGACTCGAACTCCCACACCTCGCGGCACTAGATCCTAAGTCTAGCGTGTCTACCAATTCCACCACGCCCGCATTGCCCATTTCTGGGGCGGCAAATATATAAATTTTGCTTTTCCCTATCTAAAAAATCTCAACTAAGGAAATAAACGCTTCGGTAACGTTTATACCGGAAGAGCCGAACCTAATTAGTTACTTTTGCCCCTTTAGATTTTTAATATGAAATCATTTGATCTGAAAGAGCTCCCATCGAAGGAAGCACATGGTCATTTATTGGCCGCTGTAGGGCCACGTCCCATTGCATTTGCAAGCACTGTGGATCAAGATGGTAATCCCAATCTTAGTCCCTTTAGCTTCTTTAATGTATTTGGAAGTAATCCTCCAATTTTAGTTTTTTCACCCTCACGCAGGGTTCGAGATAACACCACCAAAGACACCCTCCACAATGCGCAAGCAACGAAAGAAGTGGTGATTAATGTGGTAAATTATGACATTGTTCAACAGATGTCCCTGGCTTCTACCGAGTACGCCACCGGTGTTGATGAGTTCAAAAAAGCCGGCTTAACCGCCATTGAATCCGACATTGTGAAGCCCTTACGGGTGAAGGAATCTCCGGTTCAATTTGAGTGTAAGGTGAATGAAATCATTAGCTTAGGCGAAAATGGCGGAGCCGGTAATATGATTATCTGCGAAGTACTACGCATGCATGTGGATGAATCGGTTTTAAACGAAGCCGGATTAACCGACAGCACCAAATTAGATTTAGTAGCTCGCATGGGAGCCAATTGGTATTGCCGAGCGAACCACGAATCGATGTTTGAAGTAGAGAAACCCCTTGCCACCTTAGGCATCGGGGTAGATCAAATTCCGGATCGTATCCGTAAAAGCATTTTCCTGGATGGCAATGACCTAGGTAAATTAGGTAATGTGGAACGCTTGCCTAATGATGCGGAATTGGAAGAATTTGCCAAAGGCAGTCGTATTCGCGGCATCTTTGAAGAATCAGACAATGGTATGGAAGCCCGCGAGCTTCTGCACCAATACGCAAAAGAATTATTAAATACCAATGAAGTGAGTGAAGCTTGGAAAGCTTTGCTTTGCGATAAATTAAACAGAGTTTAATACAGAATGGAAGTAAGCGGAATCGTAAAACGCGTTGGCGGCACCCAACAGATCAGTGCCAGTTTCAAGAAAAGAGAAGTAGTGGTAACTACCGAAGAGCAGTATCCACAGCATATCTCTATCGAGTTTGTACAAGATAAGACCGATCTCCTCGACAGTGTTCGTGAAGGTGAAAAGGTAACCATCGGTATTAACCTTAGAGGTCGTGAATGGACCTCTCCTCAAGGTGAAGTAAAGTATTTCAATACTATTCAGGGATGGAGAATAGATAAGAGCAGTCCTGCTCCCGCTCCTTCTAATCCTGCGCCTCAAGGTGGAGCTGCGCCTAGCACCGATTTCGGAACTCCTCCCAGCATGACCCCTTATGAGGAAGACGACGACGATCTGCCTTTTTAAATAGCTTATGAGTTTCGCAAAGCGCTTCGAGAAAGTATTTCGACTTCTTTTACCCTCGCCCTTTGCGATAGCTCTTTTACTTACAATTTTCAGCTTCGGGCTGTTTTGGCTTTATGCCGATGGGCCCTGGCTCTCCCGATTGGGAAACTCTATTGATTACTGGCAAGCGGGACTGTGGAACGGTCCCCTGCTGGTTTTCATGGTTCAAATGATGTTGATCTTGGTTTTAGGCCATACCCTGGCCTTAGCCAAACCGGTAACTCTCTTCGTCAATTGGATACTTTCTTTAAGTCGTGATCCGGCTAAAAACACCGCCCTTATTAGTTTTTTCACCTTAGTCCTGGCCTTTTTAAATTGGGGCCTGGCCTTGGTTTTTGGCGCAGTGATGGCCCGCAAAGCAGCGGAAAACTTAAGTGCCCGAGGCCAGGTTTTTAATTATGGACTTTTGGGTGCGGCTGGCTATAGCGGATTAATGGTTTGGCACGGAGGCATTAGTGGCAGCGCCCCAATTAAAGCAGCAGAACCTGGCCATGTGCAAAGTCTGGTAAATAGCCAAATAAACGCTATGCCGGATCGCATTGCTTGGGAAGAAACCATTTTCAGCCCAATGAACGGAACAGCTAGTTTGTTCCTATTGATTCTTATCCCTCTCTTATTGTATTGGGTGGCTCGAAAAGCCCCCGGTCAAAAGGAAAATATTCAAGCTCAAAATAGCAGCATTGAGACTAGTGAACATCAGGGTGCCGAAAAACTGGATCATTCGCCCTGGTTCGGTTTGATCATTGGCCTGCTTATCCTGATTATTGGCTTACGTAGCGCTTGGAATAGTGAAGGTTTAAACTTCCTCACTCCCAACTTCATCAACCTCGCTTTACTAGCCTTGGGCTTAGCCTTTCATGGCAGCCTCCAAAACTTCTTAAATGCCCTGGATGATGCCATTCATGGAGCCGCGGGAATCTTATTGCAGTTCCCCTTATACTTCGGTATTATGGGCTTAATGCGCGATGGCGGATTAATTGAAGCCATGAGCAATTATTTCAGTGCCAATAGCACGGCCTTTAGCTTTCCTCTTTGGACATTTTTCAGCGCTGGCATTATAAACATCTTTGTTCCGAGTGGAGGAGGTCAATGGGCCATCCAAGGGCCAGTATTGCTGGAAACCGCTCAATCACTGGGCATCCCTTATGGAAAAGCAATTATGGCCATGGCCTATGGTGATCAGTTAACCAATATGCTACAACCCTTCTGGGCCCTACCCCTATTGGGAATCACCGGTTTAAAAGCTCGCAGAATTGTTCCCTACACTTTGCTTTTGATGCTATTAGGAGCTGTGGTATTTTTAGGGGTATTAATGCTTTTCTAAATGCCAATCTACCAATTAGACAGCCAATCGATGTGGTTCCCTACACCCGACCTTTGGGAGCCCGATGAAGGTATTGTGGCGGTGGGAGGCGATTTAAGTCCAAAGCGACTGGAAGCGGCCTATGATCAGGGAATATTTCCTTGGAATGAACCGGAGTCCGATCTGCTTTGGTGGTGTCCTTTAGAGCGCATGGTCTTACGTCCCAAAGAAGTGCATATCAGTAAAAGCTCTCGCAACCTGATCAATCAACAACGCTTTCAAATTAGTTTTAATAAAGACTTTGATGCGGTGATTGAAGCTTGCAAAGAAGTGAATCGCCCCGGTCAGGAAGGGACTTGGATAACCGATGAGCATATTGCGAGTTTTAAACAGTTACATCGCGAAGGCAGAGCCTTTAGTGTGGAAGCCTGGCAGGATGAACAGCTGGTGGGCGGCTTATACGGACTTAGCACCGGGGCATGCTTTAGCGGTGAATCTATGTTTTCCAAGCAAAGTAATGCTGGTAAAATCTGCTTCATTGAACTTTGTAAACGTCTCGACTTCTGGGGTATTCACTTAATCGACTGCCAGATCTATAATAGCTACCTGGCCAGCTTGGGAGCCTACCGCATTAGCCGCGAAAGCTTTTTAAAAGCTCTGGACTTCTGCCGCAGCGAGCATCCTGATTGGGAAGAAATATTCTCCTAAGCGAACAATTTAAAGCTCAGCTCATTATCGATGCTATGAAAAGCTGGCTCCTACTCCTCTTAATTTCCATAAGCACATCTGTCTTAAAGGCACAAGTAAGTCCTCAACAAATCATTGATTTTAATGAGGAGCGAGAATTGAAGAATAAAAAGGGCATGATGATTTTAGGCTCTTGGGCCTTGGTGAATATCGGACTAAGCGCGACCAAGCTTAAAAGCATTGATCCCAAAACTCGATCCTATCACCAAATGAATCTGGCCTGGAATAGTGTTAATCTAGGGATCGCTATTTATGGCTTTTACCAGGCCTCCACCGCAAACTATGGTCTCAATCTTATGGAAAGCCTGGAAGCCCAGGAACGCATTCAACAAATACTGCTGATTAATGCCGGCCTGGACCTACTTTATATTGGCAGTGGCTTCGCGCTCAATCACTGGGGGAATAAAGGAGAAAAGGCGCTACGTAATCAAGGTTTTGGCCAGGCTATCGCGGTAAACGGTGCCTTTTTACTGGCCTTTGACCTCTTGTTTTATTGGATGCATCGGCAAGATCAATTGGAGTTTCTAAAAGCGATTCCTGCCGATTTGAGAGTCAGTGCTCAAAGCTTAAGTCTTCATTTAAGCTTTTAAGTACTGCGAATATCAAGAACATCCCGCAAGGCATTGCCGATAAACATAAAGGCCAATACCAAAAACATAATCGCCATTCCAGGAATGATAGCCAAGTAAGCCTTATCTACGATGAGATAGGCATAATGATCCTTAATCATAGTACCCCAGGTAGGACTTGGAGGCTGCGCTCCTAAGCCTAAAAAACTCAATCCGCTTTCTATCAAAATGGCAGCGGCAAAATTTGCGGCCGAAATAACAATAAGCGGCGCAAAAGCATTAGGCAAAATATGTCGAAAAATGATCCGCATATCTGAAAAAGCCAGCACTCGAGCGGCCTGGATATACTCTTTCTCCTTAATGCTTAGAATCTGCCCCCTTATTACCCGGGCCACCTCTACCCACATGGTAAAGCCTATCGCCACATACACCTGCCACAGTCCTTTACCTAAGGCAAGGGTAATGGCAATCACTAATAGTAAGCCGGGAATAGACCAAACCACATTGATTAACCAGAGTATCAGTTTATCCACCCAGCCTCCATAATAAGCGGCCAGCGATCCGATGGGGATTCCGATAATTAAGGAAATAAGGACCGCTAAAAAACCTACGGAAAAGGAAACTCGTGCACCTAAAACCAAGCGGCTAAACAAATCCCGACCAAAGCGATCTGAGCCAAAAAGAAAATATTTGGTTTGTAAGTACTCCTTATTGCGGATAGCTTCCAAACTATAATAGTTCGAAAGGGCTAAAACCTGGGGATCAGAATCGGCTGCCTGACCAAATTCACGATAGTAAAGGCTATCCCATTTTTGTTTGTGCCATTGCAATGGGATGCGTTGAAATTGAGGGTCCTTTCCATTCTGAAGGACATCCCACCACGACTGTTCCTTTGATTCACGAGGCAAGGCCAGCATTTCCGCTTCAAAGCCGGGAGCCTGATTGGCCAAAGCCAAATGCATTTCATTGGCATTAGGACTATTATCCTCAATGAAGGTATAAGCAAAAAGCGCCATGATGGCGCTTATGCTGATTATCAGAAGCCCGGCTGCTCCCAGCGGGTCCTTGCCTATGCCTTTTAATATTCTCAAGGAGTATAATTAGCGCTCAAGTCCAAAGCTACTAAATAGGCTTCGCTTAAGTACAAGTCCTTTTTAAGTCCTTTATGCCAGTTATCTCTTTTTTCGAGGTTCTCTTCCGATGAATTAATTTCTGCCAAATCTGCTTTATTGGAGCTTACTGTCAATTCGGTTTGACTCTTACGCATCCCTTGATATTGCTTTGCTTCCGCGCGATAATCTTCTTGATACTTGCGGAAATCTTCCAATTTCAAAGGAATTAAGGTATGCTCTTGCTCTTCTTTAATCCAACGCGCATACTCTTCGATCATGGCAAAATGCGAATTGGTATCCATGCGGCTTTTGCTGCGCGCGATAATTCCGGGATAAGCAGATACACCAGGTTTCCATAAATCGTAATCGGCTGGTTCAATCTCATCGTAAGGCAAAGCATAGTCTTGCTCTTTCTCACCATAAGGGATGTACATATAATTATCCGGAGTTACGATATCGGCTTGCACTCCTTTCAATTGAGGTGTTCCGCCATTAATACGATAGTACTTCTGAATAGTAAGTTTTAGGGCACCTAAGGGTTTCAGGTCATTATAGGCCAAATTCACGGTGCGGTCCATGTCTACCACATTTTGCACAGTTCCTTTACCGAAGGTAGAATTGCTACCTATGATAATCCCTCTTTTGTAATCTTGGATGGCCGCTGCAAAAATCTCAGAAGCCGAGGCACTGAATTTATTGACCATCACTACCAAAGGTCCGTCATAAACAACACCACCCTTGGAATCGGATAATACTTTTGGCCTTTGGCCCGATGCCTTCACTTGTACTACCGGACCTTTATCAATAAAGAGACCTACGATATCAATTACACCTTGCAAGCTACCTCCGCCATTATTGCGAAGATCGAGAACCACGCTTTTAACGCCTTCCGCTTTTAGCTTCTCTAATTCCTTCGCAACATCTTCGGCACAATCGTGATTTTCATCGCCATAGAAATTCACGTAAAACTTAGGTAGACGGATATAACCCACCTTGTCTTCGCCCTCACCAATTACGGTAGACTTGGCAAAAGTTGACTCCAATTCTACAATATCGCGGGTAATGGGAATATCCATTTTACTACCATCCAATTTGCGAACGGTTAATTTCACTACTGTACCTTTTGGACCGCGAATA
Organism: Croceimicrobium hydrocarbonivorans; assembly: GCF_014524565.1. Taxonomy (NCBI): domain Bacteria; kingdom Pseudomonadati; phylum Bacteroidota; class Flavobacteriia; order Flavobacteriales; family Owenweeksiaceae; genus Croceimicrobium; species Croceimicrobium hydrocarbonivorans. Next base: position 2,567,987 of record NZ_CP060139.1, on the reverse strand, counting down.
TGTTTTACTGCCTTACGAACACTAATGCCAACCAGGTCTACTACCTCGCCATCTTCTTGCTCTACTTTCAAAATTTTATCCCCTACTTCCAGGTCACCTTGTTTCCAACAGGGACTACCTACAATCACTTTAGAGATAGTTACATAGTCGCCTTTCTGTTGTAATTGAGCACCAATTCCTTGGAGCTGACCGGTCATGTTAATTTCAAAATCCTCCTTCTTTTCAGGCGGGAAGTATTGGGTATGAGGATCATACAATGCGGTAATGGCATTCATGTAAGTGGAAACCCAATCGATGCGCTCCAGATCATCCAAGCTATTGAACCAATCATCATGCATTTCTAATTCCTTGCTCCGCGCTTTCTCCTCCATTTGCGCTAGGGTCAATACCTCCGTTTCACTATCGGTAGAGTCGTTCTCCTGATCCGTCATCATATCATCCATACGCAGTAAAATGCGATACTTCAGATACTGACGCCAGCGATCTTTAAGCTCCTCCATGCTGCTAGCGTAGCTTAATTTATCATCATCAGTTTCCAAACTTTCCTCTACTTCCAAATCCATAGGCTGGGCCAGGATTTCCTTGTAAAAGCCCTTTACCTCTGTGTAGCGTTTTTGATAGCGACTAAAAGCATCATCGAAAAAACTGAGATCAGAACTACGAATCTCATCATCAATCTTAAGTCGATAGGATTCCAATTGATCCACATCTTCTTGAATAAGAAAACGCTTATTGTAATCGAGGTTTTCGAGGAAACCATCATATACTTTCCCAGAGAAGTCATCATCTAAGGATTGGGGCGAAAAATGGTTCGTCCGCAATACCTGATAAATGATGTTCATTATCAGTTTGTCTTTTTCATCGGCCTTGGGAACGGGTGGGTAAAATGCTAAACCCAAACCAATGGCGGCCACCAATATTATGATTCTGTAACGATTCAGATTCTTAAGAACTGACATATAATATCTTGCTTAATTCTTTGTTAAACTCAACAAATTCTACAAAGGGCTTTTGAAATGACTTTACTTTTGCCGCTTCATAAAGGAATTCAGGCTAAAATAAGCTCTTTTTTTAAGCTTAGTCTGACGCAACGAACTAAACTAAAGTTAAAATGAAAAGAGCTTTGCTCTTTTGCCTTATCCTGCTATCTAACGCAGCAATAGGGCAAAATGATCTATTCACCTTAAGCGGATATATCCGCGATGCCGGAACCGGCGAAGAACTAATTGGAGTAAACATTGTGGTCCCCGAAAAGGGCACTGGCACCTCCACCAACAGCTACGGCTATTATTCCATTTCCTTACCTCCGGGCACTTACACCTTTAGTGTTCAGTACATTGGATATACCAGCCAAGAGCGAAAAATCACTCTCGACAAAAATCTAAAACTCAATTGGGAGCTCAAAGAAAGCAGCACTCAATTGGATGAAGTTGTAGTTGAATCAGAGAAGATTGACCGCAATGTGAGCAGCGTCGAAATGAGTGTGGCGCAACTCGATGTAAAGGATGTGAAGAAAATGCCTGCCCTTTTGGGTGAGGTAGATATCATCCGCAGCTTAACCCTTTTGCCAGGTATTAGCACAGTGGGGGAAGCCTCAAACGGTTTCAATGTTCGAGGTGGTAATACCGATCAAAACTTGATTCTTTTGGATGAAGCTCCTATTTACAATTCCTCACACCTCTTTGGTTTCTTCTCCATCTTTAATGCTGATGCCGTTAAGGATGTTAAGCTTTACAAAGGTGGAATCCCCTCTCGCTATGGTGGACGATTAAGCTCGGTGGTTGATGTACGTCAGAAGGATGGCAATAACCGTGAGTTTTCCGGCACCGGCGGTATTGGATTGCTCTCTTCACGTCTTTTGGTGGAGGGTCCCCTGGTAAAAGAAAAGTCTGCTTTTATGTTTGCCGGCCGCCGCTCTTATGCCGATATCTTTTTAGGACTAAGCCCTAATGAAGCCCTTTCGCAAAACACTTTGTATTTCTACGACTTCAATGCCAAACTGAATTACATTCTGGGCGATAAAGACCGTCTCTACCTCAGTGGTTATTATGGTCGAGATATTTTTGAAATTAATGATCTCTTTGGTTTTAATTGGGGGAATGCTACCACTTCCTTACGCTGGAATCACCTCTTTAGTGATCAGTTATTCTCCAACTTCACTTTGATATTTAGTGATTACACCTATGCCCTGGGTACCCCGGAAGATGATGCCTTTAATTTTCGTTTAGAATCTACCATTCAGGATTACCATTTCAAAAATCAATATACCTGGTATGCCAATGCCAAGAGCGAATTCGAATTTGGTATGGAAGGTATTTACTACCGCTTCAAGCCTGGCACCATCACTGGTACGGTAGAAATGAAATTACAAGAGGAATATGCTTTGGAGCCTTCCTTGTATTTCAGTCATGAGTACAAATTCAGCCCGCTCTTCACCTTGCAATATGGCTTGCGTTACTCCTCTTTCTACAACCTGGGCTCGCAGGTAAAGAATATCTACCAAAATCAGGATTTACCAGAAGTAGATGAAGTTGTTGAAACTCGCACTTATGGATCAGGTGAAGTGATTAAAGCCTATAATGGCTTGGAAGGTTTGGAACCACGTATTGCTTTGAACTATCGCATTGATGACGAAAAAAGTGTGAAGCTGAGCTATAACCGTACCCGTCAGTACATACACCTTATCAGCAATACCACCGCTCCTACTCCGGTAGATTTATATCGTCCGGCGGGAATGCATATTAAACCCGCTACGGTAAATCAGGTGGCCGCAGGCTATTTCCAGAACTTCATGGACAATCAATATGAGTTCTCCCTTGAAGGCTATTACAAGGATTTTCAAAATATTGTGGATTATCGCAATGGTGCAGAACTCATCTTCAATGAAACCATTGAAACCGAGATTCTTTCCGGTATTGGCAGATCCTACGGTTTGGAGTTTTATCTGCGCAAGCAACAAGGTCGCCTAAAAGGCTGGGTGAGCTATACCCTTTCTAAAACCGAATTAAAGGTAGAAGGAGTTAATCCTATGCAGGCTATTAATGCCGGCGAATGGTATCCTGCCAATTACGATAAGCGCCATGATATCTCCGTGGTATTGAATTATCAGTTGACCAAGAAATGGGATATTGGCTTAAACTTCACTTACCAAACCGGTCGCCCAATTACCCCTCCAGAGGGTAAATTCCAAATTGAAGACTATGTGGTTCCGATTTACCGCGACCGCAATTCGTATCGCATTCCGGACTACCATCGCTTGGACCTTTCAGCAAACTATACTCCTCCTAAGGTGGAAGGCAAAAAATTCTATTCATCCTGGTCGATTGGTATTTACAATGTTTACGCTCGCCGAAATGCTTATTCGATTTACTTCGAACAACAAGATAATGCCAACGGCGCAACCACTACCAATTTGAATACGCAAGCGGTGCAATTATCCATCTTCGGCACCATCATCCCATCAGTAACCTGGAACTTTAACTTCTAATCATGAAAAGGTTTTCCTTATTCCTATTCGTATTCACAGTATTGATCAGCATTTCGGCTTGTACCGATGTGGTGGAACTTGATGTGGATTCTTCAGAACCCGAATTGGTGGTAGATGGTGTGATTACCAATGATCGCAATGTATTTGTGAAATTGAGTCAAACTGCTGCTTATTTCGATAATAATCCCTTCATCCCTGTTAAGGAGGCGCGCGTTAGTCTTCTAAAAGATGGCCAAGAAATAGTTGTGCTTGATGAAAGCACCAGCACTCCCGGTTTATATGAGAGTACCACCTTGGGCGAATTCAATGCTACTTACCAGATTAAAGTTGAGATCAGTGGTGATGTGCCGGACAAGATTGCGGGCACCTGGATTAGTGCAGCAGATACCTTGAGACCAGTACCTCCTATTGATTCGATGAAGCAAAGAACCCTCAATCGCAATACGACTCCGCAAGCCTTTTTTGAAGGCGATTATGCCTTGATGTATTTCGGCGACCTTCCTGGAGAAGGCGATTACTACCGGGTGATTCGCAATTTGAATGACTCCATTTTCGCTCAAGAAAATAACTTCATTTCCGATGAAGGTTTTGATGGGATTTATTTCGGTCAAGGCTTTATTCCTCCCATCGCCATTTACGGACCCTTCGATGAACCAGAAGCTGGTGAAGAAGCGGATAGTTTAGGTGTCTTATTGCAATCTGTTTCTCCGGAGTTTTTCGATTATATGCAAGTATTGAATTCGCAAGTGCAAACCGGCTCTCCTTTCGATGCTCCTCCTGCCTTGGTATTGGGGAATATTCACAAGGAAAACGAACCTAACACTTATGCTTTCGGATACTTTCAGGTGGTAGGAAGCAGCCGTAATGGAATTCGCTATCAGCCCTAAAATTGTAGCTTTGCTCAAAGCTTTCGCATGAATGATAAAGTAGTGCTAAACCATTGGGCACATGAGTGGTTGGCCGGTTTGGGATTAGGTACCAATTGGGTGGAATACATCACCTTAGGTATCGATATTATTTTAGTGCTGCTTCTTAGCTTGGTAGTGGATTTCATTGCCCGCAAAGTCATTTTGCGAATCGTTACCCGCTATGTAAAGCGTTCTAAAAACCAATACGATGATATTTTACTCGAGAAGCGAGTATTTAGATCGCTGGCTCATATCATGCCGGCCTTGGTGATCTATTATTCACTTCCCTATTTATTTGATGAATCGGTTGGCCTGATTCAATTCCTGCAAAAATTGGTGGTCACCTATATGATCATCAACATCATAAATGTGGGGCATAAATTCCTGAAGGCCTTAGAGCACATCGGCCTTAGCTCTCCTCGATTTGAAGGCAAGCCGGTAAGCAGCTATATTCAGGTGGCGATGATCTGCATGTACATTGCCGGAGGTGTTTTCATCTTATCGAATCTGGTGGATAAAAGTGCAACGGCCATCCTCACCACCTTTGGCGCGGCCACCGCAGTTATTCTGCTCATCTTCCGAGATACGATCTTAGGCTTGGTAGCCAGCATCCAGATTTCGGGTAATGATATGGTGCGTATTGGCGATTGGGTAAGTATGCCCAAATATGGCGCTGATGGGGATGTTACGGAAATCAACCTTACTACGGTAAAGGTTCGAAATTGGGATAAGACTATATCAACAGTACCCACCTATGCTTTTATCAGCGACAGCTTTGTGAACTGGCGCGGCATGACTTCTCAGGGGGTTCGGCGGATCAAGCGTAGTCTTAATATTGACATCCACAGTATCAAGTTTGTAGATGATGAGCTTTACAAAAAGCTGCTGAAGGTGGAACGCATCAAGACTTATTTGGAAAAACGTCATGAGGAAATCCGCCTATCCAATGAAAGCAAAAAGGTGGATAAATCGGTTTTGGTAAATGGCAGGCATCTCACCAATATTGGTGTTTTCCGGATTTATATGGAAAGCTATCTAGCGGAACACCCTAGTATTGCTCAGGATCAAACTTTAATGGTGCGCCAATTACAGCCTACGGAATTAGGAGTGCCATTGGAGATTTATTGCTTTAGCAATGATATTGCCTGGCTCAATTATGAGCAGATTCAAAGCAATATTATGGATCACCTCATGGCTGCCGTTGATCATTTTGAGCTTCATATCTTCCAAAACCCGAGTGGTTCTGATTTTAGAGGCTTAAGAGGCTAACCATTTCTTCTTAGACGAAAAGGGCATTAACAGGATGACCAGGGCAATAAAAAAGGGATAGAGCAAGGCTAAAATTAAATAGCCTCGTAATAAGCCCGATCCGCCGTAAAGGGCGGCAAATCGTTGCAATAAAAAGGCATCCCAGCCAATTTTATACAGCCAGAAGTACCAAAGGAATCCGTTTATTTCAAAGAAGGGCGATAGGATAATCCCTAGCACGATTCCGAGATTTATTAAAGCCACAGAGGCGGCTAAACTTTTAGCCAATAGGCTAGGGTAATCCACACTCTTAGCGCCCCAGCGAATTCGCTGTCTTACTAAGGCCTTAAAGTTTTCTGGAGCAGGAGTGTTCACCCCATAATGAGGCTCGGCTACAATTTTAGCACCTTCCTTAGCCATAGCCTGAGTAAAGAATGTATCCTCTCCCCCGGCCCAGGCCTTCCCGAGTTCTTGATGCCGTAAATAATCTTTGGGACGATAAGCCATTGCCGCTCCGGCAGCCATTACCAGCTTCCCTTGATTTAGGGCACTAAAGGTTACCAATTGCAGGGCCATATGATCTAATGCCGCCAGCCTCGACCACCAATTTCTAGTGGGGAACATTCGCACTCTGGCTACAATCACATCCGGCTCCTGTCTAGCCAAATGAGCTTCAATCGCAATAAGAAAATCCGAATCGACTTCACAATCTGCATCGGTTTGCAAAACAAATTCCTCCTTCATCTGCGGTAAGAACCAGGCCAATGCATTCTTCTTCCCGGCTAGAGCTTCACTTGGAACAATCTTCACCTCAAAATTCTGACGAATCTTTTCCAGCTCTTTTGTATACTGACTAGAGCTATGGTCGTCCAGCACATAAATGGGCCATTTCGATGAGGGTTTTTCGGCCTCTTGCAAATGCTTTAAACAAGAAACCAGAGCTTCCGGTTCATTGCGATGCACAATGAGTATGGCCACAGAAGTTTGAGCCATCTCAATTCTCTTGATTTTAGGAATCCGCGTTCGTAATCCCCATGCCAAAAAAACAATTTGCGCATGATATAAGAAGCTAAGGCCCAAAAGGATGAGAAGGAGCATCAGTATAGAGTGCTAGGTGCTCAAAGGTAAAGCATTAAATTTGGCCTGATGAGCAAGGAAAAGATCATTCTCGGCATTGACCCAGGAACCCAAATCATGGGCTACGGAATTATTGAAGTACAAGGGAAATCCTTTAAGATGATTGATTTGGGAAGTATCAAGTTCAAACTGGCAGACACCCCCATTCTACGTCTCAAACAAATCTTTGAGAGCAGTTCCGAGATTATTGAAAAATTCCTTCCCGATGAAATGGCGGTAGAAGCACCTTTCTTTGGTAAGAACGTGCAGAGTATGCTTAAATTAGGTCGGGCTCAAGGAGTGGTAATGGCCGCTGCGCTTTCTAAAAATATTCCGGTAGAAGAATATTCGCCTCGTAAAATCAAACAAAGTATTACTGGTAAGGGAAGTGCGAGTAAGGAGCAAGTATATGCAATGCTGGAGCGCAGTTTCGGACATAAAATTGAAACGCGCTATTTAGATGCTTCGGATGCCTTAGCCGTAGCGCTTTGCCATCACTATCAGGCCAGCAATCCTGTTTTAGGAGGGACTAAGGCGAAAAACTGGGAGCAATTCTTACGCGCTAATCCGGATCGTAAGGCTTAGTCGAGATAGGATTTAATCTTAGTGGCCACCGCTTCCATTTCCTCAGCACTAAACTGCATTTTGGGACGACTAAAGTCGATGTCGCTCACATTATCTATGGGAATAAGATGTACGTGAGCATGAGGAACCTCGAGACCAATTACGGCTACCCCAACTCTTTTGCAGGGTACGGCTTTGCCAACTGCATGAGCCACTTTCTTGGAAAAGGCCATTAAAGCTTGGTAATCCTGATCTGGCAGATCGAAAAGGTAATCGACTTCCTTTTTCGGCACTACCAAAGTATGACCGGAATGCAAAGGAGAGATATCTAAAAATGCGTAGGCTTCTTCGGTTTCTCCGATTTTGTAGGAAGGCAATTCACCTTGAATAATTCTGCTAAAGATGCTGGGCATATTAATCGAATTTGATATCTAATATCTCAAATTCCATTTTACCAGCAGGGGTTTGGATCTCTGCAGTTTCACCAACATGCTTACCAGAAAGACCTTTGCCAATAGGGCTGCTGATGGAAATCTTACCGCTTTTAAGATCGGCCTCACTTTCGCTAACCAGCTTGTAAGTCATTTGCGCACCATTACGCTTGTTTTTGATGGTCACCGTAGACAATACCATTACTTTGCTGGTATCGATCTTTGAGGTGTCCATTAAACGCGCATTAGACAAGGTTTCTTCCAGCTTGCTAATCTTCATTTCCAGCAAACCTTGAGCTTCTTTAGCAGCATCGTATTCGGCGTTCTCAGAAAGATCACCCTTATCTCTGGCTTCAGCGATTTGCTGAGAGATTTTGGGACGCTCAATACTCTTCATCTGCTCTAATTCCTTTTTGAGCTTCTCTAAACCTTCTTTACTGTAATAACTTACTCCCATTCTTCTATAGATTAAAACGCAGAAAAGACCTCAATGAGGTCTTTTCTGCTTGGCAAAGATATCTAAAATTATTCGATTCTTTCCGCTGCTAATTAGAGCAGGATGGATACTCCGATGCTATGAACTCCACTAAAGAAGTCGGTGCTACGGTAAGCGTAATCCAATTGGAAAGAATTGTCATTGTCTTTGGATAGTGGAATATCGAAGGATAATCCAGCAGTGATTCCATTAAACACAGTAGTGCTTTTTGCGTAAGAACGGTCATCGAAGAAATTATAACCGGCTCGAACCGATACAATCTCCTTGAATGAATATTCAGCACCAAAGGTATAAATGTCCTTCTCGAAAGAGTTAGACTGGAAAGCACCGGCTACAGTTAATCGCTGTTGATCGAATTCGAAATCATAGCTACCACCGATAGATAGGGTAGCTGGTAATTCGAAGGACTCACTGCGTTCATTGTATTCCTGAGAATAACCTCCCTGAGGCACTACTAAAGTGAGGGACTGTCCTTCACCATCGTAACGAGCCGCAGGACCGATATTCTTCAAGGTAATACCAAATTTCACCTGATCACGGGCACCAGTTACATATTGTACACCGGCATCTACGCTGGCAGAGGTTACACTCATATCCACAATACTGGTAGTGTAGATTTTAATGTTTACCCCACCACGAATAGACTCCGTAAACTTCTGGGCATAACCCAAACCGATAATGGCTGTAGAAGGACTAACCTCACCTACTCCACCTTCAGGGTTATTAACGGTAGTACGTTGCCAGGAACCGTAGTCAAAGGATACGAAATTGGCGGCTAAAACCCCATTATCACCAACAGACTGATTAAAGCCCGCAGCATTAATACCAATTCCGGCACCTACTAACCATTGGGTGTTCACAAAGGAAACCTCGGTTCCATTTGTATTTGCAATTCCAGCAATGTTTAAAAAACTGGACTCCACACCAGATACTCCAGCAATGTTAACTCCACCCCAACCAGAGGAACGAGCCCAAGGGTTGATTAATAATTCGGGAGCACCTGCTTGTCCTGCACGTTGGGGGTTACCCGCATACGCGCTTCCAACGAGGCCAAGGAGACAAACTGAGGTTGCGATCTTTCGAAAATATTTCATTGGTCGTTACTCGTTAATTCGTTCTTAGAATGCATTCAGGTCAATTGGACGTAAACTTCCCATCCATTTCACCACCTTCTGACCAATTGGTCCGGCATCGATATGGATCAGATAAACTCCACTAGCAATGGGTACATTGAAGTCATTCTTCAAATCCCACTCTGTAAAGGTCAAGGAGTTATCCTTGGAAATGGTACGTACCAAAGTACCGTTAGGCATAAAGATGTTAATGGTACAACGCTGTGGTAAGTTGGTGATCTTAACGATATTATCCAACTGTCCATCTTCGTAAGCGGATGAACCATAATAAGGGTTAGGTACAACCCGAATGTTATCTAAGGCACTTTCAGCAATGCTTAAGTTGTTCAACTCGGCATTGTAAGGATCTAAATCGAACTCATACATTGGGCGTCCTTCATTTCCAGAAGTTGCGGTAACGCCAAATGGACTTTGAACACGAATCTCAACTAAGGCTTCGGTAGGAATGTCACGGTAATCAGTAAACTGATACTCATTACTGCTCAACATTCCGATAGAACACCAAGTCATGGCACCCCAAACATCGGTGCGGGTAAGAGCACTGCTCATATTCTCAATCTCCTCCTTCATTGGGTAGTCATCGATAGCATCACCTTGGTAAGTAAGATCCTTCATCGTACCACGGAAGGTAGATGAGTCGGCTAATACATACACTACGTGCATACCACCTAAGGCGATTGTACCGAGTTTCTGAGTATAGTTAGCGGTAGGGTTCCACTTCATATCATCACCGAACTCGCTCTTTAACCAAGAGTTCTCAGCGATTACTAAGTTTAAGCGGTTTCCAGTTTCCACATTATAAGCGTATCCTGGGAAATAACTCCATCCGGTTGATCCATTAGGATCAGGAACTAATTCACCATTCGAAGTTTTCATCAAACTGGTGCCCGAGCGTAAACGGAAGGTTTGAACTCCACCCTCATTCGCATCCGCATAATTACCCATTTCCAATACTGGCACACGAGACCATTTTGCAGGATCTGGAGATAATACCACATTGATGTTTGGTAATTGATCAATAGGATACATGCGGTTAAAGTTGGAACCGTCACGTAATGGATATCCAGGACTCTGGCGTCTTGCAGGTTCATCTGCTGGAATTCCGGCAAAAGGAACATTACTAGCCAGGGCTACAGGACCCCAAGTACCTCCAATGATATTCTCGAACTCACCTAATGGATCCACATTATTATCACCAGTGGTATGGTCATTATAGTATACCGTTGGCAAGTTGTCGTTATCGTCGATTTCATTAGATCCCGCCAAAATCCAGTTGGTAGGATTTTCGTTGTCGGTATCTGCCACACCAGTTAACCAAGGCTTAGTAGGATCTGCAAAGGTTACAGAACCACCAATTACACCATTATTAGTTGAATTTGGCAATTCATATCCTGGTGCAACAGGTTCCTTAACGTTAATGGAGAAGCCAAGACTCTCACCTTCTGAATTGAATATGATCTGCTCGGTACGGAAATCAATTTCCGTTTCAGCAACATCAATCACAGAATCGTTCAAATCGGTAAGAATCCATTTACGACTGGTATCCAAATCAGTAAAGTACAAACGGTACTTTCCAGTGCGCTTAGTTCCTACTAAGTATGGATCTACAATTTTAACTTCCACTGGAGAAGATCCAGCGAGATACTCAATCTCGTTTGTTCCTCCGGTTTGTAAAATACGATCTTCAGTTTCAGAGCTTACCCGTAAATAAGCACTACCGTTACCATTACCACTTAAGCGAGTAACACTTACCAAATCACCCCACTGGGCATTCAAACGAGTACCGTTGTTACGGTTTTCAGTACGGCTAGGAGTTCCTTTATAAGGTTTAGATCCATCACCAATGTTACGACGACCCGCTAAGTAAGGAGTCTTTTGAGCATTGGAGTTGTCTCCGGTGCTTCCAGGACTGAAGGTCTTGTAATTGTTATGCGCATAAGTAATTAAGTAGAAGTAGTAATCTTTGTTATTGATCAAAGCACGATTACCTTCTGCAAAAGCATCTTCCAGTACACGGTAACTTAATACGATTCCGTCGTCATTTGCCTCCAAAGTCATATCGGTTGGAGTAAGAGGGTTACCGATTAAGTCAGGACTTTCAGTATAGTTAACCAACTGACCGATTCCATTTTTAAGGTCAGACTGCGCAATAAGACGAGATTGAGCTACATCATAAAGATCATCAACACCCACATCAGCGTTCGCCACTTGGAATAATTGGAATCCTTCAAACAGGTAGTTAAAGTATCCCGCTTGTAATGCTGAATCCAATTGAGTAGAAGTCCAGTTCGGATCGGGTGGAATACGTGGATCACGTTGTTTGTATCCAATAGTATTTTCAGTGAAAGGACTCAGAATGTTGATTACCAATTCCTGATCCATTTCAATGATCTCTAAATCCGGAGTAAAAGGACCGTCCAATACTTGGAAACAGTTATCAAAAAGCTGTTGAGCCTTATCATCTGCCACAATTACATCATTTACAGATGCAAATAAGTCTTGAGAAGCGAAGTTACGCGCCCAAACTGCACCAGTGGTAATGAAGTTCAATGCACCAGGAGCCAAAGAGAAAGGACCCGCACAGTGTAGACCGCGCTTATCAGCCTGGTTGTTTGGAGATTCCCACCAATCTACCGGAGTGAAAGGCTCATAGGCACCAGTCGTATCGATAGAAACACCTGGATAGGCAAACTTTGTTGGTACTAAGGCTGGATCCAAAGAGTAACCATCACCATTACCAGTATTACCTTTTCCGGCAGGGCTTTCAATCACCAATGGACGACCATCTTTCCAGATACTGTTCAATAAATTATAGAATTCCTGAGCATTGTTAGGGTCGGTAGTACCTGAAGGTCCATTAAAGTTGGATGCATTATTGTAATACATGAAACCCGACATAATGATACGCTCATTAATGTTTGAGTTTGGATCTTCAGCCACGCATACCCCGTCAATACGAACACCATCAACACAACCGTCACGGTCATCGTCAATACCGTTAAAATAATCAGCGAACGGACCTTGGAAGAAGTCAAATCCAATAGCGGGAGGATTTGCACCATAGCCTAAGGCACCTTCATCATCATTATCACCATTGTATACATAACCCAAACCACGAGCAATATCACTACCAATGATATCATCGTAAGGGTTACCCAAATCCGCGTCAAACCAAGTTCCGAAGTAAGTATCACGTAAACGGAAGGTAGAGCGGTTTAAAATGCGGTAGTTGTTAAAGGTCATGTTGTTCACCTCGTCATTCGCGGTAAAGGCAAAAGCCTGCGCACGAATTTCAAAACCTAATGCAGAAGCATTGGTTTCCGTGTGAATGTTTCCTTTATCATTATATACCCACCAGATAGTTTGATCACCATATAATAGGTCAACGTCTTTTGACTGACAGTCGGCCTCACGTGTGAAATCGTAACCTGGATAATCCCACTCATATTCGTAGAATCCTGGGATACCATTTGTATCCGACTCAACGTATGGAGCTAAGCTTGTAGGTAAAAGTCCATCAGCACCATTTCCTGGCCATTCTTGAATACTCTCGGGAATATTTCCTGAGTAACCAGGGTAGCGAGTTTCAGGATCACAGGTTGGATCTTCTTTACAGGCAATCCAAGCCGCGTGTAATTCTACTTCACTACGATAAACCATCCAGTGACGGTCGTATTGCTGACAAGTAGCTTCATCAATCGAGGCATTGTCATCCAATGGACCAGGCCAGTAATCCACACCATCTTGACGATAAGTCATAGCAGCTAACTTCAATTGGTCGGCATCATCAATACCACCTAACCAAAGTGCACCAGCAAACATGGAGTGCTTATTAGAACCTTTAGGTACCTCGTACTGGGCATCGTTAAGGTCCCACCACATATCCCCACCACCGAGGATACGGGCCCGAACGTTGTTAATATTCAGGTCGGTTTGGGCAGTAGCAGGGGCACAACCCTCTGCCAATGCCTCTAGGGCCGACTTGTTTTTGTTATTCTTCGCTGGTTTCTCCTTTGCACTTAATCCGGTAATGCTTACCGAAAAAACCAAGGCGAATGTTAAAAAGCTTCTGATTTTCATACAGCTATTTACTTATTTCTGATCTAGAAGTTATAGGCAATTCCTAAGCGGAAACGACGAGGCAAGGAGTAGTTGAAAGGACTCGCCATACGACGATTGTACAAATCAACATAAGCTTGCTCACTAATCTGACCTTGAATTTGCGCTTGACCTGCTTGAGAAGCAAGGAAGCCGTCATCATCAGGACTACCAGTAAATGGATATACGGAAACAATGTTACGAGTATCCAAAAGGTTCAAAATCTGAAGGTATACATCAAGGCTCTTGCTACCCTTCTTGTCCAACATGAAAGTCTTGTTGATACGGGCATCAAAGTTTACTTGCCATGGCAAGCGAGAACCATTGATCTGACCAGCAGTTTGTGCCGAAGACGATGCAGATGCAGTAACAGCATAAGCACGATCACGACGAGTATATGGACGTCCGGAAAGCGCATTACAAGTAATGTTCACACCGAAGTTTTCCAGAATGTTCTTACCATTGATTTTAGGACCGTCATATTGTAAGCCACGGCTATAACGCCAGTCAAGACGAACCAAAATCTGGTGACGGTTATCGTAGTCAAATGGTAAAAGAGTACGAAGTGATGCAGCACCTACACGAGCAAGGTTAGCTCCGGTGGTAGCACTTGATCCAGTACCACTGGCAAACTGCAAGGTGTAGTTCGCATCAATTTTAATATTCTTAGTACGACGTAATTCGTATTCAAGGGTAAATCCTTTTACAGTACCAAAGTCACGGTTACCGTAAGCAACATATGTAATAGGATAGGCTTCTGGGTAGTTTACGGCTTGTAATAAGTCACGCAACTCACGATAGAAGGCCGCCAATTTCAATGCAGACTTCTTAGAAAGCATTTGCTTAAAGGCCATTTCATATTCGGTAGTACGCTGTGGCAACAGATTTGGATTGTTTAATACTCCACCATTACGCAAGTAAGTAAGACCTAAGTAAGAGAATGGATCCAAACGTGATAAGCCAGTAGTAGGACGCTGTGCCAATACATCGTAGTGGAAGATAAAGATCGCCTCATCAGTAATAGGGAAGTTGAAAGCTACACGAGGCATAACCACCACCTGAGGATCATAATCTACGAAAGACTCAGAAGGGATATCACCACCGGTAGAACCATCTCCGGGAGGAGTAACAAGGAATGGTTTAATACCACCACCTGCTTTATCTGATAATTCACCTGGATCACTTAAAGGCTCACCATTTTCATTGTAGAACTGATCACCGCTACGGTATCCAACAATTTTGGCTTTAGTATAGTCGAAATCACTAACGTATACCGCATAATCTTGACCTACTGAAGCAGGAACATTATTTAATTCAGTTTCAGAAAGTGGAGAACTAGGTAAACCACTTACAGTATAATAAGGATACAATACATAAGGATCACGTAATACATCCTGGTTCATATCGAAACGGTCTACACGGATACCTACGTTAAAAGTAAGATCGCGGAAAGTAAACTGATCCTGAACATAACCGGCAATATAGATCGGTTGGAAAGGTGCAACCGGACGGGTATAGCGGCCGTTCTCATCGCGAGCTGTAAAGAACTCAGAGATGCTTGGGTTACCATCCTGAATGTTTCCGGTATAATCGTAACCATAGTAACTTACACTGGCAGAACCGTTAGGGTTGATTAATTCATCGGCTGAGAACATATCCAAGGAGAAAGTACTTGGATCCATGTTATCGATATTGATTTGCTCAACTCCGTAAGGGTTTAATCCTAAGGCGCGACGAATCTCTTCAGAGAATTGAGAAGCGTCTTGAGGGTTGTATGCGTAATTGTAGTTAATGGTATCCTGATAGTTACCGAATTGATCATATACAGGAATTGGGTTTGCAATATCTAACTGAGAGTTAGGCTGGTTTTGCAATAAGCGCATACGAGTCCATAAACCTTGTGCACCTAAACCGTAGGCACGGTCGATACGTTGCTCATACTCGAATCCCATAATCAGCGAGTGGTCCTTGATATCGAAGTTGGTCGATGCAGTTACACGGAACTGGCTGGTACGACCCACATTATATCCACCTTGCTGAGAACCCACATTGGTCCAAAGACCATATACACTACGAGGGTTAAAACCGTTAATCGGCATTCCATAACCAAGAACATCATCTAAAGTACGGCTATTGATACCGGAGTTATCGGCCGCAATGTCGAAGAATGAACTGATATAGTTATCACGTACAGGGTTTAAACCACCAGGGGTATAATTAATTCCCGCGTCAAAATCACCTACGTAGCGATATCCACTAAGACCGGTGGTAGTATCAGTACCATATACATAAGCCGGAGTAGTTAATACATCGTACTTACCAGTATAACCATAGTTGAAGAAGTTCTTACCGTGTACTTCATCCATAGTCTCACCGAAGGTACGGGTGTAATCCACCTGAACAGTGTAGTAGGCGTTCTTAATTAAATTACTTTCTCCTTCCTTTTCTTCAGGATTGCGGAAAGTCTGTTGGAAACGCAAGTAAGCTTGCCAATCCGAATTGATAGAACGCATATTATTATTATAGTTGAAGATATGGCTAGCATAGCTGGAAGACATATCATCGCTGTACACCAAACGACCACCTAAGGTTAAGGTAGTAGTTTCAGTAGTTTTAAACTGAATATTACCACTTAAACGCAGGTTATTAGTGTAGGAGTTAGGACGTTGCCAAACATTGGAAAGATCGTCCTCAGTAACAAATTCTGAGTTGATGTTAATAGCACGACCACCTGGATCCATACTAATAGGATTCTGCTCCAAACTTGCTAATACATCAGGATCTAATTGAATGTATGGGATATCAGATGGAACTGGACGAGGCTCTTCTACATATTGGAATTCTGAACTGAATAAGAATCCAATTACAGTCTCTTGACGCTCAGCACCTGCAGCAGTAGTGCGTTTACGTTTCCAAATTGGACCACCTAAGGTAAAGGCACCCAAATTGTAGTTCTGACCATCGAGAATTGGAGTACCATCCGCCTTAGTCATATATTTAAATGGCATAGAGGTTAGGATCTCCGCAGTACCGAAGAACTCACTGGAAGGCCCACGAGTAGTAGTGTTAATTACCCCACCAATCGCATCACCATATTGAGCAGGAAGTCCACCGGTAATTACCTCGGTCTGTGCAATAGCCGCCTGTGGGATTCCCACATTACCACGCACTTTAACCCCATCAATAAAGTAAACAGTACCCTCACCACGAGCACCACGAATACTGGTGTTTCCATTAGCATCTTGAGTTACACCTGCAGCCTGACCAGCAACAGAAGTAATATCACGAACCGCCATATTCTGAATGTCTTCAGCAGTAGTCACTTTGGTCGACTTAGCCTTATCGATCAAGGGGGGTTCATACTCAAGTACCACTTCTCCGAGCATCTCAGAAGCAGGGTGCATTTTAAAGTCTTGTAGTGTTGGAGTGTTAGGGGAGATTAATACACCCTTTAATGAAACCGTAGAGAAACCTACAAAAGTTACCTCTACAGTATAAGTTCCGGGAGGAACTGGGTTGATATTAAACTTTCCATCGAAGTCTGTTGACCCTCCGGTTACAAATGAACCGGCACCATCTTTGATTGCAATGTTAGCCAACGGTATAGTTTCGCCTGTGCTGGCGTCAGTCACTGTTCCTTTTAAAGAACCTGGGCGTTGTTGCGCAAAAGCAACGGTGCTGAAAGTGACGAATAGCAGTAAGAGTATTTTCTTTCCCATACTATTTTTCGGTTATTAAGATCCCTCCTGGATTTAAAAGGCCGTAAATATAAGTTAAAACGTGGTCGGCGGCAAAGCCCAAAATCCGAGGTATCAGTGTGTTTTCTAATAATTTCTTGAAAATGAACCCTTAAGTGTTAACATTATTTTAAGAATAAGTTCATAGGCCATAAAATTTTAACGTTGTTTCAGAGTTATTTTGCAGAAATGCTTCATTCCGTGTTCCAGAACAAGCGCCTTTCACTTCTTTTGACCCTGATTTTTCTATCGGTTGCCTCCGCATGCAAAAAAAACCAGCAAAGGGATTTCCCTCTGGTTAGTTTTGATCAGTACATCTACCTGAATAACCCCTCAAATATCGAATTACAAAGCCCTGGGGGAGCCGTTTACTTTAATGGCGGATATCGAGGCTTAATCATATTCCGCCGCTATGGTAACAATCAAGTAGATGATTTTGCAGCTTTCGATCGCGCTTGCCCCAAGCATTATTCGGAAGATTGTTCCCAACTGGAATTAAGTGATGATCGAGTTTTCGCTGAATGCCCCTGCCACGGCGAAAAATATTTACTCTTTGATGGATCTCCGGGTGAGGGTGCTACCATTTCCATGGTGGAGTATCGTTGCACTTTTGATGGAGCGGTAATCCGAGCCCGGAATTAAGGCATAAAAAAACCCCGGTTTATTGCTAAACCAGGGTTCACTATATAATAAGGTGTGTGGGTGTGGATATTAATCTGCTAATAAAATCACACGATCTTTTTGCACTTCAACAACGCCACCTTTCACTTGCATACGCAAAACTTTATCGTTGCTTTTATCGGTTTCAATAGTACCGTGTAAGCCATCGATAGTTTTAGAAGAAGTGGGAATATCGATCTTCACTTCTCCTGCACGCAAGGTGCTAATCATTGGAGCGTGTCCGTTTAAAATCTGGAAGAGACCTTCTTTACCGGGCAAACGCACGGCATCAGCTTCGCCTTCAAAGATTCTAGATTCGGGAGTGATGATTTCTAAAGTCATGTCTTGTGCTTAGATAGATTAGGCCTGAGCTTCGGCTAACATCTTCTCACCAGCTTCACGCACTTCTTCGATAGTACCTTTTAAGTTGAAAGCTGCTTCAGGATAAGCATCCATCTCACCATCCATGATCATATTAAATCCTTTGATAGTATCTTCAATGCTTACGAATACTCCAGGAATACCGGTAAACTGCTCCGCTACGTGGAATGGTTGAGACAAGAAACGCTGAACCTTACGAGCACGAGCTACAACCATCTTATCCTCTTCAGACAATTCGTCCATACCAAGGATGGCGATGATATCTTGTAATTCTTTATAACGCTGTAAGATCACTTTTACGCGCTGGGCACAGTTGTAGTGCTCATCACCAATAATCTCAGGAGCCAAAATACGTGAGGTAGAGTCCAATGGATCTACCGCTGGGTAAATACCCAAGGCAGCCAATTTACGAGACAATACAGTAGTAGCATCCAAGTGAGCAAAGGTAGTTGCAGGAGCCGGGTCAGTTAAGTCATCCGCAGGTACGTAAACCGCCTGTACAGAAGTAATAGATCCGTTTTTAGTAGAAGTAATACGTTCCTGCATCGCACCCATCTCAGTAGCCAAAGTAGGTTGATAACCTACCGCTGATGGCATACGACCTAAAAGTGCTGATACCTCAGAACCAGCCTGAGTGAATCGGAAGATATTATCTACGAAGAAAAGGATATCACGACCAGCGCCATCACCTTCGCCATCACGATAGTATTCGGCAAGGGTCAAACCAGAAAGGGCAACACGGGCACGTGCACCGGGAGGCTCATTCATCTGACCGAATACGAAGGAAGCTTTGGATTCTTTCATATCCTCGGGGCTTACCTTACTCAGGTCCCAGCCACCGTTTTCCATAGACTCAATAAAGCCTTCGCCGTATTTAATAATACCAGACTCGAGCATCTCACGTAAAAGGTCATTACCCTCACGAGTACGCTCACCTACTCCGGCAAATACCGAAAGACCACCGTGACCTTTCGCAATGTTGTTAATCAATTCCTGGATCAATACGGTTTTACCAACACCGGCACCACCGAATAAACCAATTTTACCACCCTTTGCATAAGGCTCGATCAAGTCGATTACCTTAATACCGGTGAAAAGAATCTCAGTAGCTGTAGAAAGATCTTCGAATTTTGGTGCTTCACGGTGAATAGGTAAACCAGTTTCGGTGGGCAATTGCTCCAATCCGTCGATGGCCTCTCCAATCACATTAAATAAGCGACCACGAATACCTTCACCTGCAGGCATCTTAATAGGACTTCCGGTAGCTTTTACTTCCTGACCGCGTTGCATACCGTCGGTAGAATCCATGGCAATAGCACGAACGGTATCTTCACCAATGTGCTGCTGGGTTTCTAATACCAAACGAGTTCCGTCAGGACGAACTACATGAAGTGCATCGTAAATCTTAGGAAGCTCAGCATTGGTGGTGTCGAAGTATACGTCAACTACCGGTCCGATGATCTGAGCAATTTTTCCAACTACTTGAGACATGAGTTACAATTTTTGAGGCGAGAGCCTTTGTCTTAATTTGCGGGCAAAATTAGTCCATTTTATATTAATTAACAGAAGCTGGTTGGAAATTTAATTTGGCTAATTTTGAACAGGTAACTAACAGGGAGGAAATGCCCCTCTCTACACGTTCTAAAACACTGAAAATTTGAAGGTTTACTATTCGATCGATGACTTTCAAAAACTGGAGAAAGCGGTGGTCACAACTGGTACTTTCGACGGCGTTCATCATGGTCATCGCAAAATCCTGGCTCAACTCAACAATGTTGCCCATACTATTGGAGGCGAAAGTGTACTCCTCACCTTCTTTCCGCATCCGCGGTTGGTTTTACAACCCGATCTTGATTTAAAGTTGATCAATTCTCAAACAGAAAAAATTGAGCTTTTAAAATCAACTGGTCTAGATCATCTCATCATACACCCCTTTACCACCGAATTTTCTCGTACCAGTTCCTTGGATTTTGTACGCAATATTTTGGTGAATCAAATTGGCGCCAAAAAACTGGTAATTGGTTACGATCATCATTTTGGCCGAAATCGCGAAGGCAGCTTTGAGCATCTAAAAGAATATGGTCCTCTTTATGGTTTTGATGTAGAGGAAATCCCGGCGCAGGATATTCAAGACACCACCGTAAGCAGCACTAAAATTCGCAAGGCCATTGAAGAAGGCACCATTGAAATAGCTAATGAATACCTGGAATACGCCTTTCCTTTAACTGGCAAAGTTGTAGAAGGTGAGCACATTGGTCATACTATCGGCTTCCCCACCGCCAATATTCGGGTAAAGGACAGTTATAAAATTGTTCCGGCCAATGGTGTTTATGCCATTACGGTAAGCTTCCCCAATCAAAGTGAAAAGGCTCCGCAAAAAGCAATGTGTAATATTGGCATTCGCCCCACTTTCGGTGGAAAATTCCAAACCATAGAAGCCCATCTCTTTGATTTTAACGAGGACCTTTATGGACAGGAACTCAGCTTGCACTTCCATAAATGCTTACGAAATGAAATGAAGTTTAATGGACCGGAAGCTTTAAAAGCCCAATTGCAGAAAGATGAAGAAGCTGCTCGCGCTGTACTTGCTCATCTTTAGCCTTTCGGCGGAAGGGCAATCCAGATTAAAACATTTCCTAGCCGATAGTAATCGCTCCTCAATCGAAACACTCGACTTAAGTCGTTGCGATTTAACTAGCCTTCCGGCTGAATTAAAAGATTGCCTTCAGCTCAAAGAACTGGACCTTTCTAAGAATGAATTAGACTCCTTACCTACCTGGTTCGGCCTCTTTACAGATTTAGAAGTTTTGCATCTATCCAGCAATCAATTTAAACACCTTCCTCAAGTATTGCAGCAATGCCAGCATTTGAAAGAATTGCATTTAGATCAAAACCCAATAGACAGTTTGAATGCCGGTGTACTAAAGCTTAGTCAATTGAAATGGCTGGATCTTTGGGACTGTGAAATCAAATACATCAGCCCTGAGCTATGCCAGCACAGCGGTCTTCGCAAAATTGATTTGAGGCGAAATTTCTTGGGCACCCGTGACCTTAAATGGCTTTATGAATGTGCATCAAATTGGGATATAGAATCTACCTGGGGCTGCGATTGCGATTAGGACTTATAGCCAAATCGGTTTAAGTCGCGATCATTACTACGCCAGTCTTTTCGCACCTTCACAAATAAATCTAGGAAAACCTTTTTCTTAAAAAAGGACTCCATTTTCTTGCGAGCACCGGTTCCGGTTTTCTTAATCATACTGCCTTTGGCACCCACCAAAATTCCCTTTTGGGTATTGCGCTCTACATAGATATTTGCGCGAATCCTGATGATCGACTCCTCTTCTTTAAACTCTTCCACTTTCACCTCAACAGCGTAGGGAATCTCTTTAGAGTAATTGAACAGGATTTGCTCACGCACCATCTCTTCCACAAAGAAACGCTCATTGCGGTCGCTTAAATCTTCCTTATCGTAATAGGGCGGGCTCTCCGGTAAAAGGTCTTTCAGGCGATCGGTTAAAACATCAATATTAAATTGATTTAAAGCCGAGAGCGGCAAGATCGCAGCGTCCGGAAATTCGGAATGCCAGTATTCCACTTCCTCCTCCAAACGAGTTTGATCGATGGTATCAATTTTATTGAGAATGATAAACACCGGCTCCTTCACCCTTTTCAGCTTTTCATAGACTTGCTCGTCTTTTAAAGAGCGAATACCCGGCTCCACCAGATAAAGAAACACATCAGCATCCTCGAAAGTGGAATGCACAAAATCCATCATACGCTCCTGAAGCGTATAAGCCGGTTTAATGATTCCTGGAGTATCTGAAAAAACAATCTGATAATCTTCACCATTTAAAAAGCCCAAAATCCGATGACGGGTAGTTTGGGCCTTTGGAGTGGTAATCGATAACTGCTCTCCTAATAGGGCATTCAATAAAGTGGATTTACCCACATTAGGGTTACCGATAATATTTACGTAGCCAGCACGATGTTTCATTCTTTTGGTGTCAATTGTATTTTCAGTCCTCTAAAAGCCCTATTGTAAAGCTCCTCTACTTCCTTTGCGTCAGCGCCTACCAGAAAATGATTCGGCACCGAAACCTGAACAATCAAACCTATCTGATTGGGAGAATAGCGTTTCTCAATAAGCTCAAAGCGGAAAACCTTCCCATTATAGCTTTCGGGCCGATCTAGGGTATATTCAAATTCCTGATCCGCCTCAATATTAAGCTGATAGTTCACTTCATAAGGCAAAGGCAATGCGTAAATATTTGCCTTTGCGGGGAAGCGTTTTAAAACAATGGCATCCCTTAAACTTATTCTTAATGAATTCTCATTTAGGACTTTCTTCCCCGAATTTACGGTATAAGATCTACGGTTAAACACCCCATTATTGGTTCGAACAAATTCCGAAGCAGTATGACAATCAAAAGCACTGTCTGGATGGACGATATACTCATAGTACATCCGATTTCGGAAGGCCCCATAAAATTCAAAATCTTCTCTTAATTCATAGCTCTTATTCTGAAGATCAACTTTATAAGTAAGTAGCTTCTTAAATCCATCTTGAGCAGCTGGATTATAGGGTAAATCTAATTTATAATACGATTTTTCATTCAGATTAAAAGCAATGGCTTGCCCACCCGAAAACTCAGAAGGAAAATGATCTACCTCATAAAAATTACCCAAATAAGGACCTAAAAAAGCAAAATGAAACTTGCCTTCTAAATCCATGAAGCCCATGGCCATAGCTTGAAACTGTGAACTAGAGATAAAGGAAGGATCAAAAGTCCCTGTTCTTTTCATTTTCATCAAAATAGGGAAGGCTGGATAGCCTCTTTTCTCCAATAGCTGAAAGTAAAACTTTGACAAGAGACTGTAATGCGCAAACACAATGGGCGGTGCTTCTTTATGACCTAAAGTCAGAATAACAAATTGGTTTACCTCTCGACTGAGTAGCCTTACAGACTCCACAATATTTAAACTGGTATCCGCCGCAAGACTATCGGTATAGGCTATCAGATCTTCCAGGGCCGTCATAACCGGTTTATTGCGCGAAACCCGTGTAAATGACAACATATAAAGGAAGCCATCAATATAACTACGATTGGAGTAACTATTAACCAAATTTACCTGAGGAGATAGATAAATCCTGTAACCAAAATTTAAATTATCCCAGCATTCAAAGTCATTAAAATCGTAAATATCTCCATTATAAAACAGGTCAGGAATATACTCGTACCAGGACGAATAGGTTCGACCATTTTCAAAGTCCACCAAATGCCGCCAATCAAAACTCACATAAGGCTCATGGTTACTATGCACATCCAAACCTGAAACTTTGGGACCGGGAAAAGCCCCCATAAGCTTAAAATTATAAACACGGATATTGTGCTTGGAGGTATCTGATACTTCTACCCTAGGATGTTTACCATAAATCAAGTCTCGATCACTGCGATAGCTCACTTCCAGTTCCGATTGCTTTATCGGTTTATCCCAATTCAAAAGATGTCTTTTAGGAAAATGAATGTCCTTAACACGGTAAAACACTTCCAGGACTGAGCCCGGCACTAAACCTTCAAGTTTTACACGAATATTAGATTGAATAGACCTTCCGGTCAAGGCAACACTAACTTGGTCATCAAGCTCCTTTTTTCTTGGCTCATAAATTACCTGCCCATCTTTCCAAACACGGTAACCGAAAGTCTCAAAACTTCCACCATATTCAGAAAAAATCATAAGACTCTTGTTTCTCTGAATAGAACTGTCGGTTGCAAATTGCTGAATATAGTGCCGCGAGAAATGCTCCTCCATCCGCTCAAAACTGTAGAAGTAAAAATCAAGATAGTCTTTGCGGTATTGATAATCCCCATCTCCTATATATGGATCCAATTGTCGCTTTTCCTGAAATCGCTCTTCTTCCCAAGTAACGGTTGAATACGGATAAATGGCCCAAAGAGAAGAACTGAAACAGAGGGCCAATACTAATGGCAGGATAAATCTAGGCATAAAGGTTGTTTGGTCGCGGCAAATATAAGGCAATCCCTAGGCCTATGTCACAGCTATTTGCAGTCCCTTTGGTATCCTATCTTTTTAAACGCCCAATATTGATCGAATGCTCCGAATTTAAAAAGTCAAAAAGATGCTGATAAAGCCTAATTTCCTCCTCCTTGATGAAGCACTTTTTCATCTTCAGGTCCAAATAAAATTCATACTTGGAGTCTGAAATCTTTTGCCATGAATTCTGAAGCTCATAAAGGGGGCTATGTTCCTCCGGTAGCCCCGATCCTATCCAAATTAAACTATCCTTACTTTCAAAGGTCCACACCCATTTGGCACTGTAAACCATAGGCAAGGCAAAGGCCCGGTCGGGGGTAGGTGCATTTTTAAGGATTAAACCCTTTGACAAATCCAGATTCATGCTGATGGTATCCTGCAGTTTTTGGCTCTCAGCGGCTTGCACTAAAATAGAATCGCTTAATAAGGCATTGTGTAGTAATTGATAATTGGTAAAACCTAGCATGTCCTGCGCCGAATCTCCCTTGATATAGGCATGTGCTAGAATAGATCGAAAAGCCCCGCTAAATAAAGTGCTATCTCGAATAATCAAACGATTCACATCTGACCTCAGCACTAAGTTTCGACGAAATTCTACTTTGTGATTTTCAGGCTTAAGCTTCGGTAAATTCACCAAATCGGGCTTTTTCTCAAACCTTTGAAATAAGAGGGCTGTGCCTCCTTGAAAATCAGGCGGGATAGTACCCGGATAAAAATACTGACCTAAATATGGGCCGGGAAAAATGTATTGCCACTCTGCATCCGGCGAAGGCCGAAAAGCCACTCCTCTAGCATAAGCCGGCCAGGGTGAAGGATAATCGATGGCCGGAACGCCACTTCTTTCGGGGTAAAAAAAGACGAGACGATGCTCAATATCAAAGTGACTGAAAAGCGCTTCATAATGAGAGCAAAAAAGGCCATACTCCGTAAATACCGGAGGGTAAACAGGCATATTGCGGATATAAGCCTTTGCCGTAGTCTCTTGAGCCCGGTAAATAACATCCATGGCCTCCCGCCAATTAGGAATTGAATTTTCCTCGATAATGGATCGCAATTGATCTTCAATCGCCAGCCACCTTTCGGCATAAGCCCGGGAAAGCCTCCATCTGCCCGCTGCATATGCCTCATTATTGGATAAGCTCTCCGACCGTTCATGAAAATACCGCACGGGACGTACCCACGAACCATAGTATTGCTGCAGGCCAAATTCTTGATCTAAGGTATTTTGATAAACCGCGTAATCCTGCACATCTCCTTTATAAAACATGTGATCTATTATCTGCGACCAGGAGCCATTTTCTTCGCGGTCGTATATAAAGATTTGATCTTTCCAATCCAGCCAAACCGAAGGCAGCTCTGCGGGAACGGTAGTTAATCCCCGTTCCAAGTTCAAAGCTTTGCAATTACTGCTCTTAAAGCTGTAAAAAATATTCTCATAGATGCGCTCTTTGCTCTGCTCCACTACCTCCGAAGCCGAAAATTGCAAAGGGTAGGCAGACAAAACCTTTATCCTTTGTATAGATTCTGATATGGGAAAAACCTCATTGAAGCCAAGGTTATAGGGCAAAGGAGCGCCCTCCAAACTTATCATCACTTCAACAATTTGCCCTGGTTTTAATTCTGGGAACTGCAAGCTAAAGGCAAAGAGTTTTCCGCTGTGAGGATCTGCTATCAGGCTATCCAAAAAATAATTTCGAATACTGGCCGCCCGGGCTTCATAAACCAGAATATCTTCTTCCCAAATGCGAAAGTCGATATCCTTTAGAATTTCATAGTTGGGTAGCTGAAACAAGATTTTTGACCAATTGTCGATGGATGACTGATCCGGGTATTGAAAGCGTGCATAATGGAAGTAGCGCTCGCCACTTACATCCGAACCGCTGTTAAAATATTCCCTTTGCACGATGTTTTGAACCGCTGCAAATGAGTCAATTCGATAATCAAAACGCGGGCGAGGCCAGTCGCGCCAATTTTTTTCCCAGTACTCTGCAGTATAAGGTCTTCCCTGCGCAAGGAGCGGATTTCCAGCCCATCCCAGGCATAGTAAAAGGACGATCAGGTATCTGGCCATGCCACTAAATTAATAGAATTCAATAATCTTTTTGTCAGTTCCCAAAAAGCTTTTATATTTGCCGCCCCAATAGGGAAACAACATATCGCGGGGTGGAGCAGTTGGTAGCTCGTTGGGCTCATAACCCAAAGGTCGTCAGTTCGAGTCTGGCCCCCGCTACTACCATCAATAAAAGCCCTGTATATCAGGGCTTTTGCCTTCTAAAAAACCCAACCGGGACAAATACGGGTCAATAATTTGACAACAGATCACGTTTTACGTGGCCTGAGCACAGCTAAAACCCGCATTTGCCATGTCTACCGTTTTACCTTACTATCCTGCCAAGCTCCACGAAGGGGCCACCTGGTATATTGCTTTTTATGTGATAGATCCGCGCACGGGGAAACTCTCCAGGCGACGCATTAAATGGAATCGCATTGAAAAGATTAGTGAGCGCCGGCGCCAGGGAAAGGAAATGTGCCGGCAGTTAAATGAGCGATTGGCCCGGGGCTGGAATCCTCTGGCAGAGGAATTAGCTTCACGATCGCAGAGTTTATTACCGGATGCGGCCCGCGAGTTTTTACGCGAAAAGGAAAAACGATTTGAAGAGGGCACCGTAAGAGCTGATACTTTGCGCTCATACCGGTCGTATCTATCGATGATTGAAAAGCATATTCCCCATTGGGAGCATACCAATTGTGTGGGCTTTCAGCGAGAAGCCATTATCACATTTTTAGACTTTGTCTACCATGATTTAGGACGATCAGCGCGGACCCGCAATAATTACCTAGGCTTTCTTCACAATTTTTGCGAATGGATGATTCAGGCCGGCTACCTCTATGTAAATCCAGCCTTGGGCCTGCGGAAAATCCCAGAGAGTGAGAAAAAACGAAAAATCATTCCCCCTTCAGAACGGCTTCGAATTTTCAAGCACCTAGAAAAGACCAATTACGGTTACTATGTGCTTTGTTTAGTAGAATATTATCTTTTTATCCGACGTACAGAAATTACTAAGCTTCGCGTGCATCACTTTGACCTGGAGCGTTGCACGGTGCTTATTCCGGCCAAGTATTCTAAGAACCGCAAAGATGATACGATTACCATCCCTAAAACCGTGGCAACGGTTTTGCGTATCTATCTAAAAAATGCGTCCGATCAGCACTTTTTTACCGGTCCCGATTTTAGGCCAAGCCCCAAGGCTTTAAGCCCCAAAAAAATTAGTGATCAATGGACCAAACTTCGTCAGGAACTCGGCTTTTTAAAGGCTTATCAATTTTATTCCCTGAAGGATACGGGCATTACTGATATGCTACGGGCGGGTATTCCTTCCATTTTAGTACGCGACCAAGCCCGCCATTATGATGTAAGCCAAACCGATCAATATGCCGCCCGGGGGAAAGGGGCCAACCCGGAAATTGAAGCCTTTGAGTAGAATTAAATATCAATGAGGTAGATTTTTCTACATTTGATGCAACCACAAAATTTACATTATGACTGAAGAACGATGGGGACATGAATACAACCTCGAAAACTATGAAGGTAAATCCAATCAGTGTCTAGTTTTTGTCGAACAATCCTGCCCTGGAGATGAACTACCTAACTCTAATGGGCCTTTAAAGACGATCCAAAATGGCACTACTGAGGAAGAAGTGCTAAAAGCTTTACTCAGCCGTCTAAGATATTTGAATCTTCAAGTTCATTTTCAGTGTAGTTCAAATTTCATTGCAGAACAAAAATTAAGGGAAGCGCTTTGGTGGCTTTATGAAAGTGAAACCAACCGGAGTAAAAGAGCCAAATACCAAGAAGCTCAATCTTAAAATCTATTTGTTCATTTTAATTAGTACCAATGTCAGAGTTTAAAAAATACCGTCGTAAACAAATCGCTGAATTACGCGAAGTTACCCAAGAGCATATTGACCTATTCAAGCTTAAACATGCTTTAGTTCTTCCTGGTGGCATTCAGGTTTCAATTTCTCCAGAAGATATCAATCATGGATCTCCTAAGCTGGGAGATATGATTGCTCGAAACCCGAAAAACTATAAAGATCAATGGCTAGTGGCCGAGCAATATTTCAAAGACAACTTTGAAGCGATTCAATAAGAAACTTTTTAAAGTGTAGATTTTTCTATATTTCGACAAGTAATATAAATATTGAATTATGACTTTAAGTTTTGGCGATGCAATCAATGCATTAGAACAGGGTAAAATGGCCCGACGCAAATCCTGGGCGGATAGCGGAAAGTTTGTATTTAGACAAGTTCCTTCTATAATCAAGAAAGAAATAGTACCTAAAATGCAATCTTTGCCCGAATCGGTAAAAAAGGAGTTTCAAAAACGATTTGATTTCTCCAATAATCAAATTGACGCAATTTATTATCAAGATCAATTTGCTTTAGTTAATTCTAGCAACTTGATCACCAGTTGGTGTCCAACTGTACCTGATTCATTGGCAAAAGATTGGGAAGTTTTGCCTAGTGATTAGTGTAGATTATTCTACATATATTTAAAGCTCGTTTTTGTCTAATCTAAATCTCAAACATGAAAAAACATCTTGTTTTAGTGCTTGCGGGCTTAGCGTTTGCGCCAGTAGTCAGCTTAGCAGAGGTTATTGAAGATGCAGAAGCGCCCATTTTTTGCGAAGTGGATGCAACGGAATCTTTCACGGCTATTGATCTAAAGATCGAAGCGGTTGATTTCTACCAGGTGGAAAGCCTACAGGTAGCAGCCGTATTGTGTGAGCCGGTGATCAATGTTGGACCTTCCGGAAAGGATTTCGCGCCAGTGGGTAGCTATAAGCATCGTCAGCCGCAGCCCTTTCGATGGGGTGGCGCCTATTTTTATTAACCTGGATACATTTATTAGGTTGAAAGCTCGGGATTTTCCCGGGCTTTTTTTATGCCCAAAAAAATCACTTTCGAATATTTTTCTTTTCTTTTTGCAGATTTTTCTATATTTGATGAATATTAAACTACTATTTATGCGTGCGACAAAACACCCCATCTGCCCTTTTACCAAAGAGCCCATGCTTATAACCGTACTGGACCTCCAAAATCGATTAACCAAAGAATATGGCATGAAGTGCGAGGTTTTTCCCTTAGACCCTACTGTGACATTCTTTGGCAGCGAATTAGAATGTTACAGAATGAGCTACCGCTTTAAAAAGAAAGAAAACCGGGTGGCTTATTCCAAGCCTCTCGAATGCTGGTACATCAGTTTTTCTCGCTGGTTTACAATCGAATTTTCCCAAAATATTATTGCTTAATATGAGTTACCAAAGCACTTTTGAAAAATGTAAGATCATTCGTGAATTTATTCTCAACGAATCTATTGAGGCCTTACTTTATGCCCATGGCCAGCCCGAGCATTGGTTTGAACGAATTTCTAAAATCCCTTCCTTGGTTCAGGAGTCTGAAGGTGATTTTTCGATTGATCCGAATGACCTTAGTCGCGAAGAGCGCATTGACCTAGGATTTAAAGATTTGAGTAATCCAGAAATATGCCTTATTCCCGTTTGGCTTTATCCCTTTTTAGCACCAGAGTTTAATTGGGTTAGTATCAAAGGAAAACGGGGCACAAAAAAGCCTCGGGATATAGATAGTCGATTAGGGCATTTAGGCTTTGGAGTGGACCTTCAAAACAATCAGCACAAGCAGTTGGCAAGACTAATAACGGAGAAAGTTATTAATCAGTGCACTGATAATGTTCTTGCAGATATTGATCTATCCAATGAGTTTCTCATTCATAGTATTCTCCAATTCAAATCAGACATTATTTGTAATCTGCATTTTTACCGACGTCCGAAAAAAGAGATTATTAAAATGATTGAAGACCTATGGCAAAAAGGCATTGAAGGTCAAAAGTTAGATCCGGTAGTGATTCAAATTTATGGCGCTTATAAAGCTGATTTAATCGACGCCATCCAAAACGCCTAATATGTTCTTTCAGAAAACTAAAAAGATTCTACGCTAGAATTTGTCCAAAGTATTCTAAATCCAAAAAGCCCCAATTAGGGGCTTTTCTTATTCAGTTACGGGCTGCTTTCTCGCCCGAATGAGCTCCTTAAAGTGGGGGGCGACATTTTGAATGGTACGTTCGCCAAAAAGGAAAGCCAGGACAATCATATTAATAGTATAAAGCATATCCTCACCGGTAGGCGTTAAATCCAGACGCTTTAAGAAATAAAGTACGTCTATGATAATGGTTCCCCAGCCCCAAATAGGCCGCTGTGCCCCTCTTAAAAACAGCACAACACGCCCCATCCAACCGGCTTGCACCAGGTCTTTTGCCGTACCTTCCAGGTCCTTTATTCGCTGGTTAAATTCCATTTCAACTTTGAAGGCTTCTGACTGAAGCGCTAATTCATGCTCATGGGCAATTTGAAGAGCAATGTTTTCTAACTGCGCCTTTTCTTCTTTGGTAGTTACAAAGCGATCGACACCATCTACAATTTGCTTTACCATATCCCCACCGGTGAAAATACCGCTGATTTTCTGCCAAATACTACTCATCTTGTATTGCTTTTTGTTTCTGCTCTAGGTGCAATAACCGAATTTTATAGCCTGTATAGACTACTGCTAATCCAGCTCCAATCATACTTAAAACTGAAGAGGCCAAATCTGAAAAACTAACTACCAGGGTAGTTAAATTGAAACCCCAAACCTTTATTTGATCGATATCGATTTGCATGCCCTCAAACATTAAATAAATGGACTTTTGAATTATAAGGATCATCGCAAACGTCTAAATGAACCCAGGAAATTGGAACGCCATTCAAATTGTTTTCCAATCGAATTGGATAGGGGCAATCCTTTTGGTTTTCGATAAACCATTGACGAACTTTAGGGGCCGGCATATCCTTTACCTTGAAGTCTAAAGCCATTCCCAAAACATGGCCGGAAATATAGACTTGTGTTTTTCCTTGAACAATATCACAAAGATTATCGCGCAATCCCCGCTCATCATATACCGTTTCCCCAGGATTAGCCGTATGCCAATTATTGGCATAAAAAGGCCGGTCAATGGATTCTCGTGCCCAAAGAATTACTGTCAGTAGTCGCGGATCAAAACGAGAGAGGAAAAAGTAGTTTCCTCGATTTTTAAATTTTGCATGACATTCCGGAGTTACTAATTCTTCAATACAGAAAAATTGTAAAAAGCGATCGTAAAGCTCCTTTGTAGTGCGGGGTCTATTCCAATCCATAACTTAGGTTTAAAACGAATGAAACAATGCATTCAACTCACTAATGTTATTCCCAAAATCTAGGTTCAAATTTTCGCTCATAACATCGGCATGAGTAAGGGGAGAAAGGATTTCTTGTTGAGTTAGATTACCCTGCTGATCATATTGCGCCCTTTGTACCGGTACATGATTTAAAATCACAACCGAATGCGTTTGCGCAGCATATTGGCCAGCCTCATTTAGTACTCCTTTAGCTTTTAAAGCTGCTGTTAGGTCCTGTAAATTAGGATAAGCAATAGAATAAATCTTCACATCTATATTCATTCCAATTATGTTGTTAGATTGTTAGATTCGGTGGCATTTAGCTTATTCGGGTTATACGCGCAAACCCGGATCCTGCCCCTAAATGGATTTGTCCCATCCGTAAAACGCCACTGATTCAAAGTACTAGGCAGACCTCCATTTGATGCGCTGCCTTCCGTGCTTCCGTCTACATGCAAGCTCATACCACTTGCCCCATAGTTGAAACAAACTTTATTGTAGGTACCGGCTACGGCCGGAGCTCCAGAAATAGAAGTAGTACCTCCGGAACCAACACAAGTCCCCTCAATTCCAGTACCATTAATATCAATGCGAATGGCGTTTGTAGATTCAGCTCCACTTTGGGAAAGCTCGATTACATTACTTACCGTATCATCAAAGACCGTGGCTTCTAGGTAAAAATTCCCTTCTAAGTCCTCCAATAAGGCTCCAATTGCACTAGATGAAACTACATCCGCATTTCGGGTACGCGCCAAGCCGGTTGTTCTAATAACGCTAGTTGCATATGTGCCAGCTTCTAATTGAAAAGCCGTTAACTGCAACGTATTACCGTCATCAACTCCAGAATTGCCCCACTACTGGGTAACTGTAGGAATAAATTATTTGCGCCCAAAGTAGTCCCTAGAATTACTACTCGTTTAATGTCATCGTTTACAGTATCGTAAACCTTTACGGAAGAAATTCCTCCTCCGGCTGTAGTTACAGTTTCGGTAGAAATACGCACTACCCCAATACCATTCCCGGTTTCTCTTACCCCGATATAATCCCCACTAGCTGATATTTTCACATACAAACTAATTGCCCAGTTTTGGCCTGGTGAAAAACCCCCATAGACAAATCCTAAATTATTGGTAGTGCCGTTTTGGGTATATAGGCCCCAGTCAAAACTATTGTTTAGTTCAAATGCGCCTGGCTCAGCAGGCGTTAAAGTGGAATTATACCAATTTGCAGGGGTGCTATTATCCGTGGCAAAATTTGTCCGATCAGGTTCATCCAATAGGCTTGGACAGTTCCCTAATTCCGCCCAACACCATCGGGGCGTATTAGCGGGCACAAATTCAATTTGCCCCGTACTATTGACGCGACTAGCATTAGAAGTATTTTGAACAGCATCAAAATCTACTAATGTCCCTAATCCCGAGCTTGGGCTTTCTCCATAAAGGGTACCAGCCTTAAAACCCCCACCTTTTCCAATCAAAATATTTGCGCTGTCAAATGCCGTTGCCATTATAAATTCACATTATTAAGTTCAATAATCCCTTGCCTATAGCAGAAAGGACTTTCTAAGGATCCACCATCTAATTCTACTGCGGCCTGATATGCTTGTAATGCTGCTAAAGATTGAATTTCAACCGAATTGAAAGCAATTAAATTTTGTCTATAACAGAATGGACTTTCTACAGACCCACCATCGGTTTCAACTGCTCTTTTATAAGCTAAAGATGTCGTCAGCATTTGTATATCTACCGCATCTAAAGCATTAATACTTGCTTGATAGCAAGTAATGCTTTCTACCTGGCCACCGGCTGCAATTACAGCTTGTCGATAAAGATTAGCGGCAGATTCACTAGTAGATAAAATTGGAGCTAGTATTTTAAATAATTGCGCCATTAATTTTGTAAAAATGAGCCTTCAACTTTAGCCCGAGTAGGTCCATAAACCCGAACATATACTGAGTTCCATTGGTTTTCAATGGAAATGCTTAAATCTTCTACTCCATTAATTGTAAAACCATTACCCCTAAATTCAAAAGATCCAGAGCCCAAACGCTCTAGGGTACAGAAAAACCCTTCGGATATATCCGATGGAATACGAACAATTACGGGATCATCTGAAAGGCTTTGAATGCAATAACCTCTATCGTCATCGGACAAATTGTAATCGGCCTCAATGGTTTTAACTGGAATACCGGCCAGCTCATTAAGAACATCCCGGTGCGTGCCATGCGTGGTACTGTTAAAATTATCTCGGTAAAGTTTCGTAATACGTTCTAATATCGTCATAGCCTTAAAATCTTAGGTAAATGCCCGAATAATAAAATTATCATTGAGACCGGCACTAATACTTTGAACTACCATGGCCAAGCCTGAATTTTGGCTCCAGTAATCCATTTGTTCCCCGGGTAAAATATCATCCTCTTGGCCATTAATAGTGATTTTAGCGGAATCACCTGGGTCTTGATTAGTAACCACAATCCTGCTAAACACTTGATTGTTAAACGGATTAATTGGATTACCTCCTGCTGGAACAACTAAAACTTTAAATAAACCTTTGCCGGCCATACCTATTATTCAATTTGATTACTATTCATCCAGCTCCAAGCAATTTCTACTTGAGGCTGAAAATTTCCTTGCCATTGGCTAATGGTATCGTAAAGAGACCCATAATCACCAGTACCCCATCCACTCACATCTAATCCTTTGATACGCTGTTCCCAGTCATTTATAACTGCAATCTTCTGATTGTAGGAAAGTGAGTTAAAGGTGGCAAATGCATTATTGATATCCGTACCATTAGGAGAATACCAACGATGGTCCTGAATAGTTTGATAAAGTCGATCGGTTACAGATTGAGGATTCCATGCATTATCACCGGTCCCATCTGAAACATATACCTTTCGAACAACATCCTTGGACCCCGTATTATCGGAATTATCATCTAAGCCAAAAAGTCGAGTGAAGAAACCCGGCTCACTACCATCGGAACGACCCTTGTAGTAAACAGCTATTAGAATAATTAGAGCCACTAAAATGGCTACTGCTACGGCTTTGTTCTGTAAAATTAAGCTTTTCATTTACCATTCCATAATTGTTGCCAAAAGCCTCCAGAGGAAGAATTAGCGGGTTCTAACTTTTTGATTTTTCTCGGTTTGATGGTTGGTTTTGTTTCATCTGGAGCATCTATTCCAGGTAAATCGTATGCCCCGGGATTTTTTGCCCATCGGAATAGGCCGTCAGCCGTAAGAGGCAGTACCTTTTTATTAATCTGAGATCCATCTATTTTTTGGCTATTGACTTTTCTTAAGCGATTAATCTTTTCCGCAAAATTCCTCACTTGGTTTTCTGATAAAATCAAGTATTCATTGATTTCTTTACGAATAGTACCTATCGAATCTCGATCTGCTTTTGAAGGCTCACTTTTAGATGGTTGATTAGCTAACTTTCGCCTTTTCGGAAGCTGCATTCCTCCCTTTTCAACAATCTCTTGGGTTTCACCATTCACTCGAATAAAGCCATCCGCGCTCTTAATTACTTCATCATACGCTTCAAGGCCATTTTCGTAAATTTCATCTATTACCGACATCGGAACATAACGCCCTGAAGTTTTGTATCGATCTAATACCCTTTGTTTGCTTAGCTCCTTTGGAACTTGGAGATAAATCACAAATACCTGGTACCCTAAATCCTTAAGTTGAGTTACTAAGGGCCCATACTTTTTGGCCTTATTCATGGTGCCATCATAAATAAGGTCATATTCACAAGGCTTGCCAATTTCACGAATCAGTTTTTTAGTGATATCGCTAGTTTCCTCATGCGTGGCACTTGCATTCCATCCCTTATATTCAGGCAATTTTGCCCTTACTTCATCTGCGTCAATGTGATAAACACTATCAGATAAAAGCCAAGGAGCAAAGTTTTTCAAAAAGGTGCTTTTACCTGCTCCAGGTGCTCCGCCCGTAAGAATTGCAATTGGCTTTTTACCACCGGTACATTTTGCATCCTTCTTAAACTCGCCTATTATTTTGGCATGCAGCTTTAAGCGATCGGCCTGGTATTCTCCTGCCTCATTGGTATGTTGCTTTTTTGTTTGGGGTAAGTTGGCTATACAGGATTCTAATTTGCGAATGCTTTCAGCATCAATTAACCGTTTACCGTCCTTCATTGGAGGACAGCCAATAATCTCTTTAAAATCATCAGCCGCTGAAACCTCCTTAATAGCTTCCTGAACCTGCATAGCCTGGCCCGTGTAAATCTTTAGCCCATAACCTTTGACCTGTCCTTTATCCAGTGGCCAGCTCTCCAAAATATTTCTAGTGCGCTTATCAAAGCTTGAACCGTCTCGCATCTCAATAAAGATGTGATGATCAGATCGGTTTTCTCCTGAAGTTTTGGTACTAACTTTTACGGCATTTCCACCGCCTAAATTCAATAGGTTTCGGATAGAAGCGGCCAAAGCTTTTAAATCTACTTTCCATTCCTTTTTCTTTGGATCAGAAATAGGATTTAGTGTTTTCTTTTTGCTTTGGTTTACCTTAAATAAATCTTCCCAAGGACCTTCACTTTTAATAAAAGAAAGCTTGGCTGTTTTAAAAATGGCATTATCGGTAACCATGCGCTGCCATGCCTTCTTACTGGGAGCCCATTTAAATCCACTTTTTTTAAGCTCATCCCTGGTATTGGCATCCGGCTTATCATCAAAGAATATCTGAATACGATTATCTAATGCGTTTAACACGACTACACCACCATCAAACTTAACTTCTGGTGTTTTCCCTGATTCCGCAATCTTACTTTTAACTTCTAACTCCTTAATGCGCTGCTCAACTCGCTTGATGTTCGCATTATTATTGCTCATTTGATAGGGCTGAATAGGAGCCGTTTCATAACTATAGTCCGGTTTCCAATTTCGTATCCTTTCTTTCACCACATCGGATAAGTCTTGGCTATCTAATGATGATGGGTCCTTT
This sequence comes from Croceimicrobium hydrocarbonivorans, assembly GCF_014524565.1. Lineage (NCBI taxonomy): Bacteria > Pseudomonadati > Bacteroidota > Flavobacteriia > Flavobacteriales > Owenweeksiaceae > Croceimicrobium > Croceimicrobium hydrocarbonivorans. The sequence continues at coordinate 2,531,433 of NZ_CP060139.1, read as the reverse complement.
TTAAACTTTCGATAAGCGGCATTAATCGCTCTATAGTTTATCTGAAGATCTTTTAGCGCTTGAAGTTTTTCTTTTTGCCGACTCAGCTCCTCAGTTGGGTTATCAGTTGGAAGTGGCTCATTTATGAGTTCTTTCTTGATTCGAGCTAAGGCCTTAGAATCCCATCGATTCCATTCTTTTACTTTGCGTTCTTGAACATCACCTCGCTTTCGATTTCGGGCCGTTGGGAAATTTGCTGGACCGGTAACCATGGAGCTTGCAATTCCACTTTGACGATGTAAATAATCAGCCGCATAACTGCGATATTTTTCTAAATATCTATTAAAAGCAGGGGTAACTAACTCTTTAGTATCATGCTTTTCGGCTAGTTCAATAAGTTCTTGCTGTATTTCATTTAAATACCTTTCATGCTCAGCCATAAAGGAACGACCACGACGATCCGGAGACATACTTGAAGCATACCAGGCAGAAATTGCAGTTTTATACATTCGACCAGTTGGATCCAGTAAAGGATATGCATTTTCCTGCTCTCCTTTTTTGTTTTTACTTGGATCAAACTTTTCAACATTGGCTTTATTATCTTCTCGAACTGTCTTTCCTGATGGTAATTCTAAAATGTAAACCCAACGATCAATACTGAAAAAATTTCCTTCCAGAAATCCACTTCTTTCACCTTTAAACCAAAGTACTTCTGGCCATCGTAAATTAGGTTTGCTAAATCTCCCTTTTCTACAATTTTAGGAACTTGGCTTTCGCGATATTCGCGATCAGTTAACCTTTCAGTTTTTTCTTTGATCTGTTCAGATGGTTTTTTCTTTGCAGGAATTTCCTCAGATTGACTAAATAAATCAACCACCGTTTCCCGCTCAATTTTTCCCTTTTGCTGACGCAATTTATTTTGATCTTCCATTTTACGAAGAATTGCCGCTTCGTACTGGGTAATTTCTTTTTGAAGAGTAGAAATGATTTTTTCAGCATCCGGAACTTTTGCTTCCTTAGCTCTAATAATATTTTGTCGCTTAGCTTGAATGCGCTTTTGAAATTCAGTAATATCCTTTTCTAAGTCCTTTAACTGCTCTGTTATAGGATCAGTCAAGGCATTTGCGCTGATCCTATTTTCAAGGTTCAAAGCTTTATTAGAATCAAAATCAATGCGGTTTACTCGTTTATCAACCAAATCAAAAAACTGATCTTTGCCTTGCTTTAAAGCAGACGGCTTACCCTTATAGAAATAATTAAAAAGCTCCTGTTCATGGCTATCGGTAAGTTGAGGCAGCACTTTACGCAACTGACCTACCCACCTCGAATTTCTTTCTAAATAGGGAAAAGAACGAGCGCTAGATTTGCTCAATTCCTCAACAAATTGGCCTTTGGGATTTAAATAGCTTAAATCTTTAAGCTTATTCAGTTTACTTTCGGGCTTAAATATTGACAGTAATTTTTCACGATTAAAACCTTTGGCAACAGCCCTACGATAAGCTTGAATATCGGACACTAGTCCTTCCTCCGTACTCCCTCGATTACTTTCTAAAGTAGCATAATCGATAGCATCATCTAAATCACCTAAGAAAAGTTTAGCCGGCATTGTTTTCAAATCCGGTTGCTTTCCTGATTTGTAAAGCCTTTCGGAGGCTTCAAACCGAGAATGTCCAGAAATTACAACATACTTTTCTCTTTCCGCATCATACCACAATATGATAGGCTCAGCACTACGGTCATAAGCGCCTTTTGATACAATTGCCTTAACTGTATCTTCAGAAAATTCGGATTGCCTACCTTGAAAAAGTTTAGGATCTACAATGATCTTGGAGCGATCAATTTCTTTGACTTCTGAGAATCGTTTCACGAGGCAAAAAATATTTCTGCCTCTTCACGTCGGCGGGTTAATAATCCAGCTAGTAATTGACCATTTTGGGAAGTATATCGAGAAGTAAACCAGTGATAAATATCATCAGGATGCGCATTTTCATTCACCAATTTCATTAACCTGGTACTACCCCCAGTATTAAAGGTGTGAGACACTAAAGCATCAAATTGGTTTTGTGTAATGGATCGCTTTAATCGCTCTCTAACCCAGTGTTCGGCCTCATCTACATCATGCTCAAAAATTAAATTAGCCTCTTTTTGGGTAATTCTGGAATTTGCATTCACCGGAAATTTAGAATCTGAAGTATGACCATAGCCAATAGTCCAAACGCCTCCAGGGTCGCGGTATGCATTTAACCGCAATTTTTCTTCCTGCTTGATGTAGTTTTTAATATCTCTGGAGGCAAAAAGTAAAGACCCCGGTAATGGAAAGTTTTTGCGTAAGTAGTAGAACAGAAAAAGCCCAAGCGCTACCGCTCCGGCTCCAATTGCTGAATATTGCAATACCTTAGATTGCTTCACGTTTTACCGCTTTACTAAAGCAGTACCTAGCATCACTCCTAACGTAATTGCCAGAAAAATGCCAGCAGCTAAATAAAGGGATGATTTTACATCTACTTCATGTTTTAGCTTGATAGGTCCACCTTGTGTTAAAAAATCCATTTTTAAAAACTAAATTCCGAAGCGAACTGCCTTTGGCTAATAGGCCCATAAGCTATATCCGACTTTCCAAGGGCTTTCAAAGCTTCAGCAGTTAGAGGCCCCCATAGCCCATCCTCTTCTAATGGGGGTGCTGCAATAGGAAAGCGATTAATAGCAATCTGAAGATTTTCAACCAAATTGCAAGGCTCACTATTTCCGTATCTAATCGGCCAATCGCAGGGTACAGGAGGCACATTGGCATTAGAGGAACCCCCATTAGATGTATTTGTGCTTTTACCTCGTTTAAAAAGACTAAAAACAGCTAATCCAATAATTACACTAGCCAAAATTACCAGGCCCCAAACCTTGAAGGATTTCATAACCCTAGCGCATTGCGAGCCGAATTAGGCCCTGTAATATTTCCTTGAGTACCGGGAGAAATAGCGAAAATTCCCGTTTTATAGCTATTGGTCGCTACCTTGGGTAAAATTTTCTGCCCTTTAAGATATCGATCAATAGCCCATGCTGTTAACGCTAATACAACAAGGGTAACAATAATTAATCCTGTCCCTTTCATACAGCTACACGGGTTCTTTCTCAGAAACTGATACACTCAATTTCTTTGAATTGTAATACCAAAGACCAGCACCGGCCACTACCAATACTACTCCAATAATAATCCAAGTTTTACGATTCATCTTTCCAAATTTTACGTTTTGCGTATTCTACACTAATCCCTACCACTACAGCAATAAGGACCGTCAAAAGGATATTTTTAAATCCTTGGTTATTCACCTTCTGCGGCAGCTTTTTCCAATTTGCGTTCAGTGATTTTAGTTTCTAAGTATCGGCTACTTAGAGCAGCTAAAACACCACCAACAATAATGGCACCTGCGATGAAAATGAAAGTCTTACCAGATAATTTCATGGTACTGATTTTTAGTTTATTATTTTGGTGTTACCCCTAATTGAATTTGAGGGTAATTCGTTTGAGGATTTACCACAGAAATATTGCCAGTGGGCGTTGGCACCACTAAAATTTCTTTTCCCGGTTTTTGTCCATTCGTGGTTAAAGTCCATCCTAATGGGAGGGCTCCTAATGATCCATCTTTGACGCGTTTTACTCCAGCCTCTGCTAAATTTTTGTTTAGCCAATTCATGTAGGATTGATCATGAATGCGATAATAATCTTTGCCGGTTGGCTTTGTCCATAACCATGCTCGAAGCCAATTGCGCAAACGAGGATTATATTCCGTTTCAAACCAAACCAATGCATTTCTGCGGGCTTTTTCAGTTTGATTCGCCTTCCTAGCTAATTTTGCCTGCTCTTGCATCACCTCCAGATTTGCTAACTGAGTAGCAGCATCCGCAGACATTCCTTCAGCCTGCGCTTCCACAATTTTTAATTCTGCAGCTCTTTTTCGAGCCGGTAGAAAAAAGAAGTAATAACCAAAAGCTGCTAAGGCCAAAGCAATTACCAGGTATAATAAACGTGATGCCTTTTGGTCCATTAGTCTCGTAAATAATAGATTAGAAATGCTGCACCTAAAACAAAAAGCACAAGCATTGTTAAAATCTCTTGATATTGCCCAAAAAGAAACTCGCGTTCCTTTATACTTCGGTCAAATAATTGCTGATCATAGGCTTTAAATTCGCCGTAAATTTCATCCCTACGGTTTTCCTCTGCACACTCGGCACCTCGGGTTACTGAGCCCCAAACCGTATGACATCCTGCCCCAAATGATAACCAATTCGCCATTTTACTTTTTTCTAAAAAGCGCGAAACCCACAACAGCTATTACCGCAAAAACCACTACTACCGTCAAATAGAATGGAATTTGGGAATAGCTATTGGGTACCACATAGGCGTGCGCATTAGTATTGTTAAGTTGCTCAGTAGCTGAGCCCAGGCCTTGGCCAATCATTTGTGCTGAAGCTGGATCCACCTCTATCGCTTTTTAATTAGGTAAAAAGCTAATACTGCGGCTAAAACCAGCACAATGAGCACAATCCATAGAGTTGAATTACTCTTGGATTCAAAAACAAATGGAGGCCCACTTGGATTACGATTGGCAGCATTTCCACCATTTCCAAATAAACCCGTTGCTGTTGTTCCCATAGTATTAAAAAATGCGTTCCAGTTAAAGCTACTCTGCTTTCCGGTAGCGGTTTGATCAACCACTTCAGTAGGATTGGATCCGGGAACTTCTGTTGAATTAGGATCTAAGTTCATTTTACCACTTCTTGATAAGGATGATTACTAATAAAAGAGCTATGCCTACCAATAGCAGGGTTTTAACTCTTCGGATTGCACATACCTGACAGCGACTGAGTGGTAAGTTTTGGGTGCTGGTGATCGGAGGATATTCTAGGCCTTCTACAAAATCACTTTGCGCCTCTCCCAAACTTGCGGCTGAAGTCGGGTAAAGCGTGGACCAAGTAGCTTTATCCGGAGTTAAGCCTTTCCGATCAGCAACCACACTAAATGTCTCCAAAAAACCCGCATCACTAGCCTCATTATCTGGATTATAACTAAAAGGAACGTCAAAAATGAATATCAATTGAGAGGGATTCATTTGAGGTGCTACTTGCAGAATTAAGTCGAGCAATTCAGGGTTTCGTGCTGGACCATTAATAATCCCCTCATCCATCAGTTTTTGACTGATATCTTCAGGATTATTGTCAGTGGCTACTTTTGCAAATAGCAATGGCTCTTCAGCCAAGCGTATGGATAATTCTTGTGGTGTAAGTTGCATAGGTCTAATTTTCTCGTAAAACAAAAGGCCGGACCCTTAAGCATTGCTCAAGGTCCGGATGAGAAATATTAGCCGCCCACTACTGAGTTCAGCACTTCGCCAAAGACAAAGTCAACTGCAATGGTAGTGTTTGCACCTACAACAAAAGTCATGGCTGAGAACTGATCGATATAAAACTGCGTATCGATAGTTTGAATCAGCGTGTTTTGCTGAGTATTACGCTGATACTGGCCAATGTTTAAAGGTCTAGTAACGGAAGAACCATCAATTTGACCCTTATGCCATTTCACGGCCTGATCAAATTGTGCGGCACTACCGGTGGTAACGCGATAGTTGAAACCTTTGAAACTAGAAGGCCGATGTTTGAAAAACTCCTTAATTAAGGCATTAGACAGTCCGCCACTCCAAGAAGTTGGATCTACATAAGTGCCTCCCAAAATACCGGCATTAATGCCCAGTGGATCAAATAACATAACTGTAACCGGGGTTGCAGTCTCATTAGCATAATTGGCCGTAATGGTTTCCGGCATAATATCGGAACCAAAACCAAGGCCACCACCTTGCGCTACTGCACCAATATTACTAATGGGCCGGTTATTTACCTGGCGACCAATACTAGCTTGTTTGTAAGCTTGCTCATATTGAGCAGATGGCATTACTTCCACCGCAAGAGCCTTACTAGGTTTTTGAATTTTCATAATCTGAATGCTTCGTTTGCATTAAACTTTTCTCGAAAGTCATTCAGAATTATTTCCTCGTAAATGAATCAGTTAAATTGATAGAAATAATTAGGCTATTTATACAGATTAACAAGGTTTTAGCTAAAGTGGGCACTTTATCAATTTGATTTTTCGGACGGAGCAATGCCATATACATCACCTTCTACAGTAAATGTGCGAAAAGACATTAACAAAAAACCCCATCGACGTTCTCTAATAACGACGTTCTTCATATACTCACCGCCTGGTACCTCTCGAACTGCATCATCAATAGCATCTTCAATATCAGGGGAGCTCCAAGGACCAATAAACAGTATATTATCAATGCTGCTATCTGTTCCCTTCACGTACCTTTCTAAAAGCACATGGGTTTTACGATCATCTAAATCGCGAGTAGACACCGTAGTAAGATCAGCGATTCTTTGAGAACAGCTATTTAAAAATGCCATGAAGACGATAGCAATAGGCAAAACTTTTAACTTCAACATAATCAAGAAATTTTATTCCTACCAATTAACAAAAAAAGCGGCTGATCAAAAATCAACCGCTTTTTTCTAAAGTTTAAGCTATCTAAGGCTTTTCAATGATGGATAAGTAGTGATTTTTCAATAATACTAATCCATCCATCACATCGAAGCGTTCAGCGGCATTCATGCCTACGAAGGTAGGGGATTCAACTAAGCAGATCATCGCTTTTTCTACACTTTGCATTGCAACCTGAGGAGATAGTTTAGCTAGTGGGTCGAGGTCTTCTGTACTCATAGATTATGGTTTAAATTTACTATTAACGACGCTGACAGTGCTTTTTGTTGCCCCCTAGCTCTGTTACTCAGCATATTCAATGATCTTAAAATAGTACTTATTTTTTTCTTGATGCGCAATTTCATTTACCTGCCGTTGTACTTCAATCATTTTCTCCAGGTCTTGAAACTTATCTCGATGACGATTCAAATTGTCTTTTGTTCGAAACAAGAAAATAAGGTTTACGAAATCATAGAACTCTGGAGGCGCATGCGTAAGCCCATGCATTGCAATGGTCATATTTACATTTCGATGGCGCGAACTTATAAAGGCATTACGCACTTCTTTAGTTAGTCCATTGCTAGGTAAATAGCCTTTAATGTCATCGCATACTATTAGAATGTCATCACAGTATTTTAATACCTCTCCAAATTCATGCTGATCCGTACAGTCAATGGCTGCAAGTTTTCCTGGAGGAAGACTGGGAATATTTTCCGGCTTAATTCTTGGTACCGATCGAAAAGTTCGCTCGTATTTAGAGGAAGGAATTACTACAGCACGTCCACCAGATTTTAGCCATGCCATTGTGAGCTCTTTTTGCTTGGTGGATTTACCAGTTTTCCGAACGCCGGCAAACAAGGCTATTTTAGCCTCTTCATCATCTATGCTGAATCCTATACCCATTGCCTGGACCATTTGAATTAAAATAACACCAAAGCATAAAACCAATGATGGCAACAACAATCCAAATAGATGGATGAGAATCTAACCATGTAAGGACGTAATGCATTGTTTTAGTGTTTAGTTAAAAAAGGCCCGGGGCCTTCATTCCCGGGCCGAAAGCCGAAATAATACGGACAAAGAACGTTCGCGAAAAAGCCCGCGCAGCTATAAATTAGTAATCCAATCTTTGTTCATCCCCTTTTTACTGTAAATACTCATTTGACGCGCCCAACTGAGAGCCGCGTTTTGATCGGCATAGTCTCCCCTTGTAGCCGAAATTTGGCGATCTTCAAAATACCAATGGTATTTACATAGTCCGGTTGGAACTGGATCTACTCTGAATAAAATTGGTGCTCCTTTTTCATTGGCCTCTCGGTTCCATTCATGCATTTTCTCCTCTAAGTCTACAATAGTATGCTCATCGACTTCTTCTAATACATGGGCCTCCTCAATATCAGTTTCTTCTTTCTCCCTTTGCTTTCTATTAGCGGCACTTTTACGATTTATTTGTCTGTATTTGTGGGCTTCGTAAGCCTTTGGCAGTAAGATCATTGCTAATACAATAATTACCATCCACCCGGGACTGATATCACCATCAATAGTTTCAAAATATTCTGCAAACGCATCTTCTACTTCTGTCTTTTCTTCCGGATCAAATTTGAACATATCCCGATTTGGCATACCGGAATAAGCTTGACAGGAAAGACTTACAAATAAGTTTATTAGGCTAGTTACTAATCGAGCACTTCTACGCGATTTAGCATCAGGCCCATCTTTTGGATCTGATTTATCACTAGTATTTATACCCTCATTCTCATCAATGGGCTTTCCCTCAGCATGAAGAAAGTTGCTGAAATCCGAAGGTTTAGCCTCTGAGCCCTCAGTCTTTGTCTCAGCAGTTTCATTTTGCTGTGATTGGAGCTTAGCACCCGTTCGACGTCCTTTATCTGAAAAGGCCGAGGTTACATCCTCTATAGTAAGTTCGCGATACTCTGTAGTCATTACTGGCGAATGGCATTAATCATAGTTACCAGGCATTGAATACGATCGCTTTCCGGGTAATCTGGACTATCAATACGCTCTTGAATTAATCGCTCCACTAATTCAATAACTTCTGGGGTGGCCTTTAAGCACAAGTAGCCTTCAAAAATCGATTGTTGGCCTTCTTGGAATCGATTAGTAAGCATGGTTCCCAAAGCCTGTTCGGCTTTCTCTGCATCTTCATCATCCAAAGCACTAAACCAACTAACGGGATTTGTAGGATCAAACTCAGGTAAAATTTCTTCCTTTGAATTTAACTGATTAAGTGCCTCAATACTTAATGTTTTATCTACCAGTTCTTCACTCATAAATCAGCATCTTTTAAAAGTTCGCTTAATGCATTTTCCACTGTTTTGGGTTCATCCCAAAGGTTGCGTAGGTATTCACCCTTTGCATTTACAGTTACCGGCATAACCAAAATTTTACGGGTTTTATTCTCTGGCCAAAACCACATCATTACCCGATCTTCGCCTTCTTTTAAATCAACTGATTCAAAGGCATCAAATGCCACTGTCATACCATCACCAAGCAACGGTAATAGTGATTTTATTGCCATGCGCTGAATTGCATTCATGCTTTCAATTTGTTATATCGATATTTAACTCGGAAGCCTCCAGATAATGCCGCGACTACTTTACTTTTTTGTAAAATTTTGATTGAATTAAGGTGGTCCAAAGTTGAGCGAAGCCTAAAGCCAAAATTGGTCCGTTGTCGAGGGGAAGATGAATGCAAATCAATCTTGAAATGACCAATTACATAATCGTGAATTTGTTCTAGGCTAAATTCTGATTGTGGATTGCACATCAAAAAATCTAAAATGACCGGATGTAAATTACTCCGATTAAGATCATCGATCCGAAAAATGGTTTTACTGTCCATTTTCTTGAAAAGGGTCCTTTACATTAGTTTCAACAACGGTAATTGCAAAATGATCTTCCTTTTTTGGGTGGGGTAAACGACCTTTTACCAGGTACAAGTTGGTTTTACCTAATGAAATAGTATCATTTGGTAAGTAATAGTTAACCGCCTTTAATTCTTCAATTAAGGGCACGGCTTCTAATTGCTTTTCTCCATTCAGAGTTAAGGCTGATGAAACCCTTAACAAATCCACTTTGTAGGTTATTTTCTTTTGCACGCTCATACACTTTACTCATGCAAAGTAATGCATTGATGTTGAATTTTCAATCATTAGGCTAGAAATTGATTTTTTTCCGGTTGTTATTTCTACACTTTAGATCATCTAATCTAAAGCACGAAAAAAGTGTGATTCTGTATTCAATTAGCCATACAACATGAAATCAATTGAAATACAATCAATTAGATTATTACCAGAACTTTGTATTTAGATGCTTCTACCTGGTAGAAAAGTGTATTTGATCGATGCATGTAATTTTACGATTACAGAAAAAGTGTAATTGAAAACTAAAAGTGTAATAAAAAGGTAACGCCTTAAGTAGTTGTATAATAGTGTTTTAACTTTTTAAGTTACATTATTACAATAATTTTTAAATAAATATATATAAAGGGGAAAAGGGGAAAAAGGGTCTTTGGAACCGGGTCAGAATTGGAATAGGCGCATCAGAACGACCAAAAAAGGCGAGCAATAAAAAAGCCCCTGAAATAGGGGCGATCAGAGGCGAGCAACTGTAATTTATAGATACTCTGGCATCTCACTATAAATTATGCCTCCATTTAGCTCCTTTCGAATTTGTTGATAATGGACTTCCCTACAATGCCAGCAAACTAATTGGCCGGTCCTGGTATCTCGAAATCCATCAAAAAAAAGAGGGTTCTTAGCACTTATGAGAGATTGAGTGCAATAATCGCACTCTTTGTCTGTAAACAAATTCATAGCTAGTACATTAAAGGCGTCCAATGAATGATTTTGCCTTTGAAGTCTTTATTGAAATAGTTGAAGAATGCCTCAACAGTTTCGAAACCGTCATTTCGTGCTAGATTTTCGATAGTAAATGCACAATTTTTAATCTCCCCATTTATCCAAAAACATTCTGATGATCCGCCATCAATCCATACGGTAGCCTTTTCTAACTTGTTTCCGCCTCTTTGAAGAATCTTTAAATGCTTAATTACTATTTTCTGAACAGAACGGCATTTTACTACAGGCGCAAATTGTTTTCTTTCGGGTGTCCGATTGTTAATCACAAAATGAATATCTCTACCAGCGTGCCATCTATCCGACTTATCCTCTCTTATTGTGTGGTTTTTAGGCGGATATGTTCTTAAGGCGTCAAATTTCGAGTATTGTATCCAATCATCAGAATACACCTCTAGCTTTGGAAGTGAAGCCCATATCTTTTCTACAAAATGCGTTGGTTCACCATTGATTTGTTGGGAGAATGCTAAAGTCATATCCTTTTAATTATTAGTGTTTAAAGCCTTCATTTTTAAGCATGTTAACATCGAAATGACGAATCATATAGGTTTTCTGAAACCAATATTCTGGCAACGTATTAGGAATGTGCTGAGCTGGATAGAAAACTTGAAGCTCTTGAGCTAAAACTTTGACACACTTAAACTTTAAATCAATTTCAATGGCTTGATCTATTTTATCAAAGGTTCTCGATCCGATGTAGGTGAGTTGATCCCCGATTAACCTATATTTTTTTGTTTCACAGAATACCTTTGCGCCAAATGGAACATCCACACTACAATCAACCATTATAAAGTATCTATTATCAGCCCATTTTACAGAGGCCAACCGCTTCTTTAGCTTTTCGATCGAAACAAGTGGAGAGAACATAGGCACTTCGAATGTTTTTTCTTGGTGACGATATTCTGACATTTCCAATATCTCACAACGATCATCTATATCGGGATAGCGGTGGTAAAGTGATTTAAAAACCTCCTTATCATTAATGATTAGTTTCTCTTGGGTTTGCTGATTTTCCATAGTAAAGCTTTTGGTTATTGATAAGGAAATTTCCAAATGAAAAACTCTCCATTTTGGCGCTTTTCTTCGTTTACTAATTCAGCTAAGTCGAGTAAGAATACTTCTGAATATGGTGTAAAATTCATTTTCACTTCAATATTGATTTCATCCATAAGAAAAACTCGTAGGCCAACTGAGGAACAATTGCATTTCCCATTTCGGCTATTCGGTTGTTTCTATCGGCATAGTCCATCCCTTCGGGTAGCCCATTAAGCATTCGAATAATTCCGGATTCAATAATGTCCCTGGAGATATTCCCATGTGCAGAAGGGCCGAAACCAAAGTACCTTGATACCCCTTCCGACAATACTTTTGACTGGGTGGCATTGTGCTGTTGGTGGAGTCGTTGACTGTCGGGGTAGGTATCAAAAGGCCAAAGATCAACTGGCTCGATAGGTTGGCGAACTTCTTTTGATGGGCTATGCTTGTTCTTTTCGCCGGATTGTCGGGCCTCTGACAGCTTTCGGTTGGGGTCATAAGCGACAAGCCAAACTCTGTCCCGACGATGGAGCGCTCCAACGGCTTCAGCTGGTATAGTGTACGCTTGGCAGGTGTAGCCTTCACTTTCCAAATCATCAATCTTCCGGTCAAGGATGCCGTTGGTAATCGTTCCAACAACGTTTTCGTTAAGGACGAAAGATGGGTGTAAGGCCCGTACAATTCTAAATTTCGCTGGCCAGTTGTAGCGGTGATCTTCCGTGCCTTTTCCCAAGCCTGCCAATGAGCTTGGCTGGCAGGGGTCTCCTCCGCAAATAATGTCGACTGATTCGAGTTCATTAGGGTCGATTTCGTTTATATCCTTTTCAATTATCCTGTGCCCAAAGTTTCGTCTGAGTTTGGCGCAACAATGCTTGTTAAAGTCGTTGCTCCAAACTGGAGTAAGACCTGCCCACTGAGCAGCAAGTTCAAAACCACCGTCTCCGGAGAAGAGGCCCCCAACTGTTAACCTCCTATTCATAACCTTTACGATGCCTTTCTAAAATGTAAATAATGCCCTGCTTAATCATTGCCAGAAGGTCCTCTTTTGAAGTTTCCGCACGCACAAACTCAAACCACATCACCCCTTCTTTGGTCCGAATCCAGTAGGGCATATTCAAAATTTTAGCGGATTTCTTAAAATCCACAAAATCTTTAATGCTTTTACACTGTACTAGGGTATGCACATGCTTTACAACCGGTGGATTTGTAGTTTCTTTAGAATGGCACATCATCATCTGATATATCTTGAGGGTTTGAATCAAGGGATTTACCATGCAAATCGAACAGTTCTTTTTTAGCTTGCATGTAAATATGCTCTGTGCTTTTTGCAGGTGCACCTACTGTTCGAATCAGGCGTTTTTTATCATCCCTGCCAAGTGCAACAGGATTTAATTCCCATCCTCGATATTCTGCATAAATCCATAGAGCTTTAGTGAACTGGTTGATTTTATTGAACTTTGTGCGAACTGCCCCTGGAAAATGTTCCTTGAAATTATCGTATGCTTCTTTCTTGATTATCCATTGATCAGCGTATGAATCCGGAGCAAAATAGACATCTGCCCAGTCTTTAAAATCTTGGGTCATTTGAGTTAGTTGAGAGCGCTTGGTAACGTTCTCCATAGGTGGATCAATTTTTGGGTACTTTAAAAAGACCTGTAGGCATCTGGCCATGGTATTGATAAAGTGATTCCACTCATCTTCAGTGAAGTCCTTAAACAGGTTTTTACCAAATTCATCTTTAGGGCTCCAGGATCTACCATATTCACCTGATTTATCCTCGTGATAATAATCCGAAAACACTGAAAAAAGTAATCTGCGATAGGTAGAAGGAGAATCGTCCCTTAAGGCATAGTTTGAGGTAATGGCCAATTTAGGGACATCCTCAAACGGTATTTCATACTGTTTACCATGCTTCGGATTAACCGTCATTTCCCCGGTAAGCTGTGAATAGAAAAAGTCAAACTTCAGATACTTATTCGCATCATCGACTAGAATATAGTTGGTATGGCTAGTAACATTCTCATAAACGTGTGGATTTTCAGTTAGCTTCGGGTTTCGTCCCTCGAGAGTAACAGACTTCATAAAATACCGCACGGCCTTATATGCAATGGACTTTCCGGAACCTCCATGAGATTCACCATCTTCACTAATTTTATTATCCATAGCAAAAACGGCCCACGGCTTGGAAGGATCCTTATATCGGTGCAACAGATATCCTAAAGTGTAAATTTTATTAATTAAGTGTAGCTTTTCCTCTTGGCGCTTTTCCGGAGCTAATTTTTCTCCTTTACGCTTTAAAGATTGCTCTTCTTGCCAATGCACACGGCTAGTATTCCATAAGTAACGCAGGAAAAGGCATTCTTTATTTTCAATTTTAATATCATATTCACCCTGCTCATTTCTAGTAATGGTAAAAGGGTCAGGAAGAACTTTCACTTTATGATCAATCACTTCATCGGCCCAAACATTACATTCTATTTCGCCTGGCCGGTAATCCTCAATTTCATCCTTGGTAATTCTCCATACACGGTTTTTGAAAAACATTAATTGGCTTTTCTCCGTATAATCCTTAAAATCAATGTTTTTTAAGCGAAGATTAGATAGTGATTGCTCTCCTAAATGTTGACGCGATCGATAGAATGCATTTCTTAATGCCGGCTCGGCTTTATTGCCTTCAAGAAATTGATTGATGAAAGCTTTAATTTCCACATGATCAATTTCCTCTACTACTCCATTTTGTACACGGATATAGATATACCCTGTTTTTACATTAGGTAGTTTAAATCGATAGAATCCATTTCCTTCGAGGAAATTATAAAGTTGTAGATTGTTGACTTCATATTTTCGAATCCACATTTTTTCAATTGTAGGATGCTTTACCAAGCGCACATCCCACATACGATATGGCACTGCTACCTCAATTAACTTTTTAAGATCATACGCTTTATAATAGTTCAGATATTCACGCACATCTTTGCAAGGATTACCACGGTGGTCCTTTTTCTTAAGTAGGTCCATAGGCAACCGTATTAAATGCAAGTCCAAATGTTGCATTCCAAGCGAATGTTGCACCTTTAAACCAGTTGAATCAATATCTCCCAGGTAATAGACTTTGTAAGCCAATTGCTGAAGCTTTTTCATGTCTTTAAAAGTGATTTTGGCAGTTTCCGAATTAAACCAAACCACAGTACACCCGGTAGCCGCTTCCGTCGCTAATGCATCACGATCTCCCCCACAAATAATAATTTCCGGCAGCTTTTTATCTTGCCGGCTTTCCGCTTTTTCCATTTCATCCATAGAATCATACTCTACTTCTGAAACATCAGCATTTAGCTTATCAAATCGCTGTTGAGCTAAATGTAAGCCCATTATGTAGCCGTTAGGACGTTGCCCATTATACCGGAAGCGCTCGGATTTCTTTAGCGCCTTGGGCTCCAGTCTTTTATTCCATTCATTTTGGCCACTCTCAAAATTGAATTGAAATACAGGATAATGATCGGTGCTTTTCCAAATATGCTGAACTAATTCACCGGTTTTCTTATCCTTTGAAACATAAGTGTAGCTTTCTAAACTATATAAATGGTGATTTCGACATAATTCTCTCGTAACGCCAGGCCCTAATACCAAAAGCTCATTATCAGTAAAATCCTTGATCTTATAGAGGTATTGGTTTTCCTCCATGCCATCCTCTATCGGTAATTTCTCATATCCGCGATCAAAACCTAATGATTTACCATCTTCACCCTTTACACCATATTTGCGTGCTAGAAATAGTAGAGCGGTGCGGTATTCTTCAATACCCTCTTCGAGCATGCAGACTTGAATACCGTTGCGGTGTTCACCATCACCACCAAAATCGGTAACAATCCAGTTACCATCACTTGTTTGCTTTAAAGAAGCTGAAGCGGTTTTTTCGGAATCCCTGATTTTAAATTTTTGACCTTTCTTATCGAGTGCATCTTGTGCATTTTTATAGTAATCTAAGATGATTTGAAGGCCACCATTAGTTTTAGCAAAGATTTCCTGCTGATCTATATACATCCGATTATTTCGTGTTGTATTACCTAATTACATAATTGTTGTACTGAAACCTGCATGATAATGCAGACTTTAGGATGATGCACTGTCTATTAAAAAGTGCTTGAATGCTTAAGAATTAAGCAGTTTTCGAATCTTTTTCAGCCTGGGCTAATAGATCCATACAATCTTCTGGTAAAGCAAAATCATCTAAAGGAGGGAAAAACGGAGGTGAGAAGCTATTGATCATTGCCCCCTTTCTTTGCTAATTAGATTTGTACCATGCAAATCAAAACCCTGCTGCTTTGGTCCTAAATCCTTGGTTTGCATAAAATTTGCTTTAACCTGATTGAATAACCAACCATCTACCGATTTACTAACATTGTTAGTTTCATCGACTAATGAAATTTTACGCGCTTCCCGGGCTCGAATAGCCATGTCCAATCCGGTTTTAGCTTTATATGGTAATCGAAATTGGCTTAATTGCTTTGTCCCTAAGTCATAAAAGTGACCGGATGAATAATGTTGCCATAGTGCAAGTCTATACCTAAAATGCTTACTTAAACGATCGGCATCACTATAACAATCCGCTGCTTGCAGAACAAAAACCAAAGAAGTAGGCGAGGCAATATGAAAAAGGAAAGTCCACTTATAGGAAAGATGGCAAGAATAATCTAAACGCTTGTCTTTTACTATAACTAGTCGGCAGCAGCCAGCTTCTCGTAAAAACTTAAAATATGAAGTAACGCTATTTCAGTAATTGAATCATGATCAGCAAAAATCAGTAATTCCCAAGGCACGTCCGAATCTTGGTTACAGAGGGCTTTTAAAGCAATATGATAGGTGTGATGCATTTTGCGAATCGGCATACAAACCGAAAGAACTGGTACAGCATCATAAAGCCAATTTTCATGCACCACTATATTGAATAGAGTATTTTCCTTTTTATGCATCTTGCTTTACTATTTTTGGTTCTACATAAAAAGCTTTGGCTGATCGAATCAAAAGTTCTAACTTGCGAATATTCTGATCTGGTACACTTAATTTCTCTAAGTGTTGAAACCAAACCCAATTATTTATATTCTCACCGTGTTTTAGAACAAAAACCACGGTATCATCTTCGAAACTCATGGGGATTAGTGATATCTCTCTGTGTAGAGCAAATAATCTACGGTCTAATGCCGCATCTAATCCAGAATTCATAATGCGATCGTATAAGCTTCCCTTTAAGCCTTGCATTACAACTTGACTTAAGAAGCGAGCAGATCCTAATAGAGGAAGTTTACCAGGTCCAAAATAACTGATAGGCGTATTTTGATGAACGATCTCTCGAACAGTGGAATAAGTGCTACAGTCTGTATTTATTTTAACTACAGGAGCTTCCCTGGTTCCACAAATAGGAGCATTTAACAATGCAGTTTCGATATACCCTTTAGTCATTAAATCATCACTGCCAATAATGCAGTACTGATCATAACCTTTAGAAAAGGCTCGTTTTGCAGCCTTATTAAATTTTCGACTTACAGGGTGGTTTTCAACTTCCACCCAAACCACGGATATACCATAAGCTTTGGAAAACTTTTCAAGGTGCTGTTTATGCTCAATCTCATTTCCGGCTACGTAAATTGTAAAATCATGATCTAATGCCGAAAAAATTGGAAAGTGGTGCTGCAGCCAAATTGCCCAAATCAATGGACGCTGCCAAACGGCTGTCAATATTGCCACTTTCATATTGAAGCAGGCATTTTGGAAAATTCAGCCAATTCCTTTGCCTTCATTTCCCTCAATAGCTCTCGAATTTCTCCTAAACGATGCCGTATTTTAAGATACTTTATCGATTGGTCGGTTTCACTCGCGGCCCATGAGTAGATATCAGGAATTTCCATTCCTGCCGAATATCTTAAGGCCATGCCTTTTCGCACTTCTAAGTGCGCTTTCTCAATTATTGTATTTTTGCTCATTTATAGATATTATTATTAAAACAATAAATATTGAGCAACAATATTAGTAGAATTTTCTACACTAAGCAAATATTTTATTATTCTTTTCGCATAATATTCACTAATGAACTACAAACTCCTAAAGCATCAGATTGAATCACAAGGATTTAACCTGAATCAAATTGCCAAAAAATTAAATGTTAGCCGTACTGGTTTATGGCAATCCATAGAGAGAGAAACTTTAACTGTTCAAACTTTAGAGGAAATTTCTAAAATCTTGAAGGTTGATCCGCGCCTATTTATTGACAAAACAGACATTCATCCTGAAGCTTTGCCACTTCCTGAAGTGCAAGAATTAAAGGATAAGTACGTGAAAGTGTTAGAAGAAAATCACGAATTGCGCCAAAAGCATTGATATATCTACAGTTGACGCGATTTGTCCCGGGACAGATACGGGACAATTAGAAGCAATATAACAACGGTATAATGCAGGATTCAGAGCGATTTTCCTTGATTTTCAAATCTGGCCCCCGCTACTACCATCAATAAAAGCCCTGTATATCAGGGCTTTTGCCTTCTAAAAAACCCAACCGGGACAAATACGGGTCAATAATTTGACAACAGATCACGTTTTACGTGGCCTGAGCACAGCTAAAACCCGCATTTGCCATGTCTACCGTTTTACCTTACTATCCTGCCAAGCTCCACGAAGGGGCCACCTGGTATATTGCTTTTTATGTGATAGATCCGCGCACGGGGAAACTCTCCAGGCGACGCATTAAATGGAATCGCATTGAAAAGATTAGTGAGCGCCGGCGCCAGGGAAAGGAAATGTGCCGGCAGTTAAATGAGCGATTGGCCCGGGGCTGGAATCCTCTGGCAGAGGAATTAGCTTCACGATCGCAGAGTTTATTACCGGATGCGGCCCGCGAGTTTTTACGCGAAAAGGAAAAACGATTTGAAGAGGGCACCGTAAGAGCTGATACTTTGCGCTCATACCGGTCGTATCTATCGATGATTGAAAAGCATATTCCCATTGGGAGCATACCAATTGTGTGGGCTTTCAGCGAGAAGCCATTATCACATTTTTAGACTTTGTCTACCATGATTTAGGACGATCAGCGCGGACCCGCAATAATTACCTAGGCTTTCTTCACAATTTTTGCGAATGGATGATTCAGGCCGGCTACCTCTATGTAAATCCAGCCTTGGGCCTGCGGAAAATCCCAGAGGTGAGAAAAAACGAAAAATCATTCCCCCTTCAGAACGGCTTCGAATTTTCAAGCACCTAGAAAAGACCAATTACGGTTACTATGTGCTTTGTTTAGTAGAATATTATCTTTTTATCCGACGTACAGAAATTACTAAGCTTCGCGTGCATCACTTTGACCTGGAGCGTTGCACGGTGCTTATTCCGGCCAAGTATTCTAAGAACCGCAAAGATGATACGATTACCATCCCTAAAACCGTGGCAACGGTTTTGCGTATCTATCTAAAAAATGCGTCCGATCAGCACTTTTTTACCGGTCCCGATTTTAGGCCAAGCCCCAAGGCTTTAAGCCCCAAAAAAATTAGTGATCAATGGACCAAACTTCGTCAGGAACTCGGCTTTTTAAAGGCTTATCAATTTTATTCCCTGAAGGATACGGGCATTACTGATATGCTACGGGCGGGTATTCCTTCCATTTTAGTACGCGACCAAGCCCGCCATTATGATGTAAGCCAAACCGATCAATATGCCGCCCGGGGAAAGGGGCCAACCCGGAAATTGAAGCCTTTGAGTAGAATTAAATATCAATGAGGTAGATTTTTCTACATTTGATGCAACCACAAAATTTACATTATGACTGAAGAACGATGGGACATGAATACAACCTCGAAAACTATGAAGGTAAATCCAATCAGTGTCTAGTTTTTGTCGAACAATCCTGCCCTGGAGATGAACTACCTAACTCTAATGGGCCTTTAAAGACGATCCAAAATGGCACTACTGAGGAAGAAGTGCTAAAAGCTTTACTCAGCCGTCTAAGATATTTGAATCTTCAAGTTCATTTTCAGTGTAGTTCAAATTTCATTGCAGAACAAAAATTAAGGGAAGCGCTTTGGTGGCTTTATGAAAGTGAAACCAACCGGAGTAAAAGAGCCAAATACCAAGAAGCTCAATCTTAAAATCTATTTGTTCATTTTAATTAGTACCAATGTCAGAGTTTAAAAAATACCGTCGTAACAAATCGCTGAATTACGCGAAGTTACCCAAGAGCATATTGACCTATTCAAGCTTAAACATGCTTTAGTTCTTCCTGGTGGCATTCAGGTTTCAATTTCTCCAGAAGATATCAATCATGGATCTCCTAAGCTGGGAGATATGATTGCTCGAAACCCGAAAAACTATAAAGATCAATGGCTAGTGGCCGAGCAATATTTCAAAGACAACTTTGAAGCGATTCAATAAGAAACTTTTTAAAGTGTAGATTTTTCTATATTTCGACAAGTAATATAAATATTGAATTATGACTTTAAGTTTTGGCGATGCAATCAATGCATTAGAACAGGGTAAAATGGCCCGACGCAAATCCTGGGCGGATAGCGGAAAGTTTGTATTTAGACAAGTTCCTTCTATAATCAAGAAAGAAATAGTACCTAAAATGCAATCTTTGCCCGAATCGGTAAAAAAGGAGTTTCAAAAACGATTTGATTTCTCCAATAATCAAATTGACGCAATTTATTATCAAGATCAATTTGCTTTAGTTAATTCTAGCAACTTGATCACCAGTTGGTGTCCAACTGTACCTGATTCATTGGCAAAAGATTGGGAAGTTTTGCCTAGTGATTAGTGTAGATTATTCTACATATATTTAAAGCTCGTTTTGTCTAATCTAAATCTCAAACATGAAAAAACATCTTGTTTTAGTGCTTGCGGGCTTAGCGTTTGCGCCAGTAGTCAGCTTAGCAGAGGTTATTGAAGATGCAGAAGCGCCCATTTTTTGCGAAGTGGATGCAACGGAATCTTTCACGGCTATTGATCTAAAGATCGAAGCGGTTGATTTCTACCAGGTGGAAAGCCTACAGGTAGCAGCCGTATTGTGTGAGCCGGTGATCAATGTTGGACCTTCCGGAAAGGATTTCGCGCCAGTGGGTAGCTATAAGCATCGTCAGCCGCAGCCCTTTCGATGGGGTGGCGCCTATTTTTATTAACCTGGATACATTTATTAGGTTGAAAGCTCGGGATTTTCCCGGGCTTTTTTTATGCCCAAAAAAATCACTTTCGAATTTTTTTCTTTCTTTTTGCAGATTTTCTATATTTGATGAATATTAAACTACTATTTATGCGTGCGACAAAACACCCCATCTGCCCTTTTACCAAAGAGCCCATGCTTATAACCGTACTGGACCTCCAAAATCGATTAACCAAGAATATGGCATGAAGTGCGAGGTTTTTCCCTTAGACCCTACTGTGACATTCTTTGGCAGCGAATTAGAATGTTACAGAATGAGCTACCGCTTTAAAAAGAAAGAAAACCGGGTGGCTTATTCCAAGCCTCTCGAATGCTGGTACATCAGTTTTTCTCGCTGGTTTACAATCGAATTTTCCCAAAATATTATTGCTTAATATGAGTTACCAAAGCACTTTTGAAAAATGTAAGATCATTCGTGAATTTATTCTCAACGAATCTATTGAGGCCTTACTTTATGCCCATGGCCAGCCCGAGCATTGGTTTGAACGAATTTCTAAAATCCCTTCCTTGGTTCAGGAGTCTGAAGGTGATTTTTCGATTGATCCGAATGACCTTAGTCGCGAAGAGCGCATTGACCTAGGATTTAAAGATTTGAGTAATCCAGAAATATGCCTTATTCCCGTTTGGCTTTATCCCTTTTTAGCACCAGAGTTTAATTGGGTTAGTATCAAAGGAAAACGGGGCACAAAAAAGCCTCGGGATATAGATAGTCGATTAGGGCATTTAGGCTTTGGAGTGGACCTTCAAAACAATCAGCACAAGCAGTTGGCAAGACTAATAACGGAGAAAGTTATTAATCAGTGCACTGATAATGTTCTTGCAGATATTGATCTATCCAATGAGTTT
Organism: Croceimicrobium hydrocarbonivorans; assembly: GCF_014524565.1. NCBI lineage: Bacteria > Pseudomonadati > Bacteroidota > Flavobacteriia > Flavobacteriales > Owenweeksiaceae > Croceimicrobium > Croceimicrobium hydrocarbonivorans. Next base: position 2,509,977 of record NZ_CP060139.1, on the reverse strand, counting down.
CTCATTCATAGTATTCTCCAATTCAAATCAGACATTATTTGTAATCTGCATTTTACCGACGTCCGAAAAAAGAGATTATTAAAATGATTGAAGACCTATGGCAAAAAGGCATTGAAGGTCAAAAGTTAGATCCGGTAGTGATTCAAATTTATGGCGCTTATAAAGCTGATTTAATCGACGCCATCCAAAACGCCTAATATGTTCTTTCAGAAAACTAAAAAGATTCTACGCTAGAATTTGTCCAAAGTATTCTAAATCCAAAAAGCCCCAATTAGGGGCTTTTCTTATTCAGTTACGGGCTGCTTTCTCGCCCGAATGAGCTCCTTAAAGTGGGGGGCGACATTTTGAATGGTACGTTCGCCAAAAAGGAAAGCCAGGACAATCATATTAATAGTATAAAGCATATCCTCACCGGTAGGCGTTAAATCCAGACGCTTTAAGAAATAAAGTACGTCTATGATAATGGTTCCCCAGCCCCAAATAGGCCGCTGTGCCCCTCTTAAAAACAGCACAACACGCCCCATCCAACCGGCTTGCACCAGGTCTTTTGCCGTACCTTCCAGGTCCTTTATTCGCTGGTTAAATTCCATTTCAACTTTGAAGGCTTCTGACTGAAGCGCTAATTCATGCTCATGGGCAATTTGAAGAGCAATGTTTTCTAACTGCGCCTTTTCTTCTTTGGTAGTTACAAAGCGATCGACACCATCTACAATTTGCTTTACCATATCCCCACCGGTGAAAATACCGCTGATTTTCTGCCAAATACTACTCATCTTGTATTGCTTTTTGTTTCTGCTCTAGGTGCAATAACCGAATTTTATAGCCTGTATAGACTACTGCTAATCCAGCTCCAATCATACTTAAAACTGAAGAGGCCAAATCTGAAAAACTAACTACCAGGGTAGTTAAATTGAAACCCCAAACCTTTATTTGATCGATATCGATTTGCATGCCCTCAAACATTAAATAAATGGACTTTTGAATTATAAGGATCATCGCAAACGTCTAAATGAACCCAGGAAATTGGAACGCCATTCAAATTGTTTTCCAATCGAATTGGATAGGGGCAATCCTTTTGGTTTTCGATAAACCATTGACGAACTTTAGGGGCCGGCATATCCTTTACCTTGAAGTCTAAAGCCATTCCCAAAACATGGCCGGAAATATAGACTTGTGTTTTTCCTTGAACAATATCACAAAGATTATCGCGCAATCCCCGCTCATCATATACCGTTTCCCCAGGATTAGCCGTATGCCAATTATTGGCATAAAAAGGCCGGTCAATGGATTCTCGTGCCCAAAGAATTACTGTCAGTAGTCGCGGATCAAAACGAGAGAGGAAAAAGTAGTTTCCTCGATTTTTAAATTTTGCATGACATTCCGGAGTTACTAATTCTTCAATACAGAAAAATTGTAAAAAGCGATCGTAAAGCTCCTTTGTAGTGCGGGGTCTATTCCAATCCATAACTTAGGTTTAAAACGAATGAAACAATGCATTCAACTCACTAATGTTATTCCCAAAATCTAGGTTCAAATTTTCGCTCATAACATCGGCATGAGTAAGGGGAGAAAGGATTTCTTGTTGAGTTAGATTACCCTGCTGATCATATTGCGCCCTTTGTACCGGTACATGATTTAAAATCACAACCGAATGCGTTTGCGCAGCATATTGGCCAGCCTCATTTAGTACTCCTTTAGCTTTTAAAGCTGCTGTTAGGTCCTGTAAATTAGGATAAGCAATAGAATAAATCTTCACATCTATATTCATTCCAATTATGTTGTTAGATTGTTAGATTCGGTGGCATTTAGCTTATTCGGGTTATACGCGCAAACCCGGATCCTGCCCCTAAATGGATTTGTCCCATCCGTAAAACGCCACTGATTCAAAGTACTAGGCAGACCTCCATTTGATGCGCTGCCTTCCGTGCTTCCGTCTACATGCAAGCTCATACCACTTGCCCCATAGTTGAAACAAACTTTATTGTAGGTACCGGCTACGGCCGGAGCTCCAGAAATAGAAGTAGTACCTCCGGAACCAACACAAGTCCCCTCAATTCCAGTACCATTAATATCAATGCGAATGGCGTTTGTAGATTCAGCTCCACTTTGGGAAAGCTCGATTACATTACTTACCGTATCATCAAAGACCGTGGCTTCTAGGTAAAAATTCCCTTCTAAGTCCTCCAATAAGGCTCCAATTGCACTAGATGAAACTACATCCGCATTTCGGGTACGCGCCAAGCCGGTTGTTCTAATAACGCTAGTTGCATATGTGCCAGCTTCTAATTGAAAAGCCGTTAACTGCAACGTATTACCGTCATCAACTCCAGAATTGCCCCCACTACTGGGTAACTGTAGGAATAAATTATTTGCGCCCAAAGTAGTCCCTAGAATTACTACTCGTTTAATGTCATCGTTTACAGTATCGTAAACCTTTACGGAAGAAATTCCTCCTCCGGCTGTAGTTACAGTTTCGGTAGAAATACGCACTACCCCAATACCATTCCCGGTTTCTCTTACCCCGATATAATCCCCACTAGCTGATATTTTCACATACAAACTAATTGCCCAGTTTTGGCCTGGTGAAAAACCCCCATAGACAAATCCTAAATTATTGGTAGTGCCGTTTTGGGTATATAGGCCCCAGTCAAAACTATTGTTTAGTTCAAATGCGCCTGGCTCAGCAGGCGTTAAAGTGGAATTATACCAATTTGCAGGGGCTATTATCCGTGGCAAAATTTGTCCGATCAGGTTCATCCAATAGGCTTGGACAGTTCCCTAATTCCGCCCAACACCATCGGGGCGTATTAGCGGGCACAAATTCAATTTGCCCCGTACTATTGACGCGACTAGCATTAGAAGTATTTTGAACAGCATCAAAATCTACTAATGTCCCTAATCCCGAGCTTGGGCTTTCTCCATAAAGGGTACCAGCCTTAAAACCCCCACCTTTTCCAATCAAAATATTTGCGCTGTCAAATGCCGTTGCCATTATAAATTCACATTATTAAGTTCAATAATCCCTTGCCTATAGCAGAAAGGACTTTCTAAGGATCCACCATCTAATTCTACTGCGGCCTGATATGCTTGTAATGCTGCTAAAGATTGAATTTCAACCGAATTGAAAGCAATTAAATTTTGTCTATAACAGAATGGACTTTCTACAGACCCACCATCGGTTTCAACTGCTCTTTTATAAGCTAAAGATGTCGTCAGCATTTGTATATCTACCGCATCTAAAGCATTAATACTTGCTTGATAGCAAGTAATGCTTTCTACCTGGCCACCGGCTGCAATTACAGCTTGTCGATAAAGATTAGCGGCAGATTCACTAGTAGATAAAATTGGAGCTAGTATTTTAAATAATTGCGCCATTAATTTTGTAAAAATGAGCCTTCAACTTTAGCCCGAGTAGGTCCATAAACCCGAACATATACTGAGTTCCATTGGTTTTCAATGGAAATGCTTAAATCTTCTACTCCATTAATTGTAAAACCATTACCCCTAAATTCAAAAGATCCAGAGCCCAAACGCTCTAGGGTACAGAAAAACCCTTCGGATATATCCGATGGAATACGAACAATTACGGGATCATCTGAAAGGCTTTGAATGCAATAACCTCTATCGTCATCGGACAAATTGTAATCGGCCTCAATGGTTTTAACTGGAATACCGGCCAGCTCATTAAGAACATCCCGGTGCGTGCCATGCGTGGTACTGTTAAAATTATCTCGGTAAAGTTTCGTAATACGTTCTAATATCGTCATAGCCTTAAAATCTTAGGTAAATGCCCGAATAATAAAATTATCATTGAGACCGGCACTAATACTTTGAACTACCATGGCCAAGCCTGAATTTTGGCTCCAGTAATCCATTTGTTCCCCGGGTAAAATATCATCCTCTTGGCCATTAATAGTGATTTTAGCGGAATCACCTGGGTCTTGATTAGTAACCACAATCCTGCTAAACACTTGATTGTTAAACGGATTAATTGGATTACCTCCTGCTGGAACAACTAAAACTTTAAATAAACCTTTGCCGGCCATACCTATTATTCAATTTGATTACTATTCATCCAGCTCCAAGCAATTTCTACTTGAGGCTGAAAATTTCCTTGCCATTGGCTAATGGTATCGTAAAGAGACCCATAATCACCAGTACCCCATCCACTCACATCTAATCCTTTGATACGCTGTTCCCAGTCATTTATAACTGCAATCTTCTGATTGTAGGAAAGTGAGTTAAAGGTGGCAAATGCATTATTGATATCCGTACCATTAGGAGAATACCAACGATGGTCCTGAATAGTTTGATAAAGTCGATCGGTTACAGATTGAGGATTCCATGCATTATCACCGGTCCCATCTGAAACATATACCTTTCGAACAACATCCTTGGACCCCGTATTATCGGAATTATCATCTAAGCCAAAAAGTCGAGTGAAGAAACCCGGCTCACTACCATCGGAACGACCCTTGTAGTAAACAGCTATTAGAATAATTAGAGCCACTAAAATGGCTACTGCTACGGCTTTGTTCTGTAAAATTAAGCTTTTCATTTACCATTCCATAATTGTTGCCAAAAGCCTCCAGAGGAAGAATTAGCGGGTTCTAACTTTTTGATTTTTCTCGGTTTGATGGTTGGTTTTGTTTCATCTGGAGCATCTATTCCAGGTAAATCGTATGCCCCGGGATTTTTTGCCCATCGGAATAGGCCGTCAGCCGTAAGAGGCAGTACCTTTTTATTAATCTGAGATCCATCTATTTTTTGGCTATTGACTTTTCTTAAGCGATTAATCTTTTCCGCAAAATTCCTCACTTGGTTTTCTGATAAAATCAAGTATTCATTGATTTCTTTACGAATAGTACCTATCGAATCTCGATCTGCTTTTGAAGGCTCACTTTTAGATGGTTGATTAGCTAACTTTCGCCTTTTCGGAAGCTGCATTCCTCCCTTTTCAACAATCTCTTGGGTTTCACCATTCACTCGAATAAAGCCATCCGCGCTCTTAATTACTTCATCATACGCTTCAAGGCCATTTTCGTAAATTTCATCTATTACCGACATCGGAACATAACGCCCTGAAGTTTTGTATCGATCTAATACCCTTTGTTTGCTTAGCTCCTTTGGAACTTGGAGATAAATCACAAATACCTGGTACCCTAAATCCTTAAGTTGAGTTACTAAGGGCCCATACTTTTTGGCCTTATTCATGGTGCCATCATAAATAAGGTCATATTCACAAGGCTTGCCAATTTCACGAATCAGTTTTTTAGTGATATCGCTAGTTTCCTCATGCGTGGCACTTGCATTCCATCCCTTATATTCAGGCAATTTTGCCCTTACTTCATCTGCGTCAATGTGATAAACACTATCAGATAAAAGCCAAGGAGCAAAGTTTTTCAAAAAGGTGCTTTTACCTGCTCCAGGTGCTCCGCCCGTAAGAATTGCAATTGGCTTTTTACCACCGGTACATTTTGCATCCTTCTTAAACTCGCCTATTATTTTGGCATGCAGCTTTAAGCGATCGGCCTGGTATTCTCCTGCCTCATTGGTATGTTGCTTTTTTGTTTGGGGTAAGTTGGCTATACAGGATTCTAATTTGCGAATGCTTTCAGCATCAATTAACCGTTTACCGTCCTTCATTGGAGGACAGCCAATAATCTCTTTAAAATCATCAGCCGCTGAAACCTCCTTAATAGCTTCCTGAACCTGCATAGCCTGGCCCGTGTAAATCTTTAGCCCATAACCTTTGACCTGTCCTTTATCCAGTGGCCAGCTCTCCAAAATATTTCTAGTGCGCTTATCAAAGCTTGAACCGTCTCGCATCTCAATAAAGATGTGATGATCAGATCGGTTTTCTCCTGAAGTTTTGGTACTAACTTTTACGGCATTTCCACCGCCTAAATTCAATAGGTTTCGGATAGAAGCGGCCAAAGCTTTTAAATCTACTTTCCATTCCTTTTTCTTTGGATCAGAAATAGGATTTAGTGTTTTCTTTTTGCTTTGGTTTACCTTAAATAAATCTTCCCAAGGACCTTCACTTTTAATAAAAGAAAGCTTGGCTGTTTTAAAAATGGCATTATCGGTAACCATGCGCTGCCATGCCTTCTTACTGGGAGCCCATTTAAATCCACTTTTTTTAAGCTCATCCCTGGTATTGGCATCCGGCTTATCATCAAAGAATATCTGAATACGATTATCTAATGCGTTTAACACGACTACACCACCATCAAACTTAACTTCTGGTGTTTTCCCTGATTCCGCAATCTTACTTTTAACTTCTAACTCCTTAATGCGCTGCTCAACTCGCTTGATGTTCGCATTATTATTGCTCATTTGATAGGGCTGAATAGGAGCCGTTTCATAACTATAGTCCGGTTTCCAATTTCGTATCCTTTCTTTCACCACATCGGATAAGTCTTGGCTATCTAATGATGATGGGTCCTTTTTAAACTTTCGATAAGCGGCATTAATCGCTCTATAGTTTATCTGAAGATCTTTTAGCGCTTGAAGTTTTTCTTTTTGCCGACTCAGCTCCTCAGTTGGGTTATCAGTTGGAAGTGGCTCATTTATGAGTTCTTTCTTGATTCGAGCTAAGGCCTTAGAATCCCATCGATTCCATTCTTTTACTTTGCGTTCTTGAACATCACCTCGCTTTCGATTTCGGGCCGTTGGGAAATTTGCTGGACCGGTAACCATGGAGCTTGCAATTCCACTTTGACGATGTAAATAATCAGCCGCATAACTGCGATATTTTTCTAAATATCTATTAAAAGCAGGGGTAACTAACTCTTTAGTATCATGCTTTTCGGCTAGTTCAATAAGTTCTTGCTGTATTTCATTTAAATACCTTTCATGCTCAGCCATAAAGGAACGACCACGACGATCCGGAGACATACTTGAAGCATACCAGGCAGAAATTGCAGTTTTATACATTCGACCAGTTGGATCCAGTAAAGGATATGCATTTTCCTGCTCTCCTTTTTTGTTTTTACTTGGATCAAACTTTTCAACATTGGCTTTATTATCTTCTCGAACTGTCTTTCCTGATGGTAATTCTAAAATGTAAACCCAACGATCAATACTGAAAAAATTTCCTTCCCAGAAATCCACTTCTTTCACCTTTAAACCAAAGTACTTCTGGCCATCGTAAATTAGGTTTGCTAAATCTCCCTTTTCTACAATTTTAGGAACTTGGCTTTCGCGATATTCGCGATCAGTTAACCTTTCAGTTTTTTCTTTGATCTGTTCAGATGGTTTTTTCTTTGCAGGAATTTCCTCAGATTGACTAAATAAATCAACCACCGTTTCCCGCTCAATTTTTCCCTTTTGCTGACGCAATTTATTTTGATCTTCCATTTTACGAAGAATTGCCGCTTCGTACTGGGTAATTTCTTTTTGAAGAGTAGAAATGATTTTTTCAGCATCCGGAACTTTTGCTTCCTTAGCTCTAATAATATTTTGTCGCTTAGCTTGAATGCGCTTTTGAAATTCAGTAATATCCTTTTCTAAGTCCTTTAACTGCTCTGTTATAGGATCAGTCAAGGCATTTGCGCTGATCCTATTTTCAAGGTTCAAAGCTTTATTAGAATCAAAATCAATGCGGTTTACTCGTTTATCAACCAAATCAAAAAACTGATCTTTGCCTTGCTTTAAAGCAGACGGCTTACCCTTATAGAAATAATTAAAAAGCTCCTGTTCATGGCTATCGGTAAGTTGAGGCAGCACTTTACGCAACTGACCTACCCACCTCGAATTTCTTTCTAAATAGGGAAAAGAACGAGCGCTAGATTTGCTCAATTCCTCAACAAATTGGCCTTTGGGATTTAAATAGCTTAAATCTTTAAGCTTATTCAGTTTACTTTCGGGCTTAAATATTGACAGTAATTTTTCACGATTAAAACCTTTGGCAACAGCCCTACGATAAGCTTGAATATCGGACACTAGTCCTTCCTCCGTACTCCCTCGATTACTTTCTAAAGTAGCATAATCGATAGCATCATCTAAATCACCTAAGAAAAGTTTAGCCGGCATTGTTTTCAAATCCGGTTGCTTTCCTGATTTGTAAAGCCTTTCGGAGGCTTCAAACCGAGAATGTCCAGAAATTACAACATACTTTTCTCTTTCCGCATCATACCACAATATGATAGGCTCAGCACTACGGTCATAAGCGCCTTTTGATACAATTGCCTTAACTGTATCTTCAGAAAATTCGGATTGCCTACCTTGAAAAAGTTTAGGATCTACAATGATCTTGGAGCGATCAATTTCTTTGACTTCTGAGAATCGTTTCACGAGGCAAAAAATATTTCTGCCTCTTCACGTCGGCGGGTTAATAATCCAGCTAGTAATTGACCATTTTGGGAAGTATATCGAGAAGTAAACCAGTGATAAATATCATCAGGATGCGCATTTTCATTCACCAATTTCATTAACCTGGTACTACCCCCAGTATTAAAGGTGTGAGACACTAAAGCATCAAATTGGTTTTGTGTAATGGATCGCTTTAATCGCTCTCTAACCCAGTGTTCGGCCTCATCTACATCATGCTCAAAAATTAAATTAGCCTCTTTTTGGGTAATTCTGGAATTTGCATTCACCGGAAATTTAGAATCTGAAGTATGACCATAGCCAATAGTCCAAACGCCTCCAGGGTCGCGGTATGCATTTAACCGCAATTTTTCTTCCTGCTTGATGTAGTTTTTAATATCTCTGGAGGCAAAAAGTAAAGACCCCGGTAATGGAAAGTTTTTGCGTAAGTAGTAGAACAGAAAAAGCCCAAGCGCTACCGCTCCGGCTCCAATTGCTGAATATTGCAATACCTTAGATTGCTTCACGTTTTACCGCTTTACTAAAGCAGTACCTAGCATCACTCCTAACGTAATTGCCAGAAAAATGCCAGCAGCTAAATAAAGGGATGATTTTACATCTACTTCATGTTTTAGCTTGATAGGTCCACCTTGTGTTAAAAAATCCATTTTTAAAAACTAAATTCCGAAGCGAACTGCCTTTGGCTAATAGGCCCATAAGCTATATCCGACTTTCCAAGGGCTTTCAAAGCTTCAGCAGTTAGAGGCCCCCATAGCCCATCCTCTTCTAATGGGGGTGCTGCAATAGGAAAGCGATTAATAGCAATCTGAAGATTTTCAACCAAATTGCAAGGCTCACTATTTCCGTATCTAATCGGCCAATCGCAGGGTACAGGAGGCACATTGGCATTAGAGGAACCCCCATTAGATGTATTTGTGCTTTTACCTCGTTTAAAAAGACTAAAAACAGCTAATCCAATAATTACACTAGCCAAAATTACCAGGCCCCAAACCTTGAAGGATTTCATAACCCTAGCGCATTGCGAGCCGAATTAGGCCCTGTAATATTTCCTTGAGTACCGGGAGAAATAGCGAAAATTCCCGTTTTATAGCTATTGGTCGCTACCTTGGGTAAAATTTTCTGCCCTTTAAGATATCGATCAATAGCCCATGCTGTTAACGCTAATACAACAAGGGTAACAATAATTAATCCTGTCCCTTTCATACAGCTACACGGGTTCTTTCTCAGAAACTGATACACTCAATTTCTTTGAATTGTAATACCAAAGACCAGCACCGGCCACTACCAATACTACTCCAATAATAATCCAAGTTTTACGATTCATCTTTCCAAATTTTACGTTTTGCGTATTCTACACTAATCCCTACCACTACAGCAATAAGGACCGTCAAAAGGATATTTTTAAATCCTTGGTTATTCACCTTCTGCGGCAGCTTTTTCCAATTTGCGTTCAGTGATTTTAGTTTCTAAGTATCGGCTACTTAGAGCAGCTAAAACACCACCAACAATAATGGCACCTGCGATGAAAATGAAAGTCTTACCAGATAATTTCATGGTACTGATTTTTAGTTTATTATTTTGGTGTTACCCCTAATTGAATTTGAGGGTAATTCGTTTGAGGATTTACCACAGAAATATTGCCAGTGGGCGTTGGCACCACTAAAATTTCTTTTCCCGGTTTTTGTCCATTCGTGGTTAAAGTCCATCCTAATGGGAGGGCTCCTAATGATCCATCTTTGACGCGTTTTACTCCAGCCTCTGCTAAATTTTTGTTTAGCCAATTCATGTAGGATTGATCATGAATGCGATAATAATCTTTGCCGGTTGGCTTTGTCCATAACCATGCTCGAAGCCAATTGCGCAAACGAGGATTATATTCCGTTTCAAACCAAACCAATGCATTTCTGCGGGCTTTTTCAGTTTGATTCGCCTTCCTAGCTAATTTTGCCTGCTCTTGCATCACCTCCAGATTTGCTAACTGAGTAGCAGCATCCGCAGACATTCCTTCAGCCTGCGCTTCCACAATTTTTAATTCTGCAGCTCTTTTTCGAGCCGGTAGAAAAAAGAAGTAATAACCAAAAGCTGCTAAGGCCAAAGCAATTACCAGGTATAATAAACGTGATGCCTTTTGGTCCATTAGTCTCGTAAATAATAGATTAGAAATGCTGCACCTAAAACAAAAAGCACAAGCATTGTTAAAATCTCTTGATATTGCCCAAAAAGAAACTCGCGTTCCTTTATACTTCGGTCAAATAATTGCTGATCATAGGCTTTAAATTCGCCGTAAATTTCATCCCTACGGTTTTCCTCTGCACACTCGGCACCTCGGGTTACTGAGCCCCAAACCGTATGACATCCTGCCCCAAATGATAACCAATTCGCCATTTTACTTTTTTCTAAAAAGCGCGAAACCCACAACAGCTATTACCGCAAAAACCACTACTACCGTCAAATAGAATGGAATTTGGGAATAGCTATTGGGTACCACATAGGCGTGCGCATTAGTATTGTTAAGTTGCTCAGTAGCTGAGCCCAGGCCTTGGCCAATCATTTGTGCTGAAGCTGGATCCACCTCTATCGCTTTTTAATTAGGTAAAAAGCTAATACTGCGGCTAAAACCAGCACAATGAGCACAATCCATAGAGTTGAATTACTCTTGGATTCAAAAACAAATGGAGGCCCACTTGGATTACGATTGGCAGCATTTCCACCATTTCCAAATAAACCCGTTGCTGTTGTTCCCATAGTATTAAAAAATGCGTTCCAGTTAAAGCTACTCTGCTTTCCGGTAGCGGTTTGATCAACCACTTCAGTAGGATTGGATCCGGGAACTTCTGTTGAATTAGGATCTAAGTTCATTTTACCACTTCTTGATAAGGATGATTACTAATAAAAGAGCTATGCCTACCAATAGCAGGGTTTTAACTCTTCGGATTGCACATACCTGACAGCGACTGAGTGGTAAGTTTTGGGTGCTGGTGATCGGAGGATATTCTAGGCCTTCTACAAAATCACTTTGCGCCTCTCCCAAACTTGCGGCTGAAGTCGGGTAAAGCGTGGACCAAGTAGCTTTATCCGGAGTTAAGCCTTTCCGATCAGCAACCACACTAAATGTCTCCAAAAAACCCGCATCACTAGCCTCATTATCTGGATTATAACTAAAAGGAACGTCAAAAATGAATATCAATTGAGAGGGATTCATTTGAGGTGCTACTTGCAGAATTAAGTCGAGCAATTCAGGGTTTCGTGCTGGACCATTAATAATCCCCTCATCCATCAGTTTTTGACTGATATCTTCAGGATTATTGTCAGTGGCTACTTTTGCAAATAGCAATGGCTCTTCAGCCAAGCGTATGGATAATTCTTGTGGTGTAAGTTGCATAGGTCTAATTTTCTCGTAAAACAAAAGGCCGGACCCTTAAGCATTGCTCAAGGTCCGGATGAGAAATATTAGCCGCCCACTACTGAGTTCAGCACTTCGCCAAAGACAAAGTCAACTGCAATGGTAGTGTTTGCACCTACAACAAAAGTCATGGCTGAGAACTGATCGATATAAAACTGCGTATCGATAGTTTGAATCAGCGTGTTTTGCTGAGTATTACGCTGATACTGGCCAATGTTTAAAGGTCTAGTAACGGAAGAACCATCAATTTGACCCTTATGCCATTTCACGGCCTGATCAAATTGTGCGGCACTACCGGTGGTAACGCGATAGTTGAAACCTTTGAAACTAGAAGGCCGATGTTTGAAAAACTCCTTAATTAAGGCATTAGACAGTCCGCCACTCCAAGAAGTTGGATCTACATAAGTGCCTCCCAAAATACCGGCATTAATGCCCAGTGGATCAAATAACATAACTGTAACCGGGGTTGCAGTCTCATTAGCATAATTGGCCGTAATGGTTTCCGGCATAATATCGGAACCAAAACCAAGGCCACCACCTTGCGCTACTGCACCAATATTACTAATGGGCCGGTTATTTACCTGGCGACCAATACTAGCTTGTTTGTAAGCTTGCTCATATTGAGCAGATGGCATTACTTCCACCGCAAGAGCCTTACTAGGTTTTTGAATTTTCATAATCTGAATGCTTCGTTTGCATTAAACTTTTCTCGAAAGTCATTCAGAATTATTTCCTCGTAAATGAATCAGTTAAATTGATAGAAATAATTAGGCTATTTATACAGATTAACAAGGTTTTAGCTAAAGTGGGCACTTTATCAATTTGATTTTTCGGACGGAGCAATGCCATATACATCACCTTCTACAGTAAATGTGCGAAAAGACATTAACAAAAAACCCCATCGACGTTCTCTAATAACGACGTTCTTCATATACTCACCGCCTGGTACCTCTCGAACTGCATCATCAATAGCATCTTCAATATCAGGGGAGCTCCAAGGACCAATAAACAGTATATTATCAATGCTGCTATCTGTTCCCTTCACGTACCTTTCTAAAAGCACATGGGTTTTACGATCATCTAAATCGCGAGTAGACACCGTAGTAAGATCAGCGATTCTTTGAGAACAGCTATTTAAAAATGCCATGAAGACGATAGCAATAGGCAAAACTTTTAACTTCAACATAATCAAGAAATTTTATTCCTACCAATTAACAAAAAAAGCGGCTGATCAAAAATCAACCGCTTTTTTCTAAAGTTTAAGCTATCTAAGGCTTTTCAATGATGGATAAGTAGTGATTTTTCAATAATACTAATCCATCCATCACATCGAAGCGTTCAGCGGCATTCATGCCTACGAAGGTAGGGGATTCAACTAAGCAGATCATCGCTTTTTCTACACTTTGCATTGCAACCTGAGGAGATAGTTTAGCTAGTGGGTCGAGGTCTTCTGTACTCATAGATTATGGTTTAAATTTACTATTAACGACGCTGACAGTGCTTTTTGTTGCCCCCTAGCTCTGTTACTCAGCATATTCAATGATCTTAAAATAGTACTTATTTTTTTCTTGATGCGCAATTTCATTTACCTGCCGTTGTACTTCAATCATTTTCTCCAGGTCTTGAAACTTATCTCGATGACGATTCAAATTGTCTTTTGTTCGAAACAAGAAAATAAGGTTTACGAAATCATAGAACTCTGGAGGCGCATGCGTAAGCCCATGCATTGCAATGGTCATATTTACATTTCGATGGCGCGAACTTATAAAGGCATTACGCACTTCTTTAGTTAGTCCATTGCTAGGTAAATAGCCTTTAATGTCATCGCATACTATTAGAATGTCATCACAGTATTTTAATACCTCTCCAAATTCATGCTGATCCGTACAGTCAATGGCTGCAAGTTTTCCTGGAGGAAGACTGGGAATATTTTCCGGCTTAATTCTTGGTACCGATCGAAAAGTTCGCTCGTATTTAGAGGAAGGAATTACTACAGCACGTCCACCAGATTTTAGCCATGCCATTGTGAGCTCTTTTTGCTTGGTGGATTTACCAGTTTTCCGAACGCCGGCAAACAAGGCTATTTTAGCCTCTTCATCATCTATGCTGAATCCTATACCCATTGCCTGGACCATTTGAATTAAAATAACACCAAAGCATAAAACCAATGATGGCAACAACAATCCAAATAGATGGATGAGAATCTAACCATGTAAGGACGTAATGCATTGTTTTAGTGTTTAGTTAAAAAAGGCCCGGGGCCTTCATTCCCGGGCCGAAAGCCGAAATAATACGGACAAAGAACGTTCGCGAAAAAGCCCGCGCAGCTATAAATTAGTAATCCAATCTTTGTTCATCCCCTTTTTACTGTAAATACTCATTTGACGCGCCCAACTGAGAGCCGCGTTTTGATCGGCATAGTCTCCCCTTGTAGCCGAAATTTGGCGATCTTCAAAATACCAATGGTATTTACATAGTCCGGTTGGAACTGGATCTACTCTGAATAAAATTGGTGCTCCTTTTTCATTGGCCTCTCGGTTCCATTCATGCATTTTCTCCTCTAAGTCTACAATAGTATGCTCATCGACTTCTTCTAATACATGGGCCTCCTCAATATCAGTTTCTTCTTTCTCCCTTTGCTTTCTATTAGCGGCACTTTTACGATTTATTTGTCTGTATTTGTGGGCTTCGTAAGCCTTTGGCAGTAAGATCATTGCTAATACAATAATTACCATCCACCCGGGACTGATATCACCATCAATAGTTTCAAAATATTCTGCAAACGCATCTTCTACTTCTGTCTTTTCTTCCGGATCAAATTTGAACATATCCCGATTTGGCATACCGGAATAAGCTTGACAGGAAAGACTTACAAATAAGTTTATTAGGCTAGTTACTAATCGAGCACTTCTACGCGATTTAGCATCAGGCCCATCTTTTGGATCTGATTTATCACTAGTATTTATACCCTCATTCTCATCAATGGGCTTTCCCTCAGCATGAAGAAAGTTGCTGAAATCCGAAGGTTTAGCCTCTGAGCCCTCAGTCTTTGTCTCAGCAGTTTCATTTTGCTGTGATTGGAGCTTAGCACCCGTTCGACGTCCTTTATCTGAAAAGGCCGAGGTTACATCCTCTATAGTAAGTTCGCGATACTCTGTAGTCATTACTGGCGAATGGCATTAATCATAGTTACCAGGCATTGAATACGATCGCTTTCCGGGTAATCTGGACTATCAATACGCTCTTGAATTAATCGCTCCACTAATTCAATAACTTCTGGGGTGGCCTTTAAGCACAAGTAGCCTTCAAAAATCGATTGTTGGCCTTCTTGGAATCGATTAGTAAGCATGGTTCCCAAAGCCTGTTCGGCTTTCTCTGCATCTTCATCATCCAAAGCACTAAACCAACTAACGGGATTTGTAGGATCAAACTCAGGTAAAATTTCTTCCTTTGAATTTAACTGATTAAGTGCCTCAATACTTAATGTTTTATCTACCAGTTCTTCACTCATAAATCAGCATCTTTTAAAAGTTCGCTTAATGCATTTTCCACTGTTTTGGGTTCATCCCAAAGGTTGCGTAGGTATTCACCCTTTGCATTTACAGTTACCGGCATAACCAAAATTTTACGGGTTTTATTCTCTGGCCAAAACCACATCATTACCCGATCTTCGCCTTCTTTTAAATCAACTGATTCAAAGGCATCAAATGCCACTGTCATACCATCACCAAGCAACGGTAATAGTGATTTTATTGCCATGCGCTGAATTGCATTCATGCTTTCAATTTGTTATATCGATATTTAACTCGGAAGCCTCCAGATAATGCCGCGACTACTTTACTTTTTTGTAAAATTTTGATTGAATTAAGGTGGTCCAAAGTTGAGCGAAGCCTAAAGCCAAAATTGGTCCGTTGTCGAGGGGGATGAATGCAAATCAATCTTGAAATGACCAATTACATAATCGTGAATTTGTTCTAGGCTAAATTCTGATTGTGGATTGCACATCAAAAAATCTAAAATGACCGGATGTAAATTACTCCGATTAAGATCATCGATCCGAAAAATGGTTTTACTGTCCATTTTCTTGAAAAGGGTCCTTTACATTAGTTTCAACAACGGTAATTGCAAAATGATCTTCCTTTTTTGGGTGGGGTAAACGACCTTTTACCAGGTACAAGTTGGTTTTACCTAATGAAATAGTATCATTTGGTAAGTAATAGTTAACCGCCTTTAATTCTTCAATTAAGGGCACGGCTTCTAATTGCTTTTCTCCATTCAGAGTTAAGGCTGATGAAACCCTTAACAAATCCACTTTGTAGGTTATTTTCTTTTGCACGCTCATACACTTTACTCATGCAAAGTAATGCATTGATGTTGAATTTTCAATCATTAGGCTAGAAATTGATTTTTTTCCGGTTGTTATTTCTACACTTTAGATCATCTAATCTAAAGCACGAAAAAAGTGTGATTCTGTATTCAATTAGCCATACAACATGAAATCAATTGAAATACAATCAATTAGATTATTACCAGAACTTTGTATTTAGATGCTTCTACCTGGTAGAAAAGTGTATTTGATCGATGCATGTAATTTTACGATTACAGAAAAAGTGTAATTGAAAACTAAAAGTGTAATAAAAAGGTAACGCCTTAAGTAGTTGTATAATAGTGTTTTAACTTTTTAAGTTACATTATTACAATAATTTTTAAATAAATATATATAAAGGGGAAAAGGGGAAAAAGGGTCTTTGGAACCGGGTCAGAATTGGAATAGGCGCATCAGAACGACCAAAAAAGGCGAGCAATAAAAAAGCCCCTGAAATAGGGGCGATCAGAGGCGAGCAACTGTAATTTATAGATACTCTGGCATCTCACTATAAATTATGCCTCCATTTAGCTCCTTTCGAATTTGTTGATAATGGACTTCCCTACAATGCCAGCAAACTAATTGGCCGGTCCTGGTATCTCGAAATCCATCAAAAAAAAGAGGGTTCTTAGCACTTATGAGAGATTGAGTGCAATAATCGCACTCTTTGTCTGTAAACAAATTCATAGCTAGTACATTAAAGGCGTCCAATGAATGATTTTGCCTTTGAAGTCTTTATTGAAATAGTTGAAGAATGCCTCAACAGTTTCGAAACCGTCATTTCGTGCTAGATTTTCGATAGTAAATGCACAATTTTTAATCTCCCCATTTATCCAAAAACATTCTGATGATCCGCCATCAATCCATACGGTAGCCTTTTCTAACTTGTTTCCGCCTCTTTGAAGAATCTTTAAATGCTTAATTACTATTTTCTGAACAGAACGGCATTTTACTACAGGCGCAAATTGTTTTCTTTCGGGTGTCCGATTGTTAATCACAAAATGAATATCTCTACCAGCGTGCCATCTATCCGACTTATCCTCTCTTATTGTGTGGTTTTTAGGCGGATATGTTCTTAAGGCGTCAAATTTCGAGTATTGTATCCAATCATCAGAATACACCTCTAGCTTTGGAAGTGAAGCCCATATCTTTTCTACAAAATGCGTTGGTTCACCATTGATTTGTTGGGAGAATGCTAAAGTCATATCCTTTTAATTATTAGTGTTTAAAGCCTTCATTTTTAAGCATGTTAACATCGAAATGACGAATCATATAGGTTTTCTGAAACCAATATTCTGGCAACGTATTAGGAATGTGCTGAGCTGGATAGAAAACTTGAAGCTCTTGAGCTAAAACTTTGACACACTTAAACTTTAAATCAATTTCAATGGCTTGATCTATTTTATCAAAGGTTCTCGATCCGATGTAGGTGAGTTGATCCCCGATTAACCTATATTTTTTTGTTTCACAGAATACCTTTGCGCCAAATGGAACATCCACACTACAATCAACCATTATAAAGTATCTATTATCAGCCCATTTTACAGAGGCCAACCGCTTCTTTAGCTTTTCGATCGAAACAAGTGGAGAGAACATAGGCACTTCGAATGTTTTTTCTTGGTGACGATATTCTGACATTTCCAATATCTCACAACGATCATCTATATCGGGATAGCGGTGGTAAAGTGATTTAAAAACCTCCTTATCATTAATGATTAGTTTCTCTTGGGTTTGCTGATTTTCCATAGTAAAGCTTTTGGTTATTGATAAGGAAATTTCCAAATGAAAAACTCTCCATTTTGGCGCTTTTCTTCGTTTACTAATTCAGCTAAGTCGAGTAAGAATACTTCTGAATATGGTGTAAAATTCATTTTCACTTCAATATTGATTTCATCCATAAGAAAAACTCGTAGGCCAACTGAGGAACAATTGCATTTCCCATTTCGGCTATTCGGTTGTTTCTATCGGCATAGTCCATCCCTTCGGGTAGCCCATTAAGCATTCGAATAATTCCGGATTCAATAATGTCCCTGGAGATATTCCCATGTGCAGAAGGGCCGAAACCAAAGTACCTTGATACCCCTTCCGACAATACTTTTGACTGGGTGGCATTGTGCTGTTGGTGGAGTCGTTGACTGTCGGGGTAGGTATCAAAAGGCCAAAGATCAACTGGCTCGATAGGTTGGCGAACTTCTTTTGATGGGCTATGCTTGTTCTTTTCGCCGGATTGTCGGGCCTCTGACAGCTTTCGGTTGGGGTCATAAGCGACAAGCCAAACTCTGTCCCGACGATGGAGCGCTCCAACGGCTTCAGCTGGTATAGTGTACGCTTGGCAGGTGTAGCCTTCACTTTCCAAATCATCAATCTTCCGGTCAAGGATGCCGTTGGTAATCGTTCCAACAACGTTTTCGTTAAGGACGAAAGATGGGTGTAAGGCCCGTACAATTCTAAATTTCGCTGGCCAGTTGTAGCGGTGATCTTCCGTGCCTTTTCCCAAGCCTGCCAATGAGCTTGGCTGGCAGGGGTCTCCTCCGCAAATAATGTCGACTGATTCGAGTTCATTAGGGTCGATTTCGTTTATATCCTTTTCAATTATCCTGTGCCCAAAGTTTCGTCTGAGTTTGGCGCAACAATGCTTGTTAAAGTCGTTGCTCCAAACTGGAGTAAGACCTGCCCACTGAGCAGCAAGTTCAAAACCACCGTCTCCGGAGAAGAGGCCCCCAACTGTTAACCTCCTATTCATAACCTTTACGATGCCTTTCTAAAATGTAAATAATGCCCTGCTTAATCATTGCCAGAAGGTCCTCTTTTGAAGTTTCCGCACGCACAAACTCAAACCACATCACCCCTTCTTTGGTCCGAATCCAGTAGGGCATATTCAAAATTTTAGCGGATTTCTTAAAATCCACAAAATCTTTAATGCTTTTACACTGTACTAGGGTATGCACATGCTTTACAACCGGTGGATTTGTAGTTTCTTTAGAATGGCACATCATCATCTGATATATCTTGAGGGTTTGAATCAAGGGATTTACCATGCAAATCGAACAGTTCTTTTTTATGAGCTTGCATGTAAATATGCTCTGTGCTTTTTGCAGGTGCACCTACTGTTCGAATCAGGCGTTTTTTATCATCCCTGCCAAGTGCAACAGGATTTAATTCCCATCCTCGATATTCTGCATAAATCCATAGAGCTTTAGTGAACTGGTTGATTTTATTGAACTTTGTGCGAACTGCCCCTGGAAAATGTTCCTTGAAATTATCGTATGCTTCTTTCTTGATTATCCATTGATCAGCGTATGAATCCGGAGCAAAATAGACATCTGCCCAGTCTTTAAAATCTTGGGTCATTTGAGTTAGTTGAGAGCGCTTGGTAACGTTCTCCATAGGTGGATCAATTTTTGGGTACTTTAAAAAGACCTGTAGGCATCTGGCCATGGTATTGATAAAGTGATTCCACTCATCTTCAGTGAAGTCCTTAAACAGGTTTTTACCAAATTCATCTTTAGGGCTCCAGGATCTACCATATTCACCTGATTTATCCTCGTGATAATAATCCGAAAACACTGAAAAAAGTAATCTGCGATAGGTAGAAGGAGAATCGTCCCTTAAGGCATAGTTTGAGGTAATGGCCAATTTAGGGACATCCTCAAACGGTATTTCATACTGTTTACCATGCTTCGGATTAACCGTCATTTCCCCGGTAAGCTGTGAATAGAAAAAGTCAAACTTCAGATACTTATTCGCATCATCGACTAGAATATAGTTGGTATGGCTAGTAACATTCTCATAAACGTGTGGATTTTCAGTTAGCTTCGGGTTTCGTCCCTCGAGAGTAACAGACTTCATAAAATACCGCACGGCCTTATATGCAATGGACTTTCCGGAACCTCCATGAGATTCACCATCTTCACTAATTTTATTATCCATAGCAAAAACGGCCCACGGCTTGGAAGGATCCTTATATCGGTGCAACAGATATCCTAAAGTGTAAATTTTATTAATTAAGTGTAGCTTTTCCTCTTGGCGCTTTTCCGGAGCTAATTTTTCTCCTTTACGCTTTAAAGATTGCTCTTCTTGCCAATGCACACGGCTAGTATTCCATAAGTAACGCAGGAAAAGGCATTCTTTATTTTCAATTTTAATATCATATTCACCCTGCTCATTTCTAGTAATGGTAAAAGGGTCAGGAAGAACTTTCACTTTATGATCAATCACTTCATCGGCCCAAACATTACATTCTATTTCGCCTGGCCGGTAATCCTCAATTTCATCCTTGGTAATTCTCCATACACGGTTTTTGAAAAACATTAATTGTTTTCTCCGTATAATCCTTAAAATCAATGTTTTTTAAGCGAAGATTAGATAGTGATTGCTCTCCTAAATGTTGACGCGATCGATAGAATGCATTTCTTAATGCCGGCTCGGCTTTATTGCCTTCAAGAAATTGATTGATGAAAGCTTTAATTTCCACATGATCAATTTCCTCTACTACTCCATTTTGTACACGGATATAGATATACCCTGTTTTTACATTAGGTAGTTTAAATCGATAGAATCCATTTCCTTCGAGGAAATTATAAAGTTGTAGATTGTTGACTTCATATTTTCGAATCCACATTTTTTCAATTGTAGGATGCTTTACCAAGCGCACATCCCACATACGATATGGCACTGCTACCTCAATTAACTTTTTAAGATCATACGCTTTATAATAGTTCAGATATTCACGCACATCTTTGCAAGGATTACCACGGTGGTCCTTTTTCTTAAGTAGGTCCATAGGCAACCGTATTAAATGCAAGTCCAAATGTTGCATTCCAAGCGAATGTTGCACCTTTAAACCAGTTGAATCAATATCTCCCAGGTAATAGACTTTGTAAGCCAATTGCTGAAGCTTTTTCATGTCTTTAAAAGTGATTTTGGCAGTTTCCGAATTAAACCAAACCACAGTACACCCGGTAGCCGCTTCCGTCGCTAATGCATCACGATCTCCCCCACAAATAATAATTTCCGGCAGCTTTTTATCTTGCCGGCTTTCCGCTTTTTCCATTTCATCCATAGAATCATACTCTACTTCTGAAACATCAGCATTTAGCTTATCAAATCGCTGTTGAGCTAAATGTAAGCCCATTATGTAGCCGTTAGGACGTTGCCCATTATACCGGAAGCGCTCGGATTTCTTTAGCGCCTTGGGCTCCAGTCTTTTATTCCATTCATTTTGGCCACTCTCAAAATTGAATTGAAATACAGGATAATGATCGGTGCTTTTCCAAATATGCTGAACTAATTCACCGGTTTTCTTATCCTTTGAAACATAAGTGTAGCTTTCTAAACTATATAAATGGTGATTTCGACATAATTCTCTCGTAACGCCAGGCCCTAATACCAAAAGCTCATTATCAGTAAAATCCTTGATCTTATAGAGGTATTGGTTTTCCTCCATGCCATCCTCTATCGGTAATTTCTCATATCCGCGATCAAAACCTAATGATTTACCATCTTCACCCTTTACACCATATTTGCGTGCTAGAAATAGTAGAGCGGTGCGGTATTCTTCAATACCCTCTTCGAGCATGCAGACTTGAATACCGTTGCGGTGTTCACCATCACCACCAAAATCGGTAACAATCCAGTTACCATCACTTGTTTGCTTTAAAGAAGCTGAAGCGGTTTTTTCGGAATCCCTGATTTTAAATTTTTGACCTTTCTTATCGAGTGCATCTTGTGCATTTTTATAGTAATCTAAGATGATTTGAAGGCCACCATTAGTTTTAGCAAAGATTTCCTGCTGATCTATATACATCCGATTATTTCGTGTTGTATTACCTAATTACATAATTGTTGTACTGAAACCTGCATGATAATGCAGACTTTAGGATGATGCACTGTCTATTAAAAAGTGCTTGAATGCTTAAGAATTAAGCAGTTTTCGAATCTTTTTCAGCCTGGGCTAATAGATCCATACAATCTTCTGGTAAAGCAAAATCATCTAAAGGAGGGAAAAACGGAGGTGAGAAGCTATTGATCATTGCCCCCCTTTCTTTGCTAATTAGATTTGTACCATGCAAATCAAAACCCTGCTGCTTTGGTCCTAAATCCTTGGTTTGCATAAAATTTGCTTTAACCTGATTGAATAACCAACCATCTACCGATTTACTAACATTGTTAGTTTCATCGACTAATGAAATTTTACGCGCTTCCCGGGCTCGAATAGCCATGTCCAATCCGGTTTTAGCTTTATATGGTAATCGAAATTGGCTTAATTGCTTTGTCCCTAAGTCATAAAAGTGACCGGATGAATAATGTTGCCATAGTGCAAGTCTATACCTAAAATGCTTACTTAAACGATCGGCATCACTATAACAATCCGCTGCTTGCAGAACAAAAACCAAAGAAGTAGGCGAGGCAATATGAAAAAGGAAAGTCCACTTATAGGAAAGATGGCAAGAATAATCTAAACGCTTGTCTTTTACTATAACTAGTCGGCAGCAGCCAGCTTCTCGTAAAAACTTAAAATATTGAAGTAACGCTATTTCAGTAATTGAATCATGATCAGCAAAAATCAGTAATTCCCAAGGCACGTCCGAATCTTGGTTACAGAGGGCTTTTAAAGCAATATGATAGGTGTGATGCATTTTGCGAATCGGCATACAAACCGAAAGAACTGGTACAGCATCATAAAGCCAATTTTCATGCACCACTATATTGAATAGAGTATTTTCCTTTTTATGCATCTTGCTTTACTATTTTTGGTTCTACATAAAAAGCTTTGGCTGATCGAATCAAAAGTTCTAACTTGCGAATATTCTGATCTGGTACACTTAATTTCTCTAAGTGTTGAAACCAAACCCAATTATTTATATTCTCACCGTGTTTTAGAACAAAAACCACGGTATCATCTTCGAAACTCATGGGGATTAGTGATATCTCTCTGTGTAGAGCAAATAATCTACGGTCTAATGCCGCATCTAATCCAGAATTCATAATGCGATCGTATAAGCTTCCCTTTAAGCCTTGCATTACAACTTGACTTAAGAAGCGAGCAGATCCTAATAGAGGAAGTTTACCAGGTCCAAAATAACTGATAGGCGTATTTTGATGAACGATCTCTCGAACAGTGGAATAAGTGCTACAGTCTGTATTTATTTTAACTACAGGAGCTTCCCTGGTTCCACAAATAGGAGCATTTAACAATAATGCAGTTTCGATATACCCTTTAGTCATTAAATCATCACTGCCAATAATGCAGTACTGATCATAACCTTTAGAAAAGGCTCGTTTTGCAGCCTTATTAAATTTTCGACTTACAGGGTGGTTTTCAACTTCCACCCAAACCACGGATATACCATAAGCTTTGGAAAACTTTTCAAGGTGCTGTTTATGCTCAATCTCATTTCCGGCTACGTAAATTGTAAAATCATGATCTAATGCCGAAAAAATTGGAAAGTGGTGCTGCAGCCAAATTGCCCAAATCAATGGACGCTGCCAAACGGCTGTCAATATTGCCACTTTCATATTGAAGCAGGCATTTTGGAAAATTCAGCCAATTCCTTTGCCTTCATTTCCCTCAATAGCTCTCGAATTTCTCCTAAACGATGCCGTATTTTAAGATACTTTATCGATTGGTCGGTTTCACTCGCGGCCCATGAGTAGATATCAGGAATTTCCATTCCTGCCGAATATCTTAAGGCCATGCCTTTTCGCACTTCTAAGTGCGCTTTCTCAATTATTGTATTTTTGCTCATTTATAGATATTATTATTAAAACAATAAATATTGAGCAACATATTAGTAGAATTTTCTACACTAAGCAAATATTTTATTATTCTTTTCGCATAATATTCACTAATGAACTACAAACTCCTAAAGCATCAGATTGAATCACAAGGATTTAACCTGAATCAAATTGCCAAAAAATTAAATGTTAGCCGTACTGGTTTATGGCAATCCATAGAGAGAGAAACTTTAACTGTTCAAACTTTAGAGGAAATTTCTAAAATCTTGAAGGTTGATCCGCGCCTATTTATTGACAAAACAGACATTCATCCTGAAGCTTTGCCACTTCCTGAAGTGCAAGAATTAAAGGATAAGTACGTGAAAGTGTTAGAAGAAAATCACGAATTGCGCCAAAAGCATTGATATATCTACAGTTGACGCGATTTGTCCCGGGACAGATACGGGACAATTAGAAGCAATATAACAACGGTATAATGCAGGATTCAGAGCGATTTTCCTTGATTTTCAAATCTGGCCCCCGCTACTAGGAAAGCCTTAGAGCAACAGCTCTGAGGCTTTTTTCATTTTAAGCTTGAACTCCAGAGCTAAAGTATATCTCCAAGAAACACACCTTCAAGTTTAGACCGAGATTATTGACTATGGTTTTCCATTTTCAGTAAAAAACAGCCGTTTTAAAGAACTTCATTTCGAGGCTAGCAGAGGATTTAATTTCTTCCCAAACCACATATTACCACATTTCTTACAAGTTGGACTCTTATCCGCCATAGGCGGACATCAGTTCGAACCTAGCACCGCTACTAGAAAAGCCTTGGAGTAACAGCCCTGAGGCTTTTTTCATTTTAGGCTTACTCATCATCTAAGCTTCAAAAAAAACTCTAAATTCAAACCGCCCCCGTAAGAGATTCATCGTCTTAAATATGTATGTCACTTACGTGCTCTATTCTTTTAAGTATAATCGCCTATACATTGGCTACACAAGCGACCTTATTAATCGTTTTAAATCACATCAACAACTCGCCACTAAGGGGTTCACTGTTAAGTATAGACCATGGTTCGTGATTGAAGTTTGTTGCTTCAATACAAAAAAAGAGGCCATGGAAAAGGAAAATTATTTTAAGTCTGGCCATGGTCGCGATTTTATCAGGAATCAAATACTCCCACGATATTTTTAAGTTGGGCTCTTATCCGCCATAGGCGGACGTCAGTTCGAACCTAGCCACGCTACTAGCGAAGCCTTAGAGCAACAGCTCTGAGGCTTTTTTCATTTTAAGCTTGAACTCCAGAGCTTAAGTATATCTCCAAGAAACACACCTTTAAGTTTAGACCGAGATTATTGACTATGGTTTTCCATTTTCAGTAAAAAACAGCCGTTTTAAAGAACTTCATTGCAACCGAGTCTAATTTTCCTCTGTAAGAAATTGATTTGCATAATATTCTGGATAATTATTAATCAGAGTCCCTCTTCCAGAGAGAACTTGACGGTTTGGATAGGCACCCAAAGCTTTCAAGAGCGCAAATAAACTTCGACTAATAGACGGATTATAATAAACCTTCGCTTCCAATTGCCAAGGAAGCATAAAGTTCAATTTACTCCTGGACTCCAACCAAAGGGTATCCCCATCCTGACTTAGTATCCCTACCATTATTAGTTGCGAAAATTCAAATTCAGGCCTTAAAAGCAATTGTTCAAACTTATAGGGATCCCTTTTGTAGGCTTGTGGCAACAAACTTCCCTCCTCTTTCAATTGCCATAGCTCATGAATACTATCTACCATAAAACTCTGATAAGCCATAGAATCCAGATAGCAAGCAAAACTAAGTGGTTTCGCTTCCAGAGAATTCAGAAATGAATCGACTAATGCTAAACTTAGAGTATCAATAATTGTCCCTGACTCTTGCTCTTGCCACAGATCCTCATATGGAATATGTTCCTTCCTTAGTGCCAGATGAAAGATAGAATCCGGTCCCAAGCTTTGCAATTCCTTGAGCAAATAGAATTTACCCGAGGAGTGGAGCTTAATTTCCGCATTCAGTATATGCACTACGGATTCCACTCTTGACACGGTATGAATACGAATTTCGGGAGACCTGCTCTGTCCCGAGCAAACACTAACCATTGTTAGAAACAAAACACAAAGCTGGATCCGAAGTAAAACTCTCATCTTAAAACAACTGATAGCGATTCACCAATTTTAAAGGCACGCTCGCGCTTATAATAAACTGTAATATCCTCAATAAGGAGAGAATCACCTTTCTCACACATTTGATACAATTCATCAATCTCCTTTTCACGATGACTCCCAATGCTAACCACACTATATAAGTATTGACCTCCTCGAAAGAGGCTTACTCTAACATGCCCCACCTTAAAGTCACTACCATCTCTAAAAAACGGCGAATCAGACTTTAAACCTATGCTATCATCTCTTCCTTGAATAAAATCGAGGGCATTAGCAACCTGCACCGAGTCCCATATAAAATCCCGAAGCCGAAAGAACTCATCACCCTCTTGTCCATAAAGGAAAACAGGAGCCCACAGCAGAAAAAAAAAATTCATCCTCATCCTAAAAATTAACGTGCCCCACCTAAAATTAGTGCTAATTCTATTGCCTTAAAGCTCATCATTTCAATTGCTTTAAAAACCCCTTTCCCATTTA
The DNA here is from genome assembly GCF_014524565.1 of Croceimicrobium hydrocarbonivorans. Taxonomy (NCBI): domain Bacteria; kingdom Pseudomonadati; phylum Bacteroidota; class Flavobacteriia; order Flavobacteriales; family Owenweeksiaceae; genus Croceimicrobium; species Croceimicrobium hydrocarbonivorans. The sequence goes on along the minus strand of NZ_CP060139.1, from coordinate 2,483,478 downwards.
GCCCAATCCATCGCCCAATCGCTTAGCCATCTCCCCCATCTGCTTAATCCATCTTCCTAAGCTTGGCCTAAGGACGGAACTTAAGTGCAAATCATAAACTAACATTATGAAAGCACTTTTATTAACAAAAAGACCGCTTTTTAAGGGGCTAGGCGCCTTCCTTTTTTTGCTGTTCTCAGGCACTAGCTATGGCCAGTGCGACAATCTCGTCACCAATGGCGAATTAACCTGGACCGGCACACCGCCTTGCTGGTCTGGCACACCGCTAGCTCCCTGCTGGAACCCCATGAATGTACCCAGCAACAATTACTTCCCACCCTGGCGAAACTCACACGGATCACCGCATGCCACTACCGCGGCTAGCTCCTCTCCTTCGGCCATGGAATTTGTTGCCACCTATCGTTCGGGAAGACCCGCCGGCCAACAAATGTTTAGCGAGGGCTTCACTCAGGGCATTTCCACCTTGGTACCCGGTAAACAATACATTGTTGCCCTGCAATCTAAACGTATCAATAGCTCTTTAGCCTCCTCCACTCGAGCGGCCTATGTGGAAGTTGAAGTAACGAGCACTGCCCCATTACCCACAAGCTCCCTCCATCAAGGTGGATGGGCCCGACCTTCGGTTAGTGGAAGTCAAAGCCTGCTTAGCTTCGAGCCAAACAGCAGCAGCTTTATGCTTTATGCAGATTGCTTCTATCCTGACAGCGCCTGGAGTAATATTTGGCTCTACAGCAGCAACCCTGATTCATTAAGCGCGACCATTGGAGCGACAGTAGACGACATCGAAATCATTGAGAACTTCGACTTTGCCGGTCCGGATACCCTTATTTGCGATACCACTCAATCGGTTGACATCGGCCGGGTATGCAATTCCTTAAACCTCACCCCCACTTATTCCTGGATTAACCTCAATACCGGTCAACCCGAAGGCAATACTGCCATTATTACAGTAAGCCCTAATGTGACCACCCAATATGAAGTGACCCGGAATTTTGTGGAGCTTAACTGCCCAGCCAAGGATACTGTAACCGTAGTGGTTAACTCCATGGAAATAGACCTTGGTCCGGATCAAGAAGCCTGCGAACCTGCATCCTTCCAATTAGATGCCGGTTATTTCCAAAACGCGCTCTACCATTGGAATACCGGCGAAGGAACCCAAACAATTACTGTTAATCAAAGCGGAACCTATATTGTTGAAGTTTGGGTTTTACCCGATTGCTATGGCACGGATACAATTGAAATCACCATCAACCCCAAGCCCAATGTTCAACTAAATCCTGCCGGTAGTTTTTGTGTCACCGACCCTTCCGTAAACTTAAATGCCACACCAACAGGTGGAAGCTACAGCGGAACCGGAGTTAATGCCAGTGGAATTTTCGATCCGGGACTGGCCGGACCTGGCACGCACAATATTGAATATAGCTATACCAATGCCTTCGGTTGTACCGACTCCAAATCCATCGATATTGATGTTTATGAAGCCGTTTCAGTTAGTATCGAGGGCGAGGACTTACCCTGCTTACCCCTAAGTGGTATGCAGCTCAATACCATAACCTCAGGCAGCAATCTAACTTACCACTGGAATACAGGTGAGAGCACATCCAGCATCATGGCCCTTAACCCAGGCCTTTATGAGGTTACCGTTTATGGTCCAGACAGCGCTTGCCAGGCAACAGCCAGCTTTGAAATTGAAATTGAACCCTGCTGCGCCAAGCCCTCTAACTACCCCCTTGGGGACACCATTTTCAATGGCAACTCTGCACAGTACTCAAATGACACCTTGGTTTTTGATGGCAATATTGTAATCGAAACCAATGCCACTCTCAACATCAGCAATTCCGTTATCATTATGCGTAATTGCAGTAAAATAGAAGTACAAAGAGGTGCTGAGCTAATTATTGATGGCTCGAGCTTAGGCTTTTGCGAATGGCTGGGAATCGAAGTCTGGGGCCATATGGACGCCTGCTCTAATGACTTTAGCATCATGGGGCAATTAACCGCCAATGAAATGGTATTGAGAGACGCCAGTGTTGGTATCCTCCTAGGGAAAAGAGATCCCGGTGCATTGTACGACTATACTTATGCAGGCGGTGTTGCACGAGTGTATAGCTCCATCTTCACCCAGAACTACACTGATATTCTCTTTACCCCCCATGCCTGGCTAGGAATGTGCACCTGTGCCGACCCTAATGGGACGGTTTGGCATAGCGATATTCAAAACAATGAATTCCGTTGCTTAGCGGAAGACCCTTCTCCTTGTGAGGATTTCGTTGATCCCATTTTAGAAGAAGTGGAAATGTTTAGCCAAGGTCCGCAAAACTGCCCTATCTGGAATATGCCGCCAAACACACTTCCTAGCGCACCTGGTCGCTGCCATATCATAGACCTCACTCCCTTTATTGAATATGTAATCAATAATAATCCTGGCTTCCTAAGCTGCGGCGATGCCTGTGATAAAGCCGCTCATCTTTCTGGCGACAGCAATGTTGGTGACATGCTGGGCAACATCACCAATAACAACAGCTATTGCAACGACTGTACACCTAATGTGAATTACCAATAAGCTAATTATGAAATCATACAGAATACAAAGGGCTTTACTAGCTTTCAGCATAATCCTTAGTCCGTCGATTTTTGCTCAGGGCACAAGCTCAGAAAGCAAAACCAAAAATGAAAGTTCCTTCTACATCCAAAAAAATACGGATGCCCCAGGACTCTACAAGGTAGATGGTCAATCCAATACTCGAATTCTGGTTGCGGACAACTTTTATACCGTCGAATCGGTCCTCAAGAGTGCTGGTCGACTTTATGTCCTGCGACTAAATGTGGCGCTAGCTAAAACCGAAGTCATCTTTTCTGATGATCAAGGCAAAAGTTGGCAAAACCTCGAGCTCCTTGATCGCCTTTTAGATCAATTGGAAATCAATTCAGCCAATGAGCTTATCGCCTATAATAGTGCCCGTATGGAGGATGAGGAACTCATTTTGAGTGCCGCTCAATTAGCTTTAAAGGAAACGGAATCCTTATTGCGGATTTACCCGAATCCGGTGGATCATTATCTAAAAATTGAACATCAATTTGCGGACCTTAAGCCAGGCGACATTCAATTGTATTCCAGCTTAGGACAAAGCATGAAGCTCAATATTAACGAAGAGAATCAATGCTTCACATTAGATGTGTCCCAGCTAAGTCCGGGAATGTATTATATCAATATTCAGCTGGAAGAAAGGCTGATCAGTAGAAGTATTGTTATAAAATAGAGAAGCCAGATCAGAGGGTACCTATTATGGTATCCTCTGATTTTTAAAAACAGGGATTTTCCTCCCAATCAGAATTGATTAATTCCAAGCTAATTAGCACTTTTATATCGGTTAAAAATTTGGAGGACCAGAAATAAGGCCCCTACCTCAGCTTGTATTTGAAGCCCCACAGATCAAGATCTGTTTCTTCATTCAAAGACCAGGAAACTTTTTGAATGCTGTAATTGACACTCAAGGCTCGATGAAACTGAGAACTTTACTTATTGATGACGAGCGTCTTGCGCGCGAAAACCTATCTTCTCTACTAGAACAATTTTGTGCGGAACAAATAGACTCCATTAGCATGGCCTCCTCGGCAAATGAGGCTACCGACATTTTAATGCTTGAAGATTTCGATCTCCTCTTTTTAGACATTAAAATGCCAGATACCGATGGATTCGAATTTCTGGAAAAAATCAATTTTTTAAAGTCTAAACCGGCATTAGTATTTGTAACTGCCTTTAATGACTTCGGCATTGAAGCCATTAAAGCCTCCGCTCTGGATTACATTACCAAACCTATAGACCCCTTTGAATTGCAAAGGGCATGTCAAAAAGCCCTTGCACTTAAAAGAGAACAAATTCACAAACCCACTAAATCAGTTAATAGAATTGCGATACCCAAAGCGAATGGGATGGAGATCTTAGCTTTAGACAAGATTATTCGATTAGAGGCCGACGGCTGCTATACCCACTTAAAATTAAATCCCGATGGCAATCGATTAGTCTCCAAAACCCTGAAAGAATTTGAGAAAGCCCTTCCTCAAGAATTGTTCTTTCGCCCCCATAATTCGCATATGATAAACATGAATTTCATGAGCTCCTTTACCACGGAAGGAGGAAGCATGGTTATTATGACAAATGGCGAAAGGGTTCCCATCGCTAAACGAAAACTACTTGATTTTAAACGCAGATTAGAGGAGTTCTGCACCCGTCCGGGTTTATGAAAAATTACCTACTCTTATTACTGACAATAATTCCAAGCTGCACTGAATTATGGGCTCAGGCGACTCTGCTCTACGAGACTTATGACCTAAAAGATGGCCTCCCCAGCAATGAGGTTTATCGCATTGATGAAGATCAATGGCAGCAACTTTGGGTAAGCACAGCCAATGGTGTAGTTTACTACGATGGCAATCGGTTTATTGTCCCAGATTTCCTGCAAAACACCAAACTAGGCCTGGTAGAAGGCATTGTAGTTTTAGACGACCAAAACATCTGGCTGAGTCACCTAAAACTTTTTCAGACCCTGCATTATAATGGCCAAAACCTAAGCACCATAAGCACCGGATCCCCGCGGCATTTAGACCTTCAGTTTAAAGATGACGACACTTCCTTGATCAGCTATCAGGAAACGGAAATTTTATTCTCCAACCGCAAGGGTACTATTCACAAAGAAATATACTTGGTCAATGACCCACTGCTAAGGCCGCGTATCAATTCCCTAATTCAATTAAAAGAAGGCCGCCTACTTATTGGAACAGACCACGGACCCTTTCTTTTTCGGGATGATCAGTTCCTGGAAATAAATTCGCTAAAAAACCGAAGGCAGGAAGTTGGGGCGCTGTTTCAAGATCAGGCGGGTTTAATATCCTTAATCCAAAACCAGAAAATCTACTTCCTGAATCAAGATCTCAAACTTAAAGACAGCTTGGAACTGCCGGTTTCAGATGAAATTAGGGCCTATTGCAATATGGGTCGATACAACATCTGGCTGGCTACCAAGAGCATGCAAATTTTGCAGTATTATAATGGACAGTGGCTGGATCAAACCCATCAGCTTTCGCTGGAAAATCAACATGTTAATTACCTCTATGTAGATATTAATCAGAATCTTTGGATATCTACCAATTATGATGGCTTGCTCTGCATTCCCAATAAGCCATTTAAATACATCAATATCGAATCGGGCCTGGGTAGCAATTTCATCAATAGAATTGAACCCCTCGGTGATAAGCAGTTTTTAGCCGCTAGTGGCGCTGGCTTGGATCTTATTGATTCCAACTTTAGAGCACGACCTATTCGAAGCTCCAAGAATCTTCGGTCCTATTGTAATGATGTACTTATCCTCAATTCGGGTTCTATTTACACAGGCCTATCCAAGGGAAAACCGGAAGACTATTTTGCAGCTGAATACCCAATAAATAACCGGGTACACAATATACCTGCTTCCACCTTAAGCCATGATGGCGACACGGTATATGCCGGAACCTACGCTGGCACCATTTTGAAAAAATACCAGAACAAGACCCTGGAAATTATTCGATTTACCGGTCGACAATTAACGGATATCATCCTTTTTAAGAAGGGCCTTAGCGCAGTAGCCACAAAAACAGGCTTACACCTTTTTCATCGCTATCGAAAAGATAGTGTTAATCTTGATTTTCTCATTGTAAAAACTGCACCCGAGTTACTTAACTCACCTATTAACGACCTCCACCTAAACCAAAAAGGCGAATTGTTAATCGCCTCCTCTATAGGGCTCTATTACTTTAAGGAAGGGCGATTCCAAAAGATAAGTCCGGATGAAGACCCATCCATCTACACCTCAGTTTGTACGGATAAACTAGGACGTATTTATGCCGGCACCAAGAAAGGACTCTTTTGCTTTTCTGAGCAGGACACACTTTATCTCGGCAAGCATTCCGGACTACTTTCGGACGAAGTAAGCTACCTTTTTTATGATCAAGATGAGGATCAAATATGGGTTGGCGGTAATAAAGGTTTAAGCATTTTAAAAGCCGAAGATTGGCAGAAATTCAAAAGCAGCTTCCCTGAATTTTACCTGGACTCCTATACCCTGATCCCGGGGAAAACTATGGACATTAATAAGGGCTCAATCCCCGAATTTCAATACGATCAGAACAATATTCGCTTCCATTTAAAACGCAAAGGCCGTCCAGGAAATAAAGCCTATGCCTATTATCAAATCAACTCCACTGCTGGCCAGTGGCTGCCAATGAATAATGATCTTATCGAACTCTTCAATTTACATCCCGGTAAATACGAACTGAATATCAGGATGTCGAATTCTCCATTTGACGCCTCCCCCACCCAAAGCTTCACTTTTAGCATTGCCGCCCCTTTTTGGCAAAACATCTTTTTCCAATTAGTGCTTGGCTTAAGCCTGGTGGCTCTTATGGTTTGGATTGCCCTAATTCGCGTAAAACAAGTCAGAATGGAAGAAGCCCAAAAACTTGAAGTACTGCAACAAGTAAAGGCATTAGAATTACGCTCATTAACCGCCATGATGAACCCGCATTTTCTATTCAACTCGTTGAATACAGTGCAACACTTTGCCTCAAAATATAAGGACATCAAGGCCATTCATTATATCAGCGGCATTTCGAAACTCTTAAAACTCCAATTAGAGTCCTTGTTTCACAATCGCATTAGTTTGGAAGAAGAAATCAAACGCCTGAAGCTATATGTTGAACTGGAGTCCGTTCGCCTTGATTCCGAACTAACATTCCAGATTGAGGTAGATGAAAAACTAAATATTCAAGAAACATTTATCCCCACCATGATGCTACAGCCTTTCATTGAAAATGCCCTGTGGCATGGGTTAAGGAAACGCGAAAAAGACAAAAAATTAAAGCTCCGAATTAAACTTCAAAATCCTGAACAACTGCAAGTTTGTATTGAAGATAATGGCTTGGGTTGGAAAAAGAATCCAAGAGAAAGGGAATCCAAACATATTTCCAGAGGCATCCAATTAGTTCGAGAAAGGCTAATGCAATTCAACAATCAAGATGAAACTGGCTTGATTATCATCAACTCTTTAAGCGAGGACCTTATTTACCCCGGTACCCAAGTTAGCTTCCTGCTCCCCTTTAAAAGATCCTGATTATTCTCGATAAATCAGTCGACGAACCGAACTAGACTCTTCAAAGCCATTCAATTCCAAAATATAAATTCCAGATTGGAACTTCGAAATATCAATACGCTCATTTATATAACCTGAATCCAGTAAGTACCCTTTAAGGCTATAGAGCTTATACTCTTTAAAATCCCCTCCTTCAATGATCAAATAACCTTTACTGGGATTTGGATACACTTTAATCTCAGGCTGCAATGACAGCCCTTCAATCAAAGCAATATCCGCAGGAAACAAAGCCTCCTCACGAATACCGTAGAACTGCCCTCCAGCGCCAATGGCTACCGCACCAAAATCACTAGGCAGAAAATCATAAATATAATCCACCGGTAGGCTCAAGCTCTGACTATAATTATGGCGAGTATCGGCAATCCTAAACTTGCTCTCATCTGCATCATAGCTAATTACTCGATGGGAATTAAAGAAAAAATAAGGCCCACTTTCTCCATGCCAATTATAATGAGGCTGGGCGGCAATCGGAATAAATGGTCCGGTATAACCAAGGGAGTAATAATTGCTATCGCGACCTGCTAAAAAGAGCGTATCCTGCTTAAACTGCAAGTGCCAAGAAAGTTTAGAGCTCTGATGTACAAGTTGAAAACTCAGGCCGCCATCCGTGGTTTTATAGATCCCATAATCAGAAACCACTAAACCGGTATCACAAGAGCTAAAGGCAATATCACGAATTCTATTACCGCCGCTAAAATTAAAATTGAGTGCCGATCGATTTCCCAGATCATCTACGCGCGATAGAAAAACACCTTGTTTACTTATACCATATCCAAAATAACAATTCGCGTCTCTGGAAACCTGTATATTAAAGTATTGAGCAGTATCAGAATCTGGCACAGATTGCCAAGACTTGCCACCATCACTGCTGTAATAAAAGATTCCTAGATCTGCATAAATACCATTCAAGGAATCTTTAAAGGCCATAGCAGGAGCTAATCTGTTTGAGGCAAAAGGAACCAAGCTAGTATCCACGGATTTCCCTTGCTGATCCATACGATGAAAAATACTAAAGGCAGGATTTAATCCCGCAAAACTCTGGGGCGCTAATCCTACATACTGAGGTCCTGCTGCACAAAGCTCATAAAGGCCCGGATAGGCATTCTGACCACTATAACTAAGGGTACTATTCTTTAAATCGAACAACAAAAGAGTACCGGCCCCATGGCTATATATAAGTTGGGAACCTTGCAGCCCTAAACACTTACGATCCCGATTTAAAGGAGCATTAATCCCCTCAACTGACCAAGACTGACCCACATCCAAAGAATACAAAACAGAATCCCCCTTCGCATAAACCAGCGTATCTCCATTTTTAAATGATTTAAAATCGGAATTTAAGCCTGGATCAAAATGATGTACCGAACGCAGCCAATTAAAAGCCGAGTCTAATTCAATAAGCTCACTCCAATTATGAAGCAAGAAATAATGTCCCCCTCCCCTATGCAGATGATTTAAAGAGCCCAAACTGCTATCTAAAAGCCCAATACCACTTGGCCCAGAGGCATCGAGGTACATCAGGCTATCTCCCAAAGATTTACGTAAAAACAGCCCATTTGCATCTTTACCCAAGATTGACGCGCCTGCCAAGTTCAAACTATCGTAGGTTCTCCCTCCATCTAGGGTATATCGGATTAAGCTGTATTCCCCATCTACTACAAAGAGGGAGTCAAAGAAGTGTAATTGACCTGAGTAGTTGCGCAAATGCGGATGCAAGTTCCAGGTTTGCCCAGCATCCTTAGAATAAGAAACCACCCAAGCTTGGCTTAAATAAGGCTGCTTCCATTCGTAAAGAATAGTATCCCCCAATGCGGCTAAATTCTCTACTTTAAAGCTGGCCTGAAAGTCAGTATAACCATTGGGACTAAGGCTACTTTGATCAAATTTCAGAAAATAAGGTTGCAGGGTGGTCGCGAGGAACTGATTTCCATAAGGGGTCAAAGCCTGAACCCTGAGCCCATAATTAGTCGGATTTAAGCCTTGGACTTGAGCCTGAAGCACAAAACCCAAGAGAACAAAGAAAACCTGAAATATGAAGCGTGCCATAAAAGCGAATCAAGATCAGAAGCTGGAAAAAAGATTAAAAATCGGCTTAAGACCTTAAAGCTAATCAGAATAGCAGAAGAAAAAAACTCCAACTAGTTAGCGATATCATTCAAGCAAAAAAAAGCCGCCTCGGTATTAGCAAGACGGCCAGGATTGTTATGGTTGTTTCGTTTCATGACCTTGTGCGAGGTCTTAGGAAGGCATTAATTATCGCGTTCCTGGAGGTAGGTTTCGATGATGAATTCGATATTATTATAAATCAATGGCTTGGTAATAAATCCTTTTACCACTTCGTATTCATTGGCTCTTTGCTGATCTTCTTTGATCAGTGAATTACTCATGGCAAAAATGATGGATTGCTTGTGAGCAAATTCCTTCACATAAGCATCAAGGAATTCAAAACCATCCATTACGGGCATATAAATATCGAGAAGGATAACCGCCGGAAAATCTTCCGAACTCTGGTCCATCCGCTTAAGTTCTTCCAGGGCCTCCGCACCATCGGGCAACAATTCTACCTTGGCATCGGCATAATTACGCATGATTATGTTCTTGAGTACAAAGCTGTTTACCTGATCATTATCAACGATCATGATGCTTACCCCGGAATTACTCATAGTTGTTTTGTCTTTGAAGGGGAAATTCCAAATTTATCTTTATAGGCTTTCCCAAAATAACTCAAGCTGCGGAAACCCAAAGCGTGAGACACTTCGAATATACTCATATCCTCGGTTTGCAGCATATTTTTCGCCTTATGCAGTCGGAAATCATTGATATACTGAATAGGCGTCATTCCTGTTAATCGCTTTACTTCACGCTCCAGCTTGGGCGTGGTCATATTCATGAGCTCGGCAATTTGAGGAATACTGAAATTACGGAATCGGAAATGGTTCACCAAAAGCGCTTCCATATGTGACAGTACGGGATCCTTAATCCCAAACTCATGGTTAATTGGAGCCGAAGTATCGTAAATTCTTCGCAATTGCTCCCGAGTCTTTAGCAGGTTATTTACCCTTGCTAAGAGGATGTCGAATTTAAAAGGTTTTACGATGTAATCATCCGCCCCGAAGTTATATCCTTCGATTCGGCGTTCGTCCTCACCTAAGGCCGTTAATAAAATGATGGGGATGTGTGAAGTACGTTCATTAGACTTCACGCTTTCGGTAAGCTCGTAGCCATTCATTTCCGGCATCATGATATCACTAATGATGATGTCGGGCATGTTCAGGCGGCATTTTTCCAAGCCTTCCATTCCGTTGTGCGCTTCGAAAACCAGAAAGTAGTCTTCAAAGAGAGCGGTCATAGAGTTCAACAGTTTCTCGTTGTCCTCAACAATTAGCAGTTTCTTTTGCATAACAATCAGAGTTTAGGCAAGCTCAGCGTGAAAGTACTTCCCTTTCCTACCTCACTCACCAATTTAATTTTTCCTTTATGAAGCTTTACAAACTCGGAAACGATCGATAATCCCACCCCGGTGCCAGGCACATTGCTGACATTTGAACCGCGGTAAAAGGATTGAAAAACCTTGGATTGATCTTCTTCTGGAATTCCAATTCCGTGATCTATAAAAGATACCTCCAAATCATCTTTTTCGAAATCCAACATCACTTTCACCTCCGATCCCGGATCTGAAAACTTGATGGCATTTCCCAGTAAATTGCTGAAAATGTAGCGAATTAAAGAATAGTCAGCCTGGAATTCCGTGGACTCTCCCAGTACCTGATAGCTTAATTTACAGCTATTGGTTCCGGATTCCTGGTGTTCCTTGATCAGTTCTTTAATTATCTGTACAAAATCAACTTTACTCAAATTAAAGTTTCGCCTACCGGTTGTAAGCTTCTTCAGTTCCAACATATCCATGATCATGGTATTGAGGCGATCTACCTCCTCCTCCATAGTGATCAGACCCAGATTAATCATCTTGGGAGTATGCTTTACTTTCAGCATTTCAATATTGGCCTGAATCACCGCTAAGGGCGTTTTGAACTCATGACTGGCTACAGAATACAGATTGGTTTTAAACTTAGAAAGTTCCTGCTCCTTGGATAGGGCATTCATCAGATCTTCCGTTAAATGCACACTCTCCGTAATATCACGGGTGGTACTTAAGCTACGGTACTGCACATTGCCGATTCCCTCGAGCTCTGTGTAAGTAGTCTCTAACCACCGTAATCGGCCCTCACCATGATTGATCTGATATCGAATCCGGGTGCCAGGCTGATCGAAAAAGCGCATTAATGTGGTAAAGTCCATCTCATTGATGAAATCCTCACTCAAAAAATCGGTGAGTTTTCGCCCTACTAGGGTTTCCGCCTTATAGCCTAAAACTCGCATGGAACTAGGCGTGGCAAAACGTATTGTATTATCAGCATCATGCAAACAAACCAAATCGGTCGTATGCGTTGCAATCAACTGAAAAACGTTCATCGTAGAAAACATTAGAGTCGCTCTTTCGGTAACAATAATACAACAAAAATCGCTTAAGCTTAAGATAAATAAGCGATTCCGACGCGTAATAAATTAAAAAAGCCCGCATGAATACGGGCTTTGTGAAAAAATCTAGAATTAAAATTCTAATATCTGTAGTACTCTGGCTTAAAGGGTCCAGCTTTTTCAACACCAATGTATTGAGCCTGCTCCTCTGATAAAATATCCAGCTCTACACCAATCTTAGCCAAGTGCAATTCAGCTACTTTCTCATCTAAATGCTTAGGTAAGGTGTACACTTCATTCTTGTAATCACCGCTGTTCTTCCACAACTCGATTTGAGCCAAAGTTTGGTTCGTGAAAGAGTTCGACATTACAAAGCTTGGGTGACCGGTTGCACAACCTAAGTTCACCAAACGACCTTCCGCTAAAAGAATCACATCTTTACCATTGATGGTATACTTATCCACCTGTGGCTTAATTTCTACGTGGCTAGAGCCGTGATTCGACTTCAACCAAGCTACATCGATTTCATTATCGAAGTGGCCAATATTACAAACGATGGCTTTGTCCTTCATTTTCTCGAAATGGGCTCCGGTAACGATATCCTTATTACCTGTAGCAGTAATGATGATATCTCCCTCTTCAACCGCATTGATCATTTTCTTTACCTCGAAACCATCCATGGCTGCTTGTAAAGCACAAATGGGATCAATCTCGGTAACGATAACACGACATCCAGCACCGCGCAATGAAGCTGCAGTTCCTTTACCCACATCACCATAACCAGCAACAACGGCTACTTTACCCGCCATCATAATATCAGTTGCACGACGAATAGCATCTACTGCAGATTCGCGACAACCGTATTTATTGTCAAACTTAGATTTGGTTACTGAGTCATTCACATTAATCGCAGGCATAGGCAAGGTTCCCTTACGCATACGCTCGTACAAACGGTGAACACCGGTGGTAGTTTCTTCACTTAAGCCTTTTACGCCCTCAGCTAATTCTGGATACTGATCCAATACCATATTGGTAAGATCACCACCATCATCTAAAATCATGTTTAAAGGCTTACGTTCTTCTCCGAAGAACAAAGTTTGCTCGATACACCAATCAAACTCCTCCTCATTCATTCCTTTCCAGGCATAAACAGGAATACCCGCTTTAGCGATGGCCGCAGCAGCATGATCTTGAGTAGAATAAATATTACAAGATGACCAGGTAACCTCAGCACCTAATTCAACCAAAGTTTCGATAAGAACAGCAGTTTGAATGGTCATGTGTAAACATCCGGCAATACGCGCACCTTTCAAAGGCTTCTCTTTACCATATTCTTCACGAAGGGCCATTAAACCGGGCATCTCAGCCTCTGCCAACTCAATCTCTCTACGTCCCCATTCGGCTAACGAAATTTCCTTTACTTTATAAGGAATATATTTTCCAACTGCTGTACTCATACTATTATCTTCTGATTTTTTGCGAATTTCGGCAAAGATACCGCAAATGCTTCGGCTGCAAAACTCTATCCTAAAGCAATATGCCATTATATAAAGAGCATCGATGGGAACACTTCCACCTGGCGATCTGGTCAATAGAAGCGGAAGAAAGCCCGGACTTCCCCTTAACTGAGCTTTCCGGTAGCGACCAAAAAAGGTTGCAAGAATTGAAAAACCCCAATCGCAAAGCCGAATTTTTAGCGGCTCGCGCTGCTTTAGCACACATCTTAGAAGAAACTCCGCAAATAGAGTACAGCTCCAATGGGGCCCCATCCATTCCAAATTGGAAAGGTCTATCCATCAGTCATAATAAAGACTACGCTGCGGTAATGGTCAGCAGGCATTTTAAAGTAGGATTAGATTTAGAGGCTTATCGTCCCCAAATGCTACAGCTCTGCAGTCGATATATGAGTAAACAGGAGTTAGGCGCTTTGGGCAAAGAACCAGAACTGGAGATGCTTGCAGCCTATTGGTCTGCTAAGGAAGCATTGATCAAAGTAAATGATGCGCCTGATCTGGATCTTCGAAAAGAAATACGAATTGCCCCCTTTGCCAAAGGTCGCAGTGCCGTAAGTCGAGGTTTAATCCGCAAAGGCAAGGATCAGGAAATCTTCCCTTTATATTTTAAAATGGAGAATAATTACTGCCTTTGCTTTACCCTTCATTAATTATTTTCACTTTCATCACATTGGGCTCAGGGGCTTGAAGGGCAGAATTTAGTAGGTTTGTGGGCTCATGGAGATGCCCAAAGTTTCGCATATCATCGACGGCGCCCAACAGCGTGGAAAAAAGATGTTGGCCGTACTTATCGACCCGGACAAACCCTCTGAAAAGGAGCTCATTGAGCTTTGTACTAAGGCGAGTGAAAACGGAGCCGACCTCATTTTTGTAGGCGGAAGTTTACTTAGTCGTGATAGTTTGGAAGAGTGTTTACGCACCGTTAAAGCGCATACTTCGATTCCAGTTTTGCTTTTTCCGGGTAGTGTTTTGCAAATTTCGGATCAGGCGGATGGAATTTTATTCCTCAGTCTCATTTCTGGTCGCAATCCGGATTTGTTGATTGGCAATCACGTAATCGCCGCTCCCTACCTGAAAAGCTCCAAGCTTGAAGTTCTACCCACAGCCTATATGCTGGTAGATTGCGGAACTACCACCACCGCTATTTACATGAGCAATAGCAAGGCCCTTCCCTATGAGAAGCCCGACATTGCTGCTTGCACTGCTATGGCTGGTGAGTTTTTAGGTCTGCGTTATTTCTATTTGGATGGTGGCAGCGGAGCTTCTAAATCGGTAAGCCCCCAAATGGTGAAGGCAGTACGCAAGTCGATTGACCGCCCTATAATCGTAGGAGGAGGAATTCGCGATGCGGCCACCGCCCGTGCTTTAGTGGAGGCTGGTGCCGATGTGATTGTAGTGGGAAATCTCTTCGAACAAAATCCGGAAGCCATGGCCGATATCGCCGAGGCCATACACAGTTTTTAGCATGGACATTAGCATTGAAATTTCTAAATATCCCCTGCGGGATGCATACCTCGATGGAGTGGATGATTTTTTGGAAAGATTACATCAACATCCTGAGCTTAAAATTCAGGTAAATCCCATCAGTACTCAAATCTTTGGTCCGGCAGAAAAGCTCTTCCCTATCCTGCAACAAGAGATCACCCGTTCATTTGAAGATGGTCAGAGTCCTTTCGTACTGAAAGTCTTGAAAGGGGATCTTTTTTCCATGGAAATTAAAGACTATTGAGAGCATTAAGGTGGAATAGCCTTGAGGTTTTAGCCGTAATCAGCAGTTTACTTTATACCATTCTGCTGAGCTACGAAAGCATCTGGTCTTGGCTATTTGCCATTTTGGCCTCCATATTTTTCAGCGTCCTTTGTTTTCGCCGAAAGATTTACGCCGAATTAGCACTGCAAGGTTTTTACCTCGCTACCGCGGTTTATGGCTATCTGAATTGGGGCGCAGAATTTAAAACCCTCCCTCCGCTAGATCTTAACATCCATCTCTATATCATTGCCGCCTGTATTTTCCTGATTGGAATTAGCGGCTACGCTTTAAGTCATTTTACCGACTCTAAGCTCCCCTATTTAGACTCCTTCACCACCATATCCAGTATTGCCGCCACCATCTTAATGGTGAACTTTTACCCGGAGAATTGGATTTATTGGATCGTGATTGACACCGTAAGTATCTGGCTCTATTTCCAAAGAGGCTTAAAGCTCAGCGCCTTGCTTTTTCTTATTTATACCTTACTATCCATTAACGGTTACCTCTTGTGGAGCGGCGCATTATCGTAGTAAGTGGACCTGAAAGTTCAGGTAAATCGCAATTATGCCGGGAGCTGAGTGAAAAGCTGGATATTCCCTGGGTAGCAGAATATGCCCGTATATATCTCGAAAAAAATGGGCCCGAATACAACAAAGCCAGTTTACAGGAAATCTATCAGGAACACCTGGCCCATCAGGCCCAAGCCCTGGAAAAACACCCGGAAGGAAACATCCTCTTAGACACCGATAGTTTCAACTATTTAATTTGGAATCGACGGGTTTTCAACTTTGATCCCGCGCCTTTAATGGAGCAAATCCAGAGAGAACAAGAACACTCCTATTTGCTTTGCTATCCGGATTTGGAATGGGAGCCCGACCCCCTGCGAGAAAATCCCATTGATCGATTGGATATATTCCATGAAAACCTGGCTTTGATTCAAGAGTACAATCGGCCTTATGCCATTGTGAAGGGGCAAAAAAAAGAGCGCCTCAGCAATGCACTGGACGCTCTTCAAAAATTGCTTTAAGAGTCTATTTAGGTTCTAAAAATTCATTGCTGTAGAATTCCTTAACGGCATGAGCTTGTAAATCATTCAAACCTCGCTCTTCCAACCATTGGGCATAGTCCAACCATTTTTGATCTGCCATCACCCCCCATTGATCCGTGCCAAAATGAGGGCGGATATCGGCGAAAGCCTGCCGCATAAAAACATGATTCACGAAATTGGGATGCTGGATATGATCCAATATGGAGTCCAAAACCAAATCCGGATGATTATTACATTCTTGATAAGCCTTTCGGCAGATGTCTAAAAAGCGACGAATTAAATCCGCCTGATCGGCATCCAAAACCTTAGGAGCCATAATTACGGATGAATAGCCATAAGGCACACCATAATCATTAGGGATAAAGGTATTAAGACTATCTCCGGCTAATTCCGATTGCATGGCTTCCCAATGCAAAAACACCCAGGCCACCTCGCCCGAATCCTTCCGAAAAGCATCCCAGACCTGAAGGCGACCCGGAGTTTCGGTTCCGAATTTCGCCACAGCACCATCTGCTTCGATCATTGCCTTAAGGATATGCTCTTCTAAAGGCGTGTGGTAGCCCAAATAAGTTGCAGAGCCAATATCCGCAGGTCGCTTTATCCCCGATGATTTCTTAACCACAAAGGCACTGCGATCGCTTTGCAATAAGCTGGCTACAGCCTGGGCATGTACCTGGGCACTATCTGCCGCAAAGGCAAATAAATGTTCTGAAGGGCCTACCGCTAAATCTACTTCCCCATCTAATAATCTAAAGATGGGCTTCTTGGTATAATTATCCCTTTCCGGGGTATCCCAAATCAAGTGGATGCCCGCTTCTTGAAACCATTTCTGTGATTCCGCATAAAAAATCCCAGTATGCAAAACATTGGGCGTCCAGTCTAAAGCCAAACGCAGGGTATCCATTTCGAGCAGCTCCTCCTTATCAGAAGCTGCGCTCTCTTTCGCAGGATTCGTGCAGGACCAAAGGCTAAGCACCAGTCCTGCAAGCATTACTAATTTCCGCATTAGAATACCAGTCTTAAGGTAGCGTAAACATTAAGCGGCGCTTGCACTAAATAGCCAGGAGTACCATCAAAAGCAGGTGCTCCATAGGTATAATAAAGAGCATCCGTAATGTTGTTTACCTGCAGGCTAATTTGATGTTCCTTATAAAAGCGCCAATCCGCTACAAAGTCCAATACCGTAGAGGCTGGCACCACCAAGCTAGGATCATTAGTCAACTCCATAAACTGCTCACTGAGGAAACGTGCGCGAATTCCGGCGTTCAACCTGGAGTTTACTGCATAGTTCAAGAATATCGAACCATTCCATTCCGGACTTAAAATCGGACGAACATTTTCGTATACCACATTGGCATTTACCGGGGCATAGGTGCTAATGCGCGCATCCAAATAAGCCATTTGTGCTCTCACATTGAAACGCTTCAAGAAACTGTAATCGGCCATCAATTCTACTCCACGACGGAAACTAGGATCCTGATTCAAATAAATCTGGTAAAAGCCTTCGCTGATATAAGCTCCAATGGGAGCAATTTCGTTTTCGAAGGTCATGTAATAAGCGTTTACATCCACCTTCAATTTTTGGTATTCAAAGCGAGTTCCAAGCTCCAGGTCATTTACATATTCCGGACTTACATTGGCTCCACTGCGCACATTAGCAATATTGTAAGGCGTTACCTGCAGGCCACCTAAAATGTCGGAACGGGTTGGCTCGCGACCACTGCGACCAAAGGATAAATAGAGTTGCCAATTGGATTTCAAGTCATAGGTCACTCCTGCCTTAGGATTAAGGAAGAAATAATCGCGGCTTGGGATAGCAGGATCCTCACCCAAATAGCTAGCATCTCCACCCAAGCTTATATACACTTGACGAGCTTGAACATCGGCATAAAATTTAAGAGGTCCCCAGGCTTTCTCCCATTTTGCAAAAATTGAAAACTCATCTTTAGTACTCTTATCCTGATAATAAGGGTTTAGGCGATTAGGCACTACATACTCCGCATTTTCACGCAAGAAGGTATAAAGGTGAGTTCCGAAATTAAAGGAGCCCAAATTAGAGTTCCAATTGAAATTTGAAAGCCAACCATAATGATCATTATAGAGCGGATAATTGATAGCGGTTAGACCCGAAGGACTGCTACTGTCTGGATAGGAATAAGGAAAATCGCCACCAGCACCACCATAATAAATGGTGTTTACCCAAGAATTCTTAAGCCCTAATCGCCAGGTATGTTGCAATTGAAACAACCATTGTGAAAAATCATCAATGTCGGTTTCGTTCAAAATATTAGTACGAGGATCCCGCTTAATTTGCGCCAAAGGAACGGGCGAATAGGCCAAATCATTTTGGGTATTCCCGGCAAAGGCCGTGAATTTCACCGCATGCTCATCACCAAAATAGCCGCCGGAGAAAAAGAGGGAATTCGATTCCGTGCCCGAATGGCGACGATAGCCATCGCTCTGCAAACGGCTCATTCTTGCATAAAAGGCGGTGCGGTTTTCCATCAATCCTGTATGCACCTCAGCACTGGCACGCAGGGTATTGAAAGACCCACCGGTTAATTGCAGTTCGGTACTGGGCTTTTGGCGAGTTAGCGAAATGGATTCAAAATTGACGGATCCGGCATAGGAAGCCACACCATTACTGGAAGTTCCTACCCCACGCTGAATCTGAACCGACTCTACGCTATTTCCAAAATCCGTGAAATTGGAGAAAAACACCCCTTGATCCATCATATCATTTAAGGGCACTCCATTGAGAGTAATGTTAATCCGACTTTGGTCGATACCGCGTAAGCGCATTTGACCATAATTGCTAAAATTGGTCCCCGACTCCGAATAAGCCACCAAAGAAGGGCTTAATCTTTCCAGGATAAAAGCGCCATCCTGACCTTGGAACACTTTTTCAATTTGCTTTTTTGTGAGAGTTACCTGAGCTACTGGCGCATCGGCGGAAGCCCGAACCGTAGAAATGGTTACTTCTTCCAATTGATGGACTTTGGAGGTGTCCGTTTCCTGAGCCCGAATAAGGGAAGGGCTCAATCCCAATAAAGCAAGAACAAGTAGTTGCCTTTTCATAAAACAAAATGTTATGAAAAGAAACCGGGGTATGCTCCTTTTGCGGTTAATTAAATATTGATTGAAGCGCGCATTGTGCTCCTTTTCCCTACGCCGGCATTACCCGGATCAGGTATGGATGGCAGAACCACCCTGGGTATAATCTCAGCCTCTCTATAATTTGAGAAGCACCCCGTGAGAAGGCGCAAAGCTATGACAAGACTTCTTGGAATCCAATAGAGCGAAATTGAACATTGCAAGTAGCTTTGCCGCCTCTAACAAAAAAGCACAAATGAAAACTCGAAATCTTTTTCTTAGCCTGCTCATTGGGGGAAGTCTGAGCGCACAGATTCAGCTAGATACCGTTACGGTTTCGGCTGCCCTTTTCGAGCAAAGCTTGATGAACAGTAACCGCAATGTCCAGATCCTCTCCGGGGAAGAGTTGGAAAAGGCACCGGTGAACAGCGTAGCAGAATTATTGGATTTTGCTACCGGAATCGATGCCCGTCAACGCGGGATTTACGGAACCCAAACCGACCTTAGTGTTCGGGGAGGAAGTTTCGAACAAGTACTGGTTTTGGTAAACGGAGTACGCCTGGGCGACCCACAAACGGGTCACCATTTGATGAACTTGCCAGTGGCAAAAAACGACATCGAACGCATTGAAATACTGTTGGGTGGAGGCTCCTATATTTTTGGCGCCAATGCATTTTCCGGTGCCATTAATATCATCACCAAAGAAGCCAAAGGCAATGCCACCAGCCTCAATCTAGACTATGGCATGTTTAACAGCCTACAAACTGGATTGCAACAAGAAATCAAAGGTGAAAAGCATCAAAGTAGGATCTCCGTTTCACATAATCGCAGTGATGGTTTTAAGGAAAACACCGACTTTGTAAACAGCAATGTTTCCTTGCAAAGTGATTTCAATTTGGGCCATCAAAACATCAAAGTGCAAGGGGGCTATACCGATCAAGGATTCGGAGCCCAGAATTTCTATTCCGATGCCTATCCGGATCAATATGAAAAAACCCGCACCCTATTTGGTAGCGTAGATATAAGCAGCGGTGAAAAAATCCGCTGGAATCACAACCTATACTGGCGCCGTAATTGGGATGAATTTCAACTTTTCCGCGAGGAAGGTGCTGATTTTTACCAGTATCGAAATGGACTTTTTATCGCGGGCAACGACACTGCACCCAGCTGGTACGCCGGTCATAATTACCATCGCAGTGATGTGATGGGCGCTAAAAGTCAAATGAGTTTCGACTCTAAATTGGGGACCACTGCTTTAAACCTAGATTTAAGACATGAGCAGGTTCGAAGCAATAATTTGGGAGATAGCCTCAGTGATTTCATCCCGATTAACAATAGCCGCGGTGCTTACTATTTAGGAGCCGAACGCCAAAACCTTTCACTCTCTGGCCAGCATTTGTTCCGCATCAAGCAATGGCAAATAAGTGCTGCCTTGCAGGCCAACTATAACACCGATTTCGGCTTTGGTCTATACCCAGCTTTAAATGCCGGTTTACGTTTAGGGAAATCACATAAGGTGTATACCAGCTTTAATCGCTCCTTCCGCTTTCCTTCCTACACGGACCTTTATTATCGATTAGGAGGTGCACGTGGAAGCCAGGATTTACAGGAAGAAGAATCTTACAATTATGAGGCAGGTTACCGCTTCTTTGGTTATGATTGGTATGGCAATGTGAGCGCTTTCTATCGCAATGGACAGAATATCATCGACTGGACCCAAGCCTGCGATACCTGTGATTTAATTGCCGGCAACACCTCAGAAGTTAACTTTATGGGAGGCGAATTCAGCCTGCGTAAAAACTTAAATCCTGAAAATAGTTTTCTGGCTTTAAACTTCGCTGAATTGAGTTACACCTATCTGCAAAGCAGTAGTCCCAGTAAGGATAAGGTATACCGATCTCTCTATGTATTTGATCACCTGCGCCATAAAATCACCTTACGTGTGGGGCACCGTATTAGCAAAAAACTCAGCTTACATTATTTCCTCAGCTATCAAGATCGTCAAGGGCAATACCGCGAAGCGAATACCGGAGATCTTACTGACTATCCTGATGTTTTTTTAGTGAACGCTAGTTTGGATTATCAAATCCATGATTTCACCCTTTCCTTGAAAGGACAAAATCTCTTGAACAAGAAATACTTTGATCGTGGTAATGTAGAAATGCCCGGCTTATGGCTGCAGGCAGGATTGCGTTATCGCTGGTCCTACTAAGCCATTTATTCGTCGGGGCCTGTATCCAGGTCCCGGCGAATTTCACCCAGAGCCTGCTTAATCATCTTCAGCTTTTCTACCGCCTCCGCAATGCGGGCAGTATCCTCTCGATTCTCCTTCAACTTGGCTTTCGCGCCTTTGAGGGTAAAACCCCGCTCCTTCACCAAATGATGAATCACCTTAAGGTTTTGCAAGTCCCGCGGCGTAAACAAGCGGTTTCCCTTCTTATTTTTCTTAGGCTTAAGGATCTCAAATTCCTTTTCCCAAAAGCGGATCAAGGAAGTATTCACCTCAAATAAGGCGGCTACTTCGCCAATGCTGTAATAGCGCTTTTCTTCGTCGAAACCCTCGTCCATTAGTCAAAGGATTGGTTAGTTTGACTGGCCATTTCAATCAAGCGACTGAATTCTTCGGCCGTTAATTCGCCATAGTAGAAGTTCACCGGATTTAAACGCTCACCATTCAAATGCACTTCATAATGCAAGTGAGGTCCGCGTGATCGCCCGGTATTCCCTACAAAGCCAATTAAATCGCCACGCTTCACTTTTTGACCAACACGAATATTGTAATCATTCAAGTGGGCATAGATAGTAATGTATCCATAGCCGTGATCAATCCGGATATGACGGCCAAAGCCACTGGATTTGCTATCTGCACGAATTACTTCTCCATCACCTGTAGCATAAACCGGAGTACCAGTCTCAGCCGAGAAGTCCATACCATGGTGATATTTACGAGTCTTGGTAAAGGGGTCAGTACGCCATCCATAACCAGAAGCCATCCGCTTTAGATCCTCGTTAGCCACGGGCTGAATAGCTGGAATACTGGCTAAAAATTCGGATTTATCCTTGGCCAACTCTACAATCTCATCGAAAGATTTACTTTGAACGTACACTTCTTTGGTGATACGATCCAAGCGACTGGCCGTAGATTTAATTAATTCAGAATTTTCAAATCCTTCTAATTTCTTGTAGCGATTAGCACCCCCAAATCCTGCTTGACGCACCGAATTAGGAATCGGTTCCGCTTCGAAAATGGTCCGGTAAATATTATCATCACGCTCTTGCAGATCATCCAAAACATCCGAAACCTGATCAAAACGCTCGTTGAGGATGGAATACTGAATCTTCATATTATCCAATTCCCGACGCAAACGCTTCTCTTTGGGGGAGTCAATAAAACTATCCGCCACCATATAGAGCAAGACACTGGTCAAAAGGATAGAGGTCAGATAAAATAGACTACGACGCAAGCGATAAGCAGGCGTCTTTTCAATTTTACGGTACGAAAGTGTTTTAGGGTCGTAATAGTACTTGACCTTCGCCATATTCCTTAATTTTGGCCATCATTTGAGAAGAATTGCAAGTTACTGCAAAGCTCTATCTCAATGCAAAGTTGCAATAATATAATAAACACAATCTTGTGTAATTCCTATGGCTCAAGATAAGTCCTGGACAGCGAAGGAGATTCGCCAGCAATTTTTAGACTTTTTCCAAAATAAGGGACACGAAGTAGTTCCTTCGGCACCGATGGTAATTAAAGGGGATCCCACCCTGATGTTTACCAATGCCGGGATGAATCAATTTAAAGAAGCCTTTTTAGGGAACCGTCAACCCAGCAGCTCCCGAATTACCGATACCCAAAAATGTTTGCGGGTAAGCGGAAAACACAATGATTTGGAAGAAGTAGGTCATGATACCTACCACCATACCATGTTCGAAATGCTGGGCAACTGGAGCTTTGGTGATTATTTTAAAACCGAAGCAATTGCCTGGGCTTGGGAACTCCTCACTGAAGTTTATGGCCTCGACCAAGAGCGTTTATATGTCACCGTTTTTGAAGGCGATGCCTCCGAAAACCTGGAGCGCGACGATGATGCGGCTAATGCCTGGAAAGCCTATGTTCCACAGGAGCGTATCCTAAATGGCAACAAAAAAGATAATTTCTGGGAAATGGGCGCCACTGGTCCTTGTGGACCTTGTTCTGAGATCCATATGGATTTACGCTCCAATGAAGAGCGTGCCAAGGTAGAAGGTGCCAGCCTGGTAAATCAAGATCACCCCCAAGTGGTGGAAATCTGGAACCTGGTATTCATGGAATTTAACCGTCAGGCGGATGGTGCCTTAAAAGCGCTTCCAGCCAAACACGTGGATACCGGAATGGGCTTCGAGCGTTTGTGCATGGCCCTGCAAGGCAAGCAATCCAATTACGATACGGATGTATTCCAACCCTTAATTACTCGTTTAAGTGAATTAAGCGGCATTACTTACGGTACGGCAGAAAAAAGCGATATCGCACTACGTGTAATTGCTGACCACGTGCGGGCTGTTGCCTTCGCTATTGCGGATGGACAATTACCTTCCAACAATGGGGCGGGCTATGTTATCCGTCGCATTTTACGTCGCGCTATTCGCTATGGCTTCTCCTATCTGAATTTGAAAGAGGCCTTTATCCATAAATTAATCCCCATCCTTTCGCAGCAAATGGCGGAGTTCTTCCCTGAAATCCGCGATCAGAAGGAATTGGTGGAAAAGGTGATTTTGGAAGAAGAGCAAAGCTTCTTGCGCACTTTGGAGCAAGGCCTTAACCGCTTGGATCAAATCCGCCAAGAGAGTCAGAGCAAAACAGTAGATGGCGCTCGGGTATTTGAATTATACGACACCTTCGGGTTCCCACCGGATCTTACCGCTTTGATTTTGAAAGAAGAAGGCATGAGCTTCGACATTGCCTCTTATGAGTCGGAAATGCAAAAGCAAAAAGATCGTGCCCGTTCTGCCACTAAGGTAGATACCGGCGATTGGGTGGTGATTGAAGAAGATGATCGCGAGGAATTTATCGGCTACGACCATTTAGAAGCCAAAGTGCGCATTACCCGCTATCGCAAGGTAAAAGCCAAGAATAAGGAGTCTTTCCAAATTGTATTAAACCTCACCCCTTTCTATCCGGAAGGCGGTGGACAAGTAGGTGATCATGGAAAATTGATTTCCGAAAATGAAGAAATCAGCATTTACGACACCAAAAAAGAACATGGGCTAATCATTCACTTTTGTGATAAGTTGCCCGAAAATCCTCAGGCCGAATTCAAAGCTCGTGTCGACAGCAAACGTCAAAAGAGCACCAGCCTCAATCATACCGCTACCCACTTGCTTCATCAGGCACTCCGCGAAGTTTTGGGCACGCATGTAGAACAAAAAGGTTCACTGGTAAATCCCGATTACTTGCGTTTCGACTTTAGCCATTTCAGTAAGGTAGAAGATGAGCAATTAGCCGAAATCGAAAGATTGGTAAACCAAAGAATTCGAGCCAACTTCCCCTTGGAAGAATACCGTAGCATCCCCATGGATGAAGCGAAAGAAATGGGCGCTATAGCTCTTTTCGGTGAAAAATATGGAGATCTCGTTCGGGCAATCAAGTTTGGCGACAGCGTTGAACTTTGTGGGGGTATTCACGTGCAAGCCAGTGGCGAAATTGGCTTATTCACCCTTATGTCCGAAGGTGCAGTAGCCGCTGGCATTCGCCGGATTGAAGCTTGCACCGGAGATGCGGCACTCCAATATTTAAATGAAAAGGCAAGCTTATTAAGCAGCCTTCAGCAGGAGCTTAAAAACCCCAAAGATCCCTTGGCGGGATTGCTGAAATTGAAGGAAGAAAACGCTCAACTTAAAAAGCAAGTTGAAGCCTTCCAACAAGCGCAAGCCGCACAAGAGCGTAAAGCCTGGGCTCAAGCCATTGAAAGTATTGATGGCGTGGATCGCCTGATTTTAGAAACCAGTCTCGATGCTAAAAGCATTAAGGATGCCCTCTTCCAATTAAAGGCCGACAAACCTCAGTTGGCAGCGGTAATCGCATCTAAGAATGATGGAAAAGCGAATATTGCTGTAGCTTTGGGAGATGCGATTTTAGCTTCCAAAGACTGGAAAGCAGGAAATCTCGTTAAAGAATTGGCCGCCGAAATTGGTGGCGGTGGCGGTGGCCAGGCCGGATTTGCTATGGCTGGTGGCAGTAAGCCCGAAGGAATAGAACAAGCCTTAGCAAAGGCTAAAACCTTATTACAATAAAGATGCGTAAACTCTTCACTCTGGGATTCGTTTTCATCGGCTTAAGCCTGATGGGACAAGTAGATGATGATATTCACTATTACACCGATTCGGATGTAAACAAATCGCGCTTCAACCTGGCTTTGAACCTCAACCCCTATTACACCGATATGCGGTTGATTAATAGTGATGCTTCCAATAGTTTATTCAACACCTATTCTGAAGAGTTCAAAGCCACAGGTTCCTTTAAACTGGATTATGGCCTGGATCTATTTTATGAAATAGGCCCTTCCTTCCATTTAGGAATAGGTATCGTGAGAGCTCATGGTGGCTACACTTGGCAAGATGTGGTACTCGACACTTTAAACCCCAGTTTCCTGGCCGATAATGAAGTGGACATCACCATGTTCTCCATTCCTATCAAAGTGAATTTCACTACCCGTATTTCAGATGTTTTCAGCTTGGAGGTAGTACCGATGGTGGAGATGAATTTCCTGGATCAATACAATGGAAAGATCAGCTATAATGGCAATCCGAATGCTCCAGCTGATTCAACTTTCAATTTGAATAAGGATCTCACCAAACTGAATTGGTCGGTAGGTATTGCTTTAGGGGGTACCTATTGGGTAAGTAGTGAATTCGGAATTTTTGCCCGTGGTTCGGTACGCTATCTCTTGAACGACATCGTTGACCCTGATGGCTATAGCTGGCCACGTGAAACCTTACTTAACTTCGGCTTAAACACCGGCGTTCGCATCCGTTTCTAGGGCACAAGCACCGCTTCTATCTGATCAGGACCACTGCCATCATTGGCCGTGAAGCTCAAAGCTATTTGGGAGTAATCAGCATTCGCTGTTCCACTGCCCACATAGCTTATTCCCGCCGAGTTTTGATTAGGAATACTTAGTTGAGTTCCCGACACTAAGGCTACCACCTTGGAGTTCACCTCATTGTAGAGTCCTTCGATTACAATCTCATCATCGGCATCGCCAGCCACAATGTTTACTTGATAAAATTGGGGGTGGTTTATACCGGTATTCTCGGTAACATTCCACTGCCCCAAATACTTATCACGAATAGCCACAGGGTTTTCACTCGGATCGTCTGATTCACAGGCGACCAAGCTTAAAACTAGCAGGGCCAAAGCCCAACTAAGAAGGGACTTAGTCCTCCTTCTTAGAGGCTTTATTTTTTTGATAAGCTTCATTAAGATCCTTTACTACTATATCGGTAATATCGTAAGCGGGGTTGGCTAGCAAAAGCTCAGAAGCGGGTCCATAACTGAAAATAAAATCATAACCCTCGCGCTCCTGAATAATCTTCAGAATGCTATCCATATCTGCCATAATTAACTCATTGAGACCTTGCTCTTCATCGGCTAATTCCTGACCACGCTCATCGCGGTAACGCATCAAGTTTTGCTGCAATTGCTGCAACTCCATTTGCTCTTGTTGAATTTGAGCTTGAGACATAGATCCGGCACTTTTCTCAAAGTTGGCTACATTCTCCTGAAATAGGGCGCTGCGACGCTGCAATTCGCTTTCAATCTCTTTTGCTTTCTCTTCCAACTGGCTTTTGTACATCTGATGTAATTCGTACTTAGCTAAAAGAGAATCGCTGTGCACATAAGCCATAGAGATACCAGATCCCTCAGATTTAGGCTGACTGGCAGGCGTGCTAGCTGACTGAGCCTCATTACAACTTACACTGATAATACTTGCACTGGCCACGGCCAAAAGACTTAAACGGAAAGCCCGATTCTTCATGGATAATTAATTTTCTGCAAAATTACGGAATGAAACGCTCACAGCCTTAGCTCATAAACAATTCTAAAATCCAGAAATTCCGCCACATTTGCATGGGCTTTTAAACCCGGCCCTAATGCCAAACCTGGCAGCGGCCTATACAGCAAGGTATAACGCTGATACCATGAAGCAGCGGCACCGTATTCCTTAAAAAGATAAAAGCCCGCAGCCTGACTAAAGGTGAATTTCCCCAATATAAACTCATGGCCCAATTCTAAGCCCCATTGCTGATGACTTTGCCTTCCACCTTGTCGCTCAATTTGTTTGCGATAAGCCAAATTGCTAATCCATTCTGTTTCGAGAATTAAAGCCGAGGTTCGGGCAATCTGATGCGAATACCGCAAAGCCGCGCCGGAAACCAAATAGGTCACCTCGCGTTCATCTACTCCTTCCCCCACCATTCCTCCCGCTTTAGCGGCTAAAATCCCGTGTAAGCTCAGGAGTTTTTTGCGATTCTTAGGGTCAAATGCTTGTTTGGCTTTCGCCTGAGGCATTATGGATACAATGCTATAATCAAGTCCCACAGCCAAGGTGGGATAATTTAAACCCTTATTCGGCTCCCTCACCCCTCCATTACTGGAATGATTGTATCGAGCTTGCAGCGACATTCGCCAATGATCATTAAACTGATAGGCAGTACCCAAGCCTAATACCAAATAGGCGCTCACTGGCAATGAGTAACTATAATTCAAAGGATTCTCAAGAGCATCATAAGGTTGGCTCAAATAAATTAAACCTACCGAAGCTCTTAAATTAAAATACCAGGATCCGCCAATCTTGTACCAGGGCTCTAAAAAACCATAGACGGGCAGCCCATAACCCAAGACTTCCGGATTATCATAATTATGAATAGCAAGGCTCAAGCCCAAGCGAGGATAGCAAAAGCAATTTTCCCAATGTTTTTCGGTCAAGAGCCAGCGCTGAACACTCAAACCAAAAGCAGAAGGATAGGATTGCCCGATTGGAGCTACATCCTGACTATGCAAAAACAAAAAACCATATTCGGCTTCGGCCTGAAACGAAATAGGGCTCTGCGCCTTTAAGGAGAGCGAAAATGAAAGACCAAGACCCAATAAAAATGGGCTAATCCTGTAAAAGGGCATGGCTAAAAGGGTAGATTTTTCGCATCCATAATTGATGCATGGCTCTGGAAAAATGCAGACCATCATTAGCAATCCAAGCCTCCGAATTAGGGTCTTTTCGACTCAAATCGGTGATATCCACAAACTGAATGGCGAGGCTATCACAAATGCCTTTTTGCGCTTGATTAAATGCATCAATCTCCGCGGAAATCTGAGCACGACTCCCACTGCCTGCCGGACTTTGACCCCAATCGGGGATGCTAATCACCAGCATGGAGGCATAACCCTTCTTTGCCAGTGCATTAGCTTGATTTACAATCTGCAAGAACTCTTGTTTATACTCCTCTAGGCTCCGACCTTGATATTGATTATTCACTCCGATCAGGAGCGTCACCAAATCATAAGTCGTATCTAAATCAGCTTTGGCCATCCCTTGAATAAGGTCCTGGGTAGTCCAGCCATTCTTGGCTACCACTTGGTACTCCACAGTATACTGGGAAGGAGCCCCCTCCAAAGAATCAACCAATAGGGCCGAATAGGAGCTATCTTCCCCAATGGCGGTACCAATTGTATAGGAATCCCCCAAAGCCAGATAGGAAAAGCTATTCTGGGTATTTGATGGTACAGAGTCCGGTGCAGTCCCCTTAGCACAAGCCCATAAAATGAAACCTAAAAAGTAGATACTGCGCATAACCATGGTCATTTTCGCTAAGGTACTAAGCTAAGCATTGACAAAGAACCTGGTTCCCTAAAACTGGAAAGCCGCCGAACAAAAAGTATTGTTGCTAAACACCTTTATCCGACGGCTATAAAAGGGCTCATGCTACCCTTCCCACTTTGCATTTCTTTAGGAGGAGCCCATTTCTATTCCTCCCCAATCATTGGCCAAACATTCATCCGGCAATCATCTCCCTGGCAAGTACATTCGGCATAGGGAGGAGTGGCCATCACCCAGCGTTCTGCGCAATCTCTGCTTTCATCGCTGCAAGAGCCAAAACAATCTACCACATTGCGAATACCTTCAGACACATTCGATACCAGTACCGAAACTTCATCTCCATTGGAAGTATTCACTTTGAAAATCACTCCAAAAAAACCGTCACCGGTAGCAATGTTCATCTGCTGAATCAGATAATCGGAAACCGCATACTGCTCTTCCATATAGTACTTCAGATCCTTGGTATAGGTTCCAAATTCACTTGTCATCCAATTCAAGACCTGCGAAGCATTGGCAATTTCTTGTTCTTGCTCACCCAAGATGAACATCCGCAATTCACCTGCAGCGCATGCACTGAAAAAATATTGTGGACTGGCTTTAATACCCGACTCTGTTCCACAAGTAGCATCCGGAACCACCAAGTATTCCTGAAAAGTCCCATTCTTCATAGAAAGCTTAAAATCGCTCTCCTTTAATTCGACCCCTTGTTTACTTGTTCCCTGCCAAGTTTCATTTTTACCGCATTGCGTTAATAGGAGGCTAAACATCAACACAGCGACTAAGTACACATTCCTTTGCATTGTTCTAATTTTTGATTTGTCTAAACCTAGCTAAAAATGAATTTTAAGTCAATATTTATTTTACCCAAATTTTGAA
Organism: Croceimicrobium hydrocarbonivorans; assembly: GCF_014524565.1. Taxonomy (NCBI): domain Bacteria; kingdom Pseudomonadati; phylum Bacteroidota; class Flavobacteriia; order Flavobacteriales; family Owenweeksiaceae; genus Croceimicrobium; species Croceimicrobium hydrocarbonivorans. The sequence goes on along the minus strand of NZ_CP060139.1, from coordinate 2,453,680 downwards.
CTTAAAGTTCATTAAATCAAACAATTAATTAACACAAATAGTGCTATAATAAATTTACCATCACATTAAGCACAAACTAGGCTTAACACCCAATACTAAATTCTAAAACCCTAATTTCTTGACAGTTTAAATTAAAATTACATTATCAAATTTTCTTCAACAAAAAAACCAAAACCCTTAAAATTTACCAGTATCGCAAATTCTATTCTTGAATTTTATGTCATTTTGAAGACCCTAATATTTTTCCTAAAACTCAATTTTCAAGCATTAAAATATTCCATTTTAAACTCTTCCCCACTAAATTCCGAGGGTCAATTTCACGTCTAATAACTAGCTTAGGGTTCTAATTTTTAGGATTTCGGATTTTCGAGTCAATGATTCTTTATCATGCCTACCTTTGCCGCATGGAAATTAAGCAGGTCGAATTCGTAATCAGCAATACCAATATTGCCAAGTGCCCTCAAGACAAAAAGCCCGAATACGCCTTTATTGGTCGTTCTAATGTGGGTAAGAGCAGTTTGATCAATTGCCTGGCGAATAATAAAAAGCTGGCCCACACTTCTTCAAAACCAGGAAAAACTCAATTAATCAATCACTTTATTGTGGATGAGACCTGGTACTTAGTAGATCTACCCGGATATGGCTACGCCAAGGTGAGCAAGAACTCCCGTCAAAAATTCCAGAAAATGATTGAGGACTACATTCTGGAACGTCCTAATCTGATAAACCTATTCGTTCTAATCGACTCGAGGATTCCTCCTCAGCAAATCGATTTGGAATTCATGGAATGGCTAGGCGAAAACCAAGTGCCTTTTTCTATGGTTTACACCAAGATTGATAAGCTTAAGTCCAATCAGCTCAATAAGAACCTTCATACCTATCACAAAAAGATGCTGGAAAGCTGGGCTGAGATACCCGTTTATTTTGCCACTTCAGCAGAAACCGGAGCTGGCAAAACAGAAATCCTCAGCTATATCGCTGAGATCAATCGAAAATTAGAAGTGAATTAACCGCGCTTCAGAACATTCATTTTCTCACCTAAATCCAGGGCATACTCTCGTAAGTCCTTGGCATAATCAGCCTCACCCCCGGCACGCTCCAGGGTATCGGCTAAGGCCATAATGTTTTGGTGAATGTATTTCTTCATTTGATCCAAGGGCATATCCTTGGTCCAAAGGTCAATGCGTAAAGTCTCTTGCGCTTTTTCATCCCAAATGGAGATCATCGCTGCCTTGGTTTTCGAGTTTTCTACGCCACTGTCGGCGGCAGACCAGGTCATTTCCTCGGGAACCCGATTTTCGTCCAGACCAATGTTCAAGTTTATATCGGAGCGATGCGCTACTGCCATATTCAAATTTTTGGCAAAGGTAAAAGCCCCGATTTAATTGGACCGCAATTTTCGCTTCCTTTCCTAAGGCTTATAAGAGGAGAGCTTTAGAATCTTGCGACTGTCCATCTCATTAAGCCATTCGGCAAGCTCTTGCTCTGGATATTCATCGAGATAAGTTTCCAAAACGCGATAACCAAACCACCAACCTACACGACCAGGAGTTTCTGCATCGATATTAGTCCGGAATTTCGAAAATGGGGCAACCGACATAAAACGACGTTTGAGCTCTTCATCACTTTTAAAGAGCATTTGTTGCTCAATGAAATAAATCCACATCTCCTTTTCATGCTCTACACAAAACTTGTGCTTCTCAGGTGGATACACCAATAGGGTTGCTTCATCTACCTTACCTAGCAACAATTCGGTAAGCTTCAAGAGCTTTCCCTGATAGAGCATCGCATCCAAAAGACTTACCGGTTCCGCGGGCTTAGGTACGCGTTTCTCCGCCAGGGCATAGGCCACATCCCGCAACATAAACTGCGACTGCCGATGGTATTGCAAGTACTGAGGTAAGATTTCATAATACTCTTTGGCCGCTTCGCCAATATAGAGATCAAGGGCAATAAATATATAAGGCTTGGAAACCACGATCGGATAATTAAAATCCAGGCGAGAGATATAGGTAAAGACCTCAAGGCTATCCTGCGTTCCGAAATAATAATAGTAACGCTTCATCAAACGATTAAGCTCCTGCTCCCAATCCTTCAGGTCGCCAAATTCCTTCTCGGTGAGCGCAAATAGCTTGTTCTGCAATTCATCCTTACGTTGATTCTGCCAAAAGATCATTTCTGCCTCATTACTAAAGAAGGGCGCATACTTTTCCGTAATCGCATTTAGACCCTCCTCAAAATGAGCCGTATCCAAAGTATAAAAGGCGCGATCAAAACGTTGTACTTCTGTGCTAATAGAAATCTGATCCAAATCAATCTGTGGATCCTCATCACAAGAAACCGTGAACAGGATTGTGCAGAAAACAAATAACAAAAGGCGCTTCATTGTTGGAAGGGTCTTAATTTTGTTCAAAACTAAGCATCTATGCGAATCTATCTCTATGCCGCTTTATTGCTTCTTAGCAGCGGTAGTTTATTAGCTCAGGAACGCAATTTTCAACTGGGAATTATTGGCAGCAGCCAACTTAGTTACCTCAACAGCAATCAGGGAAATGCCAATACCGGCTCCGCCCTGCTCTTTGGCTTTGGCGGTTTAGCCGAATATTCCTTTGCCGATCGCTATGCTTTCACCTCCGGCTTCGAATATTTAAACCGTGGTGGTTCTTTGGAAATCAATGACACGACCACTGATTACCGAGCTGGCTTCATCCAGATTCCCTTGCAAATTAAAATGCGTACTCGTCAATTTGGCTACAGCACCTATTTCGCTGAAATGGGCTTTGCCATTGGTTTCGAAACCGGTGAAGAAGTAAGCTGGGACCCAGCCACCACTAGAGATTTCGGTAGTCTGATTAGCTTATTCGACGCGACCTTCCGCATTGGAATGGGAATGGAATACGACCTTGGAGGTCAAACTAAACTCTTAGGACGCCTGCAATACCATCGCGCCCTAACCGACAACCTTCTGAGTGATGAAGATCCTCGTTTGAGCGATCAGTTTAATTATCGCTTCGATTACGTTTCATTAAGTGTAGGTATCCTGTTTTAAAGCATAAGCATGAATCGCGCCGCCATCATTGACCATATTGTAAACTGGTTAAAAGCATACACCGAAAAATCGGGCACCAAAGGCTATGTAGTTGGAGTATCGGGAGGAATCGACTCTGCTCTAACCTCCAGTCTGGCTGCCGCAACCGGCTTTCCGGTTACTTTGGTTGAGATGCCTATTTATCAAAGTCCAGATCAGGTAAGTCGTGCTCGCAAGCATATTGAAGAATTGCAAAAGCGCCACTCTAATGTAAGTCGGGTTGAAGTAGACCTCACCCCGGTATTTGATCAGTTTATTGGCTCCCTTCCCAATGTTCCCGGCAGCGAAGCCCGTGAAATGAGTTTGGTGAATTCACGCGCGCGTTTGCGCATGACCACCCTTTACTATTTTGCTGCCTTGGAAAGCAAAATAGTGGTAGGTACCGGCAACAAAGTAGAAGACTTCGGCGTAGGCTTCTATACCAAATATGGTGACGGCGGAGTGGACTTAAGCCCCATTGCTGACCTCTATAAAACTCAGGTTTTCGAATTAGCCGAAGAAATGGGAGTGATTCAGGAAATCTTAGACGCACCTCCTACCGATGGACTGTGGGGCGATGATCGCACCGACGAAGATCAAATCGGCGCCAGCTATCCCGAGCTCGAATGGGCTATGGAACAGCAAAAAGAAGGCAAGAAGCCCGATCACTTCCATGGACGCGAAAAAGAGGTAATAGAAATTTACCAGCGCTACCACCGCAACAATCGCCATAAAATGGAGCCTATTCCGGTTTGCGAAATTCCGGAAGACCTTCTTAGTGACTAAGCCTCAGCTTTAAACTATCTTTGCCCAAAATTTAAGCTTTGGGCAATATTGTAGCCATCGTCGGTAGACCCAATGTTGGGAAGTCTACTCTTTTTAATCGTTTAACCGGTCAACGTAAGGCTATCGTTGATTCTATTGCCGGTGTTACACGTGATCGCTTATACGGCAAAGCCGAATGGGCCGGTCGCAAATTTTCAGTTATCGACACCGGTGGTTATATCATAGGCAGCGACGATGTGTTTGAAGGCGAAATCCGGAAGCAAGTGCAAATTGCCGTAGACGAAGCCAATCTCATTCTCTTTCTGGTAGATGCCGAAGATGGTATAACCGGAATGGATGAAGAAGTAGCCAATCTTTTACGCCGCAGCGAAAAGAAGGTGATGTTGGTGGCCAATAAGGTCGACAATGCCATGCGCCAAACCCAAAGTGCCGAGTTCTACGGTCTGGGCTTAGGAGAAGTACATAATATCTCTGCCATGAATGGTGGGGGTACGGGTGACTTTCTCGACGAGATGATTGCCGCCTTGCCCGAAGACCCTGAAGAGGAAGAATTAGACATTCCCAAAATCGCCGTAATTGGTCGTCCCAATGCCGGTAAATCTTCCTTCATCAATGCCATTACCGGAATTGAGCGCAATATTGTAACGGATGTTGCTGGCACTACCCGCGACTCTATCAATACCCGCTACAACCTCTTTGGCAAAGACTTCCTCTTGGTTGATACCGCAGGATTGCGAAAGAAAAGTAAGGTCCACGAGAACCTTGAGTTTTACTCCGTTCTTCGCTCGGTGCGCGCTATTGAAGATGCGGATGTATGTCTTTTGATTGTAGACGCTGAAAGAGGTTTTGAAGGTCAGGATTTAGCCGTTTTCTCTTTGGCCGAACGTAATAAGAAAGGCATCGTAGTGCTGGTTAATAAATGGGATTTGGTGGAAAAAGACACCCATACCGCCAAGCGCTTCGAAGACAATATCCGCGAAAAAATCGCACCCTTTAGCGATATTCCGATCATCTTCATGTCGGTATTAAACAAACAAAGGATTTACAAGGCCGTAGAAGAAGCCGTAAACGTGTTTGAACGTCGCCAGCAAAAGATCAGCACCAGTAAGCTCAATGATCTGATGCTCCCTATTATTCAGGCTACTCCACCTCCTGCCACCAAAGGCAAATTGATCAAAATTAAGTTCTGTACCCAATTACCAACTCGGGTACCTTCATTTGCCTTTTTTGCCAATTTACCGCAGTACATCAAGGATCCTTACAAGCGCTTTCTCGAAAATCAATTGCGCCAGCACTATGATTTCAACGGTGTGCCCATCCAAATCTTTATGCGTAAAAAATAAGGTCTAGGACTTCTGAAGCTTCAGAAAATAGTAGCGTTCATTAGCCCACACCTTTACCAAATACAATCCGGGAGCCAGGTCATTCAATTGTGCCTTGCTCCCTTTTATTTTTTGGTTTAGGCTTTCGCCTGATAGGCCACTAATGGAAATCAAAGTACCATAACTTAGGCTTACACTTTCATTAGCGGGGTTAGGGAAAAGCACTGGACTGGCTTTAAAGCTTTCTGCCTCTGCAAGCCCTACCCGACTGCGATTATAAGGATCCATTAAATGGGCAATAAACCACATAAAACCCTCTGGCTCATAGCTTCCTCGATGAAAGACCGGACAAGTGCTATTGGGTAATAAACGTGCTGTGCCCGCACTATCCAAGCGCTCCAAATACAAGTCTTCTGCCTCATCGGTTTCGTAGGGATAGCCATAGCCTGGGCGACCCGGACCCGGACAAAAATCAGGAGGAGGATTGGCTGCCGTAAAACTGGTATCCATCCACTCACCCCAGAAGTCGTTCCAGGATTTGCTAGGATCAAAACGACTGCAAGAAACTTTTGCCGATTGATCTTCGGAAGAGAAAAGTGGCCATAGCTCCACTTCGGCACCACTCAACTTACCCCAGGCTTCAATTACTTCACAATAGCGTTCCAAGGTATTGGGGACACACTTAAAATAGTGGGTTACAAAAACCCGATCGGCCAAAGCGGCAATCTCTTGTGCCTGCTGATCCATGGGAACCAAACCACTACTATCAATTTGCAGACTTTCATAGGTCATCACCTTAGCTTCACAAGCATGGCTCAATTGCAATATGCTGCGCATGGCACGCAGTAAATCCTCATGATCATTCAAATGGTCTGCAACCAAACCATTGCGCCACCACCATTCATCTTCCAAAACCAAATGATCGAAGTAATCCTGTGTTTGCAAAGTTTTCCCCGAGCCCATAGCACTGCGCGAAGCAGGGTTGGCAAAGCCAAATGAACAGGCGATTCGGGCAAAAAGCTTCAGCACCTCCGCTTGATACTGTTCTTGAGCATTGGGATTCCGCGGATTCATTACCGCATTCAACTTGCCTACTGAGACCAAGCCTGGTTTCTGATTGGGACAAGCCTCATCGCTTATCGCTTTAAAAAGAAAATTATCAGTCTTTAGATGTTGAAACTCCTGAGCCTTGATTTTACCGGCACTGGGGTTTTGCAAGCCACCGCCCACAGCCGCAATTTGTAGTTTGGGAAAACGACTGCGTAATTGATTAAGTAATACCCGCAATTGGGCTTCTTCCGGATTATCCTGTGGATTATTATCCACTACATAGTGCAAGCCATAAAAGGCTAAAAAACTTAAATCATGACGCTCAATAGTTCCGATTAAATCTTGCAATTGTTGAGAGCTGCCACCGGCCATCTCCTGCACCATATTATCTACACAGGCAACATAGGCACCGCGTGGTAAATCATGCTGCTGCTGATGCGGGGCCGGATGATAAACCTGAGCCTTCAAGCTTAGCGTTGCTATCCAAAACAAAAACAGGACTTTCCTGATCATGCAAAATTGATTTATGGCCTAAAAAAGCGAAACAAAGTACGCCATAATCTCAAGATTTTTCATTTAAAAATTGTGAGTCCATGAGTATGTATATCAATGAAGCTAATTTATATATCACTGAATTTGAAACAACTATAATTAGCCCTCTCTCCCGCTAGAGAAATTGAAATACCTTTGAAGCCTTAATCCTGTTCATGAAAAGCTTACTGCGCAGCCTCAGCTTGCTCCTACTGTTTTTTAGTCCCTTTGTAAATTCTGCTCAAGCGCTCAAAATGCCCATTGAGTGGCTGGAGTTCAGCAATACCTTTGAAGAAAACAGTTTTCAAGCCGCGGCTAAAGGCGACACGAATCATCTTTATCTTCTTTTAGCAGCCGGCGGTCGTATGGACTCCAGCACAGCCCTCGCAAATCAAGAGAAATTGGAGCAAATCTTCCAATCTCTGGACTCTGCTAAATTGGTTCGCAAGAGCACCAAGAAAATTGTCAAAACGGTCTTCAATAGGGTTCACGAAGAAATCTTCTATAAATATGAATCCAACAATCAGTTTTGCGAAATATTCGAAACGGGCTTTTACAACTGTGTTTCTGCCTCGGGTATGTATTCCTACTTTTTTTCACGGCTGGGAATTCCACATATAATGGTTGAAATCCCGGGCCATGTTTACGTTATGGTCATGCACGACGACGAAACCTGGGTTGTAGAAAGCACCGATCCCCGACAAGGTTTCTATGAAATTGAAATGCAAAGTCGGGAGGAATTAATTGAAGAATACTTGGCTCGAAAACTGATCAGCCCCAAGCAATTGAATGATCCAAAACTCGATTCTATTGTAGGCAGCTTCGATGATCGTGAATTTGTGAACCCTAGTCGGTTGGTCGCCATTCAATATCAAAACCAATCACTCTACGACCTTGAAGCAGAGAATTACCACTCAGCCCTTCAAAACCATTTAAAAGCCCGCTTCTTAGCTCCTGATGCCGATTACGAAGAAGCCGCATTCATCATTGGCACCTGGATTGAACAAGAAGATTATAGCAAGCCCTACTATTTCGATCTCTGTCGGGTGAATTGGACTTTCTTTTCTGAAAAGGAAAAGCTCGAAAACCTGGAGGCCTTTGAATACTACTGTGCACGTTATTTAGAAAAGAAAATTGATCGCTCTATTTACGAGGCCTGGTTTGACTTCTTCCAGGAAGCTTACCTCAGCAATGACTCCGCCCTAAAGTACATTCGTGCTAATCGATTTATCACTCTTGGAACCGAGGCTTTTCAAAAAGGAAAGATTTCCGAAACCCTGGAAAACGGCAAGAATTGTTTAGATGAACTTCCAAATGATCAAAGCGGTATCACCTTAGTGATGAGCGGTATCGCCATGAAAATTCAAGCTGGAAAATGGATGGAATCTTCTATTTCAGACAGTCTCCGATCTTACAACCATCATTACCCTTCCTTATTGGAAAATCCAATTTACCGAAACCTGGTGGCTGAAATTTATATTCTGGAGGCGGTAAACCATGTAAACCGCAATCAACTTAGCAGTGCCAAACGCAATTTGGAAGAGTTGGAAGAAACCTTAGGTGGCAGTCTGCCCGAAACTGTTAATGAAGAACGGGTGGCCTTAGCCTATAGCAAAGTGGCGCATTACAGCTTCCGAAGCAGTAAAAGAGAGGCTCAAAATTGGATAGAACGCGGCTTAAAGTATGCCCCAAGCAACTCTCTACTCCTAGGACTTAAAGACTATTATCGTAAAATCTAAAGATTCTCGTAACTCAGCTTAATCGACTTACTTTGGGCTACGCGCAGTTTACCTTTATACATATACTGCACTATTAATTGACCGTCGATTGCCAAAAATTGACTAGGCTCTAGGCTTACCTCTATTTCGCCATTTCCACCTGCCACTGAATTTAACTTGTAGCTCCGGAGTACATCCCCCGATGATTCCGCCCAGCTAATGTCAGACGGTAAAATATAATAAACCGGATCCACCACGCGCTCGGACATCCCAACATTAATGCTCACCACCTTCTGACCATTCACCATCTTTTCACCTTCCTGGATCACAAAGTCTGGGTTCTTCTTCTCATTACCCCGATAATCACGATCTACAAATCCCGGTAGGGGTCTGCCCATTTTAAAGCTAGTTTCCAGCTGTGGATTACCACTTTTAAAGTAGTCTATATAGTCACCATCGTATTCGCCTTTCACATAATCGGCCTGATGCTTAAGCGTTCCATCCTGACGGAATATTTGAGCCTTGCCATCCAGTTTGCCTGCTTTATAATTAGTGCGCTTCCACACTTCTCCTTCCGGATAATAGGCAATGGCCTCCCCTTCCTTCACGCCATTTACAAAGGGGATCACAGTCTTTACCTTGGTTTGAGGATTTACTTCGGTTCTGGTACCGGTATAGGATTTACGCGCTTCCAGTTTAGCCTCTGCCTCCTGAATGCGCTCCATATTTACCTCTTTGGCTTCAACCTGACTAGCACGATCTATAGCTTTGGCAGCTTTGGAAACAGTGCGAACATCGCAAGCAGTAAACAACACCGCTACGACAAAAAGCAGATTAATTTTTCGCATTTGATTAATTGGTTAGTTTTTTAAATACCTCCTCTAAACTGGCGGCGCGTTTTTGAATTTCGAGAACGGCAGCGCCTTGTTCTACGGCAAATTCGAATACCCCGGTCCGTAAATCAATATCCGGTCGACCTTCCAGTAACCATTTGTTGGCCCCCAGCTCCTCCACGTGCTTTATGCCATTGATTTTACGCAGGGCACTTTTACTAAATTCCTTGTCGAATTCTACTTGATAGACCGTCCCTAAAGTGAGTTCCTTTAAGTCAGCAATAGGCCGATCGGCTACAATTTTCCCTTTATTGATAATGATCACCCGATCACAGAGGTATTCCACCTCCTGCATAATGTGGGTACTCAACATCACCGTTTTATTGGCTCCCGCCTCCTTTATCAGTTGGCGAATCTCCACCAATTGGTTTACGTCCAAACCAGTGGTTGGCTCATCTAAAATCAATACTTCCGGCTCATGTAAAAGTGCGGCCGCTAAGCCTACCCTTTGACGATAACCTTTAGAGAGTTGCCCCAGCTTTTTATGCTTCTCAGGCTCCAATCCCACTTTTGTAATCATCGCGTCTACCTGCTCCTTCGAAACCGAATGAATCCCAGCCATAAAATTGAGATACTCCTTTACGTACATCTCAAGATACAAGGGATTATGCTCCGGTAAATAGCCCACTTTTTCGCGCACCGCAATGCTCTCGGACTCTACATTTAATCCACAAAGTTTAGCTTGGCCCTCCGACTGCGGAATATAGCCGGTCAGGATTTTCATCATCGTCGATTTCCCCGCGCCATTCGGGCCTAAAAATCCCACAATCTCCCCTTTCTTAATTTCGAAAGAGACCTCATCCAGAGCCTTCTGTTCGCCGTAAAGCTTAGTTAGCTTAGATACTTCAATCGACATGCTTCAATTTTAGACGCACGAAGGTAAAGCTTTTGCCCAAGGCAGGAGATTCTGCACCTTTGCAAAATGATTGAAGAAGGACTGGTCATAAAATCTACCGGCCTCTGGTATAAGGTGCAAACTGCCAAGGCTCTGCTCGATTGCCGTATTCGCGGGAAAATTCGCTTACAAGGCATTAAGAGCACCAATCCAGTAGCAGTTGGAGATCGAGTATTGGTAGAGGTGAGTGAAACAGAAGAAGGTCATGGAGCAATTACTAAGCTCCTGGATCGTAAAAACTACATCATTCGCAAATCCGTAAACCTCAGCAAGCAAACTCAGATTTTAGCTGCCAATGTAGATCAGGCGCTACTCATCGCCACTTTAGACCAACCCAAAACCCACCTTCGATTTATCGATCGCTTTGCCGTAAGCGCCGAGGCCTACGACATTCCCTTTGTATTGGTCTTTAATAAAACTGACCTCTATACTGATGAGCATTTTGAAGAACTGGAATTCCTGCGCATCGTATATGAGCAAGCCGGTTATACCGTGATGGAATGCTCCGCCCAAAGTGGTGAGGGTTTGGAGGAACTAAACTCCTTACTTCAATCTAAAATTAGCCTGCTCAGCGGTCATTCCGGAGTAGGTAAAAGCAGCCTCATCAATCGCATTGATCCAAATTTAAACCTAAAGACTCGTGCCATCTCTGAAGCGCATGAGCAAGGACAACATACCACCACCTTTGCGGAAATGCACCCCTTAGCAAAGGGTGGCTATATTATTGACACTCCCGGAATTCGCGGCTTCGGTTTGGTAAATATGGAGCCCGCCGAAATGGGTGATTATTTCCCGGAAATTTTTCGCTTAAAAGGCGACTGTAAATTCCACAATTGCCTGCACCAACATGAGCCAGGTTGCGCCGTAAAAGCAGCGGTTGAAGAACATAAGCTGGCCTTTACTCGCTATGAGAGTTACCTGAACTTTATTGAAGGCCAGGAAGACGACGAACCCTATCGTAAGGATATTTACAGCGAATAGAAGCTTATGCGCGCATTAATTCAAAGAGTTCAAAAAGCCTCGGTTCAAGTAGAAGGAGAAATGGTGGGAGCCATCGATAAAGGCCTCCTGATTTTATTGGGAATAGGTCCTGATGATGAAGCCGAAGATCGAGATTGGTTGCTGCAAAAAATCTTAAAACTGCGCATTTTTAATGATGAGCAAGGCCTAATGAACCTCTCGGTTGAAGATGTGCAAGGCAGCCTCTTAGTGGTGAGTCAGTTTACCCTTCACGCCAAGGTTAAAAAGGGCACGCGCCCCAGCTATGCTAAGGCCGCTCCTCCCGATATGGCCAATCAGCTTTATGAAGAATTTCTGGCAGAAGCCCGTAAAATCATCGGCGAAAGCCGGGTTTCGCAAGGACAGTTTGGTGCACATATGGAAGTAGAGCTTATAAATGATGGGCCCGTTACCATCTGGATCGACACAAAAAACAAAGAATAAAGAAGGTTTAATATCGGGCTAACTTCTGTTTGCTTACTTCGCCGCCCAAAACTCCTGCAAATGCGCGCCCTGCTTCTTAGTTTCCTAGCCCTCTGCTCCCTAACCGTTTTTGGTCAGGCAAATGACCTGATGATCACCGAATATGTGGACTGGGATCCCGGCAGTGGATGGGCCATCAAAATTTACAATCCCACCGCCAACCCTATAAACTTAAACGCTTATTATGTTCAGGTTTACAATGGCTCCAATACCAGCTCTACCGGCTCAGTACAACTAGGAGGAATCCTCAATGCCGGAGCAAGCATTATCATCTCCAATGCCGACAATACGGGTTCCAGTGCCGATTTCAAAGCCTGCTCCGATCAGGTGCGCACCAATTTAGGAGGTGTAAATAATGATGATTGTATTGCCATTACCCTGGGCAATACCAACACTTTCGTGGATATGGTGGGCCTCTATGGGGTGGCTGTGAAAAATCAAGTGGCCGGAGTTAATAATGCCTTGAAATGGCAAAAGCTGGTGCGCCTCAATGGGAATTGTACTCGCTATACCTCCACCGATGGCAGCAGTGCTAATAGTTGGCCCTCTAGCGCCTCCGTTTCGGTGACCGGCTGGCAGGTAGATCCTCCCACCTGCTTAAGTAGCGGTTCCAATTTTAGCCCTTTTAGTATTGGTAATACCTTAAACGAGAGCATTTGCCAAGGAGATAGCTTCCTCTTTAATGGTCAGTATTTGAAAAGTCCGGGCACTTATTTCGACACCCTCAGCACAGGAGGAACTTGCGGGCAAATCACCCAATTGCAATTAAGCTTAAAACAAGCTTCATTAGGACAGGTCAGTTTAAGTGCCTGTCGCCAGGATTCCCTCTTTTATAATAATAGCTGGTTCCGAAACGACACCAATTTCATTCACCAAAAACTCAATGCAGGTGCCTGTGATAGTATTATCAATGTCGAAATCCGATTCACCGGACCACAGGCTGATTTTAGCTGGCAATATCCTACCGCCGATTCCTCACAAATCCAGTTTCAGAATTACAGCACGGGTAGTGTAGATGGTGTTCTTTGGGACTTTGGTGATGGAGACAGCACTACCCTCTTCGACCCCCAACACCAATTCGAGGGAGAAGGTCCCTTTAAAGTTAGCCTTTGGGTTTCCGATAGTGAAGGTTGTGGCGACAGCATTTCCTATTGGCTGTACATCCCTGATTCGGAATTAAAGTTGCCGATCATTCCCAATATCTTCAGTCCTAATGGGGATTTCATGAACGACACTTATCATTTTGATATCAATCGGGCCCCTGCTGATTTCGATGTTCGCATTTTTGATCGCTACGGTTTGGAGGTCTTTCACAGCTCTCAAATGGACTTTGCCTGGGATGGAAAATACCAAGGCCAGGCCTGCGGAACAGGAACCTACTTTTTGCAATTGCAATGGGAAGGGGAGATTTATAAAAAATTCCTAAGCTTGCAGCGATAAGATAAGTATGAAAGGAATTACCGAATTACAAGGCCAGGTCGACGAGTGGATTCAAAATCATGGGGTACGCTATTTTAATGAGCTTACCAATATGGCTCAACTTACTGAAGAGGTAGGGGAAGTAGCGCGCATTATTGCCCGTCGCTATGGCGAGCAGAGCGAAAAGGAAAGTGATAAGGCTAAGGATCTGGGAGAAGAGCTAGCCGATGTACTCTTTGTAGTGCTTTGTTTAGCCAATCAAACTGACACGGATTTACAAGCGGCCTTCGATCGAAAAATGGAGGCTAAAACAAAGCGCGATCACGACCGTCATCACAACAATGCCAAATTGAAGTAGAGCGCCTCAGTATTGGCTATCTTTGCAAAAAATTTGACGCGACGATCATGATTTATATCGAGCGGAAGGAGCGTTTTAGCGCTGCTCATCAATTATACAATCCCAATTGGACGGTAGAGCAAAATGATGCGGTATTTGGGAAATGTGCCAACAAGAATTTTCACGGCCATAACTTCACCCTCATTGTAACCGTAAAAGGAGAGATCAACCCCGACACGGGTTTCGTGATGAACCTCGTAGACCTGAAGAAAATCATTCAGGAGCAGGTAATCGAGAAGGTAGACCATGCCAACCTCAACCACGATGTGGACTTCATGCTGGGTAAATTTGCCTCTACAGAAGTTCTAGCCGAAGAATTCTGGAAAATCCTCGAACCCGCCATCGCCGAACATGGCTGTCAACTGCATCGCATTCGCCTGGAAGAGACGATTAATAACGCGGTGGAGTATTTTGGGTGAGAAGAGGCTGGTTATTAGACTTTAGACGATAGACCTTAGACGTTAGAGGTTTCCGGTGGAAGATTCATTAAATTGCCTTCAAACCAAAACCTCTGATCCATGCATAATTATCGTGAGTTAATTCTTTGGCGAAAATCCCGCAGCTTGGTAAAAAAAGTCTATCAGCTATTACCTGAACTTCCTGAAATCGAACGATTCGGCCTTCGAAGCCAAATTGGGCGAGCTGCCATATCAATACCTTCCAATATTGCTGAAGGTGCCGGTAGAAACAGTAATAAAGAATTTGTAAAATTCTTATCCATAGCTCAAGGCTCATCCTATGAGCTTGCTACTCAACTCTATCTAGCAACAGATTTAGGCTATTTCAAAATGACCAGTCTTGAAGAGCTTTTTAGTGATTTGGATGAAATCCAAAAAATAAATCGAACCTTGCAAAACAAATTTCAAACCCTTTAGACAATTCTTAGTTATGAAGATCAATCCATCTAACTTCTAAGATCTATCGTCTAATATCTCATAAACTAACTACTAAACATGAAAGCATACATCTTCCCCGGCCAAGGAGCCCAATTCACCGGAATGGGAAAAGATCTTTATGATGGATCTGAGGCCTCCAAAGCTTTGTTCGAACAAGCGAATGACATTTTAGGCTTCCGCATTACCGATATCATGTTCGAAGGATCGGCTGAGGATTTGAAGGAAACCAAAGTAACGCAGCCTGCGATCTTTTTACATTCGGTAATTCTGGCTAAAAGCCTCAATGACTTTAAACCGGATATGGTAGCGGGTCATTCTTTGGGTGAATTTTCTGCCTTGGTAGCCAATGGAACTTTAGCTTTCGAAGATGCCTTAAAATTGGTTTCAGCTCGGGCCTTAGCCATGCAAGAAGCTTGCGAAGCAGAGCCCAGCACCATGGCTGCCGTTTTAGGATTGGAAGACGCGAAGGTAGAAGAGCTTTGTGCACAAGTAGACGGAATTGTAGTGCCTGCCAATTACAACTGCCCCGGACAATTAGTGATCTCTGGTGCTATTCCCGCGGTTGAGCAAGCTTGTGAGCTGATGAAGGAAGCGGGTGCTAAACGCGCTTTACTCCTACCCGTAGGTGGCGCCTTCCACTCTCCATTAATGAAGCCCGCGGAAGAAAAATTAGCCGCCGCCATTAATGCCACTAAATTCCAAGAGCCTATCTGCCCGGTATATCAAAATGTGAGCACCACCCCTATTAGTGATCCTGCTGTAATCCAAAGCAATTTGATTAAGCAATTAACCGCTCCGGTTAAATGGACCCAAAGCGTTCAGAACATGGTAGCCGATGGAGCCAGCACCTTTATTGAGGTAGGTCCTGGTAAGGTATTACAAGGATTGGTGAAAAAAATTCACCGCGAAGCGGAAACTCAAAGCGCCTGATTGCAGATTAAACCCGAGCTTTAAAGCACAGAATTGAAGTCCATGAATTCGAAGTCCAGCAGTTGGCGTAGCCCCTCGAATATTGCCCTGGTGAAGTACTGGGGAAAATATGAGCCCCAATTACCTGCGAACCCCAGCCTTAGCTTTACACTCAAAGAAAGCTATACCGAAACCAAGCTGGAAATTCAGGAGGAAATCAGTGAGGCAGACTTCGATTTTGAGGTCTATTTAGATTACCGCAAAGCGGATAATTTCAAACCTAAGATTGAGCAATTCTTAAAGCGAATTGAAAGTGAGCTCGACTTCTTGAAAGGACATAAATTCAGCATCCACACCTATAACAGCTTTCCACATAGTAGTGGCATTGCCAGTTCCGCCAGTGGAATGTCGGCCTTAGCCCTTTGTTTATTATCCCTCTCCCCGGAAGGACAAAAACTCAGCGAAAGCGAATTCTACCGCAAGGCCAGCGAATGGGCCCGTTTGGGATCTGGCTCGGCCAGTCGCTCTTTGTTTGGTGGACTGGGCTTATGGGGCAAAACAGAAGGCATTGCCGAAAGTAGTGATGAATATGCCATCCCCTATGCCGGGAAAGTAGACCCCGTTTTCCAGGACTTTAAGGACACTATTTTATTGGTGGAAAAAGGGCAGAAAGCGGTGAGTAGCACTGCCGGACATGGCTTAATGAATGGACATCCATTTGCACAGGAACGCTTTGCACAGGCCCATCGCAATATGGCCAGCCTACAAAGTATATTAGCTAAGGGTGATTTGGAGGCATTTGGTGAATTGGTAGAAAGTGAAGCCCTCACCCTCCACGCCATGATGATGAGCTCTCGTCCTTATTTTTTATTGATGAAGCCCAATACCCTTCAGATCATTGAAGAGATTTGGAATTTCCGCCGCGAAACTCTTAAGCCGCTCTACTTCACTTTAGATGCCGGTGCCAATGTGCATTTACTTTATCCTGCCAGCATCGAACAAGAAGCTTTGGATTTCGTTAACAGCACTATAAAAGGCTATTTAAAAAACGGAGAGTATATTTGCGATCAGGTTGGACCTGGTCCAACGAAGCTGACATAATGAAGAATAACCCGCTTTACTACGCCAAAATCCTTCTCTTCGGAGAGTATGGCATTATAAACGATTCGCAGGGTTTATCGGTTCCTTATAACTATTATCAAGGTGCCTTTAAGCAAGAAGCTGAATTGTCGGAGACCGCCGAGCGCTCAAATCAGAGCTTATGGAAGTTCTTCAATTACCTGGAGGAATTGGAAGCCAGTGGCGATAGTTTAGCCCATTTCGATTTAGAAGCTTTCCGCAAAGATTTAGAAGCCAATTACTATTTCGACAGCAGTATCCCGGAAGGATATGGAGTAGGAAGTAGTGGGGCATTATGTGCCGCGATTTACGATCGTTATGCCTTAAACCGCATCGATCCGGAAGCGGATATCAGCAAAGAAAACATTCAGCAGCTTAAGCAGATTCTAGGTCAGATGGAGTCCTACTTCCACGGAAGAAGCAGCGGACTCGATCCTCTTATTTGCTACCTCAAATTACCCGTATTAATTCAGTCGAAAGACGAATTAGGCACGGTGCATATCCCTGAAAGACAAGAAGGCAAAGGAGCCATTTTCTTATTGAATAGTGGTCAGCCTGGTGAAACCCAACCCATGGTAAACATCTTTATGGATAAGATGAAAAATGAGGGTTTCAGAAAAGTAATGAAAGAGCAGTTTACCAAGTACAATGATGCTTGTATTGCTGCTTTCCTGAAAGGAGACACCAAGCCTCTTTTCAATAATCTCAAGAAATTGAGCCATTTGGTTTTTGAAAACTTCAGCCCGATGATTCCTCACAGTATGAAGGAATTATGGCAACAAGGGATCGAAACCAATGCCTATTACCTTAAGCTTTGTGGCAGCGGAGGCGGTGGTTTTGTATTAGGCTTTACGCCTGATTACGACCAGGCCAAAACTTTGCTTAAAGGCTACGAAACCGAATTGATATACCGTCTGTAAATGGCGCTGCGCCGGAGAGACAAGATCCTAATCTTTAAGCTCTCCGCACTGCTTTCCCTGGTGCGGTGGTATAATATTTTCTTTTTAGCCCTCGCCCAGTATTTAGCGGTCATCTTTGTTCTGAACGATCCCCATAATTGGTTGGCTTTAGTTCTGGATTTTAAGGTCCATGCCATTGTATTTGCCTCCCTCTTTTCAGTGGCCGGAGGTTATATCATCAATAACTTTTACGACCTCGAGAAGGATCTCATCAATAGGCCCGACAAAACCCTTTATGAGAAAATCCTCAAGCAGAGTACCACTCTGCGCCTGTATTTCCTCTTTGCCATCAGCGGTAGCTTACTGGGATCATTGGTGAGTTTTAATGTATTTCTCTTTTTCGCGGCCTTTAATTTTGCACTCTGGTTCTATTCCCATAAACTGAAGAAGATCACCTTCATTGGCAATATGATGGCCGCCCTATTGAGCATCACTCCCTTCTTTGCCATCTTCCTCTATTTCCATCTTGAAGATTTAGTGATTCTCACCTATGTGAGTTTTGTGCTCCTGGTCATTTTCATTCGTGAGATTATCAAAGACCTGGAAGCCCTAAAAGGCGATATAATACTTGGCTACCCCACCCTGCCCGTAACTTTGGGATTGCGCAAAACCAAATGGCTGGTAGCCGTATTCACCCTGGCAGGATTAATTCCCGCCGGAGCCATATTCTATAAGGTGGGCTTAAATGGTATTGGCTACTACCTTGCTTTGGGCCTGGCCGGTCTGTTTTTTAGTGCGGGTCTTCTGGCTTTCGCCGAAAAGAAGGAGCACTTCCATTACCTCAACCATCTATACAGACTGCTGATTATTGGGGGTATTGTAAGCTTGATATGGTTGGGGTAGATTGAAGAGATGCAATTTCTTTAATCTAGGGTGTCAGACAAAATTGATCAAGGTTCAAGATTTCTTTATTTAAGAAATTGGCCAAAAACTTAAATAAGGAGATCGGGTATTAAAAAAATACTCTGAAATTTTAATTAGAGTGAAAGGCATTAAAAATTTACCAGACATTTTTTAATCCGAAAAATTCAGTCCGAAACTAGATACTCAATAAAACACCTTACCAAAAACCCGGCCTATCAGTTCTGCAATACAAGTCTCTCACTAAAGATTTCTCTGGCTGTGTTCACTTGTAACCAGTACAAACCATTCGTATAAGCTCCTAAGTCAAGTTGCATGGGTAAATGATCTAAGGATAGGACAGTCCTACCAGCGGCACTAATCAATTTAAAACTCCTAACATCTTCCAAGTTGCTCTCGATAAACAAAACACCGGAACTTGGATTAGGATATATCTTAAAGTGATCTGCCAATCTTAATTCCTTCTCGCTCAATGGGTTCACCGTAATGTAATAATAGGGTGCCCCCACGGCACTACAGCCAACTGTATCCCAAACCGTAGCATAGTAGGCAATGCTATGACTGGGTTTAGTCCAAAAGCCATTCGCCAAGGTAGAGTCTACCAAACCATGATTTGGCCGCCACAGGTAGCTGAGAGGCCCGGTTCCTCCGCTAATATTCGATCCAAAATTCAGGAAAATCGAGTCCCCTTCCTGAATGCTGGCATGGATGGTCCCCAAAGTGCTTACAAAGGAGGACAAATAAACTTGAACGGAATCTCGGCAAGTATTTCCAAGTGAATCACTGATGGTCAGAAAAAACTGCATGGAGTCGAGGGCAGCCGTGTATTTGGGATTGGCAGATGTAGTATCATCTAAAACATCAGAAGCCCAAAGCTCAATGGTGGTAGAGCCCAATTGTTGAAAATAATGTGCCTCCCAGGTATAAGTAAGGGAGCCCACTGTATTCTGAAGGTTAATTTGACTACCCAAGTCCAGCGTGTCATTACCTTGAAACGTGCCACAGGCATAAAGGTCCGGACCTAAATCCAGCATACATTGGGCCTGTCCACTAATGCAAGCAGCCATCACTATATAAGCAGAGAGAATAATTTTTTTCATAGGGGCATAAATAAAGGCTGAAGGGCAATACCCAGTCAGAGGTAAATACAGATGCCTGAAGTTAACCAATTTTAAATCAATGAAAAACAGCCCCTTAAAACCCTTCTCCTAATTATCTAGCAATCTCCGCATTAAAACCGACCATCCAGTTAATTCCGAATTGATCTACACACATCCCAAAATAATCCCCCCAAAAGGTATCATTCATGGGCATAATTACCTGACCTCCTACTGCCAAATCATTGAAATACTGGTCGGCCTTAGCACGACTATCAGTACTTACAGAAATAGAGAAATTATTCCCTGTCTGAAAATTTGCCGCCCATTCTCCACCGGTATCACTCCCCATTAGCATGGTTTCCTTACTGATAGGCAAACCCACGTGCATAATTCGGTTTCCTTCTTCCTCCGGCATTTGATTTCCTTCATCAGAGGGCATCTCATTGAAACGGGAAAACATAGCGAATTCACCTCCAAAAATGGAACGGTAAAAATTAAAGGCCTCTTCGCAATTGCCATTAAAAGTGAGGTATACATTTACGGTGGTCATATTGGATATATTTAGGTTACTACAGTCTTTGAAATGTAAGCAATAGAGCTAGCGGAAAGATTAAGGGAAAAGTAATTTTTCCGATTATTCACCAATTATAAGCCAGGCCTAAACTGGTGCGAAATATTCCTCCGTCAAATTGACGATTTACATAGGGTCCCACTTCAAAGAGGACTTGAAAGTTTCGATGAGCTGCCCAGGGTTTAATGCGTACTCCGGAGGCTAATACATAGCCATTCGTAAATTCCAAATCTGAAGCTCCGGCAAAGGGAGCAAAATTCCAACCTAGTCCGCTGTAATAATTCACCCAATCACTCCGCTTCCAATTCCACATCAAATCCAATTCTGAATTTAGATTGCCGTAAAAACTATTGGATTCAATTCGAATATCAGCCCAGATAAGTTTCTCCGTATCGGTAGCGATACTCAAAGTAGATTGAAAAGGATAATAGCCCACCGAAACTTGAGCCCAAGCCTTTTGAACCATTAGCATCATAAAAAGGACTAAGATTAAAGTTCGCAGCTTCATAAACTTTCTTTCATTTTACAATAGGCAGCTTTCGCTTGATAATTCCCATCAAAGAGTAATGGATAATCCTTTCGATTAAAGGCGCTGGGAATCCAACTATCCGCATCACTTAATCCCCAAAACGTGATTCCATAGCGTTGGGAGTTTTCTATCTGCTTATACAAGCTAATTACCGCAGCTAGCTTTTGCGCCTGGCGTTCCCAGATTTCAGCGCCAGCTTGAAAGTCGCCCCCATAAGGGTTTACCGAAATATCCAGTTCAGATATATGCACCAAAAAACCAGCTTTCGAAAAATCTTGAAAGGCTGATTCAATCACTCTATTCTCAGGAAAGGCTATTGAAATATGCATTTGCAATCCTATGCCATCAAGGGCAAGGCCGCGCTGCTTCAAATTCTTCAGCAAGCTTAAAACAGCTGCTCTTTTCTTGGGATTTATAGCCAGGTTAAAATCATTGTAGAACAAGAGCGCATCCGGATCCGCCTCATGGGCATAGCGAAAAGCCTTTTCAATATAAGCGGCCCCTAAATGCTGCTTCCAAATAGAATTGCGCAAGGTTCCATCTTCATTAAAAGCCTCATTTACCACATCCCAAGCCCGAACCTTTCCTTTGAAATGCCTACAAATACTTTGAATATGATCCTTAAACATTGCTTCCCATTCGGCTGTGGTACCTTCAAATTCTTCCATCCAAGGTGGAAGTTGTTGATGCCAAATTAAGGTATGACCATGCAGGCTTTTATGCTCCTTTTGGCAATAGCTAAGCAGGCTATCCACCTCAGACCAATGGTAATAATTAGGCTGGGGATGAATGTGCTCAGGCTTCATTATGTTTTCAGGGCTAAGCTGGTTAAACTGCTGCCCTAATAACTGAGCATAGGTCGGATTATAATCCAGCTTATTTAGATCGACGGCACAGCCAATTGGAAAATCGGATAACTGATACAAAGCGGGCTGCAAAGCGCAAGATTCAGTTTGCTTGGGTTTACAGGCAACCGCCAATATCAACAGTATCAGAAGCTTTCGGTACAATCGCGTTTATTTGATAAAGGGAAGATAAGCCTTCGCTTAGGATTTCAAAAAATCTTAGGGGCACCAATGCTTTTCACTACTACCATCAGAGTAAAGCCAAATTTGAATACCCTTCGCTTCCTCCGAAATAGGTCTTCCCAAAAGATCTACTATTTGAAGAAGCTTTCGATTTCCTTTAGACTTATTTTCCGCTAGTCCCAACTGAGCCTCAAAAAGCCAGGTTTCTTTAGACCATTGCCCTCCTGAAATAATCCCGGTGCAGTAAATAAATTTACCTTCCGTGCTAATTGCCATGCCGCCCTTGCGAGCTGCACCTGGAATAGCATTAAGGTTCTGCCAGCTTTGACTGAGGCTATCGTATATCTGCAAATCGGAATAATAATTTCCCGCACTATCGATGCCAAAACCTGCATATAACTCAGCCCCTATCCTCTGCAAAGAGGCATGCGAACGACCCGATCCCATAAAGTTGGATAAATGGGTCCATTGATCCCTTTGTGGATGATAAGAGTAAAAGCCTTTTTGAAATTCATCCTGCTCATTACGACCAAACAACAAATAGCCACTTCCATTAAATGCCGTGGCTGAGGCCGCCCAGCGAGCGCCAAATGGAAAATCCTGCAATTGATGCCAGGTGTCTGAACTTATAGCATAAGCCCATACTTCTGCTAAAGCATAATTCGAATCATTCTTACCCCCCACAAAATAGGCTGTATCACCAAGTCGAAAACAAGCCATCCCCGATCTTCCTGAATCGGGCATGGGACTTAATTCTGTCCATTGATCTAATTGAGGATCGTAGCGCCAAAGGTCATTTAAGAAGTTCTGACCATTGTAACCGCCAAACAAATATCCATGACTCTTGGTACTAAAAGCAGCGGCATAATGTCGCTCTTTTCCTGCAGGCAAAGCAGCAATTGGGAACCATTGATAATTCTGTAAATCCAAACCAAAGAAATTGGCGCGTGGAGCCCACCAGGATGTTAAGCCTGCACCAAAATAAGCGGAATCGCCAATGCTAAATGCCGAAGCATCATCCACCGCAATACCCGGATAATCCGCCAGAGACTGCCAATTTTGGGCTCTTAGACCTGGTAATAAAAGAAGGAGAATAAGCAAAGTACGCATGGCAAGAATCAAACGAAAGGCCTTTGTACTTATTGGACTAAGGATCTAAATCCCTCCAAATCTCTGGGTAGCTCCTCGGAGCTTAACAATTGACCTAAAGCCCCGCAAGTTTCGACATAATCAACCGGGCAGTCTAAAAAATAAAAAGGAATTTGAGCAGTCTTCTTCCGCTTTAAAATAGCTTGGGCACTTTGCTTTCCGTGACTGGCTTTGGCCGCCATATTAACTAGAACTAAATCGGGCTCAAGCAGAGCCACATCCCTATAGGCCTGTGCACCATCCTGATTTTCACAATGAAATTCCAATCCGGCTATTTGATCAATCTGCCTTGCCCATTTCTGCTCTGAAGAAAAGTCGATTAAGAAAACTCTCATACCATTTTAAGCTCTTTTGCTTTGAAGAATTGTGAAGATCGAAATTAAATCGCAGGCCAAATTCATCATCAAAAAAATAAAAGCCCAAAGCTTATTAAGGGGCTTTTAGCTAATTCTCAAATGAGCCTTACCTTTACACAAATCCTTATTTAATGTCCTCTCAAAAAGAATACCTTGAGCAGAATAAAGAGCGCTTTGTAGAAGAGCTTTTTGAATTACTGCGCATTCCCAGTATTTCGGCCGATAGTGCCTATAAAAATGATGTTTTAAAAACTGCTGATGCGGTGGCGGAAAGCCTTCGTAAAGCAGGTGCCGAGAACGTTGAAATTTGTGAGACCCCCGGCTATCCCATCGTTTATGCTGATAAAATTGTAGACCCTTCTTTACCCACGGTATTGGTATATGGCCACTACGATGTACAACCACCCGATCCTCTGGATTTATGGACTACCGAGCCTTTTGAGCCAGTAATTCGCAAAACCGAAATTCACCC
Source organism: Croceimicrobium hydrocarbonivorans (assembly GCF_014524565.1). Lineage (NCBI taxonomy): Bacteria > Pseudomonadati > Bacteroidota > Flavobacteriia > Flavobacteriales > Owenweeksiaceae > Croceimicrobium > Croceimicrobium hydrocarbonivorans. The sequence goes on along the minus strand of NZ_CP060139.1, from coordinate 2,430,171 downwards.
CGATGGAGCCATTTTTGCCCGCGGTGCCTGTGATGATAAGGGCCAAATGTTTATGCATGTAAAAGCTCTGGAAGTAATGAACCAGACTGGAACCTTAGCTTGCAATGTAAAGTTCATGATTGAAGGGGAAGAAGAAGTAGGTTCCGAAAATTTAGGTTGGTTCGTAAGTCGCAATCAAGAGAAATTAGCCGCTGATGTGATCCTGATTTCGGATACCGGAATGATCGCTAACGACAGTCCTAGCATTACTACCGGCCTGCGTGGTTTAAGCTATGTGGAGGTAAAAGTTACCGGACCCAATCGCGATTTACACTCCGGACTTTACGGTGGTGCGGTGGCCAACCCCATCAACGTTTTGACCAATATGATTGCCAGCCTGCAGGATGACAATAAGCATATCACCATTCCGGGTTTCTACGAAGATGTTCAGGAACTTAGTGATGCCGAAAGAGAAGCAATGGCTAAGGCCCCCTTCAATTTGGATAATTACAAAAAGGCCCTTGATCTTAGCGATGTTGATGGCGAATTAGGTTACAGCACCATGGAACGTGCTTCTATCCGCCCAACCTTAGATGTTAATGGTATTTGGGGAGGCTATCAGGGTGAAGGTGCCAAAACGGTAATTCCATCTTGGGCTAAAGCCAAAATTTCCATGCGTCTGGTACCTCATCAAGAACCCGGGAAAATCACTGAGCTTTTCCAAAAGCATTTTGAAGCGATTGCCCCTAAGTCTGTGAAGGTGGAAGTGACCCCTCATCACGGTGGATTGCCTTATGTTTCGCCAACCGACGATCCGGGCTATAGAGCTGCAAGCAAAGCCATGGAAGATAGTTTTGGAAAAACTCCTGTGCCCGTGCGCAGTGGTGGCAGTATTCCTATTGTGGCCTTATTTGAAAAGGAATTAGGCCTTAAAAGTATCCTGATGGGCTTTGGTTTGGATAGCGACGCTATTCACTCGCCTAATGAGCACTATGGCTTATTCAACTACTACAAGGGAATCGAAACCATCCCTCATTTCTTTAAGCATTTTGCTGCGCTGAAAAGCGAATAATAGAAATACAAAAGTCTACTGAAACCGCCGGTCCGAAAGGGCTTGGCGGTTTTTTTTATTTCTTACGACGGTTACTGTGCAATAAGGCGGCTAACGCCACTAGAAACAATCCCACGGCCACCCAATTTCCGCCCATATTGATTAAGAGGGCAATCAGTGCCGAAGCAACAAAAGCCACAATAGCGGTAAGGAACCAACCTCCAATTACATTCACTACTCCAGCCACTCGATAAGGAGCGCTGCCTGCACCCCAGGCCCGATCCGCCAAACTTGCTCCCATAGCCACCATAAAGGAAACATAGGTAGTAGAAAGAGGCAGCTTTAAGCTGGATGCGAATGCAATTAAGATACTGGCAATAACCAAGTTTACGGCAGCCCTTAGCAAGTCAAAGGCAGGACGATCCTTCTCAGTAACTTCTTCAAACTTAAAGCGTGCGTCAATTCTTTCTAAGGCACGATTGGGAACCACAGCAGTAAAGAAATTGGAAAAACCAGTGGCCACCGAAATAATTCCGCTGGAAATCATATTGGGCTTAAAACGCTCATCTACGGCACCCTGTGATCCTAATTTCACGGAGGTATCGGTAACCTTTCTTGCTTTCGCTGAAAACCAGAGGGTAACCACCATAATTAAGCCGGCGATAAAAAGTAATTCTTTTGGAGTTTGCACCGCTTCGGCTAATGAGCTCATACTAAAAGCCTCCGCCGCTAAACCAGAGTCTTGCCACATATTGTAGGATTGATAGCCGGTAATAGGCACCCCAATAAAATTCACCAAATCGTTACCCGCAAAAGCCATTGCCAAAGCAAAGGTTCCGGCCAATACTACAATTTTAAGTGGGTTCACATCGAACAGACGTTGCAAGGCAAATAATACAATCGTGCTGAAGAGGAAAGAGCCCGCCACAATTACCAATGCATTCTTCATGAAAAAGGCGCTGATATCTCCACCGAACTGAGCTCCTTTAATTCCTTTGATTACCAAGAAGTATATGATTATGGTCATACAGATTCCGGCAAAGAGAGCCCCGTATTTTTTTACACCCCGACGAATATTGAAGGTAAACCACAGGCGGGAAACCCATTGTGATAAGGCCCCTACGCTAAAGGCGACCCCTATAGATATAAATATCCCGGCTATAATCTGGCCTGCCTTGCTGGTATTGATCAAGTCCAGTAATTCCAGTTCTTGATGCTCACCACGACGCAACATCAACCAACCTACCATTACACTGGCCCCCAATAATTCGAAAACTATGGAAACCGTGGTACTGGTGGGCATACCAAAGCTATTGAAGGCATCCAATAAGATGATATCGGTAATCATCACCGCCATGAAGATGATCATCACATCCGCAAAACTGAAAAAACTAGGATTGAAGATTCCCTTTCGGGCCACCTCCATCATACCACTCGAAAATGCGGCTCCGGCAAAAACCCCCGCTGCGGCTATGATTAATATCGTTCTTTGCGTGGCTACACGAGAGCCAATTGCAGAAGTCAAGAAGTTCACAGCATCGTTACTAACCCCTACTACCAGATCTCCAATGGCCAGAATGAGAAGGGCAATGACAAGAATTAAGTATATGTCCATAAGGATATGCCGTGCATCTTAGATTGTTTGCAAATTTTGAATTCTAATGTTATCTCCAAGTTAAGAGAGCAAAAGCTTAGGCAATAAATACTATCCAAGCATTTGAGCTTACCTTGGTCTCAAATTTCATCGTGATGTTTCTGGATCAAAATGTCCTTAAATCTGCCAAAAGCCCTTATCTGAAACAGCATGCCAGCAATCCTGTACATTGGCAAGAATGGTCGGCAGAGCTTATTGAGAAGACCATTGAAACCGACCGACTTATTATTTTAAGCATTGGATACAGTGCCTGCCATTGGTGCCACGTGATGGAGCGAGAAGTTTTTGAGCAGGAAGATGCTGCGCTGGTGATGAATCAAGATTTCATTTCCATAAAAGTAGATCGGGAGGAAAGACCCGACATTGACGAAATTTATATGCGTGCCCTTCAACTAATGAAAGGGCAAGGAGGCTGGCCTTTAAACATGGTATGCTTGCCCGATGGGAAACCTATTTGGGGCGGTACTTACGTCCCCAAAGATCAATGGTTGAAAGTATTAAGCCAGCTCGCCGAAATGTACCGTGAAGACCGACAACAGGTTATCAATTACGGTGATCAGCTTACCCAGGGTATTCAACAAAGTATGCTCCTAAGCCTGGAACGTCGACCTTTTGAAATTGCTCCTGAAGATCTGGATAGTCAATTTAAGATTTGGCAACGCAGCTTTGACCTCGAAGAAGGGGGCACCAAAAGAGCGCCGAAATTCCCCATGCCGGTTAATTGGTCCTATTTACTCGATTACGGAATAAGCCGTCAAAATGAAGCTGCCCTTAATCAGGTGGAATTTAGTTTGGATAAAATGGCCATGGGCGGAATCTATGATCAAATCGGTGGTGGTTTTGCCCGCTATTCGGTAGATGCCCTTTGGAAGGTTCCTCATTTTGAAAAGATGCTCTACGACAATGCGCAGTTAATCGCGCTTTACAGCAAAGCTTATCGCCATTTTAAAAAAGAACTTTATTTGGAGGTGCTGGAGCAAAGCTGGGATTTTCTACTTCGCGAGATGAGAGACGAGTCTGGAGCCTGGTATTCTGCCTTGGATGCCGATAGCGAGGGTGAAGAAGGAAAATACTATATCTGGACGGCCGACGAATTACAAAAGCTTATTCCGGCAACAGACTGGGCCTTATTTGCCGCCTATTATTCCATTAACGAAAATGGATATTGGGAAAATGGTCAATACATCCTTCTGCGAAGAGAATCAGCGGAAGCCCTGGCCCATCGCTTTGGAATTGAAATAGCTGATTTAAAAGTCAAGGTTAAGACCTGGCAAAACATCCTACTTAAAGAAAGAGAGCAGCGCATTAAACCTGGCCTGGACAATAAGGCTCTTTGTAGCTGGAATGCTTTGATGATTAGCGCTGCTTGCGAAACTTATCGAGCAACAGGCCAGGATCAATATCTTAAAATAGCGGAGGAAACGGCCCAATGGATTTTAGAGCATCAAAGCGGTGATGCCCATCAGCTATTCCATGCCTGGCAGGATGGTGAAGCTCATATTGAGGGTCTGCTGGAAGATTATGCCTTTAGCATTGAAGCCTTTATTCAATTATGGCAAATCAGCGCTAAGGAGGAATATCTTCATCAGGCGAAAGCCTGGACAGAAAAAGTAAGCCAGGATTTTGAAGACCGCAGCAGTGGCTTATTTTACACCCGACCTATGAGCGGAGAAAAATTAATTAGTCCGGGCATGGAAACCCAGGATAATGTGATGCCTTCCGCCAATTCAACCATGGCCCATAATTTATTTAAACTGGGCTTAGTCTTTGCCAAAAGCCTTTGGACCGAACAAGCTCAGCAAAATTTAGGGCATCTTAAAAGCCAATTTTTGGAATATGGTGAATCCTATGCCAACTGGTCACGCTTAGCGCTTTATCAGGATCCCAATTTTTATGAGCTGGCTCTTATTGGTTCCGATACCGCTGCCTGGCAAAAGGATTTGGAGAAAGACTACCATCCCTTGCATTTCCTATTTCGATCGGAAAAGGCAACGGAAATCCCTGCTTTTAAAGATAGATGGACCGAAGATTCTAATCGAATCTTCCCTTGCCAAAAAGGCGCTTGCCAATTACCTTATACGGAGCTAGATTCCTTTAAGTCAGATTTTCATTAATTACTTGGCTGTCCTGGCCACGCGAATACGGCCTTTCCCCTTAATCTCGATGTACAAAGCTTCCTCTTCATTTTGGAAGCTTTGGACCACCCGGCAAAAATCGTCGATACTAACCTTCTCCGGCAGCTGAAAATCCTCTACTGCAATAATGGTATCCCCAAGAGCCAATGACTGGTATTGAGGAGGTAGTAGGCTATTCAAACTTCCAATAATCACTTTTTCATCTTGGTAATAGGGGGTTAAGGGATAAGTGCCTTGTTCCGGTTTCGCCTTCCGAGGCATCAGTAATATCTCCCCTTCTTGATAATCCATAAACACGTGGAACTGGCGTAGGAAGCTCATCCCTAAAAGCTTGCCTTGCTTGGTTTGCTCCTGCTCCACTAAGACCGGAATAATGGTGTCCGGAAACTCAAATTTCATTTCAAATTCATAAGCCGTATCCAGGGCACTGCCGAATAATCCGCCACTTAAAAAACCATAGGATTTAAATTTAGCCGCCTCAGGTTTAAATGATGAACTCAAAGATTTAGGTAAGGATAAGGTGCCATTCGAGCCAGTATCGAAGGTGATTCCTTTAATCTGACTGCCATTAATATTTAATGCTACTAAAGGCGTACGACTGCTTTTTATGGAAAAGGGCAATACATACTTCTTGCCTTGCGGCCAATGCTCCTTAGTATCGCTCATGCGTAAGAGGCTATCCTCAGGAGAAAAGTCCCAGTATTGAAATTGCATGGCATTGGCCCCTATAATCCCATCCAGCTTTAAGCAGTTTAAAAGAGGAGAAGCTTTTAAGTCGGCAGAAATGGCTACTAAATCGCTAAAGGTGCGATCCCCCAATTTGAAATCAGGCATGCGCACATAATCTTGTCTTTGTTGCTTCCCTTGGGAATCTCGAATAGTTGCTCTCCTTAAAACCTTGGTATTGTACTTCTCTGCCAGCTCATGGGAGATTACCATCGGGGCACCAGAATCGAAAAGGAAATTATACACTTCCCCTTCTATTTCCACCTCAAGGTAAAGCAAGTTCTGCTTCACGACTACTGGCAAGGCAATGGGAGAAACGGAATTCTTGGGCTTCTCCACCTTACCTCTGGCAAAAAGGGTGGCAGAAGAACGGCAGGTACTTAAACTCAATAAGAGTCCGAGGGCTAAGAAGAGCTGAAGTATTCGATTCATGAGCATAAGTTCGGAATTATGTTTTTATAGGAGCACTACTGTTTTAAATGTCGGGGAATCGATTACTGATTCTTGGTCTTTTCCCTAACTTCACCCTATGCCCGAAGTCTCTCTCCTTATGCCCTTTTATACGGCCGAAGACTTTATTGCCGAAGCCCTGGCCTCGCTTCAGCAGCAAAGTTTGGAAGATTGGGAGCTTATCGCTGTGGATGACCATTCTAATGATCAAAGTCGGAAAGTTATAGAGGCTTTCGCCGAAAAAGATCCCCGCATAAAACTCTTTCTCAATCCTGGTCAAGGGATTTTACCTGCATTGCAATTAGCGTCTAAGAAAGCGCGTGGAACTTTTATTGGTCGCTTTGATGCGGATGATATTTTACCTTCTGATCGATTGGAATTGATGACCAAAGTTTTGCGCGGTGAAAAGGACAAATGCATAGTGACGGGATTAGTTCAATACTTCTCCGACCGACCCATTTCAAAAGGTTATAGTCGCTACCAAAACTGGTTGAATGAAACCAACCTCAATGGCGAAAGCTGGGAAGAGATCTATAGGGAATGCGTAATTGCCTCCCCGAATTGGCTCATGCGTCGTTCGGGATTTTTAGCCATTGGTGGATTCGAAGGGCTGCAGTACCCAGAAGACTACGATTGGTGTTTTCGTTGCTATCAGCAAGGTTTTGAAGTGCATTGCCTAACGACCACTACCTTGATGTGGCGCGAACATCCGCATAGAACTTCACGCAATTCGGAGCATTATCAGCAAAAGGCATTCTTTCGTTTAAAACTGCAACGCTTTATCGAATGGGAGGCCTTTGAAGAACTTATTCTTTGGGGCTCCGGCCGGAAGGCGCGCTTAACCGCAGCATTATTGCGCGATATGGGAATTCGCTTTCGCTGGATGGATTTAGAGCCCGATAAATTTCTAGATGGCATCCAAGGTCATCCCATTGAGGACTATCGAAAAATTGAATCCCATCAGGGCCTGAAGCTCTTAATTGGGGTCTATCCCAATCCTGCTGAAAAGAAGGATTTAGAGGACTTTCTGATCTCGCGGAATTTACAGAAGGGTACCGATTATTGGTACTTATAAAGATCGCTGTCTGCAGGGTGACTATCCTTAGGTAAGGCGGAAAGGGAAAAACTAAAAGTGCTACCAAAGCCCATTTCACTCTCAACTTCCCACTTGCTTCCATGCTGACGCAGGAAATCGCGGCAGAGCATCAAGCCCAGGCCTGAACCTTTTTCATTTTGAGTTCCATAAGTGCTCTCGAGCTCCATTTCTTTATTCAGCTTTTCCAACTGACTTTCGCTCATCCCGACTCCATTATCACGCACAAAGAACCAAACATCATCCTGTACCTGTTCTGTCCATACCCGAATCTTGCCTTGTACCGGAGTAAATTTGATGGAATTGTTCACCAGATTACGGAGTACGATTTTAATCCGTTCTCGATCGGCATACACTTCCAATTGGGAAGACACATCCAATTCCAAGACTTGTTGCTTGCGTTTTAATAAGGATTGGAGTGGCTCAACCGCTTCGCGCACCAAACTTTCTACATGGAACAAACTTAATTCCAAGCGCTCTCCCTTCTGTTGACTTTGGGCCCAATCGAGGAGGTTCTTCATCAAGCTCACGCTTTGCTCTACGTTCTCCCCTAAGATTTTTAAAATCTCATCTCGCTCCTCCGTGCTAATCACATCCGAGTTTACCAGATTGAGTGTTTCCTGTAAATTAATTAGGGGACCGCGCAGATCATGGGCAATGATGCCGAACAAACGATCTTTAAGCGCATTAAGCTCGGTTAACTGCTTAGTTTTATCCTCCAGCTTATGCTGACTTTCAATGCGCTGAGTTACATCCTTTATTAAGACTGCCGAACCATTAAACAATCCGGTTTTCTCATAGAGTATGGTAGAGCTAACCTCATAAATGCGACCATCATTAAGATGTAAGATATGCCCTTGTAGATTCTCTTCCCCTAAATCGGGAAAGGCCTGATCCATATCTTTAGCGGGAAAACATTCGGTGAGGCGCTTGCCAAAAAGATCTTCTCGGGGCTTCATTATTTCTTCAAAGGCCCCGTTAAAGTCAATCAATCGACCATGGGAATCCACCACAGCCACACCATCTGATAGTTCTTGAATTACCCGAGTACGTGCCATTGGGGTTACATCGAATAATCCGAATCGCATCAAACCTACCGCAATGATAAAGGAGGTCAACAAAAAGGCGAATGGGGTTAAATCTAAATGACCATAAGGCCTTAGATCAAGGAATATGTATCCAAAATTTACCGAGAGTGGCACCAGGGTACTTAATATCAAGAGGCGATTCTGCTTTCGAAATACCGGTTTAGTATGACGCAAATGGGCGATTAAAGCCCAATATCCTGCTACGACCAAACTGTAAAAAACAATCGTATGTAGATGATACCAGGGGCCAGGATCAATGCTTAATAAAGGAAAGGGGCCACTGTAATCTACCGAGGTAGATTCGTAGAATAAATGATGCCCTTCATTAGTTAGCATCATTAAATAGGTTACGGCTGAATAGGCAAAGAGGCTAAAGAAGGTAAGATTATTCAGGCGATTATCACGACCTATAAAGCTGTAGCAAAAAATCAACCAAAGGGAGGGAAGGCAAGCTATGCCCAGGTATTCGAATTTAATCCAAAAGAGCATATTCTCCATACTGGTGGAAGAAAGCTCAAAACCATAGGCTACGGCCCACCAGGCTGCAGCGATCAACATAATACTAAACCAATTGAAAACCTGCCGGCGCTTTCGCATGATCCATGCTGCCAGAAGGAAAGCAAATGCTCCGGAAGTTATCAGTACCAGAGCGTAAAGATTATAGTTAAGATCGCTCAACATTTGTGGGACCTAAAATACGCTTTTGGGCTTTTGCGCCGCAAACTCCTTCAGGTAGAAGGGCTCGAAATAGGCAACATCCTCAAAGGCTTTTGCCTCCAATTTTTGACTTGCCAATTGCCTAAAGTTGCTTGCCGATGGAAAGGGAATATTCAAAAAATGGTGCCGCTCCGACTCCAACATTTCCTGCGCTTTGGGGGCGCCATCGCCAAAAAAATAATGTTGACCAGCATCGGAATAGGCTCCTTCTTCGAGGATCTTCGCCTCTACTTCAGTCCATTGATTTGTAGCCAGATTATAGGCGGCAGTATACACTTCCATCCTACGGGCATCGATCATAGGGTGTAAAATGGCATCATCAGGAAATTCTTGAGATTCCAAAGCTGCTGCCACTAATAGCTCAGTTCCCTTGGCACTGATTAAAGGAATCGACAAACTATAGGCTAAGGCTTTCGCGGAAGCAACCCCAATGCGCAGACCGGTATAAGAACCTGGTCCGGAACCCACGGCAATGGCTTCCAGTTGATCCGCCTTAATCTCTGCCTTTTTCAAGGCCTCTGCTATAAAGAGATGAAGTTTTTCGGAATGAATATATTGATCGGATTGAGCTTCGATTAATTGAAGCAGCTCTTGATCTTTAAATAATGCTACCGAACAGTTTTTAGTGGAGGTTTCGAGTGCCAGTATCAATTGCCTATTCCTCTTTTTTCGATTCGGATTTTTCTTCGCTGATAACAGTTCCAGGTTTTAGAGTGCGAGAGATAGCAGAATAAGGGCCAGTTACAATTTCTTCACCTTCTTCCAATCCAGATAGAATCACAATATCCTCATCATTCTGGATGCCGGTTTTAACAACACGAAGTTCCGCTTTTCCTTCCTTTTTCACGAAAACAATCTCGAAGAGCTCATCACCTTCCTCATCGGCATCATCTAATTTCTTACGAGCATAAGCCGGCATATCTGAAGTATCCGCGCGAGTAGTCACTGCCTGAATCGGAACAGAAAGCACTCCATTCTGGCGATCAGTTAAAATCTCTAAAGAAGCGGTCATCCCCGGACGAAATGGACTAATCCCGCCCTCCTGTAATAATTCGGCATAGGAATCTTTTAAGATCCGCACTTTCACCTCAAAATTAGTCACCTGATCAATGGTAGTCCCTGCTAATTTGGCCGAGTTGGCAATCTCCGTTACTACCCCTTTGAACTCTTTATCGAGATAGGCATCTACTTCAATTAAGGCGGTATCACCGTAGTTCACCTGGATGATATCATTCTCATTCACCTCTACCAAAACCTCCATTAATTCCAAGTTCGCTACCCGGAGAATCTCAGTACCGGTCATTTGAATGGTACCCACAACTCGCTCCCCCACTTCGGAGTTCAGCATACTGATAGTACCATCCATGGGAGCATAAATGGTAGTTCGTGCTAAATTGTCTTTGGCCTCTTGTAAAGTAGCCTCGGCACTTTGTAATTGATACTGGGCACTTTCTACCCCTAATTGAGACACCTCATAGGCCCGCTTAATAGCATCGAAATCGGCATCACTAATTACGCCATCTTTATGAAGGCTTTTATTCCGATTGAAGTTCTTTTCGGCCTCAATAAACTGTGCTTTAGAACTGGCCAATGATGCTTTTGCCGTGTTTATAGAAGCACGGGCACGATTTACAGCGGCTATAAATAAGTCGGGATTAATCTTTACCAGCAGGTCGCCCTTTTTGACTTGAGCGCCTTCTTGAAAGGGCAATTCAATAATCTCCCCTGAAACTTCAGCTGAAATCTTCACCTCCACTTCCGGTTGAATCTTGCCCGAAGCAATAACGGTTTCGGTAATCGTTTTACGCTCTACTTTAGAAAGCTCCACCTTAGTGCTTTCCTCCTCACCTATCCAGCCGGCCGATTTAGCGACCACTAAAAAGACGATAAGTACAACGGCAATGATGATGATTGTCTTTAAGGGTCTGCTCATGGCTTATAAATTAACTTGATTGGTGAGGTAGAACTCTAAAACCTTTACCCGGAATATATAATCGAATTTGGCCTGAGAAAATTGCGATTGGGCTGAGGCCAAATTATTCTTGGCCGTTTCAAAATCAACTTGATTTAAAGCTCCCACTTCAAAGCGCTGGCGGGCGTATTCAAATGCTTTTTGGCTAGCTTGAACTGATTTGGCAGCGGCTTCGAATTGAAGCTTAGCCGCCTTTGCATCATTATGCGCCTGATAGATAGTTTGCTTCAAATCGTTCTTAACCTGATCTAGGTTTAAACGATTGATATCGGCATTAATCTTGGCATTTTGCAGATTATTTGCCACGGCTCTCCGACTGAAAATGGGCACCTGCAAGCTAAAGCCCACCAATTGATTCAAGTTGTCTGATACCTGATCATTAAAGGGCTTCACACCATCAGTTATCGGAACGGATTGCTGTATGTATACCAAGTCGCCAGTATTACCTACATAGCCAAAGGGAATAACCATATCATTAGTTCCCGTAACATTTGGAATTTGATCCGAATAATTAGTAGCCACCTGACCTATCAAGGAGAGGCTGGGTAGAAAACCGCTATAAGCTAAATCAACCCCTTCTTCTCCAGAAAGCACTCGCATTTCTGCAGCGCGAATAGATGGCTGTTTGTCAACCGCTATTTCAAAAACATTAGCCGCCGGGCGATCGAGAATACTGGCATCGGGTAAACCTAAATCGGGACTCCCTATTTCAAAAGCATCTGGATTGGATAATTGCAGGATGTTTGCCAATTGCAATTGGCTAATCGTTACTGCGTTTTGGGTGCTGATCAAATTTTGCTCATCGCGCGCTTGCTGCGCTTCCAATTGCAAGAGCTCCCCTTCAGGAAGAGTTCCGGCATTGACCAATTTTTGGGTACGATTAACTTGAAGGTTGGTGATGCGCACTTGCTCACGCGCTACTGCCTCAATTTCCTTATTCAATAAGATCTGAAGATAGCTGGAAGCAACCAATAAAGAAATATCATTGCGTGCCGCTTCATAATCATATTGGGCGGCTTTTAAATCGTGATTACGCTGAGCGATGGTATTGTACTTCGCACCACCATTATAAAGGGTCCAATTAGAGGATAATTGGAAGTTAACGGTTTGCCGACTTTGACGCGAAATTTGGTTAGTAACCGGATCGATATTCAGACCAAAGTTCCAGAAGAGATTGTTTCCCAACCGTAGATCAGGAAGGTAATCCATTCGAGCGGTATTCAAATTATTGCGCGCCACTTCGGCCCGCAAGCGCGCTTGTTCTACCGTAATATTTTGCTGAAGTGCGTATTCGACGCATTCGGTGAGTGACCAAACCTCAGGTAAGGGATTCTGGCCCTGCAGATTAATAAGGGCGAGAAAAGTAAAAAGCAGACTGGCAGTGATCTTTGACATAACAGGGACTTTACCCGTTCAAGTAGCCCTACAAAGATAGTTTTTCGCCTTATTCCTCTGGACCTAGCTGGGCCCTTTGTGATTTTTTATGGCGATACATAGCATAACCAATCACCGAAAGGATTAAATACGGGAATACCATCAGGTACAAAATCCCACCATTAAGGCCTGTAGCCACGGTACTTCCGGTTTTGGTACTGGTTTCTGCTACCGCCTGACACATGGCACATTGCGCATCAGCCGAAAGGCTAAAAAACACCGCGAATACCAGTAGGAAGAATATCTTTTGCAGTTGCATACTAATAATAGGGTTGCATGAACAAATATACCAAGACCCCAGTGACTGCCACATATAACCAGATAGGAAATGTGTAACGCACCAATTTGCGATGACGGCCATACTCCTGGGTAAAGCCTCGATATATGGCTAGCATGGCCAAGGGCAGCACCGGAACGCTTAGTAAAATATGGGAAATGAGAATAAAGAAATATAGGCTACGCATATAACCTTCTCCACCGTAAGGGATGGGGTCGGCATTTAGTTTACTGATAACATAAGAAACCAGAAAAACAGCAGAGAGGCCAAAAGCCGACATCATTACAAAGCGATGAGCCGCGATTTTCTTTTGTGTAATGAAGTATAAACCCAGCAAAAGCAAAATAGCAGTAGTGCCATTTAAAATTGCGTGAAAGGCAGGCAATGTACCGCGATCAATCCCCATCTCCAGTTTAAGGGTTTCTGGAAATAAGATAAGTAAGGCCACCGCTACTGGCACCAGGATAGACAGTACAATAATGATCGGAATGGCCACCCGATCGGCTTTAGGATTGGCTGTTTTCAATTCTCTGATCTCGCCCATTAATCTCTTTCTTTAGAAGCGCGATGCTCGGATACTGATTTATGCTTCTCGTATTCGGCAATCAGCACTTTTATATCATCTTTCAACTGACTGATCTCATCCGCTGAAGTTCCAGAATAAACCGCTTTCAAATTGCCTTGTTCATCTCTGCGACTGCGAATTCGACCTTCCCAATCTACTAAAACTAAATTTTCAGAATGTAAAAAGCCTCCGGCAGCTTCAGGATCTACCTGGGCGCTCAAGAAAAAGTCATTTGCCGTTTTATACAGCGCTTCCTTTTCTCCGGTTAAGAAGAACCAGCGCCCTTCCTCTGCTCCAATTCTGCCCTCATACTCTTTCAGCACCTCTACTGTATCATGTTCAGGGTCTACAGTAAAAGAGACAAAATTGATATCCTCGTATCCCAGAAAACGATCTTGAACCTGCTTAAGATTGTAATTCATAGCCGGGCAAATCGTAGGACAAGTACTAAAGAAGAAATTGGCTACGTAAATTTTACCCCGCAGATCTCTTGAGCCGTAAGGCACATTATTCTGATTGGTAAACTGATAGGGAGGTATGCTATAATGAAGGGTATCATTAGTCGCTACACCATCCTCAAAACGCTCAATTATGGTCGGAGGACCAACATAGTCCAGAGTTTGGAAGAAGTTCCCCTCAGCGCTGTAAACAAAGATGAAATAAAGCACCGAAGGCAGCACTAATACCAGGATTAGTACTGCCTTCGAGAATGAAGATTTTAAGACCATTACATCTGAGACATTGCATTCATATAACCTCCCTCAGTAAGTAGAATGAAGGTTAAATAAGGAATGAGAATAATGATGGGCAGGGTAATTGTCCAAATAAAATTTTTACGCTCGTGTCCTAAGTGCATAAACTCAGAAACGATGTAGTAGGCTTTGGCCAGCGTAAGTACGATGAAGATGATGTTTAGGACAGACGTCCCTAAAACATGACCCATTAATACTTCGGGTTTAATGATACCTAATGCCACTTCTACAGAAGTAACAATTAGAAGAATCCAAAATACTTTCCAGATCCATTTAGTGCCTTCTGGTCCTTCGTGGTGTTCGCTGGGATATGCGTTGTTATTTGCCATGTTTTTCGCTACTAAATATTATTAAACCAAATAGAAGAAGGTAAATACAAATACCCACACTAAGTCTACAAAGTGCCAGTACAATCCTACTTTCTCCACCATTTCGTAATGTCCGCGGCGCTCGTAAGTACCCATCAACACATTGATGAAGATGATAATATTAAGCACCACTCCTGAAAATACGTGAGTTCCGTGGAATCCAGTTACAAAGAAGAAGAAGTTAGCGAATAGGGTATTTCCATACTCATTGGCTTTCATTCCGGCTCCCTGCAATACGCGAGCTCCTTTCATGGCGGCCATTGCTTCTTCGCGACTTAAGGTAATCGCACCTTCTTCGGTGCCTTTACCTGGCATTCTTAAGGTCATATTAGAATTGATTCCAAAAGCTGCAATCATATCGGCAGTTTTGAACTCTGTATGATCTCCATGAGGTTTCTCTTGACCGGTGATCAATTCGTAGATACTGATGATCTCGCCGTTTCCATCGATTGGAGTTACATACATTACGGTTCTGTCTTCCAACATTACCGCTCCTTTATCGCCATTGATGAAGTGATACCACTCCCATGCCTGAGAACCTAAGAAGGTAAAACCACCTACAATGGTTAAACCTAACCAAAGCACTACGGCTTTAGTGTTCATTTTATGACCGGCATTTACGGCCAATACCATGGTTACGGAACTTAAAATCAGAATAAAGGTCATCAGAGCCACAAAGAGCAATGGATGCTCACCATGTAGTAATGGGAAGTGGGTGAAAACATTTTCGGCAACTGGCCAGGTAGTCTCGTACTTAAAGCGGTACAAGCCCATCGCGGTCAAGAAACCTGAGAAGGTGAGGGCATCTGATAATAGGAAGAACCACATCATCATTTTGCCGTAGCTAACGCCAAATGGTTGGCGTCCACCGCCCCAAATAGCGGTTGTGTTCTGTTCTAAAGCAGCTCCGTTAGCCATGCATTAAAATTTTTGCAAGTTTAGCGAATAAATAATAAAAAGAGGTACAAATAAAGCCAGAGACCGTCGAGGAAATGCCAATAAATAGCACTTACACTAAAGCCTTGATGGTCGGTGGCCGTATGAACTTTTTTTATAGCGGTGCGGTACCAAGTGTACAGCAATACAATTAAACCCGAAAAGAGGTGCAGCCAGTGCAAGCCAGCAATTACGTAAACCCAACTTACTGCGGTATTTACGCCCACGGCATTAAAGCCCCGATCGATCATATCCTGCGCACCATAAATTTGGATCACAAAAAAGGCGACACCCAAAAAGAGGCTCACCAAAACTAAATTCCCGGCCATCGAAATTTGCCCCTTTTTCAAGGCCATCTTGGCGAGAATCATAGTAAGACTGCTAACTAAAATGATAATCGTTGCATAAAGGAACTGCGGAGGTAGACCAAATATCAACCAGCGATTATCTGCAAGCAGGGCCGATCGACTTACCACATATCCGGAGGTTAAACCCGCGAATGTCATGACAATGCTAGCCAGTCCAATCCACAGTAGTGG
The DNA here is from genome assembly GCF_014524565.1 of Croceimicrobium hydrocarbonivorans. NCBI lineage: Bacteria > Pseudomonadati > Bacteroidota > Flavobacteriia > Flavobacteriales > Owenweeksiaceae > Croceimicrobium > Croceimicrobium hydrocarbonivorans. The sequence continues at coordinate 2,414,435 of NZ_CP060139.1, read as the reverse complement.
TTTTTGAACTTTGCGTTTATCGGCTGCCGTCAATTTCCCCATCTCTAAATAAATTTATCAATCACCAATAAGAGCTGCAACAAGGGCAGATAAACAATACTGTAGAACATAAGCTTGCGCGCGGCGGGTATAGACCTTTCACGATAAAGCTTCAATGCAAAATACATAAAGAACAATCCCAGTAGGGCGGTGATGATCACTCCCACCACAGACAAGGTTAAGCCCCCACTCAAGCCAAAGGCAGGCAGTAGGCTCACCGGAATAATAAAGAAGGTATAGAGTACAATCTGTAAGGCACTCTTGGTATCGCGATTACCGGAAGGCAAAAGCACATAATTGGCCTTTTTATAATCATCATCGGCAATCCAGGCAATAGCCCAGAAATGCGAGAACTGCCACAAAAACTGAATGGCGAATAAGGTTCCGGGCTCGATATCAAAATCATTGGTAGCAGCCACCCATCCTAATAAGGCGGGAATGGCCCCTGGAAAAGCCCCTACAAATACGGCAATGGGCCCACGGGCCTTCAGTGGAGTGTAGATCAACACGTAAACAAAAAGGGCAAAGGCTCCAAACCCTACGGTAAGCGGGTTGATGGTATAAAGTAGAAAAAGCCCTACAACTGCCATGATAGAAGAAGAAATCATGGCTTCTGAAACCTTTAAACGACCCGAGGGCAGTGGGCGATTCTTAGTACGATCCATCAATGCATCGCGATCGCGCTCAATAACCTGATTGAATCCATTGGCAGCTCCCACCACCAAATAACCTCCCAGGGCTAAGGCCATAATGGGCCAAAAACCGATTTGATCGGCACCCAAAAAATAGCCTGCCAGCGCCGAATAAACGACACTGAGGTTAAGGCGCGCCTTGGTTAATTCCATAACCGCTTGCGCTTTTTGGCTAAAATTGATCTCCTGGACTTTGATTTCGGTAGTGCTGTTCAATGGCCTTTCTTGGGCCGCAAAAATACAGCGGATTGCCCAGCCCGGCAAAATAGAATGATTCTATCTAATCAGGCTTTTTCACAATAAACCAAGGGTTCAATAAATCCTCCTTGTTATACTGCAGTGGCTCACTATCATTCTTGGCTTGGTAAATTTCAAATCCGGCTCCTTTAGCTAGAGCATGACCGGCTGCGGTATCCCATTCCATAGTAGGTGCAAAACGTGGATATACATCCGCGGAACCCTCAGCTACCATACAAATCTTAAGACTACTGCCTCGGCTAATCACTTCGGAGTCCGGATGCTCTTTGCGCACTTCATCAAAGAAGGCTGCTGTTTCATCGCTCATATGCGAACGACTACCCACCATCGTATAAGGACGGTCTTGAGACTCCGGTAGCTTCACCCCTTTCGCCATCCAATCCTCGATATTATCAGTATCCTTAACATGAGCTGCTTGATCCACACGCCAGGCGCCTAATTCGGCTCCACCAAAGTATAAGGTCTCATCTACCGGAACGTAGATTACGCCCATAATAGGCACTCCTTTTTCCACCAAGGCAATATTTACGGTAAACTCTCCATTCTGCTTGATGAACTCTTTGGTACCATCTAAGGGGTCTACCACCCATAATACTTGCCAATCTTTACGCTCGGCGAAGGATAATTCTCGTCCTTCTTCACTAAGTACCGGAATACCGGTTTCCTTTAGCATTTGCATAATGCGCTGATGGGACTTCTTATCAGCAATGGTAAGCGGAGATTTATCGTCTTTATATTCTACCTCGAAGGTATTCTCGTAAACATCCAATATTTCTTTTCCAGCTTCGATAGCAGCTAATACTGCATCAAAGGCTAAAACTTTGGTTTCGATACGGTCCATTTTGATTTTGTTTGAGAAGTAAAAAAAAAGCCGCCTCAGACTGCTCCGAGACGGCTATAAAGTTACAAAGTATTCCTTATTGAAGCTTTGCGTTAATTGGCAAAGTAAAGTTCATACGAACGGGTTTTCCACGTTGTTTGGCGGGAGTAAGCTTAGGTAATTTCTTCACTACCCGTACTGCTTCATCATCTAGCAATTTATCCACTCCACGCACTACTTGTACATTGGAAATACTTCCGTCTTTCTCAATTACAAAGTCTACATAGATACGACCACCAATACCCATTTGACGGGCCATTTCCGGAAATTCAAATTCGCGAAGCACAAATTGCATCACATTTTGCTGGAAGCAGGTTTTACGCTCTGCGTTATCCTTGGCATCCTCACATCCGGGATAGATAGGCACCGACTCTACTACGGCAAAATTTAAGATCTCGTCTGATTCTTCTTCTTCGAATTCAATCACCTCAACCTCTTCCATCATATCGGTTTCAGTAGTCTGAATTTCTAACTCTTCTTCGAGTTCCACATCATCTTCCACAACTTCGATCACCTCTGGTGGGGGTGGGGGTGGTGGGGGTGGTGGGGCTACTTCACGGTTGGTGATGGGAATAATCTCATCATCAATTTCTACATCTAACTCACCTAAGTCAGCTACCGATGTGTCATAAGTCTTCCACTCAATAAGAACAATGCACAAGAGCAGGGACAATACCAGTCCGAACTGCACAAAGAGACCGCGATAGTTCTCTAAGTCGGCTTTTTCAGTTTTTTTCACTTGCATAAACGATGGATTAGCAGTGCGCTAAGTTAATGAAAATATAGGCCAGCCTACAATTAATAAATGATCAATTAATCTAAACGAAATCGAACCGGAACTACCACCTTAACTGGAACCGGACGTCCCATTTGCTTAGCTGGCACCAACTCAGGCAATTCGGAAATAGCTCGAACCGCCTCTTCTCTAAAGTCAGGGTTTTCGCCCCGAATGGCTTCCACTTCTTTCACCATACCAAACTCATCAATCACAAATTGTATATAAACGGTTTCCGTAGTGGCAAAGAATGCATTGGAACGAGGGAAATTCACTTCATCTGCTAGGTAGAACTTCACAAAATTACTGAAGCAATCCATTTGCTCTTTCTTGCCTTGCAAGGCTTCACAGTCTTTTGGGCGGGCCATGTTCTCCACAAAATAGGCTTCAATAGGCTCAGGAACATCAGGGGGTCCCATAAATTCCGGTTCAATAGTATCATTTAAATCACCCAAATTCAGAGTGGGGCGAGTAGGCTCTTTGAAGTCATTATCCACCTTTTTAAACTTATTCGCGTCCAATTTTATGGGTTCGGGTTCTGGCTCCTTCTTCGGTTCAGGAATTTCGGGTTTTTCCGGGATGGTGATTGGCGGTAAATTGGGAATCACGAATGTGGATTCCTCAATGGGTTCCTTGGGTTCGGGTACCTGGTACTCAGTGGTCCATTGGATAATTTCGGTAGCCGCCATCAGGCTTAAAGCCAATCCCACCATAAAAAAGATAGTGCGGAAATTTTCGAGATTCTTCTTCCAGTTTTTCTTGTCGTGCATAGTGTTTTGCTTAGGATTTTGTTTTAGATCCGAAGATCGATCAGGCCCTGCGGCCTTGAAACAAAAGCCACAGCAACACCGCTATACCGGCTCCGAAACTGTTGGCCCAAAAGTCCATCCAGTCTCCGGTTCGACCGGGAACAAAGTCATTTTGCAAAATCTCTATCAGCGCCCCATAGGTAACGCAAACAATCCAGATGCCGGCTAATCGTAGCTTGCTGAGACTCCGCTTAAATTGATAACGGGTCATGGCCATGATTATTAGCGCGGCGGTGAAAAAAAAGATGGAAGCATGCAAAAGCTTGTCATTGAGACTGGCCAATGCACTAGGTATTTCCTTACCGGGAATCAGCGTGAGGTAGGAAATTAAAAAACCCCAGAGCAATGCTGGGGTATAGGATATTATCTTATTGGGTTTCCGCACGGATTAACCCACTAATTCGCCGTAAGCATCAGCATCAAGCAAATCATCTACTTCTGATGGATCGCTCAATTGAATTTTGATCATCCAGCCTTTGCCGTAAGGATCTTCATTTACCAGTTCAGGACTGCTTTCAATCTCTTCATTGAATTCAATCACCTCTCCAGACACAGGCATAAACAGATCAGATACTGTTTTTACCGCTTCCACAGATCCGAATGTTTCTTCGCGATCCAGGCTTTCTCCTTCGGTTTCAACTTCTACAAATACGATATCGCCCAATTCTCCCTGAGCAAAATCTGTAATACCAACGGTAGCTACTTCGCCATCGATACGAACCCATTCGTGGTCCTTGGTATATTTCAAATCATTTGGAATATTCATGCCTCAGCTTTTTTGATGCGGCAAATTAAATAGTTTTTTAGGGATTATTGACCCAAATTCAACCTTACACTAATTCCAAATTGATTCGTAGTAAGCGGGAAGGCATTAGAAGTCTTAAATCGCGACATATTAAGGTCGTAGAAGATTTTGGTTTGTACCCTTTGACTGAGGCGATAATCTGCCGATACTTTAACCGTGGTTACTCTTTGTCCTGAAGTAGGCTGATCTACATCCTCCAAAATCCGACGAATTAAAATCACATTATCCCGAATTCCTACATCTGCTCTCAACTCTAAGTTCGAAACCGGATTGGTACGACGAGAACCCATACGAATGAATTTCAATTTTACATCCTTAATAATGTAGCCCGCACCGATTACCCATTCACTACCGCGATTCTCCGTAATCTGATTATTGGTAAGGCTCAGCATCATGGTCCGATCGCTCTTATACTCTACCCTAACCGTCATATTGTTCTTGAACTTAGTGTTCACTCCAATTAATGGGGCGAATTGCTCACTTAAGCTTACTGAATTGATCTGATTCTGAGGTAAGAGGTCTCCATTAATATCCAAGGGCAATTCATCTGGATAATCTTGACGCTGCTTCTGACGCAGCAAGTTGGTAGTTACTGAAGAAACGGTGTAAGTTGAGCGATAAGCATGACTCAAGGTAAAGCTGGCAAAGTACTTTTTGAAAAGCTTCATCTTACTCAAACCATCATAGGTAATCTGCCAGTTGGGTAAGGGGCTACTTCGGCGGAAGCCTAATTCCACTGATTTCGCATCTAATCCCGAATAGGCCGCAATAAAGGCAGGGATTAACACCTCCTGAGAGCTAACGCTGTAATAACGGTATCCGTAATTGGAAGAATCTGCATTACCTACCAATTCGGCAGAATAGCCAGGAATTGTATCGGCTGCCTCTAATTGACGAGCTAAACGCTGAGATATAATCAAGCGATTCTCGCGGAACTGATCATAGATAGCCGAATTGTATTCCGGTGCGCTCAATGGTTCGAAGGCCGTGTTAAGCATAAACCAGGAACTGGAGAAAGTTTGAGTTTCGAACTCATTCTGATTTTTAAAAGCATAGCCATCAAACTCCCCGGTAATATCATGGAATGTGCTATCCGCCCTAAAGAAGGAACTTAAGTTACTACTTCCCTGTTGCTGAGCCGTTATCACAATCCTAAGTGAATTGATTGGTTCAGCAGTTAAACGCATATTCAGATTGCGATTGCTTGTCTTTGCATATTGGCTGTTCAAATTGGGGTTTTTCACCAGCCATTCGTTATCTGCCGCTTTAGAACGTATATCTTTTTGAGAACCCACCGTAAACCAGAAACCTGGCGCGGCACCCGCTTCAGACATTCCTAAGAGCGTTGGACTGGAAGCAAAGCCCGGAAGCACCTGACCATTTGATTGACTGTAGTTCACCGAACCCGATTTCACCATCATCAGGAATTTGGCACCCTCCATCAATATCTTATCAAATACTGTGGGCTCATCTTCATCCTCACCTTTCTTTTTATCCTCTTGCTGGCTGCGTTGACCTGGAGTGGGTATGCCACGCGGACGACGTCTTTCACTCCGATTATTACCGGCTCCTCCAGCCAAGGCCTTTTTAAGATAAGGCACCTTATTGTAGAGGGCATTAAAGTTTAAGGAGCTATTTAGCTGGATTTGACGGTTGTTCTGAATGGTATTCCCGAAGTTCAGGTTAAACTGTGTATTGCCAGAAGATTGTGCCGAACCTCTGGTAGTAGCCAGAGACGGAGCTTGCCAGTCGTAATCACCATTATAAGTAGCGGTTAAGGTAACGAAGTCCATCAATGGTAATTTATTGATAGGAACCTGCCAGTTTAAAGTTACCTGTTGGTGATAGGTTAAGGGGCGTCCAAAATCACGCAGATTCTGCATGATGGTATCTCGGTTTTCCGGCGAATTGGGGGCTCCCCTCACCTCATCAATCCTGAAACCAGCGCGTGCACTGTAATCGAAACGCAGAGACTCCGTAATATCGAATAAGAGGTTATACTGACGATTCAGGTTGAAGTTCTTATTGTAAGTGGGCTCAATATCACCGATTAACTCTGCTGGTATATCATTGAGGATCGCATCGGTATTCCGCATTTGCATAGCGGTATAGTTTCGATCAAAGCTGGCAATCGCGGTAAAGCTCTTAGGATATGGATAGAAATTAAAGTCGCGGATTAAAGCCAAATAATCACTCTGCAACCAACTTACCTTATTGAAGGGTTTTACTGCCTTGGGTCGGGCCCGGTAAGTATAATTAATATTACCGGCATGCTGACGATTAATATCAAAGCGCGTATTGATATTACGTCGGAAGACTTCAGAGAAGGAATAGCTCACCGAGAAGTTCTCAATGTCGTAGATCTGAGGCTTGCGTTGCCCTTTATTGGGATTAAGTTCCTTACGAACATTGGTAAAGTTTATGGAGCGACGACGCGTATAATCTTGAGTCGCCATACGCAAGGAATCCTGATCTTGCGGATCTTCGATATTATTAAGAGCATCATCAAATTCAATATCCAGATCCAAAGGATTAAAGCGTGGGTTAATCCAGGTTTCGCTGGTACCATAGAACATGGGAATCCGGATACCGTAATCCTTATTGAAGAATTTACCTAACTCAACATTGGTTTGGAGATCGTAGGAATAACGCTGCTCCTGTTGGAACTCACTTACTGATTGATCGAGTGATCCCCAACCTATAGAACTGGTACTACCTGTAACGGAAACATTGGCAAAGTCGGCCAGTTTTGCAGCCACTCGAGCATTAGCAGCCCAGCCCCCATCTTGGTCAAAGTCGGTTAATCGCAATTCGTTGATCCATACCTCCGCGCTCAGTGGAATTCCTAAATCATTTACATCTGATGCAAATCGGCGTTTTGGATTTCGCACTCCAATTAAAATGGTACGCACATTCCCTAAGTTAGGAGCTCCAACTACGGTTACTCGCCCTCCGGCCCGATCTACTGAATAGGGTTCATTAATGGGGTCACCGGTATTGCGATAAGCCCGATTCCGTTCCAGCTTCACTTCCTTGAGTACCTGTAAGGCAAAATCCATTTGGTTTTCAGAAGGCCAAATCAGATTTACATCAGTATTGCTAACTCCCCAAGGTGTAACAGTCATGGGGATTTCATACTCGTAATAGTTCTGATCGTAATCGCTACCCAAACGAATAAATACTCGGAGGTCGCCATCACGCAAGGCATTTTCATTACCAATCGCTTCCGCGTGCGTAAAGAGTTTCAAACGCTTGTATAAACGCATGTCGAAATCAATATTCCGGAATACCGCCCGGGCATCTCCGTCTTCGAGATTTACAATGCGTAAGGAAAGAGCTTGTTCGTTTTGCTGGTTGGCCGAGGTAGTTCCAAATAATACCTGACGATCGATTCCCGGAGGCAATACATAAGGCACCGGCAAACGCGATCCGTTTTGTTCGATGTTCACGGCATTCACCTCAAAAATAGTGTTGTTCTGATCATCATTAGTGAGGCGATCACGAGTACCATCCAAGGCGAATTGATAACGTCTCCATTCTCCTCGAACCAATTCCATTCGTGCAAAACGCAGTACCACATCAGAACCGAAGTTCTTCATGAAGGTCCGGATAAAACGAATGGAGCGGAAGTCATTAATCGGACCAACGGTTTTTTCTGGATCGTAAATAGGAATCTTAAATTGAATCCAATGGGTGGTGTAGCGCTGACCGTTAGGCTGCTCAGGCGACATCACCGTATCCATGTCGGTAATGTAGTTCTGCCCTACTTCGCGCAAATCGCGAGGTCGAATACTTACCTTATACTGATAATAGGTTTCGGCCTTACTTAAAGTTTGATCACGGTTAATATCTTCAATGTCGGGCAAGTTGGTGGCAAAAGCCGATACCCCGCCAACTGGAGTGGGATTCGAGTTTCCTTCAGGGTTGTTGAAAGCCTTATAACGCTCAAGGATATTGGCTTGCGCATCATCCAAAGTTGAGCCACGGTAATATTGGAAGTTATCGGAAGCAGGATCCGCATTCGCTCGGGCATATGCCGGAGAAGCATCCCCAAAAGCAGAGATTACACGCTGTATATAGTTGGCATAATCGGTATCATTAGCCCATACCCTTTCCTGTTCGTCATTTAGGAGGTCATAACCCACATCCTGAATATCACGAGCGGTAGGATCTGCATCGAAGGCTACTACCGGAGGACGAACATTAGTCGCATATCCCCAACGGGTAGAATCGAGCTTGCTCAAATCTCCATTTACCGGAATACTGTTTTCAATGGCCTGAACGCCATCTCGTAAAATATCTTCTGAAACACTACCCAGGTTAAAGTACAAATCACCCCCGGTGGGTGGATTATCTACTCCCACGAAGGGGTTCATCATCCAGAATTGGATAAACTCAATATTCTGCTCCTCGAAGTTGGTTACGCTTACATCGCGCATAATACCACCCCAACGACTTTCAGGCTCACGTAAAGTTCCATCTGCATTTAAACCGGCCGAATAAGCGGTGGGCTCCACATCGTAATTATAGGGTCCTCGCTCACGAGGATAATAGGCTAAATCCAGAGTGGCAATATTTCTGGGCTGGCTGTTATCCAATTCCAAATTTGGGAATACCTCATCTACCAGTACTTCCCGCACGTCATTGGTAGATTGAAGATCTTTATCGTTTCGAATATTGTCCGGAGTACGAGCCTCATCATTATGAAAAAGCGGGTCGATGGTATACCAGGCTATGCGAGCTCGGTTAAAACCATAAGCAATGCTGTTAACAGTAGCTTCGGGGAAAACATCAGGCTGGCCGGCAGGGGTAGAGGCCAATTTCCAAGCCGATGGATTACGAATATCAATTGTGGTTTGACTGGATTCGAAATCATCCAAGAAGGTGGTTTGCTCTCCGTTAATTTTAATTCCGCGCGGACTGCCTGGAATCATTTGCGCCACCTCTGCACTCACCAATAAATTGGAACTTTCTTTAGTGTCAATAAAGGGAATCGCGTCTACCATTCGGGTTAGATAGGGCGCATCCTTGGAGTAATTTCCATTTAAGCCAATAATGGTATTTGAGATAGGCTCATCCCCAATATTCACCTTTTGGGTTAGGGGTCGCTCATTCAAATGAACAACTGTACCCCCTAAATTGAAATTCTCATTAAAGCGATATTCGGCATTTAAGCCCATGAAGGTTTTCGTCTGAAAATTAAAGAGGGCATTATTCTCAAAGTCCACTTTGATGGGCACCCCGGAATTCAGAATTCCTTCATTCAAAATGGTTACCCTGCCCAAGTTGTAGTCAACCCGGTAATCCTGACCTTCTACCAATCGAGTACCTCCAGCGGTTACCGATACGGATCCTGGAGGGATGTTAAAGGCATTTAATTGAATTTCGCTGCTAGATGAAGACTTGAACTGTCCTCGGATCAAATACTTATTTAAGCGAGTTTCATTCTGCGCCACAAAACGGGTAGAGTCGTAGAGCTCCTGGAATACGTATTTATCCTTTTCCTCATCATTGGCCAGTTTTCTTTCCAGGTTCGAACCGAAGGGTTCCAATACCGGGAAGAAGATTCTACCATTCTGAGGATAGATGGTCACATTAGGAATAAAGTCGAAGAAACCATCCGCCTGGTCATCATTATTCTGGTTCAGGCGATCCAGTTCCATTACTCTTAAGAGCAGATCAGAACGCAGGCTACTTTCAGGTAAAAAGGGCACCGGTGTTCCGGTTTCATCATTCTGATACAATACTTGCAAACGGAAATCTTCAGAACCTACTTGAAATGCGCTTAATGAATAAACGTTTTTCATCATCAGGTCCCAGTTGGGAGCTCTTACATCGAGGATAAAGCTCTTCAACATTTTCACCACCAGGTTATTAGGTGGCGTAACCCCATCCGTACTAAATTCACCCACCTGATAAGTTCTGCCGCCAGCGGTATATTGGAAGGCTACCGCCAATACCTCATCTTGGTTCAAAGCAGAGTTTAAGGTGATATAACCCAATTGGGGATGGAAGTAAAATTCGTTGGGATTCAGTTTGCGGGCATTGGCCAATTCCACAAATTCGGTGGCCTCATTAAAGCCTGCACCGGTTAAAGCGGCATTTACCTGAGAAATGTCTCGCACTCCAGGATAGTCCTGACTTAAGGTAGAAGGATCTAATCGGTTGCTCAAGTTATCGGGAAACTGAGACCCATTTTGACCAGGGAAAATCACCGGACCTGGTCTGCTTTGATCGCGATAAGCACGAAACTCACGCTCACCTAAATCGAGCATGGCCACGATGTTTCGCGTATCCTGAGTATTCTGTCGGTTATTGGTAACCCATACTTCCACTTTGGTGATCTGAACCGGAGAGGTAATCAGTGGAGAGTTTTGCAGGAAACTTTCGTAGTTATCCCGGAAATAATGCGCAAGGAAATAGTGACGGTTGGCCTCGTATTGATCGCCCCAAATTTCAAATTCGGTAGTAGTTGCCCCGCCTTGAATATTGATGGAAGAAGTTTGACTTCTTTGCTCCGAGAATACTCCGGTTAACATCAATTTACCAAACTGGAATTGACCTTTAACCCCGAATAAACTTTGGGCCCCAGTGATTAATGAAGAGTTTAGAGGAAGGTTAACGTTACCTAATTCGATTTTCTTGATGATATCATCCTCCAAGCCCGTGAATTCAACTTTCACCTGATTCTCGAAGGCAAAGGTGGCTTCAGTGTCGTAATTTACGTTCAGCTTTAGCTTTTCACCGATGCTCCCATTTACGTTCATCTGAATGCGCTGATCGAAATTGAAGGTAAATACATTTCGATTTCGTTCAGGAATAATAGGATTGTCAATTTTTTGGAAGCGACCACCAAAGGTGAGTTCCGCAAAACCTTGAGGGCGGATATCAATGGTATTGGAACCAAAAATTCGAGCAAAGTTCTCGTTGTCGATCGTAATCTGCGGAATAATAGAACTAGCAGGGTCACGACCTTCTGCCTCCTGGGCTTCCTGACTTTTACTGCGCGAGTTCCAATAATCCTGGGCCTGCTGTTTGGCCACATAAGCCCGGTACTCGCTGGGGGTCATTACCACAGGCGGAGCAGAACTAAATCTACCGTAACGACGGTATACAAAGTAGTTCCCTGATTCCTTATCGTATTCAACTTCTTCTTTGAAGTTACCAGGCTGATTTCCGTAAACTCCTCCAGATTCGTTCCCTCCAAAAGGATAAGGTAATATACTATCAGGATCATTGGTATCGGCAAGAGCTAAGCGACGATTCCACTCTTCGTCCCAACCGTTTTCTATATAAAGGATATCAGCGGCTACATTCCTTCTGTAGGTGAAGGAATAGATGATAAACAGGACCGAAAGGCCCAAAAGACTGAGATATTTTTTAGGTAAACTCAAAGTTTTTTCAGGGCAGCTTTAATGAGTTCTTCAATACTCGAAATTGCAGGGTCCTGCAAGAGTTTACTTAATACACGTTCAGATTGGCGGGCAGGGTATCCAAGCACTTCCAGGGCAGCAATAGCCTCCGCTTTTATACTTGGATTCGCTCCTACGGCTTCTACTTCATCGGCCAGAGGTGCCAGTTTATCTTTCAGGTCGATAATTACTCGCTGAGCGGTTTTCGCTCCTATCCCTTTCACAGACTGTAAGAGCGCTACATCCTCTCTACCTATACCGGCAATAACTTCTATTGGACTTAAACTGCTAAGGATGGTACGAGCTGTATTCCCTCCTACTCCACTTACAGAAATTAGATGCACAAAAACATCGCGTTCCTGCTTGCTTGAAAATCCATAAAGAGTTTGAGAATCTTCTTTATAAATAGGATGTAAGAAAAGCATGAGTTCCTTCTGGTGAGCGATGGCTGAATAGGTATGCAAAGATATGTTCACCTGGTAGCCAAGCCCCTGACAATCAATGATTGCCTCAGTAGGTTTTACCTCAATTAATTTCCCGCGGATATGATGCAACATAGGAGTTGTACAGCTGTGGTTTTAGGTCGGTTTTCCTGAAAAACGCCAAAAATACGCTTTTCATACACCCGTCCAATAAAAAAGCTATCCTTCCACTTTGGGTAGAAGGATGGCGGTACAACGGCTCAATTTTGATTATAGTATCAAAGCTGAAATTTTTTCCTTCTTTTTTTCCCTATCGAAAAAAGGCCTGCAAATCAATCATAAAGCCATGTGCCTCTATAATTGATTGGCAAAAAATAAGGAGGACTAAATAGCCCTCCTTAGTCTGGTCGAATCTTGTCTGATCCTTAATTCACCATCAACTTTTCAGTATACTTGGTGCCGTCCACATTTAGTTCGATAAAATACGTGCCTGCTGGTAATGCCTCCACAGAAACATTAAGCTTGGTTTCACCGCTGCTTAATTGACTATTGGCCACTTGCAATAGTTCACGACCGGTAATATCCAGAACCTTAATTTCCACTTTAGCATCTGAGCTTAAGTTCAAATCAATATTGAATTGATCTTGGGCAGGATTTGGATATAATTGGAAAGCTTCCACTAAGTTATTCTCATTCAATCCCACATAAGTGTTGTTGTAGAATTGAATATTATCAACAAATAGGTTGTTACCATAATTAGAGGTTCCGATAAACTGCACCATTAACTCTGCACTTCCATCGTAAGAAGAGATATCAATGGTATCAGTTGTCCAATCATTAAATGAAGGGATATAATAATTGGTGGTTGCAGTACGCGTACTTAAAGCAGATCCGGCTTTATTAAAAACTGAATTCCAGGTAGCACCACAATCCGTAGAAACTTTAATTTCCAAACGATCATTTTCACTGGTATACTGAGCATAGGCATGATCGAAAATGATGCTATTGTTTGTAGTGGAACTCAAATCTAGTTTTTCCCACATTACAGCCATGCTCCCGCCATTCGCGATGCTAAAGAAATCAAACAATAAGCTGTTACTAGACGTTCCATAAGCACCCAGATTGGTAGTTACAGAAGGATCAATGCTTTGGTTAACTACATAAAAATTATAGCCATCCATATTTAAAGTATAGGAATTACTAAAGTCATCATCACCCAGTGAATAAGACTCAAAGCCCTCATGCCAAAAAGTCCCAAAAGGACTTGGTGACACAACAATCACCGGATCGCTTACCGCGATATTATTCGCTGAACTTAAATCATAAAGATTGCTATTGTTAGCAGTTGAAACCTCATAGCTTATAAGGTTAAGCCCGGTACTCAGACTAATAGTTGGGAAGCTAATAGTAGTTGATGCGCCTCCAGCTAAGGACGCACTTACATTCTGGCTCACGGCAGTTCCACCATTGATAGAATAGGAAACATCAAAGTTGCTGGCGGCTTGATTTCCATTATTCATTACCGTCATTTCAGGGGTAAAATTAGGATCACAATAATCCGAATTGTTTACTGCAGATGCGCTTGAACTCAAGTCAGCCACCACTGCACCTCCAGGAGCGGTATAATTCATTGGTCCTTTAGCCCCGGTAATAATATCGGTTTGACCTTCGGCAACAAAAGCTACAATTTCCAGATCGCCAATTGAAACCGGCACCCCATTAATAGAAGCGGGTATAGTATAGGTATACTGACGAGTAACGGTTGTACCGGATGTAGTAGTGGTAATTACCTCACCCCATTGTCCGGTTAATAAAGTACGCAACATATGTTGATGGTTGTAAGTACCATCAGGGTTTACCTGGCCAGGATTACTGGAGGCCCCAGTTTGAGGACCGCTCACATTATCTTGCAAAAGGGCCACATTCAAATTCACATCGGAAGGGGCGTTAGCGGTGAAATACATTTCCACATCAACGGTAAGAATATTGCTAGTGATATCAATATCTCCTTCCAAAGCCACATTCACATAAGAGGACTCTCCCAGTACTGTATTGCCCGCTGTAGCCGAATTGCTTTGGAAAATTAAACCACGTCACTCTCTTCGCACCGAAGCTCAATTTATGCATACCGAGCAAGATCGAGGATCCTGGGCTTTGTTATTATTAGAATACTCCATTGCTCCTCAGTGGTTTGTGGCGGTTCAAGATGCTTACAACTACGGTAATCCTGATCCGGATTTGCAAATTCATTATCCATTAGTTTCTTTTGGATATACCCGTGGAACTACCAAGGTGCAGGTGAACTATGGTCGCCAACAACAAGGTGTATTCTGTGTTGGTGGTATTTGTAGAGTTGTACCTGCCTCTAATGGCTTTAGTTTATTACTCACTTCAAACTTCTAAGGAATATGAAGATTAAAATATTAGCATTCGCAGCTTTATTACTGGGCTTGCAAGCCTGTGATGAAATTCCGGAAGACGAGTACCTACTTATTGAAGGTGGCTCACAAGGATATCAGGGAACCGGCCACCGTGTTTTCCTTGAAGAATTTACCGGAGTAAAATGTAATAACTGCCCTGCCGCCAATCAAAAGGCAAAAAACCTTCAAGCCATTTATGGCAAGGAGAATTTAATTTTGATTGGTATTCATGCCGGTAACTTAGCCACTACTGATGCCGAGCATCCCAAGGCTTTTAACACCCCGGAGGGAACGGAGTTATTTAACTTCTTCCAACTATTTGGTGTACCGGTTGGCTTTGTGAATCGCCTCGATTATGATGAAAACAAAATGATTAAGGGCGAAGGTGATTGGGCCGGAGTAGTTGCCACTGAATTGGAACGTCAGCCGGTGGCTGAAATCAATCTGGTGGAAGACAGCTATAATGCCGGAACTATGGAACTTACAGTATCCGGGAATGTAAGCGCAACGGGTACTTTACCAGATAATATCAAGGTTTGCTTATACCTAACTGAAAATGATATTGTATCGGCTCAAACTTTGGGTGACAAATCTGTAAATCCCAATTACGTGCATGATCACGTTTTCCGAGGATCTTTTAGTGGCACTTATGGAAAAACCATTGACCTATCCAGCGGTAGTGCCAGCTTTACAGAAAGCATTACTTTACCCTCTGATGCTGTGAAAGCCAATTGTGAGGTAATTGCCTTTATTTATGATGCTGATAATTACCAGATCTTACAATCTAATTTCATCGAAATCTAGATCAAGAATCATCCATACTACAAAGCCCCTTTTGCAATTGCAGGAGGGGCTTTTTTTAGCCTTCCTCCTTTCGGATGAATTTTAGGTTGCGCTGTAAACCCAGATATTTGGTCCGCTTCACAGCGCTTTTTCGGAAGAACTCCCGAAATACCTCTTCACTTAATTCTTCCCAGTCGCCCGAAGACATGCTTAACAAATCCGGATGAGGATTAAAGGCCTCTTCCTGATGAGGCTTGGAAAAGCGATTCCAGGGGCAAACATCCTGACAGATATCACAGCCGAATGCCCAGTTCTCCATCTTACCTTTAAACTCATTCGGGATGGAGTCTTTCAGTTCGATGGTGAGATAAGAAATGCATTTACTGGCATCCAGTAAATTGGGTTGAAGAATAGCATCAGTAGGACAAGCATCAATACAGCGGGTGCAAGTTCCGCAATGATCCGTTTGCATGGCTGTATCATATTCCAGCTCTAAATCCAAAATCAATTCTGCCAAGAAAAAGAATGATCCTTCCTTTTTATTGAGCAATAAGGTGTTCTTCCCTAACCAGCCTAATCCCGCTTCTTGAGCCCATTTACGTTCCATTACCGGTGCCGAATCCACAAATACTCGACCATCAATTTCACCAATCTCATCCTGGATAAAATGAACCAGCGCTTTGAGCTTGCTCTTTAAAACAAAATGATAGTCTTCGCCATAAGCATACTTGGCGATTTTTGGTGCCTGAGGATCTTCCTGAACTTTAGCAGGATAGTAATTGAAAATTAATGAGATAACCGATTTAGCACCCGGTACTAATTTGGATGGATCCAAGCGCTTATCAAAGTGATTAGCTAACCAAGCCATCTCTCCCTGATAATTTTGATTTAACCAGCTCTCGAGTTTAGGTGCTTCCTCCTCCAAATAACGAGCTTTAGCGACACCACAAGCGACAAAACCCAGCCTTTGGGCCTCTTCCTTTATCTTTCGGGTATAAGTGGCCTTAGAGGTCAAATAAACCGTTTTGAAGATTGGGATCTTTTTTGTCGAGATGCTTATAGGCCTTTTCCGTTACCATCCTTCCTCTTTGGGTGCGAACCATAAAACCTTGTTGAATGAGATAAGGCTCGTACACCTCTTCAAGAGTTCCTGCTTGTTCCCCCACAGCAGTTGCCACGGTATTCAATCCAACTGGACCACCTTTAAACTTATCGATAATACAGAGCAGGATTTTATGGTCCATTTCATCCAAACCATAGGTATCTACATGCAAGGCCTCTAATCCATAATTAGCGATTTCCAAACTGATGGTACCATTGCCTTTTACCTGGGCAAAATCGCGCATCCGGCGCAATAGTGCATTTGCAATACGAGGGGTTCCGCGACTGCGACGAGCAATTTCAACGGCAGCATTGGCATCGATTGGAACTTTAAGAATATGCGCCGACCTTTCCACGATATTGGAAAGCAATTCCACCGAATAGTATTGCAATCGACTATTAATCCCAAATCGAGCGCGTAAAGGAGCAGTAAGCAGGCCACTGCGAGTAGTGGCGCCAATTAAGGTAAACTGATTAAGATTGATCTGTACACTACGAGCAGCCGGACCACTGTCAATCATAATATCGATGCGATAATCCTCCATGGCAGAGTAGAGATACTCCTCCACCACCGGACTAAGTCGATGAATCTCATCAATGAAAAGCACATCACGTTCTTCCAGATTGGTAAGGAGCCCCGCTAATTCGCCCGGCTTATCGATCACAGGTCCGGAACTAAGCTTAAGACCTGATCCTAATTCATTGGCAATAATATGAGCCAGGGTAGTCTTTCCTAAGCCGGGAGGTCCATGCAGAAGAACATGATCCAAAGCTTCTTCCCTTTGATTCGCCGCAGCCACGAAAATGCGGAGATTTTCCAGCACTTTATCCTGCCCGGCAAAATCATCGAAACTTAGTGGCCGCAGCTTCTGTTCAAAATCCTGCTGGCCGTCTTCCAATTCCTCTTCTCCGTCTAAAAAACGCGTCATATAGCTGTTTCAGCAAAGTTATCTAAAATAAAAAGTCCCAACCTAAGGCCGGGACTTCTCAAATATCTTATAGCGTAATATTCTAGTGACTGGTAGCCATTTCGTCTTCAGTCATTGGAACAGTTTGAGGAATAAAGTCCTCATCGGCACCAGGCTTAGAGTAATCATAAGGCCAACGGTGTACTTCTGGAATTTCTCCTGGCCAGTTACCATGTACGTGCTCTACCGGAGTAGTCCATTCTAAGGTATTGGAACGCCATGGGTTCTGAGAAGATTTCTTACCGCGTAAGGCACTGTAGAAGAAGTTATAGATGAAGATCACCTGAGCAATACCACCAATAATAGCAAAATAGGATACTACCACGTTGATATCGGCAAGATCATCAAACATCGGGAAGTTGGTATTGGTATAGTAACGACGGGGTAAGCCAGCCATTCCTAAGAAGTGCATTGGGAAGAATACACCATAGGCACAGATAAAGGTTACCCAGAAGTGTACATAGCCCAAGTTCTTATTCATTCTACGACCAAAGAGTTTTGGGAACCAGTGATATACCCCGGCAAATAATCCGAAGATCGCTGAAAGACCCATTACAATGTGGAAGTGAGCTACT
This sequence comes from Croceimicrobium hydrocarbonivorans, assembly GCF_014524565.1. Lineage (NCBI taxonomy): Bacteria > Pseudomonadati > Bacteroidota > Flavobacteriia > Flavobacteriales > Owenweeksiaceae > Croceimicrobium > Croceimicrobium hydrocarbonivorans. The sequence continues at coordinate 2,396,496 of NZ_CP060139.1, read as the reverse complement.
ACGAAATAAGTATCGTGAACGTTGATATCCAAGGCACTATCACCCAAGATCAAACCAGTTACACCACCAGTGATGAAGGTAGATACCAAGCCAATAGAGAACATCATTGCTGGGGTAAACTGTAAATTACCTTTCCATAAAGTAGTGATGTAGTTAAAGGCTTTTACCGCAGATGGAATCGCAATTAAAAGGGTGGTGAAAGTAAACACCGAACCTAAGAATGGATTCATACCGGTAACGAACATGTGGTGACCCCATACGATAAAGCTTAAGAAAGCAATCGCCAGAATCGAACCTACCATCGCACGGTAACCGAAAATTGGTTTACGGGCATTCGTCGAAATTACTTCCGAGCTAATACCTAATGCTGGTAAAAGAATAATGTATACTTCAGGGTGACCCAAGAACCAGAACAAGTGTTGGTATAAGATTGGGCTACCACCTTGATTAGTTAAAAGCTCGCCTGCTACCATAATGTCAGAAAGGTAGAAGCTGGTTCCGAAGCTACGATCGAAGATTAGTAATAAGGCTGCTGAGAACAGAACCGGGAATGAAAGCACACCCAGGATAGCCGTTACAAAGAAGGCCCAAATAGTCAAAGGAAGACGAGTCATGCTCATTCCTTTGGTACGTAAGTTTAATACGGTTACGATGTAGTTCAAGGCACCTAATAAAGAAGATACGATGAACAGAGACATAGAAACCAACCATAGAGTCATACCGGTACCTGAACCTGGAATCGCTTGTGGCAAGGCACTTAATGGTGGATAAATGGTCCATCCTGCAGAAGCCGGTCCATTCTCTACGAAGAGAGAGCTAATCATTACCACAGAAGAGGCAAAGAAGAACCAGTAAGACAACATATTGATGAAACCAGAAGCCATATCCCGGGCACCAATCTGCAATGGAATCAACAGGTTGGAGAAGGTACCACTAAGACCAGCGGTCAATACGAAGAATACCATGATGGTACCGTGGATGGTAACCAAGGCCAAGTAAATATCAGGCGTCATTACGCCATCCTCAGCCCATTTTCCTAAAAGGGCATCAAGGATTGGCCATTCATGATCAGGCCAAGCTAATTGTAAACGGAACAAAAGGGACATTCCCACACCAACAATACCCATGATCATACCAGTGATCAGGAATTGCTTGGCGATCATTTTATGATCCGTACTAAAAATATATTTCGTGATGAAAGTTTCCTTGTGGTGTTCGTGTGATTCCATTTGCTTCTTTCGGTTTCAGTCCTTTAATACTTTCCTAGCTAATTCTTACAACATTTCAGCAAAGGTCTGCTGCTGCTTCATCCATTCGTTGAAGTCACTTTCTTCTTCAACCACAACCTTTAACTGCATATTGTAGTGCGCCGCACCACAAATCTTGTTACACAGCAATACGTAATCGAATTCCCATGGGTCTTCACCGCGTTCTGCACGTAAGGCGTTTACACGCTTCACTTTTGCGATCATTTCAGGCTTACTGCGCATTTGAGCGGTAGTAATGCTTGGAGTAAACTGAAACTGGGTACGAGTACCAGGCACGCAGTTCATTTGCACACGGAAATGAGGTAAATAAGCGGAGTGAATAACATCCTGAGAACGGAACTTTAAAAGTACCGGACGGCCTTTAGGCAAATGCAGTTCGTTAGTGATAATATCATTAGCAGAATGCTCATCACTAGGGTCTACACCTAAGGTATTAACCCCCTCGATTAAACGCACATTAGCATAACCTAATTCATTGTCGCTACCCGCGTAGCGAGCCTGCCATCCGAATTGCTTAGCGTAGATTTCTACTACCATAGGCTCTTCGGTATTTTCAGGATTCATCACATTGCTCCAGGTAGTTAATCCGTATAGGATCAAACCAGCTAAAACAACGGCAGGAACACCAGTCCAGAATAATTCCAAACGGTTGTTGTGCTCCATATAAGTTGCCTTGCGATTCTTACGACCGCGGAACATAAAGGCAAATCCGAATAATAAGGGTTGAGTTACCAGGAAGGCAGTTAGGATAACACCCATGGAAATATTCCAAAGGTTATCGATATCGGCACCGTGAACCGATGCAGATTCAGGTAATAAAACTGCCTTATACTCATTGACCATCCAGGCAAAAGCGCCAAAGAAGAACACGAGGAATAAAATCATTAACCAGCCCTGGGTGTTGTTATCACGATCGTCAACCTTTACATCAGTGTCGGTTCCTTTGATTTGAGAAGAAATCTCAAAAATCCGAACAGCCTGAGTGAGGGCGGCAACCGCCAGGAGTGCTACTACGATTACTAATAAAGTCTCCATGTATTACTAGTGTTTCTTTTCTAATTATTGATGGAAATGGGTACTCTCCACATACATTGGGTGATTCTTGGCCATCAAAGGAGCTTTGCTCAAGGCGCGGAAAACCACATTAATAAACAGTCCAACAAACCCGAGCATGGTACCAATTTGTACCAGACCCAAAGTCCAGTTGCTACCAACTGATCCTGGCATAATCATAATAAAGATGTCCATCCAGTGACCAAAGAGAATTACCACACCTGCGGTGAAGATAAATCCTTTGTTACGCTTGGCATCACGGCTCATCAATACTAAAATTGGGAACAAGAAGTTAAGCACCAACATGGTAAAGAATAATCCTTTGTACTCACCAAAGCGAGCCATGTAGTAAGTTACTTCTTCAGGGATATTAGAGTACCAAATCAACATAAACTGAGAGAACCAGAGGTAAGTCCAGAAAATGGAGAAGGCAAACATAAACTTGGCAATATCGTGGATGTGGCTTTGGTTAACTTCAGCTAAGTAACCTTTACCTTTCAAGTACAACACGATCATCATTAAGGCAGTAAGTGCAGACACAAACATGGTTGCAAATACGTACCATCCAAATAAGGTACTAAACCAGTGAGTATCGATACTCATGATCCAGTCCCAAGCACTGGTAGAAGAAGTAACCGCAAAGAATACCAAGAATCCGGCACCCAGGTTACGCATCTTAGCCCAGTTTTTGGCGTAATCTACACCAGCTTGTTCGAAACGTAAGCTCATCTTACGTAACATATAAGCGGCACCAATCCATCCACCTAAATAGATCAAAGCTCTTAAGGTGAAGAAAGCGCCATTTAAATAGCCTTCCTTACCTGCGATCAGAGCATCGTAATTAGGACTATCTGGATTCATAATTCCTTCAGCCATCCAGTGGTACACATGGTTGCCACCGATATGGAACCATCCGGTAAGGATGATAATCAAAATCACCAAACCAGGCACCCAAATAAAGCTGGCCATAGCCTCCAATACACGAAGGATTACAGCAGACCAACCTACTTGTGCAGCATATTGTACCGCCATAAAGAACAAGGCTCCTAAACCTAAAGCTAAAGCCCAAAAGCTATTTACTAAAAGGTTAGACCAAGGCTTATTCTCAATTTGGTGATGAATATGCTCAGCATCATGATGCTCAGGTGAAGCATAAAAATGGTTGTTTTCCGGAATGGCACGAGAAGCACCTTTGTGGTAGGTGAAATCGTCGGTTTCCGGCATATCGTCATGCACTAAAGCAGGGTGTACTGCAGTTTCGTGATGAGCTTCTTCTCCATGGTTATCATGGCTCGCGTGATCGGCATGCTCAGCATGATCCGAATGATCAGCGTGCTCATCGTGCATCGTTGCGTGTTCTCCGTGCTCATCTTCATGATGACCTCCGCCAGCCAGAAAGCTGAAGCCTACGGAAAGCGCACCAATCAAAATCAGTACGTAAGAAATGGTTTTTAGTCGGCTTGAAAATTCAAACATCTCTGCGGTCGTTAAAGATTGTTAATGCTTCGTTTATCAGCTTTCTGTTGATTCTCCTTCAGCAGCTGCATCGCTAGCAGCGGCATCCTCAGCAGGGGCTTCTTCTTTGGCAGGAGCCATAGCCTCTTTGAGTTCCATTACATACAGGGCCAATTTCCAACGTTCTTCTGGAGTTACCTGAGAGGCATGAGAACCCATTACCCCTTTACCGTAAGTAATTACATGGAAGATCGATCCATAGTTGATATCACGATCAGCATAATTAGGTACCCCTAAGAATTTCTCTCTTTTCACTAAAACACCTTGACCGTCGCCTTTATCACCATGACAGTGGGCACAGAAAATGGTATACAGTTCTTTGGCTTCCGCCATAGTTTGCTCATCGGCTACAAAGCCAGCAGGCAATTTCATATGGGCTTTCGCCGAATCGTATCCAGCAGCATCGGCACTGTAGTGCTCATAGCTCATAAATCCACGTGGAATAGTTCCTTCCACCGGTTTACGTGCAGAAGTACTGTCACTGAAAAGATCGGTAGGAGAATAGGCTTCCAAAGCAGGACCATCATACATATCGGGCATATACTGCCAACCGCGATGGTTTTCTTCTTGCTTACAAGCAACCAGCATTAAACCAGCTACTCCAAAAGCGAACAATTTATTGATAGTACCTTTTTTAAGCATGCTCAGCGGAATTTACACTTACTTCAATAGCTCCGGTTTCTTTCAACAGGGCCATAATATCTTCATTGCTGTGGTCGCCACCGGCTACCACTTCCATTAAAAACTTGTCGTCGGTTGTACGAGGATCAGGGTTTTGAGCTTTGGCGCCTGGATAAATCTTGTTGCGGAAAAAGAATGTCCACACCATTAAGTGAGCGGCAAAGAATACCGTTAATTCGAACATGATGGGCACGAAAGCGGGCATGTTCTCACCCCAACTGAAACTTGGCTTACCACCGATGTTTAAGGGCCAGTCTACGATCATCATACCATAGGTAAGAGAAATCGCGGTAGCTAAACCTAAGGTTCCGTATAAGAATGCGGCAATGGCAATACGGGTTTCCTTTAAGCCCATCGCTTTATCCAATCCGTGCACCGGAAATGGAGAATATACTTCCTGGATCTCGAGACCTTTCTCGCGAACCTGCTTCACACCAGACAACAACACATCGTCGTCGTCGTACAGTGCATTGATTATTGTTTGATTAGTGCTCGCCATGCTCTTGCTCTTGTTTCTCTTGAAGTTTCTTGTAGTTATCGCCAGATGATTTCAAAATGGTCTTCAGTTCGGCCTGAGCAATTACCGGGAAGGTACGTGCATATAGAAGGAACAGAACGAAGAAGAAACCGATAGTACCGATAAAGATTCCGATGTCTACGAAAGTTGGAGAGAACATACTCCAGCTTGATGGTAAGTAATCACGGTGTAGAGAGGTTACGATAATCACGAAACGCTCGAACCACATTCCGATGTTTACTATTATCGAAATAAAGAAGGTAAACATTAAGCTGGTACGTAATTTCTTGATCCACATGAACTGTGGAGAGAATACATTACAGGTCATCATACTCCAGTAAGCCCACCAATAAGGTCCGGTTGCACGGTTTAAGAAGGCATACTGTTCGTACTCTACTCCAGAATACCATGCGATGAAAAGCTCGGTGATATAGGCAATACCTACAATCGAACCGGTCAACATAATTACGATGTTCATCATCTCGATATGCTGAATGGTAATGTATTGCTCCATCTTAAACACCTTACGAACGATGATCAAGAGGGTTTGTACCATGGCAAATCCTGAGAAGATCGCACCTGCTACGAAGTAAGGAGGGAAAATAGTGGTGTGCCATCCGGGGATAACCGAAGTAGCAAAGTCCATAGATACAATGGTGTGTACCGAAAGTACCAGTGGAGTTGCCAAACCGGCTAATACTAAGGATACTTCCTCAAAACGTTGCCAGTGTTTAGCCTTACCACCCCATCCAAAGCTGAGGATTTTATAAATGTGCTTCTGTACAGGTTTCACAGCACGGTCGCGAATCATGGCAAAGTCAGGAATAAGACCTACATACCAGAATACTACCGATACCGAGAAATAAGTAGAGATCGCAAATACGTCCCAAAGCAGTGGTGAGTTAAAGTTCACCCACAAGGAACCGAATTGGTTAGGAATTGGGAACACAAAATAGGCCAACCAGATACGACCCATGTGAATACCGGGGAATAAAGCCGCCTGAATTACGGAGAAGATGGTCATCGCTTCCGCAGAACGGTTGATGGACATTCTCCACTTTTGACGGAATAACAACAGTACCGCGGAAATAAGTGTACCGGCGTGACCGATACCTACCCACCATACGAAGTTGGTGATATCCCAGGCCCAACCTACAGTTTTGTTCAGACCCCAGGTACCGATACCTACACCGATAGTGTAGAGGATACATCCTACTCCCCAAAGGAAAGCGAGGAGGGCTAAACTAAATACCAGCCACCAGGATTTGGGCGCTGAAGACTCTACCGGACGAACTACATCTACCGTAATGTCGTGGTAGGACTTGTCGCCTTCAATAAGAGGTTTGCGTATTGGCGCTTCGTAATGCATGTTTTCCTCGAAATTAAGCTGTTGTGTTACGTACTTTAACTTGATAGAATACCGATGGCTGTGTTCCTACAGAACCCAGAAGGTGATACATCCGCTTGTCTTGTTTCAGGTTAAATACCTGAGACTTCTTATCGTTTACATCACCGAATACAATGGCTCCGGTATCACAGGCAAACTGACAGGCAGTTTGAACTTCACCGTCTTTCAGTGCTACACCGCGTTTCTTAGCTTCCAGTTTACCCAACTGAGTACGTTGGATACACATTGAGCATTTTTCCATTACACCACGAGAACGCACGGTTACATCGGGGTTTAATACCATACGACCTAAGTCTTCATTCATGGCGTAGTTCTCTTTGAACATACCCATGGTATTATCATGGTACTGGAACCAGTTAAAGCGACGTACTTTATAAGGACAGTTGTTGGCACAGTAACGAGTACCAATACAACGGTTGTAAGTCATGTGGTTTAAACCTTCCGCACTGTGAGTTGTAGCCGCTACCGGACATACTGTTTCACAAGGTGCGTGGTTACAGTGTTGACACATAACAGGCTGGAAGAATACTTCTGGACTTTCAGAAGGTTTCTCCATGTCCGCATACATATCGGTGGCACCTTTTCCTAAAAGACCAATTCCTTCGTAACCTAATTCATCTGCATTTTCCTTGGTAACATCAGAGCTATAGTAGCGGTCGATACGCAACCAGTGCATATCGCGGTGCTTACGCATCTCATCTTTACCTACAACCGGAACGTTATTCTCAGAGTGGCAAGCAATAACACAAGCGCCACATCCATTACAAAGGTTTAAGTCGATAGACATATTCCACATGTGTCCGGTTTCATGATCGAAATCGTCCCAAAGGTTTACGTCGTCACCTACTAATGGTCCTTTGTAAGTATTAAAGATTGGCGGCTCATTCCAGCCATCATGACCGTTCTGAGCAGGCTCGTTCAAGAAAGTATTTAAGCTTACTTCTTTCACGATATCACGACCCATCATAGTATGCGCCAACTGAATACAAGCGAACTTGTGTTCTGCGCCTTCTACCGGGCTAATTTTCACTTCTGCGCTGTGGTCCATGCCCATCAATTGGAAGGCATTAACCCCAACTTTATCGGCTACCTCACCTGCGCCGTCGCGACCAAAGCCCACGGCTAAACAAGCAGTACCAATAGTTTGACCAGGCTGAATGAATACCGGAACATTCTCCAGGGTTTTCGAACCCACTTGAAGAGTAACTACGGAACCGTTTAAGGCACCATTAGATTCATTCCAGTTCTTTAAGCCCAATTCTGCCGCATCAGCAGCAGCTACACTTAAATAGTTATCCCAGGAAACACGGCTAATTGGATCAGGGAATTCTAACAACCAAGGGTTATTAGCGATGGTTCCCACACCCATACCGGTTAACTGGCTAAAGTTTAGTTCCATGGAAGGAGCCTTCTTAGCAGAAGCTAAGGCATCGGCAGCCGAAACGGCAACGTCGATGCTAATTCCACCTTCTTCCATTTCAGTGTCGGCCGCCATTTCTTCGGCTACCGCAGATGACTTCACAAATACACCATCGTGTAAAACCTTAGTCCAATCGGTAGAACCTAAGATACCTGCATTCCAATTTGATTTGATGAAATTCAGGTAAGAACCACCCATTCCAGACCAGCTCATGAGGCAATCCTCAAACTGGCGAGTACTGAATAAGGTTTTGATGGTAGGCTGTTGCAAGCTGTAGTGCATATCCGCAGGGCTGAAATCTCCCCAGCTTTCGAGGTAATGATTTTCAGCGGCTACAAAAGCAGAAAGCTTAGCAGTTTCATCTGACTTCATGCTTACGGCTACCGTAGTAGGTACCTTGGCATAGCCCGCTTTGAAATCAGCATTTCCAGATAAAACATAAGCAGGATTCAAGTTGTGGGTAATTACCGCACCTACTTTACCTGCTTTCATATCGGCGATTAAAGCCTGGATGGCTTTATCATCACCTTGACGGAGGTAAGAACGATTCTTATGAGAAACAGTTACCTCAGTATTTCCTAACATTTGGTTGATGGCAATACACAAGTGCTCATTGGCCTTGCTGTTACCACCACATACTACCAATCCGTTTTTACCAGCTGCTAATAACTCCTGAGCGGCGGCTTTCACTTCAGCCTTCATAACCGAAGATCCTGAAACAGTAGCCATACCTTTTGCCGAAGCGATCTCATTGTAAAGACCTACTAATACAGCACCGTATTCAGCAGCTTTTACTTTATGACGCTTATCGGCATTGGATCCGGTTAAAGAAAGACCGGCTTCGAATTGGAAGTGACGAGACATACCCTCACCAGGTACACGGTTCTTCGCATAATCGCCCGCTACGGATTGACCAACCCAGTCGCCCAGGAAGTCGGCACCTACCGATACAATCGCTTTAGCATTGGCGAAATTGTAAAGACCTAAAGCACGTTTTCCGGTTACTTCTTTCCAAGCATCCAATTTATTGGAGTAGCTCATTGGATCGAAGCTTACATGACGGAAATTGCTGTAGCTCTCGCCAAATTTTTTGATCAGGGCCTTTTGAGAAGGGCTGATCACAGAAGAAGTTAATACCACCACTTGCTTACCGGCCGCTTCAGCCGCTAATAAACCTTTCTTCACTCCGGCATCCAGGCTAGCCCAATCTGAGCTCTCTCCTTTTACCATTGGATTTTGAAGACGGGTAGCATCGTATAAATTCAACACGGAAGCATGAACACGGGTATTAGCCCCACCATTCATTTTAGCCTCGCGGTTGTTCTCTACTTTAATAGGACGACCTTCACGGGTTTTGATTAATACCGAGGCATAATCATGACCGTCGTAATAGCTGGTCGCGTAGTAGTTAGCAATCCCGGGAATAATTTCTTCGGGTGCCACTACATAAGGTAATGATTCGTAAACGGGAGATTCACAAGCGGCCAGGGTAGCGGCAGCAGTGGTGAAGCCCATATATTTAAGGAAATCACGACGAGAAGTATGGGTACTCTCCAGATTATCCTGATTTCCTAAAAACTCTTCTGCTGGAATATTTGATGGGAATTCTTGCTCGGACAAGCTTTGCACTAATTCCGGATTCTCAAGTTCTGAAATCCCTCTCCAGTATTTCTTGTTTTCAGCCATTCTTGTTTGGAGATTTAGCTTTTTAATAATGACATTTTCCACATTCCAATCCGCCGATCATCTCTACAGTGACTTTGGCGTCTGCTCCATACTTCTCTTTGAGCTTGGCATGCATTTCTTCGTAGTAGTCGTTAGACTCAACCTGTACTTTGGTTTCGCGGTGACAGTTAATACACCATCCCATAGTAAGATCAGAGTACTGATATACTTCTTCCATTTCTTCTACAGGACCGTGGCAAGTCTGACATTTAATCTGACCGGCAGTTACGTGCTGAGAGTGGTTGAAGTAAGCCAAGTCAGGTAATTTGTGGATACGCACCCACTTGATTGGCTTCTGCTCGTAATCTTCGATATAGGCACCTTTTTCAGCATCCCAACCTACAGCATCGTAGATTTTAGAGATTTCTTCAGTACCGTATTTAGGTCCTTCGCTCACATACATGTGACAGTTCATACAAACATTCGCAGAAGGAATATTGGAGTGCTTAGACTTGCGCGCTCCGCTGTGGCAATAATTACAGTCGATTTGGTTCTGACCTGCGTGCAATTCATGTGAGAATTTAATAGGCTGAGAAGGCTGGTAACCAGCATCTACGTTTACAGCCATTAAGTTCACATACAATTGCTGGAAGAATACCACCGCGATGAAAATAGTTAAAACGGTGACCACGCGAGGATTCTTTAAGGCAGTACGGGTAAACACATTGGCATCCTCCAACATGGTAGTGGTAGGCTGACCTTTAACCAATTTCAAGGTATTCTTAACGCGTGCTAAGAGTACTACCATAAAGAGGAGCAATACGCCTAAAATGTAGAGGTAAACAGTATTGTCCGCTTCAGCTTCTGCCGCTCCAGTTTCTGTAGTTGTCTCCACCTCTACTGGCGTACTACCTTCAATAGTGTACACCAAAACATCCTTAATGTCTTGCTCTGATAATTGAGGGAAAGCCGGCATTGCCGAACCATTGAATTCCTCAAAAATGGCATTGGCATCTGCATCACCGCTGGCACGCAAAGCTGCGTTATCCTTGATCCAGGACACTAACCACTCAGTGCTCCGACGCTGGGTAACATCACCCAGAGCTGGACCTACCACCTTCTTGTCTAGCTTGTGACAGGCGGCACATTGAGAATTAAAGATCGATTTACCATTCGCAGCATCGCCCTCGATATCTTGAGCCAAGGCTCGACCGGGTGCGGCTAAGATCATGAGCACCAGTAGGGATCGCGAAAAGAGCCTGAGAGTACTTCTTTTATTCATAAAGAACCTATAATGGATAGATGTCTAGTTTGGTGCGCAAATTTAAAGTTTAAAGCCGTTTCTAAGAGAGGTGACTTAAAGCACTTCTAATTTAAAATAGGTCTAAATAACCTAAAAATACCTCATTCCGAAGCAGACTAAAAAGTTTAACTTTGCCGCAAACAATGTACTAAATGTTAAGATTCCTCGCCTTAAGCCTTGTACTTTCTTGCGCGCTGACCATGAAGGCCCAAAGCAATGAAAAGCTCCCCACGGCCCAACCTAAAGTGACTGTAGAGATGTCCGAATCCGTGCATAATCTGCTCTACCTCTATAAGGCCAAGGCTAAAAAATACCCCCAAATAGCGGGATTTCGCATTCAAATTTTTAATGGTCGTAAAAACGACTGCCTCGAGCGAAGAGGCTTATTTCTGCGGGATTACCCAAAAATGCAAGCTTATCTTCTTTATGAAGTTCCTGAATATAAAACCCAGGTTGGAAATTTTAGAACTCGCCTGGAAGCCGAAGCATTTCTTCAATCTATAATCGATGCTTTCCCCGGTAGTTTCGTGGTTGCCACACAGATAGACTATCCTAAAGTAGATTAAAAGCTTCCGAAAAAAATAAAAGCCCGCAGTTGCGGGCTTTTTTTATGCTTCAAAAAAACCCGGACCATTGGCCCGGGTTTCCTTTATCCCCACTTGGGATTAGTTCTTAATGATGCGGCTGATTTGTTTTTCTTCTGCTCCTACTACCTCCAAAAGATATACTCCGGTTGCGTAATTGCTCAGATCAAATCGTAACTCGGTGATACCGGCTACCACAAAATCATCACGAATTTCGATTACTCTTCCTTGCAGATCGGTAATCACAAAGCGCAGGTCTTGCTCCTTAGCACTTTCAATTTGTACCTGGAATAAACCATCATTCGGGTTAGGATATACCGAGAATTCGAAGGCTGAAGGCGCATCGATATGCTTGGCAGATCCGTTACAAGCACCCAGGGTGCAAGAATGGTTTCCATTATTATGGTTTGACAAGTGGCTGGCCACCGCACTGGAATCAATACAAATGGTATTGCCATGGTGACAAACATAAACCTTGCTTAATTGGCCACCGTTACCATTGCCATTATTAGCGCGACCCTTGCCATTGCTATTACCAGCAGCACAACGTGCGTCAACTACATCCACTACCAGGCTGGTGCTTACACTACAACCATTAACATCCGTTACAGTAACCGTATAGGTAGTAGTAGCCGTAGGACTAACCGAAGTAGCTGCGGTACTCGCGCCATTAGACCAGGAATAAGCATAAGGGCCATGACCACCAGTAGCACTGGCACTCAAATTAATGCTCTGAGGACCGTAACCCAGGTACAATGTAGTACCTGTTACACCATTACCCGAAAGATATCCACTGCTGGACGCAGAAGCTGTCACCGGAGCGGGTTCGGTTAAAGTAATGGAAGCACTGGCCGTTTGACCATTGGCATCGGTAACAGTAACATTATAAGTACCAGCAGTAAGTGCGTTCAAATCTTCGGCACTGGAACCATTGCTCCATGCATAAGTATAAGGTTCACAACCGCCATTAGCGCTTAAATCGATGCTACCATCCGCAGCACCATTACAGCTGATATTATCACCACCTATGTAAACCGGTGAACTTAAAGAAACGCTTACCGGAGTAGGATTCACGCTAATAGTAAAGCTTGCGCTCACACTATTTCCGGCGGCATCCGTAGCCGTATAGGTAACGGTGGTGGTTCCCACATTGAAATTATCTCCAGGATTGTGGCTACTGCTTAAGCTTACTGAGCAATTATCACTGGCAGTAGGTGCGGTCCAACTAACCGATGGGCTACAATCATTAGGCTGAGGCACAATAACAATATCGGCAGGCATGCCACTGATCACTGGGTTGATAGCATCACGCACTTCTACGGTAGCAGAAGCACTTGCGCTATTTCCATTTACATCCGTCACCGTTAATTGTACAACATTCACTCCTAAATCAGCGCAAGCGAATTGATCTTTGTCTAGGCTATAAGTTGCCACGCCACAAGCATCTGCACTACCATTATCAATATCATTGGCACTGATAGAAGCACTGCCATTAGCATCCAAATAAACAATGGCATTCTGAGTGCTTACAGATGGAGCAATGGCATCCGAAACTGTTACAGTTGCAGTGCCGGTAGCAAGATTACCACTTGCATCGCTTACACTTAGCGTAACCGTTTGAACACCAACATCAGCACAGCTAAAGCTGGATGGACTTACAGACATGGAGCTAATTCCACATACATCGCTACTACCGTTATCAATGTCAGCGGCACTAATGCTTGCTGCACCATTGGCATCCAAGGCCACTGCAATATTTTGAGTTATTACGCTTGGCGCCATATTATCCACTACTGTAACTACAGCGGAGGCACTGGCCGTATTTCCTGAGGCATCAAGACCCACAAGAACAACAGTATTAGCACCTAGATCAGAACAATCAAAGTTCACCTGACTAGCGGTTAATGAGGCTAATTGGCAATTATCATAGGATCCACCATCTATTAAATAGGTGCCCGGAATAATGCGCTCCAACATTAAGTCGGCAACAAAACATCCACTAGCATCATTAGCACCTAATTGCTCTAAGGTAACTTTTGCCATCTCCGAAGCATTAACGGTAAAGCTGATGCTCTCGTTTTTCAAGCTATTAGTGGAAGTGAAGATCTGGCTATAGGCGGTACCAATTGTTAATCTAAACTGGTCTGTGCTTTCGCCTGATCCGGCATTATTCAAATGCAAGAAATTGATCACATAATCACCGGGAACTAAATTAACCGACCCATTAGACTCAATCTTAGCATTGGTATTACCGGCTAAATCTATGGTACGACCACTGGCACTGGAGCTAATGAAATTGTCAACATCCACATTGCCATGCAATACGGTCCAGTCGGTCATGTTGCTAAGATTATAACCAGTAGGCTCATTACTTAAACTGCCATCAAATACTGGAGCACTGGTCGCAGAACCTTGGATGGTCGCCGTACCATTAGCATCCAACACTAAGCTTACATTTTGTGTAAGGATGGTCGGGGCTGTATTATCCGGATTGTCTACAATCACTACCGAAAGGGTTTCGGTACATCCATTACCATCGGTTACAACTACTGTATAGGTTCCGGCAGCCAAAGCACTTAAATCTTCAGTACTCGCGGTAAATCCATTTGGACCAGTCCAACTAAAGCTTTCACCATTATTGGTATTAGCAGTAGTAAGATCAATGGCCGCATCATTACCGCCGGGGCAAGAAACATTACTATGCGTTTCTGATAATTGAATATTACAAGGAATAACATCGATAGTAGCCGAATCTGTATTACTACATCCATTCGCATCCGTGTAAGTATAATAGATGGTTTGCAATCCGATATTGGTTGCACCGGGATCAAAGCTAGCATTGCTTACACCGGCACCACTATATACCCCACCGGCAGGACTACCACCGCTTAGGCTAATGGGATTGGCATAGAAAGAAATAGGATTGAAACTGGCCAAGCTAACACTGGGCAATGGATTTACTGTAACCCTTACGGTATCGGTAGCAATACATCCTTCCGCAGTAGTATACTGAGCCACATAATCGGAAGTAGTACTTGGGCTAACGGAAGTGTTAGGATCATTTGCATCAGCAATGTTAGGGCCTGAAATCCAGCTAAAGCTAGAAGTACTGGCATTTACGATCGCTTGCACTCCAGCAACCGCCACTTGACCATTAAAATGAACATAAATGGTATTGGTACCACCTGAGTTCCAAACTCCGGCCAATTGCGCTGCAGAAAGGCTAATGGTATTGGGGTAGGACCCATAGTTAAGCGCATCGCAATAACAGGAATAAGCTGGGGTAAATGAATACACGGAAGTACCATTCACAGAAATGCTTATGCTGGATGTGTTATCACAATTGGCATAGTATAATCGAACATCCATAGAGCTCAAAGCACCACCGCCTTGATAGTTCGCAGACACACCACTATTGTAGAACCAGTTATAGCCATCACTACACAAATTGGTTCCGAAGCCACAATTGCCGCCATTGGCATCATATAAACAAAGAGCAGTACTGCTATTCGAAGTTCCCGAACCGGTAGGTAGGTTAAAGAGGCTCGCATTTAATTGCGTGCTTCCACCAACACAAATAGATTGATCGTTGCCCGCATTCACCCCAACAGGATTTGGTTGTACTACGGTTACATCAAAGCTGTAATTCGCGGTTCTACCCTGGGCATCAGTTACACTAAAGCTATTGGTAGTAGTTCCTAAAGGAAAGCTGGATCCTGATGCTAAACCAGTGCTTGGTGCACCGGATAAATCTTGTTGAATGGCACAGGAATATAAACTGGCAATCACGCTGTAATTTACCTCTGCCAAACATCTTCCGGTTTGGGCGGTAACGGTGATATTACCCGGACCATTAATGCCAGGGGCAACGGGGTCGCTAACATTTACCATGGCCGAACCGGTGGCGGTATTTCCATAAATATCGGTTACCGTTAACCACACATTATTAGGTCCAATATTGGAACAGTCGAAAGTATTAGGGCTAACCGACATGCTCGCAATTCCGCCGCAGGCATTATCAAAGGAGCCATTATCAATATCAGCCGCAGTGATAGTTGCCGTTCCGTTTTGCAAGCTAATATTGGCATTTTGAGTTAGCACGGTAGGCGCTTGGTTGTCGGCCACAATTACATTAAAACTAGCTGTAGAAGTATTACCATATTGATCGGTAGAGCTCACAGTTACCGGAGTAGTTCCCTGGGGAAAGGTAGATCCAGGAGCAATGCTATAGCTGGTACTTACTGAACCACCACAAGCATCTACTGCACTTACATTATAGTTAGTAACCACAGCTCCGCAACTGGCGGTTGAAGGTGCTACAGTAATATCGTTAGCTGTAATAGCAGGGCCGGTATTATCATTAAAACTGGAGTTAATAGTTAGCGGATAAAGGTTTCCACAAGCTTCGGTGGTATAAGCACTTGGGCCACTAATAATGGTAAGACTTACCGGGGTATTACAAGCAGGTGGATTAAAGTCCCAATACACCCAATCGCCATAGGTGTTTTGAAGACTACTACAACCAGTGAGATAGGCGCTTGATCCGCCACCGCCTGGTAAATTAGACCAGTGAGTGTCGTCAACCGCACCTGCTCCATAATAGGTTTGGGAGGTCGTAACCCCACCAATAGTGTATTGAATGTTTAGAGGAAAGCTGGAATAAGTTCCACTACCCGCAGCATTGCCATGCCAGTGCTCAATCCACACACGGATTGCACCGGTAGAGGGCACAATGTTCCAACGAACTTGAACACCATGGGCAACCACCGAGAAGGATAGACCCAAGGCACACAAGGCCGTAAAAAAGAGTTTGTTTGGTTTCATAAATGGGGGTTTTTAGATGAACCTCCAAGCTACGAAGCCCGCCCAGCCTTTAAGCCCTGATTTTGTGACAACAAGCCCTACTTTTTGAGACACTATGCCACTTCTCGAAGCAGCTCTGAAGGGCGAATTTGGAAATGCTGATAAAAATGATCGCTAAAGGTTTCTGCGCTTTTATAGCCTACTCGATAGGCTAACTCTTTAACCCGGCGTACCGTGCTACTATCAATGTACTCTTTTGCTTTTTCCATTCTGAATTCGCGGATGTAGGGAGCGGGAGTATGACCAATCCTATCCATTTCACGATATAGCTGACGCCGGCTAAGCTCAAGGTATTCGGCGAGCTTGCCGGCATTGAAATCTGCATCGCTATGAAAAGAGTTCATAATCAGATGGAGTTTTCGGCAAAACTCGATTTGATGAGGCGTAAGAATCCCTTTGCTCTCATCGCAAAAAAAGCTTAGGCGTTCCATGGGTTTGACTGGTTCAACACCTGAATGTAAAACAGCAAAGCCTTAGCAAACAAAAACTTGTATTTGAAACCTACTAAAAATTAGGATCAACAAAAAAGCCGCCCCGGTAGAACCGAGACGGCTTTGCTATACTATAGGTCTGTAGACTTAGAGGGTCTTCTTCACCTCTACCTCTTCGTAACCTTCAATGATATCGCCAACTTTGATATCGTTGTAGTTCTTGATATTCAATCCACATTCGAAGCCTTTCTTCACTTCCTTCACGTCGTCTTTATAACGTTTCAATGAAGCCAGTTCGCCGGTGTATACTACTACACCATCGCGGATAATACGCACATTGGTGTTTCTGGTGATAGTTCCATCCAGAACATAACATCCCGCAATAGTACCCACTTTGGAAATCTTGAAGGTTTCGCGGATTTCCACATTACATACCACTTCTTCCTTAACATCTGGAGAAAGCATACCTTCCATCGCATCGCGAATCTCATTGATCGCATCGTAAATGATGGAGTACAAGCGTACATCTACACTTTCTTTCTCTGCTAACTTACGTGCATTAGCAGAAGGACGCACCTGGAAGCCAACGATAATTGCATCGGATGCAGCGGCTAAAAGGATATCGCTTTCTGAAATCTGACCTACCGCCTTGTGAATAATATTCACCTGGATTTCTTCGGTCGACAATTTCTGTAAAGAATCACTTAAGGCCTCGATCGAACCATCCACGTCACCTTTCACGATCACGTTCAATTCCTGGAAGTCACCCACCGCCAAACGACGACCAATTTCTTCCAGAGTAAGGTTCTTCTGAGTACGGGCACTTTGCTCGCGCTGTAATTGGGTACGCTTGGCCGCGATGTTCTTGGCTTCGCGTTCGTCTTCCATTACCACAAATCCGTCACCCGCCTGAGGAGCACCATCCAGACCGAGGATGTTTACCGGACGAGCAGGACCTGCTTCTTTCAAACGATGACCACGCTCATCGAGCATTGCCTTTACCTTACCGCTATACTGGCCAGCCAGTACATAATCCCCTACACGCAGGGTACCATTTTGTACCAGAATGGTAGCTAAGTAACCACGACCCTTATCCAGAGAGGCTTCAATTACGGCACCGCTACTGCGACGATCGGGATTAGCTTTGAGATCTAATAATTCGGATTCGAGCAATACCTTCTCTAGTAATTCATTCACGCCCAAACCGGTTTTAGCCGAAATATCATGGGATTGAATCTTACCACCCCAGTCTTCAACCAGGAGGTTCATAGAGGCTAATTGCTCCTTAATTTTCTCGGGGTTCGCAGTCGGGCGATCTACCTTGTTAATGGCAAATACGATTGGAACTCCTGCCGCCTGGGCGTGAGAAATAGCTTCCTTGGTTTGAGGCATTACCGCATCATCCGCCGCAATTACGATAATCGCAACGTCGGTAATTTTCGCACCCCTGGCACGCATGGCGGTAAAGGCCTCGTGACCCGGAGTATCAAGGAAGGTAATATGCTGACCACTTTCCAATTCTACCGAGTAAGCTCCAATGTGCTGGGTAATACCCCCACTCTCACCGGCAATTACATTGGCTTTACGAACGTAGTCAAGCAATGAAGTTTTACCATGGTCAACGTGTCCCATTACGGTTACAATCGGAGCCCGTGGTTTCAAATCTTCTTCTTTGTCTTCCTCCTCAATAATGGCATCCGACACTTCACTATCCACAAACTCTACCTGATAACCGAATTCTTCGGCAACAATGGTTAGAGTTTCGGCATCCAAACGCTGGTTTAGGGTTACCATCATACCTAGCGACATACAAGAAGAAATTACTTGAGTAGGCGCTACATTCATCATGGTAGCTAACTCACTCACGGTAACAAATTCGGTAACCTTTAATACCAAATCTTCCTCCTGCTGCATTGCTTCGTTCAGAGCATCTTGCTCACGACGTTCTTGACGTTTCTCACGACGCAGTTTGGCACCTTTATTTTTTCGACCACCACCGGTTAATTTCTCCAGGGTCTCTTTAATTTGCTTTTGTACTTCCTCCTCCGTCAGTTCTTGTTTAGGCTCGGGCTTACGACCACGACCACGGCGATTATTGTTAGAATTATCGCGACGGTTACCTTGCTGATTATTGGAATTAGTATTCGTGTCGGTACTGATCCGTTTGCGTTTCCGCTTTTTCTTCAGATCGTCCTTATTGTCAGTACTAGAAGCTACTTTCTTCTTAGGCTTTTTCTCAAATTTAGAGAGGTCTACCTTTTCACCAGTAAACTTAGGCCCACTGAGCTTTTCGTACTTAGTTTTGATGGTATCCGAAGAACCTTCAGAAGCCTTTTTCTCCTCTTCCTTCTTCTCTTCAGCTTTAGCTTCCACCTTCTCCTCTTTAGGAGCCTCGGCTTTGACTTCTTCTTTGGGAGCTTCTTCTTTCTTCTCTGGAGTAGGAGTTTCAGCCACCGGTTTTCCTTCCTTAGGCTCTTCCTTAACTTCCTTCACTTCCTTAGGAGCCTCTGCTGCAGGGGCAGGACTTTCCACCGGAGGCTCTTCTTTAGGAGCTTCTTCTTTGGCTTCAGGAGCAGCTTTCTCCTCTTGCTTGGGCGCTTCAACCTTAGGTTCGGGAGCTTGAGCTTCCTCTTGCTTAGGCGCTTCTTCAGCCTTTGGAGCTTCTTCCTTAATCGGTGCCTCCTCTACTTTCTCAGCAGTGGGCTCTTCCTTCGGTGCAGGAGCTTCCTCGGCTTTAACTTCGGGAGCAGGCTCGGCCTTCTCCACTTCTTTTTCCTCAGCTGGAGCAGGTTTACCGGCCTTATCAAGATCGATCTTACCTACCATTTTAGGACCACTCAAAGTAGGGCGCTCAATGCTTTCGGGCTCACGCTTGCCTTCTGGCTTGCTGTCTTCCCGCTCGCGCAACATGGCTTCTTTTTCCTGTTGCTTTTGACGCACTACCTCCTCTGAGGCTTCCTTCTTGGCTTTATCGGGAGCAAACTTCTCCAATACCTTCTGGATATAATCACCAGAAACCTTGGTATTGGGACGCAACTTCTCCTCTATCCCAAGTTCCTCGAGATATTCAGATACAGTGCTAACTCCGATATTGCACTCTTTAGCTAATTGACTAAGTCGTAGCGACTTTTCAGTCATGAAATTGATTTAAATTATTCTTCAAATTCGGCACGCAATATACTGCGTACGTCCTCAATGGTTTCTTCTTCCAGGTCGGTCCGCGAAAGTAACTCATCTACTGACAGCTCCAATACGCTTTTCGCGGTATCACAACCAATTGATTTAAAGGCATCGATAACCCAGCTTTCGATTTCGTCAGAGAACTCAGTTAATTCTACGTCCTCATCCTCATCAACATCGCGGTACACATCGATTTCATAACCGGTCAATTGTCCGGCTAATTTAATATTAAGCCCGCGCTTACCAATCGCCAAGGATACTTGATCCGGCTTTAAGTAAACATCTGCACGCTTATTGGTCTCATCCAATACAATGCTGCTAATCTTCGCAGGGCTCAAAGCTCTTTGGATCAACAGTTGATCATTATTGGTGTAGTTGATTACGTCGATATTCTCATTGCCGAGCTCACGAACAATGCCATGAATACGACTTCCTTTCATACCTACACAGGCACCCACTGGGTCAATACGATCATCGTAAGACTCCACCGCAACTTTTGCCTTTTCACCTGGCTCGCGAACTACCTTTTTCACGGTAATTAATCCGTCGAACACCTCAGGAATTTCTTGCTCGAAGAGTTTTTCCAAGAAACGCTCATCCGTACGAGAAAGAATAACCACTGGCTTGGTTCCACGTAAATCTACATCGCGCACTACCGCACGAATGGTATCTCCCTTGCGGAAGAAATCACGTGGAATTTGTTGATCCTTAGGTAAGATCAGTTCATTCTGATCATCATCATAAATGATTACCGCACGAGGACGCACATGGTGTACCTCTCCCGTAAGGATCTCACCTTCCAGATCTTTATATTTCTTATAAATAATGCTATTGTCGTGCTCCTGGATTTTTTGCACCAGGTTCTGACGGAAGGCCAACACGAAACGGCGACCTTGATCAATCAATTTTAATTCTTCTGAAGCCTCTTCACCCACTTCAAAGTCGGGCTCGATCTTCACGGCTTCCGAAAGGGCGATCTCTGTGTTCTCGTCCTCTACTTCACCGTCGGCCACAATCATACGATTACGCCAAATTTCCAGGTCCCCCTTGTCGGGGTTCACAATGATATCAAAGTTATCGTCACTGCCGTATTTCTTGCGCAATTGGTTACGCAAAGCATCTTCAAGAATAGCCATCAGGGTAACCCGATCGATATTCTTTTCATCTTTAAATTCGGCAAAACTTTCAATGATAGCCTGATTTTCCATAATAGCCTTTATGCTTAATTGAACCTGACTTGAACCCGCGCTTCATCAATATCCTGCAGGTTTAGTTTCACGTCTTTTTTAACCGTTACTTTTCCTTTACCCACTTCTTTAGGCTCTCTTTCACTCCATTCGAGGGTTAAAATTCCCTCACTGAAATCTACCAATTCGCCCTTAAATTTTTCGCCGTCTTTGGTCTTTACTTTTAAGTCGCGACCAATATTTTGAACATACTGCTCTTTAACCTGCAAAGGACTACCCACTCCGGGTGAACTAACTTGCAATTCAAAGTCCTCCTGCTCACGGTCGAGATTATGCTCAATGGCGCGCGAAATAGCCGTTATCCCTTCTAAATTAATGCCTTCCATCTTGTCTACCGTAACCTGAATAATGTTGCCGGCAGCAATCTGAAAATCCACTAAAAAGGCCTGCTGTTCTTCCAAACCAGCCTCTAAAAGTGCACGTACTTTTTGCGAATCGATCATGTAGCCTAATAAAAGAGGGGACACGCGTCCCCTCAAAAGTGGCCGCAAATATACAATTATTACACTTAAATTCCTTTCTAAAAAGACTTTAAAACAGACTGTATCAAGTTCATACCTTCAGATGCTCCACTTTCGAGATGCAGCAAGGGGCCAGTGCCATAGGTTTGAACCGGATGCGGATCAATTACAATCAAAGGACAAGAGGCTTCAATCCTCTGCACCAAAGAAGCCGCCGGATACACCTGCAATGAACTGCCAATCACAATCATCAATCTGCAATCTGCTAAATAATCCACCGCCTCATCCATGGCCGGCACCATTTCACCAAACCACACTACATGCGGTCGTAATTGCGAACCCAATTCGCATTGATCTCCCCAATTCAGAGCCCAGCCATCTATAGGATATACTTTAGTATCATCTGCCGTGCTACGCGCCTTCCGCAACTCTCCATGCAAATGCAAGACATCTGAAGTGCCAGCCCGCTCATGTAAATCGTCAACATTCTGAGTAATGACCCGCAAGTTGAATTTCCTTTGCAATTCTGCAATGGCTCGATGTCCTTCATTGGGGCTCACCTCTAGCAATTGCTTGCGACGCATATTATAGAAATTCAAGACTTTATGTGGATCGCGTGCCCAGGCCTCCGGGGTAGCCACCTCTTCAATGGCATACTCCTCCCAGAGCCCGCCTTTCTCTCTAAAGGTGCTAATCCCGCTTTCCGCACTCATTCCTGCACCCGAGAATATTATTATATGGTCGGATGTCGTAAATTGAGCCGACTTTAAAAATTGATGTACCCTCTCGGTGGTTTGATCCCGATTTCGCATAGCGCTATATCTTTAAAATTGGACCTTTCGTCTAATATTAGCCGCACTCCCAAATTCTAAAGATACTTTTGATCTCGGTAAAGTTCCGCCCAATTAAGTAAATGTCATGAGTGATAAAGCAAAAATTCTGATTGTAGACGACGAGCCTTTGATTCGGGACGCTTTGGCCTTTAAATTAACCAAAGACGGCTACGACGTAGACACAGCAGAAGATGGTGAGAAAGCCATCCAAAAAATTGAAAGTGAAGAATACCATATTATCATTAGTGATATCATGATGCCCTTCATCAGTGGTTTCGAATTAGTGAAGATCCTGAAAGAAAGAGGTACAGATGCACCGGTATTGATGCTCACTTCCTTAAATTCCGAAACTGCCGTATTGAAGGCTTTCGATTTGGGTGCCGATGATTTTATGACCAAGCCATTCAGCCCGAACGAACTTTCTGTACGTATCAAAAAGCTGCTCAAGAACAGCAAAAAATAAAATGCGCGAGTTCCTGATCGACATATACTACTTCTTACTGGCGCTCGAGCCCAGGTACAAGATTGTAATCTTCTTGGTAATTGCTCTTTTGATCTCTGCCGCGATTATGATCTCTATTGTACTGCGGGAACGTTCGCGCAAGAATAGTATTGAAGCTCGGGAGCGCCGTATTAAAAGACAAGTAGAACCTATTATTCAGGAAATTGTCTTTACCGAACAGGATGCCAGTCAGTTTAAGGATGCCATTAAAAAGATCAACCGTATTGTAGACTCTACTCTCTATCGTAGATCGAATATGAACATCCTTAATGAGCTGATTCTCTACTACCACCGTAACCTGGGTGGTGAGGCCTTTACGCGCCTCGAGAACCTCTACCGAGAAATCGGCTTAAAACAAATCGCCCTCGAAAACCTCCGCAATGGAGAATGGCATGTACGCGCCAAGGCTATTAACGACCTTAGCACCATGCGCATGGGCGAAACCCTCTTCGAGATTTTACAGTATACCGATGCTGAGAATATGCATGTGCGTAACGAAGCCCAGTATGCAGCCGTAAAACTTGGAGGTAAAAAAGCCATGAGCTTCCTCAACGATTTGGAATCGCCTATGAGCGAATGGCAGCAAATCCGACTTTTGGATCAGTCCCGCAAATTCGAATATGAATTGATTGACCATATCGGACCTTGGTTAAAATCTAAAAACGATACGGTTGTGATCTTTGCGCTGATCCTGATGCGCCACCTCAACCAATATCACGAGCGTGAGCAATTACGCAAACTCCTCTACCACCGGAATGAAAAGGTTCAAGAAAAGGCGATTGAAACTGCCATTGAACTGGCCTATTCCGAATGCATTGAAAACCTCTACGAAGTTTACGAACTCACCAAGAACCTGCGGGTAAAAACTGCCGTGCTCAAAGCTATGGGCGAATTAGGCGGTTCCAAAGAAGCAGGTCACTTACGTGAAGTCCTGGTATCAGGCAAAGAATACGAATTAGTTATGGCCGCTGCCAAAGGCTTAAAGCGAATGGGACGCCATGATGTATTGACCGGATACCGCGAAAATGAATTGTCTGAAAAAGGCGAAAACATCGTAAAACACGTCCTCGATGATCGAATATGACACGCAGAACTCACTCGTAGATATTCTCATTTACATATTTTACTTCATTACCTACGGATACACCGTTTTCGTAATGATCTCCTATTTGATATTAGGGGTAATCTCTGTGGTTCAAGCCCGGAAATATCTGCGTCGTAATACTTATACCGACTACCTCAATATCTTACAAAGTCCGGAAGCGCCCTCGGTATCCATCTTGGCAC
Source organism: Croceimicrobium hydrocarbonivorans (assembly GCF_014524565.1). Taxonomy (NCBI): domain Bacteria; kingdom Pseudomonadati; phylum Bacteroidota; class Flavobacteriia; order Flavobacteriales; family Owenweeksiaceae; genus Croceimicrobium; species Croceimicrobium hydrocarbonivorans. Next base: position 2,372,278 of record NZ_CP060139.1, on the reverse strand, counting down.
CGGCTTATAATGAGGAAGCCACCATTATCGAAAATATCCGCTCCCTGCTTTCAGTACGATATCCCAATTATGAGGTAATCGTAGTGAACGATGGTAGTCGCGACCGCAGTCTTACCAAGCTTATCGAAGAGTACCAGCTAGAGCCGGTAAACTTTGCGGTGAACTATAAAATTGAAACCAAGAAGGTTAAGAACGTTTATAAATCGAAAGACCCGGCCTACAATAACCTGGTGGTGGTCGACAAGGAAAATGGCGGTAAATCCGATGCCCTTAATGCGGCCCTCAATGTATCTACCGGCGACTACACCCTTAATATCGATGTAGACTGTATCCTCGAAGAAGACTGCTTGCTTAAGCTGATGAAACCCTTCTTGGAGGAAACCGATAAAAACATGATTGCCACCGGTGGGGTAGTGCGGATTGCAAATAACTGCCGCATCGAAAAAGGCCGCATCGTAGAGGTAAACGTACCCAACAAATTATTGGCTCAGTTCCAAACCCTCGAATACCTACGCTCTTTCCTTTTAGGTCGGGTAGCCTGGGGTTCACTGGACGGACTTTTGCTTATTTCCGGAGCATTAGGTGTTTTCCAAAAGCAATTGGTAATTCAGTGTGGTGGATACGATAATGAGACCATTGGTGAGGATATGGAACTCACCGTGCGCATGCGTCGCTATGCCCGCGAAAAAGGAATTGACTACGTAGTAGGCTTTGTACCGGATCCACTTTGCTGGACCGAGGTACCCGAATCCTGGTCGGTATTACGTCGCCAAAGAAACCGCTGGACCCGTGGAGCTGTAGAAACCTTACTTTCTCATAAACGCCTTTTCCTCAACCCTTTCTACGGGAAAATTGGAATGGTATCTTATCCTTACTGGCTTTTATTCGAATGGTTAGCCCCATTAATTGAGGCCTTTGGTATTGTGCTTTTGGTACTCTTCAGCTTGCTGGGGGTAATCAACATTAGCTTCCTCTACCTCTTTATTGCCCTGATCTACGGTTATACCGTGGCCTTTACTATCGCCACCTTGTATATCGAGGAAATCACCTTCTTCCAGTATAAAAAGCGGAGGCAGCTCTTACGTTTGGTAATTGCTGGATTAATAGAACCACTGATGTTCCACCCTTTTGTGGTGTACTGTGCCGTAACCGGTAACTGGGATTATTTCTTCGAAGGCAAGAAAGCCTGGGGATCTATGAAAAGGGTTGGATTTAGCCGACCTACCGATCGCGGTAAGCGTATTACCGGAGGTGGCAAAGGCAAAAAGAACAAGCCCAATCCGGCTGCTCCTTTGCCCAGCAATAATGTTCGTACCCGTCCAGCTACCTAAGGCTGAATAATTAAAGACTTACGGCCTCTAAGTTTGCCACTCTGGAGTTCTAAAATGTAGAATCCCTGGAGGCCTTCCGGCAGATGCAATTCCAGCTCAGGCTCTTGCCCTGTAGCCAGGTTTTTAGTCCAAAGCACCCTACCCTGACCATCAATTAAGCGCAGTACCCCTTGCTCCTTTTGCAGGGCCTCGCAGTAAAGATTGAATTGACCCTTAGAGGGGTTTGGATAAACAGACCAGTCTAAAACCGGAAGCTCTTCCTTCGGCAGGCCAATGCTGTAACCTACAGTGAAATATTCGCTAAACTCCGTACCAAAATTCGGATTGTAGTTCTTGGAGAAGAAGTCGCCACCTACATTACGCATCAAGATTCGGCCAGAGCCATCATTGTTACCAAAGAAGCTCATACCATCTTTATCGCGGTCGCCAATAATTAGATGATAACATCCCGGATCCAAATCGAAGGTATCGCGATAGCTGGTACCATTGGCCAGATTATCGCCCGAGAATAAGATGTTACCCCAGGCATCTTCCAACTGCCACCAGGTTTCAGAGGCAGCATTATTAGTACGCAGTTCAAAGCGCATAGGATTTGGGTACATCTCGGGTAATTTAATCCCTACCGTACGACGATTATTAAAATCCACATCATCACTAGGCTGACCATTCACATTTTCTATCTGCACCTTAAATTCCAATTGACCATTCAGGCTAACCCAATCGGCTACCGAATCCATCGGCAATGAAATTTCTGTTCTTTCCAAGGAGTTTAGATTTCCAGTCCAATCAAAGTAGCGCCATTGGGTATTGCCTTTTAAGCCATAGGCCAAGCGTAAAGATTGGATAGGTTGAATACCTTTATTTACTACCGCAATTAAAGCCTCATCACAAACCGGATTAAAGCGAGCATGCTCATCTTCATTGCTAGGCTTGATGATATCTTCAATCGCAACATCCAAATTCTGATTAAAATCGCCTAAGTGAAATAATTGCACCAGCATATTGTAACTGGCCGGACTCTGACCACTAGGCTGGGTGTAGGTATAGGCTTCAATATCTACATCTATACTATCGGCTCCGGGTACATAGGCCGTAATATCATGGAGGTATTGATTTACCCGATCCCCAGGACACCAGTTCGCCCGATCGTATAACCAGGTTCCCGCTTGGGGCCATAGATCATTTAAACCACAATCGTCGCGCCACATCGCTTGATCGGCCACCTTTTGTCCATCCACAAAAACATAATAGTCGCGCTCACAGAACTCCGCGCAATTAGCATCATTCACAAAACCATGTCCGGAAGGCGCTAAACGCACATAAAACTGGCTCGCCGAAGGATGCGGATTTAGAGCGCGTGCCGGCATATACTGACTCTCGAACTGCGCCGAATCACGATAAGTAAAGCCACCGCGATAAAGGTTTTCCACCTGATACACATCGCGTACCGGCGTACCTTCCACCATAATAAAATCCAGGGTAGCGCTAAAGCCACTGCTATAGCCTTGGTAGCGCACATCAATCTCTACCGAATCTCTTAAGAGCGGATAATAATCGCTCACATCAAAGTAAAAGTCGCGGGTCCAATCTTGCGCCAGACTCCCACCGTAAGGTGTAATCACCTTGGCTAATTCATAACGCTCCTTTACCGCAAATACCGACCAGGTCGTATCAATTTGCAGAGGATTAGTACTGATGGTATCTATACTGGCAATATTGCTATCCAAAGCTCCGGTAGGAATCAAAAGATCTACTACGGTAGTATAGTCCCAATCCGAACAACCACCGCTTGCACAACCCATGGTATAGCGCATCAAAATCTGATGCCAGGAATGATTAGCATCGGGAAATACAGCCCAATCTTTATAGGAACCATACCAGGTAAGATCCCTCTGTTGATGTGCTGAAACTATGGTAGTGTCGCCTTCCGCCGCAAGGCCTTGAAAAGAAAATCCTAAACAGAGTAGTAGTGCTGCAAATTGCTTCATTGATCTTTTTTTGACTCGTCCTGAATACGGGTCACCCCGCCAGAAATGACGTACTTCATTACGTCTGCAGCGGGCAAATCTAAGTTTTCTACTCTTTCTTTAGCGACTAAAAATACGTTTCCTGATATCGCATAACTGTGTGGGCAGTACACGGTGAGGTAATCTTCCTCAAGCTCTGCCTGCTTTCCAAAGCCGCGATGGGTCACAAAGCCAATACGCTTTACCGCCGGGTCATTATCCAGCTGAACCAGCACCGGATATTTAAAACTGCGTTTTTCACCTACCAAAGCATTGAGCACATCGGTTACCGCCGTATAGATCAAGCTAATCACCGGTGCCTTACGGATTTGACGATCCATCCAAAATTTTAATCGCTCCGAAATCAAATGACTGGCGACAAAGCCAATCAGGGTAATACCGACCAATACCACTAAGATTCCCAAGCCGGGAGTTTCGAAGGTGATTAAGCCATCCAAAACCAGAAAGCTTTCATAAATCACATAGACCGTTATGCCCATGGGAGCCACGATTAAAAGGCCTTGTAAGAGATATTTAATAATACTACGCATCGCCTCGCAATTCTTTTTGTTTGTATTTGGGTAAGCTGGAAACCACTAAATCATGGGAATCCTGAATCCAGGATCGCAAAGTTTCCCAATCAATACTTCCATCCAGTACCACTGAACTCCAATGTGTCTTATTCATATGGTAAGCCCCTTCCACGGAACTATACTGTTCACGATAATCGAGGCCCTTTTCCGGCAGATGTTTCAAGCTCATCTTTATGGGATTGTATTCCAGAGATACCAGCAAAAACATTTTCCCAGCGACCTTAAAAACCAAGGTATCGGAATCAAAGGGAAAGCCTTCTGAGCTCTCTTTAAAGCTGAGGGCAAAATCGCGAATGGTCTCTAAATCCATAGCTCCATATTTTGGTCAAAATTAGAACCTTCGATGAACATTTTAACAAAGCCCGGTATTAAAGAATTTCGTCGGACGCAGTCAATTTTCTTAATTTAGACTGTTCTTAGGATTTAATGTGAGATGAATATGGGAGTAGATTTAGTGAAAGCGCTAGAGCGTGAACGAAGAAGAGAAGAACAAAAAAATCCGGATGAAACCCTGGCTGCTTTTAAGCGCCTATTAGCTGAGGACGATGCTCTGGAAACTGAGATTCTGGAGAATTTAAAGGCTTTGGGAAATAGCAAGCTCAATTCCGATTTAGACTTTAGTCAATTAGACCCCGATCGTATTTACAGCCTTGAGCAGATTAAAAGTCTGTGTACGCGCTATCGCCTACGATTTTTAGACGCTGCCTATTTCAAAGGCGAAATTCCCTACGAGGCCATCCAAAAAATCAAGGCCTTGCAAAAAGAGCAAAAGCAAAGTTTACAAGGCTTTAAGCTGATTGCTCCCGCCCCAATGTTTGAATTAAAGAACAAGGATAAAGACCCGCTTCTTATGCTGCCCATTTCGCAGAATCACTACTATTTGGTGCACAAATGGGGGAATGATCTTCATCCTCTAAGAGCTTTGCTAGTATTCCCTTTCCGCAGTTTTCAAAGCCTGCTATTAAGCGTGGCCTTATTGGCCGCCTTCATTGTATCGCTATTCCCGGATTCGGTGGTGATGGGGCCCCTTGATGAACACAGTTGGAACATCCGCATCATCTTTTTCTTCTATCTGTTTTTAGCCTTTAGCGCTTTTAGTGCCTTGTATGGCTTCAGCCGGATGAAGAATTTCAATTCTGAATTGTGGAATAGCCGCTATATGGATTAAGACTCTAATCCTGCTGCCCGAAAGGCCTGGCGCATATGGCGCTCATTGTGATAAAACACCACGCGTAAGGTATCGCCCAAGCGTAATTTGATCATACTGGAGATGCTAATACCCGTTTTGGTCTTTTGCCAATCCCGATCTTTCAGGTCCGCTACCAAAATGGCCCAAGCCTTTAATTGCGTTTCAAATTGCTCCAATACTTCCATGCGGGTATCGGATAAGGAAGGGTTCATATTCTTAAAGGTATTCATGGTTTTAAAACCTTCCTTCGGCCACATGCTGGCGGCAAAATACTCTCCCAGCCATGAGCTCTTAAATCGATCGGCTTTCGACTTTGCTGCAGATTGTCCGACCCGCTTCACTTCCGGTAAATAGAAATCTCCATAACGACATAAATGCTCCATGCACTCCAAGGCCGACCATTTATCAGGAGCGGGCTGCTGCTTTAATTCAGTATTGGACAAGGCCTGTAAGAGGGCCAATTCCTTTTGATGCTTAGTAATAAGATCTTGTAATTCCTGGTATAAACTGCTTTGACTTCCTTTCATCTTTAGAATTTTAGCAAAGTTGCCAAAGCCCGGCTCCCCCAATCTTGAGCGAAATCAAGAATTCAATAATCGGGATAAAGTCTCAGGACTCATCCGTAAATAACTAGCGATGTATTTATGAGGTACCTCCTGAAACAAGCGAGGGCTCCGCTCTAAAACTCTTTGTAAACGCTGTCGAGGATCGGCAATCATTAAGTCCTGCTCTCGTTCCAACATATCATAAATCAATTGGTACAATCCTTCCATCCAAAGGTCACGTAATTCCGGATGTTGTTTCAATCGACTTTCGAATGCTTCTTTTGAGCAGGACACCAGAGTAGTTTTACGTAAGGCTTGAACCGAAAAACGGCTAGGTCCCCCTTTGATATAGGAATCTAAAACGGAGATAAGATCGCCTTCATAACCAAAACGCACCCCATAATCCTGTTCCTCTTCTACAGTGAAAATTCGCAATAAGCCTTCCTTTACCCAATAGATATTCTGATCCTTTCGTGGTGGTTCACAGAGATAGTCTCCCCGCTTTAATATGAGCGGCGGCGACCAGTTTATTGTTTCTTTTAAGAGGCTAAAGAGATCCACGTTTATTTGAAAAGTGGAATTTAGGCAATCTTATTCTTCCTTCTGGAAAATCTCCAAACAGCGATCAAGACTTAAGGCGTCTTCAATAGAATAGGGACCGATTGCCTCTCGGTGCAAAGCCGTTAAATGCGCACCATTATTAAGAGCTGCACCAAAATCGTGGGCCAGAGATCGAATATAAGTTCCCTTGCTGCACTTCACTTCGAAGTCCACTTCCGGAAAAGATTTGGCATCCACCTTAAAATCGTGGATCATCACTTGGCGTGACTTTAATTCGGGTTTCTCTCCTTCGCGAGCCATTTCATAGGCCTTTTTGCCACCTTGTTTAATGGCGGAGAAAATGGGAGGCACTTGATCAATCAGACCTTTGAATTTATCCGCAGCGCTTTGAATGTCTACCTCACTAATCCCATCTGTAGACCATTGCTGATCAACTTCTGTTTCCAGATCGTAGCTGGGAGTAGTAGCGCCAATTTTGAAAGTTCCGGTATAGACTTTATCCATTCCCATCAAATCATTGATGGTCTTAGTTTTCCGACCCACCGCAATTAATAGTAAGCCAGTCGCTAATGGATCGAGGGTACCGGCATGACCTACCTTTAACTTCTTAAAGCCATAAGCCTTACGAAGGGCATAACGTAGTTTGTTCACCACGTCGAAAGAGGTCCAATTCAGAGGTTTATCAATCAGTAATAACTGACCTTCCTCAATTTCAGTTTTGCTATAAATCAAAAAGCGATGAAGCTAAAGATGATCGCCAAGATACCTACTAAGAAACAGTAGAGGGCAAAGTAGTTTAGGTTGGCGCGCTTAACGATATCAATCATCCAATTACAAGCCCACCATCCGGTAACAAAGGCTGCTCCAAAACCCAGGAAAATGGGCACTGGGATACCTTCTTCCAAGCTTAAGCCACCGTCCATAATATCCTTAGCCATTTTTCCTACAATCAGAGGTACTACCATTAAAAAGGAAAAACGAGCCGCACGCTCACGACTTACCCCTAATAATAAGGCGGTTGATATGGTTGCACCGCTACGGCTAATACCTGGTAAGATGGCAATCGCTTGGGCAAGACCAATCATTAATCCCTTACCACTGGTTACGTAGCCGTCGCCAGCCTTAGTGTTATTTGCAAAAAGTAAGAGTACCCCGGTTATGAGTAACATAAAACCAACCAGCATCACTTGCCCCCCGAAAAGGGCTTCAATTTGTTCATCCAATAAAACACCTACCAGAGCGGCTGGAATCATGGAGATGACAATATTAAGGCTAAAACGAAACTCGTCGTTCTTCTTAAATTGGAAAAGGCCTCTAAATATGATTCCCACTTCTTTGCGGAAAACCAGAATGGTTGCCAAGGCAGTTGCAAAGTGCACCACCACGGTAAACAACAAACTCTCTTCCGGCACTGAGGTATCCCCAAAAATGGCCTTCGCCAATTCGAGGTGACCACTACTACTTACCGGTAAAAACTCAGTCAAGCCCTGAATAATCCCCAGGACAATGGCTTCCAGTTTACCCATTTTTCTCGCTAGGTGTCATAATTGCGTAAATCTCTAAAGCCAGACCAGCTAAGAGAATAAGAGGGGCCCAGGTTAATCTGCGACTATTGAAAATCTCCGGGTTAAAAACATTGGGATCTTCACTACCGCCGCCGGCCATTAAAAGGTATCCAATACCTATCAGCAGAACTCCCGCTCCCATTAAGAGATAATTCTTTTTTCCGAATACAAAAGTTTGTTCTTGCATGTCTCTAAAAGTATAATTGATCGGTCTTTAGCTTCAGGTATTTCCTGAGTGCAAAGAAAGTACAAGTAAACGATATTAAAAGTCCGGCGCCAAAAATTGCGATCGCAATTAAGCTCAAGCCCAATGGCGCTTGAAACTCGGATAAGCCCGGAATGTAAATTTGAAGATAGTAAAGGCACAAGGCCAAGAGTCCTAGGGCAATAAGAGCACCAATAGCTCCATGCACTAAACTCATCATTAAGAAGGGTTTGCGAATGAAGTTTCGGGTGGCCCCTACCAATTGCATGGTCTTTATCAGGAAGCGCTTGGAGTAAATTGCCAAACGAATGCTAGAGTTTATCAAGGCTATTGCGATTAAACTTAATAGAACCGCTCCTGCGAGAAGGGCATAACCCAACATTTTTAGGTTCTCATTCATTTTCTCAATCAACAAACGATCGTAAACCACCTCACTCACAAAATCGAGTACTTCAAACTCTTTGCTTAAAGCGGCCAATCGCTCTACTTCCAATTCTTCAGCCTTCAACTTTAATTCTATGCCATCCCGCAATGGATTGTAGCCTAAAAAGTCCACAAAGTCTTCATCCAAAATTTGCATGAGTTCCTCCGCAGCGTCGTCTTTCGAAATAATTCGGGCTGACTTAGTATAAGGAGCTACTTGCAAAGTGGTGAAGAATTGGTTCACCTCCGCTTTAGAAGCGTCTTCGCTAAGTAAAATGGTCAGACTAAAATCTTCCTTCACGGAGCGACTGATTTCCTGGGTATTCATAATAAGAACCCCAAAAAGGCCCAGTACAAAAAGTACCAGTGAAATGCTGATCACTACCGAAAAGTATGAAGAGCGCAAACGGCGCTTAGTAAATCGGTCTTCCCGTTTTGTCATTCGTAGAGTGCTGTTCTGACTGCTGGCGAAAGTAGCCAAAATCAATAAATGCGGAACCTAAGATAAAGTTAACCCTTCATCGAAGAAAGTCGACCCTTTAAATAATTTTCTACTCAGGCTCCTCTGTTAACAAATAAGTTAGCTCGTGAATAAATCAATTTCCGCAACTTGTAATTTCGTTTCATCGGATTACAAGCGTAAAGCATTAAAAATCTAGGCATTGAAGTACCTGGGACGAAAAATAGTCTTCTTCCTTATCATCCTGATTCCCTTTTGGAGTTTTTTGGTTTGGTTCTTTTACCCTAAAACCGAGCTTCCGGGCTTGATTTTAGACAAAACTGTATTGGAGTCTTCTGGCGTGGAGCACCGCTCCTTTAACTGGATTACCACCAATAGGAAGTTTGTAAAACCAGATGGTTCCCAATATGAAATCAGTGAGGACTACTATGGTTTCTTCCCAGTGAACCGACCGGAATATGTAGTTAAGGATCTAACGGTTTTTAACAATGCTGATTTGGATAGTATGGCGCGCGACATGGAGTACGTCTACTATACCGATGCCTATGGCGTTTATACCAATGAGTGGGTTTACGGACGGGATATCAACGAACGTTCGCGCTTGGTATATGGAGGATTATCGGAACAGAGTTATAAGCTCTTCGAAAAAATGTTCCGCAATCGGAAGCTTACGCTGACGGAATTCAACAACCTGGCCTCTCCTACTCCGCTGCAATTGCGCTTTAAAATGCAGCGCTTATTGGAACTGGATTTCACTGGCTGGACCGGTCGATATTACCATTCGCTCGACACTCTTCTTAACCCGGATATCCCCGGCTGGATGCGACGCCTGCATCGGTATTATTATAAAAAACCCTTTGACTATCCCGATATTCCGGGAATGGTATTCGTGCATGAAACGGAGCGCATCTTTGTTTTACAAATGGATAAAGATGTAGAGCATGAACTCCCCATCATTAACACCGGTGAATACCTTATTGATCAGTATAATTTACCCGAGTTCATCCGCTATCCTTATTGGTTTGATGTCTGTTTTGCCAAGGATACCAATGATGTATTCTCTACCTATAAAATACATACTACCGAAAGAGGCGATTCGATTATGGCCTCCCATCACCTTCCCAATGAATTTCCGGCGATCATTGGCGACCATCAAGAACATTTACGCTGGTATTTCTGCGGAGACTGGGCCGATTCACCTACCCCATTTGGACTGAGCTATTTTAAAGGAGTTCAGTTTATGCGGAAGTTCTTCTATAATAACCGTGATGACCTCGATCGAAAAAAGTTCTTCTGGGAATATTATGAACCTTTGGTATCCGGACTTTTCAATGACTATATCGATGTAATGGATTCTTTGGAAGGCCCTAGGCCTCTTCCGCCCGTCCATCGAAATTATATCCCTTATTACCGTCGCTACAATATCCCGTTACCGGATGTGGACCTGATCGCCAGCGGCCGAGTTTACAATCCTAATGAAGTATTGGGTTCCGAGTATAAGGAACGTGCCTACCGAGATTCAGTACTACAAGCGGAACGTGAGGAAGCCTCCAGAACCGGCTATTATATTGGCCAATATGGCGATACCGTTTTCCTTACTGATAAAGAAATGATGGAACTGGAGGAGCAAACGCGTTATGAGAACTCCATGCAGTCCCGCCGCGACTCTATTAAGCGTCGCCGTTTGGATTCCGTTCGAGGAGTTGGAGAATTTGCTGACCCTTATCGTTTGATTAAGATCGACTCCACCTATTTACGAGGAGGTCGTATCCCAGTTAATATCCCACTCACAAAGGCCGAAATGAAGCGCCGAGCTCAAATGAAAGCTGCCGCTGAAAAAGCCGCCCAAAATCGAGCCGAAGCGATTGTAGACAGTATGCTGGATTCTGAATCTGGTGCATCGGATACCGAATTTGAAGAGGAGGATCCGGCACCACAAAACGAAGAGCTTAGCGCAGGGTTTAACAGCACTAATAACAGACCTAAAAGCACCCGTCCTATTCTTGATAAACGCTACAAACTAGGAGGTCGTTTACCCTCTAATTTCAAAGCCAAAGACTTTAAAGCTCCAGAGGAAATCGATGCTATGGTTTATCAAGGCGAAAGTCCAGAACCCAAGGAAGAACTGCCTGCTGATAATTTAAGTCAAGAAAATCCCAATACCACCGAAAGCCAGCCCGAAGAAACTGAAGCCCCCGCTCAGGAAGCTATTAGTGAAAATAGTGGTCCGCGTTGGCATGTTATCATTGCCAGCTTCCCGGATAAGGCTATGGCTGAAGAATTCGTTCGAAGGAAAAAGAAATCCATGGAGCTTCTCTATGTAGCAGCCAATGATACTTATCGGGTTTCCTACGCTAATTTTGAAGATCGCCGCAGTGCTAACAAGGAGGTGATTAATTTAATGACCAGCTATCCTGATGCCTGGGTTTTAAAAGTTGACTAAGCCCTAAAAAATACGGCAATTGCCGTATTGCCGAGCCCTTTTCATTCGGGGACATTTGATTTAAAATCAAACTCCGATGAAAAATATTACAGCAGCTATCTTATTGATTTTCTTGCTCTCCAATGGCTTGAAAGCCCAAAATGTGCAATACGAAATCACCTATGATAATCCCGACTTTCGGCCATTCTGGAACCTCAACCTCTCCTACTTTGATGTAGATGTCCCGGTACTCAATTTGGACGCCATAAACTTCAATGCCGGTATTTGGGGGAATGTAGAACCTGTAGAAGGTATTGGTATTGATTATCGCTACCGTCGCAGCTACCTCACCATGGCCCAAATCGGCTATAAAAGTCCTCCTTCTTTTAGCAATTTCGAATTAGGAGGCTACTTCCGCTTTGCTGGCTATACCAAAGTAAAAGCCACTCCCGTGATCCTGGATATCGAATGGGATGCCGACGGCAATGACTTTAATGATGAAAGAGTCTTCGCGATGAAATCCATCAGTATTCAAGCTAAAAATCGTCGCGACTATATGCTTCGAGCCGGCTACTATCACCTCTCGAGTCCCATTTCTGTAGATGATGTTACCGATGATAATGGCACCGATATCTTCGCAGATGGACTCGGCAAAGCTTCCATCAATGGGCTTTATGCCGGTTTAAGCACGCGAACCATTCGCAATGTCTTTATCAAGACCGATAATTTTGGCGAGCAATTTACCTCCATGGGTCGCTTGCTCTATTTGGACGCCATTTTTGCCGGAACCAGCATCAGCGACCCTTATGAGAATCCCACTCTTCCCTTTGATGAAGATGCCGCTAAAGATGCCATTGGCTCCCTGCCCCTTGGATTTCGAATCGGCTTAAGTACCTTCCAGGTAGAAAAGAAAGACCGAACCGGTAAAAAATTCGGTATGTCTACCAATTATGAAGCAGGTTACCGCCCCTATATCGGTTGGTACATTAGCGGTGGCTTGGGCATCACCCTGGTGAAATGGAATAAGTAATGCGCTTATTCAGCCTCTGCCTTTTTGCAGGCCTATTTCATCTCCCTTTAAAAGCTCAGCTCAGCGCCTTCCAGTATTTGGGAGAAGACTACTATGCAGATGAACTTTATCTGGGTCTTGCCATTCGCCATGTTGATCTGGAATTCCCCAATGCCCTACCGCCAGAAAAACACCGGGTGAATGCCTGGACAGGCGACTTCCTCCTCTACCGCACCAATCTGGAAGCAGGCGGCATGCGCTATCTTTTCCGCAATAAGATTTTGGGAGAAATATTCTATGGCTTCGGAGAAGACTTTACCGATATCGCTCGGGCGGAAGGCAGTACTTTTAGTCATTTTCTGATTGGTGCTCATGACTTCAATTGGAACCTCTGGGTTCGGGATCGATGGGCTTTGGCCATGGGTTTCAATCTTACGGATTTAGCCTTGGGTAGCACTTTCATTGTGAAAGACTCCCTGGGATATGAGCATCCTTTTACTCCGGCTCCTCATGGATGGTATGTAGGCCTGGGCCCGGCTTTAATGGCCGATTATCTAATCTCTGATTTCTTCCTTTTGGAACTACAGGCTGATTACACCTTTCACCTCAAAAACCTAGTGCCACTTAGTTATGGCGAAAAGGCCTCTGATATCGAAATGCCTCATCAGTATTTCCTTTCGGCCCATTTGCTTACAAGCTGGGGCCTGTATACCGGAGTTGAAGCCTCCTTCCTCAACGATCGCAGTGCCTATAATGGTGATGCCCAAAAACTGGAATGGCTTTTCGGCTTTCGCCTGATGCTCTAATTAATAAGGCTCCTGACTCTGGCGATCTTCTCCAAGATTTCGGAGCAGAGAGTTAATGAAACTCAAAACAAGAGAAAATAAGAGGGCCCACCAAAAATTGGCTACGTGGAAGCTGCTTAACATGGAGTCGGCCAACATTATAACCAAAGCATTAATCACAAATAGGAAAAGTCCAAAAGTGAAGAGTGTAGCCGGCAAAGTAAAAATCACCAACAGGGGTTTTATAAACACATTGAGAAGGCCCAGCACAATTGCCACCCCAATGGCACTGGTAAATCCATCCAGTCGAACGGCATCACCTAAAATCCAGGCAGTAAAAAATACGCTTAGGGTATTAACCAATAGTCTTAATAGAATACTTCTCATAGCTAAAACTTAACTTGCGATTCCAAATTTAAGTGAAAGATGAGAATGAGATCATTCCTGCTAGGACTTCCTGTTCTGGCCTTAATTTCTTGCCAAAACGCTCCAACCAAAGAAAAAGAAAGCATGATGCTTAGTGAAGAAGCCATGAAAACCGGGCAGGATCCGCATTCCTATGCCCAGGCTGATGCCAAAGTAAAGCACCTGAATTGGATTGCTGATGTAAACTTCGAAAAGAAGGAAATCAGTGCCGTGGCCAATTGGGATATCGAGGTACAAGCCGGTGCTCAAAACATTTTCTTCGACATCTACGATTTGCAAATCGACTCCATTAAAGTGGATGGCGATTTGGTAAATTTTGCTTTAAGTCCATTCGATCATCACTTAGGTCAGGGATTGCGTATTCCCATCGGCGAAAGCTCTAAAAAAGTAAGTATCTATTACCGTACTGGTGATGATGCTCGCGCTCTGCAATGGTTAGATCCCGCTCAAACTGCCGATAAAAATCACCCCTTCCTCTTTACCCAAAGTCAGGCGATATTAGCCCGCTCCTGGGTACCTACTCAAGACAGCCCCGGTATTCGTTTTACCTATGATGCCAAGGTGAGCGTACCTAAAGATATGATTGCCCTTATGAGTGCTTCCAACCCTATGGAACGCTTGGATGATGGTGTTTATAAATTCCAAATGCCCCAAGCCATCCCATCTTATTTATTGGCAATGGCTGTGGGTAATGTGCGTTTCGAAGCAATTAGTGATCGCACTGGAGTTTATGCTGAGCCCTCGCTTTTAGATACCTCAGCCTACGAATTTGCCGATCTTGAAAAAATGGTTCAGGCCGCCGAAGGTCTGTATGGTCCTTATGCCTGGGGACGCTATGACCTGATCGTTTTACCTCCCTCTTTCCCCTTTGGCGGGATGGAGAACCCACGCTTAACCTTTGCCACCCCTACCATCCTGGCGGGCGACCGTTCTTTGGTGAGCTTAGTAGCACATGAGTTGGCGCATAGCTGGAGTGGCAACCTGGTAACTAATGCCACCTGGGATGATTTCTGGTTAAACGAAGGTTTTACCGTGTACTTCGAGCACCGTATTATGGAAGCGGTTTATGGCCATGAATACTCCGAAATGTTAGCTAGTCTTACTCGTGCAGGCCTACAAGAAGCTGCCGTCGAAATGCTGAAAGAAGTACCTAATGACACCAAATTAAAATTGGATTTGGAAGGGCGTAATCCGGATGATGGCGTTACCAGCATTCCTTATGACAAAGGTTATTTCTTCCTGCGCTTAATTGAAGAAAGAGTGGGTCGTGAGCGTTTTGACGAGTTCTTGAAAAACTACTTCCAAGGTCACAAATTTGAAGTGATGACTACCGAAGAGTTTATCACTTACTTAAAGGAGAACCTTTTAAGCGAAGAGGAATATGCGGCTATTAAAGGAGATACCTGGATTTACGAAACTGGTATTCCAGATAATTTACCCGAAGTACAAAGCGATCGCTTCCAAAAAGTAGATGCTGCTCTAAACACATTCTTAAGCAGTGGAGATCTGCCTGCCAGCACTATTACTGATGCCTGGACCACCCATGAGTGGTTGCACCTTATTAATAGCTTGCCAGACAGTACCAGCTTAGAGCAATTAGCACAATTGGACGAAGCCTATGGTTTAAGTGCCAGCGGAAATAGTGAAATCTCCGCCGCTTGGTTCCAACCTACCATTGCTGCCGGATACGAAGCAGTATATCCTAAGGTGGAAAGCTTCTTAACTTCAGTGGGTCGTCGTAAATTCTTAACCCCTACCTATAAGGCCTTATTAAGTGCTGGTCAGGATAAGATGGCGAAAGACATTTACACTAAAGCCCGTCCTAATTACCACGCGGTAAGCCGCGAAACGATGGACGCGTTATTGGACTGGAAAGAATAATAGCTAAAGAATTTCAGCAAAGCCCGTTTCGTTTTATACATGACGGGCTTTTTTATTGGAATAAGATCAAGGCTTAAGATGGTCTTTATACTAAAGACAGAAAAGCTCAGTTTGCTTACAAAATCTAATTATGTCGAAACTCAATCGTTATAATCAAAAACTCTTGGCCATAATTGGCACCATTGTACTCATTATCGGTGCTGGCAGTATTCTCCTGGGTTTAGGAATTTGGCTTGTGGATGAGTTTTTCGACTCTCCGCAGCGCCAGGAAACTGGAGTTTTAATTCAAGATCCGGAGAATCCCAATGCCGATCCTGAGGCCCCTACTGTAAAACAAAGCTTGAGTTTTTACGATCCGGTACGATTAGATACCATAGGATCCTACTACCTGATAGCCGTGGGACAAAAAAATCAAGAACCCCGTGATGGTCGGGAGAATTATAAGTTTGGCTCTGGTGAGTTGCTGAATTCTTTCAAAGGTTATTTCCAATATCAAATCGGGCTTCACAACAATTTTGTGATCTACAATCATCAAGATGAAAGTCGTAGAAAGGTTTTCGATCAATTAGTAGCAGTAAGCCAATGGGCCTATTACCGCAATGACAGCAATAAGGTTTTACTCTTCAAAGCCAGCACGGAGGATAATAATCATGATGCCGTTCTGGATGATCTGGATCATCAAAAACTATTTGTATACAGTATTCAAAATCAAAAACTAAAGGAATTTAAAATTGCCCATCATCAGGCAATTGATTTTAAACCCATGGAAGGAAGCCCCTTAATTGCGATCGAAACACGCCTGGATTTAAATGAGAATGACATTTACAAATATGAAGAACCGATTGAGTTCTATGCTTTAAACCTGCAAACCATGGCCTTGACGCCCTTAGTATCAACAGAGCTTAAAACAGAGATGCAAAGGATTTTGGATCAGGACAAAACGGGTCGGCCTTAAATAGGGAGCAAAAAAAACCGCCTGGTTCTAACCAGGCGGCCTCCGATAAGCAGAAAATACTATTCTGCAACCAAATCAAGCGTTTGGGCGGTAGTAGTAAGCCCTTGTAAATCTGATAATAAGAAGGTGAGTTTACCGCTGCATTTCTTGCGCTCAGTTACGTTCACCGAAATAAACTCATCGGCCAACTCAATGTCCTCGTAAGAAAGGGTGAGTTTGCCATTGTTAACTGTGGCCTGCATGGTTCCGGTCGTTTCGTAACCACTTACGGAATACACACCAAACCAACGTTTATCATTCACCTTGGGATAAATCACAAATTCATCCGCCTTAATAGCTCCTGGAGCATTGGCACCACTTTGCCAGTTCAGGGTTTTAGAAGCAGTTGGAATTTCAGTAAGATGCAATAACATGTATTGCTTGCGGTCCAATACATCATCCTTATAAATGAAAATGTCGAAATAGGTTTTATTGGTATTCACATCAGTGGCGACATAAGCACTGTACTTGTTTAAGCTGGTGCTATCAGTGCCTACTGAAATCATGTTATTGGTTAAGGCTGAAGGATTGCTGTTACCATTATTACCCGGATCATTCGTTGTAGAGTCATCATCCTTTTCACAGGCGATTAAACTTAATGCGAGCAATGGTAAGATTAGCAGACGTTTCATAAAAATGGGGGTTTAAATTGATTTAGGCCAAAACTAGATGCTGTGGCCAGCGCCATCAATAAGGCATTTGCCGCATTTGCTTAGCCGCCTGCGTAACAAGCCTTCAATCTTCTAAATATTGATCCCAATAAAACTGCATAAAATACTCCCGCCAGCTATCGAAAGTAAAACCTCTCCATAACATGCAAGGCTCTCCATCCTTGATTAAAAGCAATGCAGGACCAACATTCTGTTGAAACTTTTTTTGCACCATTTGATTCCGATCATAGAAATTTGGAAAGTCCTGATGATACAATTCAAGACTTGGCTGAAAGCGCCTATTAGTCGTGTCCCCCAAATAAACCGATAAAACCTTAAGCGCCTCCCCCTTGTGTCGATAGGCAAAAATTCTCAGACTTCGATCTTGCCGGATGCAGGCTGAACAACCCAAATGCCAATAGCTCAGAAAGTAGGTGGTATCGGGACTAAACTGGTAAGCTTCCTTAAAACCTTTTTGAAATGGATATAACTGAAGTTCATCAGACGAAGTATCCTCAATTTCTACACCATTAACCTCAGAGCGATAAACCCAAACCCCTAGCATGGAAATAGGTATTAATAAGTATAATAGGTAAAAGGTCCAAGGCTGTTTTTTCTGAAACGTAAAATAGGCTATTAAGAGGGGAAGAGTACTGTTAAAAAGGATAGTGGGAATATCAGATAAAGGCAAGGCCAAAGCCACGATAACCATCCACTGCCATAGTCGCTGTGGTAATTTACCCACTAAAAAACCCAAAGCCAGAGAGTCTAAAACAACGATAATATCATCGTATTGAAAGCTTAAGTTTCGAAGGACAAAAAAGACGAAAGCCCAAATAAGACCGATTGCAATTTTCTTAAAGTACCCCATGGCTCTTAAAAGCTACAATCCTTTAAAGAAACAGATTCCCCCTCCTCATTTTGGCAGGCAAACAATAAACATAGGGCCCCCAGAAAGATTGCGATGTTCTTCTTCATCACTTAAAATTTTAGAATTCATGAGTGCGGCTTTCACACCTGGGGGTAAAACACTCAAATAAAATAAGGATAGCGCGATATTAAACGCCTATGAAACGTTTATAAACGCTTAATCAAACTATTAAAATTGGGGGAAGAAACAGCGCTCTAATTTAAGCCATATAATAGACTCTTTTCACCCGGGCTGAAATTCCGGTTAAAACCTCATAAGCAATGGTATTCATCGCAGTGGCCATTTCCTGAACCGGCAAATCCTGACCAAATATGAGTACCTCATCGCCCTCTTTTATAGGGTCATCGCCAACGGCCACCATGCACATATCCATGCAAACCCGACCTACAATCGGATAACGCTTTCCACGAATGCTAATATGGCCCTTGCCATTGCTTAAACTGCGGGCATAACCATCGGCATAGCCAATGGAAACCACCGCAATACGCTCCTTAGCTTCCGCCTTCCAAGTGCGGCCATAGCCAACACTATCACCCGCTTCCACCACTTTAACTTGAGATACGGTGGCCTTTAATTCCGCCACTGCCAACAACTGAGCTTGCTCCTCTGGATGAGGTGCTACACCATACAAGCCGATTCCCAAACGCACCATATCAAAATAGGCTTCCGGAAAAGCTTCAATGGCACCGGTATTGGCGATATGCTTTAGAAAGCCTGCGCCGAGCTCCTTTTCTAAAAGTGTGGTCATGCTTTGAAAGCGAGCAATCTGAGTCCGGGTAAACTCAGCTTCCGCCGGATCGTCTGAAGCAGCTAAATGCGAGAAAACAGAAGCCAATTCCAATTCCGGGCAAGCCTTTAATTCCAGCATCACTTGCTCCAATTCATTGGTGGAAAAGCCTAGGCGATTCATGCCGGTTTCCAGCTTCAAATGAATTTTGAGTCCTTCATTTCGCAATCGAGCTAATTGCACGATTTCCTCCAATCTTTTAAAGCTGTAGACCTCAGGCTCCAACTGATAATCAAAAAAAGAATCCAAGGCCGAAGTTTCAGGATTAAGCACCATTATCGGAAGCGAAATTCCTGCTTTGCGCAGCGCCACTCCTTCATCGGCATAAGCCACAGCCAGATAATCCACGCCATGAAAAGCCAGTACCCGCGCAACCTCCTCGCTACCCGTGCCATAAGCAAAGGCCTTAACCATCACCATGAGCTTGGTACCCTTCTGCAGGCGACTGCGGTAATAGTTAAGATTGTGCACAAGGCGATTCAAGTGAATTTCCATCACCGTTTCATGTCGTTGGCGAGCTAATATCTTATCGATCTTCTCAAAAGCAAAAGGTCGGGAACCCTTTAAAAGCACAGCCCGCCCCTGCCAGGTGTATTGAAACATCTGAGCCATAAAGGCCTCGGTAGATTCGAAGTACTCTACCGGAATTTGAATATTTAAAGGATGGGCCTGCAATTGGGGTCCAATCGCGAAAATTTGCTCCAGATCCTGATTAGCAATCACCTGTGCCAAGGCCTCTTGCAAGGCTTCCGCCGAAAGGCCAGACTGCATCATATCACTCAAGATCAAAACCTTAGAACGATCCTTACCATGTTCCTGCAAAAAATGCAGAGCAATGCGCAAAGATTCTAAATCGCTATTGTAGGCATCATTGATGAGCAGGGTATTTTGATGCCCCTCCTTCATCTCCAACCGCATTTCAATTGGGCTCAAGGCCTGAAGCGACCTTTGCAAAGTTTTAGGCTCCACTCCTAAATACAAGGCCATATACAAAGCATTGACCGCATTCTGAATAGAGGCCTCATCTCCGAAAGGTATCCGCGCCTCTAAATCGAAAATAGGATTATGAAAGCGGAAATGGCAATGATCACTTCCTTGGTCCAAAACCTCTAACCAGGCTTCGGCTTTCCCCTGAATAACAGACCAGGGATAAGTCTTCAAATTAGGATTGGATTTAAAGCTTTCAATTTCTTCCGCCAATTCTGCTAGATCGGCCGGATAGATTAAAAACTTCGCTTCTTGAAAGAGCTTTAACTTCTCTTGTATCTTTTGTTTGTTATCACGGAAATTCTCCCCGTGGGCCGAACCAATATTGGTGAAGATTCCGGCTTCGGGTTTTAAGATCGACTCTAATTGGGCCATTTCACCCGGAAGGGAAATTCCGGCCTCAAAAATGCCGATCTCACAATTTTCTGGCATCGCCCATAAGGCCAGAGGAACCCCAATTTGTGAATTGAAACTTTTAGGACTGCGGTACACATTCGGCAGGCTATTCATCAGACGATACAGCCATTCCTTCACCACTGTTTTACCATTGCTACCGGTAATGGCAATCAATTTGGGATTTAGCTCCTGGCGAATCGCCCGAGCTAATTTTTGCAAGGCCTCCAGACTGTTGGGACAAACTAAAAACAAAGCTTCATCCAAAGCCGATGAACTGGGGATTTCCTCTACCACAAAAAGCCGAATCCCTTTCTGGTAAAGACTTTCGATATAATGATGTCCGTCGTGATGCTTGCCGCGAAGCGCAAAGAATAATTGTCCCTCGCCGGCACTAAACTGTCTGCTATCAAAAAGGATTCTGCCAACTTCCTGAGCTGGAATCGGTGGGTGCTTCGCCCCGATGCGATCCGCTATTTGTTGACTGTTCCAATTCACAGTTTAGCCTTCTTTTCCTGAGCGCGAATTTCGTTAAAGGCCGCCCTGCTTAAAGGTTCGTATTGCTCTTTAGCTCCTAAAAACACCTGCTTCTGATCGGCAGTGGTGCGATGTGAATAATGAGCCAAATTGCCGGTACGCATGCATACCGCGTGCACCTTGGTAACATATTCGGCAGTAGCCATTAAATAAGGCATGGGGCCAAAAGGCCTTCCTTGAAAATCCATATCCAAACCTGCCACAATAACCCGGCAACCGCGATTGGCCAGTTCATTGCAAACCTCTACGATTCCCTCATCAAAAAATTGAGCCTCATCAATCCCCACCACATCTACATCATCGGCTAAAATCAGAATATTGGAACTTCCCTCCACCGGTGTACTGCGAATGGCGTTATTATCGTGGCTCACCACCTCTTCATCGCTATAGCGCGTGTCGACCAGAGGTTTAAAAATTTCCACTTTTTGACGAGCAAATTGCGCTCTTTTTAAACGACGAATAAGCTCCTCGGTCTTGCCGGAAAACATGCTTCCGCAGATTACTTCGATACAGCCGCTAGGCTTTTGATGATTTACTGTATTTTCGAGGAACATTTTTTCGCTTAATTACAGCACAAAACTAAGGAATAAACACGCCGTTCGATGAAAGACAATGTTCGCCAGGAACTAAAGGAATTATGTTACTTCATCATAGAAAACAACAATGCTCTTTCGCGCCCCGAACAACTCACTCGCGTGCAAATGCTCTACGAAAGGCTACTGGTTTTAAACTATCTCGAAGAAGTTGAAGCCGAGCGCAAGAGTGTCAAAGCGAGTAGCAGCGCGAGCCCAGCCAAAGCTGAAGCCCCTGCACCTCCTCCGCCAGCCGTAGAAAAACCTCAAGCCCCGGAATTTGAAAAGCCGGCACCCAAAATTGAGGAAGCTCCAGCGGAGCCTGAAGAAATTCCCAACGAAGCCATAGCCGAAAGTCCGGAACCCGAAGTACCAGCACAGGCAGAAGCCCAGCCAATGGAAATGCCCTTAGAGGCTGAGGCAAGTCAAGAAGAGGAAGAAGCGCCTCAAGAAGAAATGGAAACAGCAGAGGCTCCTCTTGAAAAAGAGCTTCCTAAAGCTGAGATCAAAGAAAATACCGAGGCCAAAGATCTGAATGCCGGTCACCAAGCTCCTAAATCAGTAAATGATCAATTAGCCAAAGGTGCCATTCAAGTAGGTTTGAACGATCGTATTGCTTTTGTGAAGCATCTCTTTAATGATTCACAATCCGATTTTAACCGAGTACTTTCTCAACTGAATACTCTGGACACCTATTTGGAGTCTATGTATTTCATCGAAAATCTAGTGAAACCCGATTACGACTGGGATGATAAAAAACCCTACGAAGAGCGTCTCATCAATTTAGTGAAGAAGCGCTTCGGTGAAGATTGGTAAGAATCTATTCCCCTCTTTTTCGTAATTTCGCGCCCTCTTATTTTTTTTCTAATCAATTCAAAGCCCGTAAGCTATGAAAATGAAACTTTCGCACTTTAACTATAAGCTTCCGCAGGAGCTTATTGCGAAGTATCCCACCACCCACCGCGACGATAGTCGTATGATGGTAGTTAACCGTGCCGAAGGCACTATTGAGCACAAGATGTTCAATGAAATCATTGATTATTTCGACGAGGGCGACGCTCTGGTATTGAACAATACCAAGGTTTTTCCTGCCCGTATGTACGGTAATAAAGAAAAAACCGGCGCTCGTATCGAAGTTTTCTTACTGCGTGAACTGAATGCCGAAAGCCGTTTATGGGATGTACTGGTAGACCCAGCCCGTAAAATCCGGATTGGCAACAAATTGTATTTCGGTGATGACGACAGCCTGGTAGCTGAAGTAATCGACAACACCACTTCTCGAGGACGTACCCTCCGCTTTTTGTTTGACGGATCTTATGAAGAGTTTCGTGCCAAATTGAAAGAATTGGGACAAACTCCACTGCCTAAGTACATCGACCGCGAACCTGAAGAAGATGATGAGGATCGTTACCAATCGATTTTCGCCAAGCATGAAGGTGCAGTAGCCGCTCCGGTGGCCAGCCTCCACTTCAGCAAGCAATTGATGAAACGTTTGGAGATTAAGGGCGTAACCTTTGGTGAGCTTACCCTACACGTTGGTTTGGGAACTTTCCGTCCGGTAGAAGTGGAAGACCTTAGCAAGCATAAAATGGACTCTGAGCAGTTTATGATTTACGATCATACTGCCGCAGTAGTAAACAAAGCCATTGATGCCCGTAAAAAGGTTTGTGCTGTAGGTACTACTTCTATGCGCGCCATGGAAAGCTCAGTGAGTACAGATGGTCATTTAAAACCATTTGACGGATGGACCAATAAGTTCATCTTCCCTCCTTATGAGTTCCAAATTGCTGATCGTATGATCACCAACTTCCATCCGCCTCAAAGCACTTTAATGATGATGACCGCCGCTTTTGCCGGTTATGATCTATTGATGGAAGCGTATAAAACAGCGGTTAAAGAAAAGTACCGTTTCCTAAGCTATGGAGACGCAATGCTGATTATCTAATCCGCAGCTAAAAGCTCAAAAAAAGCCGTCCCGGTATACCCGAGACGGCTTTTTCTTTTTCAGATCAGGCAGTTTTGGGATTTAACCAAACCAGGCCGATTAAAATAAAGGCCACCCCACTTACCATGGGAGGGCGCATGATCACTCCTTCGGAGGGAATACTCAGATAAATCATATAGATCCCGAGGATTAGCAAGATTATCGATGCTATTCGTTTCATAAACTCTAAATTGGTTGAGCTCAGAAGATAAGGAAAATGAAAAAGTTTGGATTCCGAAGTCTAAGAGCGGATATTTGCGAGAGCATTCCCTATTATGGCTGAAGAGCAAAAACGAATTCCTGACTGGCTGCACCTTATCCTAAGCATCTGCCTAAGCCTTTTGGCCTTGGCCTTAGTGTACCTGCTGGTATTTGTTAGCAGTCATTTAGTATCTCGTTATGTATTTGCCGTCGATTTAACCGATCGCTGGATTGGCATCCTCAGCATTGTTCTGGCTTGCATCATTACTATTATCTGGATTCGCCGACGAAGAGCACGCACAGAACCGGTGGTTTGGAAAAAGAATTTGCGCCTCTCCGCTAATTTGATCCTGCTCATCCTGCTTACTTTCATCGCTTTTATTGCCTTTAAGGTTTTCACCGATGAAATTGAATTACCCCATTTAGATACTTATCTCCCCTCAAACACTGGACTCCCTGCGGATAGCACAGCCACGGACAGCCTAAACTTGGAGGCCGATAGTCTGCAGATGGATGACACGGTAATGGACAGTGCGCATTCTAGCCTGGCCCCTGAATTGAATGAGGCCTTGGATGATTCAAGTCTATCCGAATAAAGAAAAAATTAGCATTTAAAGATTACTAGTTTAGCTTCACCAATTTTTCTGAATAAAAGTATTCTTCATTAAATATTTGGACAATGTAAATTCCAGCTGCTAGAGGTGATTGTAATTCAAGCTTATGATCTCCTTCAGTTAATGCCATTTTCGACTGGGCAATTATTGCTCCTGATGAATTTAAAACTACTAATTGAAAAGCTCCTGACGGTATACCTTCATTACAGTTAATTTCCAAAGCATTGGCCCTAAAATTAACTCTGATCACATTCTCTAAGCTATTTTCATCGATATGGTTTACTGAATCTACAATCAGTGCAATAACTGAAACATTATCTTCTTCATTCTTTTCATATACCTGATCCAAGTAATCGATTTCATAAAGAATATAACTAAGCCTAGATGGGCTAGGCCACGGGAAGGCCAGGGCTAAGTGCTGACCGCTCAAACTGTCTCCTGCATTCAAGGAACTAATATTAACAGAATCTAAAAAGATGTCTGATTGACTTAAAATGCTGTCTATTGACCAATAAAAGGCCAATGCACTGGGACCCGCATGTTCTACACTCGCATTTTTCACAAAATAATAAGGGTGTACTCGATATAAGGAAGGGAGGCAATAAATAGTATCGTGTTTGCTATTACCGCTCAAGTTGGGATACTCTGGATACACTAATTTGTAAGAACCAAAATTATTTTCCTCATTCGATTCAAAATTATTCTGATCGGAATCCGTTAACCAAAACACGTAATACTCATTTTGATGTAAAGGACTCGGGTGATTAATTATAATTGAATCTCTTAGGGTTGAACCAAAATAGAGGGATGGATGATTTATAACTCCAATCTGGATATCCGATGTATCCCAAACGTTGTCCAAGGATAAATAGAATCGGGATTTAAACGGCCGACTCTGAAGTTCTCCAATATTTATTATTTCAAAAGGCAAATACAAAGGCTTAGTAAGGTCTGCATTAAGAATAACTTGTGAACTATCGACTTCTAAATCTGCACTTGCAGAACTGATTTTAAAATTATCCAACCGCATACCTTGAGGCGACCCTAATCCGTAAGCATATTTATTACTGCGGTACTGAAATCGAAACTGTACTTGTTGCATTCCTTTGAAAGCTGAAGTCTGGAAGAAAGTTGAATCTAAATCGGCTTCCCTGTACCCTGTGGCTTGACCATTCCAACCAGCCTCACTATTTAATAAGCTCAGGCTATTATTATTGTACCAATTATACTTAACTACGCCCATGGCTGCAGTTACAAGGCTCCATGTGACACCACCATCCACACTATATTGCAAATTGCCTCCTCCATTTATCCCTGTGGACATTAAATCGAAGGATATCTCTATTCTGTCTGAGCCACTAAAATCAAAGGTGGGAGTATACAGGTATATAAAAGGTGCCTTTGACTCTGAAGACCCTTGCTGAACATCTGTGAAAAACTCATTTGACTGAAAATCATACCAATAAGCATTCTCTCCAGGAACTACTTTATGTCTGAACCGGTAAGCTGTAGGAGTGGTTGTTCCAGACTTTCGACTGCCATAGTTCCAACCGCTTATAGCACTTGCACTAAACTCTTCGTAGTAAGGATATTGCGTTACACCTCCCATTCCGAGAGGCCATGCCCCAATATTGTTGTTTTCCACTGACTCCACTAATGAATTGTTGACGTCAAGTTTATAAATCAAATAATTAAAAGAAGAGAGATTTGTAGGACTAGGGAATGACAAATTGCGGTGTCTTATCAAATCAGGACGAATTGCAGATACAGTATCTGTCCCTAAAAGTAAATCGCTAGGATCCAGAATACTATCAACTGACAAATAATACTCCGAAACAGTACTTGTAGCCCTAAAATTTCCCAGGTTACGCACATTCATCGAAAAGCTAACATTGGCTTGATTACGACCAAGCAACAAGTTTTTCTGATTTTCGACCACCAAGTCTGTATAATGGTCCTGAATCTCGAAATTATCCAAAACTACTCCCTCGGGTATTTGCCAACCTGAAAAAGTGTAAATCTCAAAAGCTACATTATAACGAAATCGAACATCAGGATTTCCAGCCAAAAACTTTAAATCCACTACATATCGCGTATTTCTCGCTAAATCGCGACTGTTATAAAAGTTGATCGCTGCAAAGGCCCTTTCCTCCTTGTCAAACAACTTAGAGCTTGAATATGGGTTTCCATAGATATGGTCAATTCCAGTGCTAGCATTATAATTCTGTGGATAATACCACTTATTGTAGGAATTATTTGTGGTATCAAGTAATTGCCAGGTAGCACCTCCATCGAGTGAATAACTCATGTTCATTTCGGCAAAACTGCATGAACAGACTGAATCCCCATCAATAATCATATCAAAGGCCATCGCTGGATCAGTCAAAGTGCTAAAGTCAAATGCAGGACTATAAAGATGAGCCCTCCTTTTTATTGGATCGCTACTGGTGTCAATTGCCATTAGAGCTTTGTTACCTGAGAAGGCAAAATTCAAACGATCCCCATAAGGGGTTCCCCATTGCCAATTATCCTGAGCCAAAGTGGCATTATGGGTCCAACCATCAATCTGGGTTTCAAAATCATTAAAATAGGGTAAGGAAAAAATTGGAACCAATTCGAACCGAATAAAACCAATATTATTATACTCCCTCATTTCATTAACAACTGAGTCCGCATCTAACTGATAGATAATAAAGTACCGTCCCGCCTGAGCGCTTGGTTTATTAAAACTAAACTGGGCGTTAACATAAGAAGTATCACTTATTGAGGCTTCAGTTTTTGACCCTAACAGCAAATCTCCTGAGTCCAATAGACTATCCGTTGACCAATAAAATTTTGTAGTACTGCTATCAGCCCATCTCAGGCCCGAGTTATTAAGTTCATAATTCAGTGTAGCCACACCTGGCGCAGCACTTCCATGATGTAAAAAATCCTTGTTTTCAATGGATAGATCTGGCCTTGGAGGGCCAATATATACATCATCAATAATTAAGTTAAAACCTAGGTTATTAATTTGAAGTCGCGCTTCTACCGAAGTATCCAAAGACTCTGGAAACCTGAAATTCACATGTTCCCAAGTATTATTCTTTGAGCTTTCCAATTGACCTAAACTAGTATAATTACCCGATCCCTGGCAATCCTGGATATATCTAACTGGTAAATGGTTTGAAAATCGGTGCATCGCATTATCACTCATATACCAGAAGGCAAGCAACATAGAGTCCGCCTTCCTAGGATTAAAAGAAGGGGATTCAATAATATTAGAATTCCCACCATTATATATACTCCAGGCATTTTGACCAGAGTGGGAACCACTCATTTGATGCAGCTCCGGAGTTCCAAACACCCAATTCTGACCATGATGAGCAAACCATTTGGAATTCAAGTCATCAAAGTTGTCCACAATCGGTATTTCCAATGATGACAAAACCGTCAATTTATGTGCTCCTATATTATCATCTTCCCTGAGTTCACTAAAAGAACTATCTGCGTCTATATAGGTGAGGATATAATATTGGCCAGGTGCTAGGCCTGCAACTGATAAAAAGTTGGAAACATTTTGGGATTCTATAAAATATCGATTCTGTGAAAAAATAAGGGAATCGCTAGAGTCATACAAGGAATCTGAGGACAAGTAATATTTTAGTTTAAAGGATTTTGGACCCTCATTTGTCTCAGCATAAACTATATTATCTCTAACTTCCAAATCACACAATCCTTCCGATATCAATGGGCCGGCATATGGAATTTCTAAATTGGGGATATCCTCCTCGATGGTAAAATAGTCCATGACTACTCCCTCATAATTATTCCCAGAGCCCGCTCCGAAGCGAATCCTAAAACGAACGTTAGAATGACCTTTCAGGCTTTCTAAACTGTGAAAGGCCAACTTAAATAAATAGGCTGAATTATTCCCTGACCATGCAGGATCATAAGCTAATGCACTACATGAAAACTGATTATTGTACCAATTGGTTTTTTCATTTCCTGCACCATTTAAAAGTGTCCATGGTCCATAGTTGACTGAATATTGAATATTTAATCCATTGCTGTAACTATTAGTATAAAGCTGCAATGCCAGACCAATCCTATAAGTCTTACTTGTATCTGATAAATTAAATGCAGGAGTTTGAAGCGCCATAATGGAACTCTTGGGATGTACACCATCCAAATTTGTTGCCCAGGCACCGCTTGGAGTTAGAGTTTTAAAAAGTTTAAGGCCATTTGGGGTACCAAGTTCCCACACATCTGTGCCAGTTATTGCATAATGTGACCATCCAACACTCGCATTTGAACTATCAAAATTATTGACATAGGGTGGCAAAATGCTCTGCCCAAAAGAGTTTAAATAGAATATTAAAACTCCAAGAAGAGAATAACAGCGAATCATAACCATGTTTTACTAGGCAAAGTAAAGCAAAACCTATCGGCAATCTAATTCCTAAGTCAGTTACTTATCCAAATACCAACTCGATTATCACAGTCTTCTTTCACCTCAGAATAATAGCTTTAGGAAGCTCCTATTTTGCTTAGTTCCTTTATTAAACTAATACCTTTGCCGCATATGGCCCGAGACATCCGCGCCTTAAGCAAGGCCCAAATACAAGAATATTTTGAATCGATTGGCGAACCCAAATTTCGAGCTAAGCAAGTCTATGAATGGCTCTGGCAAAAGGGTGCCAAGGATTTCGATCAAATGACCAATCTCTCGCTTTCGCTTCGTGATAAGATGAAAGCCGACTTTGTGATTAACCACATACGGGTCGACCAAATGCAACGCAGTGAAGATGGCACCATTAAAAATGCCGTACGTCTTTACGATGGTAAGATTGTAGAATCGGTATTAATTCCTACCGACACCCGCATTACCGCTTGTATTAGTTCGCAAGTAGGTTGTAGCCTCGACTGTAATTTCTGTGCTACGGCGCGCTTAAAGCGGATGCGGAATTTAAATCCGGATGAGATTTACGACCAGGTGGTTGCCATTCAAAATGAAGCGGAGTCTTTCTTTGGTCGCCCCCTTACCAATATTGTTTTCATGGGTATGGGTGAACCCCTGATGAATTACAATAATGTTTTAGCGGCCATCGAAAAAATCACTTCACCGGAAGGTTTGGGGATGTCGCCGCGCCGTATTACTGTTTCTACTGTGGGCCTCTCCAAGATGATTCGCAAATTGGCGGATGAAGATCCCAAATTCAAGCTGGCCTTAAGCTTGCACTCTGCTCGAGATGAAGTGCGGGATCAAATCATGTCTATCAATTTAAAGAACCCAGTAGGCGATTTAATTGAAGCGCTGCAATACTGGTATCAGCAAACCAAAAGTCGGGTTACCCTCGAATATGTGGTGTGGCGCGATATCAATGATAAGCCGGAAGACATTGATGCCCTGGTGCAATTCTGCAAGCAAGTACCTACCAAAGTTAACCTGATTGAATACAATCCTATTGATGACGGCATGTTCCAACAAGCCGACTTCGCCGCAGTAGAAGCCTATCAGCAAGCCCTTCAGGCGGTTGGCGTGGTAGCCACTGTTCGTCGCAGTCGCGGAAAAGACATTGATGCCGCCTGTGGTCAGTTGGCCAATAAAAATGAATTATTGAGCGAGTCTTAAACTCGGGGATAATGTAACTTTGAGCCCCAGAATGTCGAGCCTCAAAAAGATACAAGCGCCGATCCAGGAAGAAATGAAGGCCTTTGAGCCTAAGTTTCGCGACTATATGGCTTCCAAGGTGGCCTTGCTCGATCGCATTACCTATTACATCGTTAAACGTAAGGGCAAGCAATTGCGCCCCATGCTGGTTTTCCTAAGCGCTAAACTGCAGGGCGATATCGGCGATTCTTCTTATCGTGGAGCAGCCCTGGTAGAGCTTATGCATACTGCCACCCTGGTGCATGATGATGTGGTGGATGACTCCAATATGCGCCGAGGATTTTTCTCCCTCAATGCCCTTTGGAAAAACAAAATTGCGGTTTTGGTAGGCGATTACCTTTTATCTCGTGTACTCTTACTTTCCGTCCAAAATAAAGAGCATCAATTACTAGAGCTCATTAGCACTGCGGTGCAAGAAATGAGTGAGGGGGAATTGCTTCAAATTGAAAAGGCTCGCAGATTGGATATTGATGAGAAAGTTTATTTCGATATCATCACCAAAAAAACCGCCAGCCTAATTGCCGCTTGCTGCGCCGTGGGTACTGCTTCGGTAAATTCGGATAAGGAAGAAATTGAAAAGATGCGCCTCTTTGGCGAATACTTGGGTATTGCCTTCCAGATTAAGGATGACCTTTTCGATTTTCAGCAAAGTGCCAAAACTGGCAAACCCACCGGTATTGATATACAGGAGCAAAAAATGACTTTGCCCTTGATTTATGCGCTTCGCACAGCAGAGCCTGCCGATAAAAAATTTATGATTCGCGTAGTTAAACGCTACAATCACGATCGTAAAAAAGTAGAACAGGTAATGGCCATGGTACGTAATTCCGGGGGCATCGAATATGCCTCCGAACAGATGGAAAATTACTACCAAAAAGCCCTGCAAATTTTAGATCAATACCCTGATTCTCCGGCCAAAAATTCTTTACTTGAACTCGCCGAATACGTTATTCAGCGAAGCAAATAACCTAAACAAAACCCCTATCATGGAAAAAGCACAGGAACTCTTAAGTCAAAGTTGGGATCTGATCATCACCTATGGCGGTCGATTGGTTTTAGCCGTAATCGTTTTGATTATTGGTTTATCTGTAATTAAGCGCATCTCGAATACCTTCCGCAAAACCATGACCAAGCGTGAGGTGGATGCTAGTCTGGTTCCTTTCCTAAGTTCCTTGATCAATGCCGCATTAAAAGTGATGTTGATTATCTCTATTGCTGGCATGGTAGGCATTGAGATGACCTCTTTTGTAGCCGTATTAGGTGCGGCCGGTTTAGCGGTGGGTTTAGCCTTACAAGGTTCCCTTTCCAATTTCGCCGGTGGGGTATTAATCTTGATTCTTAAGCCCTTTAAAGTGGGCGATTTCATTGAAGGCGCCGGTGTATCAGGTACCGTTCGCGAAATTCAAATTTTCTACACCTTCCTAACCACGCCTACCGGCCAGGAAATTATGGTTCCCAATGGCAGCCTTTCCAATAACTCCATTGTAAACTACAGCTATAACAGCACCCGTCGTTTAGATATGACCTTTGGTATTGGTTATGGTGATGATATCGATAAAGCCAAAGCTATTTTACATGAAATCGCTGGTGCGGAAAATCGCTTTCTGGAAGACAAAGGCGTAACCATTTTCGTGGAAGCCTTAGCCGATAGCAGTGTTAACATCCGCCTGCGTGCCTGGACTACCAATGGTGATTACTGGGACGTACTCAACGGCCTGAACGAAAAGGTTAAGAAAGCCTTTGATGGCGCCGGAGTGGGCATTCCATTCCCACAAATGGATCTTCATTTGGTGGAGGACCGGACGAAGTAGTAGTTGGGGATAAGACGATAGATTTTAGACGATAGACGGTAGATTGGAGCGGTACAAGGAATTTTGTTTATCGCTTCGGAACCAACAGACTACATTTCTTTCTACTGATATAGACTACTAAAGCATTTAGCCATTAGCGGGATTGGGTTTCCACTTGCTAATGGCTTTTTCTATTCCGATAATCAGGAAAGTGCAGGCGATATAAAGACATAGCCTAAAAATTTGACTAAGAATTATAGAATCGCTTCCTAAAATAACTTCGAAACTAAAGGGTTCGCCAAAGAGTTTCCATGAACTAGCTAAGTAATCCCGATGCAAACTGGTTATAATTATGACGAGTCTCTCAATGCTAAATACAAAACTTAAGCCTGCCAATATCCTGATCAATAAATACCGAGAGAGTCTCTTCCAGCGAAAGGCCTGCGTGATGAGTAACCAAAGGAGTGCCTGAAGCCAAAAAAGAAAGAAATATTTGCCCACTAATTCGGATCGAAACTCTTCCTGCCCCGCTTCATCGAGAACTTGAAAATAGTAAACAAAATCGCCTATCAGCCATAGCAGAAACCAGGTCAGGCCTAAGTATACAAAGGCTTTTACGGCATAAGCATCAAAGACCTTTAAGCGAGCATCCTTCCAAAAAAGCCTTAGGATAAAATACACGATGGAGTAAATCCCAAAACTTTGCAGAAAATCTAATTGCAAAATTCTTGAGAGAGAAATCAGGGTCTGGTATAGTGACATTCTCGAAACGCTTAGATCTTATAAACTACATCGGGCTGCACATCTCAATCAAGAAACCATTCAAATCTCGTAAATAGCCTACTTTCTGGCCCCAGGGTTTTTGCTTGATTTCCTCGTATAAAGTGGCGCCAGCTTCTAATGCCCTTTGGAAATCAGCTTCTACTTCTTCACTGCTAAAGGCCAATTCTACGCCCCAGGGTTTTGTTTGGCCATCCGCCTTTTGAAAGCCTTGCTTAAAATTAGCTTCTCCCAATTCATTGGAAGCAAAAGACAAGGTGGTTTCACCGCTAATCAGTTCGCCATAATCTCCTTGCGGACTCACAAACTTGATTTCAAAACCAAAAGCCCGCTGGTAAAAGTTGAGGCTTTCTTGCACATTGGGAACGTATAAAATGGTGTAGGCGAATTTCATTTTTCAATTTGTCTTATTTCGAGTTTCGAAGGTAAGCCTCAATGCGCAATACCAAGGCCTCACTAAGCTCTGCATTTAGGTCTCTTTGATCTTTTTCCAAACACACTACTGCGATGCTTAATTGATAGTCGGGCAAGTACATTACATCCGTCCCCCAAAAGCCGCCATGGTAATAGGCAGTGCGACCGTGAAAGGCTATCCTGCGAAGACCTAAAGCGTAGTTGGATTCGGGGAGCACCGGTTGTGTCATTTCAGCCAAAAGGTTAGTATCACGAATAATAGCGGCACTAAACAGCTTTTGATAAAAGATGGCCATTTCAAAAGCATTCGCTGCCAATCCACCCCCGCCAAACAAATCCCAGGATGGATTCATCGCATCCGAATCCCAATTTGCTTCTGCCCAATATTGATGAGCTATAGAACCCTGTTCTACTGGATAGGCTTCGAGCGGATAAAACCAGGTTGATTTCAAACCCAACTCCTCAAAACCCAAAAGTTCCCGAATGGCAGTATAAAAGGGCTTTCCCTGCAGCCTTTCAATAATCTCCGTTGCCAAAAGGTAATTGATATCTCCGTATTGAAAGACCTGGTTAGGAGGCGCCAGTGGACCTCCCGCTTGCATCGCCAATTCAATTTGCTCGTCTCTAGACCAAGCATATTGGGGATCTTCATTTACCAAGTCCAAATAATGGATATCTACATAGTCGCGAATTCCCGAACTATGGGAAAGTAGATTCCGAATGCTAATCGAATCAGTTTTATAGCCCGTCTCTTCCAGTAAATTTCGGGTATCCTCACTTAACAAGGAACCGATAGAATCATCCAGCTTCAGCTGACCTAATTCTACCAATTTCAATACCGCAGCAGCTACATAAGTTTTGGTATTGCTTGCAATCAAACAAGCTTGGTAATCACCTAATGCTTCCTGCTTTTTGACTGAACTAAAGCCAACAGCCGAATTCCAGTTTAAGCTTGGATCATTTGCTACAATGGCCACTTGAATTCCAATCGCTTTTGGGTGGGAATGGAATGTGGAATCCAATACCATTTGAAATTCATCATTTATGGATTGAGCCTGGGCAAACCCAAAAAGCAGGCTAATTATAAGTAGTGTAGAAAGCTTTGAACTCGGGGCCATCGTGTTAATAGTTGAAATCAAATCCGAAAGGACTTCAGTCAATTCAGCTCTAAATCGGTTTCAAACACAAAACCTGGCACTAATGAGTCGGGATCAAAATAAAAGAGCTTCAATCGAATGGTATCTTCATTGGCTAAGTCGGAATCAATACTTAGTATATCCAATCCGTTCCTATTTAGTATCTCAAAAGAATTATCGGCTTTAGAAAATGCTTCAATTTTGAAATCAAGAGCTCGCCCTTCGCGAACCATGGTAGCTGCTTGTAGCAAAATGGCATAGTTTAACTTAGATCCAAGCGTATCTGCCGCTTTCATTGGCAGCAATAGCGGACGAACAGTTTGAAAACTGAAACTCTGCTTTTGCTGATCCAATGCTGTCATTAAACTATCTACCTGTTCGCTTAATGCTTGATTTTCTATTTCTAATTCAGATGAATCATTACAAGCGGTAAACATGACTAGGACAAATCCTACTACAAAGATTCTGAAAGCGATACTCATTGCAATAATTTATACAGATTGATAGCTTTAAGGAAAAAGAATCTGTCTGATCTCGAAAGCCAGCCGCATTCCCTGCCAATTTATAAAATTTGAGTCCAATCAAGACATTTCCGAGCTCCATGAAGCATCTATAGATTTGGTACTTTTACAGGCTCATGATCACTCAGGAAACCATTCAAAAAATCATTGACACCGCTCGTATTGAGGAGGTGATTGGTGATTTCATTACCTTAAAAAAGGCGGGCTCCAGCTTCAAAGGCCTCAGTCCCTTTTCCAATGAAAGGACCCCTTCCTTTATGGTTTCGCCAGCCAAACAAATCTTCAAAGATTTCAGTAGTGGCAAAGGCGGAAGCGTGGTTACCTTCTTGATGGAACATGAGCAGTTCACCTACCCTGAGGCACTACGATTCCTGGCCAAGAAATACAATATTGAAATTGTTGAAAGCGGTCAGAGCGATGAAGAAAGGGCCAAGCGCGATACCCGTGAAAGTCTCTTCCTGGTAAACCAATTTGCCAATGAGTATTTCCAGGATCAACTATGGAATAATGAAACCGGTCGCAGCATCGGTCTAAGCTATTTCAAAGAACGCGGCTTTACGGATGAAAGCATCAAAGACTTTCAACTAGGCTATAGTCACGAAGGCTATGAAGTGTTTACCCAACATGCCCTAGACAAAGGCTATCAGCTCGAATACCTGTCGCAGGTAGGCTTAACCAAGGTAGATGGCGAGCGTAAATCGGATCGCTTCCGCGGAAGGGTAATGTTCCCGATTTTAAGTCATACCGGTCGGGTTTTAGGCTTTGGTGGCCGAGTTCTGAAAAAGGACGCTAAAACCGCTAAATACCTCAACTCCCCCGAATCGGAAATCTACCATAAGAGTAAAATTCTCTACGGTATTTATCAGGCGAAGCAAGCCATTGCCAAGGCCGATGAATGCTTTTTGGTTGAAGGTTATACCGATGTAGTAAGTCTGCATCAAGCCGGAGTTAAAAACGTGGTGGCCAGTTCTGGAACCGCCCTTACGGTGGATCAGATTTTATTGGTGAAGCGTTTCACCCGCAATATCACGCTACTGTACGATGGTGACCCCGCGGGTATCAAAGCCAGCTTGCGCGGAATCGATTTAATTCTCGAGCAGGGAATGCACGTGCAAACGGTCTTATTCCCCGAAGGTGAAGACCCCGATTCCTTTGCGCGGAATAATTCCCAAAAGGAGCTTACCGACTTCCTAAGTGAAGAAAAGCACAACTTCCTGCGCTTTAAAGCCAGCCTCTTACTTTCTGATGCTGGAAACGATCCCT
Organism: Croceimicrobium hydrocarbonivorans; assembly: GCF_014524565.1. Lineage (NCBI taxonomy): Bacteria > Pseudomonadati > Bacteroidota > Flavobacteriia > Flavobacteriales > Owenweeksiaceae > Croceimicrobium > Croceimicrobium hydrocarbonivorans. The sequence goes on along the minus strand of NZ_CP060139.1, from coordinate 2,336,670 downwards.
TATCCAAAGCAAAGGCAGCGCGCGAAATGGTGCAGAGCATCGCTCTTATTCCCGATGAATTGGAGCGCAGTGCCTACGTTCAGGAAACGGCCCGCATGCTCGAAATGGAAGAGCGCATTCTCTTCAGCGAATTAGGGCAAATTAGAGCTACTAAGCTCGAAAAAGAACAGCAGCGCCAGCGCCGTGAAGAACGCGGTTTAAGGGAAGAGGAAATCATGAAAGTGGTAGAGCCCGAAGCCAAAGGCCTCGAAGACTCTATTCTTTTTGTTCAGGAAAAAGCACTGACCAGTCTTTTATTGAATCATGGTACTACAGAATTCAATTTTGAGGAAGTTGTAAATGAATACGGAGAACCGGTAGAAACAGAAGGCAGTGAAAAAGAAAGCATCTGCGAGTATATCCTCACCGAGCTTACTCATGACGAACTCGACTTCGAACATCCCGAATTGCAATCCATTCTCCATCACTTCATTAAAGTTTTTAATGAGGAAGAAAGGGTGGCCCTGCCCGAAGAATTTCTGCGTGGCGAATATCCGGCCCGCATGAACTTGGTGGTCGATTTAATTGCCGATGAACCGGAGCTGCACGATTGGAAACGTAAACGTATTTATCCGCCGGACAAGGATGCCTATCTAAAGTCCTATGCCATGGAATCTGTACTTCGATTTAAGGAAAAGAAGATTGGTCAATTAATTGCTGAAATTCAGGAAGCCTTTAAAAATGGCACCTCTACCGATCCTAATGCCCTGGCTACTGCGCAGCAATTAACCCGCTTGAAAATCGAAATCAATAAGCAGTTGAATCGGATTCTTTAGACCGCATTAAAAGGAAGGGGAAAAAGAGGGTGAAAATCAAAACTCCCCATACTCGCTCAAACATCGATTCAGTACTCAAACTGATCATCAAAAACAATAATCCACTCAGGGCCAAGAAATCCATCTGCTTTAAAGCACGATAGGTATAGTACAAGAGCAGTAAGGTCAATAAAACCACCGCTGGCAGCCCTCCTGCGATCATCGTTTCCAAATATTGGTTATGGGCATTATAGCCCTTATTCAGACCTTCCCAAAAATGATTGGCTTCGTAACTATCGAATAAAGCCTGGCGATTATCGCCAATGCCGGTTCCGTACCAAAAATTAGATTCGATAACTTCAGTTGCACATTTCCATTCTGCCAATCGATAGGTGGCACTATTAAAGTCTGTACCCGATATATCATAATCAAAATCTGGTACCTGAAAATAGCGCTTTTGCATATCCTCAGATGCCAGTCCCATGAATAAGCCTAATGCCAGGATGGGCAAGAGCGGAAGTCCTAACCAGATATACGCCTTGCGTTGCCAGGCCAAAAACAGAGCGGCCAAACCAATTACCATAAACAGGGCAATCAGGTTTATCCGCGCTTGTAAGAGCACCATAAAAACGATCAAGAACACTATAGAAAGACGGTATATCCACTGCCAATTCTTCTTCGCCTTATCCTGCAATTCCACCGCCGCAAAGAGCCCCAAGCCTAAATAGGCCGCCAAATAACCCGGATGCATCAAAGGAGAGGCTAAATGGGTATAAGCGAAAAAATAGCGTCTACCCGCTTCATGAGTGATATACAAAGCACCGGCTTCCCAGGATCGGATGGCCGCATTGGAAAGGGCCCATAACATGGCTACCATACAGCCCCACCAAAATGCCTTTAAAGCAAATTCCCGACTGGTACTAGGCCATAATTTCCGCCCCGCCAAAATGAATAAGGGCGCCAATAAAAAGGCGGTTTTGGTTTCCATTTGCCGCAGACCCCCAGCCTGATCTTCAGCCCAGGTGATGCTCAAGAATAAATAAGCATAAAACAAGGCCGATAAAATCCAAATCGGATCCTTAAAACCTTCACTCCATTGAGGCCAACGATAGGCAATAAGACTCTGAATAAAGAGCGCGAAAAGCAAAATATTGGTTAAGCCCTCCTGACCCAGAGGCAGGCTAAACAAGAGCGCGGCAATTAAGAGCTCAAAACGAGCCGGCGCGCTATTTAATTTAGGTAGATGGCTTGTAAATCCCAAGTCGCTTTTGTTGGCGTTTGATTATAAATGGCAATTGCGAAAGTAGCAAGGCCAACAAAGATAGACTTATAAAGAGATAGGTGGCACGGAGATAATCGTTTAGAAAATAGGCCAAAACCACAAAGGAAACATTTATAGCCATCAGGCTTAAGCTGGCTTGCACATGGCTTAGGCCGATGTCTAATAGGGCATGATGAATATGATTGCGATCGGCCGCAAAGGGAGAACGGCGCAAAATGAAAAGTCGGATAAACACCACGCGAATGGTATCTACCACCGGAATAATCATCACCGCAAAAGCAAAGACCAAAGCATCAATTTTCTTCAATAAGAATTGCTCACTCAGCTCATTTATCTGCAAGAAGGAAATACTCAATAAGGCTACCAGGAAGCCCAAGATCATGGAACCCGAATCACCCATGAAGATTTTGGCATTCACCAAATTGAAACGCAAAAAGGCCAATTGTGAACCTACAATGCAGAGGGCTAAAATCAAGAAGAGGTCATTATGGAGATAGTCGAAAACCACTGCATAAGTTACGCTAATCACTACCCCTATACCGGCACTGAGGCCATTGATCCCATCAATGAAATTAAAGGAATTGATGATCCCCAAAAAGAAAACAATACTCAGAGCCACGCTAATGGCATAAGGAAGCTCATTAACTCCGAAGAGACCGTAAAAGCTAACCAGGCGCACATCACCCTGGATAACCACCACCGCCACGGCCAGCAATTGCCCCAGCATCTTTTTATAGGGAACCAGAGGATAGAGATCGTCCTTAACTCCCGTTATGAAGAGCACAAAAAGACCCACTAAAACGGAGTTGAGCGCCGGATTGGATAAATGAGCCGTGCAGAATACAAAGCTGATGATCATACCTCCGAAAATGGCCATTCCTCCTAAAGGGGAAATGCGAGCATTATGCTTTTTACGCTCATCCGGTTGATCGTAAAGTTTCTTTACCAAGCTTAGGCGAATAATGGCCGGAATGGAGAAATAGGTAATGGCAAAGGCCAAAACCGGAGCAAGATAAGCGGAGTATTTCGCTATTATTTCTTCCATGTACCCAAGCAAAAATGCCCTGCTAATTTACGCTCATTAAAGACTTAAATATCTGAAAATCGAAATCTGAAAATATACCAAAGGCGGTGTTTTCATCCACCACCACATGACTCATTCTACCGGCATTGATCTTACCATTCTTCGCAAAGCTATCGCGGGTTGCCACCATCACCCCACCTGCAGCACGATACAAAGCTTCCCTTTCGATACGGGTAAATTTCTCCTGGTCTAAAATGGCCTGCAAGCCATGACCAGTATGGCGGTAATAGGCCTTATTATCGGGACGAACGCTAAGTACCGAATCGGACTTAAAGAGCTCTACGGTGTTTACCGCATCATCAAAAATTTCGGCTTCTACAAAAGGGAAATCCAAAGCGGCGGTCATTACAAATCGGTAGTTTAAATTTTCCGCTTCCGCGTGATGCGTCGCCAATTTTACTGTTTCACCCAAAGTTTGGTTGGGTCCTGCCAATCGACTGGGACGTTCCAATACCACCACATTTTGATGATCGCCAAAAGTGCTGCGGGCGTAGCTCAATATTTCAGCATCTTCCGAAATAAGATATACCCGCTGGGTACTGCGGGCTTCCAGCAATTTTTTCACCTTCAATGAAAGCAGGGTTTCGGTACCCAAATCATAAAGTGGGATCGACACCCCTTTAATTTTGCTATTCCGCACGGGAATTACCGCTAGGGTGCTGCTTTCAATATTGCTGAGGTCTAAAAAGGTTTCCTTAATGGCACGACGGGTCTCAAGAATTCGCTCCTCATTGGTGGTGAGGTTAGAACCATGACGACGGTAATAGAATAGTGGCTCATTTACATTTTTCACCGAATAGTGAATGATGAACTTCAACCACAGATCATAGCCATCCTGGCAAGTGAAACTTTCATTATAGCCACCAATTTTCTTGAGGAAGCTCAGGCGTATAATGGTACAAGCTCCGTGGGCCGGTTGATCGTAGAGGCTTACCTCCTTTTCAAAATTATGGCGACGTTCTTCGCCGGTGATATGCCCTTCGGCATCCACATAATAATAGTCTGGAAATACCAGTCCTAATTCGGGATCAGCCTCTAATGGGGCTACCATTTTCTCCAATGCTTCGGGCACCAAATAATCATCCGCATCCAAGCGCATGAGGTATTTACCCTTGGCCACGCGCATCGCCACATTATTGGTGATGTTAAGGCCTTTGTTCTGCTGATAAATAATGGTCACCTCCGGGCGCTCGCGATACTCTTCAATAATATCCCGACTGGCATCGGTAGAGCCATCGTCGATGATGATTAACTCGAAATCTTGCAGGCTTTGCGCCAATACACTTTCGATGGATTCGCGAATAAAACGCTCGTAATTGTAATTGGTAATGTATACCGAAACTAATGGACTCATCTTATTCCTTTATCACTGCAAATCCGTAAATCGTTTCCTTGCCGCTAGGCTCCAGAATATCCTTCTGCAATTGAATTTGATAACCTGCTTCTTCCAGTAAATAGCGGAATGCATTATGCGGGAAAGTGGTATAATGCTCTATAAAAAATTCGGCTCGCTCCATTTGGGCGCCACGTTTAATGATGCCCTCGGCAAAAGGCAATTCTACATAAACTGCCCCACCGGGTTTCAGATAATCTTTAGCCTGAGCCATCATTTGCACCGGATCCTGCACATGCTCTAAAACCTTATTAAAGCTGATCAAATCAAATTTCTCATGAGCAGGCACATCCTTCAGGCTGCCATGCCAAATATTCTCAATGTCCAGATTATTGCCCATCAGCTTTACTGATAATCCATCGGGATCCACAGCATTCATCTGGCCAATATGCTTGGAAAGCTCATAAGGGAACACGCCAGTGCCTGAGCCTACATCCAATCCTCTCAATGAACTCAAAGCTGTAGGCAATGCCAGTTCACAATATTGGATAATACGCTGCACTCGCAGGCGATTATCAGATTGACCTTCCGGTAGATTAATCACCCGCTCAAAGCGACCTTGTAATTTCCCTTCTTCGATGGCCGAATTATACTCGCCGGCATAAAACTCCTCCGTAAAGAGATCGTAATTATGGGCATTGAAATACACGCCGCAATGGGCGCAGTGGCGAATTTCACGATAATAGGCCATGCCTTCCGGCAGATAGGTAGTTTCACCTTCGGGCTTAGCCTCCAGTGCTGAAACCAAATTGTTTACCTCGGACTTACAAAGGGGGCAGCTGGCTTCACTTTGCCAGCCATCAATCATTTCTGTTTCTAATTTTTGATGGGCCTGTACATCCTTTAAAAGTCGCTTCCCGATAAGGCTATCAAAATGACGGGCATCAATACCATGGTTCGGACGCAATACGGTTAAATTTTCCGCAGACAATACCGTTCCGGCCTTAAGATCTTGATTGGGATAAACCGCTCGGCGGAAGGAAAGCTCATGCCCATTATCCAACTCAATTTGGGTGGGCTTTTTCTCGCCTTCTCCTTGATAAGCCTGAATCAACTTTATCTCTTGGATAAGCTCCTTCACCTCATTGGGCATTAGCGATACCTTATGGTCGCGGAAGCTTTTCCCTTCTCTTTCATCAGTAAAATGGAATTCCAATACTTCGGCACCCATGGCCACTGCATAATGCAGGGCTTTGGCACCTTCGGTATGATCCGAATATCCCACACAAAGACCCGTCTTTTCTTTAAAGCTTTGCATTACCGATAGATGCGCATCGCCGGGATTTATGGGATACATACTGGTGCACTGCAATACCGCCAACATCGAAGGGTCTTTGTAAATCGGATTGCAATTCTGAATAAAGCTCACCGCTTCTAAAACTTCGGCTTCGGTAGATAGGCCGGTAGAAATAATCATGGGCTTGCCTAAAGCGGCGGTTTCACGTAGCACCGGATAGGCGGTAAGGTCGCCAGAACCAATTTTATAGATGGGGATATAGGGGTCAATCCATTTCATGGCCTCCAAATCCCAAACGGAGGAAGTGTACATCAAGCCCGCATCGGTAACCATTTTGGCCAATTCCAAATGCTGCTCTTTGCTTAACTCGAATTTCTTAAAATGTTGGTTTCGGGTAGGACTTTCCAGGCGAGAAACCAGGGTATCTCCGGTATAAATTTGAAACTTCACCAAATCTACATCGGTGTCGATGGCCAATTGGCAAAGGCTCTTTGCGTATTCAAAATCACCTTCGTGGTTTCCACCAATTTCGGCGATTAATAAAGGTCCGTGCTTACCTTTTAAGAGATTCTTCATAGTTGCGATAGTACTCAAAAGTAGTATTCAAATCGTAGTGACCGGCGGGCATCTGCTCCAGCATATAGCGACTACGCTCAAAGTCTTCAGGGGTATCGAGGGCCAGTTGAATACCGGCGGCCTCGGGTAAAATATCGTTTTGCCAATAATAATGATCGGGCGGAGCCTCCTCTTCATACAGGCAAACCATTACATGCTCATTGCAATAAGGGTCGGCTTTAATGCCTTCTAGCTTTTGCTGATAGAAATCCATTTCTACCATTTCAACGCTCATTCCCTTGGGAAAGGAACGGCCTTTCACATTACTTAAGAAACGGTATTTACCAGTGTTTGCCGCTTGCATTAAATGCTCCACCAAGGCCGGATCCAGAAAAATATTATCGCCATTAATGCGCATGGCATAATCGCATCCGCTTTGTTTGGCGGCGGCATAAAAACGTTCTCCCACCCTTTCCAAGCTTCCGCGATAGCAGGCAATTCCCGCTTTAGCGGCAAAATCTTCTAAGGCATCATCAGAAGCTAAATCGCTGGTTGCTAAAATAATCTGCTCTGCTTTGAGCAGGCTTTTTAAACGATCTACAATATGCTGAAGTACCGGTTTTCCGGCGATTTCCATGAGGGCCTTTCCCGGTAATCGGGAGGAGGAGTAGCGAGCGAGAATTACGGCGGCTTGAGAATTATTCACGCTCCCCAATCTTTTTAGCGGGGCTACCACCCCAAATTTCGAAAGCGGGAACATTCCGGTTCACCACGGAATTGGCTGCAATCACCGCGCCTTCGCCAATCTCCACTCCTTTGAGGATGGTGACATTACTGGCTATCCAAGCGCCATTAGCAATTTTTATAGGGGCTGTTTGATTTGGTTGCTGATTAATCAACTGATCTTTTTGAATCCCATGATCTGAATCGACCAAATAAACAAAGGGGGCAATCAAACAATCGGAGCCAATTTCAATTCCCGCACTGGCGAAGATGAAATTATGGTAACCAATGGTGGTGCGAGCACCAATACTGATTTTCGCTCGATCATTACAAGCACAAATACGAGCGCCTTCCTTAAGTACCACCTCATCCTCAATGCGGATATTAATGGGGTAACGCATCAGCTCCACATTCTTATCAATCCACACGCGTGAACCTAAATGAGAGAGTCGGCGTTTTTGGCGAAAGGCCCGCCATTTTTGGCCGAATCCGTATTTTAAATGTTGCCGTAACTGGCTCATGGCTCCAAATATTGGCGGCAAAGGTACAAAGAAGGTACGGGGAGCCCGAAAGCCTCCAATTTCCTAAAACCGGATTATCTTCGAGCAAAATTTTCTTTTGTCGGCCAAAGACCAATTAAAGCGCTTTATAGCCTCCCAGCCCCTGCTGGAAAAATCCATGTTTTATGCCTACCGCTGGCAAAAAGGCAAGGCCGTGGACGCTGAAATTGAACGTAGAAGAAAAATTGATCTTTTTGATATTGAGCAACTTTCGCAGGACATTGCCTTTGGTCCGGAAGAAAGAGTGATAGATAACAATCTCTATGGCTACGCTTCCTACCTGAAAAAATATGCGGGTATCAAAAGTGACTTGAGAGCCTATATGGAGCACGGACTTTTTTTAGGCGGAATTGTTCATCCTGATCAATTTCATTGGCATTTTCCTAGAATCATTACGCTCAGCGAACAGCGTCGTGAAATCTTAGCGGCTAAAATCCCCAATAAGGAAAGCCTGGCGATCGGCCCCTATATCCATTATGCTTCTTCTATTTTGGAAGCAGAGGAACAAGTAAAATTGAAAGCGCGATTGGGAAAAACGCTCTTAGTATACCCCTTTCACAGCATGAAAAATGTGAAGGCCGGTTTCAACGATCAGGAATTGATTAGTGAAATTAAAGGTGTAGCAAAGGATTTTGATTCGGTGTTGATTTGCCTCTATTATTTAGATGCTCGAGATCCGGATAAAGTAGCAGCTTATCGGGCTGAGGGATTTCATTTGGTTACCGCCGGTCATCGTTTCGATCGGCATTTCATCGCGCGACAGCGCAGCCATATCGAATTGGCCGACCTCACCATGAGCAATGGTATGGGTACCCAAACCGGCTTTTGTGTATACCTCAACAAACCGCATTATATCTTCCAACAGCAAATCGACCAAAAGGCTTCCAATCTCAAGGAATTGAAACGCTTTGAAGCGGGAGGTTCAGCCGGATCTGTAAAGGAGCGAGTGGCTGCCGAACGTGCTTATTTTTCACAGCTTTTCTCCGAATTACGAATGGATATTAGTGCGGAACAAAGAGCCGCGACCGCCGACTATTGGGGCTTTGAGAGTGTAAGAGAGGCCGCTTTTCTGCGAGACTATTTTAGCGCTTAAAACGCTGCACCGCCTTTTGAAAATAGTAGAGACTGAGGATCGCCAGTAAAGCTTCGAGCGCCAATTTGGCCCAAGCGGCTCCTATCATCCCCATCCATTCGATAAAGAAATAATTAAAGGCAATAGAAGCCAATCCGGTGATCAGTACAATGCGGAAATTCCATCCATCTGCCTTGAGCACCATTAAGCCCTGCTTCATTCCAAAATGACTTAAAGCCGTAAATACCATCACTGGAGCCATTAAGGCCAATGCCGGAGCCGCTTCCTCATAGGCTGCACCAAAAAGCAATCGTACCCAAAAATCCTGACCGACGATCAGCACTATTGAAAGCAGGGCACTAAGGGCCAGGAGATAGCCCAAAAATCGACGTCTTTCTTTGAAATAGCTGGCAGGATCATCCTTAAGCTTTTGAGCTAAATGGGGATAAAGCGCACTACCAACTGGAGTAAAGAGAAAGCTTTGCCCTACGGTAATAAGCTTCATGGCAGCGGCGAAAAGCCCCAATTCCCTTTCGGCGAGGATAAAGCCTAAAAAGAGGATACTACCAAAGGTGTAAACCCGAGTAAAGAAATGCGAAGCAAAAATGTAAAAGCCGCTTTTGAGATAGGCCTTTACCATGCGCCAGGCCTGCCATTGAAAATGGAGCCATTTATAACGATAATGGGCATACCAAAGGGTAATTGCTGCTGCGGCTATTTGAGTTATGGAATTAATCCCCACTACCAGCGGATAATCTTCCGGCTCGCGTAAAAGGCTAAGAATAAGCACGGCTCCTACCGTTTTGATACCCAAATTGGCTAAGGCGATGACCCCTAAATCCTGCCGACCTTGAAATAGAAAATCAGGATAAAGGCCCCAGCCTATCACAAAGGGAAAGGCGAAGATCATCAGCTTCTTTTCCGTAGCATACTCGGGCACCAGGAATAATAGTAGAATGAAAAGAAGGGTACTTAGCAGTAGCAGCAATAATTTCGATTGCATCACTACCGAATAAACCTTGGAAATTCGATGATGGGATTCGCCTAATTCGGCAATCTTACGAGTGCCGGTAAAGGTAAACCCATAAGTAACCAGCGCGGAAAAATAAAGGACAGTAACGGTAGCGAATTCAATCAGTCCATAATTATCAGGACCAACAATCCGGGTAATAAAAGGCAGGGTAACCAGCGGCAGCAGATAATTAGCCGCCTGCGAAAGGCCCATAAATCCGATATTCCGACCGAGGCGCTGCATTAGCTGGTTTTGCGAATTCCTTTATAAATCCATTTCACCATAAAGGGTGGCGCCAGGCGAACCACTGTTTTTAAAGTAACATGAAAAACGAAATGCCAGGGTTTTAAGAGTCCTAAACGATAGAGATCACGGATTTCCTGCAGTTCATGCTTCAGGTATTTCCAACCTCGACGGCGCTTCGAAAACATTGCATTACCGGTCCGAGCCTTTACCAAGACCTCCTGAATATTTGCGGAGCGATAGCCTTTCATTAAGAAGCGCGCCCAAAGCTCATAATCATCACCCACGGCCCCATAATCTGCATACATGCCCAAGGCAATAACTACTGATTTACGGTACATCACGGTCATGTGATTAAAGGGACAGCGCCAACGAGCATAGCCGATAATATCTGCATGCTTTTCGGGTAATCGCCGAATGGACAATGGCTTTTCCATCTGCTCATCGTACTCCTCTATCCAAGAGCCTAAAATGGCCAGTTCGGGTTGTTCCTCAATTAATGCCCATTGTTTTTCAAAGCGATCGGGTAAACAAATATCATCCGCATCCATGCGGGCCAACCATTCATATCTGGCTGCTTTAATTCCAGCATTTAGCGCCTGAGACAGCCCTTGGTTTTTCTCCAAGATTACCGTTTTGATTTCGGGGTACTCGACCTGCCATTTCGCAACCAAATCGCTAAGCGCGGCTGGAACCGGACCATCTTGAATCAAAACAATTTCCTGGGCCCTCAGGCTTTGATCCACCAAGCTTTGAATCGCCGCATTTAACTGCTCCGGCTGATCTCCACGGTAGAAAGGTAGAATTACACTAAAGGCTTTGGTCATGGCTATAAGGCTGCAACAAAGGTAGAAGTAAAATCAGGCTTTCTCCGACTCTGCTTCAAGAGCGGGTCGGCGCGGCTTTAAGTCCTGACTTTTAGTATGGGGCATGGCCAGTAAAAGGGCATAAAAGAAGCTAAAGAAAAGTACTCCAGCCTGGCGTTCGAGCATACTCTCGGTAATAAAGCTCAAAATGCAAATTCCTAAAAAGAGACGAACCTCGGTCCGATAGGGATGCTTGCGAATATCAAAGAGTGGGTAAAAGAGTAAAATCAAGAAAAGGGCAAAGGCAAAAACTCCATTGGCGGCAAAGACCTGCAAAAAGCTATTGTGGTAATTGAAGCGCATTTCATAAAGCTGATAGGTATGCTTACCATCCCAAAAGATAGCATCCACCTTTTCGAGCTTTTCATTGAGGGCCGTATTCTCTGAGCCGGTTCCAACGCCCATCCAGAAATGCTCTGCAATAACCTCTACCCCTTCACTCCACAAAAACTTACGGGGATTGGTTTGCTTGTTTTCCACCATTTGCTCGAATGAGCGTAGTTCATTGTAAGTGTCGAGCAGGCGGCTTCTACTGCCAGGAATGGCTAATAGCAGCAGACTGAAAAACAGGGTAAACATCGCAAAAGCGGCATAGGCTACCTTCTTCCCTTTCTTGGCTTTGATATACTGTCCTACCAAAAAAGCATTGACCAGGATAAAGAGCAAATATTGCATCCGAACCCAAATGAAAATAATCGCCAGAATAAACAAACAAAGGATGAAGGCATTAAGCCAAATTTTGGGTAGAAGTGGGGTTCCGCGGATCAGACGATACATTAAAAGCGCATAGGCAAAGGTTACATACATGCCTAAATAATGCGGCGGCACCTTAGTGAGGATCAGTAAATCTGCGAAATAAAAGACCACCGGATCCGAAAACTGTTGATAGCGATAAAAGGCGTATCCGAAAGAAACTAAAACCAATACTGCGGTGGAGAGCACAAAAATGCGCAGGATCTGCTCCATGCGGTTTTTCTCCAGAGCTTTTACACTCCCCAGCATCAAGGGCCAAACTAAAAATGGCAGTTTCGAAAATACTTCTTTGGAGGCTTGCTCTTGTTCTGCCGAATGCATGGAGCCCAGGACTACAATCAGAAAACTGGCAAAAAGAAATGCAGCGTATTTATTACCGGATAGGTTTTGAAGCTTAGAGCGGAAGTCGGCACTTAAGAGCCAAAACAAACCACTCAGCATAATTCCCAAAGTTACTGGCAGCCACTGCACTTGCCAAGGTAAAAGCAGGGTATAATACCCCAAACTGGCAAAAAACAGAAAGGACCAATAGCGGGAAAGCTGAGGCATTTTAAGGCTTTAAAATAGCTTGGTACTTTTCAGGATTAGCAAGGTACTCCAAGGCAGTTGCAATGTCTTTATCATGACCCAAGGCATTGGCCAATCTACCACTATCGTAATAATATCGTGCTACTATCTCTTCTTGCAAAAGCTCCAATACCACGGTCTTATTTCGCTCTAATTCCTGGGCCTTTTCCTTTTCGTAAGCACTTTCCAGACTCTGCATTTGCGAAGCCAAAGCGCCATCAAAACCATCTTGTTCTGTGGCCTTCTGCAAGCGTTTTAAAATCCTACCGGTATGGGTGTCAAACTTAAAGTCGCGCGTTTTGAGCCAAGCTTCAAATTCACGGAATAAAGCATCATCTGCTTTAAAGTCAGAGGCGGGGGCAATTTCCGGATGACTACGATAGTAATCTGTAGCGAAATCAAAGAAATGCATCTGTTGAAACAGAGCCACTATTAAATCGCTGGCTTCCTCACTAGGAGTTTCAATATCGGGGTCTATCCCACCACCGTCTAAAACGGTCCGTCCATTTTGCGTTTTAAACTCACTTCGCAAGGAATCAGGAATCTTTACTACGGAACCATCTTCAGCGCGCTCCGCATAATCAATCGCTTGAATCAAACGACCACTGGGGGTATAATACTTGGCGATGGTCACCTTTAGTTGGGCTCCATAGGGCAACATCCGGGATTCTTGCACCAGACCTTTACCAAAAGAACGACGACCTACAATAATGCCGCGATCATAATCCTGTAAAGTTCCGGCTACAATTTCAGAGGCCGAAGCACTACCGGAATTAATGAGAACCGCTACCGGCAAATCCTTATCAAAAGCTTGTTTGGGCGTTTTATAAGTCTTTTGCCATTCTTCCAATTTTCCTTTGGTTAAAACCACCGGCTTATCTTTTGGGATAAACAAATTGGTAAGGGCAATGGCCTCATTTAAAAGACCTCCAGGATTATTTCTCAAATCGAGAATGAGACCTTTCAAAGGACCTTGCGCCTTTAATTCTTGCCAGGCCTTTAATACTTCAGCGCTGCAATTTTGGGTAAAGCTATTTAAGTAGATATAGGCATAGCCATCCTTTACCCGACCGGCAAAAGGAACTGCTTTTAGATGAACTTCCTCGCGTTCAATTTCGAGGTTCAAATTTTTATCGCCTCTTTTAATTAAGACCTTTGTTTTGGTCCCCGGAGCTCCTTTCAGCATTTCAGACAAGGCCTCTTCACTGCGATCTTCCACATCCTCACCATCTACTTCCAGAATAATATCACCGGCTTTAAGACCCGCCTTATCCGCTCCAAAACCCTGGTAAATAGTGGTCACCAACATCTGACCTTCATAATTCCCAACCGATGCACCAATACCTCCATAATTCCCGGTTTGGCGAATTTTAAAATCCTCCACCGCTTCTTCGGGAATGTAATTGGTATAGGGGTCCAGGCTCGAAAGCATGGAGTTTAGTGCCTTTTGGGTAAGCTCTTCGGGATCAGTATCATCCACATAATAAAGGCTCACCTCTTTAAAAACACTGGTGTAAATATCGAGCTGCTTACTGATTTCAAAATAATCCGGCCGATAGGCGAAGGAGAAGCTCAGCAATAGCAAAAGCCCAAACCAACGACCTGACTTTCGGTACAATTTCTTCATGCGGGAAATCTAAGATTGCTAATTTAGGTAAAACGGCTACACCTTAGGCGCATTGTGCCATTTCTCCCAGAGTTTAAGGTAGGCTTTTTCCAACTTTTGATAGTCGGCATCCGCTGCTCCCAGATAGAGTAAAATAAAATCCTGCGGCGCCTCTTGGGGAAGGGCCTCTTTATGGAGGCGGTAAATTTCTCTCAGCTTTCGCTTGATGCGATTTCGACCTACAGCAGAGGCGATTTTTCGCTTCGGCACTGCAAAGGCAATGCGGCTTTGCTCCTCTTCCCCAGCTAAATAGAAGAGTAAAAAGAAAGAATGCTTCAGCTTAGTCCCCGAAGTATAGATTTCGGAAATGCGCTGCGGGCTTTTCAGCCGTTCATTTTGGGGAAAGCTTTGGTCCATAAACAAAAAAGGCCGCCTGGGTATTCCGAGACGGCCTTGAAGGTATAAAAATGCCTTATTTCTTGTTCATCTCTTTGATGTAGTGCTCAATCGCCATTGTCATGGATGGCAATTTAGGCGATGGAGCTTTGATATTCACCGTTAAGCCTGCTTCCTCAATTGCCTTATGGGTAGTATTTCCAAAGCCAGCAATGCGGGTATTGCCTTGCTCAAAATCAGGGAAGTTCTCAAAAAGAGACTTGATTCCTGAAGGACTAAAGAACACCAGGATATCGTACTTCACATCCGCCAAATGCGACAAATCGCTACTCACGGTATTGTACAGAACGGCGCGAGTATAATCTACTCCGCACTCAGCCAAGGTTTCTGGAACCTGAGGTTTTAAAATATCGGAAGTGGGTAAAAGGTATTTCTCGGTCTTGTGCTTTTTGAATAAAGGCACGAGATCTTGAAACTTACTTTGACCAAAGTAAATCTTACGCTTGCGGTAAACCACGTATTTCTGCAAATAGTAGGCAATCGCTTCACTAGTACAGAAGTATTTCAAATCATTAGGTACAGTGTAGCGCATCTCTTCTGCAATACGGAAAAAATGATCTACGGCATTACGACTGGTAAGGATTACCGCCGTATGATTGGCCAGATTGATTTTCTGCTTTCGGACTTCAGCTACATCAACTCCTGCCACGTGAATGAAAGGAATAAAGTCAACCTTTAACTTGTACTTATTCGCCAAGTCGAAATAAGGTGAGTTTTCGGTTTGAGGCTCGGGTTGGGATACCAGAATGGATTTTACCTTCACAGCGCAGCTAATTTTATTAACCCTTGAATATTAAGAGCTTAGATGACTTTCAAACTAAGCTATACAGGAAAAACAAGGGTATTATTTCCAGCGCGCAAAGGTATAAAATAATATAGCTTGTATTAAAGCCTATGCGCAGACAATAAAGTACACTACGAATCAGGAAAATAAGTCCAACCAAGACCAGCGGCAGAAGGAGAAGGTAAAACTGCCAAGAACCTAAGGGTAAAAAGTAAAGTACAAAGGCAAGGGCCCCACCCACCAAGGCCAACCAGGTAAAAT
Organism: Croceimicrobium hydrocarbonivorans; assembly: GCF_014524565.1. Lineage (NCBI taxonomy): Bacteria > Pseudomonadati > Bacteroidota > Flavobacteriia > Flavobacteriales > Owenweeksiaceae > Croceimicrobium > Croceimicrobium hydrocarbonivorans. The sequence continues at coordinate 2,321,422 of NZ_CP060139.1, read as the reverse complement.
GTGCCAGAGCCAGGTTCTGCCCTTTAAACATCTCTTCCTCTCTTTCAAAAGCATAACCCACTGCACTGGCGACCAATAATTTTAAGATCAGATAGAGGCCCGAAATCAATAAAATCCGGAAATAGCTCGCCCAATCGTAATTGAGAATGGCCGCACTTTCGCCCTTCATTTTCAGAGCGGTAATTAGAAGGGGAAAAAATATCCAGGCACTGATGATTAGCAGGCGATCGGCATTGAGCCCCACCTTTCCAGTATTAAACTGTAAGCTGAATTCATCGGCCTGCGATTGCCAGGGAAAGCGCAATAATTGATTTACCCGCATAGCATTAAAATAGCGAGCCAGAACCACAAGGGTTCCGGCCGCTAAACTTATGATCAAGATCCAATCGCTGGCTCTGTGACTTAATGCTGTCCCCACGGGACAAAGATACTTTTAAAGCTTGGAGATTTGCACTTGATGACCCTGGGCATCGCGGATCATGTACAAACCTGCTGGTAGCTCACTTAAATCTAAGCGCACGTGCTGATTGTTATCGGCTTCCGCTTGAAGCTCCACCATTTTACCATCTGCGGCAATAGCCATGAATGGTGCTTCCAATACTTGACCGGAAGCCAGGGTGATTTCATTTTGAGCAGGATTAGGATAGGCCGCCAATTTTTGAACTGCCAATTCCTCTTGTCCAATACCTAAGTTTTTATCCAAACTCAAGCTTTGCGTTACAATCACATCACCGGAAGTACTTCCATTAAAATTGGTGAAATTAACCGCAACATAAACGGTAGTTTGATCTGGAGCCTGACCGGCATTCCAATCAAATGACCAGGTATTAGTACCTGCGCTTCCGCTGATTCCGGAACTGGTATGAGTAATATAACTTCCCGCTTTTTTGGTACGGGCAGCGTCGGTAATACTAATGCTTCCTTCATGACCAGAGGTTGATTCTACACTAGCCATAAAGCCCATTCGATCTGAGCTTGCTGCATTATTATCGGCGGTAATGCTAATTTGATAAATAGAGTCTTCTTTAAATCCAGCGGTGGGGATATCAGTGCTAATACTAATACTTTGACCTGCAGCGGCTGGACCACTATGGCAACCGGCACGGGCACAGGTATTATTGTTACTAGCGGGCGATCCACTGTTTCCGGATGGCGCCCCACCCGCATTGGTATAGGCCTGATGCGCAACAAAAACGCTTAGTCCTAAAGTGAGTAATACTGCGTATTTTTTCTTCATACTATAGAGATTTTGTTCTAAAAATATGCTTATTTCTCTTAGCGGGATACCTATTTTTGCTCAAAATTGATTTCATGGCTAGTGATTTATTCGAGTCGCCTGACTACTATGGCGTAGATGATCTTCTGTCGGAAGAGCATAAATTAGTAAGAGCTGCTACCCGCGATTGGGTAAAAAAAGAAGTAAGCCCTATCATCGAGGACTTTGCTCAAAAAGCAGCATTCCCTACGCAATTGATTAAAGGATTAGCCGAAATTGGCGCCTTTGGACCCTATATCCCTGAGGAATATGGTGGTGCCGGTTTAGATCAAATTTCCTACGGTTTAATGATGCAGGAAATTGAGCGTGGTGATTCTGGAGTTCGCTCTACTTGCTCCGTTCAATCTTCCTTAGTGATGTACCCTATTTATGCCTATGGTAGTGAGGAGCAAAAACGCAAGTTTCTTCCCAAATTGGCCAGCGGTGAGTTTTTAGGTTCTTTCGGTTTAACCGAGCCCAACTTTGGATCTAATCCAAGTGGCATGATCACCAACTTTAAAGATATGGGTGATCACTATTTACTGAATGGTGCCAAAATGTGGATTTCCAATGCTCCTTATGCTGATGTAGCTGTAGTATGGGCTAAAGATGAAGCAGGTCGAATTCACGGTTTAATCGTGGAGCGCGGAATGGAAGGTTTTACCACTCCCGAAACTCATAACAAATGGAGTTTACGTGCCAGCGCTACCGGTGAACTGGTATTCGATAATGTTAAGGTTCCTAAAGAAAATATTTTACCTGGTCGCAGTGGCTTAGGTGCTCCATTGAGCTGCCTCGATAGTGCGCGTTATGGTATCGCCTGGGGTGCTTTAGGTGCAGCTATGGATTGCTATGACACTGCCTTGCGCTATGCCAAAGAGCGTATTCAGTTTGATCGCCCGATTGCTGGCTTCCAATTGCAACAAAAGAAATTGGCGGAGATGATTACCGAAATCACCAAAGCACAATTAATGGTTTGGCGCTTGGGAACCCTTAAAAATGAGGGCAAAGCCACCAGCGCGCAGATCAGCATGGCTAAGCGTAACAGCGTAGAAATCGCCTTAAAAATTGCCCGTGAAGCGCGTCAGATGTTAGGCGGCATGGGAATTACTGGTGATTACAGCATTATGCGCCACATGATGAACCTCGAATCAGTAGTTACTTATGAGGGAACTCATGACATTCACCTCTTAATTACCGGTATGGATGTAACAGGCATCCCTGCTTTTAAATAAGATTTGCTTTTATCAAGCACAAAAAAGCCCCGCTGTTTCCAGCGGGGCTTTTTATTTGAATCCAATGTCTTTTCTAATTCTATTGATAGAGATCAGAAGGATTGATGTATCCAGGTTGATCATCGTACCAGGTAGTATAAGAAGAACCACCTGATTGCGCCCAAACACTGAAGTAATTATAGGCTTGAGAGATATCTACTCGCTCTTCGGGGTAATTAAAACCACCTACTACGTGGATAGCCCAAGGTAAGTTGTTGGCACTCTTATAAGTATCATCTGCACTATTAGGATCGGTATCATCATCAAGGGTACCGAACAAGCTAGCATCTGCTAAATCAGTTGGCGCTTCACCGGCAAGGTGCACCTCACGACCACGAGTCTGATCTACGAAGATGAAAGGATTGTAAGGAGCAGTTCCTAAAGAAGCAGCAGTTTGAGCACTGCTAAAGTTGATGGTAATATCAGTAGTATCAGGCGCTACAGTTGGGTTACCACTAACGGTATTCACAAATGCCTGACCGGTGGTATTTACAAGTACTTGAGAAGCATCATCATATACAATGATTACCGCATTAGACTGACCGCTTTCCGTTCCATTTGCATTGGTAGACACCACATTGTTAAAGTAACGAGTTCCACTTACAGAGCTAATTGCGCTTGGAGCTACATCTAAAGCAATACCGAAGCCATTATCCAAAGAACCACCCATGGCGCGAGATACAAAGCGAGCTTTCAAATCAACCACTTCATTATTCGCATTTAAAACTTGCTGATAACGGTAATCCACTACTAAGTCATTAAAATCATAGTCACCGAAAGCTGGCCATAAATCTTCATAAGCAACCGTACCATAAGAATTCTCAGATGGGAAGTAAGAGTTGGCTGCGCGACTGGCATCATTTGGATAAGCATCCAATTCATCAGCAACACCATCATTATCGGCATCAGCAATTTGTGGTTGACCGTTTCCTTCTGGATTACAAGAACCACTAGGAATTACCAAGCTACAACCTTCAACAGCGCCATCCTTAAAGATGCTGCTAGCGATATTCTCAATCCCGTTCATATCACAGAACTGAAGGTTTTTCTTGATTTCGGCACCAGAGTTGGCATCCGAGCGATCATTTACCTTGAAGAGAGAAGTACTTCCTTTTCCTTCGATTTTTCCGTTCAGCATAAGATCCTCACATACGGCCATAGCACCATCTTTCATTTCGTGCTTAGCTCCACCATTGATGGTCCACTTGCCACCAACCTTAGTATAAGAGAAACATTTAATCTCTCCATTATGCTGCAAGTCTCCATTAAAGTATAAACCACAATAGTTCTCAAATTTGGAACCGCTGTTGATAGAAGCATTTCCAGAAACGATTAAAGTTCCATAGTTATCTACATCTCCATTAAATGAGCAGTAGTTAGTGGTAGTAACGGTAAAGTCACCGTGGTTTTCAAGATTGGCTTCTGAGTTCAGGTTCAGAGCAGCAACATTCATAGTACCGTAGTTTACTACATCAGCATTGGGCGAAAACCAGTTGGTGATAGTTAGGGTTGCACCCTGATAAACTACTAATTCATTATCGCTGTTTGAATTGATGTTGAAGTTGTTCACGGTTACATTGGCACCGGCAACAATTTGAATTTGTCCTTTATTCAAAGTAAGGTTCGGAATGGAACCACTACCACAAAGACGTAGGATAGCACCATTTTTTACGGTAATACCGCCGTTGCCATTATAGCTACCGGTTACGCAGTAAACATCATCTTCGATATTGGCTTCCCACCAGTTATTGTGAGTTAGAGAATGATCACATCCACTCACACAATCAGGACTACCGAAGCTCTCTACTTGAGCTTTATTCTTGGAACGATAGAAAGTGTGGGCAATATTCTTAGCCTTTGGAACGATGGTTAAGAAGCTTGAACCATCTGGAGCTTGCATTACCAAATACAATTGCTGTAATCCGGAAGGAATGGTAACAGCCGTATTTAAGCTTGCACCATTCGAAATGAAAGCTTGGTAAATAGGAGAAGCTACTACTGAAGGATTCTCGGTATAAACCTTTAATAAGTATCTGGCATTTAAAGGAGCCTGATCGATATTCAGATCAAGATTTACACTTTCGGTAGTCTCAAAATTGAAACCGGCCGGAATTTTAAGATCCAAAGTAGAGCTGCTTTGATTCACAGCTGTTGGACCTGAATCCGTATTATTATCCTTTTCACAGGCCGTGAAAAAGAGGGCAGTTGCGATTAGTATTGAAGTTTTGGCTACTAATTTCATCATTAGGGGTTTTTAGACATGCCATTAATTAACAGAGAAGGTGCCAAGTTACTATATTTCTGATTTACAAGTGATTAAGTTTTTCAATTATTTGTTTGTATTCCCATTTCGGGAATATATTTCCAAATTGTCCCACATCGAGATTATTTCTTCGGATGGAATGACTCTTTACCACGGAGTAAATCCCAAAACATTATAAAATCACTAGCCAAACTGTAGGCTGGGTATTGGAAAGTCGCGGGTTTATTCTGCTCGAAAAAGAAATGCCCCACCCAAGCAAAGCCATATCCCAAAAAGGGAATAATGCCTAAAAACCAGAAATTGAAAGTCACTAAAAAGGATAAAAAACTAAGTAGCACCAATCCGGTGCCTATGAAATGCAATATTCGACAGGTGCTATCCTGATGTTCTGAAAGGTAAAAAGGATAAAACTCCTTTAAGCTTTTGTAGGTCTTCTGTTCCGCCATCTCCACTAATTTGATCAGCTCCCACCCTGCTCTAAGATAAGCATTTATCCGTAGGCTGATTTCCGTCTCTAGTTTACTCTTTATTGATTAATGGCTTTGGCAAAAACTGCAACTGCAATTTCTACAAGAGGGCAGAAACTGCATTTTTCAGGATTTAAGCTGCACTTTGTCGCGAATTAATACAGCTTTGTCATATATGAATACTTCTTAATTCCGCAGAAACAAGGATTTATAATAATTTTACCCCTGCAGAGTATGAAGAACCCAAACAATTTCCAGCGCCTATTTTTCAATATGGTACGTGAGCGCGTTAGCGATCATGAAATCCTGGTAGATGTAATCACCGACCTTTTACACTGCAGTCGGGACTCAGCCTACCGGAGAATTCGTGGAACTACCGACCTAAGCTTAAATGACACCGTGGTTATCGCCAGGCATTTCAGCATTCCATTAAATCACTTGATTGGACAAAGTGATCAATCGGTAGTTTTCCAAAAGGGTTCTTTTATTCGCAGTTTGGATGATTTCCGGAATTATCTCCAAAATAGCTTAGTACAATTACACAGTATTAAGAACTATAAGTCACATCAGTTAATATATCAGGCCAAGGATATCCCGATCTATTATCAATTCCGCTATCCTCGCCTAAGTGCCTTTAAAATGTTTGTTTGGCTGAAGTCTATCTATGGAGTAGATCGACTGGATAGTTTCCAATACGAGGTTAATATGATCCCCAAGGATCTACTTAAGTTAGGGGAGGACCTCTGGGAAGCCTATTCCAAAATCAACAGTGTTGAGATTTGGAACGATACCACCATCCTCAGCCTGCTCAATCAATTGGAATACTATTACGAAGCCGGTCTCTTAAACTCTAAGGAAGAGGCCATCGCCATTTGTGATGAATATCAGGATATGATGAAGTTGATTTACCGCCAGGCCTTACGCGGTAAAAAAGCCCATCACAGTAATGCAGAAGAATTCAGTGCTGCAGAGTACAAAATGTATTACCATGAAATCTTAATCATGGATAATCATATCCTGGCTGAATTGGATCAAAACAAGAAACTCTATTTCGTTCCTTATGCGGGTCTTAATTATTTAAACACTAATGACCCCTTGCTTACCGAAAGCATGTCTCTTTACTTGAATGGTCAAAAAGAAAAATCCTCTCTTATCAGCAATATTTCTGAAAAAGAGAGGAATAAATTTTTCATTCGGATTAAAACCCGAATCGATCAGCTCAAGAGCAAAATAGAAATGACCAATCCTTTTATGTGATCGAAAGTGCTACGGCAACAATGGCCACAATGATTAATACAATTCCCACTCGTTGAGCCATGTCAGAACGTTTTCTAGTAACTTCTTCCATAGCTTTCCCTGTTTAGTTAGTACTCGAATATACTAAAAATCAGCTAAATCCAAAGGAAAAAGTGTAAATTCTACATTTCTTAAAAAGGCCCTAACAGCGATTTAAAGCTAATGCCCCTAGGTTAAGTTCTCGTAAATAAATAGTGCCGCAGCAAGAATGATTAAAATGATAAGCACCACCAAGGCCCTTTGCAAGTAATCCTTGGTACTTAGATTTGCTTTCTGGGCTTTTCTGATTTGTCTGGCCCTTTGCCGTACGTCACTTCGTCGTTGTTTTTCCATAATCTCCCTAAATTTTTAACCCTGTTTCCGTCGAAGTTACAAAATTTCAGGGCTTAGCTAATGGGGTTTAATACAACGCTGAAGATGGTTAAACTATTGGGGTCTCTGCCAAAGTTTAACTTATCTAAGGCCTCGGGAATATCCTTAGCACGAAAATAAGAGGTGTGCAACTCATTATCACCCTTGGCACTCCATTGTACGGTATAGGAATTCTGACGCTCATAATGATCCTTTACATAAGTATGAATCTGTTTTAGAGCATCTATTCGATCATAGCCTGTGCTATGGTGAAAAAGAAAAGATTGATTATGACGAGGGTTCACGGTAATCACATCCAAACGAATTCCCTGACCCGTTTCGCGATAATCGAATATCATTTGAGTACTCCCTAAACTGAGGTAGGTTTCCACTTCTTTCTGCAGCTTGGCAATCTCTAAATTCTGTCTTTCTGCCGTCATTTTTGCCTGTTATCTAATTTTTCAATTTAGTTTTCTTGGGTAGCGGTATGGGCAAAAAACACCCTTAAAGCATCCATTTTTAATGCCAGGTAATTCTCATCCAAATACAATAATTGCCAGCGATCTTTTACTTCCCGACCATCGGCCGAAAGAACCAGCAAGGTATCCTTCTCCCAACGGTATTTTAGCTTGCCCTCATAACCGTATTGATTATGATCTTCCGGGTTGATGAGCTTAAATATCAAATCCTCCGCTTTAAAACGATAGTAATCGGGCACCGCTTCTTGGAGATCCTCTTCACTGGCTTGAAATGTCAAACGAACATCTATATAAGCCAAAGCCTCCCAGGCACCACTTTGTAAGAGCGCCTCTCGCTTGCCTGGATCAGGGATTTTCACCTCCTCTCCATTTAGCACTTTAAACACTTTGCTAATGGCCTGCTCTCCTGTCATTTCCTGCGCTTGCAGTGAAATGCTTAATGCTATAAATAGTAGTATACGAAACATAAAAAAAGTCGGCACAAAGTACCGACTTTTCCACTATATCTAAAGAAAGGAACTAAGATCCGCAGGCGATACAATCATCTGGATTGTCGAGACTGCAGCTTAACTGCTCTTCTGGGGTCATTTCACTTTGCTCTTTAATCGCTTTGGCGAGTTCTGAAGCACGGATTTCACCTACGGCAGCTGCCTTCTCCATATTGGCCTTCATCTCTTTCATTTTATCACCGCTGGCAATCTTCTCAGTTTGCTTGCTGTTTACCACAGGCTCAACCTCTGATTTGGTTTGCTTTTGTACGGTGAATTTAATGGCGTCTGAAGCCGCTTTGGTACGTAAGTAATACATTCCGGTCTTGAGGCCTTTTTCCCATGCATAAAAGTGCATAGAAGTCAGCTTCGCGATATTGGCTCCTTCCATGAATAAGTTCAAGGACTGAGACTGATCAATAAAGTAACCACGCTCGGCACTCATATCGATAATATCACGCATACTGAGCTCCCAAACGGTTTTGTAGAGTTCTTTAATGTTTTGAGGAATCACATCGATATCTTGGATAGATCCATTATTACGGATAATCTCGTTTTTCAATTCCTCATTCCACAAGCCTAGATTTACTAAATCCAGTAACAAGTGTTTGTTTACTACGATAAACTCACCACTTAATACCCGACGCGTATAGATATTGGAAGTATAAGGCTCAAAGCACTCATTATTTCCTAAAATCTGGCTGGTAGATGCAGTTGGCATGGGCGCTAATAATAAGCTATTACGCACACCATGGTTTTTGATCTCTTTGCGAAGAGCTGACCAATCCCAACGACCGCTCAATTTTTGCTCTTCTACACCCCAAAGGTTAAACTGGAATTTACCTTGGCTGATAGGTGATCCTTCGTAGCTTTCGTAAGCACCATCTTTAATGGCCTCATCCTTACTTGCTACTAATGAAGCGAAGTAAATGGTTTCGAAGATGTCCTTGTTTAAGCTCTTCGCCTCTTCTGAGGTAAAGGGTAAACGCAGTTTAATGAAGGTATCAGCTAAACCTTGTACTCCTAAACCTACCGGACGGTGACGCATGTTTGAATTGCGCGCCTCTGGTACCGGATAGTAGTTACGGTCGATAATACGGTTCAAGTTCTTGGTTACCTTATAGGTTACCTCATATAATTTCTGGTGATCGAACTTATCGCCATCCACAAACATAGGCAGCGCTAAAGAAGCAAGGTTACATACCGCTACCTCATCCTCGCTGGTGTACTCGATAATCTCAGTACAAAGGTTAGAAGAACGAATAGTTCCCAAGTTCTGCTGGTTACTCTTAGAGTTGGCTGCATCTTTATAAAGCATATAAGGCGTTCCGGTCTCAATTTGAGATTCCAGAATCTTACCCCATAATTCGCGAGCTTTAATGGTACGACGACCTTTACCGGCCTTTTCGTACTCCAAATATTTCTTATTGAACTCCTCGCTGTGTACGTCGAATAAGCCCGGGCACTCATTAGGACACATCAAAGTCCATTCGGCATCCGCTTTTACTCTTTCCATAAACAGATCTGGAATCCACAGAGCATAGAATAAATCACGGGCACGTAATTCTTCTTTACCGTGGTTCTTTTTCAAATCAAGGAAATCGAAGATATCCGCATGCCAGGGCTCCACATAAATAGCGAAGGATCCCTTACGCTTACCACCACCTTGATCTACATAACGAGCGGTGTCGTTAAACACACGCAGCATAGGTACAATACCATTGGAAGTACCATTTGTTCCGCGGATATAAGAACCGGTTGCACGTACATTGTGAATGCTTAAGCCAATACCACCTGCACTTTGGCTAATGCGCGCCGATTGCTTCAATGAATCGTAGATACCATCAATACTGTCGTCTTTCATAGACAGCAAGAAGCAGCTACTCATTTGAGGTTTAGGCGTACCACTATTGAATAGAGTTGGCGTAGCATGAGTAAAGTATTTCTTACTCATCAAATCATAAGTCTCAATCACTGCATCCAAATCTTCAAAGTGGATACCGATAGCCACCCGCATTAACATATGCTGAGGACGCTCGGCAATTTTACCGCTCATGCGGAGAAGATAGGAGCGCTCTAAAGTTTTAAAACCGAAGTAATCGTAACCAAAGTCGCGATCGTAGATTAAAGTAGAATCCAGCATTTCTGCATTCTTCTCGATAATCTCAATTACTTCCTTAGAGATAAGAGGTGCGTGCTTTCCAGTTTTAGGATTCACATAGTCGTACAGATCACGCATGGTTTCACTGAAAGACTTAGTGGTATTTTTATGCAAATTGCTTACCGCGATACGCGCTGCTAATTGTGCATAATCAGGGTGACGAGTGGTCATACTCGCTGCCACCTCAGCCGCAAGGCTATCCAGTTCGGAGGTAGTTACTCCTTCGTAGATTCCTTCAATCACTTTCATGGCTACGCTGGTTGGATCTACCAACTCACTTAAACCGTAGCATAATTTCTGTATCCTGGCTGTGATTTTGTCAAACTTCACAGCCTCTTTGCGGCCATCTCTTTTTAGTACGTACATATTCTGAATTTTGGTGGTTGCTTCTTTTCCCGAAGCGATATCATTAGGTGTTTATCGGTCTTATTAAAAATCTGCGTCGAAAGAAATTGCGTTCGACTGACTTCCCTGCACTACGCCGCTTTTCTGATACTCGGCAACGCGCTTTTCGAAGAAATTGGTTTTTCCTTGCAGGCTGATCATTTCCATAAAGTCGAAGGGATTATCCACATTGTAAACCTTCTCGCAGTTCAGTTCCACTAAAAGACGATCGGCTACAAACTCGAGGTACTGAGTCATCAATTTGGAGTTCATACCAATAAGGTTAACGGGTAAAGACTCGGTGATGAACTCGCGCTCAATATCTAAAGCGTTCACAATGATTTCTTTGATGCGCTCTTCGGGTACTTTATTGATCAGGTGATTATTATGCAGGTGCACGGCAAAATCACAGTGCATACCCTCATCCCGAGAAATAAGCTCATTAGAGAAGGTTAAGCCGGGCATCAAGCCACGTTTCTTCAACCAGAAAATAGAGCAGAAAGCACCCGAGAAGAAAATTCCTTCTACGGCAGCAAAGGCGATTAGGCGTTCTGCAAAAGAATCGCTCTCAATCCATTTCAAGGCCCAATCCGCTTTACGCTTAATGGCATCGAAGTTTTCGATAGCGCGGAATAAACGATTGCGATCCTCTTTGTCCTTTATATAGGTATCAATTAATAAGCTGTAGGTTTCACTGTGGATGTTCTCCATCATAATTTGGAAACCGTAGAAGAACTTCGCCTCGGTGTATTGCACCTCGTTCACAAAGTTCTCAGCGAGGTTTTCATTTACAATACCATCGGAGGCTGCAAAAAAGGCCAGGATATGTTTAATAAAATAACGCTCATCATCATTAAGCTTGGTCGCCCAATCGGTTACATCTTGTTGTAAATCGATTTCTTCCGCAGTCCAGAAACTCGCTTCTTGCTTCTTATACCATTCCCAGATATCATGATGCTCGATGGGGAATAATACGAAGCGGTTTTTATTTTCTGCTAAAATGGGTTCCAATGCCGACATGTATTCGCTGTTTTCTGTGTTAAACGCCTGTTTCAGGGGCTATAAGGCCTAGAGAAAAAATGTTATCTCATTGAATTTCAACAAATTCGAACGGTGAGTAGAGATTACAAACTCTTTAGGTAGAATAGCTTGCTATACAAATATGGCTAATGGGTCAAGGGATCACAACGGCTACTTTTTCACATTTAGCCGCATTTATTAACACAAGGTTAAGAGCGCAAAATCCGCAAAGGCAGGATTGGCGGGAGTTAAAAAATTTCCAACTCCATTTTCTGCGATTTTCCCAAAAATAATCCACACTAATTGTTAACAACTGCATAACAATATGAAGGCGGATTTTTAGAAACAAGAATACAAAACGCTGATTATCAGAAATTTAAAAGCTAACCACTGGGCTTCAAGGCCTTAGCACTGCTCCCACTCCTCCGCTAAATTTTCTAAGTCTTGATACCATTTTTCCCCGTATTTACGGATCAAAGCGTCTTTGGCAAAGCGGAACACAGGCACTTTCAACTCCTTACCTAAGTCGCAGGCCGGAGCACAAATTTGCCATTGATGATAATTCACCGCATCGAAGGATTTGTATCGTTGAATTCGGATGGGATATAAATGACAGGAAACAGGTTTGCGGAAGGAAGTCTTTCCATCGCGCCAAGCTTTTTCAATTCCACAGAGCGTGGTTCCTTTCTCATCGAAAACTACATAGGCACATTCGGCACCATTTACCAAAGGAGTAACGGGTTCGTCGTCCATGGGGTCAATCACATGAGTACCTTGCTCCGCAACTGCTACTCGTCCTTCAGGGCGCAGATAGCTTTCAAAATTGGAATATTCCTTTTTAAGGATGTCTACCTCCTCAGGCTCTAAAGGTGCACCGGCATCGCCTTCTACGCAGCAGGCACCTTTGCACTTTAGCAAGTCACAAACAAATTGTTCCGAAAGCAATTCTTCGGAGAGCAGGGTATTACCATGTGAAATCATGGGGCAAAAGTACGGCTCTCCGCATCATTATTGCTTGCAAAAAGACAGTCGCTCTTCGATACCTTCTATCGATAAGGTATACACTCCGTTAGGAAGCACACTAATAGTTAAAGGCCTATTCGGCGAAAGCCGCCCCTTTAAAAGCAAAGCTCCCTGACTATTATATAATGTATAATCGCGAGGCTTATCCAGACCGTCAATATGCAAGTCATTCCGCGTTGGGTTGGGATAGAGACTTAAGGATTGGATCTCCATTTCAGATTCAGATAATATATAGCACTCTCCTGGCGCACCATAAACCCTTTGACCTTGCTCTAATTTGCAACGCAACTCATATCCCACTTCGCTTATAATCTGGCAATCTTCAAAAGCCCAAATAGGTGAAGTCATAGGTCCTAAACCCTCTACCACCGCGGTAGTCCAGGTACAGCTAGGATCGGTAGCGCTTATCCACAAAGTTTTACGAAGGGGGCCATTACTATAATACTGTGCCTGGTAAACCGTGTCCACTTTCATTTGCTGCATTCCCCCTGAAAAGGCTGATATAGAAAAGGTATCGCCTTGCTGCCAGGTAAAATCGATACTGTAATCCACCGGACCACCTACCGGAAAATCAAAACTTAAGGTTTGAGCAAGAGTATCTTCAAGCACCCAAGCAAGGGTATCTAAAGCTTGACCACTTAAATTTATCCGAATAAAGCGGGAATGCCGCACTGATCCGATGACGGTATCCAATCGACAGACATAGGCATTGGTTCCATGTATCCCGAAAGTGGGATAGTGATTAACATACCACTCATTACTATTGTCCGAAAACTTGAGATATTGAGCCTGAGCCAGACCTGAGAAAAAGAGCATAACAGCGAATAGAAATTGCTTCATAGGGGAGGATTTACAAGTTTAACGCCCAGAAAGATAGAATAGCTGGGTGGCCTATGAAAACAGAATTCTAAATATTAGTTATCTTTGCCGCTCAATTCTTAGCGACAAGCAATTGTTTTCTTAAGTGATTAGGCTAGGAACCCCTGGCCCCGTATAAACAATTGACTCTAAATTAAGTCGCACATCAACACCACTGCCTTTAGTCCCATATCCGAAAATATATCTTCAGCTTCAATTGCTGAAGTCTTTCGCCTATTGCCTTCTCCGCGAGCTAAAGACTGGGTTTTAGTATCTTATTTATGAATAGAAAAACAACGGCTCCATCCCGTAGACCGGGAAAGCCTAAATCTCAACATACTGGCAAACCTAAAGGAAGACGTCGACCGCAAGGCAAGCCTAAGAATCCTAGCAGCATTAAGCCGCAGGATTTATTAAACCAGGCTGAGCCCCGTGAAGAACGTCACTTTGAAGCCAGCTTCGAATATCAAGACAGCGCCCTCCATCCTAAATTAAAGGAATTACTGGCCGCTAAAGGCTATGAAAAGCCCACTGAAATTCAAGAAAAAAGTTTGGAACCCCTATTAGCGGGTCGTGATCTTTTAGGGATTGCCAAAACCGGTAGTGGTAAAACGGCAGCCTTTTTATTACCCTTATTACAAAGACAGATTCAAGGTAAACACCAAGCCTTAATCTTAGCCCCTACCCGTGAGCTTGCAGTACAAATTGAAGAAGAATACCGCAGCTTAAGTAAAGGACTTAAATTATATAGTGCTGTTTTTATTGGCGGCACCAATATGAATACCGACCTGCGTAAAGCGGCTCGTAATCAAGATTTGATCGTTGCCACTCCGGGTCGACTTTTAGATTTACACCAGCGTAATGCCTTGCATTTCCGCTCCATTAAGATGTTGGTTATTGATGAGTTCGACCGCCTTTTAGACATGGGCTTTGAGCGCGACCTCAATCACATTATTGACCTCTTGCCGATTGAACGCCAGAACTTGTTGTTCTCTGCCACCTTGGATCGAGCCCAAGAACGTCGTATAAGTGAAATTCTCGTGGATCCGGTACGCTTGCAAATTAGCAGCGGTGACCTAACGAACAACCATGTTCAGCAGGAGTTAATCCATTTAAAAGACGGACAGGTTAAAATAGAGGTCTTAAAGGAGATGCTGCAAAGACCTGGCTTCGATAAGGTGATCATCTTTGCCGAGACCAAGCGTTGGGTAAGCAAGATCAATCGCAAACTCCGTCAAGCGGATATTCGTTCCGATGAAATTCATGGTGATAAAAGCCAAAATTACCGTCAAAAGGCCTTAAACTCCTTTAAAGCCGGCAAGCTGCAGGTTTTAATTGCTACCGATGTAGCGGCCCGTGGGATTGATGTGGATGATGTATCACATGTGATCAATTATCAAATCCCTCGCAGCATGGATAGCTATATCCACCGCGTGGGTCGTACCGGCCGCGCAGGCAAAACCGGAATCGCTTACACTTTTATAGAATCATAAATAAATATCAATTTGGGAAGATCTCAAGAAACCTTCGGAAAGAAAGAACGCGAAAAGAAACGCGCTAAAAAGAAAGAAGAGAAAGAACGCAAGCGCTTAGAGCGCAAAGCCAATGCTGGCGACAAGGGTGACAACATCACCTATATGGACGTCTATGGCAATTTCCACGACACCCCACCAGAGGCCGCCGAAAAGGTAAAAGCCAAGAACATTGAAATTGGTGTACCTAAAGGGGCCCGTGAAGATGAAGAAGAGGATGGCCTCCGCAAAGGAACGGTTACCTTTTACAATGAATCTAAAGGTTACGGTTTTATCAAGGATAAGAAAACCGGACAAAGCGTATTCATGCACGTAAATCAGCTGAAAGAAGAAGTGAAAGAGGGTAACCTCGTAAGCTTCGAGACCATGAAAGGCCCTAAAGGCCCATCCGCTGTAAACGTACAAGTTATGCGTTAATCATTACTTGATTAAGCTTTTGTTGAGGGGGTTCCCCAATCCAAAGGGAAAGACTAATTTCGCGGCCTCAAAAAAAAGAGGCCATGTCATTTAGTTTTAAGGAAATTTTATCGGCAACCCTGATCTTGTTCGCAGTAATCGACGTGATGGGAAGCATCCCCCTCATTATTTCCCTCCGCAAAAAAGTAGGGCATATTCAAAGTGAGAAGGCGAGCATTGTTGCAGCGGCAATTATGATCCTCTTCCTCTTTGTTGGTGAGCAAATCCTGAAATACTTCGGGGTAGACATCAACTCCTTTGCTGTTGCAGGAGCCTTGGTGCTGCTTATCCTGGCCCTGGAAATGGTGCTGGGCATTACCATTATAAAGGATGAAGAACCCAAATCAGCATCCATCGTTCCCCTGGCTTTCCCCCTGATCGCCGGAGCGGGAGTAATGACTACCATTGTATCTATTCGCGCTGAATTTGCCGCTGAAAACATTGTGGTTGCCATTATCCTTAATTCTATTTTGGTATATGCCGTGCTTAAAAGTGCAGCCTGGCTGGAGCGCATTTTAGGAGAAGGCGGATTAAATATCCTTCGCAAGGTTTTTGGGGTGATCCTCTTAGCGATTGCCGTGAAGCTTTTCAGTGAAAATGCGAAAATGCTTTTCACCATGGCTTAAATAAGCCACCAACAACAAACTACTAGCTACCAGCGACCAACTACTAACCACAGAGTAGGCCAAATTCTTATCTTCGTCGCAAAGACAAGACAAGCATGGCGGTAGCAAAACCCTTTAATCTTCAGCAGTGGATCGATGAAAACCGGGACTTATTAAAACCCCCGGTTGGTAATAAAAATCTGTATCCCGCGGGCGAAGATTATATCGTAATGATCGTGGGCGGACCAAATGCCCGTAAAGATTACCACTATAATGAAACGGAGGAGCTCTTCTATCAATTAGAAGGCAATATCACCGTTCGCATTCAGGATGAAGGGAAGCCGGTTGATATTCATTTGGGGCCAGGAGACATGTTCTTACTTCCACCCAAGGTGCCACATTCACCCATGCGTAGTGAAGGTTCTGTAGGTTTGGTAATTGAGCGCGTGCGTGAAAGCAAGCATCAGGATGGTTTAATGTGGTTCTGTGATAATTGCAATCACAAATTGCATGAGACCTATTTCCACCTCAACAATATTGAAAAGGACTTTCTACCTCGCTTTAAAGACTATTATGGCTCGGAAGAAAAACGCACTTGTAGCAATTGCGGTACCCAGATGGAAACGGATCCAAGATTTACCGATTAAGCATGAGTGAACTTTCTGACTTAGCTGAAATTCAAAGCTTCCTAGCGCAAAGCCTCAAGGAACAATGTCCGCCTTTACGAGTGCGCAAAGAAGGCCCGGGAGGCTTGGAGGTTTGTGGTCGTAAAGAAACCATGCAAGGCAAGCAAAAGGTAGATGGATACTATTTCGCCTCTACTGCCGCCAAGCCCAAGGATATCCGCTTTTACTTCTTCCCGATCTACACCGATCCCGAGCTCTTTCAACTTTCGGAAGGATTGCAAAAGATGTTGAAGGGCAAGAGCTGCTTTCATGTAAAGAAGCTTAGCGAGGAGCAGCAAGCAGAAATCCGAAAAATCATTGCCCTGGGTGTAAATCGCTACAATGAAAAAGAGCTGATTTAAAAAGCCTTCCCAATTAAAATAGTTTTTATATTTGCCGCCCGCTAAATCGGAAAAGCCCGGATGGCGGAATTGGTAGACGCGTTGGTCTCAAACACCAATGGGGTAACACCCGTGCCGGTTCGACTCCGGCTCCGGGCACTTTTAAATCTTTGATTTAGAACACCTTACGAAAAAGTAAGGTGTTTTTTTTTGCCCAAATCCCGAAAAGTTAGCCAAAAGTTAGCCAAATCATGACCTTAGCACCTTTAAGCACAACTATCTAACTTACTGCCACTTACCCCCTGAAGCTTCCCCTTCAAGATGCAAAACCGAGCCGGTTTTCACCCAACTCGGTTGTAGTTTTAATCCCAAATAACAGCCCGCACCGTTTACAATAAATACGGGAAATGAAGAGGCTACATGACGACATATTCAACTAAGGTTTATCTTATTTTGAATTGGAGGAACTACTTGATTTTCTTCACAATCCATATTCTCAAACTATTGTATCTTAACGATTCCTTTAACTTAATCACCAAACCTTTTAACCCCAACTTACCTGAAGCCTTAGACTAATGAAAAAATGGCTACACAAAAGATCTGACCTAAGATTACAGATTCTACAACATTTTGAAAGCCTTAATAGATCCACTTCTGAGACGGTTGCCAATAAATTCTTACACGGTCTTCATGAAGATCTTGGAACAATAAGAAGAGCTTTGATCGAACTTATTCAAGAAGATTACATCAGAATTTCTAGTATAGGTAATCAAGACCCTGTCGAATTCTTGAAAACCCACTGGAATAGCACAACATATAGCGCTCAAAGATCAAAAAGTGATATCAATAAAAAATCATCGAAAAGACTCCTTAAGGCGGTTGGGGAACACGGTAAAGTGCCTGACATTAAATTATACACTACAGTAAAGGGTCTAATGTTTATTAAAGAATACCGGAGGTATAAATATCAACATCATTGGCAGCTAATTTTTATCCTTACTGGTGCATTAATTGGTTTTTTTATCCAATTCTTTTTGAAAAGCCCAACTCCCCCAAGCTAATCTGGTGCCAACACTTTCATATTTTCATTAAATGAGTTTCAAATGATTACAGTAAAGAATAAGAAATCCACTTCGAATCGAGTTCGTCCTGCAGGATATGAAGATTGGCTTGATTTATGGAAACAAAAATCAGGCAACACGAATGCTAACATTTCATGTAGAGTCCCAGGCTGCATTTGGCCAGCAGAAGCAGGTGGCCATGTATTCAATGTAAATTCAACATCAAAAGAATTCATCACACCTCTTTGCAGGGAACATAATCACTCTTCATTTTCTGACACATTTTTAGTATCAGAAAAAGACTTAGTTGACCCTAACTAACTATTTATCAATATCTTTTACCGTATTAGTCAGACAAAAAGTTTGCCGAAAGTTTGCCGAAAACCATAAATACTGAAACAATCCTAAAAACATAACACATTGATTATTAACAGCCATTACAGCCGTTTGCAATTCGACTCCGGCTCCGGGCACTTTTAAATCACTGATTTAGAACACCTTACGAAAAAGTAAGGTGTTTTTTTTTGCCCAAATCACGAAAAATTAGCCAAATCGTGACCTTAGCACCTTTAAGCACAACTATCTAACTTACTGCCACTTACCCCCTGAAGCTTCCCCTTAAAGACGCAAAACCGAGCCGGTTTTCGCCCCTCGCTACCAACGGTCCTTTCTCATTCAAGGAAGGCACTTCGATAACAAGCCAAAAAAATGCTCAATTTTCTTGATATATTAATCGATCAAACATTAACACCCTCACGAAATGTCTGAATCAAAAGATATTCTAGGCCTCAAGCCTTACGGAGAAGCACTTAAAATTTTTGTTGACCAAGGGGCGAAAGGAGCTATCAACTTTCTTAGCAAGATTTGCACTCCAGCAGCTGATGAATTTGGATTAATGCTCCAAGATAAAGTTAGATACTGGCGTATTTGCAACTTAATAAAGATGGCTCAAAAATCTCAAGATAAACTCAAAATTGATCCTACACATCATAACTTAATTCTCAATCCCAGAATAGCAAATGAGATCATGAATAATTCTTCATGGCAAGACGACGAAAACCTATTAGATATGTGGGCCGGGTTATTGGTATCATCTCTTAGCAAAAAACAAAATGACGACTCAAAAATTATATATATTCAGACTTTAAAATCCCTTTCTACCGTTCAAGCCCGCATAATTAAGTTCATTTGCGACGAAGTGATAGTTGGCAAGGATAAAAACGGACTAATAGTCCCACTACAACACGTTGAAACATCACTAGATAAATTATTTTCGATTAGCAACACTTCAGATATACATCGCTTGGATAGAGAAATCGACAACCTAAGAGGCTTATCATTAATTACTGATGCCTTAAACAACTCAATCGTTTCTGGTTTTCATGAGAATATGGACAACATACAAGACATTAAGTTCATCCCTTCTCCATTCCTTCTCCATTTAAACGCCGCTGTAAATGGCCAAAACGACACCGAACATTACTATAATTCAATCGGACACTTTCACGCTTTAAACACCAATAGATCGGTTCTTTAACAAAGATTTATTTTTACCAATATGTGGATTAAAAAACCTCACTATAAATTAAAACAATCACTTGATGAAAATGTTAATTTCCTCTATAAAGAAGATAATATCTATATCATGGATAATCATCTCGCCTCTGCATGGTGCTGGCTCCAAGAAGTAGATCAAGAAGGCAAAAATATATTCCTACACATAGATAGACACTATGATTTATTAAATTCACCAGAAGTAATTCAAGAATATATTATAGACAAAAAAATTGAATTGAAAAATTTAAATTTTAGCGAATATGAAAATCTTGAAGTCATATACGAACAAAAAAACGCTTCTAAAATTTTTAGATGGGACAACTACATTCTAAACCTACAAATATTGTATCCAAAAATATTTGGTAAAGCAACTTTCGTAACTCATCGAGATGGAAATAAAGAAGGAGATATAATAACAAGAGAAGAAGATTTTTTAACCATGTGTCATGAAATACACTCTTGGATTGAAGACAGTAACAACCGCTGTATCATCAATATTGACATCGATTTCTTCTTCACCCAATTAGACAAAGAGTACATTCAAATTTACACCAATGAAGTCATCTACGAGTTTGCTAAATCATTGGCAACATTAAAAAATAAAATTACGGTCATTACAATTTGCCTAAGCCCGGAATGTTGTGGAGGCTGGAATAATGCTCTAGATATTGCTTCTATTTTTAGCGAAGCCTTAGAAAATAAGTTTATCCCCGAATTAAGACAAATTACACAATTACCTTAACACTAGAAGATCTAACTACATTGGAAAATCTCAGAGCGATCCACAACTCCAATGACTGCAAATTTTAATCCATTAAGGTTGCTAAATCGCGACCTTACCATTCTGAAACCCTGTCGCACTACCTACTGGATATTAGTCTCATACCCCCTTTTCTAGATGTAAAACCGAGCCACACCCTGCATTGGTCGTGTAAGTCCCCCATTATTCCAACAGGTCTAAATTATCGATTTTAGGCAATAAGCCTTTGTTTAAATTCTCTTGGAGACATGTCTCCAAGAGAAGAATGCGGATGGTTTTGATTGTAGTCTTCCATCCAATGATTGATTAACTCTTGCATCTGCGTCTTCGTTTCAAAGAGATAAGCGTTGAGCACGTCTTCTCTCAGGGTGCGGTTAAAGCGTTCACAAAAGCCATTCTGCATAGGTTTTCCTTTCTGTATTCTTAAGTGTTTTATCTGATGTCGTTTGCAAAACTTTTGAAAGGCTTCTGCCATAAACTCTGTTCCGTTATCAGTTCTTATGGTAAATGGCTTACCGTGCCACTCTATTAGCTGCTCAAATTGCTCTACTACATGTTCGGAAGGGAAACTGCTGGATACCTTGCAAGCCAAAGCTTCGCGGTTGTAGTCGTCAATAATGTTGAGCACACGCATTTTCACACCATTCTCTAAGCGGTCCTGCATGAAGTCGGCACTCCAACATAGGTTAGGAGCTAAAGGCTGCAGCAACACCTCTTTGTCAGGGTTAGGAATACGTCGCTTCCATTTCCTCTTGCGCTTGTTCATCCCCAGTTTGATGTACACCCTGCGGATACGTTTCTTGTTCCAGGCATAACCCTCTTTACGAATACGCTTGGTATAAAATGGGCAGCCACGCGCAGGATAATGCTCCGCGTACCAGCGTAGCTTTTCCTCTACCTCCTTATCGTCTCGCTTGGATATATAGTAATATCCAGAGCGCTCAAGGCTAATGATTTTACAGGCCCTGGCAGTACTGACAGCGTAATCCGCTTTAATCTGCTTTGCTAAAAACCTCTTCTGACAGAGCCCTAGAGCTTTTTTTCCACCACATCCTTAAGGATCCTGTGGTCTAAGCTCAAATCCGCATACATCTGCTTTAGCTTCGTGTTTTCTCGCTCTAACTCCTTGTACTTGCGTAGCATTGCTGAATCCATGCCCCCGTACTTCTTGCGCCAGATATAAAAAGTATTGGCGCTTATACCTAACTCCTTGCAGATATCCTGTACTTTCTTACCAGCCTCATGCTCCTTTAAAGCCTGGCTGATCTGGCTTTCACTAAATCTTGATTTTTTCATAGTCAACAGTTTAAATTTACACACTTTTAAACTGTTGGATTTTTTGGGGGACTTACAGTCGATTAAATTTAACACCTAGCTATATATCAATAAGAGGCATAACGTACCTAGCATTACTCTCAGAGAATTTACTAAGTTTAAAATCCAATTTCTAAGTACTGGTGAATTACATAAGCAATAAAATTTGCGTCCGAACATGGCTTGTAAACGCACCTAGACATTACGCTTAAATTTCTAATACCCCAGGAATGAATCAAGGTGAAGAGATCCCACTTTTAGTTCTTAAAGTACTTAAGACCCTTTACGACACTGAAAATCCTCTTTTTGAAAAAGTAAGTACCGACAATGGCTTAGTTAAACTTATCAGCTCAAACCCTGGTTCAAAATTCTATTTCCATATTCTTGAACAAAGGGTAAATAATGGACATACACAAATCCTTATTGAATACTCACCACAATCCAAATCATCCAACACCTCCAGAAAAATATGGTTAAAATGCGATCATGACTCCATAAATAGCCACCTAAGTCTCTGGGTAGATCTCTTGCAGGGATTTAAGAAATATGATTTTCTTTCTGACAATATACTGGACCAGAGGGCAAAAGAAATTGAAAGCTACTTCAATATCGCAGATGAAGATTTCGACTTACCCTTATCCTTGAATGATATACCAAATCTAAATCGGTATTTGTTGGATTTCGAAGGGAGTATCGACCATAGCCGTAACCCGAAAATCTCAACCATTTGCGATGATCTTATTGCCGAAAGTGAGCAAGTTCGAGAAAATTTAAGTACCACTACGAAAGGTAAATTAGCTAAAAAGCTCAGTAAACTATTTGCAAAAAGCAGCAAACTAGGAACAACTTTTTTTCTTAAAACAATGCAACATTTTCATGCCACAATCACCTCTGAATCTACCAAATGGCTAATCAACGGAAGTGATGACTTATTTGGCTTCCTGAATTAAAGAAGTTCATTAATAATACTAATTAAAATGAATCCTCAAAATTAAAAGTTTGCCAAAAGCTTGCCGAAAATCACAAATATTGAATCAACCCTAAAAACATAACACATTGATTATCAACAGCCATTACAGCCGTTTGCAATTCGACTCCGGCTCCGGGCACTGAAGCTCTCTCCGCAAGGAGGGAGCTTTTTTTATTTCAAATATCCCGCTGTTCTGCAAATACCATAAGGCAACCATAATCCATGATAATTACCTAAAAACAATACCTTTAGGGCATTATCCTCCAACCAAGCCTGTTAAATGCGTCTTCTTCCCTTAAGCCTATTGCTGTTCTTTAATTTCTGTGGCGTCACTAATCTTTTTAGTCAAGCCAAGCTTATTCAGCTAAGCCCTCAAAACCCTAGCAGCAGCGCTTACAGCAATACCATCGGAATGGTTTATTATGGGGAAGAAATCAATCTTTTTATTTCTGAGAAAATAAGTGTTTTTGGTGGCCCTGATCTAACCAAGTGGTATATCCAGCACTATGATTATTCCTTAAACCTAGTCCAGGAAGAATCTATTTTCGACCTCCCTTATACGGAAGCAATTAACAGCTATGAACAGGCAGGTGGCACTTACCTCTCCGATACAAATGGCTACTGCATTTATGTTTCGGGAATTAATAACTCCCCGAACAAAACCCTAATACAGCTTCGAGACCGGTCCGGGAATCTTGTCTTTAACAAGTATGATTTTCATTTATTCGACACGCATCTTCTGAATGACTCCCAGCTTTCCTTGCACAACATCTTACTTAAAAAGAACCATCGGCTTCATTTATTTGACCTTAAGGGGAACAGTCTGATATCTTATGACTTGGATAGTTTGCAAACCATTCTATCCAACCAGATTTTTGTTAATGCGGATAGCCTATTTATTAATTCCAGAGTAGTTTACAACCCACAAACGGGTATATCCACCTATCATTTAAGTCAGTACGAAAACGGGCTTGACTCCTATTACTATGCGAACTTCAACAGTTCCTTTCAACTCCTCGACTCCATTAAGATTTCAACTGCTGATGATTTCCGGGCCACATTAGTCGAAGATGATCTTCTATTCCGTTATGACTCCATTGGCTTTAATACCAATATCCATCGATACCAGTCCAAATACCTTTATAAGGACTTCGACGGAAACCTAAAGCGTAGGGTTCGTTCAAATGGTAGAATTTTTTATGCTGACTTTATCGGCCCTTGGAATACCGAGTCCCTCATTTTCGGAAATAAGGGAGTGCTTTCCATTTGCAGTACAGAACAACTATTAAACACTAACCAATCCGGCACAATTGATACGGTTAGAGTAAGCCGTTTTCGCTATTTCGACAGCTTAGGTCTAAAGCAAGTAGACCATTTAATATTCAAGGATAGCCTCCCAATTTCTGCAAGTGCCACAAGTCTAAAAAATTGCATTGGACGCAGTAGTAATGGAGACTTCATCATTCCAATCAGTGCTTGGAACGGCCCCAATTCTAATTCATCTCGAAGTTTCCTCTTGAAGATAGACGCTCAAGGAAACTCACCCTTATCAGTACAAGCTTCACTGAAACCTAAAAAGCTAAGTATTTATCCTAATCCCAGCTCTCAATTTCTATCCATCCATTCTGAAGAACCAGATGAAGAGTTTAGGATCAAAGTACTCGATTTGCAGGGCAAAACCTTACTAATCCAAAACACGAAAACAGATCAGCCGATTGATGTATCTATCTTACCTAATGGCACTTATTTGCTTGAAGTGAGGGGTAAAACTAAAGCAGGACAAGACCTATTTAGGTTTATTAAGCACTAGTTTTCGCTGGCCTTCACCTTTCCACTGACCGCCGGCGAAAACAGCCCCTTTTTCAGCTTGCAAATACCTATAGGAACTTAGTTCTGGCCTTTTTAAAGTCGCCCATATCCCTTATAAGCCAATTCGTGAAACTTGTACTTCTTCCGCCAGCCGACTCCTTCCACGGTCATTTTTAACCATAAAAGCTCTGCCGACTCCTGATGCTCATGTCCTGAATTCCCCACCACATAAAAGGTATCTGTTTGAAAAACCGGGAATGAACTGATTATGCGATGAACTCCATTTTGATCTTGTTCATTTATATGTTTCCATCTCCCTGGTTCCCCTAATTGATTCACATAAGCAATGGGAATGGTATCTCCCTTTTGGTAAGCAATTGGCACATTGTAAAAGAAATTGGGATACCAAAAAGAATCCAGGTGATATTGACATTGATAGCCACTACTAGTATTATAGACTAAAGACTGCTTTGTTAGGGTATCCACACACAAAAAAGCCGAATCATAAATTTGATAGATCCCCGAAAAGGCAGATCGTGTACTATTTGGGTCGAAATGATTATCGAAATACAGTTCTTCGTAAACAATCGAATCCACATTCTCTTTAAAGCGAATGAGATAGTCTATTCTAAAATCATTTACACCATCTAAATCAAAATCAAAGTACTTGCTAGCCTTAAAGGCATTGGGAGATACCAGCTGACCATTACTCATAGAACCTAGTTCTATTGGAGGATCAAACTTTTGATAATGATCATACTCATCATATTCCCCCACCAAAAAATAGGTGTCCGGATAAGGATTCGGGTTTTCACTTGGAAGCGTCTGCTCCTCTTTGCAAGCAAACAATAACAAAACTAAAAGCAGAAAAATGCAACGCATAATACTTAGCAAAAAAAATTAAGGAGAATAAACCACCCAATCTACAGGAGTTCAGGTGTTTACATACGATTATAGGCCTTATAAGCCATTTCATAAAAGACATAGCGCTTATTGGATCTTTCCCCCTGAAGTCCCATTTTCAGCCAAAACAATCGCGACCTTTCCTGATCCTCAAAATCAAAGGAAGTTCCAACAATATAAAAAGTGTCCGTAGGGCTAGAGGTAAAAGATGGGAATGTGGTCAAACGAAGCTGAAGGGTATCACCATGATCTTCTGATCGTTTTAACCAGCAAGCTGGCCCTAAAAGTCGATCCTTCCCACCAATGGGGATTGTATCTCCCTTTTGGTGGGTTTTAAGAACATCGTAATAATTGTATTCATAAAGAAGGCTGTCGACGTGAAATTGACATTGATAAGCACTACTGCGATTATAGGTAACTGAGAAATTCGTAAGGGTATCCCTGCATTGATAAACAGAGTCCCTTATCCATCCATACCCTATAAAAAAAGCAGCTGCATTGGAGTGATTATCTAAGTTCTCAAAAGTCAGCTCCTCATAAACCACCGAGTCCAAGTTGCCCACAAAGCGGATTAAGTTATAAACCTCAAAATCATCTATGCTATCCTGATCCAAATCAAAGCGCACATAGGCCTTAAACCGATCCAAGCCCACAAATCGCCCTTCCGTTTTAGGGCCCAGACCTAGTGGAGGATCAAACTTTTGATGATAATCATAGTCATCATATTCCCCTACCAAAAAATAAGAGTCGGGATAAGGGTTCGGGTTTTCCTTTGTAATTGGATCCTCTTTACAAGCAAACAAAGCAAAAAACACTACCAGAATTAAATAGCGCATCAGTACCAGGGGTTTAGAAGTCTCTAAATTAAACTAATTGCCCATTTAAATACTAAGTCCTTTCCGTTTAAACCTATTCTTTAATCTAATCTCATTTATTAAAAACTCCTTTTCAGCATTCGACACCAAGACTAGCTCCCGAAAACTATTCCCCCTCATTTTCCCTATCTTCCTGCCACCAATAAACAATCAAAGATGTCCAAACCCTCTGCTCCGCTCTCTGCCTTTCTGCTATTTTTCTCCCTTCTGCTTCAAGGTCAAATTCTGGAACCCCGACTGGATTTCGCCCATAATTTTGGCGGAACCTATATCGACTATGCCACGGCCATTGAGCTTGACTCTGTCAACAATATTTACTGCTACGGTTATTTTACCGGAACGGCACAGTTTGACCCAGACAGTAGCCAACCCGCTTTGGTAGGCGCAAACTCAGGAGCACTCTTTTTAGCTAAATACAGCGCCGGAGGTCAACTCCTTTGGGTCAACTCACCCGGACAAGGAAACCCCGGTGGCCTAACGCTGGATACCAATGGCAATCTATTTTTCACCAGCTATCAGCAATACAATGGGGCCAAGATTTATAAATACGACGCCAGCGGTACCCACCAGTGGACCAAGACTATTAATGGAGAAGCTCGCGCCTTTAGCATAGCGATAGATAATACGGGAAACCTATACATCGGGGGGCATTACAGCGGCAGCACCGATTTTGATCCCGGCCCCTCTTTCCATACCCTCACTAACAATTACTTCAATGATCCCTGGATGGGTCCCACCTATTACACGAATCTCTTTTTACTCAGCTTGGATGCGACCGGAGATTTCAGATGGGTACGGAATGCCGGTGGCAATAGTTACAATGGCGTAGAAGATCTGACCCTACATAATGATCAAATTTATTTCTGCGGAAATTTCAGCGACTCCATCATCTTTAATCCGGGCAGTGCAAACCCTATTCAATATCAATCCAGTGGGGGCCGCGACTTCTTCATTGTTAACTACAACAGTAACGGTAATTTTAATTGGAGCCAGCACCTCGGCAGTATTGGCGACGATGCCGCCCATGCCATACTGGCTAATGACTCGGGTCAAGTATTTACCGTTGGACATTTCCCCCGCACTATAGATATGGACCCCGGAGCCGGTACCTATACGCTGCAGCCTTTCAATAATTTCCGATCCGGCTACTGCCTTAAACTCGACTCAGCGGGTAATTTCCAAAAGGCCATTCAACTAACCGGCACTAGTAATATGTCCATCGAAAATCTCTTTATCGATGAGATGGACCGACTGCATCTTAGTGGGAATTTTATTGGTAGTATTGACTTCAACCTGGGTTCGGGGAATCATACCCTAAGTACCGCCGGTTTTTCCACGGAGGACTTTATCGCGATTTACGAGCCCAATGACAGCTTATTTTGGGCTGGAACTACCGCTGGAACGGATCGTAAAACAGTTATGGCCTTTCAAGGTGAAAATCTCTTTGTTGCAGGCAGTTTCTTTGGCCGATTTGATTTCGACCCCAGCCCGGATTCTCTAAACTTAAACGCTCAATACGAAGATGTTTACCTCTATAATCTGCGCTTCTGCGAAAGCTTGCCTATCGACACTTTTAGCATTTATACTTGTGCTGATTATACTTCCGGGAGTGGAAGCAAAGTTTGGACTCAGAGTGGGTTTTACCTCGACAGCTTTCCTTCTTTAAGATACTGCGATAGCGTTGTAATGATCGATTTACATATTGATCTACCGGATACTTCGGTAATCCAATCCGGCTTTAGCCTCAGTGCTCAAGACAGCAATGCCCACTATCAATGGCTAGAATGCAGCGCCAATGGATACAATCTTTTAACAGGTGATACCTTGCAAACTTTTAACCCCATTGTAGATGGCCACTACGCCGTAATTCTCGACAATGGCTTTTGTAGCGACACTTCAGCTTGCTATAATATCCAGGGAATTGGCCTGAATAATCCGCTACCCCTAGGCTTGGAAATCTACCCCAACCCCAACCAAGGCAGAGTAAAAATTAAGCTGGGAGCCTTCCAGCAGGCCGTCTCCTATAGCCTCTTTGAAGCCAACGGGAAATTAGTGGACCACGGGGAGCTCCATGCTGAACCCGAATTAGATCTGGAAATCAAGGCCCCTGCCGGCCTCTACATTTTAAAGCTCAGCCAAGCCAATGGTGAAAGTCTGTTTTTGAAGGTATTGAAAGAATAATAATTGCTTCAATTTAGAACTTGC
This sequence comes from Croceimicrobium hydrocarbonivorans, assembly GCF_014524565.1. Lineage (NCBI taxonomy): Bacteria > Pseudomonadati > Bacteroidota > Flavobacteriia > Flavobacteriales > Owenweeksiaceae > Croceimicrobium > Croceimicrobium hydrocarbonivorans. The sequence goes on along the minus strand of NZ_CP060139.1, from coordinate 2,293,050 downwards.
ATTATCTATTCAGCAGTGAAACTCATAATCACCCAAAGCATTGGGTAGAGCTCACGTCAAGAATTATTTAGCAACCTGTTCTTGGAAAACCTGAAGATAAGAATCAATTAGCTTAACCTCATCCGGTGGTAATACCATAGTGCGAGTGACCTTTTGCCCATTCCATAACATTATGGCAGGATTATCAATTCTTTGTTTAAGCAAGTCATCCAACTCATTCTCTTTGTCAATAATTATATGTGAAGACTTGGCAGCTCTCAATTCAGCACTAGCACTACGCTCTGAAGTTATTAAGTAAATACCATCCTGCTCCATTCTTTTTAGGTGCGCTAAAAAGTATTTAGTGCTGTAATCCACACAGTAAGGGCAGGACCTGTTTGAAATCGTTATTAAAATACTATTCTTCGGTAATTGGTAACTTTTATAAAGGCTCGAAATGTCTCTCGCAGTAACATCTGGCTCAATATTGTTGATGTAATTCACCAACGAATCATATTCACTTGCCTTTAGTCTATGAGTATCTAGGGATGTGTATTGCACTCTAAACTTTCTTAGATCCTCACCTTGAGTAAGCCCAACAAACTGTCCTTTAAAATAACAAGGTTTGGGGTGTGTTTCAAACCAATCAGGCACTATCGATTGACCAATCAAATCTAAACTTTCATCATATGCGCCAACCCAGGTGTAATTCATTCTGAACTTACTTAAGTCCCCTGGTTTTAACTCACTTTCGACAGGCAACTTAGCAAATCTAAACACCATTGATTTTCTAGAATCATACAACACATCTTTGAAGATAGTGCTGTGTTGATTATAAGAAGGACTATTCCCAACATCCCCTTTCAGAGGTATAGGGTCCGGGATAAGCCTTGCTGCTTCATTAGACTCAATAAAGTCCCCTGTGTTGATGTTTACTAAGCGAAGTTTAGGGTAATTACAATGTGAGATAAATAGGAAATCTTTCGATTTAGGATTAAGATTAACATCAAGTTGTTCGTCTGCATATTTAACGCCTTCCATTGGTACCTCTCTTTGGTAGGGTACTGCTTTAAAAGTAATATCATTAGTTCCGTTAAAGTCAAAAAAGCCTACTTCCGGAATTCCATATTTGTTAATCTCCTTCTGCGAAAGACTTGAGTACAAAGGCAGGGGCACCACATAGTATCTATTTCCATCAAATTCCATGGGCCTAACATGATGAAAAAGCGTGGCATCTGAGGAATCCTTAGAATCCCCCATTTTCCTAAACGGACTCTGGTTTAGGTTAAAAATAGCCGTCTCTTTACCTAATCGATTAACTGAAAAAAGTACTGAATCATGAACTAAGCCGTGTTCGTTACTAATATCCTTTAATACAATGATCGTGTCAGGACTAAGATAATGGTGTGTAAAAAGCGGATATCTTCCCTTCGCTATTCTTTCAATCTTTATTTCTCTGGAAAATTTTTCATTTGAAATATCTACTTCAATTAATCTCCTACCCTCTATATCTCCTAAGAGTATAAAATCAGTGTCATTTCGAGTATAAGCATCTATTGTCAAATTAAGGGCTACATTAAATTCAAATGGCAAATTAATCTCCTGGCTCTGCCGGATTAATTCAAATTCAACCTTTGAATTCAAGCCTTTATGAGTAGCATCCTCGGATGGGGATTGGCAACTTGGCATTATAAAAACAAAAAGAACAACTCTTGCTAATTTTAGGAGATATGATGGACATGCTGCGCTATCAGACATAGGTAACTGGTTATCAAACAATACAATCTCCTTCAAAGTTATTATGAGACTGTGTTTAGTTTAAAGATATCAACGATCAATTTAGAATACCAATATTTATTTAAGCTTTTTTATTACAGAATAAAACCATAGACGCCAGGACCACAATTGAATTTTTCACCTGAAAGACTATTAAAACATCCTGATAAATTTTAATAAATCCACACCAAAAAAACATTTCAATTGGCAAAAACAGTATCTAGGTATCAGTCCCTTACCTTTCAAAATTCAGCCAAGCCAATGGTGAAAGTCTGTTTTTGAAACTAATAAGAAATTAAAAGCCCCGGCACGAGGCCTATTCTTATCCCGCTAAAAACCAATATCTTCGCCGCATGACCCCTCTTAAAAGGCTCCTATCATTTCTACTTTTACTCAGCTACAGTCTGGGTATGGCCCATGCTATGGTTCCTCATAGTGCGGCGATAGAAGCCGATACTGAGCATTCCGGGCATGAGCATCTTCACCATAATCATTGCGACGAAAGTGTTTATGATCTGATTGTTTGCCTGCTGGCCGAAACCGATCATCGGGTAGAACATTGTGTTTCGGATCTCTATCTGGCCAGCCAAAATCAGGACCTTCAAATTCAGAGTCCTATTCTAATTCTTTGGGATGCGATCCTTCGTCCGATTTCTATTTCTATCGATCTGGATGAAACCGAGCTCGAATATTTCGATGTCGACGAAATCCTGGCCAGCACCGAAAGGCGGCCCCATTATTCCCTCCGCGGACCCCCGCATTTTTCTTGTTAAACCTTGTATCCAGGCTTTAAGCCGGATCAGTATTCAATCGAATCTTCGGCTCCGGTCGAGGAATTTTCTATGGATCTAACAAGAAATTATGATTCAAAATATCATTCGCTTTTCAATAAAGAATAAGCTAATAATAGGCCTCCTGAGCATTGCCCTGGTGCTGGGTGGCCTGTGGAGCATGAGCCAGGTTCCCCTGGATGCGGTTCCCGACATTACCAATAATCAGGTGCAAGTAATTACCCAATCGCCCAACTTGGCCACGGAGGATATGGAGCAATTTGTAACCTATCCCGTAGAGCTGGCCATGGCCAATTTGCCAGGCGTGGAAGAAATACGCTCCGTTTCCCGTTTCGGCTTGTCTCTCGTTACCATCGTTTTTAATGATGAGATGGACACTTACCTCCCCCGCCAATTGGTGGCTGAAAAACTAAATGAGGTAGCCGAAGAAATTCCAGCGGGCTTCGGTAAACCCACAATGGGGCCGATCTCCACCGGATTGGGCGAAATCTACCAGTACACCCTGGAAGTAGATTCTGCTCACCGCGATCAATACAGCAGCACCGATTTACGCAGCATTCAGGATTGGATTATCCGTCGCCAAATGGCCATGGTGCCAGGCGTAGTCGAAGTGAATGCCTTCGGCGGTCAAATAAAGCAATACGAAATTGCAGTTGACCCAGATGAACTTCGAGCCATGGGCCTCAGCATTGCTGAGCTATACTCGGCTTTGCAAAGGAATAACACCAATACCGGCGGTGCTTATATCGAGAAAAATCACAAGGCCAATTTTATACGCGGCGAAGGCTTGGCCCGCAGCCTGGAGGACCTGGAAAATATTCTGGTCGAAAATAAAGGCGGCATCCCTATCCGCATTAAAGATGTGGCTGAAGTGCGCTACGGGCAAGCGGTGCGCTACGGTGCTTTTACCAAAGATGGTCAGGGTGAAGCCGTAGGTGGCATGATCCTGATGCTCAAAGGCGCCAATTCCAATAAGGTGATTCAAGCGGTAAAAGACAGAGTGGAGCAAATCCAGAAATCCCTGCCCGAAGGCCTACGCATTGAACCCTTCCTCGATCGCAGTAGCCTCATTGCCCAAACCACCGGAACCATTAGTCGTAACCTCCTCGAAGGGGCCTTAATTGTCATCTTTGTATTAGTGCTATTGCTAGGGAATTTCCGCGGTGGTTTAATTGTGGCCTCTACCATTCCCCTATCTCTGCTCTTCGCCTTTGTAATGATGAACATCTTCGGAGTATGGGCCAATTTAATGAGCCTGGGAGCCATCGACTTTGGGATCATTGTAGATGGAGCGGTAATTATCGTAGAAGGCACGGTTTTCCTCCTCCACGACAAATTGCTAAAGGGGAAATTAAACCCTGAAGAAAGAGATGAAGTAGCCATTCGCGCCTCGGGCAAAATGATGAATTCTGCCTTCTTCGGACAGCTAATCATCCTGATTGTTTTCATTCCCATTTTAGCACTGCAAGGAGTAGAGGGCAAGATGTTTCAACCCATGGCTCTCACCTTCATCTTTGCCATGATTGGGGTCATGATTCTCTGCCTAACTTATGTACCGATGATGTCTGCCTGGCTGCTACGTCGCCCTAAAACAGAAGCCCCCAATTTCGGAGATCGACTGATTCTAAAACTGGAAGCCCTTTATGAATCGGCGCTGGCCCGTGCTTTAAAAAGCGGTAAAGCGATATTGATTAGCGCCATCGTCTTATTAGGCCTGGCCATTTTCAATTTCAGTCGCATGGGCGGCGAATTCATTCCCCAATTGGATGAAGGGGATATCGCCTTTCACGCCATCTTAAAACCGGGCAGTTCCTTGCAGGAATCCATCGCCACCTCCACTAAAATTGAAACTTTATTGCTCAACAATTTCCCGGAAGTTAAGCATGTGATGTCGCGCTTTGGCGTAGCCGATGTTCCTACCGACCCTATGCCTATGGATGTAGGCGATTGCTTTGTACTGCTCAAACCAAAATCCGAATGGGTATCAGCGAACTCTAAAGGGGAGCTCATTGCCAAGATGAAGGCCGTGCTCAGTGAAATTACCGGCGTTAATTTCGAATTTACCCAGCCTATCGAAATGCGCTTCAATGAATTACTTACCGGGGTGCGCGAAGACATTGCTGTAAAGCTCTTTGGGGAGGATCTCGATATCCTGGCTCAAAAAGCGGAGGAAATGGGGCAGATCATCGCCACCGTGCCGGGAGTAGCCGATATGAAAGTTGAGGCCACAAAGGGATTGCCTCAAATGACCGTTCAATACCATCGCGCTAAGCTGGCCCAATACGGCTTGCATATCGATGAGCTCAATCAATTGATCCAGTCGGCATTTGCCGGAGCCAAGGCCGGGGTCATCTTCGAAGGAGAAAGACGCTTCGATCTGATGATTCGCCTTGATGCTCAACATCGCGAAAGCATTGATGATTTGAAAAACCTCTACATCCCTTTGAGCGGCGGCACCCAAATTCCGATTAAGGAAGTAGCCGATATCAGCTACCAAAGCGGACCAATGCAAATTAGCAGAGACAATACCCAGCGCAGAACCTATGTGGGAATTAATGTGCGGGGTCGTGATATCCAGTCTTTGGTGCAAGAAATACAGGAGAAATTAAATGCCGAATTGGAGCTCCCCTCTGGTTATTACCTCCGGTATGGCGGGGCCTTCGAAAACCTGGAGCGGGCCAGTCAACGCTTAAAAGTAGTGGTACCTCTGGCCCTAGTCCTCATTTTCCTTTTGATCTTCTTTGCCTTAAAATCCCTCAAACAATCACTTATGATTTTCATCGCTATTCCTTTGGCAGCCATTGGTGGCGTATTTTCTTTAGCCTTAAGAGGCATGCCCTTTAGCATCTCGGCCGGAGTAGGATTTATCGTACTCTTTGGAGTGGCCGTTCTCAATGGATTGGTACTGATTAGCGCTTGGAATGAGCTCAAGACTGAAGGGGACTTAGGCCTGGAAGATCGCATCCGCCTGGGAGCAAAAAGACGCATTCGTCCCATCATGCTCACCGCTTTAACCGATGTATTGGGATTCCTACCCATGGCTATTTCCAGCTCGGCTGGGGCCGAAGTACAGCAACCTTTGGCCACCGTGGTGATTGGTGGAATGATCTCGGCCAGCCTTTTAAGTCTCTTCATTCTACCCATCTTATACCGATGGTTCGAAAGTCGGAACCGAATTAAAATACCTCAAGGAAAGCTAGCCCTGCTTTTGGTCTTTATTTCGGTGATGGGCCCTTCTGCTTTAATGGCCCAAGAAAGCAGTACAACTGTGCAAAGTTTGGATGAGGCCATCAACATTGCACTGAAAAACAATGAGGGATTGAAGGCCTCCGAGCTCAGAGTAGCAGAAAAAGAAGAAGCGGAACATAAGGCCTTTAGCATCCCAAAAACGCAATTGGCTATGCAATACGGTCAGTACAATAGTGCGGAAACAGACCTGGCTCTAAACGTCAATCAAACATTTGCCTTTCCCACTATTTATGCCCGGCAATATAAACTAGCTAAGGCCGAAAGCGCCCTAAGTGAGAGAGCTTGGCTTCGAGATCAAATCCAGCTCAAAGCCGAAATCCGCAGCCGCTGGTACCAACTCAGCTATTTGAAGGAAGAGGAAAAACTGCTGCTTTATCAGGATTCAATTTACAGTAGAGTGGTCCAGGCGGCCGAGCTCCGCTACCAAACCGGCGAAAGTCGCTATTTGGAAAAAGCCAGTGCCGAAACCCAATTAATGGAAGTACAAAATCAGCTGCGAAACCAGCGCGCCGACATCACCATAATTGAAAACCAGCTGCGCTTTTTACTCAATGATGGGCCTGAGACTCAATTTGCTCCTAGCGCCTTGGAGGAAAGAGAACTGATTCTCCAGCCAGAAGAGGAAGCCTTAAAGGCTAATCCTGAATTGCAGCTTCAAAATCAAAAATTAGCGCAAATCGAAGCGGAACAGTCCTTGGCCCAAGCCCAATGGTTACCGGAGTTCAGCGTTGGCTATTTCAATCAATCGATGATTGGCACCCCTACTTCGGGTGGCCTAATGGCTGGTAGCACCGACCGTTTCACAGGCATTCAAGCAGGCTTATCAATCCCTTTATTTTTCGGTTCCTATCGCAGTACAGCCCAGGCAGCCCAACTCAAAACGGAATCCGCCCAAAGCGAAAACCGCTACTTCCAAAGTCGGATACAAAGTGAATATGCCCAGCAAATGGAAGGCATTCGCAAGTATCAAAACAGCCTGCAGTACTATCGCCAAAAAGGACTACCTCAAGCGGATTTAATCCTGGAGCAAGGCCAGAAAAGTTACCGCAATGGGGCCATTGGTTACCTGGAATATTTCCAAAGCTTAAAGCAGGCTCTGGATTTAAAAATGAAATATCTCCAAACTCTAAATGATTACAATCAAGCCCTGATCCGACTGGAATACTTAATGGGCCGATAAAATATTGAACATGAAAAAATATCTCAGCATAATAAGCCTGGCCTGGTTTAGCCTTCTGGCCACCAACTGCCAGCAAAGTAGTTCCCATTCGCATAGCCATGATGAAGCGCATGAAGAGCACGATCACCATGAGCACGGCGAAGGGCATGCCGAAGAAATCAGCTTAAATGAAAATCAATTTCGGGCCTTGAAGCTCCAAATTGACAGCCTGCAAAAACAGAACCTTCAAAGCTATGTAGAAGCCAATGGTCAATTGGAAGTGCCACCCCAAAATCAGGCGGCGGTAACCTCCATTATTGGTGCCAATGTGAGTAGCATCGAAGTAATTGAAGGCGATGAAGTAAAAAAAGGTCAGGTATTGGCTTATCTCAGTCACCCCGCATTAATTCAATTGCAATCCGATTACCTGCAAAGCTGGCATCAACTCAGTTTTCAAGAAGCTGAGATAGAACGTCAGGAGAAGCTTTTTAAGGAAAAGGTGAGCTCGGGCAAGGAGTATCAAAAGGCCCAAGCCGATTATGCTGCCTTAAAAAGCAAGGTACTAGGCTTGGAGGCCCAGGTTAAATTATTAGGCTTGGATCTAAAGGTCCTGCAAGAAGGCAAGATTTACGAAAAGGTAGCGGTGAAAAGCCCCATCAATGGCTTTATCCAATTAGTCGAAATCAAAACCGGCCAATATGTACAAGCCCAAAAAGAGCTCTTTGAAATTGTAAATATTGATCACATCCATGCCGATCTAATGGTTTTCGAAAAAGACATCAATAAGGTGGCTCAAGGTCAAAAAGTGTGGTTACGCGTAGGCACGGAAGGCAAGGACGCTCCCGCCCTTGGGGGCAAAATTTACTCCGTGGGCAAGTCCTTTGAGCAAAATCCTAAGGCCGTGCATATCCACGCTTCCATCGAAAATAAAGAGGGAAAGCTCTTGCCCGGACTCTATGTTCGAGGTCGCATTGTAAGTGAGGAAGCTAGTGGTTTTGCCCTGCCGGAAGAGGCGGTAGTTCAGGAAGGTGAGCAATACTACATCTTTAGTGCCGAAGCCCATCAACATCATGATGAAAAGGAGTGGCTATTTAAGCCCATTGCCGTTAAAACCGGGGCTCGTAGCGAAGGCTGGGTAGAAATTATCCCTCTCCAGGAAATCGCGCCCGGCCAGGTCTTTGCTTGGAATCAGGCCTATTACCTGATGGCCGAATTGAAGAAAGGCGAAGCGGAACATAGTCATTAAAGAAAAAGGCCCTCGAAATCTGTTTTGAGGGCCTTTTTTAGTCCCCTATTTTTGGTCCTAAATAAGAGAGGGAGGGCACTCCAAAACAAAAACCTTAAAATGTCTCAAGCCAAGTTTATCCTCAAACATTTAGAAAATACGCGTCGTCGCAGTCTTATACTCTGGCGCAGTTTGCCAAATTCTCAATTTCATTGGCTCCCCGATCCCAAGGCGCAAAGCGCAGCCGAAATGATTCGCCATGTATTGGCCGCCGATCACGGTTGGTTGCAAATTATAAGAGGAGTAGATATGCGGGGATACCAAAGCCCTTGGGCTGATCTGGCCATCGAATCTTTAGACCAAGAACTGGAATTAGCCCAAGAACATCGTCAGGCTTTTTTGGATCAGATTAGTCATTATAGCGATCTAGAATTAAGTGAAAGCCTAGTTTATCATCCTGGTGTTCCGGAAGCCAAAATACTAGGCGATTACCTCTTGCGTACCGCCTATCATGAATCGGTACATGCTGGACAATTCCTTACTTATCTGCGCTTGATGGAGGTTCCCAGGCCGAATATTTGGGATTAAACATTCTTTCTAAAAGATCAATCTAGCTTCTCCCAAGCTTTGCCATTCCATTGATACTTATCTCTGAACCAAAGGAACTTATGATGTGTATAAATGAAAATATACTTGTTCGTATCCGCATCACTTATGTAAAGATTTGGATCAAAATTCGGTACTGACTTTCCAGACAGCCATTGATGGACTTGATAGCTATAACTGATGCTAAAAGATCTCCCAGAATCCTGTAAAGTCTTCAAAATTGCAATCTGATTATTTGAAGGGTTAGCAGCAAGCCATGAATCGAAATCACAGTACGAATAATACATTTTCTTTCCAGCGTATACCTCCAGCACCTGCATTCCATCATGACTAATACTATAGGTAGGATCTTGATAGAATGAATCTTTCTTGGCAGCAACTTTATTTATTTGCTGAATAACGGGCTGCGCCTCCGGTGCCAACTCCCATTCCGAAGCTTCTATATCAAGCGATTCATTGATGAAGTCAAATCTTTTGCGGTAAACCTTTCCCACTCTAATTAGAATCGCTTTACCATAACCATTCTGCCCATTCATAGAAGGCCAATGACGGTAAAGAAGTAAGGTGTCTGATCCTGCAATGGAGTCCTTTAAACTTATCAGTTGATCATCTATTTTCAAGCCTGGCCTAAAACCACATTCCTGAATATCCCGGCTACTGAGCTGAAGAGAAAGGAGCATTAATACCGTAAACTGAATTGATAATTTCATTCTAGGCTTAAGATTTAAAAGCGTTCGAGCATAATCCACAAAGGAGCCTCTTCTCGTGGGCAATATTTATAATAATCAGAGTCCCTACTTTCTATTTCTGGATTAACATTTGTCCAACAAAGCACATGATGATTATTCCATAAAGTGCCTTGGCTCGCTCTATAGCCACCGATAAAGTGCAGCCCAAGCAATTGATACATATGCACTTCAAATTGATGGCCCTTTGGCCATTTTAAAGAATCTACCCAAATCGAATCATTAATCAATAAATCAATTACTTCTGATTCGCATTCCACTTCTAAAACCAAAAAATTGGCCTTGACAGAATAATCCCTAACCCCTTTAACTGAACAATGCACCTTTCGATTACTAAGCATTTTCCCATCCCAGTACGCCTTAACAAAAGAATCATGCCTTGTCTGTCTACTTTGTAGAATACTATCTAATTCTCCTTTCTTTAAACCCTGATATTCAACACCATATTTGGCTTGTAATTCTTTAAGATGATCTAACCAATCTTTTAATTGATACCCCAGACTATGTTGAACAAGCTCCAAATCAAGAGCCGGCTTATCTACGGGATCCGCTTTCTTTCCTTTAACTGAAAGACTTTGGCCACTCCCTCTTTCAAAAGCAGCGACCTTTGCCAGTTCACGACCAATAGCACCAATTTGAGCATTATAAGCTACCCCCAAAAAGTCGTTTCTAGCTATGATGGAATCAGGATATAAGGATCCAATTTGCACTAAATACTGCCTTCGCCTTCTCAACCCCTTAAATGTTTTCGTTTGAGGCCCGGCTTCTAAGCCATCAACAGCTTCATTCAAACAAAACTGAATGTCAACATGCACTAATTCCGGGAAATGACCTAAAGCTACCAAAATGGGAAGCTCAAGTTCTTTTGGGTAGCTCTTATGTTGACTATACTCAGTTCTTAGGAAACTGAGTTCAAGACTATCTCTCGTTCTTTCATAAAGCCTATTTTCTCTTGTATAAAAAAGCTTCTGAGAGAATTGTCCATTCAAACAAAGTGGTAGAATTAATAAAACAAGGCTAATTAATCGAAGCATAGTTTATTGATAAAGTACCCTCAATTTGGTTGCTTTTCATTGTAAGCGAATATTAAACTATCTATTTCCAATTCTGGCACAAAATTAGCACCTTGCCCCGCGATCACCGACCCCCTCCTGCTGCCTTTTGGTATGACACAGGTTTTCAGATTTATTTGTCTCCTTTTGCTTTGCTCTATTGCCCAAGCCCAAGTTCCGGTGCGTGGAATGGAAGGCTATCATCTTTTGGATGAAGATGGCGACACCCTCAGCGATCGTCCTTACGAATACATTCATCCCCGCAGTGGCGAGTTTTGGTTAGCTTATGATCAGGGAGAATTCTTCTACCTCAACAACTTTAACTACAAGCCCAGTTTTAATAAGAGCTACGCTATTGCCTATCCCTTTAAGGATCATTTTGCCCTCATTAAAATCGATAATCACTACCGCTATTTAAGTGATTTGGGATTGATCTTTGGCGAAATAGATTGGCCCAAAGCCCCGGAGGCCTTTGATGAAGTATTGCTTATTTCCAACGATCAAAATCACTTGATCAACCGCAAGGGAGATACCCTGCTCAGCACTCAAAATCCTCTATTTGTGGGTGAAAAAATCGGCATCCTCGAATGGAACAAAGAGCTTGCTCAGGTAAAGCAATACCATTCGCGAAATGGTCAAATCTCTTTCTTGCAAAGTTTTGAAGAGGTAGACAGTTTGGCTTTCAATCAGCAGGGGCACATCATCATTCAAAAAAACGGACTCTATAATCTCTACAATAACAAAGGCCAATTATTGGTAGAAAACCAAAAAGCCCGTGGCTATTACCGCGGTCCCCAAATGGTTTGGAACCATTACTTCTTTGCCGATACTCTTGGCCAGCTTAGGAAGCACTATGAAAATGAACTCAGTTCTTATCCATTGATTGACGCCAGCTCTTGCCTTTTTCGCGGTCAAAGGAACAGCTTTGGCCCCGCGGTTTATCTCAGTGAAGCTTTCGCGGATGAAGGGGTAGGCCAATTAAGAGGTACCGATAAATGGCTATGCTATGATGGCGACGACCGGAATTTGGAAGGGCGCTATCTTTTTGATGAGGTATTAGCCTCCGATGATCGCCATTATCTTATTGTGCGCATCCAAATGGATTGGTTTCGCTACGATAAGCGCGAAGACAGCCTAATGCTTTTACCCTGGCGTTTTGTACATCCTTATGGATTAGCCGATGGCCGCATTTTTGGCTCTAATAGCAATGAGCCCTTCAAAGCTAAAAAATGGGCCTATCACCATATCGAAAAAGGCAAAATCAGTGAAGAGCAATATCGTTTCCCGCCTGAAATCTATCCTAATCTTTGGATTAGCTCTCCTCTTATTGGCCGCAACCCAGAACTGGCCGAAGAACACCTAATGCTTAAAGAAGAGCAAATTTTATGGCTCAATAAAGAAGGGCAGGAATTTGCCTTTGAGGCCGCCCCGGAATTCTACCCCCTAAAATTGCCGGATATCTTTTGCCCCAATTTGGAACTTAAAGCTGATAGTCGATTTAAGCTAAATCGCCGAGGCTCCTTTGCTCGCAATCGACTGCAAGTGAAATTCGAAGCTCAAGATCAAAAGCTTACAATCGAATTGGTGAATACCCAAAAAGACAGCGCCGCTATTATTGGCTATGGCGATCAGGTAGAAGCCTGGCTGCAATATGAACTAAGGCCCGGAAAGTGGCGCACTATTAGTCGCTTTGATGCCGAAGACTTCCAGGACCCCAGCTATCTCTTAAGCTTAGCTCCTATGGAAGGCCTCCGTCTTGAAAGAGCCCGGGCCAGCGGAAATTATCTGGTAAATGCACGCATTAAAATCTTAGTGAATGAGGATCGCTATATCTATTCCGAAAGCCAAAAAATTAAAGTGCCAGCGGTAATGCTGGATGGCCTACCTTATTTCGCCGAATACGGAGCTATTTCCTATTATCAATTTAACTTCGATCGCGAACTTGATGAAGCTAAAGGAATTTAATCTGGCCCTGCGCTTTATCCTGGAAATAGGCGCTCTTGTGGGCGTTGGCTATTGGGGCTGGCAGAGCTATGAAGGTTGGTTACAATATTTAACCGGCATAGGCTTGCCTTTACTCATGATGAGCCTCTGGGGCACATTCGCCGTAGTTGGAGATCCAAGTCGATCCGGTAATGCGCCCATTCCCATTTCTGGCAAACTTCGCCTCCTACTGGAGCTAGCTGTATTTGGCTTCGGACTTTGGGCCTTCTATAAATCCGGCCAGAGCAAAATTACCTTAGCAATGGCCGCCCTTTTAGTACTGCATCACTTACTTTACCTCGACCGACTGCGTTGGTTGTGGAAACAATAAAACCAAGACTATGAAACAAGAATGGCGTAAGCAGGAAAAAGCAATCTATCTTCCTAAAAATAAACCCGAAAGGGTACAAATTCCTGCCTTCAATTTTTATGTGATAGATGGGGCGGGCAATCCCAATTCGGAGGCTTTCGCCGAAGTAGTTGGGCAACTTTATGCCCTCTCCTATGCCATTCGGATGAGCCCCAAGAAAAATCGCGCTCCGCAGGGCTATCAAGATTATACGGTTTATCCCCTCGAAGGGATTTGGGACCTCAACGAAAAAGGTCGCGCCAATCATGATGGCAGTTTTGATAAAGATGATTTAGTCTACCGACTGATGATTCGCCAGCCAGATTTCGTTACTAAAGACTATGCTTTGGAGGTAATTGAATGGCTTAAAAAAGAAAAGCCCAATCCGCTTTTGGAGCAAGTGAAATTTGAAAGTATCGAAGATGGTGACTGCATTCAAATGCTGCACCTCGGACCCTATGATGATGAGCCGGCCAGCTTTGAGCAGATGGAGGCTTTCGCCGAAGGGCAAGGATTAAAGCGCGCCAGTAAAATCCATCGAGAAATCTACCTCAGCGATGCCCGTAAAGTAGAACCCGCTAAGCTAAAAACCGTTTTACGCTTTTGGCTCGAGGCCTGATTTTTCAATCTCCTGTTTCAGTGAAAAGCTCTTCATTTTATAGCGGAGACCAATCAAGATATGCCAATTATAAGGGAATAAAGGAGTGCGGGTATTGGTATAGGAATGGCGATTGCGGTATTCGAAAAACCCCGGTCCTACTGGTAATCCCACATTAGCCTCCATAAAGATTTCATCGGGAGCCATGGCAAAATGGTAATCCTCAAAATTCCAGCGCAACTCATTATTGAGGGCCAAGCCCATCTGCTCAAAATTCCATTGACTCACATTCCCAATGGGCAAGGGATCCAATTGCGAGAAATCTGCGGTGAGCTGCTCATAACGACCGGTTAGGATTTGTAAGTCGACACCAGGCACCCATTGCAATCTTTTCCCAATATCGATAGGCACTGCCACTCGCACAGTAGCCTGACTGATATTAATGCTTTCCCCATCCGACTCGGCCGTAACATAGCGATGAAATAAGGCGGTGCTCTCCAATCTATCACTTCTAAAACTAAAACCCAACATGGTACTGGGATTAGCCGCCCGCAAGCTTGTTTTGAAGTTGAGAAAGTCATTCAAATTATTAAAGGGCGTATAAGCCAAGGCGCCACCAGCCTGCACATATAGATGCATATTTGCTTCCGTGCTGTCTTCTTGAGCTTGGAGGCTCAGGGCCGAAAGGAGAACAAGGGCTAGGAATGATAATCGCTTCATCGCTCAATTTTTAGCGAAAACGTCTATTCTTAAAATATGTTGAATGCTAGCCTAAAATTTCAACTTTCAGATCAGCGGGAATTTCAGGAACTGCTGCTCTTTTGGAAGCCACAAAAGCTCCTAATCGATTAGCCGCATTAAGCGAGCTAAGCGCATCTTTCCCATTTAAGAAATTACTGCAAAAGGCGGCACTAAAGGCATCGCCTGCTCCTACGGTATCCTCTACTTCCACCCTTGTGGCCGGAGCAAAAAACCATTCCGTAGCCTGAGCCACATAGGCTCCCCTGGAACCAGCAGTTAGAATCACCGCCTTTAAATCATAATCCTGAAGGAGGGCCAAACAAAAGTCCTGCTCGCTCTGCTCTCGATTATAAAGCAAGAGGCTTAGGATCTTTAATTCTTCATCATTGAGCTTAAACAAACTTGCTGCCTGCAAGGATTTTTGCAGAATCTCCTTACTGTAAAAAGACTGACGCAGATTACAGTCGAAAAAGACTTCTTTAAACTGCATATGCTCCAGGTAATCAAACAAGGCCCTCTGACTTTGGGCATTCCTTTGCGCGAGGGTCCCGAAATAGAAGAGTTCGAAATCTGATTGATGCTCTTCCGCCCACTGGGCATCAAAAGAAATAAAATCGTAGGCCGCCGGACTCAGTATCTCATAGCTCGCTTGTCCTGCTTGTAGCTGAACCAATACTTTGCCGCTTTCATATTGATCAAATTGCTGAACCTTAGAAGTGTTTATACCCCAGGCTTGTAATTGATGCAATGCCTTGGTGGCCAGATCATCAGCACCTAAAGCAGAGAGCATAAAAGATTCCGCTCCCAAGGCCTGAGCATGAGCGGCAAAATTTAAAGGCGCGCCTCCCAAATGCTCGGAGTCACCAATCTGATCAAAAACAATTTCGCCAAAGCTGAGCACCTTCATAAGCCGAACCTAAAGCTCTAAAGCTACCTCATCCTCTACCGACTCCAAAGATTTGCCTTTGGTTTCGGGCATAATGAAATGGGTAAAAGCCAATTGCAGCACCATAAAAGCAGCAAAGAAGGCGAAGATGGTCCAGGCGGGAACCGATTCGATTACCACCTCACCCAAAAGGGTAATGAGCGCTGCCAATACCCAATGCACACTGGAACCGAAAGCTTGCCCTTTTCCACGCACCGAATTGGGGAAAGTCTCGGATATGAAAACCCAAATTACCGCCCCTTGACCAATAGCATGTCCGGTAATAAACACCAAAATGAAAATCAGACTAAACATGGGAGCGGCATCGGTATAAAAAGCATAGGATATCATTCCCAAGCCAATGATATAGGCGAAGGAACCTAGATACATTAGGGTACGTCGGCCCAAGCGATCAATAAGGCTCAAGCCAACCATAGTAAAGATGAGATTCACAGCCCCAATGGACACCGAACTTAAAAGCGAATCACTGGCAGCAAAACCCGACTTTTCCAGAATTACCGGGGCATAATAAAGCACGAAATTGATTCCTGAAAGCTGATTGAAAAAGGCAATGCAAAAGGCTAAAAATATCGGTCGGCTAAACTTCTTTTGGAAGAGCCCTTCCGACTTACCACCTTCGATTGCAATGTGTTTTTGAATAGTCTGCAGAGTTTGTTGAACGGCCTCTGCACTGGGCAACATTTGAGCTAAAATACTCCGCGCTTCTTCTACCCGACCTTGC
Source organism: Croceimicrobium hydrocarbonivorans (assembly GCF_014524565.1). NCBI lineage: Bacteria > Pseudomonadati > Bacteroidota > Flavobacteriia > Flavobacteriales > Owenweeksiaceae > Croceimicrobium > Croceimicrobium hydrocarbonivorans. Next base: position 2,277,129 of record NZ_CP060139.1, on the reverse strand, counting down.
AGCAATAACCAACGTGGTGAACGTGGAACCCGCAATACTAAAACCAGGTACAAGAGGGCCGGAATGGCCTCAACGCCCAGCATATAGCGCCAGTCGTCTGCCCCGCCAAAACCCTTAAGTGAATAGTTGGAAATGAAAGCCAATAAGATTCCTAAAACCAAATTGAACTGATAGAGGGCCACCAATTTACCCCGGTTTTGAGCCGAGCTGATTTCGGATAAATAAGCCGGCGCTGCTACCGAAGAAGCCCCCACTCCCAGGCCACCAATAAAGCGGAAAAAACTAAAGCTATAAGGGTCGGGTGCCAAGGCAGAGCCTAGGGCGGAGAGAAAATAAAGCACCCCAATCCAGATTAAAACCTTTTTACGACCGTAGCGATCGGTAGGAATTCCACCAAAAAAAGCACCAATCACCGTACCCCAAAGGGCCATGCTCATAATAAAGAAACCATGAAACCAGGAACTGGTATTCCATAAGGCTTTAATCGGTTCATTGGCGCCGGAAATCACAACGGTATCGAAACCAAAAAGGAAACCGGCCAAAGCAACGGTTAAGGAGGCAATTACAGTAAACCTTTTATCCACTTAAAATAGGCTTGAGGATTAGACCGGCTGAAGCTAATCAATTTTATGCCATGCTCCATTTTGGAGAAGGTAGCCCTCATCGGCCCATTGCAACATAGGAATATCGCCCTGGGTGTCGCCATAGGCATGCACGCTTTGATATTGATCGCGCACTTGGCCATAAATCGCTTCAATCCGCTTCACTTTTTCCGGGCCATGGCAATTGGGACTATCAAAGGCACCGGTGATCTTTCCATTTTGCACCGCCACCTGAGTAGCGATTTGCTTAAATTCTGGATGCCGCTCACAAAAAGCTTCCAACAGTAAACTGAAATTGGCGGATACGATACATAGTTCAGCGCCCTCCTTTTTATAAGCCTCAATTTTGGGATGAATTGAAGGATTCAATTGAGTGCCGCGCTTTTGCCAAAAGGCAGCTACCTCGCTCCTAAAATAGCTTTCCGACTCTCCTTTAAACAGCACTTTAAAAACCGCTTCTTTCGAACGGCTATTAGACATTAAACCCAGCTTATAAGCCAATAGAAATGGCACTGCCCTTAATGCTCGAATTTTCATGCGGAGCGATTTCAGCCGCAGCTTAAGGAAAGCCGCAAAAATGTCGCCCTCCAACAGAGTGCCATCGAAATCGAGCAATACTAAAGTCCTGGCTTTATTCTCCGGCATACTTCGGTAATTTGAAATCCACTAATTGCTCCAACTCCTGCCAGAGAGCAGGTTGCGCCAAAGTATCTCCAATCCAGTAACCAAAAGGTGCCAAAGCAAAAATGAGCAGTGCTATGCTAAAGGCCCGATGCGAGAAGGGGAAGCTTAAGATTTTGCTTACAAAAGCCGGCATTAAGAATCGGAAAGATTGCAAGGCTTTTTCGGCAGAAACCAACATACCACTTTGCGTAAGCAAGAGGTAGAAAAGGAAAAGAAAATAGTAATAGCGACCATAGTCGATGGTGAGCACAAAAAGCAAGAGGTTAATGGCCAGAAAATAGCATATCACCATGGGGCTTGCGCCGAAACGTCTCAACAATAAAAGTAGAATCACAAAATAGCTGATCATGCCCGGCAGAGCCATCCAGGCCTGAGGATCGCCTAAAAATACGGAGGCATGCAATTTCAAAGTGGCTACTATGCCCTTACCCGCAAAGGTGTAAAGGAAACGATCTTCTAAGCCGCTAATCCCGAATTGTGGCCAATAATTAAGCTCGGGATCCAAGCTCATAGATCCTTTAATAAGTATCACAGAAGCATAGCTGATAGCAATGGCCAAAAGCGGAACTAAGTGCGTCCATTTCTTGGTTTGGAGCAGCTCCTTAAATAAGGACCAGATAAAGGGGAAATAAAGTAAAAGGGATAATTCGTGTATAAAGGCGCTGAGCGCTATCAAGCCATAAAAACCCCAATCCTGTTTACGACGCAAAAAGAAATAGAGGGCCGGTAAAATCATCAGTAATTCCCGATCTACTGAAGGCATTAAGAAAAAGCCACTCACTAAGATCAAGATGATTTCCAGAGGACGAAAGGGTCTGAGCAAACGTGGAAAAACCCAGAGGTAAATAAAGCTGAAGAGTAGGATTAAAAGGAGGCTATATATAAGTACGGAGGGCAGGCCAAGCTTTTGCAAGCTGAGGAGCACTTCCCCAATTAAACCACGACGAATCTGACCTCCACTAAAGCTGAAAAAATTATCGGAACGAAAAGCGAAGGCCAAATCTGCTCCCAACCAGGGTGCCAGTAAGGTTCGCATCAGGCGAAAGCCTAAAAGCACAAAAAGCAGATAATAAATGCCTTGTAAATAGGGCGGATGTTCGGCCTGTTTAAACATAAATAAGGAAGGCAAAGGCTCCTATCCAGAGCAAAAAGATGACTTGTAAAAAACGATCCTGCAAAAGGATTTTCACCGGATTGTAGGAGCGCTTGTGCACATAGAGTAATTGCAAATAGCGCAGTACTCCCAACAAAACGGGGAAGAGGGTATAATAGGATTGATCGCCCAGCCTACTAACCGACCAGGGATTGGTAATGTAAATGATATAGCACACCAACAGTACGGCGCTGAAAATGGAGAGGGCGATTTTAAGGAAATCGGCATTATAGCCATCAATGCTTTTGCGGGATACCAGGCCTTTGTCTTGGGCAATGCTGATATCATCGAGGCGCTTGGCCATGGCTTGAAACATGGAGAGTAGGAAAACCATCATGATAAGCCATTTGGAAAGTTCGATACCAGTTACGGCATGACCCGCTTCTAAACGCAGGATAAAGCCCAAACTCACAATGCTGATATCTAAAATCGCGATATGCTTTAAACGAATAGAATAGGCAATATTGAGACCCAGATAAATCAGTAAAACATAGAAGAGATTAAGGCTAAACCAGGCGGAGATTCCCAAACTAAGCAGGGCTAAAATAGTGGCCAAAGTGTAGGCCATGGGTAGGGAAACAGCTCCTGAGGCGATGGGTCGGTTTTTCTTTTCCGGATGTTGTCGATCCTCCTTTACATCCATGCTATCATTAAAGATATAGATAGCGCTGGCCATAGCCGAAAAAAGGAGAAAGGCCCCCAGGCTATTGAGAGCAATGCTAGCTTCGAGAATGCGGCCCGAGAAAAAGGCCGGCATAAAAAGATAGAAGTTCTTCAGGTAGTTATTTACCCGTAAGAGCTTGAGGTAGGTCATGGTTGGCTTCTTTCCTGCCGAAAGGTACAACGAATGTTTGGCCCCCTCGCCTATCTCTGATACAAAGACAAAAAAAGAGCCGGAAAAAATCCGGCTCTTTGTTCTTAAGCCTCAATGGCTTTTCGATAGGAACTCACAAAATAGACGGGCAAGAATCCAGCGATAAAAATTAGCGCTCCTAGCATTAATGTTACACCCGCTCCCATCAAATGCAAAGCTTTCATCATGGTGCCCAAGCCTACCAAAACTCCAGAGGCAACACCCAAATTGAGCTTCCATTTTTCCAGAGGTTTTTGCACCATTTTATACTTGTTACGATCGATAGCCCAAAGAGGTAAATACATGAGCAGCCCAACGATAACTCCACTGCCCAACATCACATTGGCTCCCGGCCAGTGGAAAATTTTAAATATTACACCGCTACTAAAAAGCATGGCTCCGATCAGGCCGATGCCGTAAATGAATCGTTTCATAAGAATCATCTTTTTAAAATTTAATAAATAGAAAGTCTCGTCTTCAATAGTTTCTAAACCATCGGGGGCTAGCAGATGAATAGCCTCATCCAGCTGACAGCTAAAATCCCTTTTCTCCGTTCCGTGTTCGTAGAGGTAGCAGTAGATATGATCAATCAAATCATCGGCTAAGCCTTCAAGCTGAAAGGCGTGCTGCATCACTCTTTCCTTGATTTGCTCTTCCTGAGCCTCACTTATTTTCATGACATAATCAATTTGAGGTTGAGTAAATCATCGAGGGTCTGCATAAACTCCTTGATCTCTTGCAAGGCATCCTTTTGGCGCACCTTTCCGGTAGTGGTAAGCTGATAATATTTACGTACGCGCTTACCAATCATTTCTTCGCGATAGTCGACCAAACCATCACTCAGCATTTTTTGCAAAGCCGGATACAAGGAGCCGTCTTTCAGTAAAATCTTTTCACTGGATAGCTCCTTCACCTTTTGGGAAATCTCATATCCATACATGCTGCCATGCTCAGCTAATAGCTTTAGAATAATGGCTTGCAGGGTTCCTTTTAAAAGTTCTTTCGAATACATAGGGCAATAATACATAAAATATCTATACATCATAATTCTATGTATTGAAAAATTTAAAAGGCAACTCGATGTTAACCATGCGAGTCGCCTTTTATCAACCAAACAACAAGATACTTAGGGCATCAGAACCGAATCGATTACTTGAATAACCCCATTCTTTTGATACACATCGTATACCGTGATATTCGCCACATTACCCTGGGCGTCTTTCACCAAAATATTATGCTCGCCATTCATCATAAAGGTGAGCTTGGCACCTTGAACGGTAGTTAAAACCGCTTTGCCCTTGCCTTCCATGATTTTCGCCTTTAACGCTTTAAAATCCAAAACTCCAGGAATAACATGATAGGTTAAAACCGCCTGTAATTTTGCTTTAGCCTCAGGCTTCAATAAGGCTTCCACGGTTCCTTCAGGTAGGTTTTCGAAGGCATCATTTACCGGTGCAAAAACCGTAAATGGACCATCCCCCTGCAGGGTTTCCACCAAACCGGCAGCTTTTACGGCGGCTACCAAAGTGGTATGATCGGCGGAGTTCACAGCGTTGCTAACGATATCCTTTTTAGGGTACATCGCCTCTCCGCCAACCATTACCGTTTGCGCCTGTAGAGTCGCGCAAAAACCAACCAAAAGTGTGAGTAGAGTAAATCGTTTCATGAGTGAGTGTGTTTTGTTTCTATTAGATACGATCTATTAAAGCAAGTGGATTTCCGAAACCAGAAAAACTTAAATTAGAAGCTGCTTCTAAACCCAAGTCTATGTCGGCAAAAACCTTATGGGTCGTACTTTTCAGCTTATTCGCCTGGAGTGGATTTGCCCAAACCACTATCCTGATTCATCAGAAAGGAGAGTACCCACTTCCTCAGGATTTCTATTTGGCCGGTAGCTTCAATAATTGGAACCCGGCCGATTCGAACTTTCGTTTTGAAAATGGCTCCCTGACTTTGAACCTACCGGATGAAGCGGTCGAAGCAAAAATTACCGGAGGTAACTGGGAATTAGCCGAGGCTTTCGCGGATGGGAGTCCACGTCCTAATCGAGTCTTGGACCTCAGCGCCGACAGCCTCCACCTCTATTGGGAAGCTTGGGAAGATCATGAAGAACATCCCCCGAGAGGCCTGCATTTACTTCCAGAAAGCGACAGTCTCTTCTATAACAATGCCTATCGAAAAATTTGGATCTATCTGCCGGAAGGCTATGAAAAAGCCAGGCGGGATTTTCCGGTAATGTACTTTCAGGATGCCCAAAATCTATTTCGAGGATTGAGAGGAAGTTCCCGTAAATGGAATTTAGCGCAGTGCCTGGATAGCCTGCAGCTTCCGCTGATTGTGGTGGCGATAAACCATGGTGGAGAAAATCGCATCCGGGAACTTTCCGCCTTTGAAAATGAAGAATACGGCGGTGGCGATGGCTATGAATATCTCGACTTTATTGTGAATCAAGTAAAGCCCTATATAGATGCGCATTATCCGGTAAAAACCGAAAGAGAATACACTTATATAGGTGGCAGTTCCCTAGGTGGCTTAATTTCCTTAACCGCCTTAGAAGCCTGGCCCGAGGTATTTGGAGGAGCCTTGGTTTTTTCCCCGGCTTATTGGTTTAATCCCGAAGTCCCGGAACTGGTGGCGGAGCATGGCAGCCAAGAACCTACCTTAATCTATCAGATGATAGGGACTAAAGAAGGCAATAAGAGTGGAGAAGCCGTTCAAAGAACTTTAAAATGTCGTGCCATTTTAGATAATATGCATCCAAACTGGCAGATACACACCAAGGTGGTTGCAGATGGTGAGCATAATGAAGACCTTTGGCGAGAGCAATTACCAAAGGCCTTAGTCTGGTTCTTTGAGCAGGCTCCACTAAAGAAATACCGGCATGCGGGAAAAAGACCCTAAACAATATAAATACGATATCGCTTATTTACGCATGGCCCGCGAGTGGGCGCAGCTTTCGTATTGCGAACGTCGTAAGGTAGGAGCGCTAATTATTAAAGATCGGATGATTGTTTCCGATGGCTATAATGGCACCCCCAGTGGTTTTGAAAATCACTGTGAGGATGAAGAAAATTACACCAAATGGTATGTCCTTCACGCAGAAGCGAATGCTATTTTAAAGATGGCCAGCTCCACCAATTCCAGTGATGGCGGCACCTTATACCTTACCCTCTCGCCTTGCAAAGAATGCAGTAAATTAGTACACCAATCCGGCATTAAACGATTGGTATACATTGAGCGTTATAAGGACGACTCGGGTTTACAATTTTTGGAAAAAGCCGGCGTAGAGCTGGTACAGATTAGCGCACAGGAACTTGAACAATAGCAAAACTCTCTTCCCCATTTTATTGGGCTTGGCCGTAATCTTCGGGATTTTCCTCGGCCTCTTTTTCAATTTCCCTCATCAGACTGTAGCCCTGAATGAGAAAAGTGAGCGCGAACAAAAGCTGCGGCAGATCATCGATTATATCGACTACGAATATGTGGATCAGGTAAACACCGATAGCCTCCTCGACCAAACCATTTCCGAACTGCTCCATCATCTCGATCCTCACTCTACCTATATCCCCGAAGATCAGGTAAGCGCCAATGAAGAATCCATCCGCGGCAGCTTTGTGGGTATTGGTATCGAATTCAAAATTTACAAAGACAGCCTGGCAGTTGTTCAGGTTATGGAAGGTGGTCCTTCTGATAAAGCAGGCATTATGCCCGGCGACCGAATTTTAAGTGCGGATAGCATTTCCCTTTCGGGAGAAAAGCTCAATAGCGAATTAGTGGTTAAAACCCTGAAAGGGCAAGAGGGAAGTACAGTTAAGCTGCATGTATTCCGACCTTCGGAAGAAGCAGAAAAGGATATTAACATCCGCAGGGCCCAGGTAGATCTAAACTCGGTAAGCTCTGCCTTTTTGTTGAATGACAGCGTAGGCCTCATCAAGCTCAATAAATTTACCGCGCGCAGTACTCAGGAAGTGAAGCTTGCCTTGCGAAATCTCCAAAACAAAGGTGCTACCTCCATCATATTTGATTTAAGAGATAATCCCGGAGGACTGCTCAGTGCCGCTCAAGATATCAGCGATGAATTCCTTCCGAAAGGCAAAATGATTGTCTTCACTAAAAGTCGGGACGGCAGCATTGAAGAAAGCTATGCCAATCATCGCGGCCTTTTCGAAAAGGGAAAATTAGTGGTCTTGATTAATCGCGGATCAGCTTCGGCCAGTGAGATTGTGGCGGGAGCCTTGCAAGATCACAAACGAGCGAGCATTGTGGGGCGTCGTTCCTTTGGCAAAGGACTAGTGCAGGAAGAAATCACCCTTAAGGATGGCTCCAAAATGCGCCTTACTACCCAACGTTATTATACTCCATTGGGTCGCTCCATTCAGCGAGATTATGATAGCTATGATGAGAGCTACTATTTCCATGGCAATACCGGCTCTTTACAAGAAGATTCTACCGTTCTATTGCCTGATAGCGCCGAATTTAGCGGACATCGCCACCAAGGAGGCATTTTACCCGATCGTGAAGTAGGCTATGATACCAGCGGCACTACTCGCCTGCTCTATCATTTAGCCATGACGGTTGATTTGGATGAAAGCGCCTTCCGCTATGTGGATGAGCATCGGAAGGGATTTGCGCAATGGGAAGAAGATAGCTTTGTGAAGAACTGGGAGGTAGACAGCACTGTTTACAATGCCTTTTTTGGTGCACCCATCGCGGAACGTATTAATGAAGCCGACTCCGCCCAAGTACTGGCATTAAAGAACAGACTTAAGGCATTTATTGCCTACAATCGCTATGGCACCAAAGGCTATCAGCGGGTTTACGCTATTGATGACCCCTATGTTTTGGAAGCCTTAAGGGCCTTAAATGAAATGAAAGAATGGAATACCGCAGATTAGGAAAATCAGGATTACAAGTATCGGAAATGAGCTTCGGCTCCTGGATCACTTTTGGCACCCAGATCGGGAAGGACATGGCCAAAGAATTAATGGTGGCTGCTTATGATGCAGGCGTTAACTTTTTTGATAATGCCGAGGTTTATGCCGATGGTAAGAGTGAATTGCTGATGGGCGAAGTTCTCCATGATTTGCAATGGAGTCGTGATTCCTACCTAGTATCCAGCAAAGCCTATTTTGGCATTCGCGGATTAAAACATTCCAAGCCCACCCAAAAAGGCAATACCCGTAAGCACTTAACCGAAGCTTGCCACCAGGCCCTAAAACGTTTGCAGGTAGATTATTTAGATCTCTTTTATTGCCATCGTCCGGATAAAAACACCCCCATTGAGGAGACGGTTTGGACCATGCATAATCTCATTCAGCAGGGTAAGATTTTATACTGGGGTACCAGCGAATGGAGCGCTCAAGAAATTATGGAAGCCCACATGGTGGCCCGCCAATACAACTTGATCCCTCCCACTATGGAGCAGCCCCAATACAATATGTTGGTGCGCGATAAGGTGGAAGTGGAATACAGCCAGATTTACAAAACCGTAGGTTTAGGCACCACCATTTGGAGTCCTCTCGCCAGCGGTATCCTTACGGGAAAATACAATAATGGGGTTCCAACTGACGCCCGCCTTAATTTGGAAGAGCTAAGCTGGTTAGCCGAGAAAAATCTTCAAGAAGAATACTTCGCTAAGGTGCGTAAGCTTACTGCCTTGGCTCAGGACTTAGGCTTAAGCATGCCTGTACTGGCCATTGCTTGGGTCTTGAAAAACCCCGATGTGAGCACCGCCATTTTGGGCGCTTCCAAAATGTATCAATTGGAAGAAAACCTAAAAGCCGGCGAAGCTAAGGCCAAATTAACCCCAGAGCTAATGGAGGCCATTGATGCTATCCTCGAGAATCGTCCGGAACACCCACCCTTCTAAGCCCTCTCGGCCCAACCTTATGTGCCCTTAAAAGCAATCGCGCCTTATGAAGCTCGACTTAAAAGCCGCTGAAAAATGGTTCGCCTCCCAAAATTGGGAAGCAGCAGCCTTTCAGGAAGCGGCCTGGCAAGCTTATGCAGAAGGAAAAAACGGGATTGTAAATGCACCCACCGGCAGTGGCAAAACCTATTCCCTACTCCTACCAATATTAGTAAGAGAATCGAAAGGCAAGGGCTTACGCGCGATTTGGATCACCCCCATTCGGGCTTTGGCAAAAGAAATACGCCAATCTGCCGAAAGAGCGATTGAAGGAATGGGGCTCGATTTTACCGTTGGCATACGCACTGGCGACACCAGCACCGCGGAACGGAATCGCCAAAAAAAGCAAATGCCCAATTTGCTAATCACTACCCCCGAAAGTTTGCACCTCCTGCTGGCAGGAAAGCAAAACCAGCAAACCTTTCGACACTTGCATTCGGTAGTGGTGGATGAATGGCATGAATTGATGGGCTCCAAGCGAGCGGTGCAAATGGAATTAGCCCTGTCGCGCTTAAGAGGCATCAATCCTCAATTACAGAGCTGGGGCATCTCAGCCACTATAGGCAATATGGAGGAGGCTCTAGATGTATTGCTGGGCCCGAAATTCCCCGAGGACCTAAAAACCATGATCCGCTCCGGCACCCGGAAAAAGATTGAGGTAGAATCTGTCTTACCCGATACCATAGAAGTATTACCCTGGGCCGGACACCTGGGGATAAAAATGCTGGAAAAGGTTATTCCCATATTGGAAGCATCGGAGTCGACGCTCATCTTTACCAATACCCGTTCTCAATCTGAAATTTGGTACCAACGCATTTTAGATGTGGCTCCGCAAATGGCCGGATTAATGGCCATGCATCATGGTAGCATTAGTAAGGAACTGCGCAATTGGGTGGAAGACGCCCTTTATACTGGTCAGCTAAAAGCGGTGGTTTGCACCAGTAGCTTAGATTTAGGAGTCGATTTCCGACCCGTGGAAACCATTATTCAGGTGGGATCCCCAAAAGGAGTAGCGCGTTTTATGCAGCGCGCGGGTCGCAGTGGCCACCAACCTGGAGCAACCAGCAAAATTTACTTTGTACCTACGCATAGTTTGGAGCTAGTGGAGGCCGCAGCTTTGCGCTCCGCCATTGAAGAAGAGCTTATTGAAGAACGCTATCCCTACCTCCGCTCCTTTGATGTATTGGTACAATACCTGGTAAGCTTAGCGGTAGGCGATGGTTTTTATCCCGAGGAGATCTTCCCTGAGATTCGCTCCACCTTTTCCTATCAAAGCTTAAGAGAAGAGGAATGGGCTTGGTGCCTAAAATTCGTTTGCGATGGTGGTGCCTCGCTGGAAAGCTATGATGAATACCACAAGGTTGAAATTGAAGAAGACGGTAAATATGTTGTGAATCGTCGCCGTACCGCCATGCGTCACCGTATGAGCATTGGCACCATTGTAGGTGACGGGGTGGTTAAAATCAAATTCGAAGGTGGCGGATATTTAGGCACCATTGAAGAGTACTTCATTTCCCGACTCAAGCCTGGCGATGCCTTTTGGTTTGCCGGTCGAAATTTGGAATTAGTGCGCTTCAAAGGCATGGAAGCCCAGGTAAAGCTAAGTCGCAGCGGCAAAGGACAAGTTCCCAGTTGGCAAGGTGGCCGCATGCCGCTATCCGCTCAAATGGGAATGATGCTCCGAAAAAAATTGGAAGAAAGTCATAGCCATAGTAGTAAAGACCCTGAACTCCAACTAATCAAACCCCTTTGGGAAGTACAGGAAGAACGCTCCATCATCCCTAAAAGGGAGCAATTATTAATTGAGCGCTTCCATAGTCAGGAAGGTCACCATCTCTTCATCTACCCTTTCGAAGGACGCGCAGTTCACGAGGGGATGTCGGCATTATTAGCCTATCGCATCTCCTTATTAGAATCGATCAGCGCCAGTATAGCCATGAACGATTATGGCTTTGAGCTTCTTAGTGATAAAGCCTTGCCGATTGAGGAAGCCTTAGACACGGACATCTTTAGCTTACAAGATCTAAGGGAAGATATTATGCACTCAGTTAATGCCATTGAATTGGCGGGAAGGCGTTTCAGGGACATCGCCGTTATTTCAGGGTTGGTATACCGCGGCTATCCCGGTGAACCGGTGAAAGAAAAACACCTTCAAAGCAATAGCTCCCTCATTTTCAAAGTCCTCAATGATTATGAGCCCGACAATCTACTCTTGCAACAATCCTATGAAGAGGCCCTCGAATTTCAATTGGAGGAAGGACGATTACGGCAAGCTCTGGAAAGAATTAATGGCCAGGAAATAGTAATTAAGGACCTAGAGAAACCCAGTCCCTTTTGCTTCCCTATTATGGTCGACCGATTAAGAGAACGACTCACCAATGAGAGCCTAGAAGAAAGAGTAAAAAAGATGCAAATTGATCTTTCTTAAAAAGATTAATCTTTGCCCTTAAATTTATTTTTCTTATCCCAATTTATTTCGCATCTAAAATAAGTGGATTACAACTTATTGTATTTCAACTACTCAAAAGAAATACGCTTAAAAATAGTAGTGGTAGAAAATATTTCTAAGCTTTAATAAAAAACGTTTAATTGAAAAATTATTTGCGTATTCTTTCAAAAATTATAACCTTTCGTCTATCATTAAAACAACAATATGTTTCTCGTAGTCTTTATCGGAATGAAAAAGAAACCCTAAAATGATTAGGGCTTCCGATTCAAATTTTGCCCCCTTTTATTTTCCCGAATAAAAGCACTCTTTACCCGGATATTAATTAAAACCAAAGCATGAACTTATCCAAAAAGAAGGGCAAAAACCACCAAAGCCCGGCAATTCAAAAGAAGAATTTCCGATTACACTTTTTAGCCTTAATCGTATTCCTGTTTAGCTTGAGCATAGTACAAGCCCGCGTTTATCTCTGCGAAGACCATGGTCACACCTTGGTCAACTACCCCTGCGAAAGAATAGATCGAGTATTTATCAATGGGCAATGGATGGAAGCCGACTGCGACAATGTAAATGTCCCACGAGGCTGGACCATCGATTGCTGCTGCGAATAAGCACCAAATTAAATCAGAGATATGAAAGCAAAAATTTTAAGTCTGCTTTGCACTTTGTGCATCGCCATACCAAGTTGGGCCACAGCCATAGTTTGTAGTCCAGACGGAGATTATTGCAAACAGGTGAAATATGTAAGCATGGGGCCTTATTCCGACTGGGAAACAGCCTGCTGCCATAATGTGAACATCCCCAATGGACACAATTGTATTGACGATTGCAATGTGGCCAAAAAGGAAAATTCTTTAAATCCCTCACCCGAACTAAGTATCAGCAATGCCTTTGTACTGTTCAAACAGGGCTATAGAGCCTGGGCCTTAGAGAAAGGTGAAGCCAAAGCCTTCCCTGCCCCGAAGGGCATTACCGTAGAAGTACTGCGAGAGTATTTACCCCTGGCCCGGGAGATCTTTATTCAGAATCCTGAAATTCATAAAGCTCTTTTCGAGTTTAATGAGGACATCGAAGTGGTAATTGCCCGGCCAGAGGATGATAGTCAGTTGGAGGAAGAAATTGTCTTTCAAAATTGGGAGCAGCTCTTTCGAGAGAAAAAAGGTTTGGAGCCCGATTCAGAAGTACTGGAAGCCGCAATTCGAGTTTACCCCAATCCGGTGAAAATTGGCGAAATGCTCCAAGTTGAAATCCGTGTCCCCATTTCCTTAGATCGAGTTCGAATCTTAAACAGCCGTGGTGAAGAGGTTCAAGTTATAAAGGACTGTAAAATGAATGAGAACACGCTCAACTTAGCTGTTCGCAGCGATTTAAAAGCAGGCTATTACTATCTGGAAATACAAGATTTTGCGGGTCGAAAATATCAACGACAAGTCTTGCTCGAAAACTAATTGCGTTCAATCAATTTGTGTTTCTTTTCTTGAGGAGCCTCCTTCGGGAGGCTTTTTACCCCCCTAAATCTAGCTAAACAAAATATTAAAATTGAAATACCCCCATGAGGATGCCGAAAATCATAAGAGTAGGCGATTAAAAATTCGAATATGGGAATCTCAAAAAAAACTCTCAGCCTCCTTATTGCAGCCTCAAGCTTACTAAGCTGTAGTAAATCAAAATTGCCCCAGGAAAGCCAATCAAACTCATTTAAAGATCTAGATCAAATATTAGTTGATCTCACTACCAAAGCGGAAAAGGAAATTGACCCAATGAAGGACCAAATGCTCAAGGTCTCTGCTTACTGGAATCCTGCTACACGAGAATTAAGCATCGAAAAGACAGAGATTACCCAAATCAATTTTTTCCCAATTGACTTAATCCGCAAGGGAAAAGCAATTGAGGAGGGTGACACTTACAATGTTGACTGCTGCTGCGATAGTAATGGTGATCTCCTTTGGAGTAAAACCTGTGACGGCAAGTTTTCATGCGGCAGTAAGATTGCAGACTGCCTGGATATTGGAGGCTGCGCTGAAATCTGCACGGCAAGCATTAGCATCCTGCCGCCAAGCAGCAGCAGTGATGGCTTGCTAATTATTCAATTGGATTAATGATGGGCTCCTGCAATGAGGCCTAAATCAGCGCAATTTGCTATTTCTCGTACTCCGCCTTTAATATCGCATAATCCTTAATTAAGCGATCCACATCTTCCGCGCTGGTACCATCGTAATAGCCGCGAATACGTTTTTGCTTGTCTACCAGAATAAAGTTTTCGGTGTGGATGAAATCTGCCTCATCGCCATTACCTCCCGAGTCGAAAATGGCAAAATAGGAACGGCGGGCCAGATTGTATATCTGCGGCTTATCACCAGTTAGAATATGCCACTTCCCAGGGATGGCTCCTTGTAAATCCGCATAAGCCTTAATAACCGGCACCGAATCCATTTCCGGGGTAACCGAATGGGAAAGAATGGCAAAATCGGGCTCATCTTTAAAGGCCTCCTGCAAACGTCGTTTTTGTACCGCCATATCCTTACAGATATCCGGGCAAACCGTAAAAAAGAAATCAGCTACATAAATCTTGCCTTCCATATCTGCATTGGAAATACTATCACCATACTGGTTGATCAGCTTAAAGGGCAAAACCTTATGATTGATGCCTTGCTGTTGTAAATCCTTCGCTACCAATCGCTCATCCAATTCGGATGGATTGTAAATAGGTAAGCGCTCCTTAGGCTTAAGAATGATATAGCTACCGATGATTCCCGCTACAAAAACCAGAATCAATACTCCGATCCGCATATAGTCGGTTCGACTGAGATTAACTTTCATAGTGCAAAAATAAAGTCTGGAGCTCGGAGGAAGGCTTATATATGTTCTAACTTAGCCTAAAATTTAGCAAGCTTCATGAAAAAGATCGCTTTGGCCTTGGTTGGCCTTTCCATGCTTTGGGCCTGCAACAACAGCCCTGCTCAAGTTGAAAATTCCAGTGCCAGTACTTCCGAAAACTCTGAGAGTCTCAAGAAGGAAGTAATGGAACTTCACGATAAGGTAATGCCTCAAATGACCCCAATGAGTAAACTTCAAGGTCAATTGATGCAAGCTTCTGTGGGCCGTGCCGACAGTATTGATATTATGACCGCAGCCACCGAACTGAAATATGCCAAAGAAGCAATGATGGTTTGGATGCGCGAGTTCTCCAGCAATTTTGAAGAAAGCTGGAGCGAAGAAGAAAAAGTAGCCTTCTTCAAATCTGAAAAAATGAAAATGGAGCGTATCGACTCCAAAACTACTGATGCCTTAGCCGCAGGTAATGAATTATTGGCTAAGCTAGAAGCGCAGACTCCAGCTCAGGATTCTGCTTCTGCTGCCGAATAGCGGCGTGAATCGCATCCCAAAACTGTAAACGGGCGTCCAGAGCTTTCTGCGACGCCTGTTTTGCTTCTTCCCACTTCTGCTGGTCGTTACCACAAAGCTCCCGAATCATTTGTTCAGCCATAGGGCCATGTTCATCCGCATCCAGCTCAATATGGCGCTCCAAATAATACACAAAAGCACTGAGCTCTCCTTGGAAACGATCGTTAAGGTCGCGCACGATTTCCGTAAACAAATCCGGTATCAGGTCTTCCCGACCGAAAGTAAATGCCGCCGCAATAGCATGCAGTTTGCCTTCTTTGATGATCTCATAGCTCACCCGGACAAAATTTAAGCGACTGCTTTCAATCTCAGCTACATTGTACTTCATTAAGGACTTCAGGCTGTGCCCTTCCGAAGCCTTTTGCACCAGATGATTCACTGATCTTACATCCGCGCCAATCTGCTTCATGGCATCCAAGTACATCTCATAATGACTGGAAGGCTGACCATTTATATCCAGATCACTCTCCTCTCCCCATACAATTTCATTGATAAGGCGACGGGCTACTCGATTTTCGGTTGGCACCCAAACTTCATCTACGGAAGTGAGCTTGCGCTGAAGGGCCTTTAAAAGCAACATAAAATCCCACACGGCAAATACATGGTGTTCCATGAAAATCCGCATCGAGGGAAGATCATTTAAATCCTGATAAATGGGATGTTGCAATAATTTCTTTCGGGTATCACTAATGGCGGTTTTCACCGACAGGATATCAAAATCAGTCATGCTGAACTAAGCCTTTTTCTTGTAAACAGGAACCGTTGAACAAGCTTCACCAAAGAGGAGACTCTTTACCACGGGCTTTAAATGCAAAGTCATTTTTAGATAGGCCTGAGGTGGAATGCTAATATTACCGCATCCTTTTAAAATAACCCGCTTATCGCGATAGACCTCTGCATCAATTTGGCTCAAGGCCTCTTCCATCACCAAGGTTTCCAGAAGCTCTAAATCGCCGAAAACCACCTTTTGGGCAAAGCCCTCCAAAGCAGCCCCTAAAAGCATATAGGCCCACTGAGGAATGATGGCATCTTCTGAACAAAAGACAGCGACAAAAGCCCCTTGGTACTGCGACCAATCGTGTTCCTTAATGGAAGCTCGAAAATCCTTCTCACGTAACATTACCCCCTCATAAAGCCAAGGGGCAATATCCAATTCCATGCGCGGAGCCTGAGGATAGAAATCTTCCATACTTAGGTTAATCAATCCGCTTTCGGCAATTTTATTTCGAATCTCTTCCAATCTTCAGTACTATTTTGAAGCCTGTGCGTAATAGCGGTAACCTTCGCGATTAGGTTCTTGAGCCAAGGCTTGGAACACACTTCCATTGCGAGTCTGCACGGCTTCTTTTAATTCGCCTTTATGCAAGGCTTCATAAGTTTTAAAATCTATAGTTTGGCGTTGGGCCAAGCGACTAAATAAGGCACCCTTAGGTAAAGCTTCTTTCCATTGGGCCTCAAGGTTACCAAAGAAAACTTTGGACTTGGATCCACTGCCATAAGCCATGAATCCCATTTGTTTGCCAGCTAAATTTTCATTCGCTTCACGAGCGCTTTCCAAAATGGAAAGGAAGCTCATAAATAGGGAGGCCGTATACATATTACCAATCTGCGAAGAAGCTCTTTCGCCCGGGGCAATTTTAGTCGCTACAAATTGGCGATAAGCTTCTGATTTAGAAACTGCCTTCACAAAAGCGTGATCCCAATCAGGGCTTTCGCCTGAAGCTTGTCCCAGCTCAGCAACCAAAGATGCCAATTCGCTGGAAGGCAGTCGATCCAACCACATTTCAGTAAACATCCTACGCGCCTGAAAGGCATAAGGCAAATGGAAAACCGTATAATCCCAATCTTTTAAAATGGAAAGCTCTGGTCGTTGTTGTTCTAAATGCTTGAGGGCTTCTGAGGTGCGAGCTTTATAGCAATCATTCGAGTAGGGCCCGTCAAAAACCGGCTCCTCTTTAAAGAGCTCAATCTCCTTTTTATCGCTGCCCCAAAAAGCATCATCTGCACTGGCTAATAAAGCCGAAATATCTTCTTCCTTAATGGGGCTTCCCAATAATTGAGCAGCGGCTTGCAGTAAATCTGATTTAGCGAAAAGCCGACGAGGTTTAAAGAAATCGTATTCGCTTTTAGTAGCCACCCCAAATTCGGGCTCGAGGCTTAAAAGGCGCGGATTGGCGCTAATTAACATGGCCACGGCACCTGCTCCCTGGGTGTATTCACCAGTGGAGGCTAAATCATATTGAGCCTTATCGGCAGCAATAACAATGGCTTTGCTTTGAGGACGTAATCGAATATAGTCCGCTGAATTAAGCAAGGCATCCACCCCACCAATGCAGGCGAAGGTCATGTCAATTACATCACAATTCTGGAGACAACGCTCGCCGTATTCGCTTTGTAAGCGATCCTCAATAATACCGAGAATATAGGCTGCAGTAGGCTTCGCCGCATCCAAAGCTGATTCCGTACCCAAATAGATACGGTCAATTTCCTGAGGCTTGAGACCTTGTTCTTCGATCAAATTAATTGCGGCTTCTGCAGCCATGGTAGCTACATCTTCATCCGCATCACAAAGAGCCATTCCCTCGAGGCCCAATCCCTTGTTCAGTTTTGCGTACTCTATTCCCCGAGCTTCAGCTAAAGCTGATATGGGAAGCACCAATGAAGGCACATAATAGTGTATCGCATCAATCCCTGTTTTTGTCATTTTATAAAAATCCCAGTTCCAACATTGCTTCCTCACTCATCATCTCCTTACTCCAAGGAGGATCAAAAGTGATTTCTACCTCAACGTCTTTTACCTCGGCAATAGTGCCCACCTTCTGTTTTACTTCTTCGGGTAAGCTTTCGGCCACCGGGCAATTGGGTGAGGTTAAGGTCATAAGGATTTTCACATCTCCCTCCGAACTTACCTGAACATCGTAGATCAGACCCAGTTCATAAATGTCTACCGGAATTTCCGGATCAAAAATGGAGCGTAGTACATCTACTATATCGTCGCCCGTTTTTTGCATTTCCGCATCGTTCATCCTTCTCTTTTTTTGGTCCTATCTGGCTTGGAGGGCCAGGGCATAAAACTTCATTTGTTTTACCATACTGAGCAAGCCATTAGCCCGAGTTGGACTAAGATGCTCTTTCAATCCGATTTGATCCAAGAAGTACAAATCGGCACCTGAAATATCTTCGGCCGGCTGGCCATCAAACACACGCACCAATAAAGCTATTAAGCCTTTGGTGAGAATGGCATCTGAGTCGGCCGTAAAATTTACCTGGCTTTTATCGCCTTCGGCATGAAGCCAAACCTGACTCTGGCATCCTTTAATAATATTGTCCTCCACCTTATATTGTTCATCAACCAAGGGTAAAGATTTCCCTAAATCAATGAGGTATTCATAACGCTGCATCCAGTCGTCGAACATCTGGAACTCAGCGATAATATCTTCCTGTACTTCTTTAATACTTTGCATTAAAGGCTGTTTATTAAATGAGCGTGACTAATCGCTAAATCTTCTGTGGGGCGCCCCTTATAGGGAGCTGCCAATTTCATCCCTTCCAACTTATCAGGTTCACCTGGACGAACTTTCTTATCTAAAATTGGCAAATCCAAATCGGCGTACATCGCTTCGTAATCACTTAATCGCAAGCGGTTTTGAGGCTGCACGCTATTGTCGATAGTCTGCCAGGCCGATTCACTAAAACGGAGGAAATTGTAGATATTAATGCTGGAGTCGAGATGCGCGAAATGATCCGACATATCTATAAAATGACTCATCAGCCCCTGAGGCTTTAAAACCCTTTTAAACTCCATCAATATCTCCTTTAGGATTTGAGGGTAAATGTGCTCAAATACATTGTTGGAGTGAATGAGGTCAAAACTCGCATCAGCATCCGTCAAATGGCGGGCATCACCCACCCGGTAATCCAGATTAAAAGCCAAAAGCAAACTTTCGAAATCCAGTTTATCCGCTTCCAGAATCATTAATTGCTGCAGACGATCTTCACGCCAAAAGTCTTTAAACTGCTTGAGTTTGTCTTCCTTGAGCCAGGCTTGAAATTTCTGCACGGTAGCGACCAATGCTTCTTGATTCATTAAGCGACTCAGGTCGATGGTACTTACCGATTCGGCACCCGCCAAATAAAGACTGATGGGCACAACCGGATACCATCCCGTACCTAATTCCAAAGTGCGGATGCCTGCTAAAGAGTGATTCTTAGTGTAAAAGCGCAGATGGTCTTCTGCATGCATCAGCTTATCCGAAAAATAGGAATCACTTAAATGCACCCCTTTGGTGATGTATTTCTGAAACCAAAAATTAATGCGGTGGCTACCCGGTAAAAAGGAAATAAACTTCTGGATTAGCGCTTTAAGGACCCACTTTTTCATAGGCTAGGAAAGCATTGCTTGGGCTTTTTCGAGAGCATCAGCCAGGCGATCGATCTCGGCTTTAGTATTGTAAAAAGCAAAACTGGCGCGGATGGTTCCGGGAATGCCAAAATGCTGCATAATCGGTTGAGTACAGTGGTGGCCGGTACGAACGGCAACTCCCAATTTATCGAGGATCACCCCGGTATCGTACGGGTGAATTGATCCTAATAAAAAGGAGATAACAGATGTCTTTTCCTCTGCCTCCCCAAAAATGCGGAGATCAGGAAAGCGTTCCTTCAAGAGCTGAGTACCATATTGCAAAAGCTCTTGCTCATAGGCTCCAATGGCATCCAGGCCAATCTCATTCACATAGTCGATGGCGGTTCCCAATACGATTCCCCCTTCGATATGCGGAGTTCCCGCTTCGAATTTGTGAGGCAAACCGGCATAGGTGGTTTTCGCAAAAGTTACTTCGGCAATCATCTCGCCTCCCCCTTGATAGGGTGGCATTTCTTCCAAAATAGCTTCCTTGCCATAGAGCACACCAATTCCGGTAGGACCAAATAATTTATGGCCGCTGAAGCAATAGAAATCAACATCCAAACTTTGAACATCTACCTTCATATGCGGTACCGCCTGAGCGCCATCTACCAAAATCCAAGCACCCGCCTCATGAGCCAGGCGAGTCATTTCGGCAATGGGGTTGATAGTTCCCAAAGCATTGGAGATATGATTCACCGCCACCAATCGGGTGCGTTCATTCAAAAGTTGACGGTAGTCTTCCATCACAAGCTCTCCCTTTTCATTCATAGGGATCACCTTCAATTGGGCACCCGTGCGCTCACAAAGCATTTGCCAGGGAACGATATTACTATGATGCTCCAGATGGGAAACCAGAATTTCATCTCCAGCTTTAATTAAGCCTTGGGATAAGGAAGAAGCTACCAAATTGATGCTATCAGTAGTACCCTTGGTAAAGAGCACCTCATAGCTATGGGCAGCATTTAGGTGGGCACGTACTATTTCACGAGAGGCCTCGAAAGCATCGGTGGCCTTTTGACTTAAATGATGGACCCCGCGATGCACATTGCTATTGATGGTAGAGTAATACTGATCAATGGCTTCAATAACCTGACGAGGCTTTTGAGTGCTTGCCGCATTATCAAAATACACCAGAGGCCGGCCATTTACCTCCTGATCAAGAATCGGAAAGTCCGCCCTGATCTTTTCAATTGGAAAATGAGCCACTGGATTGCTGATCATATCGGGGTGCTTATAGTTCGAAATCGAGGTTTACGTTCAATTTCTTGGCAATCTGACGGTTTAACTTCTTCCGCAGTGCCGGGATTTTCACATTACGCAGACCATCATTCGCGAAGGCATAAAGCAATAGTGCTTTGGCCTCTTTTTCAGGAATTCCGCGTGAACGTAAATAGAACATAGCTTCTTCGTCTAACTGACCGATAGTACAGCCGTGTGAACATTGCACATCATCGGCAAAGATTTCCAGCTGAGGCTTGGTATCGATAGAAGCTTTATCGGTAAGCAGAATATTGTTATTCTGCTGAAATGCATTGGTTTTTTGGGCATGTGGATGCACCATCACCTTACCATTAAATACTCCATGGGCATTTTCATCATAAATACCTTTATACAATTCGTCAGAATAGCAATTGGGCACTTTATGATCGGCCAGGGTATGATGATCTACCGTTTGACCTTCATCAATTACGGTAATGCCATCCATATGGCTTTCGGTATGCTCTTCTTCGAGGAAGAAATTCAAATTGTTACGGATAAACTTATTCCCGAAAGAATAGGTACCCATGGTAACATTACTACCGCGGTATTGACGCACCGCAGTGCTATCGATCAGTGATGCAGTCTTCGCATCATTCTGAATCTTATAATAGTTGAGGCGAGAATCGCGCAAAGCGAAAATTTCGGTAGCCGTATTGGTTAAGACCGGCTGTTCGCTCAAGCTTTGATGACGCTCTAGAATGGTAATTTCAGCATTCTCTTCTACCACCACCAAATTGCGAGGTTGAGCCAAAGTGGCCACCCCATGATCGGTAGTAATGAAGATAATTTCAACCGGCTTATCTACCGTTACATTGCGCTTAATGCGGATGAAGGCACCTTCGCGAGCAAAGGCAGTATTTACCGAGGCCATCGCTTCATTCTCGGGTAAGGCCTTCCCAAAGTATTGCTCCGCCACATCTTTGTACTTCGTAAGCATATTGCTGAAGGTACAGATGTCGAAACCCTGATGGGTAGTTTCACTTAACCAGGAGCTGTAGTATCCATCAATGAAAACCAATTTATAGGTATCTACAT
Organism: Croceimicrobium hydrocarbonivorans; assembly: GCF_014524565.1. Classification (NCBI taxonomy): domain Bacteria; kingdom Pseudomonadati; phylum Bacteroidota; class Flavobacteriia; order Flavobacteriales; family Owenweeksiaceae; genus Croceimicrobium; species Croceimicrobium hydrocarbonivorans. Next base: position 2,255,378 of record NZ_CP060139.1, on the reverse strand, counting down.
CATTAAGGAAAAAGCGCTTGATGCTGCTGAAGTCAACCGTATTTTCATCGTTCACAAAAACGCGAAAATCAGGTTTCAATACTGGCTTCAGATTGGTGTATTTCCACTCCTCATCACGCTTGGTAGGAAAGCCGGATTTCACAAAGCGTTCGAAGGCTTCGCGCCGACGCGTATGAATGGGTCCTTCTCCCTCGCCGTTGAGTTCGTTCTCAAAGACCAGGAAGGAGGACTCGAGTTTGTCTTTTAATGCTTCCACGTCTTTTCCTTTTTAAGCTTCAACCGCTCCTTCTTTCAACCAATCGTAACCCTTGGCTTCCAATTCGAGGGCCAGGCTCTTATCGCCGCTTTTCACAATCTTACCCTTGTGCAATACATGAACATAATCGGGTACAATGTAATCGAGCAAGCGTTGGTAGTGGGTAATTACGATCACCGCATTATCCTTACTCTTCAGCTTGTTCACTCCATTGGCCACAATGCGCAGGGCATCAATATCCAAACCGGAGTCGGTCTCATCCAAGATCGCCAATTTGGGCTCCAACATGGCCATTTGGAAGATCTCATTACGTTTCTTTTCACCACCGGAGAAACCTTCGTTAAGGCTGCGACTTAAAAAGGCATTGTCGATTTCGAGCAAAGCCATTTTCTCGCGCATTTTCTTCAACATCACATTGGCGGGCATGGGCTCTTCACCTCGGGCCTTGCGACTTTCGTTGATGGCGGTTTTAATAAAGTTCGTTACGGTAACCCCAGGGATTTCTACCGGATACTGGAAAGAAAGGAAAATACCTTTGTGGGCTCTTTCATCGGCACCTAAATCGAGTAGGTCCTCGCCTTCGAAATCGATGCTTCCGCCGCTCACTTCATAGTCCTCACGTCCGGCGATTACCGAAGAGAGGGTACTTTTCCCTGAACCATTAGGTCCCATGATGGCGTGTACCTCTCCGGCTTTCACCCCAAGGTCGATGCCTTTTAATATTTCCTTGCCTTCAATTCCGGCCTGAAGGTTATTGATCTTTAACATGCTGATTTATTCAAAAATATTATCCTACCGATCCTTCTAAGCTAATGGCCAGCAACTTCTGTGCTTCCACCGCAAACTCCATCGGCAATTGATTTAAGACGTCTTTACAGTAGCCATTTACAATCAGGGCAATAGCTTCTTCCTCGCCTATACCACGTTGGTTACAATAAAAGATTTGATCTTCCCCAATCTTCGAAGTGGTGGCCTCGTGCTCTACTTTGGCCGACTTATTTTGGGTTTCGATATATGGGAAGGTGTGTGATCCGCAGCCATTACCCATTAGGAGGGAATCGCACTGCGAAAAGTTCCGGGCATTTTCGGCCCGCGAGCCGATACGCACCAATCCACGGTAGCTACCATTGGAATGTCCGGCGCAGATACCTTTGGAAATAATAGTACTCTTGGTATTCTTACCCAAGTGAATCATCTTAGTTCCGGTATCGGCCTGCTGGTAATTATTGGTAACGGCTACTGAATAGAATTCACCCACTGAATTTTCCCCTTTCAAAATGCAAGAAGGATATTTCCAGGTTACTGCAGATCCAGTTTCCACCTGAGTCCAGGAGATTTTGGCATTGCGCTCGCACATACCTCTTTTGGTCACGAAATTGTAAATCCCGCCTTTCCCTTCTTTATTTCCAGGGTACCAGTTTTGAACGGTAGAGTATTTAATCTCTGCATTGTCCAGTGCTACCAATTCTACCACTGCGGCATGCAATTGATTTTCATCACGCATGGGAGCGGTACAACCTTCGAGGTAACTCACATAACTGCTTTCATCGGCAATAACCAAGGTACGTTCAAACTGTCCGGTACCCGCTTCGTTAATACGGAAATAGGTACTCAACTCCATAGGGCAACGCACCCCTTTTGGAATGTAGCAGAAAGAACCATCGGTAAACACTGCCGAGTTTAAAGCGGCATAGTAGTTATCGGACTTAGGCACCACAGTACCCAAATATTTTTGCACCAATTCAGGGTGTTCCTGAATGGCATCCGACATGGAGCAAAAGATGATGCCCAATTCAGCTAATTTCTCTTTGAAGGTGGTTTTCACCGATACGGAATCTACTACCACATCCATGGCTACCCCACTCAAACGCTTTTGCTCCTCGAGGGAGATACCCAGCTTTTCGAAGGTTTTCAATAATTCGGGATCCACCTCATCGAGGCTCTCCAATTCCTTCCTTTTCTTGGGCGCTGAATAATAGGAAATGGCTTGCAGGTCGGGTTCCGGATAGGTAACATTGGGCCATTTGGGCTCGGTCATTTTTAAAAATTTCCGATAGGCATCCAAGCGCCATTCCGTCATCCATTCAGGCTCCTGCTTTTTAGCGGAAATAATACGAATCACTTCCTCGCTTAAACCCGGTGGCACCTTATCCGCTTCAATATTGGTATAAAAACCGTATTTGTATTCCGAGGCCGTAACCTCTTCCAAATAACTTTCTTCTGTCTTCATCTTCTGGTTTTCAGCCTGTTTTAAACCGCAAAACTTTCACCGCATCCACAGGTACGAGATGCATTGGGATTGTTAAACGAAAACCCTTTTCCATTAAGCCCCCCACTATACTCGAGGGTGGTTCCCACCAAGTAGAGAAAACTCTTTTTATCTACCAAAATCTTTACGCCTTGATCTTCGAAAAGTTTATCACTTTCCTTCATTTCTTGATCGAAATCCAGCTTATACGACAAGCCACTGCAACCTCCGCTGCTCACCCCTACTCGAACGTAGGTATCTTCCAGGCTCTTTCCGCTCTCCCCCATTAAGCCGCTTATACGCTGCTTTGCTGTATCTGACACTTTGATCATGAGCTATTTAGAATTAGTCAAAATTAATGCAAAGGTAAGGATTAGTCGCGGCTTGAGGAAAAGCCTAAGCAATGATTCATCGAAAATATCGAAGACATTTAGGGCCGAAAACAATTGTACTTTTGCCGCATGGAACAAGAAGAACAATTTTCAAGTCTCAGCAATTTGGGTGAATTCGGTTTAATTGAACGATTAACCCGTGATTTCCCGATCAAGCAAAGCTCCACTATCAAAGGGATTGGTGACGATGCTGCCATCCTCGAATTTTTAAGTGGGAGAACAGTTGTTTCTACCGATATGCTGGTTGAAGGTGTTCACTTCGACCTCAGCTATATTCCACCTCAGCATTTAGGCTATAAAGCAGTGGCAGTAAATCTTTCGGATATCTACGCCATGAACGCACGTCCTACTCAAATTACCGTGAACATTGCGGTAAGCAATCGCTTTGGCATTGAATATTTGGACAAAATATATGAGGGCATTCGCCATGCCTGCGAAATTTTTGAAGTGGATTTAATTGGTGGCGATACCACCTCTTCTTATTCCGGTTTAATTCTGAGCATTACCGCCATTGGTGAAGTAGATGAAAACAAGGTAATCGAACGCAGCGGTGCCAAAGAAAATGATCTACTGGTAGTAAGTGGTGATTTGGGTGGCGCTTATATGGGTCTTCAGGTTTTGGAAAGAGAGAAAACTGTGTTCAAATCCAATCCTGATGCGCAGCCCGATCTTAGCGAGTACAGTTACCCAATTGAAAGGCAATTAAAGCCTGAGGCACGCAAAGACATTCCTGAATTATTGGAGAAACTAGGAGTCCAGCCTACTTCTATGATCGACATCAGCGACGGCCTCAGTTCCGAAGCGCTGCACCTTTGCAAGGCATCGGATTTAGGGGTGCGTATTTACGAAGAGAAAATTCCGGTAGACCCGGTAATCTTGAAACTTTGTGAAGAGTTTAAAATCAGCTCTACTACCATTGCTCTTAATGGCGGTGAAGATTATGAATTGCTCTTCACCATTCCTTTGGAAGATCACGATAAAATTAAAGGCAATCCGCACCTTACGGTAATTGGCCACATGTGCGAAAAGGCCGCCGGCACTAGCTTGGTAGCCCGCGATGGCGCTGAAGTTCCCCTACAAGCACAGGGTTGGAACGCCCTGCAACAAGATCAGGATTAATCAGTCTCCCCTCCGTTCACGGAGATAGGCCAACATTCCATTAAAAATCCGCTCCCTTTCCAGCTCGTTACAGCAGGTTACGGAAGTGGCATAGGATTGATGCAGTTCAAATTCATCATTAAAGTGGGCGCATAAACCGGCATCCCGAAAGGTGACGAAATTGGCATTACTCAAGGCAGTCATCAAAAGCCGAAGGTTAGGCGATTCCAGCATTCCCCCATTATTCATGGTGAGGAAATCTGTAAAGAGTAAATCGATCTTACCTCCATTGGATTTTTGCCCTTTGATGCTCCAATCTTTATAGTCGAGGAGCTTAGCTTCCATAATTTCATAGATATCGCGCCGGTAATACTGATCGATACTATTGAGACTGCAATACCATTCAATCATTTGGAATTGATTTTCCAGCACATTGCGATTCCAAATCTCCACGCTGCTTAAATGCTGATACAAGCGAAAGACCTCCCAGCACAGGGTATAAGTCTCGATATTGAGCCTTTGTACCCCTCCACCTTTAAGTTGGTTGGTCCAAAGGGAGATCTTAAATTCCGCCAAACGCCGGTCGGCCAAAAAGAAAAATAAGGGCAGGTCCCTAGCCACATATTTCAAAACACTATTGTGTTTCAACGCAGCTTCAAATCGTTTGATAATCCCCTTCAAATAGGTTTCCAATTCTTGACGGCTGCGAAAACTACTATAGTGTGTAATAAAGGTATTGGGACGCAATATGCTCTTAAAAGCCAGTTCCAATATGTGGGGATAATTGTAAATGATCTGCCCAAATTGCTCCAAACTCAATTTGGTTTCGCCTATCATTTTTCGACGGGCCGTGCTGTAATCGACATCTAAAATGTCTTGGATCCATTTGATGACGGTATCATCCTGACCGATACCCTTGCGCAAGGCGTCCATTACCTCGCTTTGAAATTTCATACCCCCCATTTTACAGTTCCTGCTTTTTAATTTTCACTCCACAGGCAGAAGCTGCCAGAAAGCGATCCGATTATGGGGGTACCTTGAACAAATATAAAAGCTTAGACCAAAGAATCAAGGCCGAAAGCCCTTATTCCAAGCCTCTTAGAAATGATTCAAAAATTGAAAATTGAAAATTCAAGAGTCTTAGGAATTGAACTATAAGTACAATTTTGCTGAATCGGAGGGATATTTACCAATGAAAAAAGCAATCTGGTGATCGCTTCGCCAAAAACTAAAAAGCCCTTACTATCGCAGTAAGGGCTTTTTTACTGGTTCTTTAAAAAAGTGTTTAAAGGCGGAAATAAGCTTTTCCGGCTCTTCGAAATGCGACATATGACCTTCTTCCAAAATCAAGCCTTGTACCGCATGATGCTCCAATTGCTCTTCTAGCATTTCAAAATCCAATGCAGGATCCTTGCGAGAGGCCACAAATAAAATCGGATAGGGCGCAAAGGCCAGAATAGCTTCTCGGTCGTCGCGAATTTTCATTCCTTCCAAGGCCGCCACCACGCCTTGTGCCGAGGTACGCAAAGCATCCTTCTTCGCGGCATTTATCTCCTTGCGCAGACTTTTGCGATTGTCTTCACTAAAGAGCATGGGCACAGCGGTGCGGATATAAGCTTGTGGATCTTGCTTTACCAAGGCGATAGCCCGATCGCGATTCAGCTTTTTCTCCTCCGAATCTGCTCGACTATTGGAGTTCATCAGAACCATGCCTCGGATATTATCGGGATACCTATCGGCGAAAGCCAAGGCCACATAACCTCCCATAGAATGCCCCACCAGAAAAACCTTGCGCAGCGAAAGGCGATGCACAAGGGCCATCACCACTTCGGCCATCTCCTCCATGCTATGGATATAGCCCAGATTTTCAGAGTCGCCATGTCCGGGTAAGTCCAAGCTAATCTTGCGGATGGTTTTGGGGAGTTGCGGCCACAAAGTCTTCCACATATTGCGACTTTCGAGGAAGCCATGCAAGAATATCACTGCCGGCCCTCTACCCTCTTCTTCAGCTACAAAGCGAGCTCCTTTATAGTGGAACTCAAAGGTGTGCATTAGCTATTCATCATTTCTTCAATCTCCTCTACCTCCTTAGGAATACCGGCAGTAAGATTGATGTTTTCCTTTTCTCCGATCACAATATCATCTTCGATACGAATACCAATTCCTTCTTCAGGAATATAGATACCAGGCTCGCAGGTAAAGACATTGCCCGCCTCCATTTTCTCAGTCCAAAGACCCACATCATGCACGTCTAAACCGATATAATGTGAAGTGCCATGCATAAAGTACTTCTTATAAGCAGGCCAGTTTGGATCTTGATTTTTCACATCAATGGCGTCAATTAATTTAAGGTCTAAGAGTTCCTTAGTCATTAATTCGCCTACCTCCTTGTGGTATTCATGCAATTGATTTCCGGGACGCAGTAATTCCATGGAAGCCTTCATCACCCGTAAAACAGCATTATATACTTGCTTTTGGCGATCGCTAAAACGACCGTTTACCGGAAAACAACGGGTAACATCGCTAGCATAATTAGCATACCAGTTTCCGCAATCGAATAAAACAAGGTCGCCATCCTTACACTCCTTATCATTCTCGATATAATGCAAAACGCAAGCGCTAGCACCGGATGCAATAATGGGTGTATAACTAAAGTCGGGAGAACCATTGCGCTTGTACTCATGGATAAACTCTGCCTCCAATTCGTATTCCATCACCCCAGGCTTTAAGAACTTCAATACGCGATTAAAGGCCTTGGTATTAATGGCCGATGCTTTGCGCATAATCTCTACCTCAATAGGTGATTTAATGGCGCGCAGACGATGCATAATTGGAGCACTGCGATCGTAGTGATGCATAGGATACTGCTCCATAATCCATTTGCGGAAACGTTGGTCGCGGGTTTCTACCGGACTACTGGCGCGTAAATGCTCATTGCTATTTAGGAATACCGTTTTGGCTTGCGACATCAAGTCTTTAAAGATCTTTTCGAAATCGCTTAACCAGAATACCGTTTGAATACCGGTTTGCTCAGTGGCCTGATCCTGAGTAAGCTTGGCGCCTTCCCATCGGGCCAGATGTTCATTTGTTTCTACTACAAATAGAATTTCTCGATGAGCCGGATTATAGGCATCTGGAAATAATACCAAGATCGTTTCTTCTTGGTCTACCCCGCTGAGATAGAAGAGATCACGATTTTGAACTAAGGGTAAGGTGCCATCAGCATTGGTAGGCATAATATCGTTGGCATTAAAAACCGCGAGTGCCCCCGCCGGTAAATGCTCAATAAAGCGTTTTCGATTGCTGATAAACAGTTGCGGGTCAATGGGATCGTAACGCATGTATATTTTTTTGAGATTTCCGCAAAGTTAGAAATTAAGCAACGGCTTAAAGAGCCTCAAAAGAAGGCCTTTTGTTTAATCATTCTAAATAAAGACCCTTATTGGTGAATCGGCCTCGCTTCTTAAATTTGCCTAAACACAATCGGCTAATACTAACTATGGCAAAATCAGGGATTTTAGGTTCATCCATCGCAAAGAAATACTGGATGTCGCTCACCGGGCTGTTCTTAATAAGCTTCTTGATCGTCCACCTCCTGGGTAACCTGCAACTACTGGACCTCAGCGTTGAAGGTCAGGAAAAGTTCAACGCGTATGCAAAATTCATGACGACTTTCCCTTTGATTAAGATCGTGAGTTACTTGCTATACTTCAGCATTTTGTTTCACGCGGTAGATGGTATTTACCTGGCGATGCAAAATCGTAAAGCTCGCCCCGAGCGCTACCGCAGTTGGAAACCCAACCGCAATTCGATTTGGGCTTCTCGTAATATGGGTCTATTAGGCACCATTATTTTAGTATTCATCGTATTGCACATGAGCCAATTCTGGTACGTGATGCACTGGGGTGAAATTGGCACCGACTCTCAGGGCAACAAAAACCTGGCAGCAGTGGTAATTAAAACCTATCAGGATGGCAGCGCCGGAATGATTATGGTTCTTTTATATGTTCTCTCTATGGCGGCCATAGCCTTCCACCTATGGCACGGTTTCGCGAGCGCCTTCCAAACCTTTGGCCTCAACCACAAACGCTATACCCCAGCCATTAAAAAACTGGGCTACGCTTTCTCAGTGATCGTTCCACTATTGTACGCGATCATTCCGGTATTCATTTTAATGGCTAAAAACTAAACGCAATCTCCATGATCTTAGATTCGAAAATTCCAGAGGGGCCACTCGAAAAGAAGTGGCAAAACCACAAAGCCAATATTCGATTGGTAAACCCTGCCAACAAAAGGAATATCGATGTTATTGTTGTTGGAACGGGATTGGCTGGTAGCTCTGCCGCTGCTTCTTTAGCAGAGATGGGCTACAATGTAAAAGCATTTTGCTTCCAGGATTCTCCTCGTCGTGCCCACTCTATTGCTGCACAAGGGGGTATCAATGCTGCCAAAAACTACCAGAATGATGGTGACTCTGTTTACCGTCTTTTCTACGATACCATTAAAGGGGGCGACTACCGCTCTCGTGAGGCCAATGTTTACCGCTTAGCGGAAGTATCAGCAAATATCATTGACCAGGCCGTTGCTCAGGGTGTTCCTTTCGCCCGTGATTACGGTGGCAACCTCGATAACCGTTCTTTCGGTGGGGTGCAAGTAAGCCGTACCTTCTATGCGAAAGGTCAAACTGGTCAACAATTGCTTTTAGGAGCTTATTCGGCCCTGAGCCGCCAAATCTCCAAGGGTAAAGTAAAGATGTACAACCGCCACGAAATGTTGGAGATCGTAATGGTCGACGGCAAAGCACGCGGTATCATTGCCCGTAACCTGGTAACCGGCGAAATTCAACGTCATGGTGCCCACGCGGTAGTATTAGCCTCTGGAGGTTACGGAAACGTATTCTTCCTTTCTACCAATGCCATGGGATCTAATGGTTCTGCGGCCTGGAAGGCACACCGTAAAGGCGCACATTTCGCCAACCCATGCTTTACGCAAATTCACCCTACTTGTATTCCAGTTTCGGGCGAGCATCAGTCTAAGCTTACGCTGATGAGTGAGTCGCTTCGTAATGATGGTCGTATTTGGGTACCTAAAGATATCAAGGACGCCGAAGCAATTCGCGCGGGTAAATTGAAGCCTACCGACCTTCCTGAAGAAAAACGCGATTACTATTTAGAGCGTCGTTATCCATCCTTCGGTAACCTGGTACCTCGTGATGTGGCCTCTCGTGCAGCTAAAGAGCGTTGCGACGAAGGTTATGGTGTGAACGCTACCGGTGAAGCGGTATACCTCGATTTTGCTGCGGCGATTGAGCGTTACGGTAAAACCGAAGCCAATATTAAAGGCATCGAAAACCCTAGTTCGGAAGAAATTCGCAAAATGGGTAAAGAAGTAGTGGAAGCCAAATATGGTAACCTCTTCGCGATGTACGAAAAGATTGTAGACGACAATCCATACGAAACCCCAATGATGATTTACCCAGCAGTACACTATACTATGGGTGGTATTTGGGTAGATTATAACTTAATGACTTCCGTACCTGGTCTCTTTGCTCTGGGTGAAGCCAACTTCTCCGACCACGGTGCTAACCGCTTGGGAGCATCTGCTCTGATGCAAGGTTTGGCTGATGGTTATTTCGTGATTCCTTACACTATTGGTGATTACCTGGCCGACGAAATTCGTACCGGTGCTATTGACACCAATCACGAAGCCTTCGCTCAGGCGGAAGCAGAAGTAAAAGGAACCATCGATAAATTGATGAACACCGCTGGTGAGCATAGCGTAGACTATTACCACAAGAAATTGGGTCACATTATGTGGAACAAGTGTGGTATGGCTCGTAATGCGGAAGGTTTGAAAGAAGCGATCAGCGAAATTCAAGCTTTACGTGCTGAGTTCTGGCAAAAGGTTCGCGTTCCTGGTGGAGCGATGGAAATGAACCCAGAACTGGACAAAGCGATGCGGGTAGCCGACTTTATGGAATTAGGTGAACTGATGTGTATGGATGCCTTAACTCGTGAAGAATCTTGTGGCGGTCACTTCCGCGAAGAATTCCAAACCGAGGAAGGTGAGGCCTTACGTCGCGATGATGATTTCGCCTTCGTATCCGCCTGGAAATACAATGGCGAACCTAAGGACGCCGAATTGGTTAAAGAAGATCTGATCTTCGATAATGTGGAATTGAAAACCCGTAGTTACAAGTAATCATTAAAACATTGCTCATGGATCTGAAATTAAAAATCTGGCGTCAAGCCAACCAAAATAGCAAAGGAGAACTTAAGGACTACGCGATTAAAAACGTGAGTGCCGACAGCTCCTTCCTGGAAATGATGGATCAACTGAATGAAGAGTTGATCGATAAGGGTGATGATCCCGTAGTATTCGACCACGACTGTCGTGAGGGAATCTGCGGAATGTGTTCCCTTCATATTAATGGTGAGCCTCATGGCCCCGAAAATGCCACTACTACTTGCCAATTACACATGCGTAAGTTTAAAGATGGTGACACCATTTTCATTGAGCCTTGGAGAGCCCGTGCTTTCCCGGTAATCAAAGACCTTTCGGTTGATCGTGGTGCTTTTGACCGCATCATCGAAGCTGGTGGTTATGTAAATGTGAATACCTCTGGAAATACTTTGGATGCCAACGCTATTCCAGTACCTAAGGCGGATGCCGATGAAGCCTTCAATGCAGCTACCTGTATTGGATGTGGTGCTTGTGTGGCCGCTTGTCCAAATGCCTCGGCCATGCTTTTCGTATCGGCTAAGGTTTCGCAATTAGCCCTTTTACCACAAGGTAAGGTGGAAGCGAAGGATCGCGTATTACACATGGTAAACCAAATGGATTTGGAAGGCTTTGGTAACTGCTCCAATGTTGGGGCTTGCGCCGAAGAATGTCCAAAAGAAATCTCCCTGGAAAACATTGCCCGCATGAACCGCGAGTATCTGGGAGCAAGCTTAACCAGCTCGAAGTAGGAATTAGATTCTAGACGATAGAATTTAGACTATAGATTTGAGAAGCCCGGCCTTTTGGTCGGGTTTTCTTTTTGGCATCCATTAAATTAGGACCTTAAAAAAAGCCTTGAAAATAATTTTCTGCAATAGCTTTTTAGACCCCAAGCAGGTCGACCCTGATTTTGAAGCCGAGTGGTCTGCCGCTCAAGAAGCCGGCTTTGAATGCTTGCTTATCAGCTTTGAGGATCTACAAGAGGGCAATCTTCTTAAAGCCCTAAAAAGGATCATGCCTGCTTCAAATGAAGCTATTGCACTTTATCGTGGTTGGATGCTTAAGCCTTTCGAATACCAAGACTTATATGAAGGCTTATTGGATAAAAACATTCGCTTATTAAATAGCCCCCAACAGTACAAGCATTGCCATTATTTACCTGAATCCTATAAACATATCCAAGACCATAGCCCGGAAAGCTATTGGACCAGCGATCTTGATATGGAAAGCATCCGGGAAACGGTAAAGCCCTTTGGCTCGAAATCCATTATTCTCAAAGACTTTGTAAAATCAGAAAAGCACCATTGGCTGGAAGCCTGCTTTATCCCAGATGCCAGCGATTTTGAAAAACTCCAAGAAGTAGTTTCAAATTTTCTTGAATTAAGAGGCCACAGTTTGAATGAGGGCTTAGTTTTTCGGGAGTTTATTGACTTGGAAGCTCTGGCTAAACACTCTAAAAGCGGAATGCCCCTTAGCCGTGAATATCGAATCTTCTTTTTGAAAAACGAAGCCATTCAAAGCTATAATTATTGGGAGGAAGGGGATTATGAAGACAGGCTAGTCAATTTAGATTTTGCACAGGAATTGGCCCAATCTATTGAGAGCAATTTCTTTAGTATGGATATCGCTAAAAGTCAGGCCGGCCAGTGGATTATCATGGAATTAGGTGATGGTCAGGTATCCGGACTTCCGGATGACGCCGATCCTGCTGCCTTCTATAAGACACTTATTAAAAAACTAGATAATTAAATCTACCGTATGAAATTTAAACTCTTAACCGCCCTAGTTCCGATTTGGCTTTTATTCTCCTGTGATTGTGTTTATCAATCCGAAGGAATCTTAGTTGATAAGGAAAGTGGCGTTTCGCTATCAGGAATTCAAATCACGGTGGGGGAAGGTGAAATGCAGGACAGGCTAAGTTCAGATTCTGAAGGGCATTTCAAATATGAAGCTATCTCCGGTTTTTGCGAATTCAAAGAATTTGCCTTTTCTGGAGATCGCATTAAGGATGAAAAACTGCGGATCTATAATGGGCATTCAGACACCCTATATTTAGAGCTTTTACCTGAGCCCATATTACAAGAAATCAAGATAGATCGTTTCTTTTCCAGTCAGAGAACCAAAGATCATTTTCAATTAATCTTAAAAGGTGAAAACCTTCGTGAGGCCCAAGTGGAGTTTAGTATTCATAATGCTCAAAATGAACTGCTTTGGCAAGAGGAATTCAGAGGCTGGGATTTTATAGGCTATGCCCTCCTCGATGCTAGCAAAGCCGAAGAAGAGGCTTACATCCAAAAAAGAATTACGGAATTCTTCAGCGATAAGAACTTTGAATTTCCGGCCATCGCCCAAAATGATTCCAGTTCCTTTATTGAAGACTTTGCGGTGCAAGATGAATGGGAGTCAATCGCAAGGGACAGCACTGCCACTGGCTTTAAATACTTAATTGGCGAAGAAAGAATTATGGCAATTGCCTACTCCAAAGATTTGAAAAAGGTAGTTGTCTATTTTAGTTGTTGCTAGCTATATATCAGTTATCTAGGCTTCAAATTAATATGTAATTAGATCTAATTTCGACTAATATTAGGGGCTATAATCGTCAATAAAAGAATGTCTAATGCTTGTCATGAATAACCCGGTCTACTTTTAATTAGGCGACCGCTAATTCCTGATACTTCGATCCGTTTGCATTTTGTATCTTGATGGAAGCCTATCAATGGTTCTTTGCCCCCTTAATTAGATCATAATAATGGAGGAACAATTTACCAAGGAGGCTTTAGCTAGAATAAAAGCCTGGCGACTTATCAGAGGCCTAAGTCTTTCGGATGTCGCTTTTCACCTCAATATTTCCCCTAGCGCCTATCGCAAAATAGAAATAGGAAAATGTCCCTTAAGCTTAGACCGACTTATTCGAATATCTCTATTCCTCGAATTTGACATTTCTTCACTTTTAAAGAACCTGGATACTCCTTATGAATTCATTCAGGGAACTCATCCGAAGCCCTCAAACTTCTAAGAAAAAGAAACCTTGGTTGTAAACTGACTTCGTAAAGAAAGGCTTGTTTCATTTTACCAACTAGTACTTCTTTCTTTTAAATGGTATTAAGCCTTTACTCCGAGAGTTTGGCCAAAGCGAATCTACCTTTGCTTGCCAAAATAAATGGAACGTAAGGCACTATCCTATTTTGAAAACACATAGTACGAACCCGGTCCTCTTGACTTATGTCTTATCCTTGAACCAACAATTAAGCTATTACCTTTAAAATACACTCTATAACGAAAAATGACCTTCCCGTCAATATCCCTTAATGTTAAGACATCTTTCTCCGAGGTCCAATTACCACGATACTCTTCCCCTGCATGGAAATAGGAGAATGAAAAATCTTGATTTAAAATAAGCCAGTCTTTATCCGATGCTACTTTGGGTATTGAAGGCTCCCTTTCCCCTCCTTCAAATACTGAATCTAAATACCATTTACCAGTTAAGCTATCAATTAATGGCTCGGATTGATTAACGATCACATCCTCATTTGGGGAATTCTGTTTTTTAAGCAAGTGCTCTTGGGCATTTGAGAATAAACAAGCAAATAGGTTGAAGCCAATAAACAAGAAAAACTTTCTCATAATAATTATAGCTAAGGTTTAAAAAGATTTGATCGAGCACCAATAAGAACTTTAGTAGTTAGAAGTCTGCTATACTCAATCCTCTAAGGTAAAGCAAAACTGAACAAAACTAAATTCCAGCGCATGAACCCTACACAACAATAAAGTACTGCATTCCAGACATTTCACCTTAATATTTAGCCACACAATTATCGCAAAATAGAAATAGGAAAATGTCCCTTAAGTCTGGACCGACTTATCCAAATATCTCTCTCCTTCGAATTTGACATTGCTGCTCTTTAATAGAATCTGGATACTCCTTATGAATTCATTCAGGGAATTCATCCGAAGCCCTCAAACTTCTAAGAAAATGAGTGCTTGTTACCAATTGATATACCCCCATAGAATCCCTAAAATAAATAGCGGGTGACCTTGTGACCACCGAATCAATTAGACCTAGGGAGATGTTTTTCATCCGGTCCGTTTCTTGGTTCCCCAAGCTTCGACCATCAGCAATCCATTTACTGAAAGGCTTCACATTGGCCTGATTTCTTGTCACCCTTTGAATTGCTTCCAAATCATAACTGGTTGAAAGCAAGATAAAATCATCCTTTTCATTCGCCCTTAACAACTGGTTCATTTGTCTAATAAGGCTAATGCTGTGCGGACACCATGGTGCCCAGGTAACTACATAGGATTGTCTAGGAAGAAAGTTTTCCATTTCAGCAAGGTTAATTTCCTGGTAAAAGGTCTCCTCACCACTTTGAATTCTATGATGATTTTCAAAATACTTCTCTTTGCGAGCAGGAGCAATTATTATTAAGCCACAGGCCGCTACCGTTAGCATTAAAAAAACAAGCTTTACCACTAATCGCATTTCAAAAGTTGAAAGCCCTAAAAACATTAATTAGCTCCTAGGCTTTCATTTAAATTCACTTTGACTTCAGGACCACTTCACCCAAAGGATTCCTGGAATAATCTATCGGATAAACCCCTTGCTTAATAGTGTAACCTCCAGCAATAATGGCTTCTGGAATGGGCATGTCAGACTGAACTGTAAACAATGTATCTAGCAATGGATTTATAACACTCTGATCCTCCAAAATAGAAAGTCGTATATCCTTTCCCGGATCCGTAAAGGTGAATGAGCCTAATCCAATATTCTCACCAAGAGGACGATTACCTCCATCAATTCCAAAGTGGATTATTATACAAATACCTCTAGTACCGTCACAACCATCATTACCATCATTATTACCGTCGCAATCGCATGGCTTTGATCTTGTCCCGAAAATAAAAGTTCTTTCACGGGGACTCGGCACTTCTCCCGGAGCCTTAGAAAGTGATTCATCGATTGAGGCCTCTTGATTCATTGAGATTGCAGACTTCTCACAAGCAACAATTACAATGGCACCAAGGCCTGCAATTGCTAGGAACAGCTTAAAGGTAGTTTTCATTGAAGTAACATTATTGATTTAATCTAATGTCACCGTTTCAAGCTCTAAGTAAAAAGCCCGTGAAGACAATAAGAAGAATAATAGTCGTCCTCAAAAAATCAGAAACTTTGAAAATTAACAAAATAGAAAAGCTACTAAAAACCTCATCTTCAAACAACTCCTCTCAAACAGTTACTAAATCCTTATTTAAAATTTCTAGATTTTAATAATTACTCCTATGTACTCAACCGGTCTAACATGAGCGTCTTTATCGCTATATTGAAAAACTTATGCAATGAGTTTATGTCACGGCTTCGTTTCCTATTTTGTTTGCTCTACCTCCTGGCCTTTAACGCCATTCAAGCCCAATATTTCCTTCCCCAGCCTCAGGTATTGGCAGCCGCGAAAGTCAAATCCATTTCGGTGCAAAAGATTGCCTTGCGGCAGGAAAAAATGGGCAAGCCCGAGGCCTTAGATCCCGACTTTCAACGCTCGGAAGCCATTTTAATCACTTACTTTTTTAATGATCGTGGATTAATCGACTCCGTATATCATGGTCCCAAAGAAGATGGCTCTTACTATAAAAAAGAGGTGCTGCTTTATGATTCGCTGGGCAGAATAATAGAGGTTTCAAGCACTGGGATGAGTGGGGAAATCATCAGTAAGACTGAGGTAGTTAAAACGGAAGATGGCAATTGGTATATCCCTTCCTGGGATCGAGGTATTCTGAACTCGGAACTTTATAGCCGCCCGGACTCCATCGTGTACAAAAGCATTATGTACCGTGGCTATGGCAAGTATAAATCTAAAATGATCTACCTCTACGATACGCTTCTGGATCTACGCAGTGAAACCTGGTATCAAAATGATGAAATTCAATCCCAACGTACGTATCAGTGGATATCTGATCAAGGCAAGCCTCAGCGTTTTATCTATTCCGAATATGTAAAGGGTGAAGCGGAGGAAGCCAAGATTGAGACCTATGATGTGGACAGCACCGGCATGGTAATTAATGAGCTTAATGGTTTGATTTGGGATCCCTTCCGAAGTGAAAATTTCTTCGAACGCTTCAAGATATTCAAGGGTTTAAAACATTACCATCAGGATATGTTTAGAGAGGAAGAAATTGTCCATGAACTGGAAAAATCCGAGCTCCTTACTTTCGATGGCACGGAGATAGTTTATCGCTACGTTTTTAGTTACAGCTATTATTGAAAATGCGATTAAAACGAATTACCCTTAGCCTGGGTCTGGTCTCGTTCCTGCTTATCATGGCCGTTTTTCTCTGGCCCCGCAGCTATGATGTAGCAGCCATCCAAGAGCGAACTGGCACACAATTCTGGCAGCTTAAAACCGGTTCCCGTATTGCTTATTACACAATTCCTGCCAGTGGTGAAATCCAAAATTCACCTATCATTTATTTACATGGTGGCCCGGGAGGCTTAATTAAAGATGAAGCTATTACCGCACTAAAACCCTTGACTGAGCTAGGGCATACGCTTTATTTCTACGATCAAATTGGTTCGGGGCATTCAGCCCGATTAGAGGACATTAGTGAGTACAGTGTACAAAGACATCAGGCGGACCTCCACGCTATTATTGATGAGATAGGAGCCGAAAAAGTAATCCTGGCCGCTCATTCCTGGGGCTGTTTATTAGCGATTAACTTTTTACAAGATTATCCAGAGCGAGTGGAAAGCATGATTCTGGATGGCCCCGGCCCCATTCTTCCTATTCGTCATGAATTGGCAGAACAAATTCCTCCGGATAGCCTCCAATTAATCCCACCCGAGTTTAGCAATCGGCAAGCCATCAACAAATGCTACAATTGGCGCGCTCGCCTCATTTTAAAATACGCGCATCGCTTTCAATCGAAACTGGCTTCAGATGAGGAGGTCGATGCTTTTTTCACCTATCTCAATCAAGAACTCAGTAAAGCCACATTTTGTAAAGGTTCCGAAGCAGAAAGCTTTCCAGGAGGTAGCGGCTACTATAGCCACCTGATGACGATTCAAAGTTTCGATACGGTGGAAGACCAACGACAGCTGCTTCGCGAATTAGAATTACCGGTCCTTATTCTCCGAGGGCAATGTGATAATCAGGCATGGGGCTATACCAATGAATATTTAGAGCTCTTTAAAAATTCACGATTGGAGATTATTAATGATGCGGGGCATGCACTATTAATTAGTCAAGCTGAAAAGTACCGGCAACATGCGCGTAGCTTCCTTTTACAGAATAATTGATAATCAATCCAAATAAGCTTGCGATGCCTATTCCCTTAGTATTAGGGCACATTCCTTGCCATCGCTCTTACAGCAGTCTTTGAGCCTGAGTGCTTTTTCTTTCACAAAGACTAAGGCCCCTAATAATGCGTTAAAGGCTCAGTTGATAGAACATTAATACTTATTTTTGCCCTCCTTAAATCATTCGGCTTGTCAGAGGCATTAGTCATTATACCAACCTATAACGAGAAGGAAAACATCGAGCGAATTATCCGCACGGTATTCAGTCTGCGCACTGATTTCCACGTCTTGATTGTAGATGATAATAGCCCGGATGGAACTCAAGAAATTGTTAAGCACCTTCAAGGCGAATATGAGCATAAGCTTTTCCTCCTTCCAAGGGCGGGAAAACAAGGTTTAGGCACTGCTTATATCGCTGGTTTTAAATGGGCTCTGGAGCATCCTTATCAATTTGTATTTGAGATGGATGCCGATTTTTCGCATGATCCTCACGATCTCGAAAAACTCTATGCAGCTTGCAAAGAAGAAGGCTATCATATGTCGGTAGGCTCTCGCTATGTAAGAGGCGTAAATGTGGTAAACTGGCCTATGAGCCGAGTTTTACTTAGCTACTTCGCATCTCGATATGTACGCATCATTTTAGGGATTCCCGTTGAAGACACTACTGCCGGTTTTGTTTGCTACCGCCGGGAAGTACTCGAAAAAATCAATTTCGCTAAAATTCGATTTGTGGGCTATGCCTTCCAGATTGAAATGAAATTCATCACTTATAAGCTGGGCTTCAAAATCAAGGAAGTTCCGGTGATTTTTACCGACCGAACCTTAGGTAACTCCAAGATGAGCACAGGCATCATCAACGAAGCTATCTTTGGGGTCTTGAAACTTAAACTCCGTAGTCTACTCAGACGCCATCAATAGCATTTTTTCAATGAAAAAATTTCTGATTAAAAATGCACGCCTCGTAAACGAAGGCGAAGTTCAGGAACGCGACCTCTACATTGCTGAGGGGCGTATCGTGAAGATTGATAAGAACCTAAGTCAGCGCGACAGCGACACCACCATTATCGACGCAGCCGGATCTTTCGTATTGCCCGGAATTATTGATGATCAGGTACATTTTCGCGAGCCAGGCTTAACTCACAAAGGTGACATTTACAGTGAATCCCGTGCTGCTGTGGCGGGAGGAATCACTTCCTATATTGAGCAACCCAATACCAAACCTGCGGCTACGACTATCGAGAAGTTGGAGGAGAAATACGCTCTGGCAGCTGAAAAGTCCTGGGCCAACTATGGTTTTAACCTTGGCGGTGCCAACGATAATATTGATGAGATCCGCAAACTGGATCCCACCAAAGTACCCGGTGTAAAAGTATTTATGGGCAGCAGTACCGGCAATATGCTGGTAGACGATCGCAAGGCCCTGGAGTTGATCTTTTCTGAATCGCCAGTTCCGGTAATTACCCACTGCGAAGACGAAGAAACCATCCGCACCAATTTGGCCAAAGCCATGGAAGAATATGGCGACGATATCCCAATGGAAATGCATCCGGATATCCGCAGTCGTGAGGCTTGCTTACTCTCTTCCAGCATGGCCGTAGAACTGGCTAAAAAGCATAATACCCGTTTGCATGTATTTCACATTAGCACTGCAGACGAATGTGATTTATTCGAAAAGGATGTTCCCCTCGAAGATAAATTGATTACCGCCGAAGCTTGCGTGCATCACCTATGGTTTAGCCGTGAAGACTACAAGCAAAAAGGCAGTCATATAAAATGGAATCCAGCGGTAAAAGAAGCTTCCGATCGCGATGCGATTTTAGAAGCGGTTATCGATGGCCGTATTGATGTTTTAGCCACCGATCACGCTCCACATACCCTTGAGGAAAAGAATAACCCCTATACCTCTGCTCCCAGCGGTGGTCCTTTGGTTCAGCACTTCCTTCCGGCGATGATGGAATTTGTAAGGGATGAAAAACTACCCATCGAGTTATTGGTAGAAAAGGCTTGTCACAATCCTGCCAAGATCTTTAATATCAAGGAGAGAGGCTTCTTACGTGAAGGCTATTGGGCCGACATTACCATTGTGGATCCTAGCCGACCCTGGCGCGTGGCCAAAGAGAACATCCTCTATAAATGTGGCTGGTCTCCATTTGAAGGCACCACGTTTAGAGCACGGGTTTCCCACACTTTCGTGAATGGTGCCCTGGTCTATGAAAATGGCAAGGTACTTGAAACCAAAGCTGCACAACGCCTCGAATTTGATCGTTAAACGCATTATCCTCATCCTGATTGGCTTGAGCTTTTTACAAGCCTGTGGACCCGATGCCCCTCCCAAATCGGAAGCAATTCCTGATTGGGTCATCCCGGAGGATAAAATGGTGAAAATTCTCACCGATGTACATATCATAGAAGGCGCTCGTATTGGCACCAAAGTTTTAGGTGATAGTCTTAGCGCCAAAGATCATTATGAAGTGCTTTGGCATAAGTATCAGATTAGCCCTGAGGTTTACGATAGCTCCTTTCGTTTTTACAGCCGCAATGCTGAGCGCATGGACTTGATGTATGAAGAGGTTTTAACAAACCTCACCAAATTAAGCTCCGAAGTTCAGGCGAATGGTGCAGATGAAGAGATTGAAGAAGAGGAAGAATCCTAAGCCGGGAAATCTTTTCGATAGCATTCTGCAATAAAGGCTATACTGGTATTTATATCTCGAAATTCCATGCCTAAATCACGGCAGGCCTTATCATTCTTATAATAGTATTTCCCTTGTGCGGTTCGAGCGGTTTCCTTGGTCACTAGGGGTTTAGAGCCGGTTATTTTGCTTTTCAAGGCTTCCCAACGCCAAGCAATTCCTGCCAGCCAGGGCTTTACTTCAAGACTGGGAGGAGCCACTTTTAAAGCTTTCGCTATTTCGCTAAATAAGGATTGATAGCTTCGGTTTTCTGCCGCAATGATATAGCGCTCCTTTTGCTCTCCGCCCGCTAAAATGCAAAGGGCTTCTACCACATCTCGAACATCAACATAAGCATTGACACCCTGGGTATAAAACTTAAAACCCTCAGCGATATTCCTGAAAATTGCGGCAGAACCATCATTCCAGGTACCGGGACCCAATATGATGCAGGGATTTACCATGGCGGCAGACAAGCCCTCCTCAATACCACGCCACACCTCCATTTCGGCGGCATACTTTCCCTTGGCATAGTTAGAATTCTCATCACTCTCTACCCAATAGCTCTCTTCATCAAATTCATGTTGATCGGGCTTCCGGCCCAAAGCCGCTACACTACTTACATGGACAAACCGTGGAACTTGATGTTGCAAGGCGGCATTCACCACATGGGCGGTGATTTTTCGGTTTCCTTCTATTAGGGCCTTTTGGTCCCGTGGATCAAAGGATACCACTGCTGCCGTGTGGTAAAATACTGCACTACCTGCCAGGGCCTGATCTACATCAATGATGTCTAAAAGGTCCGCTTCCTTCCACTCTAAATTGGCCTGATAATCAGAAAGATTATCGCCATAATAGGCAAAGATGCGCTCCACTAAGCTACGATCTGAAGAAGCCCTATGTAGGGCTCTCACCTGCTTGCCTTCTTTGAGCAGTCGGTGCACTAGATGTGAACCCACTAATCCGGTAGCGCCACTTACGGTATGCAACATCTTTTTTTTGCGAAGTTAATTATCCCGCTTTAATGCCCGCCCTCTAAGGGCAATGCTATAATTTTGCGCGGTAAATATTTTTTGGATGAGCAATTTCGTTGAAGAGTTACGCTGGCGCGGGATGTTGCATGATGCTATGCCCGGTACTGAAGATCAATTAGCAAAGGAAATGACCTCGGCTTATGTAGGTATTGACCCTACCGCTGATTCCCTGCATATTGGCCACCTGGTAAGCATTATGATGCTGCGTCATTTCCAGAATGCTGGTCACCGTCCACTTGCCTTGGTTGGTGGAGCCACCGGTATGATTGGTGATCCTTCTGGCAAAAGCAAGGAACGTAATCTGCTCGACGAAGCCGCTCTTCGCCATAACCAAGATGCCATCAAGGCTCAATTAGCACTCTTCCTCGATTTCGATAGTGATGCCCCCAATGCCGCTCAATTGGTGAATAACTACGATTGGATGAAGGAATTCAGCTTTCTGGATTTCATTCGCGATGTGGGTAAGCACATTACAGTGAACTACATGATGGCCAAGGATTCGGTTAAGAAACGCTTGAGTGGCGAAGGTGAAGGCATGTCCTTTACCGAATTTACCTACCAATTGGTTCAGGGTTACGACTTCCTGCATCTTTACCGTGAGTTCAATTGCAAATTGCAAATGGGCGGATCAGATCAGTGGGGAAACATCACCACCGGAACGGAGCTCATTCGTCGTAAAGAAAGTGGTGAGGCCTTTGCCTTAACCTGCCCATTGATAACCAAGGCAGACGGTGGGAAATTCGGGAAAACCGAAGAAGGCAATGTTTGGTTAAGCGCCAAACACACTAGCCCTTACAAGTTTTACCAATTTTGGCTCAATACTTCGGATGCTGATGCCGAGCGCTATATCAAGATTTTCACCATGCTAAGCAAGGAGGAAATTGATAGCCTGGTTGAAGCACATCAAGCCGAAGCACATCTCCGCCAATTGCAAAATCGCCTGGCGGAAGAGGTTACCACCATGGTGCATGGAAAAGATGCCTTGGAAAATGCCATTAAAGCTTCCCAAATCCTTTTTGGTAAGAGTACCGAGGACGATTTACGCGGTTTGGATGAGGAAACCTTATTGGATGTTTTCAGCGGAGTTCCCCAATTCGAAATCAGTGCAGCTCAGCTAGCTACTGAACCCGAAATTGTAAACTTCCTAGCTGAGGAAACCAGTATTTTCCCTTCTAAAGGTGAGGCCCGCAAAATGGTGCAAGCCAATGGTGTAAGTATCAATAAGAGCAAGGTAGGGATGGACAAAAAGATCGGTGAAGCGGATCTGATTGGCGGCAAATTTATCCTAGCTCAGAAAGGTAGGAGAAACTACTTTCTTATACGCGTAGTTTAAAGCGCCAGGAAGGTATAGATGATATCTTCCATCACCTCTTTTTGGGACTCACTTACTTTGTAGAAGTAGTAGGTTTTAAAGTTACCGTCTTCGACGAATTCTTTGATCTTCTCTACTTCTATAGTATGTCCATTGGTGATAATGGTGTAGGGGCTGGAACCACGGAAAACTACAATCAAGCGGAAGTCTTTTTGCTCGGAGCTTACCTTATCGGTTTCATAAATTACTTGGGCTTCAAAGCCTTCAAACTCGCGTGATTCCGCATCATTGGCCTCCCAAAGTTCCGCAAATAGTTCTTGTTGCTCACTGCGGTTCTTCAAGGCTAAGATTTTGGATATCGCTTCCTCAGGAACACTTCCATCTTCAATCTTAGTTTCGAAAATATAGCCCTGTACTACCGCGCAAAGACGAGTATCACTGCGAAATCCTTTCAGGGTATCGATGTCATATAAACGCAAAGACTCCAAAGCCTGACCAATTTTCGCCCCTTCCTCATTATAAAAGGCAGCTCCGGCCGAAAGACGATTATCTGCTACATCCGCTGGTTTCAAAAACACTTTTTTGCGTGCCTTATACCAACCATCTTCTGGCTCATAAGTGTAGATATGTTCACCGGAATTCAGTTCAAAAATGGCAGAACCACGGGCCTTTTCGGAGAACTGGGCCTTTTCTTCCAAAATTTGAGCATCTAATGAATAGCCTGTAAACAAGGCCAAGAAACTAAGAAGGAGAATGGTTCTTTTCATATCAATCAATTCGCTCATAAAACGTTAAAAGCAGTTTTTTAGTTGGTTAGCCAATCATAAGATTGCAGCCACGTACCTCAGCGCGATCAAAGCGTCCTAAAACTTCGAAGCTAGCATCTTCATAACAACGACCCAAATCCTGGGTTTCAATAAATGCACAGCTATCTAAATTAGCCAGGTCAATAATATTAAGTCCACCGGTTTTACCGTAGGCCGCACGACTAAAGGGATCTTCCATTTCTCGACTGTATACTCGCATGGAATCCGGTGGGTAAAAGCGCCCAGCCCCAGGACTATAAGCTTGTGAGAATAGCTCTGTCATTCCATACTCCGAGTGAATAGCTTCTACTTGAAAGGCCTCCTTAAAAATCTGATGCAAATCCGATCGTATCAATTCCTTGCGACGCCCCTTCATGCCTCCGGTTTCCATAATAATTTGCCCGGATAAATCCTGCGGAAATTGCTCAGCCAAATCCCACAGGGCAAAGCTTACACCCAGTAATAAAACCTTCTTGCCCTCGGCTTGCTTGCAGCGTAGCTTTTCCGCCAAAGCCTTTAGATCATGAAGATAAAAGCCGCTATCGGGATCGCTGCTCAGATTAATAAAATGCTGCGCCATTCGAACCAGAGAAGAGCCCTCACGCTCCAAATAGGCAGGCAGCAGGGCTAGAACACAAAGGTCTTGGATGGCACCATAACTGGCCTCAAAAATTCTTTGGGTACGGAGGTCATAAAAATCCGGATCATAGGCTGCATGTTTACTTTGGCCATAGCCTCCGGTGCCCGAACTACGGAAATACAGTGGGGCTTCACTTTTAAAAATGCTGAGCTGTTCTTGCTTAAAAAAGTCGATGGGTAAAAATGGGATATCCTCGAGAGCTTTCACCTGATCAGGCGTCCCCTTCACATAATTGCACCATTGCTGATAAACGGGATTATGAGCATACTGAATTTGATATAAGTCCATTGCAGCCTTTTCAAATTCCAACTTTTCACCCGAGCGTAGCGTCTCTTTTATACCTTGGTAAGCGGAAATTTTATTCGCTTCTTGTACGTTTGTAAACATATGCTAATGCGCTTCACAAAGATACTTATCCTCGCGAGCCTCAGTTTATTTCTGATCATTGCCTGCGAACAAAATCAAAAATTTGGTGATGTCCCCAGCCTGAGCTGGCGTAAGGCAAACTTTCGCTATTTGGGCGATACGGCTGACAATCGCCGGGTGGTTGATCTTACCGTTTACTTTACGGATGGCGATGGCGATATTGGTCGTGAAGACGAGAACAGCTCCGACACCTGCGATCTTGCTAATTACAGTCGCTTTTTGGAACGCTACGACCTCTTTATTTACTACTATGAACAAGTGAATGGAGAATACCGCGAAATTACCCCTCAGGACAGCTGTCTGCCCTTCCACAACATCTTGCCTAACCTCACCCCTACCGGACAGAATAAAACCCTGGAAGGCGAAATAACGACTCCTTTCGACTATGCGAATTTTCCGGTAAACAATACCGATTCGATTCGATTTGAGTTTTTGCTGGTGGATAGAGCCGGACATGAAAGCTCCCGCATTATCGGGAAGTCCATCTCTATAAAAAATTAATATTTATAGCTCTGGTGAATGGCGCTGCTCACATTGGTGGCGTGATCTACAATGCGCTCCATTTCTGCTAAAAGATCGGAATAGTACATCCCACTCTGAATGCGGTACCTACCCTTCTCTACTTTGTCGATATAATCACTTTTTAAACGACTAAAAAGCTCGTTTACATTGCGCTCAACCTTACGAGCCTCCTCGTAGAAACTTTGATTTTCCTCGGCGTCCACATTTTTCACCATTAGGTCTAAACTACGAGACACTAATTCGGATAATTGCATTACGCTATTGCGCATTTCCGGAGTGAAATAAGCCTTTTGCTGCTTGCGATTGGTAAGATTCCTACTTACTTCTAAATAGATATCGCCAATACGCTCTAAATAATTGGCGACATGCAACATGCTTCGCACTCGACCCGATCCTTCGGCACTTAAATCCGACTGACTCACCTTACTGAGGTAATTGGATATCTCCATTTCCATCCGATCCGAAATATCCTCGTACTTCTGAAGCTTGGCCACATAGGATTCCAGCTTCTTTTCGTCCATTTCCGTAATCAGTAGCGGGATAAATTTATAGGCCTTGCGAATCAGATCAGCAAATTTCACTAATTCTTTACGGGCTTCAATCATAGAAAGCTCTGGTGTGGCTAATAGGCTGCTGCCGATATAGTCCAGGCTAAAGAGCTCATCTTCGCTACTGCGTGAGGGCACCATCCAAGTGGCAACCTTAACCAGGAACTGCACCAGATTATAGAAAATAAGCAGGTTGAGCAGGTTAAAGGTGGTATGGAATAAACTTAAGGCTAAAGGAATAACCTGGTCATTATCCATGGGGTTTGCCCCGAAGAGTATATCACTGAGATAGGCAATTATATTGAGGAAGGGACCTATCAATAAAACCGCCCAAATCACCCCAAAGAAGTTAAAGAGAAAATGCGTCCGCGCAGAACGCTTAGCATGCACATTCCCAACTACTGCCGCGATATTGGCGGTGAAGGTAGTACCAATGTTCTCTCCCAAAATAATAGCCGCTGCCAATGGGAAAGAGATTAAACCATTGGCAGTAAACACCAAGGTTAAGGCCATAGCAGCACTGGAAGACTGTAATAAGAAAGTAGCCAGCATCCCCAGGCCAACAAATAGGAAGCTTACACCCACATTCTGTAACCAATCCCCTTGGATGAACTCATATTGCTGTAAAAAGTTTAGCAAGAAGCTATTCTCTTGCCAGGCGGGCATTGATTCCCGCATAAAGGATAAGCCAATAAATAGAATGGCAAATCCGAAAATCGCCTCTCCATATAAGCGCAATTTAGCCTTTGCTAAAAAGAGCATAGGAAAGCCAAAAGCCAGAATAGGTAATGAAAGCTGACTGATTGATAATTTCCCCATCCCCAAAACCGACACCAGCCAAGCGGTAACCGTAGTACCCACATTGGCCCCCATGATTAAGCCCACCGAATGCTCTACAGTAATTAAACCCGCATTCACGAAACTGATAATCATTACGGTGGTAGCCGATGAAGATTGTAAAATTCCGGTTACCCCGAATCCCGTTAATACCCCCCAACTTTTATGAGAGGTCATGGCGCGCAAGGTTCTGCGCAATCGGGCCCCGGCGAACTTTTGAATAGCCTCGCTCATCACCTTCATTCCGAAGATGAATAAGCCCAAGGCTCCAATCAGGGAAAGAATATTATAGAGTAAGTCAGCCAAATTCATAAGCTTAAAAAAGGACCCCCGCTTGGCGAGGGTCCTTCAGCTAATTCTATTTTAATCTAATACTAGCGTAGAACCATTTTGCGGATCACTTCTTGACCTTCGGTTTTCACCTTCACCAGGTAAATACCGGCCGCCAAGTTAGTTAAATCCACTTGCAATTCTTTGGCAGTGCTCAGCTTGCTGTA
Source organism: Croceimicrobium hydrocarbonivorans (assembly GCF_014524565.1). Lineage (NCBI taxonomy): Bacteria > Pseudomonadati > Bacteroidota > Flavobacteriia > Flavobacteriales > Owenweeksiaceae > Croceimicrobium > Croceimicrobium hydrocarbonivorans. The sequence continues at coordinate 2,228,583 of NZ_CP060139.1, read as the reverse complement.
AATCAGGGCACCATTCAAATCCATGATCTGAATTGATTTTTCCTGAGTATTTCCAGAAGCGATAGTGAATACTCCATTGCTAGGGTTAGGGTAAAGAGTTAAGCTCTCGCTTAAGATTTCATCCAAACCAATTGCAGACTGATCGCCAGGGCTACCCACATCACCGTTGATAGAGGTATAAGCTCCATTTACGCCATCTACAGAGGCACCTACTAGAGCACCCATCATATCGAACTCAAGGCTGAAACCAGTAGTCACATCAGCTGCGGTATAAGCAGCAGCAGAAATCAAACGACCGGCATCATCATAAAGGTTTACTTCATCTCCATTAGAGCTAAAGCCAGAGAAGCCATTATCAAACTCATCTCCTTCATTAAGGATCAATAAGCCTTGACCATTTTGTTTCCACTCAGTTTCCCAGGCAGCTACATCAGCATCAGCAACTTCTACGAAAAGAGCAGTTCCGTTAGCAGGAATCTGTACGCTGCTAGTGATGGTGTGCTTACCAGCTTCGCGGCTGTCATCATCCCAGCTAAAGCCGTTCAAGTTTACTGAGCTAGAACCCATGTTACGCACTTCGAACCAATCACCATCAACAGGAGCACTTAAGCTACTGCTTGGCATTACTTCGCTGATGTACAATTCTGGTAAGGTAACCGGAATGATATCATTGGTATCGCGAGGGAAAATTTGGTAACCTTCATCGTGAGGAATGCTAGAATCAAACTGACCACCGGCACCAATCACATCAAAGTATCCCATTAGAGGCTGAGTACCATCGATATCGGTATCGCTATCAATACGCATTACCAAGGTATCTTGTCCGTTGGTGATTTCCATATTCACGCTGCTTCCTGCAAATACAGGCCAGGTGCTAGGATCTACTAAATAGTAACCATTCAAACGGATGTAATCACTTTCAGTTCCTTCATCCAAACCGTAAACCTGACGAGGCTGACGTAAAGTAACACCACTCGCGATTAAGGCGATAGAGTCAACTTGAATTTCAATTAATCCATTGTAGAATTCAATTGAACCAATAGCGCGGATAGAGTCACCACGTTGTACTTGGTAGCCACTAGCCACATCATCATAATTAAACACATTGATAGCTCCAGTAGCATCGTACATATAGAAGCTATAACCATTGTTTCCATCAAAGTCATCGGTAAATACAGTACCTACCAATTTACAAGTAACTCCTAATGAATCAGGAATAAAGTCGGCATCTACACCTCTTACCTGACCAATAGTGTAAGTAGGGATATCATTGTCTTCGATAATGAAGGCAGTGCTGGTTTGAACACCGGCAACTAAGCCTGCACTAACACCAATGATATCTACATATAAAGTCTCGTTACCTTCAGTAATCAAGTCGTCAATCACATTAAAGGTGATTGATACTGAATCGGAACCAGCTGGAACAACTAAGTCTAATAAACCGGTTACAGGATCGGGAGCAGGACTGATAGTACCATCGCTAAATCCTAATCCAGCACCTAAAGCAAACTGTAAGTATACAGTATCAGCAGTAGTATTGGTTGGTGCTACGTTTAAAGTAAGGTAAGTGGTACCGATACTTTCGATGGCACTTTGAGTAGGCATCGCAAACTCAACGGTTGGAACCGCAGGAACTACACAGTTGCTGCTATGGTTACCGAAGAAACTGAAGGTATTGCTAGGATGAACATCCCATTCGGTAGCTCCAATAGCCCAATTAGTTTGACCATTGCTTACGGTGGCCATGCGCACTAAAGTATTATTAGCAGTAGAACCGCTACCTACAGGCCAGTTAGAACCTGGGTCAACTCCAATAACACCAATAATATCAATGGTGTCTCCCATTACGGTATCAACCAAGAATAAGGCATCATCACCATTGAAGTGTGCCACACTTGGGTAAGATAAAGCGGTATCAGCGATCGCCAACATGGTGGGGTCTGAGGCATCATTAACGATGGTATAAACATCGCCTGAGGCTAAGGTTCCCATTAAGTTGAATTCTGCAAGAGCAGTACCACCGTTAGAACTCATATATACTTTATAAGGCCCCAAGTCTAAGTTTCCGGCAGTTGGGTTATAAACCTCAAAGCCTTTATTGTTGGAAGAACCTTCGATATACTCGCTGAAGAAAGGTGCACTACAAGGTACAGCAACCACGGCAGGGATAATATCGGTTGAATCGCGAGGAATAATTTGATAGCCTTCGTCGTAAGGAGAGCTGCTGTCAAATTGACCACTAGCACCAATTACATCGAAAGGACCAGTAGGAGCGGTGCTTCCATCAATATCAGTATCGCTATCAATTCGCATAATTACGGTATCCACCCCATTGGTGATATCCACGTTGGCGCTGCTACCAGCAGATGGCCATTGTGAAGGAGTAATCATGCTGTATCCATTCAAACGAATTAAGTTTCCTTCAGTAGACTCATTGGCTACAGGAACATTCATTGGAGCATTTAAGCTGATTCCGGTACCTAATACCTGAATAGAATCCACATCGATTTCCAATAAACCATTGTATTGAGCAATAAAGCCAAATACACGGATAGAATCACCACGACTTACTTGGTAACCATTAGGCTCATCTACGTTATTGTAAACATTGATAGCACCACTATTATCATACATAAAGAAGGAGTAACCATTGTTTCCATCGAAATCATCAGTGTAAACAACACCGTCAATTGCGCAGGTCACGTTTAATGAATCGGCTGCACCACTGGCGTCGATACTGTTAATTTGAGAAACCTGGTATAAAGGAACTCCATTGATAATGGTAGGTAATACCACAATATCAGTGATATCACGAGGATGAATTTGGTATCCATTATCGTAAGGTGAGCTGCTATCGTACTGTCCACCAACACCAATAACATTGAAAGTTCCCATTGGCGCAGGGTTCTCATCAAGATCAGTATCGCGGTTTACACGTAAAGTGTAGGTATCGGTTCCATTAGTGATGCTTACGTTGGCATTGCTTCCTGATGAAGGCCATTGTGAAGCAGAAACCAAGTAAAAACCATTTAACTGCACTAAGTCACTTTCAGTAGTTTCATCCAGAGCAGTTACCACGCGAGGCGCACGAATGCTAGCGGTTCCTAATACTTGGATAGAATCAACATTGATTTCAGTTAAACCATTGTAAAAGGCAACATCACCAAATACACGGATAGAATCTCCGCGGCTTACTTGATATCCATTAGGCTCATCCACATTATCATAAATGTTAATGGCACCAGTATTATCATATACATAGAATGAATAACCAGTACTCCCGTTAAAATCGTCGGTAAACACCACTCCATCAATTGAGCAGTTTACACCGATAGAATCGGGAAAGAAGTTAGCATCTAAAGTATTAATTTGAGAAATTGTGTAAGCCGGAACTCCTACAGACGCAATTCCAGCGCTGTTTGAAGAAGGCATTAAACCGGCCTGAGTAGAGGAGGCTACGGTTGTTTGGGCATTACCTGGATGAGAGATCATCAAGGTGGCTACAGTAGCCATAAATACCGATAATTTTCGCTTCATAGTAAGGGATTTAAGACAAGCAAAGGAAGGTCTTTTTTCAAGATCCTTCCTTCGCCGAAGATTATCAAATTTTTAATTCGGTAAGTCTGCCGAAAGGTATTAATAAAAGCTGTAGGTATAACCGATGCTGAAGGCAGTTCCGGGCTTCAAACGGTTGAAGACCTGCGGATTGCCCTCATAAGCCTGATAAAGACTTTCGCGAACATCGTTCAGTAGATTCGATACTTTGATGCTTAATGAAGAGCGTCCATCCTCACCAAAGGTCTTATTAAAAGTGAAGTTCAAGCTATGGAAAGGCTCAGTATAAACATCAGGTGCAAGGTTACCGCCAACGATTTCGAGAGTACGTCCTTTCACATTATAGAATACACCAGCACTTAAGCCCTTTTCCGTATTATCGTAGCTAAATCCACCATTGATAATAAAGGGAGCCTGACCGGCCATCTGACGAGTACGCTCAATAGTTTGACCATCCTTCTCGTAGGTTTTACGAGCATTAAATTCCGCATCAGTCATATCAATGCGAGAATAGGTATAGGTAAAGTTACCGGAGAAGGCGATGGTTTTGAGTCTTTCGCTAAGGAAGGAAAGGTTTTTACGCAATTCAAACTCACCTCCAATTAAGGTGCCATTACCTACGTTACGAGGTTGGAAGTCGCGAAGGGCTACCGGAATACGCACTAATTCGATAGGCGAATCGAAGGCCTTATAAAATGCGCTGATCGAAATGATATCAGCACCTTTAAGGAAGCGCTCTAAGCGTAAATCGAAGTTATTGATGCGAGTAGACTCTAATTGACCGTTCCAATCATTGTACTGGAATAAACCACCATTGAAAGTACGGTTAGATACCGGATCCAAAATCTGAGCAAAAGACAATTCCTTGAATGAAGGACGCGCAATAGAGCGATAGTAAGAAGCTCTTAAGTTCATGTCTTCATTAAGGGCATAAATCAAGTTAGCAGATGGGAATAAATCCAAAGCATCCAATACCACATCATTGTTTAAGGTATTTCCACTCGGATCATTCGGGTTTTGAGCCGCTACCTGATCACGACCGGTATGACGTTGTTGGAATAATTCTGCTCTTAAACCAATTACAGCCTTTAAAGACTCCAGAGGCTTAAACTCTTCCGATACGTAAAAACCGAAGTTGTTTACATTCGATTGGTATTCGTTCGGGTTGGTTTGACCATCCAGCAATTCAGGGTTATAGTACAATCCAACAAAAGTGGTATCCATTCCATCAATGTACTGTCTATACAAATTTTGATCTATCAAAACCTGATTCGGATCACCGGAATACTGAATGGAATTTAATCCTGTATACTCACGCTCATTCAGATTGTAACGGTAGATCGAATAATCACGGTATTTGTAAACATGACTCATACCGAACTTGAATTTCGCATCGTCTCCCATTAAGGTGTGAGAACGGATAATATCCACCTTACTTACCATATTCACCTCACTTAAGGAACGCCAGATACGACTTGGCAAACCTCCTTCACCCGGATCGAAAGTAGAATCACCACGATCGATAGAGAAGGCAGTTTTACGAATATCAGGATCTGATAATGATGAAAGGGTTGGAGAAAATTTCCAGTTAACTTCCCAATCACCTCCATCTAAATAATGCTCACCGGCTAACAACACATTGGTCAAACCACGTTGGTTGTACTCCAGGTTATTAGAGAAGGCATAGTAATCCGAAACCTGAGCCGCGCCATCCTTGGCATCAATACTTAATTGAGCCGAACGAGATGTACCATTCTGCAAATGCATAGCGGTAAACTTGTATTTCGACATTAAAGTCTTGTAGGTAAAGCCAGCCAAAGCACCTAAGAGAACATTTTGCTCGGCCAATTTACCATTCTGGGTAGTGGCTTCAATTAATTGATAATCCTCTGGATCGCGATCACGTTGCCACTCACCGTATTCAATGTCATCGTAAAAGACGCGTGAATTGTCGTAAGTTAAAGAGAAGATATAACCCAATTTATTTCCACTCTCCAGGCTGTATTGATTTCCCATGGAAACACCCAGGCTGTAGTCGGTAAAACTGGTGCTTTGCTCAGCACCTAAAGTGCGGCTAAAGTTCTTATTGAAATCTACCGCATCCGCATCATCGAAGTAGGGAAGTGGTCCACTACCATCTGCACGAGGAATAGCGCGAGTACCATCATCAAAACCTAAGAAATCAGTTGAACCACCTTCGTAGCTGATGTAATCAGAGTTGAAGTGCATAGAAGGATTGAAGCCTACGCCAACTGATACATCTAAAATGCGATCGGTAGGAAATTCCTGGGTTTCGATATTCACTACCCCACCGGTAAAGTCAGCTGGTAATTCAGCCAAACCACTTTTTAAAACGGTAAGGTTAGAAATCAAATTGGTAGGGAAAATGTCGATTTGGATAGAGTTTTTATCCGGGTCCAATCCTGGAATATCTACGCCGTTCAACATAGTTTTAGTGTAACGGTCTCCCAAACCGCGTACATAAACGTATTTACCGCCTTCTACCGAAACACCGGTTACACGTTTAGCAGCATCTCCAGCATCGCTATCTCCGGTTTTGCGAAGTTTAGCGGCAGAAACACCATCTATTAAGTTAGTTGACTTTCGTTTTACCGTTACCAGGGCGGCTTCGGAATTACGAACTGCTTCGGAGGTAACTACCACCTCGGCCAATTGGTTGCTGGCTGGCTTAAGAGTAACCGCTTCTACCACGGTAACTTCACCAGCTTTTACAACTACGTCTGTTATCACCAAGCTGGACATACCGATGAAACTAATCTCTAATTGATAAGTTCCTGCTTCGGCCTGAAGCTCATAATAACCGTCAAAATCGGTAGTCGTTCCAATTTGAGTCCCTTTAATTACAGCATTGGCTGCAAATAATGGCTCCCCGTTTTCACCATCGATAACCTGTCCCCGAATGGTTCCTTTTTGAGCAAATAACAAGATTGGGAAACAGAGAAAGGCCAGGGCTAAGGTAGACTTGAAACTTTTCATTGAATAGGGTGTAAAAAAAAGGGAAAAGCCTGCCCTTTTCAGGCAAGCCTTTCCTAAGTATTATTTAGCTAGAAATTACAATCCAATTGCAGATAAAGAACCGGATTGAGAAGCCCAGGTATAACCGAAGTTACCAGTGTGACCTACAGTGTTAGCGTTTTTGGCTACCTCAGTAAGGATAGACATATCAGCACCTTTGAATACACTGTCAACTGGCATACCACCTGAAGTAAGAGTGTACTCCCAGTTAGCATTGTTTCCAGTTCCGTCGCCACCGAAAGAAGCGATACCGTCCATGTAACCAGCGCTCCATCCGTAGAAGTATACGTTAGCTACACCAGCGTTAGTGTTATCATCCCAGTCTACTAAGTCAGAGATAGCAGAACCAGCATATACAGTACCGTTAGTGAATTGGTGAGTACCACGGTTTACAGAACCTTCTGGTCCGTCTAATTCGAAAGCAGATCCGTCAGGAGAAACGATAATGAAATCTTCGCAAGATCCGATCCAGTCTTGGTCAGTATCTAAACCGTCATCACCACAGTTCCAGATTAAAACGTTGCTTAAGCTTACAGCTCCACCGAACCACTCGATACCGTCGTCTTGGTTAGCTACGATTTCGATATGATCGATAGTAGTACCTGAACCAACACCACCCATGGTAAGACCGTTGATTTCGTTACCATCACCAATGTTAGCACCACCGTGACGGATAGATACATAAGAGAAAGTACCGCTGTTGTCAGCGTCGTTAGATCCACCGTAAAGAGCGTTTACAGAGGTAGGAATACCTTCGATTTGTAATTCAGAAACATCATCACCATTATCGTTAGAAGCAGAAACTTTAGCCTCACCTAAGATGATCACACCACCCCAAAGACCGTTGTTAGTTGGGTCCATGTTTGGAGAAGCAATTTGACCAGGCTTGATGTCGTCAGCCAAAGTAGTGAAGATGATAGGCTCGGTAGCAGTACCTTGAGCGTTGATCATACCATCACGAGTAACGATCAAAGCAGAAGCGAAAGCACCTGAACCAGGAGAAGCTTTAATTACAGTACCAGCGTCGATAGTTAAAGTAGCATTACCGGCAACTAATACACGACCGTCTAAGCGATAGATCTTATCTTTAGACCAGGTAACGTCGCTGGTGATAGTTCCAGAAACAGGAACGATCTCAGTAGAACCGCTTCCGCCATTATTGTTATTGTCAGTGCTATCGTCCTCACAAGAAGTAAGAGCGATTGCTGCGAAAGCAGCCATTGCGAAAAACTTAAATTTTTTCATCGGAGAAATACTTGTTATTTGTTGGCGGCAAAGGAACAAGCACCTTGTTAAGTTGAAGTTAAGCGAGCTTTAAGGAACTTTAGGCTTTGAGATATTCCCCAATGTTAAGAGCTTGAATTTTCAAGTATATGAAATTCAATTAGTTAAATACATTAGTTTAAGATTAAGACTTTCCTTTTTAAATTAACGAATTGTTAAGCGGTGAATCCCCCTTGGCTTAATCGCTATTTTTACACCCGATTTTCAATGCTGATCAAATGAATAACAGCGATTATACCATTTTACTGGTCGATGACGAACCCGATATTCTGGAGTTCGTAAGTTACAACCTGATTAAAGAAGACTTTAAGGTAATTACCGCCTCCGATGGAGAAACGGGATTAAAGAAAGCTAAAAAAGAAAACCCGCACCTGATCCTATTGGATGTTATGATGCCCGGCATGGACGGCATTGAAACTTGTGATCAGATTCGCAAAACTCCGGGCCTCGAAGGAACTTTGGTTGCCTTTTTAACAGCCCGCGGTGAAGATTATTCGCAAGTGGCCGGTTTCGATGCTGGTGCGGATGATTACATCACTAAGCCTATTAAGCCGAAAGTTCTGATTAGTCGTATTAAGGCTTTATTACGACGCTATGGCCAATCGGTACAGAACGAGTCCATTCAGCAATTTGGCAACCTTAGTATCGACCTTGATAAATATCAAGTAAGCCTCAAAGGCAAAAAGCTGGATTTACCTCGTAAGGAGTTTGAATTGCTTAGCCTTTTGGTTTCTCGTCCGGGAAAAGTTTTCCATCGTGATGAGATTCTCGATAAGATTTGGGGTAATGAAGTAGTAGTAGGTGGTCGTACCATCGACGTGCATATTCGTAAACTCCGCGAAAAAATTGGCGACAAGCTGATCAAAACCGTAAAGGGCGTTGGATATAAATTCGAAGCCTAATTGCGTTTAGATAAACCCGGCATATTAGCCTTTATCATTGCCCTCATTTTGGCCATTGTGGTGCTGGGCGCCTTTTCGGCGCTGCAGGCCAGCTATCATTTTGAGGGCGCCCCAAGCTATCTTCCCTGGCTATTGGGCCTGGCACTTTTCGTGCTGGCCTATTTTATGATCCGATTGGGAGTGGAGCAATTCGTTTATAGTAAGGTTAAGATCATCTATAAGAATATCCACGAGCTTAAAATCGGTTCCGAAACTGAGGAAGAAGAGCTGGCACGCTCCACCGATCTCGACAAGGTAACTAAGGAGGTTTCGGAATGGGCTACTCAAAACCGTAATGAAATTGCCGAACTACGCGAAAGAGAAAATTTCCGCCGGGAGTTTATTGGCAATATTTCGCATGAGCTTAAAACACCCATCTTCAATATTCAAGGTTACCTTTTAACCTTATTGGATGGTGCCATCGACGATCAGGAGATTAACCGCCGTTATTTGAAACGCGCGAATAAGTCGGTAGATCGAATGATTAACATTATCGAAGACCTAGAAGTAATTGCGGCCCTGGAATCAGATCGGGTGCAAATTAATTATGAAAGCTTCGACCTTACCGAATTGGTAGAAGGTGTTTTTGAGCTATTGGAAGACAAGGCTCATAAAAAGCATGTTCAGTTTAAGATTAAGAAAGATCTGGATCGTCCCCTTAAAGTAATGGCGGATCGTGCCAAAATTGAGCAGGTACTTATCAATTTGGTAGGCAATGCTATTAAATATGGTAATGAAAAGGGTCAGGTAGAGGTGCGCTTCTTTGATATGGATAAGCATATCCTTACCGAGGTTAGTGATGATGGCATTGGCATCCCTCCCGAAGATGTACCTCGAATTTTCGAGCGCTTCTACCGGGTGGACAAAAGTCGTAGCCGCGATGCCGGTGGTACAGGCTTAGGACTTTCTATAGTAAAGCACATTATCGAAGCCCATAAGCAAACCATTAATGTGCGGAGCAGCGAAAACAAAGGCTCAACCTTCTCTTTTACGCTGAAAAAATCCTAAACAAATCTTCGGGTAGGCTAAAATCCTGCGGCTCCGGAAAGGGCATAGCCAAGGCCTGCTCCAACTGAGTAGATAAAAGGAGATCATCTTGCTTTACAGCCATATAGCCTTTTCTTTTAGCATGGCGTTTGGCTAAATATTCCTGTTCACTTTGTCCGGGGGTAGGAACCAATAAAGCCCGTTTTCCTAAATAGTGATAGTCCATTAAGGAGCTATAGCCACTGCGACTTATCACCAGGCTGCTTTGAGCAATTAAAGCCGAAAGATCCATCCTACCCAAGCGATCATAAACCTTAAACTTCTGATGGTAACGGTCGGGGCAAGCTCCGTTAATTCCTCGCACTAATACGGTAGAATCGGGCAAAGCATCAGCTTGTTCAAAGAGGCGTCGTTCTAAAATGCTGCGCTGTGGCTCCGGTCCACTGAGAATAATTAGCACCCGTTCACCTTCTACAGGCCTGCGTTCTAAGGTACTCAATGGACCTATAAATCGTTTCTTCCCAATTCCCGTACTAAGACTTCCACTCAAACTTCGATCCTTATCATCGGGAATCCACAATTCACTAAACTGACGGTAATAGGAACGATGGCTAGCGGCGGCAAAGCGAGTAAATGAACCGGCCTTGGGACTCAATTGATGACTAATATAGGCTGATGGATAATCCGGATGGGAAAAGCCCAATCGATTATCGGAAATAATTCCCGCGGGTTTTAAATCATCTGCCCAGAGGCGTAAAATGCGCCTTTCGGCGGAAGCGGCCTTAGCAATTCGCGGTAAGCCTGAAACTAAGCTGGGCCATTGTCGCGAACTTTTGGAATAGCGTACCTCATAAGAAGGTAATTCACGGTATTCGAGATGAGGAAATTCTTCCTGAAGCCATTCCCCAGCTACTCCATCCGAGGCTAAAATCGGCTCAAATCCCGCCTCTTCCAAAGCTCGAATCACCACGCTACTGCGGCTTGCATGGCCCAAACCCCAATTTAACACCCCATATAGCACCCTTCTGCTCATGGGCGCAATTTCTGAAAAGGCAATCAATTACTTTTGCAGCATGGCACGAAAAAAATTAGAACGCTTCGAAGAGAATGCCAAAATGAGGCATGTAATCGAACCCAGTCGCGAACAAGTGCTCGAAGGTTTGAGCCTGCAAGGCAATTGGGGCCAGCGTATTTTTGGAAATGATAATCCCATTGTTCTGGAATTGGGATGTGGCAAAGGGGAATATACCGTTGCTTTGGCGAAACGTAATCCGGGGGTAAACTACATTGGTGTAGATATAAAAGGTGCACGAATTTGGTATGGTGCCAAAGAAGCAGAAGAAGCGGGGCTTAAAAACGTAGCCTTCCTGCGTACCCAAATCGAATTACTGGATCATTGTTTTGATGGTGGTGAGGTGTCTGAAATCTGGATCACCTTCCCCGATCCCCAGATTAAGCATACTCGTATTAAGCATCGCTTAACGCATCCTAAATTTATGATGCGCTATCAATATATCCTCAAGAGTAAAGGCCTCTTGCACTTGAAAACGGACAGCGAGTTTTTACATGGATATACCATCGGCTTACTGCAATTAATGGGCTTCCCTATTCATCGGGTTTTCCACAATATTGATAAGCAGGATCCGCGCAATAATGAACCGGTTTTAAAAGAGGTTCAAACCCATTATGAGCAATTGTTCCGGGAAGAAGGCAAAGCCATTACCTATATCCGTTGGAGCTTTGAGTGATTTTTATAGCCGTGTTTATGCCCTTTGCCGCCATATTCCAGAAGGAAGAGTAACTTCCTATGGGGCCATTGCCAAGTTTTTAGGCGCTGCCCGAAGCAGTAGAATGGTAGGCTATGCCATGAACAACAGCTTTAATGAACAAGGAGTTCCTGCACACAGAGTAGTGAATCGCTTGGGCATGTTGAGTGGAAAACATCATTTCCCAGGCAGCACTTTAATGCAGGATTTGCTCGAAAACGAAGGCGTTCCGATTCTTAATGATCGGGTTCAGAACTTCGATCAGTACTTTTGGAATCCGGCAGATCATTTAGACCCTAAAGACTTTTAATATGGCTGGTATCCTCTATATCGTTCCCACTCCCATTGGTAACCTAGATGACATGACCTTCCGGGCTATCCAAACTCTAAAGGAGGTAGATTTAATCCTGGCCGAGGATACGCGCACCAGTGCGAAGCTTTTACGCCATTTCGAAATTGACACTCCCATGAAGGCCAATCATATGCATAATGAGCATCAAAAAAGTGCGCAGTATGTAGAGCAGATTCTGGCCGGTCATAATGTAGCTCTGATTAGTGATGCCGGCACGCCCGCGGTTTCCGACCCCGGCTTTTTGATGGTTCGAGAAGCGCTGCAAGCTGGCATTGAGGTTATCTGTTTACCCGGTGCCACCGCCCTGATTCCGGCTCTGGTGGTAAGTGGATTGCCCGCGCATAATTTCTGCTTCGAAGGTTTTTTGCCACCTAAGAAAGGACGTCAAACCCGATTAAAGAAACTCGCTGAAGAGGAGCGCACCCTTATTTTTTACGAGAGTCCTCATCGCATTCAGCGTACCCTTCGTGATCTGATTGAGCACTTTGGTGAAGATCGTCCTGCTAGTTTAAGCCGCGAAATCTCTAAAAAATTTGAAGAAACCCGCCGTGGCACATTAGCGGAGCTAAGGACTTCTTGTGAGACGCATCCGCCGAAAGGCGAATTGGTGCTTTGCATCGGCGCTAAAGCATAAAAAAAGGCCCACTCAAAAGAGGGGCCTTCAATATCTTGACAGGAAGTGGATCACACTTTCATGATTTCGGCTTCTTTCACTTCGATAGCGGAATCTACCTTGGTTACATTCTTATTGGTTAGAGCCTGAACTCTTTCTTCAGCGTCCTTTACCAGGTCTTCTGAAATACCATCCAGATCTTTAAGCATGTCATTGGCATCCTTACGCGCGGAACGGATAGAAACTTTGGCTTCCTCACCTTCTGCTTTTGCGCGTTTCACTAATTCGCGACGGCGATCCTCGGTTAAGGGGGGAATATTAATAATTACCACCTCACCATTATTCTGTGGATTAAAGCCCAAATTGGCATTCATGATGGCTTTCTCAATTTCAGGAATCAAGGCCTTTTCCCAAGGCTGTACTGATAAAGTACGAGCATCTGGGGTAGAGACATTCGAAACTTGAGATAAGGGACTCATGGAGCCATAGTATTCAACCATTACGCCTTCGAGCATGGCTGGGTTAGCGCGACCGGCGCGGATTTTCAAGAGTTCCTTGTCCAGGTGCTGCAGGGATTTCTTCATGCTGTCCCCTGCCTCGCTAATGATCAGATCAATATCTTCCATTTGAGAGCTTTGGATTAATTGGCTACTAAGGTACCTACTTTTTCACCTTTAAGGAGATTGAGCAGATTGCCTTCTTTATTCATATCAAAAACTATAATGGGCAGGTCGTTTTCTTTACTCAGGGTAAAGGCGGTCATGTCCATTACATTTAAGCCCTTCTCATATACTTCCTTAAAGGAAATAGACTCATATTTTACTGCGCTTTCGTCCTTCTCAGGGTCAGCGGTATAAACACCATCTACACGGGTTCCCTTGAGGATTACATCTGCATCTACTTCAATGGCTCTAAGAGTAGCTGCTGTATCGGTAGTAAAATAGGGATTACCGGTTCCGGCCCCGAAGATCACCACGCGGCCTTTCTCTAGATGACGAGTGGCACGACGACGGATATAAGGCTCCGCAACCTTATTCATTTCTATCGCACTCTGCAAGCGAGTTTTTACGCCTTCGGCTTCCAGGGCGCTCTGTAAGGCTAAGCCATTAATTACAGTGGCTAACATACCCATGTGATCCGCTTGAGTACGATCCATACCTTCACTGGCACCTTTCAAGCCGCGGAAGATATTACCGCCACCAATTACGATGGCTACTTCTACACCTAGCTCCACTACTGACCTGATTTCGGAGGCATACTCTTTCAGGCGTTCGCCATTAATTCCGTATTCCTGATCCCCCATGAGGGATTCACCACTTAATTTAAGAAGTATGCGTTTGTATTTCATGCGGTCAAAATTGGGAGTTCCCGCAAAGATACAAGGATAGTCGCGAAAAGTTCGTGGCAAAATTGGAGTTTATTCGCAGAAAAATCACGGCCCTTAGAAGGGCTATAAAACAAAAAAAGCCGCCTCGAATAAACCGAGGCGGCCTCTGAAATATCAGTGAATTAAGCTTATACGCCTAATCCAACGCGTTTGAAAGAAATAGCTTTCAAGTCTTTGTCTTCAGACTGTAAGTATTTCTCAACGCTCAATTTATTGTCGCGGATATAAGCTTGCTCTACCAAGGTGTTTTCCTTGTAGAATTTGTTCAAGCGTCCTTCAGCGATTTTTTCCAACATCGCTTCTGGCTTACCTTCTTGACGAGCTAATTCCTTACCTACTTCTAATTCGCGGTCGATAGTTTCCTGATCAACACCAGTACGATCCAAAGCAACAGGGTTCATTGCAGCAGCTTGCATAGCTACGTTTCTACCAGCTTCAGTAGATTCTTTAGTTAAACCTACTAAAGTGGCCAACTTGTTACCAGCGTGGATATAAGAGGCTACGAAAGGAGCTTCTACTACTTCGTAAGAACCAATTTCCAATTTCTCACCGATTACACCAGTTTGCTCAACTAATTTTTCGGCTACAGTCATACTGCCCATGCTAGCGGCTAAAAGGCTGTCTTTATCGGCAAATTTATTTTCTAAGGCCAGATCTAAGATGCTTTGAGTAAGCTCAACGAAGCTGTCGTTTTTAGCAACGAAGTCAGTTTCGCAGTTCAAACTTACTACAGCACCAAAGCTGTTATCGCTATTGCTGCCAGCTAATACACAACCTTCAGTAGCTTCACGGTCGGCACGATTAGCGGCCACCTTTTGACCTTTTTTACGCAGGATATCGATTGCTTGTTCGAAATCGCCATCGGCTTCTACCAATGCTTTTTTACAATCCATCATTCCGGCTCCGGTCTGTTTTCTGAGTTTGTTTACCTCAGCGGCGGTGATTTTAGCCATTGTATCAGATATTATAGTTGATTGTCTAAAAAATAAGAAAGGGATAAAAATCGCTTTTCACCCCTTCCATAGAATTAATTCCTTGTTATGCTTAGGTGAAATTAAGCTTCCTCTTCAGTAGTTTCTTCTTCTGAACCTTCTGCTTTAGCAGCAGCTTTTTGAAGCTTGGCATCTTTAGCCTTGTTCTTCTCAGCTGAACGCTCAGTTAAGCCCTCGCGGATGTACTCGGTAAATTTACCTACCATAAGGTCGATAGATTTAGTAGCATCATCATTCGCAGGGATCGCGTAATCCACTTCGGTAGGATCCGAATTGGTATCAACGATAGCGAAGGTTGGAATACCTAATTTTTGCGCCTCTTTAACGGCAATGTGTTCTTTGGTAATGTCTACGATGAACAAAGCTCCTGGCAAACGGGTCATATCGACAATGGATCCCAATTGCTTGTCAAGCTTCGCACGTTGACGGTCAACTTGCAAACGCTCACGCTTACTTAAAGTCTCGTAAGAACCATCTTCCTTCATACGATCGATGTTTTGCATCTTCTTGATCGCTTTACGGATGGTTACGAAGTTGGTAAGCATACCTCCAGGCCAACGCTCGGTGATGAAAGGCATGTTTACATCCGTACCGTTTTTCTCGATGATATCTTTCGCTTGCTTCTTGGTAGCTACGTATAAAACTTTACGTCCGCTAGCAGCAATCTTTTGAATTGCTTCACCAGCATGCTGCAATTTAGCTTGGGTTTTATACAAGTCGATAATGTGGATTCCATTACGCTCCATGAAAATATAAGGAGCCATGTTTGGATTCCATTTGCGGGTTAAGTGACCGAAGTGCACACCCGCGTCCAGCATTTCTTTTACAAATTGATCTGCCATGAGATAATTAATAGTTTACATTCACTAATTCAACTCTCCGGTGGGCCCTACACAAGGGCACCCGAAGAATTTGGATACTAAACCCAAATATTTTTTAACGCTTAGAGAATTGGAATTTCTTACGCGCTTTCTTCTGACCAAATTTCTTACGCTCTACCATGCGTGGGTCACGAGTTAATAAGCCATCAGGCTTTAACTGTGGACGGAAATCAGGATTGATTTCACATAAGGCACGGCTAATACCTAAGCGTACTGCTTCTGCCTGACCGGTGATACCACCTCCGTCAACATTGATTTTTACATCATATTGACCAGTAGTTTCGGTAATGGCGAAAGCTTGCTCAACTTTGTAGTGGAGCGCAGGAGTATCGAAATAATCCTTGTAGTCTTTCTTATTTACAGTAATGGTACCCTTTCCTTCTTGCAGGAAAACGCGCGCTACGGAAGTCTTTCTTCGGCCGATAGTGTGAGTCACAGACATTCTTCCTTGTTATTTAATGGTATTGATATCAATTTTTTCTGGCTTCTGAGCTTCGTGTGGATGCTCAGTACCAACAAAGGCGTGAAGGTTACGATACAATTCGCTTCCCAAACGATTTTTAGGCAACATACCTTTCACCGCGTTTTCGATCACCTTGATAGGGTTTTTCATCATCAACTCGGCTGGAGTAGTGAAACGCTGACCACCAGGATACTCGGTGTGACGAACGTATTGCTTCTCGGTAGCTTTTTGACCGGTTAAAACAACTTTATCGGCATTAAGCACGATTACATTGTCACCACAATCTACATGAGGAGTAAAATTGGGTTTGTGCTTTCCGCGCAGTAAAAAGGCAATTCTGGAGGCCAATCGACCTAATGTTTGCCCTTCAGCGTCAACCAGAACCCATTTTTTATCAACGGTTTGGCTGTTGGCCGATACCGTTTTGTAACTCATTGTATTCACAACTACCTAATATTTAAATCGTTATCTTTCGAACACATAACCCTCCAAAAAGGGGCTGCGAAAATACAACAATAATTATCAATCTGCCAAACCTTATTAACTATAAATCGTTGAAAATTACCTGAATATTTTCGGAACCCAACGAATCCCGTTGCAAAGCGTATATATTTGTGCACCGATTTCCAAAAATTTTCATTTAATGAAACAAATATTCCTGCTCACAGCCCTGTCTTTCTCATTATTGGCAGCGGCTCAAAGCAACTCTGACCACAACCACAATCCTGATAAATGTGAATTTGATCATTTCTATCAAGAGTCTTTAGAAGACCCACAAGCTTTAGAAGAGATCAAAGCTGCTGAGCAGAGCATTTTCGAAATCGCTCAAAATTTCAAATTGGAGAACGCGCTCCAAAAAAATGCAGGTACCAATACCATTGTATATACTATTCCGGTGGTGGTGCATGTAGTCTATGCCACTCAAGCCGATAATATTTCGGTTCGTCAAATTGAAGATGGTCTTCGTGTTTTAAATGAAGATTACCAACGCCTTAATGCTGATGCCAGTCAAACTCGCTCTATTTTCCAGGGTGTGGCTTCAGACATGCAAATCGAGTTTAAACTTGCCAAGAAAGATCCTCAAGGCAATTGCACCGATGGTATTACCCGTACTCAGAGCAGCACCTCTTTAAGTGGTACTGAATCTGCTAAAATTGTAAAGTGGAACCAAGAGCGCTACCTCAATATCTGGGTAACGCGTCATGTTTCCAATACTACTCCACAAGATCCCGGAGGTTATACCTTAGGCTACTCCTTCTTCCCACGTACTAATAAGGTATCTGGTGATGGGGTAATTCTTCGTCACGACCAAATGGGAACCATTGGCACAGCCGCTGGTAATAATAGCGATGGACGCACCCTTACCCACGAGGTGGGTCACTATCTGGCCCTGCATCATCCCTTTTCAGGTTCTTGTACCGGCATGGGTGGCGCTAATCCAGTGGGTCTTTTAGGTAACGCGGCACAAGGTGATTACTGTGATGACACCCCTCCGGTGGCTCAAAGTAACTTTGGTTGTAACTTCGGAATTAACAGCTGCTCTAACGATTCTCCTGATCTGGTAGATCAAATTGAGAACTACATGGACTATGCTGATTGCCCCAATATGTTTACTGAAGATCAGAAAGCACGTGTGCATGCCGTATTAAGCAGCAGCTCTCTTCGAGGCACTCTGGTTTCAGTATCTAACCGCACCTTCACTGGTTTAACCAGCCCCCCTCCATGTACTCCTATTGCCATGGTAGAGGCCGAAAAAGAAGTAGTGTGCACGAATGATACCGTGCAGTTCTACGATATTTCTGAGGAAGGTGATCCTACTTCTTGGAACTGGTCTTTCCCTGGAGGAACCCCAGCTACCAGCACCTTGGAAAACCCAACTGTAGTTTATGCCAATCCCGGAACCTACAACGTAAGCTTAACCGTTACCAATAGTGCCGGTACCGACAATGTTACCTACACCGATTTGATTCACGTTAAGAATTCTGCCAATCCTTTCTTTACCACAACCTGGACAGAAAGTTTTGAGAATGGAACCATTCCTCAAGTGATGACCGCAGTAGACGGTGGTGATGGCAGTACCTTCCAGCCTTATACCAATGGTGGTTCACATCAAAATATGGCCTTGATCCTGCCACGCGCCAATAACTCTTTGGGTGAACTGGACGAATTGATTTCTCCCGCTATTAATACCGCCAATGGTAATGATCTGAATCTTTTCTTCGACTTCGCATTTGCGGCCACTGCCAATGATAATGAAGATCAATTAGAGGTTTATGTTTCGCGCGATTGCGGTGATACCTGGATTCGTCGTCGTTTTTACAGTGGCGGTCGTTTACGTACCGTTGCCAATACCAGCGGAAACTTTGTACCTACCGCAGCAGGTGATTGGGCTACCGAAACCATTAATTTCAATGCCTATATCGGGCCTAATCCGATCCTTATCAAATTTGTATTTGAAAATGGTGGCGGTAACAATTTCTATATCGATAATATCCGCTTTGGCGAGGGTACTGATGTTAGCATCGAAGAGTACAATGCTGCCGACATGGCCATTTATCCTAACCCAAGCCGCGGTCAATTAAAACTCAGCTTAAGCGACCTTCAAGATCGTGATCTGCAATTAAGCATTGTAGACCTCAGTGGTAAAAGCGTATTCGAAATGGACTTACACAGCGAAGGCCCATCTTTGGATCAAGAACTGAATCTGGATTTGAATTCAGGTATCTACCTGGTTCAATTGAGAGGCGAAAACACCAGCTTAGTAGAAAAGCTAATTATTGAATAATTAAAGCGGCCTCCGGGCCGCTTTTTTTTTACTCAATGCATTTTTTACGTTCACTATCCTTGATTTGCACCCCCAATTGCTCAGCGCTTAGCAAATCATAACAAAAATCCTCATCCCCCAAGAGGATCTTAATTTGTGCTTTTAAATAATAGGCTTGCCCATTGGTCGGGTCAGCTAAAAGTGCGCGACTACAATCTCCAATTGCACTACTAAGCAAGTCTTTGGATGCTTCTTCCTTACTATTCGCATTATCGAACCAAGTAAGAGAAAATGGCTGTTCCTTGCTTTCGAAGGAAATTGAAGATTGACTAATCTTAACTTTTTGACTTTGCTCCAATTTCAAAAGAGCGAGATACAAATGCGTTTGTGACAATTGAGGAAATAAATTCAAAGCCTTCTCAAATTCATACTTAGCTTTTGCCAATTCATTTTCCTGATAGAAAATCCGACCCTTTGTAGTGTGCAATACAGCGGCAATCATAGGTTCTAAGCTCCACTCCTTTTCCAAACCTAAAGCAATCTGCTCCTTAGCATTATCCATATCCCCCAAATGCAAATAGGCTTCGGCCAAACTATTGCGATTTGAAGGGATCATATTATTAATAATGACCTCCAGATCTTTTTCAGTACCTCCTCGATATTTCAAAGACGCTCTATACTCTGCAGATAAGTCCTCTTGAGAATTGAAATACTCCTTATAATATTCCACCGCCTCCGGATATCTTTCAAGAACCAAAAGGGCATTTGCTTTAAAGCTTAAGGTATTGGGCTCTCCAGGAAATTTATGCAAACCCTTATCGTACCAAGTCAAGGCCTTTGTATAATTCTTAAGATTGAACTCAGCGATCCCCCTTTGATAATAGTATGCAGGCAAGCTGCTATCGCAATATCCTGCCACTTGAATTATGGCATCTAGCACCACAAGGCTATCCATCTCAAGATCACTATCACTGAATTTTGCAATCAGTAAATTATAATCTGTACAAGAACCTTCTGTATCCTCGAGCCTGTAACGAATCCAAGCCCTGTGAAACAGATACTCAGACTTTTCCGGGTCAAGTAGAATTGCCTTCGACACCGCATCAAAGGATGCCTCAAATTGATTGTTGCGCTCCAATGCACCTGCCAGATAATAATAAGCAGTCGCTTCAGTACTATCTAATCTAATTGCTTGCTGAAAGCCTTCTATAGCCTCAGATATTAGACCCATATTCAAATAGCAACGCCCCATTAAATAAGGAGCTGCAAATTGGCTCGAATCCAATTCCATGGCTCGCTTAAAACAAGTAAGGGCTGAGGCTGTAAAGCCAGAACCCAATTCAATAATCCCCTTGCCTAAATGATACTTCGACTCTTCAGGTTTAAGCCTTAAAGCGGCATCCATCTCGTGTTTTGACTTCCAAGTCTCATTCAAACTGGCATAAACCTTACTCCTTAAAAAATGAGCATCTGCCTTGGTCTCTTCGTGCACCAGACTTTTTTCTGTAAAGCCCAAAGCAACACTGTAATTAGCGCGATCAAATTCTATCTCCCCCTTCAGCTGCCAGCATACGGAACAAAGGCTATCTATTGAAAGAATTGAGTTCAGAATCGAATCTGCCTTGGTTAAAGCTTCCTCTGTATTATGCATTGTCAGCAAAAAAGCCCATTCCTTCTTCCAATCTAGGTTTTTGGGTTCTTTAAGCGAAAGATTCTCATAATACTTAATTCCTTCACTCAGGCCCTTTGCTTTCACCATGGCCTGGGTCTTTTCCCGTAAGCTTAAACCCTGAGCCAAAGAGAATTGAGCTATCAGGAGGTTTGCCAAGACTAATATTACCGCTCGAAACATAAGGGTTCTTAAATTTAATGTGCCTCCAACCAATTGGCACCATATCCGCTTTCCACCACCAATGGCACTTTGGTTTCGATGGCATTTTGCATTAAGTCGGTGATAATGGGCGTCACCGTTTCCAGCTCTTCCTTAGGCGCATCAAATACCAATTCATCATGCACCTGCAAGAGCATGCGGGTTTTGTAGTCTTTTAAAGCAGCATCAATCTTAATCATGGCGATTTTGATGATATCCGCCGCAGATCCTTGAATCGGTGCATTTACCGCATTGCGTTCCGCATGACCACGCACCACCGCATTACGACTATTGATATCCTTTAAATAGCGACGACGACCCAGCATGGTTTCTACATATCCTTGCTGACGCGCCAATTCCTTTTGAGATTCGATATAATCCTGAATGCCGGGATAAGTGCGGAAATAGGATTTAATAATATCCGAAGCTTCGCCGCGACTTAAACTGGTTTGCTGACTTAAGCCAAAGGCACTTACACCATAGATGATTCCGAAATTCACCGTTTTGGCATTACTTCGCATTTCGCGAGTAACATCCTCCAGGGATACCCCAAAGACTTTGGCCGCCGTAGCCGCATGAATGTCTTCCCCATTGATGAAAGCCTCCATCATGGTTTTCTCCTCACTCAATTCGGCTATTAAGCGCAGTTCTATCTGACTGTAATCCGCCGCTAAAATCACATGATTGTCATCACGAGGAATAAAGGCCTTACGAACCTCTTTACCTCTTTCGGTGCGGATAGGAATATTTTGCAAATTGGGATTATTGCTACTCAATCGACCGGTAGCCGCCACCGCCTGATTAAAGCTGGTATGCAAGCGATGGGTTATCGGACTCACCATTTCGGGCAGCGCATCTACATAGGTGCTTTTCAGTTTTACACTCTGACGATAATCCAAAATCTTCTGGGCTATCTCATGCTCCCCGGCCAATTCCTGCAGGATATCTTCCGAAGTAGAATACTGTCCGGATTTTGTTTTCTTAGGCTTATCCAGCAATTTCATTTCGGCAAAGAGCACATCGCCCAATTGCTTGGGAGAAGCAATATTAAACTCGCTATTGCCGGCCAAATCGTGAATCTCCTTATCCAAACGGAGGATATCTTCCGCTAATTCATCCGAGAGTTTTTTAAGTGCTTCCCGATCCAGGTTTATGCCTTCCATCTCCATATGAGAAAGCACCTTTACCAAAGGCGTTTCGATATCCTTTAATACTTTGGCCGTAGAATCATCACCCAATTTCTCCTTAAAAATTGCGGCTAATTGCAGGGTAATATCCGCATCCTCACCGGCATATTCGGCCACCTTCTCGGGCTCCACCTGGCGCATGGTCTTCTGATTCTTACCCTTCTTCCCGATCAACTCTTCGATCGATTGGGTTTCATAAGCCAAATAGGTTTCGGCCATGATATCCATATTATGACGCATATCCGGATTAATGAGATAATGCGCCAACATGGTATCGAAAATGGGGCCTTTCACCTCAATATTGTAATTGGATAAAACGGAAATATCGTATTTCAAATTCTGACCAATCTTCTCAATTTCTTCGTTCTCAAAGAAGGGTCGAAACTCATCTATAATTGCTTGTTGTTCGCCTTCCGGCAGATGCACATAATAGGCAAAGCCAGGTTGATAGCTCAGGGCTAATCCCACCAGTTCGGCTTCCCGCACATCAATGGAAGTAGTTTCGGTATCAAAACATACTGCTGTTTGCTTAAGCAGATTGGCTAGCAATTCCTTCCGCTCTTTGGGATGTGTTACTAATTGGTACAAATGTTCCGTATTGGATAAATTCCGAGGACCATCACCTGCATCCGACTCAGGTTGTTCGGTGGGCACCTGGGCGAACAAATCGGTTTGACCACTGCTATCCGCTTTCGCTTTTGCCTTTGGGGCTGATGCGCTAGGGCTGATGCTTTCACCTAAAACCCTTTTGGAAAGAGTACGAAATTCCAATTCACTAAAAAGCTCCTTGATGAGCTCTTCATCCGCCGGATCTTTCTTGAAATCGCCTTCATGAAATTCGATCGGCACATCAATAATAATGCGGGCTAACTTTTTCGAAAGCAAGGCCTGCTCCTGATTATCGCGAATCTTCTCCCCTAATTTCCCTTTGATTTCATCGGCATGCTCATACATACCTTCCATACTTCCATACTGCTTCAAAAGCTTGGAAGCGGTTTTGGGGCCAACCCCTGGGATACCCGGAATATTATCTACTGCATCGCCCATCATGCCGAGGTAGTCAACAATCTGATCGACAGTATCAATATCAAACTTCTCACATACTTCGGGCACGCCCCATATTTCGGGAGGGTTTCCACTGCGACCGGGACGGTACATAAAGATGTTTTCCGAGACCAATTGTCCGAAATCCTTATCGGGTGTCATCATATACACCTCATAACCCTTTTCTTCGGCTTGCTTAGCTAGGGTGCCAATAACATCATCAGCCTCATAGCCATCAACCCCTAAAAAGGGAATACGAAAAGCCTCCGCTACCTGACGGATATAAGGAAAGGCCACTTTAATACCTTCCGGAGTTTCATCGCGTTGTGCTTTGTACTCAGGATATTCAATATGGCGTACGGTAGGTTGTGCGGTATCGTAAACAATGGCGATATGCGATGGATTTTTCTTTTCGAGAATCTCGAGCAGGGTAACGGTAAAACCGAAGATTGCAGAGGTATCCAAACCCTTAGAGCTGATGCGGGGATTGTTTACAAAGGCAAAATAGGCCCGGTAAATCAAGGCATAGGCATCCAGTAAATAGAGGGTAGGCTTAGAATCAGACATTTGGAAAAATCTTTTAAGACGCCCTAAATTAGCATTATTCAATCAAGACCCTGATCTTTTTTCATTTTGAAGGGTTAGACCTAAAAATTTATATTGTGCTCTTTCGAATTTTAATCCCCGTGCTCCTCATGAGCGTGGTTGATATTTACGCCTATCAGGCGGTGCGAACCCTTACTAAAGATCAAGTTTGGGGGCGTTATTTATACTGGGGTCTCTCTATTGCCTTTTTGGTTCTGCTGGTTTTGGTGATCATCAATTTCGATCGTTCTGCCGGGCCGCAACATCCCCTTTTCAAAATTTTCATGGGCAGCTTTGTGCTGCTCTTTGTACCCAAATTAATTATTAGCGCACCACTCCTTCTGGAGGATATTGTACGCATAATTGTGGGCATTAGCGGCAAGATTATCAGCTCCAGCGAAGGCGGTCCGTTTATGCCCTCGCGCCGAAAATTTGTAAGTCAAATGGCGCTTGCCCTAGCCGCCATCCCTTTTGCCGGGATCTTACACGGCATCTTTAAAGGCAAATACAATTATCGGGTTATTAAGAAGACCCTCTTCTTTCCGGATTTACCGGATGCCTTTGACGGCTTCCGCCTGACGCAGATCTCGGATGTGCATAGCGGTAGTTTCGATAATCCTGAAAAGATTGCCTATGGGATAAACCTCATCAACCAGCAGCGAAGTGACCTCATTCTATTCACCGGAGATTTGGTTAATAATGTGGCAGATGAAATGGAGCCCTGGAAAGAGGTTTTCTCCACTTTAAATGCACCCATGGGTAAATACTCTATTCTGGGAAATCACGATTATGGCGATTATGTAAACTGGCCTTCCGCGGAAGCTAAAGCGGCTAATATGCAAAAGCTCTATCGGACCCATGCTGATATTGGCTTTGATTTACTTCGCAATGAAAATCGCGTGATCGAAAAGGATGGGGAGCGTATCCGCCTGGTAGGAGTTGAAAACTGGGGTAAGGGTTTTGCCCAGCATGGCGACTTGGAACTGGCCCTGCAAGACACTTCAGAACAGGAATTTCACATCCTAATGTCGCATGATCCCTCCCATTTTGATGAAGTAGTGAAAAAGCACCCTAAGAAAATGTCCCTCACCTTAAGTGGTCATACCCATGGTATGCAATTCGGAATTGAGATTCCGGGGGTCTTCCGCTGGAGTCCGGTGAAATACCGCTACCCAAAATGGGCGGGCCTCTATGAAGATGCCGGTCGCTACCTCTATGTAAATCGTGGTTTTGGTTTCCTGGCCTTCCCCGGAAGGGTAGGTATTTGGCCTGAAATTACCGTATTGGAGTTACGAAAAGGTGAAGCCAACGCCTGAGACCTTCCCCTGCAAGAGTCCTATTTTTAAAAATTGTATTTAGGTGCTTGATCAGCTTCTGATGGAAATAAATACATTTGAGTTCTGATCCCTATGAGTATGAAAAACATTGGCATTATTGCAGTATTGGTTTTGAGTTTGGCTTTTGTTGCTTGTCGCAAGAAAGATGATGGCAGCAGCAGTCAAGCACCCTTAACCGGATTAGCCGCTTTTCTCAATGGTGAGTTTGAAGTAACTCAGGCCAATTATAATGGCTCCTTGCAATCTGGTGTTTTGGGAACTATTCCTTTAGCCGGTACGGGTACCAATACTTCAGGTAGCTACAATTTTGCCGCTCGTAATAAAACCGTGGATTATCAAGTGAGTAGCACCATGGAAATTAATCTCTTTGGTCAAACTTTACCGGTGCCCATTAATGTGGGAGGCGATGGTGATGTAACTTATACTAGCGACACCCAGTTTATTATCGACGATCCTTCTTATGGTCCTATGACCTATAATATCAGTAATAAAACGGAGACCAGTTTAATAGCCACCACCCGCTATCAGAACGACACTACCTTTGGAACGGTAGATCTATTACTGGATGTGTATTTAACGAAGAAGTAGGCATTACTCCAAAGGCAAATACTCAAAGCTCACATTACCTTTTTGTCCTTCGGCACCATAGAAGCCAATAAAGCGCAAGCGATAAATGGTGCCTTCTGCATCTTCGATAAAGTAGATCCAACGATTGCGAACCAGATAGGTACCTTCATCCAGATCGTAGTACTTCCATTCATGGCCAATGGCTTCCGTTTTAGGCTTGAGCTGATGATGTTGAATATCGCTAGCCTGGATATCGCCAAAACTCAAGGTAGAATCAGCACTCAATAAAGTATCGCGATAAGCCAGAGCGGATTTTGAATTGATCAATACGCCGGTTACCGAATAATCTAAGGTGTCGCTACCATCCCAAAGGCGCTCCATATACTTGCATACATGCAGGTCCCATTCATCCTTGGGAGGCTCCAAGCTCAATAAGCTATCTGGATTCGCCAAGCTGAGAAACTGATAATTATAATCTGCTTGGGTTTCCACATTGAGCAACTGCGAATTGGCTCCATCCAAATTGGCAAAGCGCAATTGATAGGTACCATTTGAATAGGCTTGAATTTGTAGCTTGAAATATCCGCGCTTACGACCCTGCAAATCCTGTCCACGATCAATTAAAAACACCTGCCCTTTGGGATCCTTCAAGGCTTCGCACATCCAGCCACGCTGATAAAAACGATAGACTCTTTCAAATTCAAAGTCGAAGTCAGTGGCCGTATAAACAGAGTCAAAATTCAGAGTTCCGGTGGCCGCCACGCGCATAAACTGCGCTGAGTTCACATAGATATTGGGGTTTTGCGGATCGGCCGAAAAAGCCAAATCCCAAGCATCGCGCCGGTTTTTAGCCTTCATGCTATTGCTACTCAAATCAAAATATGCCTCATATTGGTAATCGATGCCATCAGCCGAAACCATATCCATCTGACCAATTTGATCGCTCACAAAAAGTCCGGGTCGCAATTCTTCCTCCGGCTCACAAGCCACGAGAGAAAAGAGCAGAACTGCGGCAAAAAATGCTTTTAATCGAGTTTCCATTGACAACGCAGAAAATAAGTTCGTCCGTAATTTATAGGCAGACTGCCTGCAGCAGTACTATGGGTACCCCCACCACCCGTTCCGCTTACCGCGATATTGCCTACATCGAATAAGTTCTTTATACCAGCGCTAAGGGTAATGCGCTCTTGCCAAAAAGTTTTCTGTAGGCTGAAATCCGCCAAAGTATAATCACTGTATTGGCGCGTATTGAGATTCCCTTCCGAATCCAAGGCCAGGTCTTTCCGTTCTCCGGTATAATTCATAAAGAGGGCGGGCTTTAATTTCCACCTGGCAAATTGATAGGAAATGCTCCAGCGATATTGCGGATAAAAATTGAATTGATCGGCCGCCGGATCGCTAAAAGCATACTCATTCTTAAGACCAATCCAGGCCATCCCTAGTTCTGTGCTCCAGCCCCCCTTCGCCAATCGCCAGTTCCAGTTTAAGCCGGCACTCTGACTGCGAGCTACATTCTCATTGCGGTACAAACCACGGGGTTCGGTATCCGTTGGTGAAAGAATGGCGATTAAGCGAATCTCATCGCGAAGGTCATTAAAGAAGAAACGCGCCTCTGTTTGCCAATGCCAATCGGCTTTATCATAATGATAGCTCAGCCCTAATTGGTAATTATGACTGGTTTCTGCCTTTAAATCCGCATTCCCTAAAATATTATGGTTTTCATCTACAAAGAGGAAATAAAGCTCCTTAAGGCTGGGCGCCCGAAAGCCTTTGCCATAGGATGCACGCAGAATCCAAGAAGGATGCAGCTCCCAACGCAGGGCCATGGAGGCAATGAGCGGCGCAGCAAATCGGCTGTTATAGGCATAGCGCAAACCGGGCTTTAAGCTTAAAACTGACCAAGGCTTATACTCGGCAGCAGCAAAAAGTGCCGCATCTAAAATATCTTGTACCTCCCCTTCAATACGTTCGCCAGAATTGAACTCCCAGCTAAAATCATAGCCCAATTGATAATCCAGCTTAGTGGCCCATTTCCGATGGTACATCAAGCGGGAGCTAATCATTCGAAAGATGCTGGTATCCTGGGCATCCGCTCCCGGGAATAGCTGCTCTGTTCCCAAATGCAAATTGCGAATGCGACTGAATTTTTCACGACGAAAATAATTATAGGCTAAAAAGCCCTTCCACCGACCACCTTGCTCCGGGTAGTAATGATAATAAAGGGAGTGATTAAGGCGAGTAGTAAGGTATTCATCATCCAGGGCCCGAGGGTATTTCCAGGCACCAGTATCAACAGGTACTAAAAGCGAGTCGAAGGAACCAATGGCCCCTTTGTTTTTCACTGTCTCCTGAAAGGCATCCAAGCGATAGCGCCAAAGTGAATTCCCTTGGCGATGTTTAAACTGCAAGCTCCCAAAGTATTGTTCTTTGGGATTCCATTGTAAATCCCGGGCCTGCCCATCGGGGTCGTAGCCCTGAAAATAATTACGCCCCAAACTTAAGCTCAACTGATTTTGAGCAGTCAGGGCCCACTGCAAGGAAGCATCGGTATTATAGCGACCAACAGATTCCATATAAGCATTGGCAGTAGTTTGCCACTTTCGTCTTTGCGATTGCTTGGTGATCAAATTAATCGTTCCGGCCACGGCATCGGTGCCATAGGTAACCGCCATGGGACCTTCTACAATCTCTACTCTTTCGATGGCATTGAGATTTATCTGACTGAGGTCGATATTGCCATCCATTCGACCGATAACGGGTACGCCATCGATCAAGATTTTCACTTTAGCGCCGCTCATACCTTGCAGGCTAATTTGGCTACCTAATACCGCATCTTCACTAATGCGGAAATTAAGATCCTGACTTAGTAGATCTTTTAAGTTTACTGCCGCCTGACTTTGGATTCTTTGAGCGTCGATAATCCTAACTTGACGGACCGCATTTCGGCTCAGAGTAGGGCCATTTTGACCGGTTACCACTACTTCTTCCAATTGCCCTCTTTCCGGATTTAAAAAGTGCAGGCTGCCCGCTTTAGGATGAGCTTGTTTATAGGATTCGTAGGAAAGGTGTCTAACCTTAATCCAAAGCAAGTTCTGAGCTATGAGCTCAACGCGGCCTTGAGCATCAGAAACGGTGTTTAAGCTGTCGCCCTTCCAAATCAAAGTAACATGGGCACCTTCCACTACCTGAGCTGTATGCGCATCTAAAAGGGTCAGGAAGGATTTTTCCTGCGCCTGAGCTGTGAAACTTAGCAGACCAATAAACCAAAGCCAAAAGCGCTTTTCCATAAGCTGAAAAAGGAACCGCCAGCCAGGGCCAACGGTTCCAAAATTTAATATCGAATAAACTAAGGTTGAATCAGAATACGGCTTTGAGCTCTGTAATTTTCACCTTCAATTTGAACCTGGTACATTCCAGCAGGAACAGCACTTAAATCGATGCGCTGCTCGCTAATTCCAGGTTGTACACTTAAGTTCTCTTGCTTTACCAAGCGACCTTCCATTGAGAATACACGCAGGCTAATATTTTGACTAGCCTCGGTACTCAATGCCAGGTTTAAATGATCCTTGGCAGGATTTGGCCACACGGATAGCAATTGCATGGGATTTTCTTCAATACCAATGCTGGTCCAATGCATGATATCTTTATGAGGATACACATAAAGCTCCGCTCCACCGATATCATTAATGCGTACCGGAACCGCGGCAAAGCTACTCTGAGCGAATAAAGCGATATCCCAGTCGAGGTCAGTGTTTTGAGCTACTTCAGCACGATTGTTCAAGCTGTAATACACCTGTCCATCATTACCTGCACCGAGGCTAATGCTATCCAAAACTCCGTTTACAGTGAAGCTCATATTTCCATTGGCGCTACCACCGTAGTTTACAAATTCGAGCTCATTGATCTGACCATTCTGGTCTTTCACAAAATAAGTCAGGGTATCGAAAACCACTCCGGCAAAGGCGTCTTTCCAATCGTAGCCAATGCTGGCGATAGAAGCTGAAAATGGGAAGCTCAGGGTATCGGATAATTGCGCTGTTCCTGCAGTTTGACTTTCGATACGAGCGCTTTCTACTCCACGATTGTGCAATACTCCCGCTACCGGATAAGCTCCGAAGCCTGGGAACATAATTGGGTACTTGGTAAAGATGATATCCCAATCTGCTGTATTAGGTTCCAAATCCTTGATTTGATCATGGTCGATGGAATAGTAGAAGAAATTACGATCTTCATAAGGGTCACGATCCAATGATTTAGAAACTTGATTGCTTCCATCCAGATCGCTGTAAGTAATGGAGTAAACTCCCGAAGCCAGATTATCGATCGAAATCGCTTTGTACTGGCCGCTCACAGTTTTAAGGATGTAAATACTGTCGCCCTCAATCAAGTGGCTGGTAATACTGTAATTCCCCCAACCAAAATCGGTCATATCACTGGTATCGCGGTAAGCATCAAATGCACCTTGCATCCAGGTTTCATAGGAATTATAGCGTTGTGCCCACTGGGTCATCCCCGTTGTATCAAAGCTTTGTGCTCCTAAAAAGAGCGAGCCCAAGCCTAAGAAGAGTGTAGTTATATATTTAGTCATGATGGTGTTTTCTTGGAATGAATTAATAAGCCTTCTCGGCTTCAGTCTCAGCACTAACCCAAGGGCTAGGATTGGCGCTCAGGTAGCTTTCGATGATTGCGCGCACTTCCTTTTGAGCTTTCTCGGAGCGGTATTTTTTCTTGGCCATCATCTCATCGCCAAGGTCAAAAAGACGTTGCCATAATTTCTGATCATCTACCATATACTCCAGGTTGATATAATCTTGCTCGCTAAGGATATTGTCCCATACCATGCGTACATCGCGCCAGTACGTTTTGTTAGCCTCCCACCAGATTTGAGCCGCTTCACAACGACTATCTTCTACTTTGAAATAAGAGTTCATGCCCTTTTCCCAAACCAGAATGCTATCCCCTTCGGCAGTGCGGATTACCTTGGCATTATCCAATTCATGAACATGACCGGTTTTGGTGATTTTATGCTTGTTATTGCGCAACATAACATTGTAGTCATCGCGCTTGGTGAATTCACGGCGAGGTAAGGGAGCCGCAACCTGAGATTCCCAGTATAATTTGCCATCCACGTCAATCCAGGTGGCATAACCTTCGTAGCGGGGACTATCATCTACCTGATATACCTTTTGGGTCCAGGTACCTTTCGCTTCTTTTGCCGTAATCTCGGTTTTCTTCCACTCCAAATTCTTTTGGTACTGAAGCATAACTAGGTTTTCGTAAAACCAATCCTGGCGCCAGTGCTTAATTACGCGCTCACCACCCGCGACGATCAGCAGATGCTGTAACACCAAATGCGTAGAATCTTCTTCATCTACAAAAATCCATTCCAATCCTTTGGAAGAATAGGGATCGTGCAATTGGTAATCTGTGGCATCCGAAAAGGTTTCGGCATACTTGAATTCAACTTCATAGCAGCCACACATCTCTTTGATGTAGCCTTTTTCTTCTTCCGGAGCTTGCGCTGAAAGAGTTCCCAGCGAAGTACAAGCTGTAAGCAGAGCAGCGTAAAACTTCTTCATTTTATTTTTATTTAGACTGATTATAAGTTCTGAGCCGGCAAAACTAAAAACCGAAGAAGTCTTAACAAAGTTTATTTAGATTAAATTTAAATTAACTTTTAAGATGTTGAATATTAACAGCTTAAAAAGACGTAGCCCTCCAGAACGAATGCTCCGGATGGCCAAATGAATCCTGAAAAAAGGTCTAAATCAGGCCTTTAGATTTGCAAGCATATCCTTTACCATAGCCTCCAAGCTAAAGTCGGGCTGCCAGCCCCAATCTTGCTTCGCTCTTTGATCGTCGATGCTCTGTGGCCAGCCTGCGGCAATAGCATCACGAGAATCTACCGCATCGTAAAAGGTCTGGAATCCGGGTACTTCCTTTTCAATTAAAGCGCTCAATTCACGAGGAGTAAAACTAAAGGCACCCACATTATAGGAAGTACGAATCTTCACCTGCTCTGCTGGTGCTTCCATAATCCCTATGGTAGCCTTAATGGCATCGGGCATGTACATCATGGGGAGACGACGATTCTCTGAAAGAAAGCAATGATAGTCCTCTCCCTTTGCTGCTTTATGGAAAATATCTACTGCATAATCGGTAGTTCCACCGCCGGGTTCCGTTTTCCAAGAAATCAAACCAGGATAGCGCAATCCACGCAAATCACAACCGTATTTTTTATGGTAATAATCGCACCATAATTCACCGGCCAGTTTACTAATTCCATAAACCGTTCCTGGATCCATTACCGTGTATTGTGGGGTAGCTTCAACCGGAGTATTAGGTCCAAAGGCAGCAATAGAACTGGGCCAGTACATTTTAGAAATATGACCTTCGCGCGCTAGTTCCAAAAAGTTAAATAAGCTGCGCATATTGAGATCCCAACCTCTTAATGGCATTTTCTCTGCAGTGGCCGAAAGCATGGCTACCAGGTGATATACCTGATTGATGCCGTGTTTCTTAATTACCTCAAAAACCTTTTTATCGTCCAAGGCATCCAATTGCTCAAATGGTCCTTGAGCCAGCCTTTCGGCGGATGGAGCTTTGAGGTCAGAAGCAATTACATTGTCATTGCCATAAGCTTCGCGGAGGCTATCTACGAGGTCTGTTCCAATTTGACCGGAAGAACCTAGAACTAAAATTTTATCGGCCATTACACTGCTTTTTTGAGAGTGGCAAATATAATCGCTTTTAGTCCCCTATATTTGATTCCAAGCGCAATGAAAGCACAATCGCTCCGGATTTTTTTCAAGACCCTGGGACCGGGTTTACTCTTTGCCAGTACCGCTATCGGTGTCAGTCACTTAGTACAGAGTACCCGCGCTGGTGCCGATTATGGATTTGCGCTTTTATGGGCAGTAATGCTGGCCAATGTGCTCAAATTTCCCTTCTTCGAATATGGTTCACGATATGCGGCCTCCGCTCAACAATCCTTAATTGATGGCTACCGCGATTTAGGCAAGGGCATGCTTTTGCTCTACGGACTTATCACCTTGGGCACCATGTTCTTTGTAACGGCTGCTGTTGGTGCAGTTACGGCCGGCTTCCTGCATCAACTTTTTGGTCTGGAGGGCATTATCAGCATAAAGGTCACCACCTATTTGCTATTTGCCACTTGCATGCTCATTCTTTTAATTGGGCATTATAAAGCGCTGGATCGCCTGATTAAAATCGTAGGCAGTGTATTACTGGCCACTACCCTTTTAGCATTTTTCAGCACCTTAGGTCGTGGTCCGGCCGCTGATCCCTTTCAATGGTTTGATGCCTCTATTTTACAGATCAGCAATCCTTCCTTTCCTTTCTTAATTGCCTTAATGGGCTGGATGCCTACGGCAGTGGATTTGTCTGCCTGGAATAGCCTCTGGACCCTAGCCCGACGTAAAGAATCCGGCTATCAATCCAGCTTAAAAGAAGTCCTGCGAGAATTCAATATTGGCTATTGGATCTCCGCCCTCTTGGCACCCTGCTTTATGCTTTTAGGTGCTTACCTCATCTTTGGCACTGATAAAGTTTTAGCACAAGGCTCGGCAGCTTTTGCCGGGGATATCATAAACCTATATACCGAGAGTATTGGCGACTGGAGTCGATGGGTAATTTCTGCCGCCGCATTTAGTATTATGTTCGGTACCTGCATTGCGGTCTTTGATGGCTATGCTAGAAGTGCACAAAGAGTATGGCAATTAGTAAGTCCGCAAAACTCCAAAGGAGAAGAAAGCTCCGGGATCCGGACCTTCCAAATCGTTCTAATTGTAGTAGGCTTGGGGGCCTTGCTGGTTATTAATCAATTTGGAAATTCGCTACGAAGTTTAGTAGATCTGGCTACCGCGATTAGCTTTTTAGTAGCGCCCATTATCGCCTTTGCCAATTATAAACTGGTAATGGGTTTAAAACCTGAGGATCGCCCTGGAATTACAATGCGCTGGCTTTCCCGCCTCGGACTCGTTTTCCTAAGCGGCTTTAGCCTGGTCTATCTTTACGCGCTATTCTTTTAATTTCCTTCGTAGCTGATTCGCCAAATTCGGCCTTCCTGACTATCGCTAATAAAAAGACTGCCTTTGCTACCCACCGCTAATCCGCAGGGGCGATATTTTGCTGAGGCAGGTGATTCCGGCTGATCATTTAAACCCGAAAAACCAGTTGCGAAAGATTGATACCCACTAATGGGATCTGGGCCGCTAAAGGGTACAAACACCACCCGATAACCTTCCTGTGGGAAAGGTGCACGGTTCCAACTACCATGGAAGGCGATAAAGGCACCGCCCTTATAATTTACTGGAAACTGATCTTGATTGTAAAACTCAATGGCATTGGGAGCCCAATGGCCCGGAAAGCCCATAAGAGGTAAATCTACATTGCCACAACGCCCGATGCTATCGCCGGTACCACCGTATTCGGGATTCAATAATTTGACCCGTTTCTGCCAATCGTAATAGCAATAAGGCCAGCCAAAGTCACTGCCTTCCTCAATACGTAAAAATTCCTCGCCTGGTAATTCTGCACTCTGCTTCGCAGTGTAAATCTCGGGCCAAAACTCATGCAGCTGATCACGCCCATGCTGCATGGCATACAATTTTGAATGATTGGGATTCCAGGTTATACCAACAGCATGACGAATGCCAGTGGCAAAGTTTT
Source organism: Croceimicrobium hydrocarbonivorans (assembly GCF_014524565.1). NCBI lineage: Bacteria > Pseudomonadati > Bacteroidota > Flavobacteriia > Flavobacteriales > Owenweeksiaceae > Croceimicrobium > Croceimicrobium hydrocarbonivorans. Next base: position 2,194,281 of record NZ_CP060139.1, on the reverse strand, counting down.
CTCCGTCTTCGAAGGTTTGATTTGGGGTACTGGCTCTGAACTTCCAAATACCTCCGCTGCTTTCCAATAAGGGACAGGGATCCTGACCGGCCACGCCTTTGGTTCGACTGGGATCCTGACAAGCATTGGAAGGTGCTCCGATGGTCACATACATATTGCCCTCATCGTCAAAGGCCAAGGGCTTAGCGGCATGCTGATTTTGCGCTGCCAAAGTGAGGATCAGTTCACGTTCGCCGGAAGGCACTAATTCATTGCCATTAAAGCGACGGCGAAAAACCTGCGTATCGGTGCTGAAATAGAGATATCCGTTGTGGACCTTAATGCCTGTGCCGCCATCTATTTCTTCGAAGTACACTTTGCGATCTACAATACCATCTTGATTCGAATCTCTTAAAGCGACAATAGACTCCCCGTTTTCAGGGTAGGAAAGTCGCAGGTATAAATCACCATTGGCCCGACTAGCCATGTGACGACCCTTTCCTAAATCGTCGGCATAAACTTCGGCCTTAAAGCCTTCAGGCACTTCAATTCCGGCCTGACCGCCAGCATTATCAGTGCTTTCCGCAGATTCCGAACCAGAAGAGCAGGCTTGAAAAAGTAATAAAAGGAAGGCTAATTTCGGGGCAATTCGCATCGCTGTAATTTTGACTCGCAAGTTACAAGTCCTTGAGCAAGAGCTCCAACTTTGTTTTAATTTCTGAGGGCCTAAATGGCTTGGTGATCACATCCTGGATCGCTGTTCCTTCCATTTGGGTCTGAATCTCATCCCGCATATTAGCGGTTAATGCCACGATAGGCACCGGCCGATCTTGATATTTTTCACTCTGCATTATTACTTCCGCCGCTTCAAAACCATTCATTTCCGGCATTTCAATATCCATAAATATCAGCTCCACATCCGTATTTTGAAAGGCATCGACGGCCTCCAAGCCATTGTTTACGGTAATAACCTGATAGCCCATTTTCTGCAGCATAGTTTCGGCTACCCGCTGATTTATCTGATTATCCTCTGCCAATAAAATCCAGATACCTTCTTCCTGACTTTGAATTTGATTCCATTGGGGCTTCTCACGTTCCACCGCCATGGTTTCGGAAAGTGGTAAACTGAAATAGAAACGCGATCCCAAATCTTCTTTACTCTCCACATGCAATTGGCCGCCCATCAAATCTACTAGCGACTTAGAGATCACCAAACCCAATCCGGTACCTCCGGCAGTTTGGGCTGATTCGCTATGCACTTGTTCAAAATCTTGAAAGAGCCTTTGCAATTGCTCATGGTTCATCCCAATTCCGGTATCACGCACCTCAAAGTAAATTAAGGGTGAGGATGTTTCCAAATTCAGAAGCTCCACCTTTAATTTGATATAGCCCTCTTCTGTAAACTTTACGGCATTACCCAAAAGATTGATCAAGACCTGTTGCAAGCGAAGACCATCACATAAAATCCATTTGTTTTGATATTCTTCCGGGAATTCAAATTTCATGCGGATGCTCTTCTCCCTCACGCGAAAGCGGAACATTTCCAAAAGCTTGTTTAATTCATCATGAAGATGGTAGGGGCTCTTAGTCAGCTTGACCTTCCCGGCTTCCAATTTGGAATAATCCAGAATCATATTAATCAGATCTAGGAGGTGATCTGAGGAATGCTCAGCAATATCTAGCATCTCCTCCTGATCTTCATTTAATTCGGTGGAGCGCATTAAATGGATCATGCCATTAATCCCGTTCAAGGGCGTGCGAATTTCATGGCTAAGGCCTGATAAAGTACGTGCCTTTTGCTGAGCTAAATCGAGGGCCTTTTGCTTGGATTGAAACTCCTCATTTAGCTTTTCCTCGAGGGTTCGCTGCATACGCCAAACATCCCTATTTAAACTATGTAATTCGGGGATAGAAGATTTTTCATATTGAATCGCATCCGGCTTAAAGCCTGAAGCCACATAAGCTCTAAGGTTTTTAGAAACCTTGCGGATGCCTGAGCTAAACACATGGCTTAGGATTAAGCTGGAGATTACTGCCGCGCTAAATAAGAGTCCTAAAAGTATCCAAACCCAGAGGCCATTAATGCTTTCAAAATCTATTTGCGCTTGCTTCACCTCAGCTTGCAAAGCGGCCAAACTATTTTCTGCGGCCTGGCCTTTCTGATTCAGAGCTCGCAAGCCCGCAGCACTGAGATGATCATGTCTGAAAGCGCTCAAATAAGTGGACACAATCGCATCACTTTCAGCCAGGGGTACTTGCAATTCCTCAATAGAACTTTGAATATGAATATCAGGAGCCTCTAAAATGGGGGCCATCAAGGCTTGAAGATCCGATCGGTCGGGATATTGGGCTAGGCCGGCTAAGACCTTTCGATGTTCGCTAAACTTGATTTGACTGATCTCAACCTCATTAACCAATTGCTGGTAGAGGCTGCGTTTTTGACTGTACTGATAGAAAATAGCCAGACCCGCAATCAATAAACTTTTCACAAGGAGAAAGCCAAGAATAGCCCGCCATTGCAGATTAATCCGCAGCGGTTTGAGAGAGTAGTTCATGTTTCGAGTTGTCAGGTTAAAAGGATATACGTCCTAACAAGAAACTCGGATTTCGTCACTATTCAATTTTTTAGAGAACCTATGTCACACATCCATTCCGCTGGAAATGTGCAATTTTGCCCCGTCATGAAAAAGCTGAAAAGTCTTACTCTTCGCTTCCGCTTTACTCTACTGGGAGCAGTGCTCGGATTAGCCGCTGGCTATATGTATTATGACCAGGTGGGTTGTGAGGATGGATGTACCATTACTGGTGATCCTACCAACTCGAGTTTATACGGTGCATTAATGGGTGGCCTTTTATTAAGCATGATCGATGATCACCTTAAAAAGTTGAAAAAATGAATGCACAAGAATTAATTGCCCAAGGTAAGGGCACCGTGGTGGATGTTCGTAGCCACCTCGAGTTTTCTGGTGGTAATGTAGCGGGATCTCTCAACATACCACTGGATCAGATTAACAACAAACTGGATGAATTACGTGGCCTAGAAGCGCCCTTAATTTTGGTTTGCGCCAGTGGTAACCGCAGTGGTATGGCTGAAAATTTCCTACGTGGAAATGGCTTCGACTGCGTAAATGGTGGCAGCTGGCTCAATGTAAACTACTTTATGAGCTTACGTGAAGCTTAGTCCAAAATTCTATCGAATTTTAATCCGGGTCCTAAATTTAGGGCTCGGAATTTCTCTTTTAGGAAGTGCCTGGTACGATGAGCAATGGTGGATGCTGATCCCGGCTATCTATTTTACTTCCAGAGGCTTTGCCAAAAAAGCCTGCCCTGCTGAGTCTTGCAGCATCGAAGACTAAATTCATCAACAGTCCCTTTTCCCCAATTCGTCGACTCCCTCCCTCCATTCGTAGGTCTTTAAGTTTTTCTTAACAGAGCCAATAGGGGGAAGCCTCTACATTCGTAGCACGAAACTAAAACATAAACATCATGAAATCACTATTTTGTGCTTTGCTGATGGCAGGGACTATTATGCCTGCATCAGCCAATGTAGGCGGTAATCCCACCGACCAACAAATCCAATTACCTATTTATAGTATTGAGCTAGCCGAAGAAGGCGAGCCTAAAAACAGTCCTCAATATGCGGTCCAAACCTATATCGAGAACTTTAACGAGCGCGATTTCGAAGAAATGCGCAAAGTGCTAAGCGATAATTTTACCAATCAAGGTTTAAATCGCGACGGTTCATTAACCAATGTGCAAACCATCGACGACCTGCGCACTTTAATGAATGGTCAGGAAGTAATTGCCCCTGACAGTCAGAATAATGTTATTACCGTTACCGAGGTAAATGATAAATACGCAACTGTAGAGCTGGTAACCGGACCGGAAGGCCAGCGTTGGAAAGAAATGATTACCCTAGTTAAAGTTGGCAATGGCTGGAAGATTGAAAAAATCTTCTGGAGCTTTGTTTAAGACTCTTCCCGTTGATTAATGCTAAAAGCCCTTTTCGAATTTCGGAAGGGGCTTTTGCTTTTTAAGGCCTTACAATCAGAGCTTGGCTATGGACTCCATACTGATCTTGAACTTGTAAATAATAAGTTCCGGCAGGCAGATGTCGTAAATCCCATTCCACAGGACTTTGCTGCGGATGGCTCTCCATCAACAATCGACCACTCGCATCTCGTAAATACAATGCCTGCAAGCTCCACCGTTCTGTATCCCAATCGAGGGTGAGAATGTCTTTCACCGGATTTGGATACACCTTCAAAGGAACCTTGAGTATTTCCTCTTCCAAGCCAATGGCAAAGAGGGCCCAGGCCCATTCATGGCTGTTTCCACAGGCATTAGTCACCTTTAATTTCACGATATAGAAAAGCCCTGGCGTTTGGTAAATATGAATGGGATTTACTCCTGTCCCCGTATTTCCATCGCCAAAATCCCAGTCATAAGTACTGGCATTTCTGGAAGCAGAAGCATCAAATTGAATTCGTAAACCACTATTAATTGGCGACATCACCGTATAGGTCCAATCTGCCTTAGGCGCACCACAAACCTGCACATTCTGACTGATGCTAACCGTATCGCCGCAAAGATTGGAAACGGTTAATTGTACCGTATAGGTGCCACTTTGGGCATAAACATGATTGCTTTCTCGGTTGGTATCGGTACTGCCATCACCAAAATCCCAATGGAAGGAACTAGCCATAGATCCACTTGCATCAAAAAGAACACTATCGGAAAACACAGTTAGCGACATCTGCGGCCGGAGCGTATCACAAATCCGAATAGACTGGAGCAGGGTATCGCTGGTTCCACAATGGTTCAAGGCGATTAATTGCACCGAATAAATCCCCGCACTTGCATAGATATGATTAACCGGATTTCCACCGGAAGTACTACCATCACCAAAATCCCAAATCAAAGTATCGGCATTTAGGCTAGTGCTGCCATCTAAGGTTAAGCCCAAATAAGATGGATTAGCCGTAAAAAGGGCGGTAACGGTATCGCAAGGCAAGGTACTCACCGTATCAAACAAGCTTCCACTGAATTGCCCTACCGAACAAGAGTCGTAAATACTAATCGCATAGCTCTGGTTAGCGGATAATCCCGTGAGGGTATATGGACTGTTAATGCCGGTAATCACCTGCATGGTAGATGGACCGGCTGCGATATCGTAATAAGTTAAGATGCCACTATTAGGGGAGTTGCTAGAGCTCCAACTAAGACTAAAGTCTGTTTGGCTGATAGCCGTAATTGTTAATGATGTTGGATCGGGACAGGGTAAAATAGCATCGCGCACCTCAATACCATCCAATGCTATATCGCCCGTAAAGCTGGTTGCTTCGGCAGTGAATTGCAGCACAATTGTATCGCCCTTATAGGCGGTGATATCAATAGAATCCGCAATCCAGGCAGCGGTACTGCTATTCTGCTGTTGGCCGGTATAGGTTTGCAAAATCGTGGTTCCGGAAGACCTTTCAATGGCCACCTTCATATTCACAATGGTGGCCCCATACATATGGTAATGGTAAAAGATATGCGGTGCGGCTATTAGGCTATCCACAATAATGGGTGGGCTGCTAATCATGGCGCTGGTTGCCCCCCGCGATGCTTCGGTGTAGATGTAATTTCCGCTGCCACTTAAATCTGAGCTGGGTCCGGTATTAGCCGAAGTTGTTGTTCCCATTCCGGTTCCCCAACGCATTTGACTTGTCGTTAATCGATTCCAACAAGGGTCAATCAAATCATTATCGTTCAAACCACCGGTTCCCTCCTGCCAAGCTGCTCCATCAAAGTTTTCGAGGAAAGGCATGGTATAAGGGTTACAGGCTATTTTCTCATCCACCACCAATTCATCCAAAGCAACATCCGATTGATAAATACTTCCGCCCGTAGCCTTTAAAACCACAAATCGGAAACGCACCGTCTTATTGAGATAGCTCGATAAATCATAGCGCTGTTCCTGCCACAAATTTCCCTGATCTCCAGCTAGACTGCCCAAAATAATCCAGCTTCCTCCGCTATAAATCTCCCATTGAAACCAAAGGTTTTGGCCATTCTGACTGTACATATGGTACCAGAAACGGAGCTCAGGTTGAGCCAAAGCACTGAGGTCTATATACCCGGTTTCCAAAATAGCAGTATCACCTCCGCTTCCTGCACTAGCCTCGGTATATACATAATTCCCGCTACCACTGGTTTTGTCGCCAGTGGGCCCGGTTCCGGTAGAAGGCGTATTACCTTGGCCTCCACCCCAAAAGAATAAGGTATCTCGATTTCGGTTCCAACAGGGTGATATGCTGGCTCCTGCATTTTGTGCTCCGGTTCCGCGGTCAAAGCCCAGATCGAAACTTTCGTAATAAGGAGCCAATAAAGTATCACATAAGGTGGAGCCTAAAAGTGGACCCAGCCAAAGACTCTGATCATTGGCATTGCAACTGTCACGCAGGTAAAACTCATAATAGCTGCTGGCATTTAAACCCGTTATCGTATAAGGATTAGAGCTTACGGAAAGCAGAGTTCCAGTCCCCGGACTAAATCCAGGGGGGCCATATTCAATTTGCCAATGATTTGCACCTCCGCTGGTCCAGCTTAGGCTGATGCTATTTTTAGTGATGGTACCTACCGAAAAATTATCTGGCATAGGGCAGGGATCATCGTAAAGCTTAAACTCATCTATGGAAATGTCCCCCATATAACCTTGACTATAGCCTCGGAAGATGATGCGTACCGTATCGCCCGACCAGGCATCTAATTCAATTCCATGGGTTTTCCAGGCATCGGCCGAACTACTCTGCTGAGCGCCTACTATGCCGCTAATCCACTGCATACTGCCATCTTTCGCCAGAAATACCGCCAGGCTATCAATATTGGATCCAAAAAGGTGGTAGTCGAAATGCAAAACAGGATTGGCAATGCTAGTTGGAATATAGATTTCCGGAGAGCTGATTTCGCCATAACCACTTAGGCCGGAGAATTCGGTGTAGAGATATTTACCATTGCCACTTACATCCGCAAGCGGACCGGTATTGGCCGAAGCAGTAGGCCCGGAATTAGTGCCAAAATTGGGATTATTATCTGATGGCCGAGTCCAGCAAACATCAATTTGATTGCCCTGATTATTGGCCGTGGGCACACCAACTACCCAAGAACTGCCATCAAAGTTTTCGAGATGTGGAGCGGTGTAAGCCAGGCATAAAGTAGTGGCAGAAATCGGCCCCAGCCAAGCTGAATAACTGGTAGCACCACAACTATCGCGAAGGTAAAAATCATAGGCCGTGGCCGGGCTCAAACCGGTTAAAGTAAATGGAGAGGTCATCGTAAAAACCTGTGTGCCTGAACCCAAATTAAATCCAGCCGGACCATATTCAATATTAAAGCCAGGAGAACCGGCACTGGACCAAGATAAATCCACCGAATTGCTTCCTACCGCTTGGATGGCAAAATTGCTAGACTGCGGACAGGCCACGTCTTCAATCGAAACCTCATCAATAGCCATATCGGCTGTAAAGCCACTATTTACACCGGTAAACCGTATTTGAATAGTATCACCAGAATAATTCTGCAAACCATATTGAATCTCAGTCCAAGCCGAACCATTGGAACTTTGCTGCTGCCCCTGAACTCCCCAAATCCAGGTCCAAGCGCCGCCATTATTTACCTCAACATAGAGGGAGTCAATAGCGCTGCCATATAAGTGATAGTGGAATTTAAGAGTAGGATTGGCAATCACCGGGCTCAAATAAATTTGCGGACTAGTGATGGAACCCGGGCCACTGGCACCACTGGCCTCCGTATAAAGGTATTTTCCCGTACCTGAAACATCCGCATTAGGACCGGTATTGGAAGAAGCCGTGCCTCCGGACCAAGGTCCAAAATTGGGATTACTAACAGAGGGTCGTGACCAACAGGAACTAATTGCATTACCATTATTGGAACCGGGAAGTCCAGGGCTCCAATCGTTGCCATCAAAATTTTCGAACCAGGGGATCACGGCCATACCACAAGGCATGGTAACTGTAATCGGGCCTACCCAAGCACTTACATTGCCCAGGCCGCAACTGTCGCGGACATAAATATCATAAACCTGACTATTGCTAAGCAGTAAGGTGAAGGGATTGGAGCCCGCATTCACCACTGTTCCCAGGCCTGAGCCAATGCTAAAACCATTGGGTCCGTAAATAATTTGCCACTGGCTGGCCCCACCGCTGGTCCAGGAAAGATCCACCGAATTAGGTCCCAAATTAGAGCTTGTTAATCCGCTAGGTTGCGGACAGGGCGGGGCTTCGTCTATGGTCACCAAATCAATGGCCATATCGCTGCGTCGTTCATTCCCCTTGAGGCCCGAAAAACGAATAATTATGGAATCTCCGGCAAAGGCACTTAAATCAATAATGGCCTCTAAATAGGGATCTACTGCATTGCTCTGTTGCTGACCACTGATCGACCATACACCATTGGTCCACTGTCCGTTACTAGCCTTAAACACATCCACCCGCAAGGTGCCCATGCTATTGCCAAACATGTGATAGAAGAAACGCAATTCGGGATTCAGCAAAGGACTAATATCTACTAAAGGTGACTCCAATGAAGCGACCTGCCCCAGGAAACCAGCCGAAGATTCGACATACATAAAATTGGATCCGGTATGATCTTGATTAGGGCCGGTATTGGGTGTAGAGCCAGATGTGGCGCGTAGTCCCCAAAACAAAGGGTCACTGGCCATGGTACCAGGATTGGGGTAACGCCACCAGCAAGGTCCCAGGGCATCTCCTCCATTATAGGTTCCGGTGCCAGGGGTCCAAGCTCCGCCATCAAAATTTTCGGAATAGGGTGCCGTCAAAGCATTACAATACGGCATGGCCGAAATAGGCCCGATCCAGCCTGAGGTATCGCCTCCCCCACATAAGGATCGGATGTAAAAATCGTAGACCGTGCCTGAACTCAGGCCACTAAGGATTACCGGATTACTGTTTACCACCTGCAGGGTTCCAGCTCCTTGACTAAAGCCATTGGGGCCGTACTCAATTTGCCAATTTGTAGCATTGGCGGAGTTCCAGCCTAAGGTTACACTGCTATTGGTGCGACCATTTAAACTAAAAGCAGAAGGATCTGGGCAGTTGGGGGCTTCCTTAATGACCACCTCATCAATGGCCATATCGCCTTCCGGCTGAAGGGAACGCACCGCCCGGAAACGAATTTTAATGGTATCGTTGGCAAAGGCATTGAGGGTAATACTTTCCTTTATCCAAGGATCGAAATTGCTATTCTGATCCTGAGCGCCTGACTTAGACCAAACAGTTAGCCATCCCGTAGATTGGCTCCAGGCCTGGGCTTCTAAACCACCCACCGAAGCACCATATCGATGGAAATAAAATTCCAAAGTGGGTGTAGTTAGGGAGCTCACATCAATTAAGGGTGAAGTAATGGTAGCCACATCTTGATTTTGACCACCAGTCGCTTCTACATAAATATATTTACTCCCAAGCCAGGCTCCACCCGGGCCGGTATTTGCGGTTGGGGTTGCTCCAAGGCGAGTTCCCCAGGCAAATCTACCTCCGCCTGGTCCTCCGGTTGGGGCTTCCGGATCCCGCTTCCAGCAGAAATCGATAACATTATTTGCGTTTTGACCGCCAGTACCTTGTAGCCAGGTGGCCGACTCAAATCCTTCGGTATAGGTACCACTAATTACTGTGGGATTACAAATAGTTCGAAATTGGAAGGGACCTTCCCAGAGACTAACATCGCCAGAGCCGCAACTATCCCGGACATAATATTCATAGAGGGTATTGGGGCTTAATCCCCTTAACACAAATGGATTAGCATTGACATTTACCCAAGTCCCGGAACCAGCACTAAAACCCGGACTGCCATAATTGATCTGCCAATTGGAGGCCCCTCCGCTGATCCAGCTGAGAGCAGCCCGATCGTGCATCGCCCAATCCATACCCAAATTAGAAGGCTTCAAACAAGTTGGGGCAGGCCCGTGGTGCACTACTACTTTAAAAGATCCCGCCTGAATTTTCGCATCGGCGGTATCGCAACCGCTACTAAAAAAGGCTACGTCGAATGCGTGTAATTTAAAGTCGAGGCTATAGCCAGAATAAAGCCCATTCAAGAAAGTCAGATTACTGCGAACCACATTTTCTGATGCTCCCGGAGTAAAAACAGAACCCGTGTAGATCTGCCCTTCATTGGTTCCGGTGCTTGTACATTCCAAATAAGCGTAAATACCCGCGGGAGGCATTCCCGTAAATCCACCGACTGTATTGATGGTATAATAAAGATCTACCCCATAAATCCAATTCCCCGCAGGAAGATTTACCGTAATCGTTTGGGCACAACTAGACTGTGTTGTAGTAGAAGGAAAAAAATTGACATCCTGCACCCCGACTGCATTAACCGCGATAGCGGAGTCGGCGGTGATCTGTGCAAAACCACTAAAGCAGGTTAAGGCCAGCAGAGCAGTGATAAGGTTCCGCATTAGGCCTGTTTAATTAGTTGGCTATGAAGGTACTAATTAATTTAAATGCATGCATCTTCATCGAAATGCAAATTAGATGAACATTACCGGATCCAATTTGCAATTTGCTCCAAGCTAAATACTCGGTTCATAATTTCTTGCCTGTGAACAATTTCAAGCCAAAGGGATTTGAGTACTTTGAATTATGAAATTGAAGACATTCTTCAAAATTGCGCTTTTCATAAGCATCCTAGGTCTTCTGGCCTTAATCTCAGATTTCGGTTTTTCGCAAAATAAGCTCTCGCAAAATCTGCTGGATGGCTTTTACTTTCTGGTGCTGGCCCTTGGGGTAGTAGCCACCTTCGCACGCTATTTCCAAAACCGATCCTTGATTAAAAGGAAGGTCTTTGTTTTTGATCTGCTTTCCATTGGCTTTACCCTTTGGGTTTTTTACCTCTACCTTTTTGTTGGGGAACCCTTTAAAACCGACCTATTATTGGAGAACCCAATCTGGCTGCGACTAGCCGTGTTCCTGAGTTTTGTACGCGAATTTTCTGAGGTGCGGATGAACTACAAGCGCACCTTACTCAATCCAGCCCAGTTGTTTGTCGCCAGCTTTCTGATCATTATTCTTTTAGGCAGCTTTATGCTGATGCTTCCTAATGCCACTTATGATGGCCTCTCTTTTATCGATGCCTTTTTCACCTCTACCTCCGCGGTTTGTGTTACGGGTTTAATCGTGGTGGATACCGGTACTTATTTTACCGAATTTGGCCAGATCATCCTTCTCATCCTCATTCAGATTGGGGGTTTGGGCATTTTAACCTTTGCCAGTTATTTCAGCTATTTCTTTAAAGGCGGCGCCACTTACGAAAATCAATTGGCCTTAAGAGATATCACCAACTCTAAAATGTTGGGAGAGGTTTTTTCTACCCTCAAATACATTATTCTCATCACTCTGAGTATCGAGTTAATCTCGGGTCTACTTATTTACAGTAGCCTCGAAAGTTCCTTCTTCAATAGTGAATACGAGCAAATCTTCTTTGCGGTTTTTCATTCCATTTCGGCTTTCTGTAATGCGGGATTTTCCACCCTCTCCAATAGCATTTATGAGGATGGTTTTAAATTCAATTATCTGCTTCAATTTTGGATTGTCCTCACCTTCGTTTTAGGTGGGCTAGGCTTCCCGATTGTATCCAATATCTTTAAATACTTCAGCTATCGCTTGCGGAAGTTAATCTCATTCGGGCGTCGGCAAATCGCCTACAAACCTTGGGTTTTAAACCTGAACAGCCGCATCACCCTCATCACCACCCTTACAATCACAGCGGTGGCTTTTGTGCTTTTCTACGTGCTTGAATACAACAATACCTTGGCTGAACATGATGGCATCGGTAAAATTGTAACCGCCCTTTTTGGTGCCACCACCCCCCGTACCGCCGGTTTTAATTCCATCGACACTTCGGCCATGCTCTTCCCTACCACCATGATGGTTTTTTTATTGATGTGGATTGGTGCCTCGCCCGCCTCTACTGGTGGGGGTATCAAAACCAGCACTTTTGCCGTAGCGACTTTAAATATCCTAAGCCTGGCCAAGGGTAAATCGCGCATTGAGGTTTTCCGTCGCGAAATTGCGGATGTTACCGTAAAACGAGCTTTTGCCATTATTTCGCTTTCGCTGATTGTAATTGGCTTTGGCGTGATGCTAATTTCCGCCTTCGACTCAGATCAAAGCCTAATGGACATTGCCTTCGAATGCTTTTCAGCTTACAGTACTGTTGGATTAAGCTTAGGAATTACCGCCGAGCTTTCTCATCCCAGCAAAGTCATTTTAATTGCCATCATGTTTGTGGGTCGGGTTAGCATGCTCACCATAATCATAGCCTTCTTTAAGAAGGTGAAACAAAAGAACTATCGTTATCCCACCGAGGAAATAACGATTAACTAGATTGAACCATGAAATACATTATCGCCGGACTCGGAAATTTTGGAGCCTCCCTATCGCAAAAATTAACCGCCCAGGGCCATGAGGTAATTGGTATCGACATCCGCATGGATAAGGTGGATATGTTTAAAGAGCAAATTACCCATACCATACAGATGGATGCTACCGATGAATTTACGGTTGCGGGCTTACCTCTGGAAGATACTGATTTGGTGATTGTGGCGGTGGGTGAAGATCAAGGGGCCAATATTATGACCTCGGCCGTATTTAAAAATTTGGGGGTTAAGCGATTGATCAGTCGAGCCATTAACCCTTTACATCAAAAGGTATTGGAGGCCATTGGTGTAGATGAAATTGTGCATCCCGAGGAAGAAACTGCCGAACGCTGGGCCAAAAAACTCTGCCTCAATAATGTTGTGGACTCCTTTGAACTGGGCGATACCTTTAGCATTATCGAAGCCAAGGTGCCGGAAGACCATATAGGTAAAACCATTCGTGAAGTGGAGTTCCGCGGTAAATACAATTTACTGGTGCTCACGATAATGAGCGAGACGGAGGTAAAAAGCATGTTAGGCCGCAATCATACCGAACTTAAAAGTCAAGGAATCGCCAGCCCCGATCAAAAGCTCAAGGAGAGTGATGTCTTAGTGCTTTATGGTGCCAATAAGGATTTGCAAAGCTTTTTGAAACGATGATTCGAATTACAAATTCGAATCAGGTTTCCTTTACACAAATTATTGGACCGGATTTGCAATTCGGTTGCAAACCTGGATCAAATTTCCAATTCGATCAAAAAAAAAAACCGCCCCTAATCAGAGGCGGTTCTTGCTATCTAAATTTGAAGGTATTTAGTTCTTCAGAATATTTCGGCTAATAAAAGTGCCATTGGCATCGCTGATGCTCAATAAATACTGACCGGCCTTTAAGCTGCTTAAGTCCAATTCCAATTGGTTCTCACCTTCCAAAAGATTTTGATCGCTAGAATAGACTGTTCTTCCTTGTAAGTCGAAGATTTCCAGGTTTAAGCTCATCGCTTCATCCGATTTCAAATCCAGATTCAGAACTGTGTTCACCGGATTCGGATACAAAGTACTCAAGCTAAAAGGTGCTTCAATGGGGGTATATTCAATTCCTAATGAAGCACATTCATCGTATTTGGCGATATATTGTTTGCAGCCATTAGCACGACAGTCGGTCCACAGACTGTAAATAGCGCAATGAGTGCGCACACTGGAAGAGTAATCACCCACAAAGCGACTCTTCGATACTTGGGCAAAATTGGTAGTGCCAGAGCTTACTTTTTTGATAGGCCCGAAATTGGCCCCATTGTCTTGCGAATTGCTGATATGGTAATTGGACTTATTTGTGCTATCCAACACATTTCCACCAATACTCACCTTATCGCCATGCGCCGAAACAACTGGCATAAATACCTTGGAGCCGAAAATGGTAGTCAAGTCAATTGGTGCAGACCAAGTAGCTCCATTGTCGGTTGAGCGGGAATAATAGGATTCAAATCTTTGATTCGAGATAAAATCGCCCCAAACCAAATGCAGGTTATTCTGACCGTCTACTGCTAATGAAGGTGCGGCATTCTCTCTTTCATTAATAACACCGGTTCCGGAAGGGAAAACAGTGGTCGCCTGCTGAATAGTAACCGGAGTAGCGAAAGTCTGGGCTCCGTCATTGGAGGAGGTATACAAAATTTCATTACTCATAAAATCCGCGAAGGAATAATGCAATTTCCCATTGCTATCCATGGCCAAATTGGTGAATTGTCCATTTCCCGAATAAGCAGTAGTGGCAGCCGAGAAACTACTTTGATTGGCTTTCTTCACCTTCACCTTAAGACCGGTTTGATTAAAATCCGCTGGGAAATTGATGTATCCAATATAGAGGTCATTTTGGCCAGGTCCATTGGATAAATCCACCGCCATCCACTGGCGATCGCAAATCCCATCTTTGTAATTGTAAATGTTCTGACCGGCATCTAGTTTTCCGATCCCGAAGAAATGATCCTCTCCTGCTTCGAGGCTAAAGCTATTTCCATTATCCGTTGACTTGCCCCAATAACCTACAAAAACGAGGGTATCGGTAGGATTAGGTGCCGTGGGATTAAAAAGGAGGTAAATCCAGGAACAATACAAGTTATGGTTATTGTCGTAAGCAAAAAGAATATCGCCACCACCGGCTGCCATATAACCCGGAAAATCAGCATTAATAGCACTAGAGGGATCAAATTGGGAAAGTCGCCAGGTATTACCCTGATCTTCGGAATGATAAATACGGAATGAAATACCGGCTCCTAATTCCATATAACCTACTGCCAAATGGGTAGAATCATTGGGGTCCATGGCAATGTGAGCCTCCCCCTCATCTTGCGAGGCGGATACGGATCCGGAAAGGGATTGATCTAAATTTTGAGCTTGGCTACTGAAATTTAAGATGGCCGAAACAAAGGCCAGGGTGCATAGTGTGTTCTTCATTTTTTGGAGCTGTTTACAGAGTCAATTTGAGCTTTAACCGCTGGTAAGAGTTTTTCATCCAGGGCATGTTCGATTCCTTTTTTAATGGCCGCACTATCGGCTGCGGTTAACACCACTGTATCTACAGGAGCCTGAGCTTCCGCCTCGGTGCTGCCACTAATTTTAGAATTCGAACAGCTGGCGATTAGGAGTGGGACCGCCAGCAACAGAAATAGTTTTTTCATCTATTCAAAATGCATTGCTATTGTATAGACGGGGAAAAGAGGGCAAAAGGTTGCTTGGAGTCAATTTTTTAGGATTTAAAAATATTGGCGTGAGTTGCAAATTCACGCCAGTAGTGATTAGCAATCACAATTTTCTTGCAAACCAAAATTCAATTTTGTACGTTTAACTGTACAGGATTATGTACAAATAAAATTCTGAATATTTCTTCCACTTCCATTTAGAATCACATTATGAAAGCCATAACCATCACTGCCTTGCGGAAAAGCCTTAAAAAGCAGTTCGACTATGTCACCAAATCTTCTGAGGTCATTGTGGTTCCGCGCAACAAAGAAGATGAAGCAGTGGTAATCATGTCTATTGGCTTATACAATTCCTATCGGGAAACCGAGTACCTCTTGTCTACCGAATCCAATCGAAAAAGACTGGCCGAATCTCTGGATCAAATGGATACCGGTGATTTAATAGACTGGGAAGAAAAAGAAAGCCCAAAAAAATGAGGCTGGTGTTTACCAAAAATGCCTGGGAGGATTTTGAATATTGGATTGAGAATGATCAAGAGCTCCTGAATAAACTGCGTAGCCTACTAAATGAAGTCAGAAGAACCCCCTTTAAAGGCACCGGGAAACCTGAACCGCTAAGGGGTAGTCTTAAAGGCTGTTGGGCTCGGAGCATTAATCAGGAACACCGTCTGGTATATCGAATCACTGGAAAAGCAGATGACCAAAGCTGCATCATTCTGCAGTGCCGTTTTCATTATTGATTCTTGAGTCTTTTAAACTGGTCGAATTGCAAAATCACGCCAGTGCCTACTTTAAAGACTAATCAAGCCTAAGGCGAATTTGTAATTCACCCACCTAAAAAATACAGGCATAAAAAAAGTCCGAACACATTGTCCGGACTTTTTTCCTTGTTGCCCCACGAGGACTCGAACCTCGACTGACTGAACCAAAATCAGCTGTCCTGCCAATTAGACGATGGGGCATCGTTTATTTTGGGAGGGCAAAAGTAAGATGCTCTTTTCAATCGCGCAAATAAAAATTCATGTTAAATCATCTTCTTTAATTTTTCTGCATCCTTCTTTAACAAGATATTGACACCGCCCAACTTGCTTATTTTCATAAATTCGCCCGCAGCAACAAATTCAAGAGGATGCTTTCCAATTACAAGAAACTGAACAACTTGTTGGGATGGCTGGTTTTCGCCATCGCAACAGTAACCTACTTTATCACTATCGAGCCAACCGTAAGCTTCTGGGATTGCGGTGAGTACATTGCTACCTCGGTTAAGCTCCAGGTGGGTCACCCTCCCGGCGCACCGCTTTTCCAGCTAATGGGGAACTTCGCTTCTCAATTCGCTTTTGGAGATGTTACCGAACAAGCCAAAATGGTAAACTTGCTTTCGGCCGCCGCCAGCTCCTTTACTGTACTGTTCCTCTTTTGGACCATTACCGCGCTCGGACGTAAATTTTTACTCAAATTCGGTGAGCTTACCGATGGCCGCATCGTTGCCCTTTTAGGTGGCGGGGTTGTAGGAGCTTTAGCCTACACTTTTAGCGACAGTGCTTGGTTCTCGGCAGTTGAAGGTGAGGTATATGCCATGTCATCCCTCTTTACCGCCATTGCTTTCTGGGCCATTTTGAAATGGGAAAATGAAGTAGACCATAGCAGTCGTGCTCACCGTTGGCTCATTTTCATCGCCTATATGATTGGTCTTTCCATCGGGGTTCACATCCTGGTATTCTTGACCATCCCTGCGATTGTAATGGTGTATTTCTACAAAACCGACAAAAAAATCAGCAATACCAAGTTCATCTTATACAATGTAATTGGTATCCTCATCCTCGGAATCATCTTTGCCGCCATTATTCCTTTTGTGCTTTGGACCTTCGGCAAACTGGAGATATTTATGGTGAACAGCATGGGCATGCCCTTTAATAGTGGAACCATCTTCACCCTTATTCTTATTGGTGGTGGTGCCGCTTATGGCTTACGCTTTACCCGTAAAAAAGATTCTCCAATCTGGAACACCTTAATTCTTTCTGTTCTTTTCATCATTCTGGGTTATTCAACCTTCGTAACCTTAGCGGTACGCTCCAATGCAAACACCCCTATTGACGAAAATAATCCTGAAGATGCGATGTCGCTTTTAGCCTATTACAAGCGTGAGCAGTATGGCGACTTCCCGGTATTCTACGGTCAGTCATTTAATGCTCCGGTAGTAGACTTTAAGGATGGAAACCCGGTATACCGTCGTGATGATGAAAAAGGTGAATATGTAATCAGCGACGATCGTAAAGCATCCGAGCGCGTATTCGACCCAAAATATGTAGGGCTCTTCCCACGGATGTGGAATGATGACCCAGCCTCGGTCCCGAACTATAAGAAATATGCAGGGATAACAAATGACAAGGAACCTATTCCGCTAAGTAAAAATATTAGCTGGTTCCTCAATTATCAGGTGGGCCATATGTGGTGGCGCTACTTTATGTGGAATTTCGCCGGAAGGCAAAACGACGAACAACACCGCTTTGAGCACACCAAAGGAAACTGGATTTCAGGAATTAAACCTTTGGATGAATTACGCTTAGGGCCACAAAGCGATTTACCCTATCACGCCAAGAACAATCCTGCTCGAAATGTTTATTTCATGCTGCCCCTCCTGCTCGGTTTAGTGGGCGCCATAGTTCATTATCAAAAAGCAGGTAAAGATGCCTGGGTAGTCACCCTCTTCTTCCTGCTAACTGGATTGGCCATTGCAGTTTACCTAAACCATAAACCTTTTGAACCGCGGGAGCGTGACTATGCCTATGTTGGCTCTTTCTACGCCTTCTCCATTTGGATTGGCCTGGGAGTTATGGCCGTGTATGAACTGCTTAAAAAGCAAAGTACCAGTGTAGCGGCAGCAGTAAGCGTAGTTTGTTTGGTAGCAGTGCCAGGTTTGATGGCCGCTCAAAACTGGGATGATCACGACCGTAGCAATCGCTATGTGGCACGCGATATTGCCTTTGCCTACCTCGATTCTTGTAAACCCAATAGTATCCTCTTCACCAATGGTGATAATGATACCTTCCCACTTTGGTATGCCCAAGAAATTGAAGGTTACCGCACCGATGTACGCATCATCAACCTTTCTCTGCTAAATACCGATTGGTATATCGACCAGGCCAAGCGTGCGGTTTACGATGCGCAACCTGTTCCCTTTAGCTTTGAGCATGATCAGTACAAGCAAGGTACCCGCGATGTGATTTACTTCCAGGATCGTCAGGTAAAAGGTCGCTGGGATGTAAAAGACTTTATCCGCTGGGTAAAATTGGACGATAAGCAAAACAAATTCTCTGCCTTCGGTGGCCAGAAAGAATTGATCTACTATCCTATGCGTCGCTTACGCGTAAACATCGACAAGGAAGCGGTATTAGCCAATGAGGCTGTATTACCCGAAGATACCGGTCGTATTGTAGATTATATCGATTGGGATATTAAGTCTCAAGTATTAAGCAAGCGCGATTTAATGGTTATCGACCTGATTGCTGAAAACGACTGGACCCGTCCTATTTACTTCAGTGTAACCGTTGGTAACAGCAGCAAGAGCTTCTTCTGGTTAGACGATTACTTCCAACTCGAAGGTTTAGCCTATCGCTTTGTTCCGGTATTGAATAAACGTGAGGGGAATAATCCCGACTTCGGTAAAATTGCTACCGATGTGATGTATGATAATCTGATGAATAAATTCGAAATGGGTAATATGGAAGTTCCCGGAGTTTATTTGGATGAGACCAACCGCAGGGTAATCTTTAACCTGCGTAATATCTACGGCCGTTTAGCAGAAGATTTAGCGGAGCGCGGACGTAATGATGAGGCCATGCAGGTATTAGAGCGTGCCATGGAGAAAATGCCAGAAAGTAAATACGCTTACGATTACTTCATGTTCAATATCATCGAAGGATATTACAAAGCTGGTGCTCAAGAAGAGGCCCGCGAAATCATTAACACCTTCGCCGATCGCCTGGAAGAAGAGCTGGCCTATTATCAGCAATTCCGTGGTAAAGACCGCAATAAGATTCAAGCTGAAATGAATGCCGCTGCCAGCTATTTCCGAATGATTGTTCAATTGGTTAACCAGTTTGAGCACAAAGGAAATCAGCAGAGCATGTCGCAAGACGAAATTTACCAGCGCTATGTTAATGCCTTACGTCCTTTAGGATTGGCCTAAGCAGCGCTGAAATACAATAAATAAATCCCGACCTTCGCTTAAATCGATGGTCGGGATTTTTTCTATGCCCTATTTAACTTTCATCCCCAAGCTCTATCAGGCTTTAAAGCCAGGTTTTATTTGGCGCCTTTCGGCGGATGCGTCTAAACCAACTATTTATCTCACCTTCGATGATGGCCCTATTCCTGCGGTTACCCCCTGGGTTTTGGAGCAGTTGGATGCCTATCAAGCCAAAGCCAGTTTCTTTTGCATTGGCGACAATGTGCAAAAACACCCTGAAGTATTTCAAGCCGTGCTAGCTGCTGGTCATACAGTAGGCAATCACACTTTCCATCATCTTAAAGGAACACAGCATAGCCTGGAGGACTATCTTGCCAATGTGGAGCTTTGCGCCAAGCAGGTAGCTTCTCAAGCATTTCGACCACCCTACGGCAGAATTCAAAAAAAACAGGCCCGGGCATTAAGCCGGGCCTGTTATAATATCATTATGTGGGATAGCCTTGCGGCAGATTGGGATGCCAATCGTAGTGGTCAACAGTGTTTCGAATCTATTCGCAAACATGCCGGCCCGGGTTCCATCGTGGTATTCCACGATTCCATAAAAGCCTGGCCTCGTTTAAAGGAGGCCCTACCTCTATGCCTGGAATATTACAGCAAACTGGGTTATCGTTTTGAAGCGCTTAAGCTCCAAAATAGTTCAGCTGCTGAATAATCGCTTCTTTACTTAAGACTCCGCTTTGACGCCATTTTAATTCGCCTTGGCGGTAAATCATTAAGGTAGGCACCCCTTGTATAGCCAGCTTAGCCGCCAATTCGGGATTGCGATCTACATCAATTTTGAGTACCGAAACCCGATCGCCCATTTGCTCTTTAACTTGCTTCACAATGGGCCCGAGCACTTTACAGGGTTGGCACCAATCGGCATGGAAATCGATTAGTACCGGCTTATCCGATTGAATCAATTCCTTAAAGCTAGCCATCTTATTTCTGGGTAGGAAGATTAGCGCGGTTCCAAGCGAGGATTCCGCCTTTCATATTGTGTACGTTCTCAAAGCCCATTTTCTGCATCTCCGCAACGGCACTGCCACTGCGACCACCACTACGGCAGTAGATCACATACTCTTTAGACTTATCTAATTTGGCCACTTCTTCTTTAAACTTAGGATCGTAGAAGTTTAATAAATCTGATCCTTCTAAATGACCTTGCTTGTATTCGTCAGGGGTGCGCACATCAATTAATACCACCTCTTTATCATTCTTCAATAATTCTGAAACCTGATTCACATCGAGGTTTACCTGCTTCGTACCATCTGTAGTACTGCTGCTGCCCTCGGTACTTTGAGCACAGGCGCCCAGGGTACTGAGTACAAACAAAAATCCTAATAATCGAACCATCCTTCTTAGTTTTTAAGGTTTAATACTGTTGGGTAACCACCGGCATTGTGCACATCAGTCACACCATTTTGAAGCAACCAGTTTTTAGCGTTTTCACTGCGCGCTCCGCTACGACAAAATACTACTACCGGACCTTCAGCGCTTTTAAAGCGACTCAAGTTTGCGGGAACCTGGTCTAAAGGTATATTAACCGCTCCGGGTACGCTAACATCTGCTACTTCTGCTTCAGTTCTTACGTCAACCAAAAAGGTTTTAGGATCATTGATAAGTTCTTGCATGTTCTGTGTTTTACCACAAAAATACATTCTTAAGAAGGCAGGCCGTAGTGACGCGCATCACATTAGCTATTGCGCCAACCAGATTTTACGCCAAGCCTTTTGACGATCGCTAGCCTCCTCTTGCCACTTCAATAAATGCGATTCGTCGTACTCCACTTTAAATGCCTTGGTCTTTAATCGCTTAATCCGAAACTTATCATTGCGCTTGGGTCGAGCCACCCTATAAACTACCTCATCCCCTTCCTGAAGGGTCCCCTGGAAATCGGCTAATACCGTTTGGAAGCTAAAGAGGTTTAAAGTATCGCCATTAATGCTGATAATCTGATCGCGGGCTTTCAGGCCCAGAGCCTCTCCGAAGGAATCAATGCCTTCTTCATTGGTCACTAAAAAACGATCTTGCTCCAAGTCATAGCTCAACTCATCTGTGCCAATAGACCAGCCCATAGTCTTGCCCTCATCGCTGTAATCGAGACCTACATTGGCAAAAAGGCGCTCCCAAGGGAAAGGTTCGCCCGCCTCAAAATGGCGTACCATAAAGGTTTCGACCTGTGGAAAGGAAAGTTCACCCATAATGCGAAAGAGATCTTCATCCTTAAAAAATGTATCGGCCGGAAATACTGCCGAAAGATTGTTCAAAAGGTCCATCAGGCGCATGCCGCCTCCTGAAATTTCGATCAAATACAAATCCAGAGCCATGGCTGCTATGGCACCGCCCTCATAAAAATTCTGATACTGATCGTGGTAAATATCAAGGGTGTGCTTACTCACAGCGGTTAGCGGTAAATCCTCGTATTGATCATTAGCGAAAAACTTATCGCGCATCACCTCCAAGAACTCTTCCTTACTATAAATGCTATCGCGCACCTGCACCAGATGACTATTGTACTCGGTTACCCCTTCATAAAGCCAGAGGTGCCGACTCATCTCCGGATTAGCGAAATCAAAATCCTGAATATATTCCGAATGAATACCCAGTGGCGTAATAATATGTAGGAACTCATGTGCTACAATGTCGCGTACCCCTTCGTAAAAAATAGCACCGTCTACTTCCGGCATATAGAGTACGGTAGAACGATGATGTTCCAGTGCCCCATAGCTGAAGTCACCTTTTAAATCCGACTGGCAATAAATCAATATAGAATACTTATCCACCGGAAGGCTACCACCCAAATATTCTGCACTGGCTTGCAATACGGCCTCGATCAGGGCCATTGTGGTATCGGCATTAACCGTTTTATTAGGACTGTATAAGCTTAATTCTACTTTGGAGTTCCCAATCCAAACCGAACTGGTATCGGGCTGGCAATACATCATGGGATTATCATGCAACAAAAAGTAGCTTGGGAATTGATAGTGATCCAAAGTATCACTGCGCTCTGCCGGCCAGGCTCCCGATCCGAAAAATCCCTGAGGATGGGCAATTTCTAATTCAAAAGGTAAATTTTTATAACCTTCCAAATAGCCGATATAAGCGAATTGATTGAGTAGAAAGACCTCTTCCTCATTGCTACTTCCTGAGGGAGCGAAAATCGGTCGACCTCGCTCATCGCCATAGCTATCATCTACCCAATATTGGATGCGATGTAATTCCTGAGCTCTTTTAATCTGCCAGCTATTGATGGATAACTTTTGCACGGGTAAGCTATCTCCGGCTTCATTAAATGCGGCAAAGTCGCGAACAAAGAGTCCGTAATTATGCACCTTATAGGTACCGGGAACCACCTTTGGCATCTGATAAACCGCCAAGCTATCCTCCACTTTTGGCAACCAAATTTCGACCGGAATGGCGTCCTCACTTAAGGCATTAAGGTCCTCTTTTACCTTGTAGGCTTCTGCCGAACCAGCACTTTGAGCCCGAATTAGGCTTGATAAGGCCAGATTTAGAAAAAAAAGAAAGAAAAAATTAGAATGACTGAATTTGGATATATGCATTTAATGCCTTCGTTAAATCTTGAATCATCGAAAACGAAATAAATAGCTATGCCCTTGATTGCTATAGCATAGGCTCGATGAAATGACGGCGCTAAAGTAGCAAAGAGATTTAGGCCATCCGGGAATAAAACTGCACTTGTGCGTAAAAATGCGGTCTGCGACTGTTAAAAATTAGGGTGAAATAGACAGAATTACTTCGCTAATTGATTTGGCTTATTATATTTGAGAAGTTTAATTA
This sequence comes from Croceimicrobium hydrocarbonivorans, assembly GCF_014524565.1. Lineage (NCBI taxonomy): Bacteria > Pseudomonadati > Bacteroidota > Flavobacteriia > Flavobacteriales > Owenweeksiaceae > Croceimicrobium > Croceimicrobium hydrocarbonivorans. The sequence continues at coordinate 2,171,132 of NZ_CP060139.1, read as the reverse complement.
AAACCAATACAATGAAGCGTATTTTATCTCTTGCTTTCTTAGTCTCTGCATTCTCATTCCAGGATTTGAAAGCTGATTCTCGTGACATGTTCAACTTCGAGATCGACGAAGTAAACACTGAACTTGCTCAGGTAGAAGAATTAGACCAGTACCTGGATCAAAACGAAAATGTTTCCTTCGCGGAATTACAAGCTACTAACAGTGCCTTAGTTGCTAATGTTTCTGATCAAGCGATGATTAGCCCTGCAATGGCTAAACGTCACCGTGTTCTTGGAATTCCTTCTTGGATCTGGGGTTGTGTGTTCGGTGTTGCTGGTGTAGCCATCGTTTACTTCGTATCCGAAAACAAAGACGAAACCAAAGAAGCTCTATGGGGTTGTGTTGGTGCTAGCGTAGTAGGTATCATCCTTTACTTCGCAGTATTTGCAGCCGCAGCTACTTCTGCTGCTTCTACCATCTAAGCTAATTTCATAGCATTCAATTCCCGCCCAAATGGGCGGGAATTTTACTTTTATACCTATCGCATTGAAACGCATTTTAACCGGCCTGCTCTTACTTTTCCTCTGCCAGGCAGCTATGGCTCAGGACTTTTACCGTATTAGCGGGAATTTCTCCATCAAATCTAAAGACGATAGTATTTACAGTCTTACCCGTGGAAGTTTCTACTACGACCTCAACTATAAAAAGGTAGTATATGAACTCACCTTCCCCGAAAAGGAGATTTGGGTACTTTCTGATTCGATGATCTTCCGCATGCGTGGCGATACCCTTTTTGAAAAAACGGAAGGTGCTTCCATTGTAGAGTTTTCCATCTTCCACCTTATCCTCAATAATAAGCTGCACGACTATGGCCTTAAAGAGTCGATCTACAACCTGAAAGAAGTAGAAAAAAAGAAGGATATGATTATCTATACCTGGGCACCGCCTATGGTAATGAGCTCTATGCTGGGCAAAGTTTTATTGAGCCAGCAAGACAAAAGACTTTATGGTTTGATATTTTTGAATAAAGACGAGGAAGTACTACGTAAACAGTTCTTCCGATCTTATACTAATATCAGTGGCCTGGAATTCCCCTCTGAAATTGTCGACTTAGTCTATGTCGAGGGTTTGGAGATTGTCCAGAAAACCAACTACAAAAACATTAAGGTGAATGAAAGCGGTAATAACGCTATGTATAACTATCCTATTCCTGAGTAATTTCAGCCTATCGGCGCAAAGCTCAGAGGACCTGCAATTGGCGCGTTCCATTATGCAGGAACCTGAAAAACCGGATTACAGTTACCACTATCAAGGTGAAACTGAGATTCTGGAATTCATGAAGCTGCTCTTCACCGGTTATAAAGCCCTGATTTCTTCCCAAGATGTTCAGGCCTGCAATTTTCATCCTTCCTGCAGTGTATATGCCATGCAAGCCATTCGCGCCCGTGGCTTTTTTGGTGGCAGCATCGATGCTTTCGACCGTATGAGTCGTTGCCATCCCCTCTCTCTCGACCATTACGAAGTTCATAAGGAAAGTGGTTTAGCTTTAGACCCTGTAAGCACCTCAAAAGAATGACTTTAAAATATCTTCGATACCTGCTTATATGGGTATCGTTTCCGGCCTGCCTCCTGGCTCAGGAGCAAGACCTCTTTAACTTTTCCAATTCTCTGGAATACGCCCAATTCCTCGATCAAAAAGGAAATCATCGCTTGGCCATTTTAGAATGGGAGCGCATTAATTTGATGCAACCGGGTGTAGACAGTTTGCAATTATCCCTCATTCGCTCCTACCGCCTTTCCAAAAATTGGGAACAAGGAGAACGTCGTTTTTACGATCTCTTTCCGGGGGAAGCCCGCTTTCAATGCTCCGAGGAAATTAGTCGCGAAATGGCCCTTTTACTCTTTATGCAAAGCGACTTCAATGGCTTAGGCCGATATCTGGAATCGCATCAAGTACTTAGTAATGACTATGTGCAGCCCATACAAGTGAGCCTAGCCCTTCGCAACGACGATATAGAAAGTGCCCAAAAGCTCTATCAGGATTTTAATTTGCAAGATGCTCGGCTCAGTGCCCTGATGGATAAGCATCACGATTTAGGCTATAAAAGCAAAGGCTTGGCATTAGCCATGAGCACGGTGGTGCCCGGTTTAGGTAAAGCCTATGTGGGTAATTGGAAAGATGGTTTAGTATCCCTCCTCTTTATTGGCGGATCGGCCTTTGCCTCTTACCGCGGCTTTAAACAGCATGGAGTGAGTAGTGCCTATGGCTGGATTTTCGGAACCGTAAGCACCGGTTTTTACTTGGGTAACCTCTTCGGAACAGCCAAAGCCGTAAACAAATACAATACTGAAGTTTTCAATCATTATCGGGCCGATGTCGAGAATTATATCTACCATCGTTTGTAGCCTCTTGATGCAGGGAAGCTTTGCCCAAGGCCTGGATTCTACCATGGCCCTGGCGCAGCGTTTGTTTAAGCAGAATCAATTCGAACAAGCGATTTACTTTTATGAGCGGGCACGCTTTTTCTCGCCTCAAGAATTAGAAGCGCCTATCCTCTTTAAAATGGGGGAATGTTACCGCCAAAGTGATCAGGCCGAAACTTCTCTGGCCTATTTCGACCGGGCTTACTTTAATAGCCGGGATGAGAAACTTAAACAAGAAGCCCTTTTAGCCAAGGTGCAAAGCCTCATTCAGCTCAAGGATTTTAACCTGGCTTTGGCCGAAATTTATGCTGCCAATCCTCAGGAACCCATGCTGCAGCAACGCTTTCATTTTTATGAAGGCCTCTGCCATTATACCCAAATGAATTTCGAGCAGTCTTACCATTCTTTTATTGCAGCAGCTGGAGCCGATAGCAGCAAAGTAAAGGAGCTGGTTAGCTTGTACTCCGATACCAGCTCGCTCTTCAGACCTCGACCGGGCCTGGCAAAAAAACTGAGTTTCTTCCTCCCTGGCTTAGGACAATTTTATGCCGGTGACTATCGCAATGGCCTTAATTCATTGGCACTAAATGCAGCCTTTATCGCCCTTACCATCAATGTGGGCCTCACCTATTCTACCTTCGACGCATTATTAGCGGTTTTCCCCTGGTTGCAACGCTATTATATCGGTGGAACCGACAAAGCCAAACTCATCGCTAAAGACAAGCTGCTTAAAAACCGGCAGGAATTCTTTTTAGAAGTCCTCGAAATTTTGGAGGATGAAAAAGCTACAGCGAACCCAGGACCTTAGTGAAGTGTTTCTTTTCGCTGTTGCTTAGATACTTGCTAGACTTAATTTCTTCCATCAATTGGGCTTTGCGTTCTTTGGCTTTCGCCTGATGCCGCTCGAAGCTCTTGAAGTACTCCAGTTTAAAAATCCAGTTCTTAGGGAAGTTTTCCATCAATCGCTTCATGCTGCGTTTCGCCTGATCTTTATCTTCCTTCTTCAGAATGCGATAGGAATAATAAGCAGCTTCAACCGAAACTATTTTCGATTCTACCGTCTCCAATTCTGCTAAGCGCACATGCGAAGCTTTTACCACCGGATCGGGCAACCAGGCTGTAATGGTCCAATACAAGGGATTCGATTCAAATTGCTCGTATCCCAAGCTATAAACCAGGCTCAACAATTCAATCTCCAAATCATCAGATTTCAGAGCCATTAATTTCTCCAAAGCTTTACTGGCGCCTCTGTAGGAACTTAAACTGCTCAAGCTTTCTCCCCGCAAGGAAGCGGCCCGGGCCATAAAGAAAGAGCAAAGCACCTCATCCATTAAGGCTGCTTCTTCAGTTATTCCTCTGCCTGCAAGAGGATTTTCGTTCAAGCTTTTAATGGCATTATAATGACGATCAGAGGCATGACCCCTCAACATCAATTGCCAATGGTATTGAAGGGCTGCAAAGCGCTTTTCAGCCGGACTGCAAGTACTCAGTAAATCAGACTTGAGATCAACCGCTTCAAAGCTTTGCAATTGCATATACCACTGCTGCAATCCCTGATTTTTGTAAACCAAAGCCGCATCGGCCTTTAAAGCCAAATTAAAGAAGCTAAAACTTAGGATGAGAAGTAGGCGCATAAATCGCTTACACAAGGTTTTGAATGCTGTTTCTCCTGGAAACGGTTAGGGAGTGAATCGCCACAATACCATAGCCGATTACCAAGGTTAATAGGACGGTGAAGATAATAATAAGCGGTTCTACCGAGGTGCGATAGGCAAAGTTTTGCAGCCATTGCCAGGTGATCAAAATGGATAAGGGCGTAGCAATAATAACCCCGGCTAAAATAACCGCTACCAATTCGCGGTAAATCATATTTACCAGATCCCAGGATCCGGCGCCCAAAACATTGCGAATGGCAATTTCCTTGGTTCGCAATCCGGTAGTAAAAGAAGCTAGGCCCACAAATCCCAATAGTGAAATGAGAATGGCAATAATAGTGAGGTATAAAATCAAGCGTGATTGCCGCATCTCCTCATCATACATCTGCAAAAGATCCTTATTCAGGAAAGAAAACTGGAAAGGCACATCCGGCACCATGGCCGTCCAACGACGTTCCAAATCATCCAGGGCAGCATACATCTGATCCGGCGAAACCTTAATCTGTAATACCCTAAAATTATCCTGATGCAAGGTTAAGATTAGCGGGGCCATGCGATTATGCAGACTCTGGGCATTAAAATCATCACAAACGCCAATTACCTCTGCTTCGAGGGTAGCATCACCCGATTCATCAAAAGCACTGCGAATCTTTTTCCCTAAAGGTCTTTCCCAATGCATATCGCGCACCAAGGCCCGGTTCACAATCACCTTAGGATGTAAGCTATCCCCAAGATCTTCCTGCCGAAAACCCCTTCCCGCCAAAAGCGGTATTTCCATGGTCTCCAAATACTGAGGTCCAACCCCCAGAAAATCCAGGCTAATACGACGGAAATTGTGTGTGGCTTCTTCTTCCAATTCGAACAAACTCCGGAAAGTACCACTACCGGTAGAGCTGGCCCCTACCGTAACCGATTCTACCAGGGAACTACGTCGAAAATTAGTGGCTAAATCTTGAATTCGATAAATACTGGTGGAATCCTGTACATTAATCACCAGCACATGATCGGAGTTAAAACCCAAATTCCGGTTCTTGATAAACTCCATTTGGCGGTACATGAAAATCGCGGTAATCACCACCGCTACCGAAACACAGACCTGAAATCCCACTAAAAATTTACGAGGCAAGGAGTTCCGTCGCTGTATCCCTTTTTTATTGGTGAAGGCATCCAAAGGACTTACCCTCGCTAAGCTAATAGCAGGGTAGCTTCCGCTGATGAGTCCCACCAGCAAAGCCAATATCACACTTAAGGGCAACAATTCCGGGAAAGATCCAAAGTTTAAAAAGAGGTTCTTGCCAATAGCATTATTAAAGGGCAGAATGGCGGTAAATACCTCAACCAGCGCAAAGGCCAGTAATAGGGCGATAAAAGACATCAGCACCGACTCACTCAAAATGAGCCAGCGAATATCTACACGACTGGCTCCTAAAACCTTGCGCATGGCCGCCTCACGAATCCGCTTCAAGCTGCGGGCGGTAGCCATATTCACATAGTTGATAATCGCCAAAATCAAGATCAGCAAGCCAATTCCGGCAAAACCATACACATAGGCTAAGCGTCCTCCTGGCAAATCGTATTTGGCATTAGTATTAAAATGCAAGGACGAAATTTCCTGCAGTTCAATTTGATAGCTACCCTGCACGATATCCGCCAAACCGGCCATATACTTATCAAAGAAGCCATCGAATCCCGCCTCCAAAGCATAAGGATCTGAATCGGGTTTCAATTTTACGAAGGTATAATGACTTACCTGCCAAAGGCTTACCGCCAAATCATTGCTGTCGCGGATGGAAGGCGGCTCAGAAATCAATACCTGAAAGCTATGGTGTAAGTTTTCCGGTAAATCCTGAATCACCCCGGTAATAGTGTATTCGTAATTGCTGGTATTAATCTTTCGGCCTAAAACCTGAGTACCGCCAAAATAGCGATCAGCGAAAGCAGCACTCACCACAATGCTAAAGGGCTGTACTAAAGCTTCATCTGGTTTACCTGCCAAAAAGGGAGTTCTAAAAACCTGAAAGAAATTCGAATCAGCAATCGCCACTCGATCCTCATACTGCCGCAAACTATCAGTGCGAAAGAATATGCTGTTCTCTAAATGAAAGAGATGGGTAGATGCCTCAACCTCTTCATAATGTTCATCTAATAGCGAAGCTAAGCCATAACCACTACCCCCATAAAGCTCCTCCAATCCATTAAGGTCGAAACGAGAATTTACCCGGTAAATATCCTGATGATCTTCCCAATGCTGATCGTAGGTAAACTCCCCGTGTAAGTAGAGTGCTACTATGATGGAAACCGCCAGGCCAATAGCTAAGCCGCCCAAATTGAGAAGAGTATACAAACGGTGCCGATAGAGGGTTCGGAACGCAAATGGCAGCTTAGAAAGGAGCATGTAAAACCTTTTTCTCCGAAGTCACCTCGCCGTCCATTAAGCGCACGATACGCTGCGAATAGGAGGCATCATGCGAACTATGCGTCACCATCACCACCGTAGTACCTTGATCGTTAAGTCGGGCCAACATCTCCATAATATCGTTCCCCTGAGCGGAGTCGAGATTTCCGGTAGGTTCATCGGCCAAAATCAAGGCGGGCTTGCTAACTATTGCACGACCCACAGCCACCCTTTGTTGCTGCCCACCCGAAAGTTGATAGGGGAAAAAATCTTTGCGATGCCCCATGGAAATGGCATCCAATACTTCCAAGACCCTTTCCTGGCGCTCGCTGCGTGGCACTTTCAAATAGTGTAAGGGAAGCTCAATATTCTCGGCTACGGTAAGGTCATCGATCAAATTGAAATTTTGAAACACAAATCCAATTTGCTCCTTGCGGATAATGAGTTTGGCCTTTTCATCGAGCAAACTCATGTCTTGTTCCCTAAAAACAAAAAGGCCTTCCTCGTAAGTATCGAGCAGGCCAATAATATTAAGAAGAGTGGTTTTCCCGCATCCGCTGGGACCCATAATGCTTAAGAACTCACCATCCTGAACCCGTAGGTCCACATCATTTAAGGCTCGGGTTTCTACTCCCTGGCTCCGGTAAATCTTAGAAATATTATGCAGACGGATCATGCCTCGACTTTAGCACAAAGTAAAGCAAATGCTCAGAACAACTTGCTAATGAGGACACCTATGAATATGAGGAAAACGAGAATGATCATGATAGGATAGAGCTAGAAATAAAAACCCCGGATTTTCGAAAGGCTGCGGAGGATAACCGATTTAACCCTAAATTCTGCTACTTGAACTAATTAAACAACCAAATTCAATATCACAGCTCATTCGAAATTAAAAAGAACGTTGCTTTAGAAGCGCCGGGGTTTTTATTAAATTTTTACGCTTTAGTTTTCATCCTCTTTATAAGCGAAGCTTGTGCCAAAAAACTAAAAGCCTGGTTTTCAGCAAATATTAACAAGTGATTTGTTTTTTGATGTTCATTTTCGAACAGTAATTTGTTCGATTTCGAACAGAGGCCCTACCTTCGATATGTGAAAAAGCCCTACCATATTCTTATTGTTGATGATGATCCGGATGTACTTACCAGTGCCCGGATTTTACTCAAACAACACTTCCAAAAAGTGGAAACCACCGAAGATCCTTCGGACCTAAACCGGATTTTAAGTCGGAAGAATATAGATTTGGTTTTACTGGATATGAATTTCCGCAAGGGCCGGAACGATGGCGCTGAAGGGATTTACTGGCTTAAGCATATTCGTGAACTCAGTCCTAGCACTCAGGTAGTTTTAATGACTGCCTATGGTGAAGTGGAATTGGCGGTTAAAGCCATCAAAGAAGGGGCCTTCGATTTTGTGCTCAAACCCTGGACCAACGAAAAGCTTTTAGCGACTATAAACAATGCTTTAAAGCTGGCCCGCGAACAGCAAAAGGTCGCTCAGCTTCAGCATAGCAACAAACAATGGGAGGATCAGGCGGCATTGAAGGAAGAAGATCTGATTAGCCGTTCTCCCAGTATGACCAGTGTTTTGGAAACGCTTAAAAAAGTAGCCGAAACCGATGCCAATATTTTGTTGCTCGGCGAAAACGGAACCGGAAAATCGGCCCTGGCCTTGAGCATCCATAGAATGAGCATGCGCAAACAGGAGCCCTTTGTTACGGTGGACTTAGGCGCCATTGCCCCCAGCTTATTTGAAAGTGAATTATTCGGACATAAAAAAGGGGCCTTTACCGATGCTTCGGAGGATAAAGCCGGTCGTTTTGAATCGGCCCATGAGGGTAGCCTCTTTTTAGATGAAATTGGCAACCTCGACCTTAGCCTGCAGTCTAAATTATTGAATGCCCTGCAAACTCAGGAAATCCGCCGGGTGGGAGAAAACCAAAGTCGTAAGGTGAATGTGCGTTTGATCTGTGCTACCAATAGCCCCCTGCACGATTGGGTAGAGGAAAAGCGCTTTCGTCAAGATTTGCTTTATCGCATTAATACCGTCGAAATTGTGGTGCCTCCCCTGCGCGAGCGCCTGGAAGATATTCCTCTTTTGGCCCGAAAGTTTTTTGAGCGCTTTTGCAAGAAGTACAATAAGGAAAGCTTAAGCTTGAGCATTGAGGCCATCGATGCTCTATGCGAATACCACTGGCCTGGCAATGTGCGTGAATTGGAGCACAGCATGGAGAGAGCCGTTATCCTCAGTGCGGGCAAAGAAGTAAAATCCGAAGACCTGCAATTAAGAGGTGGGCAGGCCGCTAAACCAGCAGGCCTAAACCTCGAAGAAATGGAACGTCATTTGGTATTGCAGGCTTTGGACAAACACCGAGGAAATATCTCGAAAGCCGCCAAGGATTTAGGACTTACCCGAGCTGCGCTCTACCGAAGAATGGAAAAATATGAACTTTAGATCCTACCCCATCCAGATCAGCCTGCGGCTTTTGCTCCTGCTCTTTAGCATGGGTCTGCTCTTCTATTTATCCAGTCATTACGAGCTCCTCTTTGTAAACATCGTAATGGTTTTAGTGCTGATCGGCCAAGCAATTGAACTAGCCTATTACCAGCAAAAACTACTGATTGAAACCCGAAAATTTTTAGAAGCCGTTCGCTTTGGTGATCTAAGCACGCGTTTTGACCTGGCTCGCTCTGGAAAGGCTTTCGCCGAATTGGAACAGGAATTCAGCCGCATGCTTTCCATTATTCACGAATCTAAAGTGAAGGGTGATCATCGCGATCAAATCCTCAATTTAATTCTCCAAAATTTGAATTTGGGGATCATGTTAGTTGATGAGCAAGGTCATATTTTACTCACTAATGATAAGTGCCAGGAGCTGCTGGACATTCCCAATTTCCAAAATTGGAAACGACTGGAAGAACGCCTGCCTAGCTTGGCCAAGGTAATTGGTGACTTTAATTTCACCGGTCGCAAATTATGGTCACGCGAAAATGGCTCGGGGGCCGAAGAATTCTATCTGGACCTTCAGCATTTGCAATTAGCTGGTATCCATTACCACCTGCTAAGCATTGGCACCATGCGCCATGCTTTGGAAGAAAAGGAAATGGAAGCCTGGCATCGACTGATCCGCATTTTAGCCCATGAGGTAATGAACTCGGTAACGCCAGTAGTGAGCCTCAGTGAAACCCTGCGTGATATGGTGGCTCAGGATGGCAAGGCCAAAAAGCCAGAAGAAATCTCAGAGGAAGACCTAACAGATATGCATGAGGCATTGAGTACGATTATCCGTCGTAGCAAAGGCATGCTCAGCTTTGTTGAGGAATACCGCAAATTGAGTCAGCTCCCCGCCCCTGAAAAAACGGTGGTTCCCTTACGCGAGCTTTTTGAAGAAGTAGTGCAGCTCATGCATAAGGAAGCGGAATCACGGCAAGTGAAATTGAGCTATCAGCTTACCCAAAATCGCCTGGCAGTAAAAGCTGATAAGAAGATGATTGAGCAAGTATTGATCAACCTCATCAAGAATGCTTTTCCGGCCTTGGAAGGACGTGAAAATGCTTTTATCGAACTCAGCGCCGAACTTCAAAATGAGGGCGTAGTAGTTTATGTTCGGGATAATGGAGAAGGAATAGACCCCGACCTTATCTCCCAGATTTTTGTTCCCTTTTTCAGTACCCGCAAAAGTGGAACCGGCATCGGTTTAAGCCTGAGTAAAAACATTATGAAAACCCATCAGGGCAACCTAAAAGTACAAAGTGTAGTTGGAGAAGGCACGCTGTTTAAGCTTTGCTTCGGGGATGAGTAGATCGAGATCGATTTGCAAATTCGATCTAGTAATTAGAACAAACCTAGGTCGAATTTGCAATTCAACCTACAGTCCAACTCCGCTTTCCGCGCAACAAATCATCCAAATCGCCTTCGCCCTGAACGCCTTTCGCATGATCGATCTGATCCAGTAAATCATCTTCATAGCAAGGACGATCTTCCTGATAGAAAATCCCGAATGGACGCGGTAAGCTATCATCAAAGAAACGGCTTAGAACATAGGCTTTGGTTGCATCCCGACTATCATGAATCCAAAGATCATTTAAGGACGCTCCCTCTTCAAGGTTTACAATTTCAGGTTTCAGGCCATTCAGGCGAATGCCCTTTTTACCTTGATCATATACCAAGGGCTGACCTTCCTCCAGAAGCAATACATTTTCGTCCTTCAGCTTCTTATCTGTGAAATTGAGGAAAGTGCCATCATTAAAGACATTACAGTTTTGATATACCTCAATAAAACTGGTGCCTTTATGCTGGTGGCTAGCGCTAAGGATTTCACGTAAATGTTTAGGGTCGCGATCAATACTGCGCGCTACAAAGCTGGCATCGGCACCCAAAGCCAGGGCCAAAGGATTAAAGGGATGATCCAGACTTCCCAATGGGCTACTTTTGGTTTTCTTTCCTAGCTCTGAAGTGGGCGAATACTGACCTTTAGTAAGTCCGTAAATCTGATTATTAAAGAGCAATACATTGAGGTCTACATTACGACGTAGCAAGTGAATAAGGTGGTTACCTCCAATACTCAAGCCATCGCCATCACCAGTAATTACCCAAATGCTTAAATCTGGATTGGTGATTTTTAAACCGGTCGCAATTGCCGGTGCACGCCCGTGAATACTATGCATGCCATAGGTATTCATATAATAGGGGAAGCGCGAACTACAACCGATACCCGAAATGAAAACGATGTCTTCACGGGCAATCCCTAATTCGGGAACCACCGATTGCATTTGCTTGAGAATACTATAATCGCCACAGCCCGGACACCATTTCACCTCCTGGTCGCTGCTAAAATCGCGGGCACTTAGGGTATTAGTGGTTTCCATCTTTCAATACTTTTTTGATTTGCGCTAAAATCTCTTCCGCCAAAAAGGGTTTCCCCTGAATTTTATCCAAAACATCAGCCTTCACCAAATAGTGATCTCGGATGATGCGCACCAATTGTCCGTCGTTCAATTCCGGAATTAGAATATGAGGATAGCGCTGTAATATGGCGCCTAAATCTTCTGGTAATGGATTAATATAACGCAGGTGTAATTGAGCAACGGAAAGCCCTTCGACCAAAGCCTGCGCTACCGCAACCTGGATGGCACCTTTGGTATTTCCCCATCCTAAAACCAGCAAGTCGGCTTTTTCAGCACCTTGCAAAAGGCGAGTTTCGGGATAATCTTTAGCGACCAAAGCCACTTTGCGAGCACGAGTTTTCACCATCAATTCGTGGTTCTCTGCATCGTAGCTCACATTGCCCGTTTTATCTTCTTTCTCCAATCCACCTAAGCGATGCTCCAAGCCAGCCTGACCGGGTATCGCCCATTCGCGTACCTCTCGCTCATCGCGCTCGTAGGGAAGGTAATTTTCAACTTCAGTGCGGAAGGGAGCTTTAATTTCAGCTAAGTCTGCGGCCTTAGGGAAAAGCCAGGGCTCAGAGCTGTTGGCCAAATAGCCATCGCTTAAAACTATAACCGGGGTCATGTGCTCAATAGCATACTTAGCTCCTTCATAGGCGGCCCAAAAACAATCTGAAGGAGAGGAAGCAGCAATCACAGGGATAGGCGTTTCGCCATTGCGACCGTACACCGCCTGCATTAAATCACTTTGCTCGGTTTTGGTAGGTAAGCCGGTACTAGGACCTCCCCTTTGCACATTCACTACCACCAAGGGTAGCTCCAACATCATAGCCAATCCCAGCGCTTCGGTTTTTAGGGCCATCCCCGGACCTGATGTCCCGGTTACCCCCAGGGCACCACCAAAGCTGGCACCAATAGCGGAAGTAATAGCCGCGATCTCATCTTCCGCCTGGAAGGTTTTTACTCCGTAATTCTTACGCGCTGCCAATTCATGCAGAATATCCGAAGCGGGAGTAATGGGATAGGATCCGTAAAACAAATCCAATCCCGCTTTTTTAGAGGCCGCAATTAATCCAAGCGCCAAAGCTTGATTGCCGGTTACATTACGATATTCACCTGCGGGTAATTTGGCTTTTTCAATTCGGAAGCGGGTAATAGCCTCGATGGTATCGCCATAATTGTATCCCGCCATCAAGGCCTTCTTATTCGCCTCAAGGGCATCAGGCTTATGTTTAAATTTCTCTTCGAGGAAATGCAGAGTAACCTCCAAATCACGATTGTAGAGGAAATAAATGAATCCTAAAACAAACATATTCCGAGAACGATCGCGATCTCTGGGAGCAATTTCCACTTCCTTCATGGCATCCCGATTGAGACGGGTTACCTCAATTTCGTAGAATTGATAATCAGCAGGCTTATTTAAGAGCGGATTTTCCTCATCATCATATCCCGCTAAGCGCAGATTCTTCTTATCGAATCCGGCTGGGTCTACGATTATGGTTCCCGCCGATTTAAGGCTAGGAAAATTCTTGCGGTAGGCTGCTGCATTTAAGGCCACCAGAACATCCGGTCGACCGCCAGGGGTATGAATTTCTTCACTTCCAAAATTGATTTGGAAGCCCGAAACTCCGGATACCGTTCCGATCGGGGCGCGAATTTCTGCCGGGAAGTCGGGAAAAGTGCTTAAGTCATTTCCCGCCAAGGCAGTGGTATTCGCAAATTGAGAGCCAGCTAATTGTATCCCATCGCCACTATCGCCGGCAAAAAGAATGGTGACTTTTTTAAGGGCTTGGGTATTTTTCATGGATCTATACCATGCTCACCTCGACCACGGATGTGATTTCCGGTGCATGTTTTTTTATGGTCATTTCGACCCCACTTTTCAGGGTCATCTGATTTACACTGCATCCAATGCAGGCGCCGTGCAATTGCACTTTTACGGTCCCGTCGCTCTCTAAGTCGACCAGGGTAATATCACCCCCATCCGACTTTAAAAAGGGACGCACTTCATCCAAGGCAATGTGGATGCGTTTCAGAATATCATCACGGTTCTCCATACGCTTCAATCTAAACAGCCGAACAGCCGGCCATTGTGGTAATGCGAGTAACTTCCGTAGGAGGAAGCTCCTCATTTCGTCGTAGCAGTTCCTCAACCGTGCGACGGGCAATATTTTCGAAGGCCTTTTGTACTTCGCTTCCTTCTTGCATGGCTGCAGGTCGACCTACATCACCAGCTTCGCGAATACTTTGTACTATGGGTAATTCACCCAAGAAAGGCACTTGTAATTGGTTTGATAAGTTCTTCACTCCATCCTGACCAAAAATGTAATACTTGTTTTCTGGCAGTTCGGGAGGAGTAAAGTAGGCCATGTTTTCGATCAAGCCTAAAACCGGCACATTAATATTTTCAACTCTAAACATGGCTACCCCTTTACGAGCATCCGCCAGAGCTACATTTTGCGGAGTACTAACGATTACCGCACCGGTGATGGGCACCGCTTGCACGGTAGACAGGTGAATATCGCCGGTACCGGGAGGTAAATCCAAAATCATGAAATCCAGCTCTCCCCAATGGGCATCGCGCAAGAGTTGATTTAAAGCTTTCGAAGCCATGGGTCCACGCCAAACCACTGCTTGATCTGGCTTGGCAAAAAAGCCAATGGACAGAATTTTAATGCCATAAGCTTCTACCGGATCCATCTTGCTTTGCCCGTTTACATTGATGGTACCTGGACGAGCATTAGTAATATCAAACATGGTGGGCACCGAGGGTCCGTAGATATCTGCATCTACCAAACCTACGCTAAAGCCCATCTGCTTTAAGCTGATCGCCAAATTAGAGGCAACGGTAGATTTCCCTACCCCTCCTTTTCCAGAGGCCACCGCAATAATGTTCTTTACACCGGGCAAGGCCTCGCCGCGAATTAACTGAGCACGTTCTTCCGCCGCCTTTGGCACTTCAATATTTACGGTAATCTTTAATTTTTTGTCTACCTGCTCATGAATGACTTTCAGAATATCTACTTCCAGTTTCTTCTTCACGTGCAGGGCAGGCGACTCACTGATCACATCAACAATCACCTCATCGCCAAAGATTTGCAGATTTTTCACGTGGCCTGCATCCACCAGATTGGTCCCGCCTTTGGTGGCCGGTATATTTTTTAAAGCTTCGTTAATCTCGCTTTTTGAATAAGCCATTCTATTGCTGCTAAATTTTGACAAAAATAAGGTACAGGGATAGCAATCAATAATGATATCTATCACCTAATTATCGAGATAAGATCAGGCTATATTCTTAGCCAAAAAGATGCTGAAAAACATCTTCCACCTTATTGAATTCCAAGACTTTAATAGACACACCCTTAGCACTCCACTTACTGTGACCACTGCAAACTATCTCTTCGAAGCCTAATTTTTCGGCTTCAGAAATACGTTGTTCGAGGCGCGGAACCGGACGTAATTCTCCAGAAAGTCCCACTTCGGCGGCAAAGCAAGTTCGTGGCGAAAGGGCAATATCTTCATTAGAGCTTAAGATCGCTGCTACTACTGCTAGGTCAATGGCTGGATCATCTACCTTAATGCCTCCGGTAATATTTAAGAATACATCTTTGGTGGCCAATCGAAAGCCACAGCGCTTCTCTAAAACCGCCAAAAGCATATTAAGCCGGCGCGTATCGAAACCCGTAGTGCTGCGCTGTGGAGTACCATATACGGCGGTGCTGCACAGGGCCTGAATTTCGATAAGCATGGGACGAATCCCTTCCAAAGTAGCTGCCACAGCATTACCACTTAAATCGGCATCACGCTCCGAGAGCAATAGCTGAGACGGATTGGCAACGGCGCGCATTCCTTCGCCATGCATCTCATAAATCCCAATTTCATGGGTGGAGCCAAAGCGGTTTTTATGAGCGCGGAGCAGGCGATAAATATGATGTCGATCCCCTTCAAACTGAAGCACAGTGTCTACCATATGCTCCAATAATTTTGGCCCGGCGATTTGCCCTTCCTTGGTAATATGCCCGATTAAAAATACCGGAGTACCGGTTTCCTTGGCAAATTGAATTAATTCGGAGGAGCATTGACGAATTTGCGAAACCGAACCCGGTGCCGATTCAATCAATTGTGAATGCAGGGTTTGGATAGAATCCACAATAAGGATATCCGGATCCTGACTTTTAATTTGCTGAAATATTTCTTGGGTTGAAGTGGCGGTAAGCAGATAACACTCTTCATTGCGAATCCCGATTCGGCGAGCGCGCATTTGTACTTGCTGCTCACTTTCCTCACCACTTACATAAAGTACCTTACTGGAAATCCCCAAAGCCATTTGTAAAAGGAGGGTACTCTTGCCAATTCCGGGCTCCCCTCCTACCAGGGTAACGGATCCTTCGACAATACCACCGCCTAAAACCCGGTCTAATTCAGGGTCGGCACTGCTAAATCGTTCAGATCGATCCGGAATGAAATCCTTTACGGCTCTAACCTTGGATTTACCGGTGCTAGGTGATTTACTATCAGTCTGCCAGGCTTTTTCTTTAGAGGAAGATTCAATGACTTCCTCTACAATGGTATTCCACTCCCCGCAACGAGAGCATTGACCCATCCATTTGGAAAAATGGGAGCCACAATTCTGACAAGTATACTCAGTTTTTACCTTGGCCATTAAAGGTCTAAGATACGAGCTTTGAGCTCTGCGTCCAGAGCCGGACCATTAGTTCCTTCGAAGGCAAATTTGGCGCCACTAAAAGCGGCCATGCAATCTTCGATAGACTCGTATAATACTATACCATCCACTACTTGAAGATTGGCAATGCGAAAAATGGTATCGTCGGTGCTCGCTTTAGGCAAGGCCACCACCAGCTTATCTACCAAGCTTAGATAATCAAGAAGCTTATGCAAATTAGAGGAGGTGAATTCCCAATTAGCATAAAAAAGCACCAGGGTTTCTTCGCCATAAACTCGCCAGGCATTGGCCTGATGATTCATTTCGGTAACCGACTTTTTCTTATTGCGTAAGGCTTCTCTTAAATTCATGCTTTGGATCTTTTTAATATTCGGCGGGCACGATACACCATGGGTAAGGCGCTAAAACCAGCAATGAGGGTCATCACCAATTGGCCGCTGTGCACCAATGTAGCAAAGGTAAGTCCATCTGCCTGATCTACTCCCAGCACACTCAGGGCCAGTTGCACCAGATAATGATAAGAACCAATTCCGCCCGGAGTAGGCACTACCATGCCCATTCCACCAGCTACCATCACAAAGAGACCATTGCTAAGGTTAATATCTTCGGTGGCCGGAAGGGCAAACATTACCACATAGATCATCAAAAAGTACATGGACCAAATAAAGAGGGTATGTCCATAAAAGGCCCATTTGTTTTTCACCTTAGAAAGTGACTTAAAGCCTTCTTTAAATCCTTGCCATAACTCGCGCACCTTGGCAAAAAGGGGATGTCTCTGGATGCGTTTTCGGAAAACAAAAAAGAGAATAAGGAACACTAAGAAACCTGCTCCTAAGATCATTTTCAAATCTGGACCCTGGCCATCTGCTCCATCAGCTCCAGCGAAAGCTTGATCAAAGAAACTTTGCAGGTTACCTAATTGGGTAATAAAGGCTAATGATATTAAGCAAAGAAGTAATATTCCATCGATAACCCGCTCCAAAACAACAGTTCCAAAAAGGCGCTCCAGAGGGATATCATCTGTTTCCTTTAAAGAGGTGCAACGCATAACCTCACCGGCACGGGGCACCAGGGCATTGGCAAAATAACCGATGGAAATGGCATTGATTGCATTCCAAGGTTTGGCCTTTTTCCCGAGGGGCTCAAGCAAAAGATTCCAACGTAAACCACGACTAATAAAGGCAGCATAGCCCATGAGCATCGAAAGGAAAACGTAGCGATAGTCTGCCTTGCGGAAGTCCTCCAACATTTTAGACCAATCTGCCTTATTAAAGGCGAGATAGAGAAAAAAACCAGCGATAGCGGTAAATAGCAGATATTTCAGGATGTCCTTAAACTTGGCTTTCAAAAGATCAGTTTAACAGGTTGGTTTCTTCGTTGGGAAAGATAATTGTGGGCTGAAAGCTCTTCGCTTCTTCAAATTCCATTTGGGCATAGGCGATAATAATCACGATATCCCCTCTTTGCACCTTTCGTGCGGCTGGGCCATTCATGGTGATTTCGCCTTGTCCTCGCGCTCCTTTAATCACGTAGGTATCCAGGCGTTCACCATTGTTAACATTCACAATGCTCACCTTTTCACCAGCGATCAAGCCGGCGGCATCCATCAAATTTTCGTCGATGGTAATGCTACCTATATAGTTTAGATCCGCTCCGGTAACTTTTACCCGATGAATCTTCGATTTTAATACCTCGATTAACATGCCGCAAAAGTAATTCAAAGGCCCTGATTATGGAAGTGGCTGATAGCCTTGGCCAATCAATATAAAGTCGTGTTATCTATCAGGCGTATGCCCTCACAATAAGCCGCCATAAATATGCGTACTTCCGGATGTTCGGACCAGGCTTCGACCACCTTCATACTGTGGGTATCGACCAGTTCAACGTATTCGAGTTCCAAATTGCTGGTTGCAAAATGTGCTCGGATGGCATCTTTTAAATCCGCCGGACTGTAAGCTTGATAATTATCTGCCGCCCATTTCATTTCGCGGTAAATAATTCCAGACTCTTCCATTCCCTGCTCACTTAAGCGGAAATTACGACTACTCATCGCTAAGCCACTGGGGAAACGAGCCGTATCGCATCCTATTACCTCAATGGGCATATTAAAGATGCGGGCCACATGCTTTACCACTAAAACCTGCTGATAATCTTTGTTCCCGAAATAGGCCCGATCGGGCTTGATCATTTCAAAAAGGCGCTTAACTACGGTAGCAACTCCTGCAAAATGTCCTGGGCGAAACTCCCCTTCCATCCCTTGATCTAGGCCGGCTAAATCAATAGATTCAGCTTCCACTTCATTGCCGTACATCTCCTCTACCGAAGGCATAAAAACCGCCGTAGCTCCTTCTGCTTCCAAAAGGGCTAAATCTTCGTCAGTACGACGAGGATACTTTTCTAAATCTTCGGGATTATTAAACTGAGTGGGATTGACAAAAATACTTACGATGCTGGCAGCGTTTTCCTGATTAGCACGTCTTAATAAAGTAAGATGGCCCTCGTGCAAAGCACCCATAGTTGCCACAAATCCAAGTGAGTGGCCTTTCGATTTGTTTTGCTGTTGAAAAACCGACAGCTCGGATACACTGTGAAACACTTGCATTTTCAAGGCATTGCAGCGGGTAAAGCTATTATTATAAATTGAGTTATTCACAAAAAAGCTATATTTTTGCAAACCTTTTCAATTTGTAGATTAAACACGGATCATGGATAGTAAGCGCATTCTGTATGTAAGTCAGGAGATTCACCCCTACCTCCCCGAAAATGAAATTTCCAAACCTTCTTTGGAAATGCCTCGAAGAATGAATGAAAGCGGGCACCAGGTACGGGTTTTCATGCCCCGTTATGGATTAATTAACGAACGTCGTCACCAATTGCACGAAGTGATTCGTTTAAGCGGTATCAATATTATTGTAAACGACGAAGATCAGCCCTTGATCATCAAAGTAGCCTCTGTACCTCAAGCACGTATGCAGGTGTACTTTATCGATAATGATGAGTTCTTTAAGCGTAAAGCGATCTTCTATAATGAGGATGAAGAATTCCACGATGACAATGACAAACGCGCAATTTTCTTCTGCCGTGGCGTTATTGAAACCGTTAAAAAATTAGGCTGGAGCCCTGATATCATTCATTGTCATGGATGGATGGCTAGCTTCCTACCTTTATACTTGAAAAAGTTCCACCACGACGATCCCATGTTCTCAGATAGCAAAACCGTTCTTTCTGTATACGGTGCTACTGAAGAAAACCTAAGTAAAGGCTTACCTGACTACCTGCGTTTCGACGGATTGAGCGACGAAGAAGTTGCGCCTTTCGCCGATGCGAATATCAGCAGTGTTTACAAAGCCAACATGGCTTACTGCGATGGGGTTGCCCTTTCGGGAAGTAAATTAACCGACGAAATGAAAGATTATGTGAGCAAGAACGTTAGCTCCATGATCGACCTCACCGAATCGGAAGATCCGAATTCAGAAATTGCCAAGCTCTATGAGCAGGTAATTGTGGAGGAAGAGTCACTAGCTTAAATTCTTTTAGAATTAAATATATGACCTTAAGCACTGTAAAGCGAGCCATCTTAGCCATGGCTCCTTTGTTTTTTATAGCCGCCTGTGAAAAGCCAACCGACGATTTAGGTTTTCAACAAATTATCGGAGGAAATACGGAGGCCGACTCCCTGCATATCAATCTGGTATCCTGGACTGCTCCGGTAGATAGCATCGTGGTTGCCCTCGACTACAGCACACAAGTAACCTTAGGTGGTTATAATTCAGTTCGCTTATTGGGCCATAGCGAAAGCAATTATTTTGGGACTGAAAAGGCGCGCATTGTAAGCCAAATGATTCCCAATGAATTAAATGTTGATTTTGGCAGCAACCCGGTTGTGGACTCCGTTAATTTATACCTACGCTTAACAGAGGCTTATGGTGACACCAGCAAGACTATGGATTTTGCGGTGTACGAATTAAGTCAGGCCTTTGAAGAAGACAGCCTCTATTACAGCAATTACCAGCCTACTTTGGCGAATGAGATTGGTCGTTTGAATGGTTATCAGCCTCAACCTAAAACCAATTCTCAATTTGAGGATGAATTAGCACCAGCTCTATTGCGCATCCCAATGGATGTTCCTTATTTCCAAAGCAATTTTGCAGATGTAGCAGATGGTTCAGCAGATGAGTTCAGCAGCTTCGCAAAGTTTATGGAGTATTTTAAAGGAGTGCAAATTGAAGCCGAAAATGGCGGATGTATCCTCTATACCAATTTGGCCAGTGCCTATACCGGTTTACGTATCTATTATCATAATGATGAGGACACCTCCTATGCTGAGTTAAACTTTGATCAGGATAAATCCATCAAACCCATCAACTTTAGCACTTTCGAGCAGATCTATACTGGATCTCCATTAGAGACTCTGGCTCAGGATTCTGTAAATGGAGAAGCGGAAACTTATACTCAGGCTATGGCGGGAGTATGCACCGCCCTGCGTTTTGATTCTCGGAAAATTGACAGCCTGGTTAATGAAGGTCTGGTGATCAATAAAGCAGAAGTAGAAATTTATACTGCCCAAGGCAGCACCGAACCTGTTCCGCCCAGTCCAAGAATGGAGCTTAGAATTCTGGAAGGCAAAAGTTTAGGCGACCGGATCATCGATTTCCAAACCGATGGCGGCGGTGGCGGTACATTAAGCCGAGGTATCCTGCGTAATAACAAATACGTAATCGACCTCACACGACACCTATTCGAGGTCCTCAATAGCAAAGAAAACCCTACTTTAGCCCTCGCTCCGACCACCCGCACAACAGCGGCTAATCGGACTATTTTGAGGGGAGGATCCGGGCTCTCGGAGAGAGCAACGGTAATTGTTTATTACACTAAACCTTAAAAAGGAACACTATGTGTGGAATTGTTGGTTACCTGGGCAACAAAAATGCAGTGCCAGTTATTGTTAACGGACTGCGTAGACTAGAGTACCGCGGATATGACAGTGCAGGTATCGCCGTTTTAAACGGTAAATTAAGCCTGGTTAAATGCAAAGGCAAGGTTTCGGATCTCGAAGCCAAAATGAATAACAGCATTGAAGAAGCAAGTATTGGAATTGGCCATACCCGTTGGGCTACCCACGGTGAACCCAATGACACCAATGCTCACCCTCATACTTCCAATAGTGGTGATTTAGTACTCATCCACAATGGAATTATCGAGAACTATTCTTCTATTAAAAAAGCCTTAACCCAACGAGGTTATGTTTTTCATTCGGATACCGATACCGAGGTATTGGTAAACCTGATTGAAGACGTAATGAAAAGCGAAGGCGTTCACCTAGCGAAAGCGGTGCGCATTGCCCTCAATCAAGTAATTGGTGCTTATGCCATTGCCGTTATTGATCAAAATAACAGCGATCAAATTGTAGTGGCTAAGAAAGGTAGTCCTTTAGTGGTAGGTGTTGGCGAAGGCGAGTATTTCATCGCGAGTGACGCTACTCCATTCTTGGAATTTACCAAGAAAGCCATTTATCTAGAAGACGATGAAATGGCCATCATCAATCGTGGACAGGAAATCGAAGTACTTTCTATTCCAGATAACCGCACTATTGATCCTTATGTACATCAGTTAGAAATGGATTTAGCTTCTATCGAAAAAGGTGGCTATGATCATTTCATGCTGAAAGAAATATACGAGCAACCTAAATCTATTGGCGACACCCTCCGTGGTCGTTTATTACCCGAGCAAGGTTTAATCCAAATGGATGGAGTTTACCAATTCCAGGAAAAGCTTTTAAATGCTCAGCGTATTATCATCATTGGATGTGGTACTTCCTGGCATGCGGGTTTGGTTGCCGAATACATTTTTGAAGAATTAGCTCGTATTCCGGTTGAAGTGGAATACGCCTCAGAATTCCGTTACCGCAATCCGGTTATTACCGAGCGAGATGTGGTAATCGCCATCAGCCAATCTGGAGAAACTGCTGATACCTTGGCAGCGATTAAATTGGCTAAAGAACGTGGTGCTACCATTTTCGGAATTTGTAATGTGGTAGGTTCCAGCATTGCGCGCGAAACTCATGCCGGTGCTTATACCCACGCTGGTCCCGAAATCGGGGTAGCCTCTACCAAAGCCTTTACTGCACAAGTAGCAGTATTAAACTTGATCGCCATTAAACTGGCACACAAGAAAGGCTTATTGAAAGAGAGCTATTACCACCGTTTGTTAAACGAATTGAATGAGATTCCTCGCAAGATTGAAGACATGCTGAAAAGCGATGCTCAATCTCGTTATATCGCGGAACTCTATAAAGACGCCCCTAACTTCTTGTACTTAGGTCGTGGCTATAATTTCCCAGTTGCTTTAGAAGGCGCATTGAAATTAAAAGAGATCAGCTATATCCACGCAGAAGGTTATCCTGCTGCCGAAATGAAGCACGGTCCTATCGCCTTGATCGACGAGAACATGCCAGTTGTGGTAATTGCTCCTAAAAGCGGACAGTACGATAAAATCGTATCCAATATCCAAGAGGTTAAAGCCCGCGAAGGTAAAGTGATTGCCATTGTGAACGATGGTGACAGTGAGATTGCTAAAATGGCGGATCACGTGATTGAAGTGAAAGATACCATGGAAGTATTCTCTCCTCTATTAACTACTATCCCTCTGCAATTACTTTCTTACCACATCGCCGTAATGCGCGGATGTAATGTGGATCAACCCCGTAACCTGGCCAAGTCGGTTACCGTTGAATAAGATCTGAATTGCTAAAGCATAAAAAAAAGGCCTCTGAAATCAGAGGCCTTTTTTATTGATCCTATTATTCGTCGCGAAGGATCCTTGCAGGGTTAGTACGAGCCAATCGAATTACATGATAAGACATGGCGATTAATGTAACCAGGGCAATCAGCAGCAAGGCTAAAACAAAGCTTAGCCAGGGCATTGATATTCGATAGGAAAATTCTTCGAGCCAAGATGTGATACCCCATCCCGCCAAGGGGATACTAATAAGGGCTGCCACTCCAATTAAAAGCATGAATTCTTTGGCCAGGAGCATACCCAAATCCTTGAGTTCCGCTCCTAATATTTTACGCACGCTAAACTCCTTCAAACGTTGTTCTACGGTATAAGAGGTCAAGGCAAAGAGTCCCAAACCGGCTATCATTATACTGATGAAAGCAAAATAGCCGAAGATTTTCAAAAGGGTCTTTTCACTTTCGTACTGACTTTGAATACGCTCGTCCAGAAAAGTATACTCAAGCGGATGATTTCCTGCAAAATTGCTCCATTCCTCTTCCAATACTGTAAGGCCAGAACGCACTTGCCCGCCTGACAATTTCATACTGAAGAGTAAACTAAAATTGGGGCGGAATAAAATTACCAAAGGCTCCATGGGATTATGTAAGGAAGCAAAGTGGAAATCCTTGATCACCCCTACAACCTCGCCATCACTGGCTGCCTGACCATTATCTTGTAAACCCCATTGAATACGTTTACCTAGTGGTTCATCCCAGCCAAAACTTTTAGCCGCGGTTTCATTGATGATGAAAGCCTGCTGCACATCACTTTGAATGTCGTTAGAGAAAAGTCGGCCATTCACTAACTCCAGCCCCAATATTTCAAAAAAGTCCTCATCGGCAGCAATGAATTTAATGTTCTTATCTACCATTTCAGCGTTCTGCTCAATGCGAAACATCAGCTCACCTACATTGGTTCCGGGAATGGCCTGCGAGCCACTTACGCCTTCAAATTCGCTGTGTGCTAAGAGGCGATCTTTAAAGGAATCCAAATGATTAAAGACTGCTGTATCCTGAGGAATATTAAGCACCACAATTTGATCTTGCTCGAAGCCTAAGTCCATATCCTGCAAATAGCGCATTTGACTTTGAATGGCCAGAGTACCGATGATCATCAGGATGGAAAAAGCCAATTGAACCACCATAAGGATGCGTCGTAAATTCCCATAACGACCTATCTTAGGTAGGCTACCGCGTAAAATTCGTGAGCTTTGAAATTTACTTAAGACCAAGGCTGGATACAATCCCGCCATTAGAGCAGTAACTAATAAAATACCGAGAAGGGTTAGCAACATTCGCCAATCAAAGAGATCCACGAAAGCAAAGTTCTTGTCTGTAGTAGTATTGAAGGTAGCCAGCAATACCTCCACCAAACCAAGACCGATAATCATGGCCAAAAGAACCACTAAAAAGCTCTCCCCTAAAAATTGATTGCGCAATTGATTTTGCCCAGCTCCCAAAGCCTTCCTAACGCCAACTTCTTTGGCTCTTTTTACAGATTGACTTAAAGCCAGATTCACGAAATTGATGGTAGCGATAATCAGGATTAACAAGGCTAATAATCCGAAAATATAGAGATAGGACAGATTTCCTTTAGGCGTATCGTATTCCCGACTATTATCGAAATGCAAGCCCTCTAAAGGTTGCAATGTAAAGTCGGCGGTGCTGCCCCAACCAAAAGTAGCTACGAAGGGTTTGATTATCCGCTCGGTGAAATCCGCTAGTTGGGAATCAAAATCCATTTCGGCAACCGGTTGGTCGAACAGTAGATATGTTTGACATACCAAGCGGAACCAATCTCCATTGAAAACTTGCTGAGCCTGTTGCGGCAGTGTGCTCATTGAAGTAAAAGCCTGATACTTGATATCACTCGATCTGGTGCCATTTTCGACCACGCCGTTCACCGTAAACTGACTAGTACCTATGAACAATTGTTTACCCATTGCCTCACTAGGAGTACCAAAAAACTTAATAGCCAATTCCTCATTTAACACCACCAGATTTGGCCCGGCTAAAGCACCGATCGGATCCCCTTGTAATAATTTAAAATCAAAGATTTCAAAGAGAGTACTATCCGCTCTTAAAAAGTGATCTTCTCGAAATATTTGATCCTCAACTTTTATGGTCATGGACCCTCCCATTTGCATAATTCGAACAAAACTCACCACTTCAGGGTAATCGCTCATAAACTGAGGTCCGACAGGAAAACTAGTGACTGCCGCCTTAATTTCACCATTATGATCGATGCGTTCCACGATCCGGGCAATGCGATCCTTCTTAGTATGAAACTGATCATAACTCAATTCATCCTGGATGTAAAGAGCAATGAGAATGGCACTGGCTACCCCTACCGAAAGTCCAAGCACGCTAATGATGCTATTGGCCTTTCCGGCAAGCAGGTGGCGCCAGCTTACTTTTAGGTAATTGCTAAACATCATGACTGTACTTCTTCTAAGCGGTTTTGGTTTTCGCCAATCACCTTACCATCAAATAAGCGAATGCTCCGCTGGGAGTAAGCAGCATCGTGTGCAGAGTGAGTAACCATTACGATAGTGGTACCACTGCGATTTAAATCACTGAGGAGGTTCATTACTTCATCGCCGTGAACACTATCCAGATTACCAGTGGGCTCATCAGCAAATATTACTGAAGGCTCACCAACCGTTGCTCGAGCAACAGCCACCCTTTGCTGCTGACCCCCGCTGAGCTGCTGCGGATAATGGGTAGCGCGGTGATCAATACCCATTCGCTCTAAAATTTTTTGTACTTGTGCCTTTCGCTCTGCCGCCGAACGTCCTTGATAAAGCAAGGGCAGTTCCACGTTTTCAAAAACAGAAAGCTCATCAATTAGGTTAAAGCTTTGGAATACGAAGCCTACCTTTTCTTTGCGTAAGCGAGCCCTTTGCTGCTCCTTCATTTTGGCAATATTTTGCCCCTCGAAAAAGTAGTCTCCCGCGCTGGGTTGATCCAGCATTCCCAGAATATTCAATAAGGTAGATTTACCACAACCGGAAGGGCCCATAATGGAAATAAACTCTCCTTTCTTGATTTCAAGATCTACCGAATTCAAAGCCATGGTTTCCATGAGATCGGTGCGATAACGCATTTCCAGACCTTCGGTCTTAATAATTACATCATTCATGTTCTGCTGATTTTAATCGCAATTGCTCGTATTCCTTAAAACTTTCGTAGCTGGAGCTGATGATTTGTTCTCCGGGCTCCAATCCAGAGACTACTTCTATATAGTCAGGGTTTTGTCGACCTAATTCTACCGCCCTTTTAAAGGCTTGGTCACCCTTTTCATTGAGTACAAAAACCCAGTTTCCACCAGTAGAACTAAAGAAAGCCCCTCTTGGCACCACCACCGCATTAGAACTGGCACTGAGGGCCAAGCGAAGGTTTAAGCCCTGACCACTGCGCAATTGTGCCGGAATAGTGTCTTTATATTCAAAATCTACCAGGAACTGATTGTTGCTTACCTGCGGATAGACCTTAGCTACGGCTAGTTCCCAACGGTAATTATTGAGTTCGTAAAAAGCATTTTGACCGGCTTCCACGCGGGAGAGGTAATGCTCATCAATATTGGCGCGGAGGATATAGGTATCCAAATCTTCAATGCGACCAATGTTCTCGCCTCGATTAATACTCTGACCTATTTCTGGTAAAAAGGTGGTTAACTGCCCATCGATAGGAGCCTTTACTACCAGGTTTTCTAAATTTTTACGGATGGCATTCA
Source organism: Croceimicrobium hydrocarbonivorans (assembly GCF_014524565.1). Classification (NCBI taxonomy): domain Bacteria; kingdom Pseudomonadati; phylum Bacteroidota; class Flavobacteriia; order Flavobacteriales; family Owenweeksiaceae; genus Croceimicrobium; species Croceimicrobium hydrocarbonivorans. The sequence continues at coordinate 2,144,594 of NZ_CP060139.1, read as the reverse complement.
GATTGCGCTCCATCATCTCAATGGATCGATCCAAAGCCTGTAATTGACGGGCCCGATACTGGCGATTGGTTTGAAAATTATCTTCCAGCAATTCTCGCTTCTCGACCAAATAGCGGAACCTTGCCTCAGAGTCTAAAAACTCCTGACTGGCAATAACGCTATCCATAAACAGCAGGGTATCGATAGCATATTGACGCGCCATTGCCTCTTGTTCGAAGCGTAAATCTAAAACCTGCTCCTGCAATTGTCTTTCATTGAGTTCCAGTTGCATACGGGTATTTCGGAGATTATTGATCTGTTCCACAATTTGCGTTTCCCGATTCATGAAGTCCAGCATCAAAGTCGTGTTTGCCAGTCGTAGCAAGGGCTGACCGGCCTCTACCGCCTGACCGGCCTCCACAAAGATTTCTTGTACAGTTCCCCCTTCCACGGCATCCAAAGAAAAGGACACCTCCGGCTCTACTCGGGCTTGAAATGAAATTACATCTTCAAACAAACGGGCTTCTACCTTGGCCAGTAATACCCGATCTTTTGATAGCTCATAAACCCGCTCCCCTTGTATCAAGAATACAAAGAGGGCGATTACAGAGACACTAGCAATTATCCACCAGCGATACTTTTTCCAAATTCCCGGACGTTCATCCGGACTAATCATTCGATCCAAAACCTGAATTTCTGAACCCTTAAAGCCAAGGCCTGTGCCAAGCGAAACCCTATATTGATTTTCAACGACTTACAAAACAGAAGCCCTAAACAAATCTTAAAAGTGTTCCAAAATAGAACACAAGCCTGTTCGATTTCGAGACATGAATTAAATTCACCTCATGAAAAGTGCCGCCCGAATTTTAATTATTGATGATGATGCCGATCTCCGTGAATCTCTGGCTCTTTATCTAAAAATCCACTTTTCCAAAGTTTCCGTTCTAGGTGATCCCCGAAAAGTACATGAGGCCCTTAATCAGGAAGAGTATGATTTAATTCTGCTCGATATGAATTTCCAGGCCGGTCGCAATGATGGTCAGGAGGGGCTTTACTGGCTTAAGCATATCAAAGAATTAAGACCTGAAATAATGGTCTTGTTGATTACCGCCTATGGTGATATTGATTTGGCAATTGAAGCCTTAAAAAGTGGGGCCTCTGACTTTATTTTAAAACCCTGGCAAAATCAAAAACTCCTGGCAGCCCTTTTACGGGCCTATGAATTAAAGAGCACCAAGGGTAAATTAAAGCAGTTTCAGCAGCAGCAGGATAAAAGTGGAAATGAGCTGATTCAATTATTAGAGAACAGTGCTCGCAGTGCCTCCAGTATTGCCCTCTTGCAACAAGCACGGCGGGTAGCTGAAACCGATGCTCAGGTATTAATTCGTGGAGAGAATGGCACCGGCAAAAGTCAATTGGCTCGCTACCTGCATTTAAATAGCCTGCGTAAAGATGCGCCCCTTGTAAGTGTGGATCTGGGCGCGATTCCCGAAAATCTTTTTGAAGCAGAGCTTTTCGGCGTTAAAAAAGGGGCCTTTACTGATGCACGAGAAGATCGCAGCGGCTTAGTACAACAAGCTGAAGGAGGCAGCCTATTTTTAGATGAAATTGGCAATTGCTCCTTACTCCATCAGCAAAAGTTATTGCGCTTAATTCAGGATCAGAGCTACCAAATCGTAGGTTCTCCAGAGCTCAGACATTGTAATGTGCGCATTATTGCCGCCAGCAATAGTGATTTGGAACTAGCAGTTAAGGAAGGTTTGTTTCGCCAGGATTTATACTACCGTATCAACACTATTGAACTAAAAATTGAAGCCCTTCGCAATCGCCAAGAAGACCTGGAGGTACTCATAGATTATTATCTGGATTACCACAATCGTAAATACGGCAGGCAATTGGAATTGGAGACCGATCAAAGAGCCCAATTATTAGCTTACACATGGCCCGGCAATATCCGAGAACTATCCCATAGCCTTGAAAGAGCCGTTATTTTAAAGGATGGTCATTTTGAGCAAAGCTTAGGCTCCGGAGCTAGTTCCATGCCAGGTAATGAAGCCAGTGATTTACTGTCTTTAAACCTAGAAGAACTGGAGGCCCAACATATTCATCAGGTCTTGAACCATTATCAGGGTAATATCTCTAAAACCGCTCAGCATTTAGGAGTTAATCGAAACACCCTTTATCGCAAGCTTGATAAATACCAGATTCAACATGAGGTTTAGAGGCACATTAATTCCGCTTTTAAGTCAGCTTCTACTTAGCTTGCTTTTCGCCTGGTTACTTTTGGTGCAGCACTTGTGGATCTTTTCGGCCCTTATGGCGATACTGTGGATTCTCAATGCTTATTGGCTAAACCAAAGACTGCAAAGCACCGAAAGGGAGCTGCAAAATGCACTGCGTAACAGTGAGGTTGGTGACTACAATTTTTACTGGCCAGAACAAAAGAGCGGCGGTAGCCGACGAGAATTATACCGGCTCTTAAATGTATGGCTGGGTCAGCTAAGGCAGTACAAATCTCAAAAACAGAGTCAAACTGAACTGCTCACTGATATCTTACGGCAACTACCTTTTCATCTTATTTTATTGGAAGCAGATGGATCCTTGCGAAACCTAAAGCCGGAGGTTGACTCCCTTCCGGGGATGCGGCATCATATGTCGGCGGAGGATTGGCCCCAAGTATTCCCCTATCTAAAGAAGCTCCTCGAATCGCCAAATGAAAATTCGCGTCTGGTACAGCTCCGTTATGATGGTGAAAAGCAAAATTGGCTTATTCAAAAAGTGCCGGTCATTCGGGAGGGCCACGAATTAAAACTCCTGGTTTTAAGCAATCAGCAAAAGCATTTCGAAGAGCAGGAGAATGAAACTTTGGAAAAAATCCTGCATGTGCTCACCCATGAAATTATGAATTCAGTGAGCCCGATTAATTCACTGGCCGATACCTTGGGACATCATTTGCAAATTGAGGCCAATAGTGCTGGTAACTATGAATTGAAGGAAGAGCAATTTCAAGACTTGCAAAGCACCGCCAGCATTATTAAGCGACGCAGTGAGGGCCTAATGAGTTTTGTAGAACGCTATGCGCGCTTTGCTCGTTTACCTCGCTTGCAAAAAAGTGAAATTCACTGGCCCACTTTTCTGGCCGAAGTGCAAACTTTAGCGGCTTCGGAATTGAAAGATGCCGGCATGGAGCTAGAACTTCGGATTATTCAAGGGCAGCGAAGCCTCTATGCCGATCACGATTTGATGAGCCAGGTATTATTAAACCTGATTCGCAATGCTATGGAAAGCATGCTTCAAAATCAAAGTAGCCAATTGACCTTAGAATTGGATCAAGGCGATGGCTATCATTATTTGAAGCTGATCGACAGTGGACCTGCGGTTGAAGAAAGTATGCAGGATCAAATCTTCCTTCCTTTTTTCAGCACTAAGAAAAGGGGCTCCGGAATTGGCTTAAGTCTTTCCCGCAAGATCATCATGGCGCATGGCGGTAGACTTTATTTACAGCAAAAGCAGGGCTACAAAGCTTTCTGTATTGACTTGCCCTTCTAAAAAAAACGCCCGACCAAAATAGGCCGGGCGCTATAATCACCATTATATTCTCCTTATAACTTGATGGCCAATCGCGCCATAAGGCGAGGCATCCAAGCATAGGAACCAAGGTTATCTTCCAACTCTGCCTCTTCTTCAGAGGTGTTTTCCAACATACCACTGGCATCAATATCCACACTAGGACCGCCAGCATAATAAGTACCTAATTCGATACCAAAGCCAACGCGTTTCTTAGGAACCGCACGACCAAAGCCAAAGCCCATATAAGGGGCAATGCCAGTCCAGCTTACGGTAAGGTCAATATCACCGATTTCTTCATTATCGATTACTAAATCACCGTAACCGATATCATCGTTCAGGAGAATCAAGGTGTTAAGTCCTACATTATTCAAGTAACCTAAACCCGCTACCAGTTTAAAGGAAGACTGGGTAGAAGGCTGATACTCGAGCATAATGTCGAAAACGGTAGAAGTAAGATTGGCATTTACGTTTACTGACTGACCGGAAATATCCATATCCGTATTGAAGTCATTGAAGGTAAAAGCTAAAAATCCGGCTCTTAAATTCAAGCTACGATTTAAGTTATAGGCATATTCCAAACCAAAGCCGGGCAATCCGCCGCTGATGGCAATGGCGTGGCGATTTTGCCACAATGGATATAATTCATCAGTGGCAGCTTTTTTAGCAGCGGTTGAATCTTGTGCAAATGTAGGGGCCATAAAAACCAGACCCAATACAATACTTAAAATTGACTTTCTCATTTCGTTTATTGGTCTTGGTTCAATTAGAGTCCTAAGGAATTACATGCGCGGTTAGGCATGATCACATCATAAACGCGACCATCTACAACTTGTACATTCAGGGTATCCTTTTGCACATCATTAAAGCGCGCCTGGAAATCATAAAACTCATTTTTCTCTAAAGCTGGGAAAGTAGCATAGGTAGTGGATAAGTTTTCGTTGGTAAAGGTGTACAAGTGGGCAAATGGTGCACCTGAATTATGCTTACGATAGTACATTTTCACACCAGCAGGAGGAGAAACCAAGGTATTGCTGGAACCACAGTATAAACGATAACCAATAGATACAGGCTGATTCTTTGGAACCATTTTTAACACCCTGTATTCAAATTTACCAATGGTTTGAGTTTCGGTACTAAAGTTAAAAGCGGAAGATGAAATTCCGGAAAGAGGCTGGAAAACGGGAACATCCTGTGCATAAGACGCATAACGTTTTCTGCGATTTCTTCTGAAATCGGGACCAAAATTTCCTCTTAAACTCACATGGCGACGTCTAACCTTTCCTGATCTGGAAGTCTTCTCATAAGTAGCGCGAATTGAGCCACTAATTGCCCCGGAATTAGCAGAAACACCCGGAGTATAATAGGCACCTACTCCCAGGTAATGCTTTACTGGCTTGAATTTTTTTCTACTCTTTCTGCGATAGTAACTTAAATGCTCAAGGGTAGATTCAAAGTACAGTTCAGATGTAACAGGATCTTTCTTTACTACATAAGAACGATCATCTTCAATCCAGGCGTTATCTCCTTCCGAAAGGCTCAATAAGCTTACAGAATCACCTTCCTGAAAAGCACGATTAAACTCCTCATTAGTTGCATCAGGATCGATTGGAATACGGGCCGCTACTCCACCGGTGGTCTTGCCTCCGGAAAAAGCGCGCACCGGGGTTCCATCAAGATCCATATTGATATCGAAGGTTCCGGCGTGGTCCAATAATAAGGTGTCGATAGTACCATCTTCATTTTGCACTATTTGGATTAAACCGGTACCATTGGGGAATGCAGCTTGTGCCGCTTCACTAGTATCAGAAAGGCTTAAGATGTTTACATTTAAACCGGTACCGCCTCTTTTACCAACAATCTCATTACCGTCGGCATCCAAGAATTTAACATCAGTAGGAACGGTCAGCTTAATTTTAGCCAAGCTGTCTGCTGAACCTGCATTTACCACTAAAGGCTGTGCCAATTGATTGGTATTAGGATCGATACTACCATTGGCAGAGGTGCTACCAATAGAGCTTGGTAAATTAGCTAAGTTCAACATACGGGCATTGTCCGCAAGGTAATAGTCCTCTTCAGCAATGCTAAAAGAGAGGTCGGTGCTTTTATAGCCATTAGCCTCAAAGTGAACTTTAAAGTCCAAAGGATTGCTTGGAGTAGGCTCAGCGTCCTTGCTTACCATTAATTGTAAGGTTCCAAAGTTTATTTGGAAATTCTTGGTACCATCAATATTGTAAATCGCATCGGCATCAGGGCCACTTAAGCTTACATTCACGGTTCCGTTAATTGGAGTTTCCGGATCGGTAAGATCTTCGACATCGATTTCCACTACATACTTATAAAATGTAGGGCTAATGTGTACTTGAAAATCATCCAGAATGTCATCCGTTGGGGTGCAGGCGGCCGAGATCAAGGTCAGGGCCATTAGCGAAAGAATAGACTTCTTCATCTAGTGAGTAGGGGTTAAATAATAATTGGTCTTAATTCAGACAAGTACATTTATGAACTTTCTAAACTGCCTGCAAATTAGCACAGAAACACTATTGCCTGGATTGGGCAGTAAACCTAGAACATTGAATTAAACCCAAATAAATCCCAAACCCTTGATTTTCAATTATAAAAAAAGCCCGGTCCAATAGAACCGGGCTCATATCTTAAATTATTTTCAAGCTTAGAGCTTGATGGCCAAACGCGCCATAACGCGTGGCATCCAAGCATAAGAAGATAAGTTATCCTCTAATTCAGCTTCTTCTTCAGAAGTGTTCTCCAACATTCCGCTGGCATCGATATCTACACTAGGACCACCGGCATAGTAAGTACCTACCTCAATACCGAATCCCACACGCTTCTTAGGAATAGCACGACCAAAGCCAAAGCCCATATAAGGAGCTACGCCTGTCCAGGAAACGGTAAGGTCGATATCACCAATCTCTTCATTATCGATTACCAAATCACCGTAACCGATATCATCATTAAGAAGAATCAAGGTATTTAATCCAACATTGTTCAAATAACCTAAACCGGCTACCAGTTTAAATGATGAACGAGTAGATGGCTGATACTCGAGCATAATGTCGAATACGGTGGAAGTAAGATTGGCATTCACATTTACAGACTGACCGGAAATATCCATGTCAGTATTGTAATCATTAAAGGTGAAGGCCAAGAAGCCCGCACGCAGGTTTAAGCTGCGATTAAGGTTATAGGCATATTCCAATCCAAATCCGGGTAAGCCAGCGCTGATTGCGATGGCGTGGCGATTTTGCCACATTGGATAAAGATCCTCGGTAGAACTTGCTTTAGTCGCAGTTGAATCTGTACTGCTCACTTGCGCAACTGCAGGGGCCAGGAATACCAAGCCCATTACGATACTTAAAATTGACTTTTTCATTTCGCTTGATGGTGTTTGGTTGATTAGAGTCCTAAGGCATTACATGCACGGTTTGGCAGTACCACATCATAAATGCGACCATCTACCACCTTCACATTCAAGGTGTCCTTCTGAACATCGTTAAAGCGAGCTTGGAAGTCATAATACACATTGTTCT